>NZ_AUGE01000001.1 GCF_000426865.1 Citrifermentans bremense R1
TCGACGCTTTTGCGCTCCATGAACAGGATGCACGACCTGGTCCCCTCGGCGCGGGTCACCGGAAAGATCCTCGTGGACGACGGCGACATCTACGACAGGGGCGTCGACCCGGTAGCCATACGCCGCCGCGTCGGCATGGTCTTCCAGAAGCCGAACCCGTTCCCGGCCATGTCCATCTACGACAACGTCATCGCCGGCTACAAGCTGAACGGCCGACTGCCGCGCGAAGAGGCCGACGAGATCGTGGAAAGCTGCCTGAAAAGGGTGGCGCTGTGGGACGAGGTGAAGGACCGGCTGAAAAGTAACGCCATGATGCTCTCCGGCGGCCAGCAGCAGCGCCTCTGCATCGCCCGCACCGTCGCGGTGAAGCCGGAGGTGATCCTGATGGACGAGCCCGCCTCCGCCCTCGACCCCATATCGACGCTGAAGATCGAGGAGCTGATCGAGGAGTTGAAGGAGCGCTACACCATCATCATCGTCACCCACAACATGCAGCAGGCAGCGCGCGTATCGGACTACACCGCGTTTTTGTACATGGGGGACCTGGTCGAGTGCGGCGAGACCAAGAAGATATTCACCACCCCCGAAGTGAAGCGCACCGAAGACTACATCACCGGCCGCTTCGGGTAGCGCGGAATGCTCCCTCTCCCTCTCGGAGAAGGTTGGGGTGAGGGAAACCGTGTTATCGTCGCGGGGAAAGATTGCAGACAACTCACCCCGACCCTCTCCCTCCGGGAGAGGGTCGGGGTGAGAGAGACTGTTTTGGTGACCGAGCAAGTTGCAGACAATTTTTTGAATAGCGGAGAGATATATCTATGGAGAGAGAACATTTCAGCAAGCAGTTCGACACCGAGCTGAACGAGATAAGGGAAAGGCTTCTTGAGATGGGGGGCAAGGTCGAGGTGATGATCGACAACGCCATGAAGTCCCTGGTGGAGAGGGACACGGAGCTTGCCGACCGGACCATCGCCTTCGACCACGAGATCAACACGCTGGAGATGGTGATCGACGAAAAATGCCTGGAGGTCCTGGCGCGCAGGCAGCCGGCGGCGCGCGACCTGCGCTTCATGACCCTGGCGCTTAAGATCGTGACCGACCTGGAACGGATCGGGGACCAGTGCGCCAACATCTGCAAGCGGGCGCGGGAGCTGAACCAGGAGCCGTCGCTCAAGCCCTACATCGACCTGCCGCGCATGGCGCAGGCCGCTTCCAGCATGGTCACCAAGGCGCTGGACGCCTTCGTGCGCGGCGACGATGCCCTGGCGATCAAGGTTTGCGAGGACGACCAGTGCGTCGACGAATTGAACGAGCAGATCCAGCGCGAGCTTCTTACTTTCATGATGGGGGATCCCACGACCATCAGCCGCGCGATGAAGATCATCCATGTCTCCAAGTGCCTGGAGCGCATCGCCGATCACGCCACCAACATCGCCGAGATGGTCATCTTCATGGTCAAGGGTAAGGACATCCGTCACACCATTGCCTGAGTTTTCATTTTCAGCTCTTCCCGCCTAAAAAAGACAGGGGCCGCTCGTTCGGCCCCTGTCTTTTTCGTACCGCGACTGTCACACAGTCACATCCACCGTCACAGTTACTCAACGTCACGGGTTTCCCCGGCGCTCTTTGTCACAAAAACAGGTCAAGCCCGTAACGAAGATGACACAGTGCACTGTTATCGTGACCACGGATTCCAACAACAAAGGAGACATGACATGTTGAGACATCTCGCGAAGACCCTGGCACTGGTTGTTGCATTATCGGTAGGCGCCGGCGCGGCATACGCCGACACAACCCTCAAGGGAGCAGGCGCTACTTTCCCCCACCCCCTCTACAGCAAATGGTTCCGGGACTACCAGGCAGAGGACCCCTCCGTAACTTTCAGCTATGAAGCCAAGGGAAGCGGGCATGGGATAAAGAGGATAATAAGCGGCGAGGTCGACTTCGGCGCCACTGACAAATTCCTCACCGACCAGGAACTGAAGGGGGCGCCCGGGAAACTGCTGCATGTACCTACTGTCATAGGCGCCGTAGCGGTGGCGTACAACATCCCCGGCATAGGCGCCGGGCTCAAACTGACACCGCAGGCCCTGGCGGGAATCTACCAAGGGGAAATCACCAAGTGGAACGCCCCTCTCCTTGCCAAGCTGAACCCGAAGCTGAAGCTTCCGGCCCAGGAGATCGTCGTCGTCCACCGCTCCGACAGCAGCGGCACCACCAGCATCTTCACCGACTACCTGAGCGCAGTGGACAAATCCTGGGCTGAGTCCGTAGGCAAAGGAACCAGCGTTACCTGGCCGGTCGGGGAAGGAGCCGAGGGAAGCAGCGCGTTGGTCAAGAAGATCGGAGAGACGCCCAACAGCATCGGGTACGTCGAGATAGCCTACGCCCTGGAAAACGACCTCAACACCGCGGCCCTCAAGAACAAAAGCGGCAAGTTCGTCAAAGCGAACGTGTTGTCCACCCGCGCCGCGGCAGTGCAGGCGATGAAAAAACAGACGGGGAAAGCACTGTCGGCTGAGCCCGATTTCCGTTTGTCACTGGTGGACCAACCGGGCAAGGAGTCCTACCCGGTCGTGGGTCTTACCTGGCTATTGGTGTACCAGGAGCAGCGGGACGCGGTACAGGGGAAAAAGCTGGTGGAGTTCCTGAGATGGCAGTTGAGAAAGGCGGAGAAGATGACCTCGACGCTGCACTACACGCCGCTCCCCGACACCTGGACGAGGCAGGTTGAGCAGACAATCGACAGCATCCGTGTACCGCAGTAGATCATAAGACTTCTGAAAGTGCAGAAGGCGACGTCACAGCAGACGTCGCCTTTTTTATTGAGTTCAAAGGGCAAGATCCTGCTGCCCGATGACCGAAGGCAACCGCTTCGGCGCCTTGATCCGCAGCTGCTTGTTGACGTTCATGCGGCCGAAGACCACCTGGATGTCGGAGACGGCCACCTCGAATTCCTCCGCCAGAAAGCGCACCATGTGGTCGGTGGCCCGCCCGGCACGGGGAACTGCGGTCACACTGATGCAGAGCTGGTGCCCCTTCGGCTTGCCGATGGCGTCGCGCTTGGCATTGGGGGTGCCCAGCACGTTGAGCACGAGCGTGTCTCCCTCCCAGTAAAAAAATGGTTTCTTCGACATTACTTCTTCCAGCCTCCATGATCTACGTTTCCGGCTTGCGCCGGACTAATGGCGGTTACCCCAAAGGCTCATCCTAGCCGGCTTACCGGACTGCTCGCCCCTGCGGTCCAAGCGTTTGCAGGTCGGCCCCGCGCAGAGCGACCAGTATCGCCTCGCCGTCCGGCGCTAACCTGAATTCCCCATATTTCGCTGCCGAATAGTAGTCCCCCTGTTTCTCCTGAAAGAAGAAGGCGTTGGTGGCGAACTTGGGCTTCCCGTTGCGGATGCGGTAACGGAAAGCGACTTCACCGGCAGCCGGCTGGGCATCGCCGGCGAAGCGGCGGAAGGTCGCGACACTGCGCGTGTCCAATGCGAGGATCATCCGGCCGTCCTTCGCTCCCGGGGGGAACTTTTCGTCACCTATCTTGAAGCGCAGAGCCATGTAGTCCCCCTGCATGAGAGAGCGGGGGTCGACGGGCGCCAACTCAAGCAGCACCGTCCGGCCGCTATGGATAAGCTCTTCCCGTTGCCAGATGTTGTAATTGACCAGCACGAGCACACATGCGGCAGTAACAAAGAGGACGATATTACGCATCTTGCCGCCCCTCCTTTGCCGGGATCAATCTCAGCAGAGCCCATCTTGCCACTAAGAGAAGTGCCCCTGTCGCTGCCAGGATCATCGACTTGATAAGCAGTGTCTCGCGCATCTGATAGTAGTAATGGGACAGAAACGACGCCACTGCCATTAAACCCAGACCGAACAACACCCTGTTACCGCCGGCGAATCCGAGAATCAGTATGAGAGCCGCGGCAGCTAGTCCGTGGGTCGGGAAAGAGACCGCCATGATCAGTGCCATGCACGAGACGATGGCGATGCCTTCCTTACCAGAGACCTCGATGTCCAGTTCCTTAAGGATCTGCACGGTCACCGCAAGGAAGATGACGGCAACCAGTGCCGTCCCCACGTCGTTCCCATGCCTTTGCAACCAATCGGCTTCGCCGTGATGCAGGCCCGACAACATCGCTTCTCCCGCGGCTGAAGAGGCCGCGAGTTGGAGTACCCCGAGGGCAAGACCGTAGCCCACCGGCTGCCACAGTTCCGCGCGCGCAACCAGCCGCATCTCCCCGCGCCAGACGACCGCGCATGCAGCCGCTGTAACCGAAAGCACGACTCCGTGCAGTCCGGCCTGCGCAGATGCATAGAAGAGTGCTGCCACTGCCGCCACGGTGGTGAAAATACGGTGCATGAAGTTGGGCATCAGTACAGTAAGGAGCGCCTCGATGCAGAAAAACATGAAGCAGCCAAGCGAAATGCTGGCGCTTCGTTCCTTGAAGATGGCAACGGCGAATAGCGCCTGTCCCGCAAGTCCCACCGCCAGACCGAACTGGCCCGCAAAGTCCCCTTTCGATGGCAACCGGAAGATCGCATAGGCACCGCCGCAGCAAAGTATCGCCGCAAAGCTCGCAGCCCCGGCGCTCCGCATCACCATGGCGAAGCCGGTGCCGACGAACCCCAGGATGAACCATGCGCCGATCCACCCGGCGAACCCCAGCATGGCCCTGATATACCAGGGGGAGGATGGTGCGGTGGGAAGATCCCCTGTTACCAGCCGGGCCTGTCGCAGCCGTCCCCACAGCTCAAAACGTGCCACCGTCTTCATGATTCCACCTCGCCTGCTACCGCCCGTAGCCACCAGCCGCCGACCGCGGAAATCCCCAACACGGTGACCCCTACGAAGAGCAACGCCCCTGCATCCCGGTCGCCGAGGTTATGGCCAAGAAAAACCGCCGCCACGCATACAATGCTCAACACCCCGAGGGCTAAGACGTAGAGGTCGCGGATCCGGTGGCGGTAAACCTGGTAGGAGCAGGCCAACCAGGTGAAGTAGCCTAGAAGTTCAGCGAACCCTGCGGAGGAGCGGCCGACGATGCCCCATGCCGCCAGCGTGGTGAAGTATCCAGCCGCGAAAGTGGCTATCAGGCGGGGGGGCCACCGCTCAGTCAGCCACTGCGTGCCCCGGGTGGCGGCCAATTCCCACACTGCCAGCGCAACCGTATTTACTGCGGTCAATGTCCACAGCAGGGTTTGCGTCCCGTACACGAAGCCGAAAAATCCCGCAAAGGCGATGTAGTAAAGAGTGAGCGCAAGGTTAACCAGTGCCAGCCACACAAGCCACAGCGCCGGGAACCGGGATATGGCGACCCACGGCAGCACGAAGAGCGCCCATGTGGCGAAGAGTTCCCAGGGGTCGGCGCCGGTCTGGTACGTTTGGCCGACGAGCGCCAAAAACGCGCCCACCAATAGCGTCGCAGCAAGAAGGGCGGCTTTCCCGCCCGTCCGTTCCAGGCCGAGACGCCAGGAGGCAAGCACCGAGGCGACAAGCAGCACTTCCGCTATTCCGAACCGGGTGAAATTTCCGAGTTCCTTCCAGTTGTAGGCGAAAAAGAAAATCACCGCTAAGGCGAGGAAGATGGCCCCGCTCCAAAGCGCCAGACCGTCCAGGAACCGGCGCCACTCCATCCGTCCCGGGAGCATCCTGGCGATACGCGACGCTTTAGGCAGGGCTTCCGCGGCCAGGTGCCCATCGGCTATCCATTTGTAGAGTTCCCCCCGGCCGTGGCCGAACCGAAAGCTGGCCGCACTCAAGGGGACAGGCACCTGCGGAGCCAGTCCCCCTGTCACGGTGTCTGGAAAAGGTGCGTCCTCCGTTGCCGGCTCATCTTTAGCGGCGGCATCGGACTGAAGCCGCCGCTCTTGTACCGCCCGGTATTTTTCGTAGAAGATTCCGCAACTGGCGCAGCTATCCGCGGCTGGTTGCTGGACGCCGCACTTGGGGCAAATGATGGATGCGGAGGTGTCTTGCGTAGCGACCGGTTCTGCCGGGCCGACGAAAAATACGTTCGAGCAACGTGGACACTTGGTGTTCGCCCCTTTGGTAGGGACCTTCGCCGGGTCGACATCGGCAGCGAATTGGCAGGAAGGGCATTCTATTCTCATGGCAGGCCGCACTATATAGACATGTCCTATTGTTGTCAAAGGTGAAGCTGCCGTTACTCTCCCCCTCCCTCGACGGGAGGGGGGGACCTGCTTCCCAAGCCCCCTCATAAAAAAATCCGGGTGCCCGGCTTAAAGCCGATGCACCCGGACGGTTCCAGATTTTTCTCTGTCTGCAGTTTTACTTAATGGTCTTGATAGTCTTCTGAACCATCTTCACCACGCTGTTCGGAAGCGGCGCGTACAGCATGGGGGACGCCATCTTCTGCCCTTTGGTCATGCTCCAGTTCAGGAACTCGACCAGCTTCTTGCCCTTGACGGCATCCTTCTGCTTCTCGTAAACGAGCAGCCAGGTGAAGCCGACCACCGGGTAGGCGTCCTTGCCGGGCTGGTTCACCAGCGAGATGCGGTAGTCGGCGGGCATCTTCTTCAGCGCTGCTGCCGCCGCGGCGCTGGTGGATTTGATGGACGGAGCCACGAAGACGCCGGCGCCGTTTTTCAGGGACGCGAAGGGAAGCTTGTTTTCGAAGGCGTAGGCGAGCTCTACGTAGCCGATGGTGTACGGGGTGGTCTTGATCTGTCCCGCAACGCCTTCGTTACCCTTGCCGCCCAGACCTACCGGCCACTTGACCGAAGCGCCCTTGCCGACCTTCTGCGCCCAGTCGGCGTTGACCCCGGTCAGGTAGTCCGTGAAGATGCTGGTGGTGCCGCTGCCGTCGGAGCGGTGGACGACGATGATCGGCTTGGCCGGGAGGTTGATCCCCTTGTTGTCGTCCGCGATCCTCTTGTCGTTCCACATGGTGATCTTACCGAGGTAGATGTTGGCCACGTCCTCGGAGTTGAGCTTAATGCCGGAGGGTACCCCAGGAAGGTTGTAGGTGACTACGACGGCACCCATGACGGTCGGGATATGAAGGAGCTTGCCCGGGGCCGCGCTCAGTTCCTGATCGGAGAGGAACTTGTCGCTGGCGCCGAAGTCGACGGTCTGAGCGGTGATCTGCTTGATGCCGCCGCCGCTGCCGATGGATTGGTAGTTGAACTTGACGCTTTTGTCCACCTTGGCGTACTCGCTGAACCACTTGGAGTAAAGGGGGTACGGGAAGGTGGCGCCTGCGCCGTTAACGAGGGTTTCCGCGGATGCCTGACCTGCGGCGGCGCCCACAGTCGCCACTAGGGCCAGAGCCAGGAATGCTTTTTTTATCTGCTGAATCATTTCTTCCTCCTTTTCGGTTTTGAAGCGACTATAGGCCCGTAATGTTGCAGTCTGGTTACAACGGCCAGAAGAATCTGTGAAAATCATCCCCCTGCGGATGTCTGCAGCCACGTGTTCCCTTCCGCTCCTCCAGCTCAGAGAGCTTCCCTGCGAGACATTTAACCCGCCTGTAACCTTTCCTTCACAAACTGTATGTAAAAGGGGACTGGCTCCGCAAGGTGCCTGTCCCCTTAGAATCCCTTAGAACTAGAAGAGAGGTACCATGCAGACCATATTGATCATCGAAGACGAAAAAGACCTCGCCGACCTCATCGCGTTCAATCTGGAGAGAGAAGGTTTCCAGGCAATAGTTGCAACGGATGGCTTCGACGGGTTGGAGCAGGCAGGAAGAATGCAGCCGGACCTGATTCTATTGGACCTCATGCTCCCGGGCATGCTGGGAACGGAGGTCTGCAAGAACATCAGGAAGTCGGACAGGACCGCGGGGATACCGGTAATCATGCTCACCGCCAAAGGGGAAGAGATCGATAAAGTGGTCGGCTTCGAGGTGGGAGCCGACGACTACGTGGTGAAACCGTTCTCAAGCATAGAGCTGATGCTGCGCCTGAAGGCAGTACTGAGGCGCTCCAAAACCCGCCCCGCCGCTGCGACGGCGATGCAGGTAGGCCCCATCGGCATAGACGTAGAGCGGCACTGCGTCATGGTCAACGGCGAAGAGATCAACTTCACCGGCACGGAATTCAAGCTCCTGCACACCCTGGCGCAGAGGCTTGGCAGGGTCCAGAGCAGGGACGTTCTGCTGCGGGACGTATGGGGGTACAACTTCGTGGACGACAGCCGGACCGTCGACACCCACATAACCCGTCTGCGCAACAAACTGGGGGAAGCGGGGGACCTGATAAAAACGGTCCGTGGTTTCGGCTATAAGCTGGAGCTATGAAGAGAAGTGCAGAACGCGACACCTGGAAAAAATCCTTTATAATAAATTTTTCTAAAAATCCGTCCCATGAGTAGAGACGTCACGTATCTCGTCCGCCTAACAGACATCTGGCAGTTGCCGTGCCAGGAGCTGCTCTAATGGAGGCCGAAGATCATGCCCGTTAACCCGGACCTGCCAGCTGCACAAGGCCAAGATCTATCCGTACGCGTCCGCAGAATACTCATAGTCGACGACAGCCACGCCCAGACCAAGTTCCTGACACAGGTACTGGCGGCGCAAGGGTACGGCGTGCTGGTCTCGCAAAGCGCGGAAGAGGCCCTGGAGCAAATAGCCGAGCTCTCCCCAGACCTGGTGATAAGCGACATCCTCATGCCCGAGATGGACGGTTTCGAGCTCTGCCGGCGCATACGCGGGCTGGACCAGATGAACTCGCTGCCGGTCATCCTGCTGACCTACCTGAACGACCCGACCCACGTGCTGCACAGCCTGGAGGCTGGCGCCAACTACTTCATCACCAAGCCCTACAAGACCGAATTGCTACTGTCCCGCGTCTGCGCGCTCTTGCACGGCGGCGAGGGGTGCTGCCAGGTCCGCGACAACGGCGAGGTGGTCTGCAACTATTACGGCAGCAACTATGAGATCAAGGCCTCGAAGGGCCACGTCATCGACCTGCTGCTCGCGACCTACGAGCTCGCTTCGGAAAAGAACCAGGAAAACGAGGCGGCGCAGGAGGCCCTGAGGAAGCTGAACGAGGAACTGGAAACACGCGTCGCCGAGCGGACCGCTGCGCTCAACGACACCATCTGCGAACTGCGCCAGGAGATCTCCGAGCGGGAAAGCGCGGAAGAGTGCGTAAAGCGCCTGAACCGGCTCCACTCGGTTCTTTCGGAGACGAGCAAGGCGGTGGCGCACACCAAAGATCGGGGCTCCCTCTTCCATGATTTCTGCAGCATCGCGGTCGACCAAGGCTGTTTCAAGCTCGCCTGGGTCGGCATCCTGGATCAACCTTCCGGAGTAATTGCAGTAGCCGCCGCCTGTGGAACCACGGACTACCTGGAGGACCTGACCGTGTCCCTCGATGTGGGGGCATCGGGTAACGGCCCTACCGGCCGGGCGATACGGGAAGGGACCCAATACATCTGCAACGACTTCCTGGGCGACGCCGTCACGCGTCCCTGGCATAAGCGCGGCGCGGCCTACGGCTTCGGCGCCTCGGCAAGCATCGCGCTCAAGCAGGAAGGGCATGTCATCGGCGCGCTCACCTTGTACGCGGACAAGAAGGACTACTTCGATCAGCCCCAGATCGAGCTTTTGCGCCAAATGGGCGCGGATATTTCCTTTGCCTTGGGGAACATGGCGCGCGAGGAACGGCGCCTGGATGTGGAGCGGGCCTTGCTGGAGGAAACGACCCAGCGGATGAACGAACAGGAGCTGCACGAGCAGCGCGTCGAATACCTGGCGCATTACGACATGGTGACGAAACTTCCTAACCGCTTCAGCCTCATGGCCCGGCTGGGCCAGGCGCTGGAGCTCGCCAAAAGGTTCTCAAGCCGGCTGGCCGTCATCTTCATCGACCTGGACCGCTTCAAGAACATCAACGATTCGCTGGGCCACCACATCGGCGACCGGCTGCTGTTCCAGGTGGCGGGACGCCTCCAGGACACCATCCGCAGCGCCGACATCGTGGCGAGGCTTGGCGGCGACGAGTTCGTGGTGGTGCTTCCGCTGATCAATTCCAACATCTCGGCCGCACATGCGGTGCGCAAGATCCAGCAGACGCTGTCGCAGGGATACACGGTCGAGTCCCACGAACTGAACATCACCCCTAGCATCGGCATCAGCGTTTATCCCACGGACGGGGAGACGGTCCAGGAGTTGATGAAACACGCGGACCTGGCCATGTACCACGCCAAGTCGGCGGGGCGCAACAGCTACCAGTTTTTTACCCAGGAGATGAACCTGACGGTGCAGGCGAGGCTGGTGCTGGAGAGCGATCTGAGGACGGCCCTGGAGCGGGACGAGTTGATGCTGCATTATCAGCCGCAGATCGATTTGAAAAGTGGAGAGGTCGTGGGGGTAGAGGCGCTCCTGCGCTGGAGGCATCCGGTGCGCGGGGCGGTGGCGCCGGACGTTTTTATTCCGGTTGCGGAGGATACCGGGCTTATCCTCTCCATCGGCGAGTTCGCCCTCAAAAGCGCCTGCGAGCAGCTTGCGCTCTGGATCTCGCAGGGGCTTCCCCAGCTGAGGATGGCGGTGAACCTCTCGGCGCGGCAGTTCAAGCAGAGTAACCTCCCCAGCCTGCTCGCCGACATCCTCGCCGCGACCGGGGTCGCCGCGCACCTTTTGGAATTGGAGATCACGGAAAGCTCGGCCATGGACGACCCGAATTCCGCCATCCTGCATCTGCGCACGCTGAGGGAGATGGGGGTGAAACTCGCCATAGACGACTTCGGGACCGGCTATTCTTCGCTGAGCTACCTGAAGCTTTTCCCGGTTAACCGGCTGAAGATCGACCGCTCCTTCGTGCGCGGCATCGACACCGACTCCGAAGACGCCGAAATCGCCGCCGCCACCATCACCCTGGCTCACAACCTGGGGAAGGAGGTGGTAGCAGAAGGGGTGGAAACGGAAGCGCAGTGCAGGTTCCTCAAGGGGCAGCAGTGCGACATCCTGCAGGGATACTTCTTCAGCGAGCCCCTCTCCGCCGCCGGCATCGCCTCCTACCTCGCCGCGAACCGGCGCCCCCCTACCCTGCTGAACTGAATCCCCTTCGCTTAAAGCATGTAATCGGTGGAGAGAAAGTGCGACTTCCTCTCCCTGACGATGCTGGTGATGATCTCGCGGTTGGCGTCGGTCTCCCGCGCCGCCACCACGATCCTGATCGAGAAGACCCTGAGCGCGTCCGCCACCGACTGCGTTCCTTCGGCCGAATTCTTACGGCCGTTGAAGGGGAAGCTGTCCGGGCTTCTCTGGCACTTGCTGTTGATGTTGATGCGGCAGACCTGGTTCACCAGCGCGTCGATCAACTGCGCCAAGAGCTCGTCGTCCTGCCCGAAGATGCTCGCCTGCTGCCCGTAGTTGGAATTGACCACGTAATCGATGGTCTCCTTGATGTCCTCGTAGACCACCACCGGTACCACGGGTCCGAACTGCTCCTCGTGGTAGACGCGCATCGCCGGCGTCACCGGGTACAAAAGCGCCGGGAAGAAGTAGGAACCGGAGCGCGCCCCTCCCCCCTCGTTCACCACCTGCGCCCCGTGCGCCTTGGCATCCGTCAGAAGCCCTTCCAGGTATTCCGGCTTTTCCGGCTCGGGGAGAGCCGTGATCGCCACCCCTTCCTGCCAGGGAACCCCGCAGGGGAGCGCGGCTATGCCGGCTGCCATCCCCTTGATGAAATCCCCCGCGATGCTCTTGTGCACGAAGATGATCTTCAGCGCGGTGCAGCGCTGGCCGTTGAAGCTCAAAGCCCCCGACAGGCATTCTTCGACCGCCAGCTTCAGGTCCGCATCGGGGAGGACGATGGCCGGGTTCTTCGCGTCCAGCCCCAGCACGCAGCGAAGCCGGTGCGGGCGCGGGTGGATGGCGCGCAGCGCGTCGGCAACCTTGTGGGTGCCGATGAAGCCGAGCACGTCGACACGCCCCGACGCCATCAAGGGGGGGAGCACTTCCTCGCCGTCGCCGTACACCGTGTTCACCACTCCCGGAGGGAAGCAGTCGCGGAAGGCCTCCAGAAGCGGCGCGAAAAGGAGGATGCCGAAGCGCGGCGGCTTCAGCAGGATGGTGTTCCCCATGACCAGCGAAGGGATGAGAGTAGTGAAGGTCTCGTAGAGCGGGAAGTTGTAGGGTCCCATGCAGAGCACCACCCCCAGGGGGGCGCGGCGGATCTGCCCGATGATCCCCTGCTGGATGACGAAGCGCGAGGAGACCCGGTCGAGTTCCTTGAGCGCCTCGACGGTGTCGCGGATATAGGCTATGGCGCGGTCGAATTCGCCCTGCGCCTCTTTGAGCGATTTGCCGATCTCCCACATCAAGAGCTTCACCACCTCGTCGCGCTTTTCCTGCACGCAGCGGCTGAAGCGGGTGATGCAGTGGATCCTCTCGCCGACCGACATGGTGGGCCAGGTACCCCGGCCGTTATGGTAGGCGCTGACCGCTACATCCAGGGCTTCTAGCGCGGCCTCGACCGAGAGAAGGGGCGCCTCCCCTACCCGCTCGTTCTCCAGTTTCCCGGCAGACTTCACCTGGACCGGCGACACGACCTCCTGCAGGGGGCCGTCCCAGCGTCTCAACTCGCCGTTGATCAGGTAGTAGTCCTGGCGGATAGGGGCATCGATGCGGTAGGGAGCGGGGATCTCTTCATGCGACGGGGAAAAGCAGGCGATCTTGTTCTTCACGTTTCTCTTCCTTACTGGGAGCGAGCCGGCGAAAGGCGCGGTTTTGCACATTAGGACGCGCAACACAGGCTTCACATGGGTGGGATAGCTTTGAAGCTATACGCCAAGACGAGCCGAGCGTCAACCTGTTAATGGGCTAATACAGCGGCAAGATATTGCTCCCAGCATCCCCCCTCCCGACCTCCCCCCTCCAGGGGGAGGAGCAGAAGCCTCAACGTCCCCCCGGAGGGGGAGGAGCAAAGAGGCCTTAGCGTTCCCGCCCCAGGAGGCGGAGAGGCTTCAACGTACCCACCCCCGGAGGGGGAGGGACAGGGAGGGGGTTGTTTTACCCGACTCTGAATTTGGACGCTGTGGCAAGAGCGAATATCTGTCATATCCGCTCGGTCAGTGATACAGAAAGCACGAGTTCCTGAATCAGCAAAAGCCTTTGTCACTGACGCCGTTTGCGCATCCAGTGGCACCTTGTATACTGCTACCATTCCCGCTTGCTATGCCTGTATTTCAGGCGAACTAAGACCATAAAAGGAGACAGAAGATGGGATCAAAGGGGCGCGAAATTGTCGGAATGGATGTGGAGGAACTGCTGGGCCTTTTGCAGCGCGCTTACAGCGACGAATGGTTCGCCTACTACCAGTACTGGCTCGGGGCCAAGGTGGTGAAGGGCCCGATGAAGGACGCGGTGGGCGCGGAACTACTGATCCATGCCACCGAAGAACTGGCGCACGCGGACCTCGTGGCGATGCGCATCATCCAACTGGGGGGAACGCCGGTGACCCGCCCGGAAGACTGGTACAAGTTCAGCAACTGCGGCTACGACGCCCCGGATGATCCGTTCGTGAAGACCCTGCTGGAGCAGAACATAAAGGGAGAGCAGTGCGCGATAGGGGTGTACAAGCGGCTCTTGGACATCACCCGGGAGAAGGATCCGGTGACCTACAACATGGTGCTCACCATACTACAGCAGGAAGTCGAGCATGAAGAGGACCTGCAGGCGCTGCTGGAGGATTACGAACTGCTGGTGAACGCGCTGAAGGGGTAGCGATGAAACGGTAACGTCGAAAGGCCCGGAAGCAGCCCCTGCGCTCCGGGCCTTTTTGCGCTCAACTCCAGCTGGATTGGCTGTCACGGCAGCGACAGTCAGGATGGCAGGATCTGCTGGTCCGTTGTCCTTGTACCTCAGCCGACCTTGTGCAATTATCCCCCCATGAAAAAACCAACCAACATACCGGCCAGTGAGAGCACCGGGCGGCGCAGGATAGCGGTAGCGGCATACCATGGTGCCGAACTGCTCGACGTCACCGGCCCCATAGAAGTCTTCAACATGCTGAACCGCTGCCTTGGGGACGAAGAGGCGCTGAAGTGCGGCTACGAGGTGCTGCTGATGGCAGAGCGACCCGGCCCCTTCGCTTCCTCGCCGGGCATAAAGCTGGTGGCGGACCTCGCCTGGCAGGAGCTTCCAGCTGGCACGGACACCATCTTCGTACCGGGGAGCCCGGACGACGCCCTGGCGGAGGCCCTGAAAAACGAGCATCTGGTGCAGTGGCTGCGCTCGACGCCAGCACTGGCCAGGCGCGGGGGAGATCGCCACTTCGGCCGGGGTCACCGCGGGGATGGACCTGGCGCTCGCGCTGGTCGAGGAGGATTTCGGCAGGAAGATGGCGCTTACCGTGGCCCGGCGCCTGGTCATGTTCCTGAAGAGGCCGGGGGGGGCAGGCGCAGTTCAGCACCCAGCTGCAGGCCCAGATGGTGGAGGGGGGACAGTCAACTCCTGCCTCATATCGCTGTCTCAGCACTCTGTCCGCTCTGACAATAACTAGTCAGGATTATCATGGTGCGGTAAGTGACGACGCCACGATAAAGAAAAGGGCACGCTCTATGAACGTGCCCTTTTCCAGTGCCTGCCGTCTAAACGCTTATTTGAGGAGTGTGTGCTCCAACAGGATCTTGAGACCTATGAGACACAGTACGAGACCTCCGCAGATCTCCACGCGCTTGCCCCATTTTTCCCCCAGACGCCGCCCCAGCAGCATCCCCGCCGCGGTGAGAACACCGGCAACCAGGCCGATTACCGTTGCGGGGAGCCAGACGCTGACCCCCAGCATGGCGATGCTCAAGCCGACCGCAAAGGCGTCGATGCTGGTCGCAACCGACAGCATCACCATGGTCATCCCCTTCGTCGGGTCGGAGGGGGTCTTTTCCTCGTCGTCCTCTTCGAACGCCTCGTGCACCATCCTGCCGCCGACATAGGCCAGAAGGCCGAAAGCGATCCAGTGGTCATAGGCGGAGATCCATTTCTGCACCGTCATGCCGAGGAGCCAGCCGCCGATGGGCATCAGCGCCTGGAACAGGCCGAAATGAAAGCCCAGGCGGAACAGGTGGCGCCCGGTGATCGGGCTGATGACGGCCCCTGCGGCCAAGGCTACGGCGAAAGCATCCATGGCCAAGGCCACGGAGATACCCAAAATGGTCAACCAATCCATTCAAGTTCCTTTTCAATCATTGCGGTAGGAAAGCCAAGCAGTATAGCCAAAGAATCGCTTCTACCCAAGTCTTTTCTACCTTAAACCCGCTAGCTGATACAGTACGGGCGGGTTTTCATCCAGTCCGCCAGCAGGGGGCCGAGCCATTCATCCAGGCCCGGAGCCTGATAGAAGCCGGGAAGGAGCAGGTCGTCGTCCCCGGCGATCACCCCTTCCCTTCTGGCCGTCTCCGCTAGAGGCGTGTCGGGATAGATGCGAATACCGGTGGAGAGCTTCAGCATGTCGAGCTGCAGGGAATCGCCGAAGTCGAGGCTTTGCTGCACCGTCTCCCTGGTTTCGCCCGGGGCGCCGAACATGAGGAACCCCATCCTGGCGATGCCGTGGCGCCGGAGCAGTTCGGAAGCCTCGCGGACCTGGTCGAGGTCGTACTTCTTGTTGAGGCTTTTCAGGATGCCGGGCGACCCGCTCTCGAACCCGAGGCTGACCTCGACGCAGCCGGCGCGGGCCATCCTGGAGACCATCTCCTCGTCCAGGAATCCGGGATAGAGGATGCAGCGCCAGCGGATGCCGAGTTCGGCAGAAAAGATGGCGTCGCAAAGCCGCTTCGCATAGTCGGGGGGGAAGTTGAAGGTGTTGTCGACGAAGTAGAAGTTATTGAACCCGGCGGCGACATGGCGGGAAAGCGCTTCCAAAACGGTATCAACCGGATGCATCCGGATCGCCGTTCCCTCGAGGGCGGGGGTGGAGCAGTAGCTGCAACGCATCGGGCAGCCGCGCCTGGTCTGCAGCGGGATCCAGAGTTCGTCCGCGCGTCCCGCCGGAACCGACCAAAGGGA
The DNA here is from genome assembly GCF_000426865.1 of Citrifermentans bremense R1. Classification (GTDB taxonomy): domain Bacteria; phylum Desulfobacterota; class Desulfuromonadia; order Geobacterales; family Geobacteraceae; genus Geomonas; species Geomonas bremensis. The sequence goes on from NZ_AUGE01000001.1 coordinate 15,972, forward strand.
AGGGTCGGGAAAAGGAAGCCCTTCCAGGCCGCCCCTCACCGCCGAGCCCATCTGCACCGGTTTTCCGGGGAGGCAGAGGCCGGCGATGGCGGAGAGGTCGTCTCCGCGCTGCAAGGAGTCCAATAGCGCCGGGAAGGCCAGTTCCCCTTCACCGCAGATCCCCATGTCGGCGCGGAGGTACTCGAGCATCGCCTCAGGGAAGATGCTGAAGGCGGCGCCGCCCACGACCGTCGGCGCGTCGGACAAGCTCCTGCAAAGAGCGACCGTTTCCCGTACCGGCTCCAGGAGGAACTTGGTGTCCGCCATGCTCTGGTTGTCGACGTTCCTGACCGAGATGCCGATCACCTCCGGACGGAAGCTCCCGATGGCGTCCCGGATGAGCGAGTCATTGTCGCCTCCCCCCATCAGGTCGAGCAGTCCCACCTCGTGCCCCGCGTTGCGGGTGGCGACGGCCACGCAGTTTAGCCCCAACGGGAGCGGCACCATGTTCATGGTTTCAGTATTCGCGGAAATCAACAGGACTCGCATATGCTGCTCCTCCAAAATCTTCGCTCTACTTTACAATCAGGCCTTCTTCACGAACTCCGATTTGAGCTGCATGGCCCCGATGCCGTCGATCTTGCAGTCGATGTCGTGGTCTCCCGAGACGATGCGGATGTTCCTCACCTTGGTGCCGACCTTCACTACCGAGGACGAGCCTTTGATCTTAAGATCCTTGATGACGGTGACGGAATCGCCGTCGTTGAGGGCGTTGCCGAACGCGTCGCGCACGACGCTGTCGGAGGCTTCACTCTCAGCGGCGGCTTGCGGCCACTCATTGCCGCACTCGGGACAGACATACAGGCTCCCGTCCTCGTAGGTGTATTTGGACTTGCAGGAAGGACATTGCGGCAGGTTAGACATTGGTATTCCTCTTTCCTTGATTGTTTTACGGACGGGCAGCAATATATAACCCCGCCACCCTTTTTGCAAACCTCAAAAACAAAGACAAAAGCTTTACCACAGAGGCCGCAGAGGTTCACGGAGGTCGCAGAGAAAGGCAAAAGACTTTGGGTTGAATCCAGTAGGCCTTTGTTTTTGGTTTCCTCAGATTTTCCTCTGTGTACCTCTGTGTCCTCTGTGGTGAGTGCCTTAGGCTTTTGTCTAAGCGACGCGCCTGCGGATGATGTGAACGGAGGTCGCCTTGAAGGAGGCGAAAACGGGTCTTCCTTCGTAAAGGGCTAGTTCGGTAAAGGATTCACGGGTCACGTAAGAGGTCAATTGGAAATCGCAGTCGAGCCGGAGTTTGAGGAAGGGCCCCATGGAGGAGATCTCGGTGATGGTCCCTGAAAACAGGTTCCTGACGCTGGTTTTTTCCTTAGGAAAACTGGTGCTGACGCTGACATTCTCGGGCCTGATGCAGCAATAAACATGATCGCCCGGTTCTGCATCCCCCACCGTGTCGACCTCCTGCCCGCACACCGCAACCGCCACCTGCTGCTCGTGGTTCCTGATGACTTCTCCTTCCAGGATGGTCTCCATGCCGACGAAGTTGGCGACGAACTCGTTGACCGGGTGGTTCATCACCGCCGCCGGCGTCCCTTCCTGCACCAGCCTTCCGCCGTTCATCACCACGATCCGGTCCGACATCCTGAGCGCCTCGGACTGGTCATGGGTGACCAGCACCGCCGAGATCCCTTTCTCCCGGATGATCCTGTCCATGTCGTCGGTGAGCGCCTGTCTCGTGGGGGGATCGAGGTTCGCGAACGGTTCGTCGAAGAAGATCAGCTCAGGCTCCACGGCGAAGGCGCGCGCGAGGCTGACGCGGCGGGCCTCGCCGCCGGAGAGCTTGCGGGCCGAGCGCTGGGCCATATCGGCGAGATTGAAGCGCTCCAGGTAGGTCATCACCCGGCTGCGAATCTCGCTCCGCCCCATCCCCCTTAGCTTCAGACCGCTCGCCACGTTGTCGTAGATGGTGCTGTCGAACAGAAGCGGTTCCTGGAGCACCATCGCCATCTTGCGGCGCAATTGGAGGAAGTCGGCTTCGGTACGGATCTCCTCGCCTTTATATCTGAGTGTGCCGCTTCTGCGCTGCATCAATCCCATCAGGGAAAGAAGCAGGGTCGATTTACCCGCGCCGTTGGGCCCGATGAGAGAGACGAACTCGTTTTCGTACAAACAAAAAGAGGGTATGTCGAGTATCTGAACGCCACCTCGATCTACCCTCAAATCTTTTTGTTCAAGCACTATTTGCCGCATTTTCATCTAGGCCTTTCCCGCTGCTGGATGTAGGTCAGTACGATGTTGATCGCGAAGCAGAATAACAGAAGGATAACGGAGAGGGCAATCGCTATGTCGAAATTGCCCCTCCCCGTTTCCATCACAGTTGCCGTGGTGAGTACGCGCGTATAGCCTCTCACGTTGCCCCCCACCATGATGGAGGCGCCGACCTCGGAGATGACGCCGCCGAAACCGGCCATGACCCCCGCCATCAGCGGGAGCCTCGCCTCCTTCACCAGCATCCAGACCATCTGGACCCGCGTCGCCCCGAGCGCAAGGATCTGCAGCCTGAGGTTCGCCGGGAGGTTCTGCATGGCGCCGATGGTTATCCCCATGACGATGGGGGTGGCGATCACCGACTGGGCGATGACGATCGCAGTCGGGGTGTACAGGAGTTCCAGGAACCCGAGCGGGCCGTTTCTCCAGAGGAGGATGGAGACGAACAGGCCGACCACGACCGGGGGGAGCCCCATGCCGGTATTGACCACGCTGACCAGGATCTTCTTCCCCGGGAAAGTATTGAGAGCGACCAGGGTGCCTACGGAGATCCCGAGCACCAGGCTGATCAGCGTGGCCAGCCCCGAAACCTTGAGCGAGAGCAGGGCGATATTCAGCACCTCGCCGTCGAGCGAGACGAGGAGCTGGAACGCCTTGATTATCCCTTCAAGAATGATGTCCATTAATTACTCTGGCTTGCCGGCATCGGCGAAGAAGAGCGGGGAACCGAACTGCTTTTTGCCGAAGGTGCTGATGACGTCCTGGGCTTTTCTGGAGACGATGAAGTCGGAGAAAGCCTTCGCCCCTGCGCTGTTCACCTTGGGCCACTTCGCGGGGTTCACTTCGATGACGTGGTAGATGTTGAGGAGCTTCGGCTCGCCCTGCACCATGATCTCGAGTCCCAGGTGCGCCTTCTTGTTGAGCGCCAGGTAGGTGCCGCGGTCGGCCAGGAGGTACCCCTTCTTCTCGGCGGCGACGTTCAGGGTTTCGCCCATGCCGAGGCCGGTCTGCTGGAACCATTTCTGCCCTTCGGGATTCATCCCCGCCGCCTTGAAAAGGCCTTTCTCTTTGGCGTGGGTTCCGGAATTGTCGCCCCTGGAGAGGAAGAGCGCATTGGAAGCAGCGATCGCCTTGAGGGCGTCGGCTGCGGTCTTGGCGCCGCGGATCTTCGCCGGGTCGCCGGCAGGTCCCAGGAGGATGAAGTCGTTGTGCATGACGAGCTTCCTGTTCACGCCGAACCCGCCAGCCATGAACGCCTTTTCAGCTTCAGGCGAGTGGACCAGCAGCACGTCGGCCTCCCCCTTCTCGCCCATCTTCATGGCCTGGCCGCTGCCGACGGAAATGGTCTTGACGAAGTGGCCGGTCTGCTTCTCGAACATGGGAAGCAGCACGTCCAGAAGCCCCGAATCCTGGGTGCTGGTGGTGGTGGCGAGAATCACCGTCTTTTCGGCGGCCCATCCGGAGGGGACCGAGGCTACGGCGGTGAGCACGAAGAGTACGGCGAACAGGGACATCATCTTGGCGAAACGCTTCATAAACTTTCTCCTTTTTGTCGACATTTCTGTTTCTGCATTTGGCTGCGCTGTAGCGCAGGTGATATAACGACGAGCCAGTAAAAAGGGAACAGACGAGGTCCGTTCCCTTCCGCCTGTTCTTAGCTGACGCCGAGGATGACGCTGGAGGCCTTGAAGAGGGTGCAGGCATGCCCCCCGACCTTGAGCCCGAGGTTGTCGGAACTGCCGTGGGTGATGACGGCGCTGATGGTGTTGCCGCCGCCCACTTCCACGTCGACCTCGCTGGACACGGGCCCTTCGATGATTTTGGCGACCGTGCCGCACATGACGTTGCGCGCGCTGATCTTGGCGCCGTGCAGGTCGCTCCCCACCAGCACCGAGCTGGCCTTGATGATGGCGTAGGCGCTTGCGCCCTCTTTAAGGGCAAGGTTCTCGACGGCTGCGTTGGTGACGACCGCGATGAGCGGCGTGCCGCCGCCGGTAAGGGAAAGGGCAACCTCCGAGTTGACGGCCCCCTTGATGATCTTCGTTACCGTTCCTGCCAGGACGTTACGGGCACTAACTTTCATGGATATTCTCCTCAAAAGCCGGTAGAGGCTTGCGGTGTCCCCGAGCCTCCCCTCTAGATTCTCCAGGAATTTCCTGTGCTCCTCCTGGAGTACGCCGTACTGTCTAACCACCTCTTTGCCATATCTGGTGAGGGTGGTTCCGCCCCCACCCTTTCCCCCGGCCACCCGCTCTACCAGCGGCTGGTCGGCGAGATTGTTGATCATGTTGACCAGGTCCCAGGCGTTCTTGTAGCTGATGCCCACCGCCTTGGCCGCCTTGGTGATGGAGCCGACCTCGTCGATGCTTTTCAAGAGGGCGATCCGGTCCCCGCCGAGGAATTTCTGCTCGTCCTTTTGAAACCAGAGGGAACCGTCGAGTTCCATGCCGCCCTGCTTCTTCCGGCTCAAATCGCACCTCGTCGTGCCTTCACGGTCAGAATAACCTGTCACTGGGGCCGGACCAATGCCCGGCTAACCGTATACAACGTCGTTATAGCATAACCTATATGGCGAAAGAAAGCACGTATACGCGCCTTTCATGGAACTTCATGCCAGTTGGATAAGGAATAAGAACGTGCATTGAGTATAACCGATAGGGAAATATGTGAAGTTGAAAACTTTAGAGACAGAGAATTGCGAGATATGTCAGAGGTCTTCCTTTTCTGCCTGTGTGGCGGAGAGGTATTCGGCCCGGTTCCAGGTGGCCATGCAGGACGGCTTTTCCGGGTCGGGCTCGCAGAGGTAGACCTCGTCGCCGGGGTGGCCGGTGATGCGCATGCCGGCCGAGCGCAGCAGAGCCTCCACGCCGGCATGATTGGCAATCCACCAGTTGGTCGGGTCGCCGGCGAAACGGTCTTCGATGAAGGCGAGCTTCGGCCACCCTTTTTCCAGCAAGGCATCCCTCTCGTTGAGCAGGAAATCAGACTGCCCCGCCACCTCGCGCCCCGGCAGGGTGACGGTCTGGAACAGCATCATCCCTGCGCTCTTTTGGGCCACGATGTCGAGCGCCAGCATGGGGTAGCGCAGATGGTAGAAGACCCCCATGAAGAGCACGAGGTCGAATTTGCCGGTGAGGCGCGCCAGGTCGTAGACCTGCATCTGGCGGAAATCCACCAGATCCTCCAGCCCGTACTGCCCGGCCGCCCAGCGCGCCTGGTCCAGGTAGTGCGGGTCGCAGTCGATACCGAGAACCCGCGCCCCCCGCCGCGCCAGCTCGAAACTGTAGAAACCGGCGTTGCAGCCGATATCGAGCGCACTCCAGCCGGTGAGGTCGTCCGGGATGCTGGAGGCGATTTCGAGCCACTTGAAGCTGGGGAAATCCCCAAGGAAGTGGTCCGGCGCGGTCTCGCTCCCGTCGGGGAGGTGCAGGTTGTGGAACCAGGGAGAAAGTTCCCTTATGTCGTCGTCGATAGATCTCATCTTGGTTTCGGGCATACCTTGGTACCATCCATTTCACTGATTGATGCAGCTGCCGACATGGTCACTTTACCTTTTCGCCTTCGCTGTTCCGCCTCCCCATCGCACATTGAAGAGGTCACCTGGCGGTCAGATACTCCTCCAGCTCTTCCGCCCTGCAGGCGGCGGAATGGGAGCGGAGCACCCTTTGACGCGCGCGCTCTCCGATGGCCCGCCGCTCGTTTTCCGGGAAGCGCTGCAGGATGCGGAGCATCTGCTGGGAATCGGAGGCGAGCAGTATCTCCTCGCCCGGCACGAAGAAATGGTCCAGGCCGGGCCACTGGTCGCTCACCACCGGCACCGCGCAGGACGCCGCCTCGAAAAGCCTGACGCTTGGGGAGTATCCGGCGAGAAGCATCTGCTTCCGGGTCAGGTTCAGGGTGAACCGCTGCGAGCTGTAAAACTCGCTGTGGCACTCCGGCGGGAGGTGCTCGATGCGGTGCGTGTTTTCGGACCAGGCCACGTCGGCGGGGTACTGCGCTCCGGCGACCACGAAGCGCCCTTTCTTCCAGGAGCGCGCCGGCCGGCTCAGAAGCTCCTCAAGGCCTGGCTGCCGGTCGGGGCTGTAGGTCCCCAGGTATCCCAGGTCCCAGCGCGGCGTGATCTGCATCGGGTAATGCACCTGCGGGTCGACCGAGCAGTAAAGGGCACGGGCCGCCGGGGAGCCGAATTGGCGCTCTATCTGGTCCAGGGTCGGTCCCCCGGTGAAGGAGAGGTAGAGGTCGTAGTGCGGGACCAGCTCCCGGTTCAGGTATTTGCACTCCCCTTTGGCCAGGGAGGCGAGCGTGACCGGGGTGTCGATGTCGTAGAATGCCGTGATCCCCTTGGCGTTTTTCGTCACCCACGTTCCGACCTCGATCCCCCGGTACACGTACGAGCCGACGATGACGCAATCGGCGTCGCAGATCTCCGGGCCGTACTCTCCCAGGAGCGTTTCCAGCGAATCGTAGAGTATGGTGTTGCAAAAGGAGGGCTCGGGGAGGTCGCGATTGGCGGCGTACCACTTGGCGTCGCGCTCGAAAAACAGCACCTCGTGGCCGCGCCGGTCCATCTCGCGCAGAAGGCCGCGGTAGGTGGTGGCGTGGCCGTTGCCCCAGGACGAGGTGATCGAAAGGCCGAAGATTACGATCTTCATGGCATCCCCCCGGCAGACGGCTTCCCGGCTGAAAAGATCTCCTGGAACTGCCGGGCGCGGTGGGCGTAGGTATGCTGCGCCCGCACCCGGGTCAGGGCCCGCGAACCGACCGCCGTGGCCAGCGCCGGAGTGAGGCGGTCCAGGATCTCCGCCACCAAGTCGCCGCTGGCGGCGACGTAGATCTCGCGCTCCGGCTCGAAGAACTGCTCCACCCCTTCCCACTGGTCGGTGATCATGCAGGCGCCGGCGCCGGCTGCCTCGAAGACGCGGGTGGCTGGCGAGAAGCCGTTTCTCGCCATGCCGTCGCGGCTCACGTTCAGTATCGCCATGGGGCTGCAGTTGAAGGCGTTATGGTCGGCGGTCCCCAGATGCCCCAGGTACTTCACGTTGCCGGACCTCTCCTTGTCGTCCCAGCCGCTTCCGGCCAGAAGGAAGCGGCGCTCCGGCAGACGCTTCGCCACGGCGAGGAAGAATTCGTCGACCCGCCGCTCCCGGTCGGGGAGCCGGTTCCCCAGAAAGGAGAGGTCCGCCTCCAGGCGCGGCTCGGGGTGCACCGGGTAGTGGGTATCCGGGTCGAGCGCGTTGTAGATGGGGATGCAGCTGCTGGCGCCGAAGCTTTTGTAGCGGCGCACGATGGGGTCGCCGCCGCCATAGGTGAGGACGAGGTCGTACTGGGGGATAAGCGCGCGGAAGGGATCGTCCGGGTTTTCGGCGATACGGTCCAGGGTGGCAGGCGCGTCGACGTCCCAGAAGACGACCTGGGTCTCCTCCCCCTTGAGCCGCAGCACCTCGCGCTCCAAGAGCTCGTCGAAGACGCCGACGCCGCTCGCCTTGATGACCAGGTCCGCCCCTTTCGCCGCCTCCAGAGAGCGCATCACCCCCGGCTTGGTAGCCGGGTAGACCACCACCGTGGCCCAGTCGGGGTCCTCCATATCCCGGTGCGACTGCCGTTCGTAGGCGTCCGGTTCGTAAAAGACGATGCGGTGCCCAAGCCCTGCCAGGGCCCTGACCATGCCGCGGTAATAGGTGGCGGCGCCGTTCCAGTAGGCGGAAACGAGACTCGATGCGAAGAAGGCGATGGATAGTGGTGCGCCCATTGTCATTCCTTTTCTAGTTCATGATTCATCTGCGGGAAGCCCCAACTCCCTGCAGATCTGCAAAAGCTCGTCTATGCGGTGGCCGCAGGTGTGCCGCGCCAGGATGGTGCCGCGGCCGTGGCAGGCCAACCGGCCGGCGCGGGCGGTATCGTCCAGCAAGGCGCGCATCTGCCGCTGCATCTCGCCGCCGCTGCCGGCGTAGACGAAATCGCGGTCGGGGGAAAAGAGCGCGTCGCAGTCGTCCCAGGGGGCCGAAATGAGCGGGATGCCGCAGGCCAGCGCCTCGAAGGGGCGGATGGTCGGGATCCCCGGGAGCGCCGTGGCGTAGGGGCGACGCGGGATGTGGACGGTGAGCCGGAAGCTGCTGAAGACCCTCGGAACCTCGAAGTTGGGGAGCCAGCCGCCATAGCCGATCCCCGCTTCCTGCAAAAGTTTCAGCGCGGACTTCGGGTAGCGGACCCCGTACACCGCCGCCTTCAGCCCGAGCCGCCGCACCGGTTCCACGAAGAACTCGCGGATTTCTTCGCTCCTCTCGTCGTCCCCCCAGTTGCCGATCCAGACCACGTCCCCCGCCTTCCGCGCTCCCTCGACAGGTCGAAAGACCCGGACGTCGGCGGCCTCGTGCCAGATCCAGACCCGTTCCGCCCACCCCTTTTGCAGGTAGATCTCCCTGATCCTGCCGCCGTAGGCCAAAACGCCGTCGAAGCCGGAGAGGTCGTAGGCGTCCATGGCGCCGGCGTCGGTGACCGAGCGGTGATGGGTGTCGTGAAAGAGCAGGCGGTAGTTCCCCTTTAATTTGCGGTGCTCTCCGATCCTTTGCACCAGCTCGTGCTCGTTCCATTCGTGCACGATGACGAGATCCGCCCCGGCAAGCGCCTTATCGAGGTCGAGCTGATCGAGCTCGTAAGGTATCCCCGAAAGGCCGGGATACACCTCCTCGAAGCGCCGCAGGGCGTTCACCCCTTTTTCGCGCAAAAGGTTGCTGTAGCTCCAACCGTTCCTGGGTTCGTAGACGCGGACCTCGTGCCCTCTCCGCCCCAATTCGGTCGCGACCCCGCGCAGGAAGTGGGCGTTGCCGTGGTTCCAGTCCGAGACCAGGGAGTGATAAAACATGACGACACGCATCGGGCAATCCTCTGGGTGGGGGAAGGTCAGCTTACCCGGCACAACTGGCGGTACAGCGACAGGTAACCCGCCACCATCTTGGCTGCGGTGAATTTGCGGCTTTGCGCCAGAGCCTTGTTCCCCAGGCTCTCCTGCCTTGCGCGGTCGGCGCAGAGCCGGCAGAGTTCCTCCTGGAGCAGGTCGGGGGAATCAGGGTCCACGAAGATCGCGGCGCTGTCCCACAGTTCGCGCAGGCTCGGGATGTCGCCAAGCACGAGGGCGCAGCCCGAAAGCGCCGCCTCCAGCACGGTGAGGCCGAAAGGCTCGTAGCGCGCCGGCAGCGCGTAGACCGAGGCCGCCGCGTACCAGGGGGCCAGCTCGTCGGGGGATAGGAAACCGAGCCGGTTCACCCCGTCCATGGTCACGCTCCCCCCGCCGGGGTGGTTGATCTCGCCTGCGACGTACACCGGCCAGGGGAGGTCGTAGGCGTTTTTTACCAGGGCGCCGATGTTCTTCGCCTCGTCCCAGACCCTCCCTACCGAGAGGATGAAATCCTGCTTATGGCCGGGGCGGAACCTGGTGCGGCTGCGGGCGTTATGAACCACCCTCCCCTCGGGAAGGGGGAGGTACAGCTTCTGGATGTTCTGAAGCATGGCGGCCGAAGGGGCCGCGACGAGGTCGGCGGCGGCGAGTCCCTGCGCCACCCGCTGCCGGTATTGCTGATACCTGGAGGGAAGATCCTCCCGCCGCACCGCCTGCCACCAGGAGAGGAGGCAGGAGTGGGCGACCACGAGGCAGGGGCTCTGCCATGGGAGCGCGGCGTGGGCGTAGCCGTTGAGGTGCACCAGGTCCGGGCGCAGGCGGTCCTCCAGTTCCAGGAGCCAGGCCCCGCTTCGCTCCACGTCGGCCCAGGGGTCGTCCATCCACTCCAGCCGGTAGCCGCTTTCATACAGGGTAACGTTCCCTTCGTCCGCCACCTCGCGCCGCTGCTCCCGGGAAAGTGGCTGCCCCATGGTGGCGAGAGCCACCTCCACCCCGAACACGGAAAGGCCGCGCGCAAGCTCCAGCACGTAGGTCCAGACGCCGCCGATGGGATCCGCGGTCATCAGGATCAGTCGGGGCGGAGCCGAGACGCCCCCCTCGTCGCACCCTTTTTTGTAATCCGTCCCGGTCATGGCAACTGCCGTCCTCCTCCTCTCTCTCCTCCCCCTCCGGGGGCGGGGACTCAAGCGGCTACCTGCCGTAGGCCGCGTCCAAAACCGCCGCCACCTGGACCAGGTTTTCCGCCTGGGGGTTGTAGCTCCCTCCCCCGGTCCTCAACTGACGCACCCAGTCCACGGCGCACCTCCCCCCCCAGTCGTCCGGCGGGGTGGCGATGGTCTCTGCGCTGGTGCCGCGGAAATGCTCGGCGACGAAGTCGTAGAAGGAGCCTTGGACGTTCCGGAAAGCGACCCCTCCCTGGGTCCCGTAGAAGCTCGACTCGATCACCGCGTCCCGCCCCGCGGAAACGTTCCAGGAGCAGGCCACCCGCACCGCGTGCCCGTTTTCCAGCACCAGCGAGACGACGGCGTAGTCCTCGACCTTGCCGGATCCCCCTTTGAGCCTCTGGCCACCCGAGAAGATGGAGCTGGAGACGCTGCGAACCTGGGGGTAGTCGAAAAACCAGAGGGCGAGATCGACCAGGTGGCTCCCGAGATCCATAAGGCACCCCCCGCCCGAAAGTTCGGCGTCGTAAAACCATGCCTTGTCCGGGCCGTAGGCGTTATGGAAGACGAGGTCGGCGGCGTAGACTTCGCCGAGTTCGCCGGAGCTGACCAGTTGGTGCATCTTTTGGACGGCATCGGTGAAACGGTAGGAGAAGTCGACGCCCAAGAGGCGGTTGGCCGCCCGGGCCGAGTTCACCACCATCTGCGCCTCGTAGGCACTCCTGCCCAGAGGCTTCTGGCAAAATACCGAGAGCCCCGCCTCCAGCGCCCTTACCGCCTGGGAGCAGTGCCCGGCGCTGGGTGTGGCTATCACCACCGCGTCGAGCCCAAGCTCAAGAAGCGCGTCCAGCGAGTCGACCACCAAGGCGCCGGGGGCGAGCTTTGCCGCGTCGCTGGCGTTTTCCCGGCAGACGTCGGCGATGCATGCTACTTCGGCTTCTCTACTTTCCAGTATCGCCTTCAGGCGATGGCGACCGATCCAGCCGGTCCCCAGGAAACCTATTCTAGGGAGTGGTTGCTTTTTCTTCATTGCTTCCCCTTTTTAATGATCGATCCGGATGATCCCTTTCAGGAAGCCGTCCGGCCGCTGGTCCAGCGCCCGGTACGCTTCCCCCAGCTGCTCCAGCGCATAGGTGTGGGTGATCAGCTCGTCGAGGGCAAAAAGGCCGGCATCGACGGCCTCGATGCCGGCCAGCATCCCCTCCAGGTACACCTTGGGGTCGCGCTCGTGGGCGTTGATCACGTCCACCCCCTTCCAGTTCCAGAGCTGGACGTTCACCTGGCGCATGCCGTCCTGGTGGAACCCGGCGATGACGATCTTCCCACGCTCGCGCACCAGTTCGCCGGCGACGTCGAGCGGCCACTGGTACCCGGTCGCCTCGATGACCCGGTCGCACCCTTTGCCCGCGGTAAGCTCCCGGACCCGGTCCAGGACCTTTTGACGATCGTCCAGCGGCACGGTCTCCGATGCGCCGCAGCGCCTGGCTGATTCCAGCGCGTACCCCCGGCGGGAGAGCGCTATCACCCTCGCGCCCCGGGCCGCGGCGAGCGAAATGAAGATGGCGCCCAAGAATCCGGCGCCGATCACCGCAACCGTCTGCCCCGGCTCGATGGCGCTGCGCCTGAAGACGTTCATGGCGCAGCCGATGCACCCTCCCCCACCCCTCGTGCCCGGGGAAGCCGGGCTGCGCGGGATAGTCGAACCAGGACCTTCCCTGCCAAAGCGGGAGATTGGAGGCGCAGACGCCGCAACCCTCCACCCGCACAACAACTTCCCCCCTGCCGGCCGCAGGGCGCGCCACCAGTTCTACCCGCGACCGCCCCGGACCGGTGATCACCGCAGCCTCCATCACATCGCTCATCAGATCGCCTCCGCACCCGTCGCCGGGTACCTTTGCTTGTCGAAGCTCCCGGCGCCGCGCGCCGGCGAGTGCATCGTTTCCAGGAGCCAGTCGTACAGCCTGCGCACCCCCTCGGCGACCGAGTGCCGCGGCGTCCATCCGGTCGCCTTGCAGAACTTCCTGGTGTCGGAGACGTAGTACCTCTGGTCCCCGGTGCGCCAGTCGTCGCGCAGTATGGTGGGAAGGGTGCCGTGCAGATCGCCCAAAAGATCCAAAAGTTCCAAGAGGCTTATGGTGCGGGCGGGGCCGCCGCCGATGTTGAAGGCCTGCCCCGCTATGCGCGGCATGATGTCCCGCGCCCGGCACATGGCGTCCACCAGGTCCTCAACGAAGAGGAGATCCCGGATCTGGCAGCCGTCCCCGTAGAGGGTGATGGGCTCCCCCTTCATGGTCTGTATGGCGAAGTGCGCCACCCACCCCTGGTCCTCGTTGCCGTACTGGTGCGGGCCGTAGATGCAGCTCATCCGGAAGACCGCGGCGTCGATGCCGAAGCTGCGGGCGTAGTCCAGGACGTATTGGTCGGCGCATCCCTTGGAGCAGCCGTAGGGGCTCAGGAAATCGAGCGGGGTCCCCTCTCCCAGCCCGTGGGAGCGGAGCTGCGGGTCGAGCGGCTCGTAGCGCACCCCGTTTTTCCGGACGCCGCACCCCTCGATGGCACCGTACACCTTGTTGGTGGAGGTGTAGAGAAGCGAGGGAGGGGTCTTCGCCTTGCGGATCGCCTCCAGGAGCGAGAAGGTCCCCTGGGCGTTGATGGCGAAGTCGTTGGCGGGGTTGTCGATACTGGTGGTGACCGCTACCTGGGCCGCGAAGTGGAAGACCTGTTTCGCCTCACTTACCGCCTGCTCCAGAAGCAGAGAGTTGCGGGTGTCCCCTATCACCACCTGCAGCCTTTCGCCGCAGTTGTCCATGAGCCAGAGGAGGTTCTTCTCGACCCCTGCGCGGGAGAGGTTGTCGTAGAGGATCACCCTCTCCCCCTGCGCCACCAGGTGCTGCACCAGGTTGGTCCCGATGAACCCGGCCCCACCGGTGACGAGCACCGCCTTATCGGTCCCGCCACTGTCTGCCCTTGCGGCGCTCCCCGCGGCTACCACCCGCTTCAGGGAGGAAAGCGTACCCTCCTGGAGCAGGCGGTAGAGGAGCTTGGGCGTTGCGTCCGCCTTCCTCAAGCCGAAATAGTACTCGCGCTCGTCCAGATGGTAGCGGTCCACCGCGCAAAGAGACGGATCGAGATCGTCCACGCCGTACCAGTAGACACGCTGCGCCGGGGCGGCTAGGAAATCGAGGAAGACCTTGGCCTGCTTGAACTCGTCGTGCTGCCAGGTGGAGAAGCCCGCCTCGGTGACCCAGATCTCGCAGGCGCACCCCCTCTCGTCGAGGATCTCCCGCACCATGGCGATGTTGCGCTGCCACCCCTTCCAGGTGTAATCGAAGATGTCCGGGAAGCCGTGGATCCCCACCACGTCGATGTAATCCATCACCCCCAGCTCGAACATCCGGCAGAGCCAGTGGCCGTCGATGGGGCTCATCCCCCCGAGGACGGTCTTCTTGCCGCGCTTTCTGGCCCAGTAGGCCGCCCCGCCGATCATCTCCCCGAAGGAGCTCCAGTGCGGGTCCAGGGTCCAGTCCCACTCGCTCAGGTTGTTAGGCTCGTTCCAGAGCTCCAGGTACTCGAAATGCTCCCCGAAGGCGGTGATGAAAAGGTCGATGAAGTCGGCGTAATCCTTGGGACGACGCGGGGGGGAAGAGCTCTTCGCCTCGATCCCGATGGAGGGGGGGGTGTAAAGCACGCAAGGGAGCAGCTCCACCTCCCGCGCCAGCCGCGGGATGAGCCAGTCGTACCAACTCTTCCCCTCGCTCGTGTACCAGTCCGCCCAGGAGATCCCGGTCCGCAGGCTCTTGGCGCCGATCGCCTTCATGTCGCAAAGGACCCGTTCCACCCGTTCCCGCTCGCCCGGCCGGAACCACTCCACTATGCCGAAGTCTCCCGGTACCGCTTCGCTGCTCGCCCTTCTCATAGCGTCAACCCCCGCTGGGTGAGTTCGGCATGCGCCTCGGAGACGCGGTCGATCGCCACCTCCCCTTCCAGCCAGCCGGCCAGTTCGGCAAGCCCATCGTCGAAGGAGACCCTCGGGGCGTATCCCAGGATGGAGCGGGCGGAGCTTATGTCGGCGAAGCAGTGCCTGATGTCGCCGGCCCGGTAGTTGCCGGTGATCTCCGGCTCGATCCCGTCGCAGTTGAGCACCCGGCGGAAGCGCTGCAGCAGCTCGAGGACGCTGACATTGGCCCCGCTGCCGATGTTGAAGAGCTGCGCCTGCTGCTGGTCCACCTGGAGCGCGAGCCGGCAGGCCGAAACCACGTCGTGCACGCTGACGAAGTCCCGCTGCTGCAGCCCGTCCTCGTAGATGCGCGGCGGGTTGCCGTTCATGAGCCTGGAGGCGAAGATGGCGAGCACCCCGGTGTAGGGGTTGGAGAGCGCCTGCCTGGTGCCGTAGACGTTGAAAAAGCGCAGGGCGATCACCGGTATGCGGTAACACTCCCCGACGATGAGCGCCATCCGCTCCTGGTCGTACTTGGATAGGGCGTAGACCGAGGCGAGCGACGGCGACTTGTCCTCAGGGGTTGCCACCGGGCGCAGCGGCTCGCTCCTGCGGTTGAACGGCTCCCAGCGCCCCCGCTGCAACTGCTCCAAGGGACGCCGGACGTCGTCGTAGCAAAGCCCGTCGGCGTCCAGGTAGCGCCCCTCGCCGTAGATGCTCATGCTTGAGGCGACGATCAGCTTGCGATGCCCCTTGGCGTGGGCCATCGCCTCCAGGAGCACCGCAGTCCCGCAGTTGTTGACGGAGGTGTACTGCTCGATCTCGTACATGCTCTGGCCGACGCCCACCATGGAGGCCAGGTGGAAGACCGCCTCGGTCCCGGCAAGCGCCCTCTGCACCGCGGACGCGTCCCGCACGTCCCCCTTGATCAGCTCGACCTCCGGATCCAGGTAGCCGGGTCGCCTCCCGTCCGGTCCATGCACCTGCGGCACGAGGCTGTCCAGAACGCGGACGCGGTAACCGTGACGAAGAAGCTCATCTGCCAGGTGAGATCCAATGAATCCGGCTCCCCCCGTGATTAGAACGCTCCCTGCCATAAGGCCCTCCTTGGCTTGACGGGATATGCTGCAGGCCATTTATCTAATTAGCACCAAGTTAATCGCTTTAAATTAATAGAAGCCAATACTAGCAGTGTGACTTTTCATGTCAAACGTTTTTTGCTGCTGTTAATGCAAAATCACCCAATAACTTGGCAGATATTGGCAGCGCCACCCTATCTTCTCGCGGTCTTCCGCTTCGAAGCCGCTTCAAAGTTCATGAAAGTCTTGGATGAACGACAAGAAACCGGCAGGTGCGGTTTTAAAATTTGCGAACTATGTTATTTTTAGAGCCTGTTAATTTTAATAAGACCGGAGGTAGCGATGGCTGCGCTGCAAAGACGGCTGCCCATGGGAGCGGAGATTGTCCCGGAAGGTGTCCACTTCCGAGTTTGGGCCCCGGCGCACAGGAAGGTGGAGGTGGTGCTGGAGGGAGGGGCAGGCCAGGGGAGTTCGGTGGAGCTGGAATCGGAGGAGGAAGGTTTTTTTGCCGGATTAAGCCGCGAGGCGCGGGCGGGGTCGTTGTACCGCTATCGGCTGGACGAGGCAGGAAACCTCCACCCCGATCCCGCCTCGCGCTTCCAGCCCGACGGTCCGCACGGCCCCTCGCGGGTGGTCGACCCTTCCAAATACAGGTGGAGCGATGGCGAATGGCCCGGGGTCGTGCGCGAGGGGCACGTGATCTACGAGATGCACCTGGGGACCTATACCCAGGAAGGGAGTTGGCGGGCGGCGGCGGACCAGCTCCAGGAACTGAAGGAGTTGGGGATCACCCTGGTAGAGGTGATGCCGGTGGCGGATTTCCCCGGCAGGTTCGGCTGGGGGTACGACGGGGTGAACCACTTCGCCCCCGCGAGGCTTTACGGCGAGCCCGACGACATGCGCAGCTTCGTGGACAAGGCCCACCGCCTGGGGCTCGGGGTGTTGCTGGACGTGGTCTACAACCACTTCGGCCCGGAAGGGAACTACCTGGCCCAGTTCTCCCAGTACTACTACGCGGAAGAGGACGGCGAATGGGGCAAGGCGATGAACTTCGACGGCAGGCGCAGCCGCCCGGTAAGGGAGTTCTTCGCCAGCAACGCCGCCTACTGGATCGACGAGTTCCACCTGGACGGCCTGCGCTTCGACGCCACCCACGCCATTCACGACGACTCCCCCATCCACGTCCTGGGGGAGATCACCGAAAAGGCGCGGATAGCCGCCGGCAAGCGCGCCATCTTACTAGTGGCCGAGAGCGAGAACCAGGACGCGCGCTGCCTGCGCGATAAGGAAGCCGGCGGCTTCGGCATGGACGCGGTCTGGAACGACGACTTCCACCACAGCGCCTACGTGGCGCTCACCGGCTACCACGACGCCTACTACTCGGAATACTTCGGCTCGCCGCAGGAGCTGGCCTCGGCTGCCAAGTGGGGCTACCTGTACCAGGGGCAGTTCTACTTCTGGCAGGGGAAAAGGCGCGGCTCCCCAACCATCGGCGTGAGCCCTGCCTGCTTCGTCAACTACATCCAAAACCACGACCAGATCGGCAACTCCGCCTGGGGGATGAGGATCGACCGGCTCACGAACCCTGCGGCGCTCCGGACCATGACGGCGTTCCTGATGCTCGCCCCGCAGACCCCGATGATCTTCCAGGGGCAGGAGTTTTCCGCAAGCTCTCCATTTATGTACTTCGCGGACCTGAGCCCGGAGATCTCGCAGGCGGTGCACGCCGGCCGCATCGAGTACCTGAAGCAGTTCACCAACATAGACGCCCCCGAGATCATCGACTCGATAGACAAGCCGTACGAGGTGGAGACCTTCAAGCAGTCGCGGCTCCACTTAAAGGAGCGCGAGCGGCACGCGAAGACCTACGCGCTCTACCGCGACCTGATCCGGCTGCGGCGCGAGGACCGGGTCTTCAGCCGCGGCTACGCCTGCCATATCGAGGGGGCGGTGCTGGGGGCGAGCGCCTTTTTGCTCCGCTATTTCCTGGAGGGGGAGCAGCGCCTGCTCCTGATCAACCTGGGGCGCGAGCTGCACCTGGTGCCGATCCCGGAGCCTATGCTGGCGCCGCCGGAGGGATGCGACTGGGAGATCCTCTGGACCAGCGAGAAGCTGGAATTCGGCGGCTCGGGAACGCCGAAGCTCGACACGGAGAAATTTTGGCGCATACAGGGGAACGCGGCGGTGGTGCTGATTCCGGTCCGCCAGGGAGAAGAGCCATGACCACAGTGACACGCGACTTCCATTTCGACCGGCATGACGAGAAGACCAAGACGCGGCAGCTCCTGGAGCAGGAGTGGCTTCTCACCAACGGCCTGGGAGGCTACGCCTCCGGCACCGTCTGCGGCGCCCTCACCCGGCGCTACCACGGGCTTCTCATCGCAGCCTTTCCCTCGCCGCTTGGGCGCATGGTGATGCTGAACCGGCTCACCGAGTCGATCCGCTTCCCCGACGGGAGCACGGTCCGCTTCGGCGGCGACCAGAGGGAGGGGGGGCTCGATTTCGAGGGGATCGAGTACCTGACCGGGTTCCGCCTGGAAGACGGGCTCCCGGTCTGGCGCTACGAGGTCATGGGTAGCGTGATCGAGAAGCAGCTCGTCATGGTGCACAAGCAGAACACGTTGCACCTGATCTACCGCCTTATCTCCGGCGAGCAGAAGCTGAGGCTCAAACTGCACCCCTATCTGCAGTTCCGCCCTCACGACGCCTCGGTGGACCAGGTGACCGACGACCCGTACATGTTCACCGCGGTGCAAAACCGCTACCAGATCTCCACCGGGAGCCATGCGCCGCAGCTAAGGCTCGTGATCAACGGGGGACGCGGCAACTTTACCCTGGAGGAAAAGCAGAGCACCGACATCTTCTACGACGTGGAAAACGCCCGGGGCTACGACGCCCTGGGAACGCTCTGGACGGCGGGCTACTTCGCGGTCGACCTGGGGATGGATCAGGAGGCGGCGCTGACCGCCTCCACGGAAACCTGGGAGACGCTCGCCGCCCTCCCTCCCGAGGCGGCGCTCGCCATGGAAAGGGAGCGGCGCCGGCTTATCCTCGCCGCGGCGGACCCCAGGGCCCGCCAGGGGCTCGCGGCAGAGCTCGTCCTTGCCACGGACCAGTTCATCATCACCCCGGCCGGCAGGCACAAGGACAGCGTGCGCGCCCACGCCATGGGGGACGAGGTCTGCACCGTGATCGCCGGCTACCACTGGTTCACCGACTGGGGGCGCGACACCATGATCTCGCTGGAGGGGCTCACCCTCGCCACCGGGCGCCACATGGAGGCGGGATGGATCCTCAGGACCTTCGCCCACTACGTGAGAAACGGGCTGATACCGAACCTCTTCCCGGAGGGGCACAACGACGGGCTCTACCACACCGCCGACGCGAGCCTCTGGTTCTTCCACGCCGTCAACAGGTATCTGCAGCACACCGGCGACGACGCGACGCTGCAGTTGATCCTGCCCCAGCTGCGGCAGATCATCGACAAGCACCTCTCCGGCACCAGCTTCGGCATCAGGGTGGACCCAAGCGACGGGCTCCTGACGCAGGGGGCCGAGGGGTACCAGCTCACCTGGATGGACGCCAAGGTCGGCGACTGGGTGGTGACCCCGCGCCGGGGGAAGGCGGTGGAACTGAACGCCCTGTGGTACAACGCGCTCAGGCTGATGCAGCAGTGGACGGGGCAAAACGACCCGGCCTACTCGCGCCAGTTGGGCTCCTTTGCCGATCAGACCTGCCGCTCCTTCAACAGCCGCTTCTGGTACCCCGATGGCGGCTACCTCTACGACCTGGTGGACGGCGAGCTGGGGGACGACGCCGCCTGCCGCCCCAACCAGCTCTTCGCCATCTCGCTCGACCACTCGGTGCTGGAGCGGGACAAGTGGTCAGCGGTGCTGGAGACGGTGAGAACAAGGCTGCTCACCCCGGTCGGGCTCCGGACGCTTGCCCCCGGCCACCCCGACTACAAGCCGACCTACCACGGCGACCTGAGGGCCCGCGACGCGGCTTACCACCAGGGGACCGTCTGGCCCTGGCTGATCGGCACCTTCGTAGACTCCTGGCTTAAGCTCTACCCCGACCAGGTCCAGACCGCCCACAGCTTCCTGGACGGGCTGGCGCGCCAGATGAACCACCAGTGCATAGGCTCCATCAGCGAGATCTTCGACGCCGAAAAGCCCTACCACCCCAAGGGGTGCATCGCCCAGGCCTGGAGCGTCGCCGAGATGCTCAGGTGCTGGCTTAAGACCTCGCCCTGAGAGCGGCGGGTCCTGGTGCAGGGGCCGACGCTCAAGTACCTGGTAAAGCGGGCCTGAGGGGGAAGCATGTTCTTTAAGGACGGCATCTTGTTCGCGCTCTGCGCCTGGCTCCTATTTCTGGGGCTCTACCTTCTCATGGCGGGAAAAACCGACGGGAGCGAATTGGCGGCAGGCGCCTTCGCGGCGACCGTCACCCTCTTTCTCGTCAGCATGCTGCGGGAGCGCTTCAAAAAGCCCCTGCGCATCAAGCCGCGCTGGCTTTGGCTTCTTTGGCGCGTGCCGGTGGCCATGCTGACCGAAACCTGGCAGCTGCTGGTAGCCCTTTGCCGGGAACTGGCCGGGAAAAACGTGGAGGGGGAGCTCATCGAGTACCCTTTCCCCGGGCCCGATGACCGCCACGAGTCGGCGCGCCGCGCCGTGATGACCTTCGGCGTCTGCATCACCCCGAACAGTTACCTGGTCTATGTCGACCGGGAGCAAAAGCGGGTGCTGATCCGGCAACTGGTGGGGAAAGAGCTGTCCAAAATCGACCGGCTCTTCGTGGAGCTCCCATGAACCTCTGGCTGATTGCGGCATTGGTCCTTCTCCTGTTGATGGCCCCCTGCGGCTGGCTCTGCTGCAAGGGGGAGATCATGGAGCGTTTCGTCGCCCTGCAGATGGCGCAGATCCTGGCCGTATTGACGCTGCTCCTTCTGGCCGAGGGATACGGCCGCGACATCTACTTCGACCTCGCCCTGGTGCTGGCGACCCTCTCCTTTGCCTCCGGGCTCGTCTACATCCGCTTCCTGGAGCGCTGGCTGTGACCCCGGACGTCTCCGCAAGCCCCGTTTCCGTAGCGCTCCTTTTGCCGGCGCTTTTCATCTGCGCCTTCTGCTGCCTGGCCCTGGCGGTGATGAAGGGGTTCTACGTGAAGCTGCACTACCTGGCTCCCCCCGCCGTCCTGGCGGGGGCGCTGGTGACGGCAGCCATAGCATTTGAGGAAGGAACGGGAGCCAACGCGGTCAAGGCGGGGCTGGTGCTCCTGGTGCTCTTGATCGGGAACCCGGTCATCACCTTCGCGGCGGCGCGCGCCTACCACCTGCGGCAGGTCTCCCGGCAGGAGGCCGAGGACGGAAAGCGGGAGGAGGAGGCGCAAAAGGACGGGGAAGATGGCCCCTAAAAAGGAGTAGCGCATGGACCCGCTATTAACGGTGGCATTCGTGATGGTGGCGTTAGCCGGAGGGGCGGTGGTGGCGGTGCGGGACCCGCTGGAGCAGTCGATCGTGGTCGGCTTCTTCGGGCTTTTGCTGAGCCTTTTGTTCACCCTGCTCCAGGCGCCGGACGTGGCGCTCTCCGAGATGGTGGTCGGCGCCGTCGCCTTTCCGCTCATGGTGCTGATAACGGTGGCGAAGACCCGCACCGGGAGGAGGCAATGAGCGAACGGTTCCGCATCATGCTCTACCTCGTTTCGGCGCTGGCCTTCGCGGCGGCGCTTCGCGCAGCCTTCGCCGGGCTCCCGGATTTCGGCGCCTATTGCGGCGCCTACGGCCCCCTGGTGCTGGAAAGCATGCAGGGGATGCGGCACGCCCAGCAGGGCGTTGCGGCGGTTACCTTCGACTACCGCGGCTTCGATACGCTGGGGGAGGAGTTCATGCTCTTCGCAGCGGTGGCAGGCGCCCTCCTTCTTTTGCGCCGGCAGGAATCGGAGCGCTTCCGGGAACCGAAAGACCAGGCCGGCGACCGCGCCGGCATAGAACCGGCGCCGGCCGTCCTCGGGCTAGGCCTGTTGATGTTTCCTTTTACGCTCCTTTTGGGGATCTACGTGGTGCTGCACGGGCACCTCACCCCGGGGGGCGGGTTCCAGGGAGGCGTTTTGCTGGCGACCGCCTTCTACTACGTCTATCTGAGCGGGGAGTACGGCGACCTCCTTGAGGTCGCGGCCGGCGACACCGTGGCACGGTTCGAGGCCGCGGGTGCGGCAGGGTTCCTCCTCGTCGGGACGGTCCCGCTCTTCACGGGGCATCGTTACCTGCAAAACGTGCTGCCGCTGGGAAACATGGGGGAACCCTTCTCCGCAGGGACCCTCCCGCTTTTGAACTGCGCCGTGGGGATCGAGGTGACCGCCGCCTTTCTCCTGGTGATCTCGGCATTTCTGAGGCAGGTACTGTTGATACGAAAGGGGAAACATTCATGAACATGCTCCCGTTCCTTGTCGCGCTCTGGCTCCTCCTGGTCGGGCTCTACGGGGTCTCCGCCACGAAAAACAGCATCCACCTGGTGAGTTCCCTCTTCGTGGCCCAGTCTTCGGGCTACCTGCTCCTCCTCTCCCTGGGGTATCTCAAGGGGGGGACCGCGCCCATACTGGACCAGGTGCGGGTCGGCTCGCGGCCGGTCGATCCGGTGGTGCAGGCGCTGACCATGACCGACATCGTCGTGGGAGCGGCCGTCTCCGCCCTGATCCTCGCCTGCGCGCTGCAGGCCTTCAAGAAGAGCGGGACGCTCGACCCCAGGCGCACCCCGCCCATGAGGGGATGAGCGTGGAACTCGCCCCCTTTCCCGTTCTGGCTCCGCTTTTTTTGGCGGCGGTTTTGGCGGCGCTGGAGCACATCACCAACCGGCACCGGATCCTCGACCTCCTCTCTTTGGCCACCGTCGCGGCCGTGCTGGTCCTGGACCTCCTCCTTTTGAAGCGCTCCTTCTCCGGCACCGTAGTCTACTGGTTCGGCGCCTGGACTCCGATGCAGGGCTTTCCCGTAGGGATCGCCTTCGTCGTCGATCCGGTCGCCGCCCTCCTCGCCCTTTTCGCGGCGTTTCTCACCGCCATGGGATTTCTCTACTCCTGGCACCGTTTCAAGGCTGTCGGCACCTACTATCACACGCTCATGCTCCTTTTCCTCGCCTCCATGCAGGGGTTCTGCCTCACCGGCGACCTCTTCAACATGTTCGTCTTCTTCGAGCTGATGGGGGTCACCGCCTACGCGCTCACCGGGTACAAGATCGAGGACAGCGGCCCCTTGGAAGGAGCGCTCAACTTCGCCGTGATGAACAGCATCGGCGGCTTGATGGTCCTTTTCGGGATCGGTCTCCTTTACGGCATCACCGGCGGGCTCAACCTCGCCTGGGCCGGCGCGTTCCTTGAGGGAAAAGCGGGAGGGGCAACTGTCGCTGCGGCCTTCGTCCTGTTAAGCCTGGGGTTCCTGGTGAAGGGGGCCATCGTCCCCTTTCATTTCTGGCTTCCCGACGCCCATGCCGTCGCCCCTACCCCCGCCTCCGTCCTCTTCTCCGGCATCATGGTGCAGCTGGGGCTCTACGCGGTGGCGCGCATCTACTGGGTCGTCTTCAGCGACGCGCTCGACCCAGCCCCCTTGCGGCTCCTGTTGCTGTCGGCTGGTGCGGCTACGGCCCTTTTGGGAGCCGTCATGGCACTCCTGCAACGGCACCTGAAACGGATGCTCGCCTTCTCCACGGTAAGCCACAGCGGGATGATGCTCTCCGGTATCGCCCTCATGGACCCGTCCGCCCTCGCCGGGACCCTCCTCTACCTGGTCGGGCACGGGGCGGTCAAGGGGGCCCTCTTCGTCTGCACCGGGATCATCCTTTACCACTACAATTCGGTGGACGAGGAAACCCTGCGCGGCAAGTGCCTCCCCCTGAAGGCGACCGGCGCCCTCTTCTGCCTCTGCGGCGTAGCGCTCGCCGGGCTCCCCCCCTTCGGGACCTGGGCCGGGAAGGGAGTGCTGGAGCAGAGCGCCGGGAGCCTCGGCTACGGGTGGCTCCCCCCCCTGTTCCTGATCTGTTCCGGCATAACGGGCGGGGTGGTGCTGCGAGCAGGGGGAAGCCTCTTCTACGGCGTCGGCTCTGCCAACTTCCTCTCCAGTTCGGCCCCGTCCTCGGGTAAATACGAAGAGCCTGAGGCTTTCGAGGAGAAAGGGGGGACACCGAGGATGATGCTCCTCCCCCTGGTCCTATTGGTTGTGGTCGCAGTCGGGGCCGGAGCCTTGCCGCAGCTGCAGAGTTCGCTTGCAGAAGGAGCTGCGAGGCTCGCGGATGGGAAAGGGTACCGCGCTACGGTGCTAAAGGGCGGGGCTTACGCTGCGGCAGCGCTGCCGCAACCCGACCGACCGGGTTTGGCAATGGGAGTGGCTGCTGCCCTGGCGGCTGTCGCCGTGGCGGGATTCTTTTTCATCCCTCCGGACGCGGTGAGGCCGCTGCGGGGCCTGCGGCGCGCACTCGAAGGACCGGTAGCGCTCTTAAGATCGCTCCATAGCGGTTACATCGGGGACTACACCGCCTGGTTCCTGGCAGGGGCCGCAGTCATGACGCTTTTCGCCATAATGTCGCAATGAGCTATCAGAGGCTTTTTGCGTTGATTAAAAAAAACCAACTCAATATAATCAACTTGTAACAAGGGTGTTAAAAGTGGCTTTAAAAGGAGGAGTTATGGCAACGCGTGGTACTGGTCACTCACCGGCAAACGTGACGAAAAATCTCAAAGGCATAGACTTCCCGGCAGATAAAAAGGATCTGGTAAAACACGCCCAGCATATGAAAGCCGAGAAAGTCGTCATCGACGAAATCCAGAAAATGGAAGACCGGGAATACGGCAACATGGCCGACGTCATGAAGGCGTTCGGCGGGAAAGGGTCCGAAGAGGGTTCATCCAAATCGAGCAGCAAGCAGCAACAACCAGGCAGCCAGGCGGGGCAGAGCAAGACCCACAGCAAGTCGCACCACTAACGATGCTGAGCCCCCTCCCCAAAGGGAGGGGGCTTTTCCCGGAAAAGAAAAAACCCGCCGCAGCGGGTTTTTTTTGTGGGGACGAAAGTAATGCGTCACTTGGCGATCAGGTCGTTTCTCACCTCTTTTACCCCTTTGACGCCGCGGGCGATCTCGCCGGCGCGCTTGGCGTTGTCGGCGGAGTCCACGAAGCCGCTCAACTGCACCACCCCCTGGAAGGTGGTGACGTTGATCTGGAAGGTCTTCAGCGCCATCTCGTCGAAGATGGCCGCTTTCACGCGCGTCGTGATCATCGAGTCGTCGACGAACTCGCCCGCGCTGTCATGCTTGGGTGTGGTCCTGCAACCGGTGGTGACAGAGGCTGCCATGCAGGCACAGAGGATGATAAATACGATGCGCCGAAACTTTGCCATAACCATCTCCTTTTGTTAGAGGATATAGCTGCCAGAAAGCACATTAAGAATATCCAACGCAAATTGTGTGTCAAGACGGACTGGAGAGTATAAAAATTTGAAAGGGTTCATTTTGCCACTATACTTGGCGGGTGTTTGCAGCCAGCAACCAGTGCAGCGGGGAGGGATCATGAAGCTCATACTGCTCGCATTAAGTCTGCTTCTGACAGTGGACAGCGGCAAAGCTCTCGGAGTCGACGAAAGTATCTGCAATCCGGGCGGGACCGTGATCTATTATCCCAACGGCGAGTTGAAGTCCTGTCCGCTCAAAGACATCACCCTGTTAAGCGGCGTGAGATGCAACCTGTATGCTGAGGCTGAATTCTACGAACTGGGGACCTTGAAGAGCTGCATCACCAGGGACTTCTTCTACTACGAGAGCCTTACCTGCAACGAGTACAGCACCATCAGCTTCTATACCTCCGGCAAACTGGAGGGGTGCGTCCTCGCCACCCGGGTCGAGGTGGACGGCAAGATCTGCGTCGACCTGCAGCCGATCGTGCTCTTCGAGAACGGCAGACTGAAGACCTGCACCGCTCCGCGCTAGCGCCCCTTCCCCAGGCGCCCCATCACCTGCTGCATGTCGTTCCAGGCGTCCCGTTTGAGCCCCTGGTTCTCCAGCATCGCCTCGGGATGGTGGGTCGGCATGAGCGCTATCCCGGACAGATCGTGGAACCTGCCGCGCAGCCGCTGCAGTGGGGCCTCGCTTTGGAAAAGCAGGGCGGCCGCCTCCTCGCCCATGCTCACCACCACCTCGGGAGCGAGCGCTGCGATCCGGCCGGCGACGGCGGCGCGGGAAGCCTCACCGCTGGCAAAGCTTAAAAGGGAAACCTGCTCCTTGCCGAATCCCATGGCAATGACGATCTTCTCCAGAAGCTCCCCCGCCTCCCCGGCGAATCCCGATCCGTGCATGACGAAGAGAAGCCGGGCCCGAGGGTCCCCGTCCAGTCGCAATGAATCTTCCGGCGCGGCAGGCCGGGAGCTCGCCTCCGCGTGAACCGGGGCCGCCGGCTCCGGCGCGGCAGGGGGGGCGGGCGCCTGCGGCACTCCCCCTGCGGGCGCGGTCGGTGCCTGGACCGCGGCACGCTTCTCCCGCTCTCCGGCAACCGGCTGCCCAAAGGGGAGCTCGTCCACGCCGCTCTCCAGAAGCTCCGCCAGGTACCCTTTCAGCGAGCCCAGCACGGTTTCCCGCTCGTCCATCTCGACCATCCCAAACCCCTTTACTTTTTCAGGCTCATTAACTATGCTCGACCACATGTTGATACTAGCTGCAGCAACCCTCTTCCTGGTCATAGCGGTGCCGGAGCAGGCCTACGCCTGGGGCGCCGGCATCCACCTCCAGCTCGGCATGAACGTCCTCGCCAACCTGGACGCGCTCAAGCCCGCCGTCGCGGCCGTCATCGGCGCCCATCCCTACGACTTTCTCTACGGCACCATCGCGGCCGACATCACGCTCGGCAAGAAGTTCACCCACTACCTGCAGCACTGCCACCGCTGGCGCATCGGCCACCGCGTGCTGGACAAGGCGGGGGACGACGCACAAAAGGCCTGCGCCTACGGCTACCTGAGCCATCTCGCCGCGGACTGCATCGCCCACAACTACTACGTCCCCTACAAGGTGATGAGGAGCTTCTCCTCCCTCACCTTGAAGCACGCCTACTGGGAGATGCGCTTCGAAAACTTCGTGGAAAAGGAGATCTGGGAGACGGCGAAGAAGGTGTCCCTGGAACATTTCAGCTCCAACGACGCGCTTTTGCGCAAGGTCCTTTCCGACACAATCTTCTCCTTCGGCACCAACAAGCGGATCTTCAACTCGATCCTGCTGGTGAGCCGCCTGGAGAAATGGCAAGGGCTCTTGCAGACCCTTTCGGAAACCTCCCGCTACGCCCTGGAGGAGGATGACCGGGAGGAGTACATGCAGCTCGCCCAGGAAGCGGTCTTCGACTTCCTCAACAACGACGAGGATTCGCGCTACTACTTTGCCGACCCGACCGGCGAGCGCGCCCTCGCCGCAGCCGAAGCGGTCAGGAAGAACCTGCGCCTTTTGTACCGGACCGGAAAGATCACCAAGCCCCAGGCCATAGCCGAGCTGGAGGAGCTGAAGCCGAAGCTGAAGCAGGCGATCTGCCGCCCCGAGCTCCTCTTGGAGATCCTATCGGGCTGACGGGCTCCCCGGCTTTTCCGCCTTCCCTGCTCTCTCCCCGCGCAGCAGTTCCACGCGCTCCAGTATCTCCCCCGCCAGCTCCTCTTTCCCCATCATGGGGAGCGCCTCCACCCGGCCGTCCCGGTACAAGAGCTTCGCGATGTTGGTGTCGACGTTGAAGCCGGCCCCCTCCTGGGAGACGTCGTTCGCCACGACGAGGTCCAGGTTCTTCGCGTTCAGCTTGGCGGTGGCGTTTTTCACCAGTTCCTGGGTTTCGGCCGCGAATCCGACCAGGAGCCTTTCCCCCTTCATCCCCCCTATCTCGGCCAGGATGTCCGGGTTTTTCTCCAGCTCAATGGAAAGGAGAGCCGCGCTCTTCTTCATCTTCTCGCCGCTGCGGGACTTCGGGCGGTAGTCCGCCACCGCCGCCGCCTTGATCACGATGTCGGTCCGCTCCAAAAGCCCCATGACGGCGTCCCGCATCTCGGCGGCGCTCTGCACCCGGATCACCTTCACCCCGTGCGGCGCAGCGAGCGCCGTGGGCCCGGTCACCAGGGTGACCTCCGCTCCCCTTAGCTGCGCCTGCCTCGCTATGGCATACCCCATCTTCCCCGAGGAGTGGTTGCTGACGAAGCGCACCGGATCGATCTCTTCCAGGGTGGGCCCAGCCGTCACCAGTATCCGCTCCCCCGCGAGCCTTTTGGGGGTGAGCGCCGCCACCGCCTCGGCCAGGATCACCTCGGGGGCCTGCAGTTTCCCCTCCCCCTCGTAGCCGCAGGCGAGCATGCCGCAGACCGGCGCGACGAAGAGGTAGCCGTGCCTTTTCAGGCGCTCTTCGTTCTCGCGGTAGATGGGGTTCTGGTACATGTTGACGTTCATGGCCGGGGCGATCAGGACCGGCGCCTTGGTGGCCATGACGGTAGTGGTCAAAAGGTCGTCGGCGATGCCGCAGGCGAGCTTCCCGATGCAGTTTGCCGTGGCGGGGGCGACGATGAAGAGGTCGGCCCTCTCCGCGAGCGATATGTGCCCTATCTCCTGCTCCGAGATCAGGTTGAAGAGCTCGCTGTGCACGGGGTTACCCGAAAGGGTCTGGAAGGTGAGCGGCGTGACGAACTGTTTCGCGGCCTGCGTCATCACCACGTGTACCGTCGCACCCGCCTTGACCAAAAGGCGCAAAAGTTCGACGGCCTTGTACACCGCAATCCCGCCGGTTACCCCGAGAACGATCTCCTTCCCTTTCAGCATCGCCTCCTCCTATTCGTTGATGTAGGGATTGCTGCGCCTCTCGCGGCCGATGGTGCTGGAGGGGCCGTGTCCGGGCCAGACGGTGGTGTCGTCGGGAAGCGGCATCAGCTTCGCCTTGATCGAGGCCATCAGCTGCTCGTGCGACCCGCCGGGGAGGTCGGTGCGCCCGACCGAGTCGGCGAAAAGGGTGTCGCCGGTGATCACCAGCTTCTCGTGGGCGAGAAGGAGGCAGCACCCCCCCTGGGTGTGCCCGGGCGTGTGCAGCACCTCGATGGTGCGCTTGCCGAATTCGAGCTTCATGCCGTCCTCAAGAAACCGTGTCGGGGCAGGAGAAGCCTCGGCCTTCAACCCGTACTTCTGCGCGCTTTTCGCGGCCAGCTCCAGAAGCGTTTGGTCCCCCTGGTGGATCAAAAGCTCCGCTCCGGTCTTCTCTTGGACGCTACGGTTGCAGCCGACGTGGTCGAAGTGGCCGTGGGTGTTGACGATGTACTTGACCTTGATCCCGAAGCGCGCGATGGCGTCGGCGATCAGCTCGAAGTCCGCACCCGGGTCCACCACCACCCCTTCGTTGCTCTGCTTGTCTCCCAGTATGAAGCAGTTGACCCCGAGGGCGCCAACCACTATGGTCTCAAATAACATGGCATTTCCTCCTTGCGCGGCCGGGGCTTTTTGGCTGCGCCCCGAACCCGCTTCAAACTCAACGGATGCTTATTCCTTGCCGTTTTTCAGCGCGGCGAAAGGGTTGTTGCTGAAGCTCTTGCGCTCCTGGCCGCCGCGGGGGGCCTCCGGGCGCTCCCGGCGCGGCGCTCCCTGCTCCGGCGCGCTAGAGGGGGACAGTACCGGCACCGACGCCTCCACCGTCTGCGGCATGAGCTCGGACGGCTCCAGGCCTGCCGCCGGGGAGAGTTCCAGCTCCTCCTCCGGCAGGGAGTTCTCCTTGAAGAAGTAGCGGTCGTAGAGGCGGTGGTACGAGGTCCAGCGCGAGGGGTTGTCGGGTTCCTTGCGGATGTGGGTCCGGATGCCGTTGATCTTGGAGTCGAGATCGTCCAGGTAGTTGAGGATGGTCGCCTCCAGCGTCTTCGGGCGCTTCGGGGAGCCGTACTCGTACTGGCCGTGATGCGACAGGATCATGTGCTTCAAGAGCATGGCGAGCTCGGCCGGAAACCCCGGCAGCGCCGTGATCCGCTCGTGCAGCATCTCTGCCCCGATGGTGATGTGGCCGATCAGCTTCCCCTCGTCCGAGTAGTCGAAGCAGCGCAGGTAGGTCATCTCCCGCACCTTCCCCACGTCGTGCAAAAGCGCCCCGGCGACGAGGAGGTCCCGGTTCAGCCCCGGGTAGAGCGGGACCATGGCGTCCACCAGCTTCGCCACGGCGAGCGAGTGCTCCAAAAGCCCCCCGAGATAGACGTGGTGCATCCCCTTGGCCGCGGGGGCGACGCGGTACTGGGCCAAAAGCTCGGGGTCGTGGAAGAAGGAGGACAAAAGCCGCGCCAGGTCCGGGTCCTTCACGCCGGCGACCAGGGCGTGCAGCTCCTCGACCATCGCCTCGATGTCCCGGTCGGTTTCGGGAAGAAAATCCGCCAGATCGACCGAGTCATCGGGAACCTTCTTCAGCTCCGAGACGATCAGCTGCATCTTTCCCAGGTAGACGCTCGCCTTGGCGCGCACCGCCAGGAAGTCGTTGCGGTCGAAGAGCGCCCCCACCTGGTCCGCGTTGTCCCAGACCTTGGCGTCGACCTCGCCGCTTTTGTCCATAAGCTTCAGGGTGAGGTACGGCTTGCCGTTCTTGGCCATGGCCACGATCTTCTCCTTGACCAGGAAGACCGCTTCCACGAGGTCGCGGTCCTTTATCTCGGCAACGCATTTCTTTTGCACATGAAGCTCCTTGTAGGCTTGAAACTGGTGCTACTACGGCTTTTGGCTCTCGGCGCGAAGCCTCGCCGCGATGGCGTCGGCCACGCGGATCCCGTCGAGGGCGGCGCTCATGATGCCGCCGGCGTAACCCGCTCCCTCGCCTGTGGGGTAGAGGCCCGGATGGGAGACAGACTGCAGGTCGGGAGCCCGCGGGATGCGCAAGGGGGCCGAGGTCCGGGTCTCGACCGCGGTAAGCGTAGCCTCGGCGCTCATGAAGCCGCGCATCTTCCGGTCGAAGTGGCGAATCCCCTCCTTGAGCGTGGCGGCGACGGCAGCGGGGAGAAGCGGCGTCAGCTCGCATTCGACTACGCCGGGGCGGTAGCTGGAAGCGACCCTCCCCTTCCCCTCGCCCAGAAAGGACATAAGGCTCTGCGCCGGCGCCAGGTACCCCCCTCCCCCGGCCGCAAAAGCGCGCCGTTCCAGGTCGCGCTGGAACGCGATCCCGGAAAGCGGGGAGGCGCCGGGGAAATCCGCCGGCCCCACGGTGACCACCAAGGCGCTGTTGGCGCCGGGGCCGTTGCGGCGGTAGCCGCTCATGCCGTTCACCACCACCCCGCCCGCCTCGGAGGCGGCGGCGACCACCACCCCTCCCGGGCACATGCAGAAGGAGTAGGCGGAGCGCCCCGTCTTCTCGTTGTTGTAGGCCTGCGCGTACTCGGCCGGGGGGAGTTGGGGATGCGGGTTCCTGCCGTACTGGATCTCGTCGATCAGGGCCTGCGGGTGCTCTACCCTAAGCCCCACCGCGAACGGCTTTGCCTCAAGCTTCACCCCGGCCCGGTGCAGCATGGCGTAGGTGTCGCGCGCGCTGTGGCCCGGCGCCAGCAGCAGCGTGTCGCAGGGATGCTCCGAGGTCTCGTTCACCGTCACCGCGCTCACCCGGTTGCCGGAAAGCCCGATCCCGCTCACCCTGCTCTCGAAGCGGATCTCGAAACCGGACGAAATCAGCCTCTGCCTGATCCCCTTCACCACGGCGCGCAGCCGGTCCGTCCCTATGTGCGGCTTCGCAGCGTAGAGGATCTCCGGCGGCGCTCCGAAATGGACCAGCTGCCTCAGCACCCAGCCGCAGTTCTCGTCCTTCACCCGCGTGGTGAGCTTGCCGTCCGAAAAGGTCCCCGCCCCCCCCTCGCCGAACTGCACGTTGCTCTCGGGGAGGAGCTCCCCCGCGCGCCAGAAGCGGGAAACGTCGGCGGCTCTTTTTTCCACCTCCCGTCCGCGCTCGAGGACCAGGGCGCAAAGCCCGTATTCCGCGAGCCTAAGCGCGGCGAAAAGGCCTGCCGGCCCCATGCCGACGATGACGATGCGCTCCTTCGAGGCGAGCTTCGGGAACTCTTCCCTTGCGGCCGGCTCCACCCGGGAGACGTCCCCCCCCTCCTTGACCCGCGACTCGTCCTTAACGGTCACCTGCACCGTGTAGACCAGCTTGATCTTCCCCTTCTTGCGGGCGTCGACCCCTTTTCTGACCAGCGACAGGGATGTGACGGCGCTCTCGGGCACGCCCAGCTTCGCCGCGGCCAAAGCAAGCAATAGGCGCTCCTCCTCTCCGGGGGAGAGTGTGAGGTTTCGTAGCAGAAATGGCATGGGGTTTCCGTCAGGCGGCGCTAAAGCCGCGCCTCTTTCTTTCCAGGAGCTGCTCGACGATGATGACGATGTCCAAAGGTGGGGTGGATTTAGGGATGTGCACCTTGGCGCCCATCTCCGGAATCGGGTGCTCGTGCGGGGCGCCCTGGAACATGGAGGTCAAGAGGATGAGGACGGGATCCGGATCTTGCGACAGCCTGGCGATCTCGAGGGAGGCGCTCACCCCGCCCATCCTGGGCATGACGAGGTCCAAAACGACGGCGTCGAACCGGCCTTGGGCGTAAGCCTCCACCCCGGCCTGGCCGTCGCCGGCGGTGACCACCGTGAAGCCGGCGCCCTCGAAGGCGTCCGACATCACCTTTTGAAAGAACTTGTCGTCGTCCACCAGGAGGATCTTTCTCCCGTTTTCTGCTGTCATTTCAACCTCAAAGCGCTTTGGAATGCGCCATCATACAAAAATGCGTGGCAAAAGGGAAGGGAGAATCCTCCCCCGCTACCTCGGGGGGGCAAGCGGCAGGCGGACCAGAAAGGTGGTCCCGGAGCTGTCGCTTTTCTCCACCTCGATCTTCCCCTTGTAGGTCTTTACTATGCGCAGGACCACCGAGAGCCCGAGCCCGGTGCCGCGGCTGTTGGTGGTGAAGAAGGGGTCGAAGATGTTGGGGAGGTTTTCAGGCGGGATGCCGGGGCCGGTATCGGAGACCCTCACCGTGATCCACTGCTCGTCCCCTTCCAGCTCCACCGCGAGGGTCCCCTCCTCGGGCATCACGTAGATGGAGTTCAAAAAGAGGTTGGTGAAGATCTGCTCTATCTCCATCGGGTCGGCCTTGATGGCCGGGGGGATGCTCTTGAAGTCGGTGACCGCCCGGATCCTTTTCTGCCTAAGCTGCGGGGTGAAGGCGTCGAGCGTGTGCTCCAGGACCCGGTCCACCCTCACCTCGCTGATCTCGAACTTCGGCCGCTTGGAGGCGTCGAGGAGCTTGGCCAGGATGTTGTCGATCCGGTCGACCTCCTTGAGGATCTTTTCCACGTAGTCCAGGCGCTCGTGCTCGTCCAGCCCGCTTTTGATCAGCTGCACGAAAAGCGCTATGGAGTTCAAGGGGTTCCTGATCTCGTGCGCCATTCCCGCGGAGAGGTAGCCAAGGGAAGCAAGCTTCTCGGACTGCACCACCTCTGCCTGGGCCCGGCGCAGCGCCTCGCTCTTTTCCTGCACCCTGCGCTCCAGCTCGCGGTTCCAGTCCGCGATCTCGGCCAGAAGCCTTTCCCGCTCGCTCAAAAGGGCGCGGTTTTGCAGCTCGATGCCCCTAAGCTTCAGGACGCTCTCGATCCTCTCGACC
Source organism: Citrifermentans bremense R1 (assembly GCF_000426865.1). GTDB lineage: Bacteria > Desulfobacterota > Desulfuromonadia > Geobacterales > Geobacteraceae > Geomonas > Geomonas bremensis. The sequence goes on from NZ_AUGE01000001.1 coordinate 48,940, forward strand.
AGGTCCTGGTTGTTGAACGGCTTCAGGATGTAGTCGGAGGCCCCCGCCTTCATCAGCTCGACGGCGATCTCCTCGCTCCCCTTGCCGGTGAACATGATCACGTAGGTATCGGAGTAGCTGCGCCTGATCTCCTTGAGCGCCGTGAGGCCGTCCATGTTCGGCATCATGTAATCGAGCAGCACGAGTTCGGGGCGTTCCTTCTCGATGGCCTCCAGCCCCTCCAGCGCCGAAAGGGCGGTGTAGACCTGGTAGCCGCGGTTTTTGAGGATGATGGCGGTAAGGTCGAGGATGACCTTCTCGTCGTCGACTATCAGCACGCGGCCGCGCGGCTCTTTATCCTGTTGGGACATGACGGGTTTTCCTGTTCTTTAGTGATTTCGGTCCATCAAAAAAAAGGGGCAGCAAACGCTGCCCCGCAGAAGTCTTATGGCGCCGGAGTCAGGCGAGCCGGACGGTTACCACCGGGCAAAGCGCCTTTCTCACCACGCGTTCAGCGGTGCTGCCGAACAAAAGGTGGTCTATCCCGCTTCTCCCCTGGGTGCCCATGACGATGCAGGAGGAATGGTCGCTCTCGGCCCGCTTCAGGATCTCCTCCCAGGGAACGCCGGTGACGATGGCGCACTGGTAGTTGGTGAAGCCTGAAAGGCGGCTGGCGCAGAACTTGCCCATCATCTTCTCGGCGCCTTCTTCGATCTCCTTTTCCAGGTTCTCGAAGGAGATGTGCGGCACGTAGAAGCCGCGCAGATCCACCGGCTCGTTGATGACGTGCAGTATGGTCAGCTGGCTGTCGAACTGCTTGGCCATGGTGAGCGCATACTCGAAAGCATGGTCCGAGCTCTCGGAAAAATCGGTGGCAAACAGAATCTTGTCGAAGCTTCTCATCCCGCCCCCTTTCGAACCGGTGTCCAGAGTCAGTGGCTGGTTTCCTTGAAGATCTTCTTCAGGATCGACTTCAGCTCGTCTATCTTCACCGGCTTGTTGATATATTCGAAAGCCCCGAGGTTCATGGCTTCGATATAAGACTCGACACCGCCGTAAGCGGTGATCATGATCACGTTGCTGGAAGGGTAGCTCCGGTTGAGTTCCTTGAGGAAGGTGATGCCGTTCATCTCGGGCATGTTGATGTCGGTCACGATCAGGTTAACCTCCTGCTCGCGCAGGTAGTTAAGCGCTTCGAAACCGTTGGCCACGCTGTCAACCAGGAACCCTTCCTTGGCCAGCAAGCGGGAGAGACCGATGCGCGCGTTCTCCTCGTCATCCACCACCAGTATTCGCTTGGGCTGCTTTGGCAAGATAGGCTCCGATTCGTTTATTAGAAAAGCAGCTTTGATTCTAGCACCGCCCCCCCGGGTGTCAACGGGGGTTTTCCCCCAAGAGCGAATCTTTTACGTAATTTACCGGCATGGGATGAGAGGGTGCCGATGCTGGAATCGAACCAGTTTTCATTGCGGCAAAATGTCTTCATTGGAATTTGTCCGCTTTAATGATCGACGGAGAGCTGGGAGTGGGTTGCAGTGGTGGACTTATGGATCTATTGTCCCGCTTTCAGATCGACGTGCGCCGGCTGTCCGGCCTGCCCGAGCGCCTTCAAAGGCCTGCCGTTGAATTCCCCTTCGACGGCGCCGCCGTCGCCCAGTTCCAGGGAGAAGGAACGCTGTCCCTTCCACTCGATGAGGTCGCCGGCCTTCAGGTCGTAGCGCTGGGAGATGCTGTCGTCGATGGTGATGCTGAGCCAGCTGTCCCGGTTGAAGCGCAGCTTCAGGACCACGCCTTGCTGCCTGCCGGCAGGAGCCGCGCTTTGCGGACCCTCGGCCGCCGGCTCGGCCAGAGGCTCCCGGCGCGACGAACTGACCTGCTTTTGCACCGGGGCGGTCATGGGGGCCATGACCGGTGCGGGGACCGGCGCCGGGGGAGCCGGACGCGGCGGGGGGGGAGGTTGTTCGCCGTCGGGGTAAAAGAGCGCGGCGAGCACCACGAGGACCAGCAGCAGCGCCGGTATCAGCCAGCGCCCGTGGTTGGCGAGCTTCGCCTTTTCCACGTTCTCCATCCCCGGGTGCGGCTGGGAGGGCTCAGCCTGCGGCTTCGCTGCCGGGACCAGCTCGCGCTCGTACCTTGCGACCACCTCGTCGCCGGAAAGGGAGAGAAAACCTGCGTAAAGCCTGAGGAATCCCTTGATGTAGGCGACGTTGGGGAGTTTCTCGAACTGCCCTTGCTCGATCGCCGCCAGATAGTTCCTGCCGATCTTGGTTACCTGCGAGGCCTCTTCCAGCTTGAGTCCGCGCGATTCGCGCACGCCCTTCAGGTACTGGCCGACGGGCATCTCAGCGCCCATGTTCTCTGGCTCAGACACGTTACCTCACCTTGAGCAGTTCCAGGTACTCCCTGGAGAGCTGCCCGATTTCCGAATCCGGGGCCAAACGGACCACATCCTGAAAGGCGCTCTTGGCCGCGTCGGCGTCTTTGAGCTTCATCTGTGCCAGCCCCAGGTGGTAATAGGCGGAGGCATAGGAGCGGTTCAGCTGCAGGGCCTTTTGGTACTCTTCGACAGCCAGTTCGTTTTTTTGGAGGGCGAAATAGACCCGGCCCAGGTTGAGCCGGATGCGGGGGTCGCTGCCGTTTTTGGCGACCTCGTTGCGCAGCACGGTCAGGGCCTGCTGATACTCCCCCTTGCCCAGATAGGCAAGACCCAGGTTTATGGCGACGCCGTCCTGCCCCTGGTAGAAGATGTCGTCCTGCACCAGCTTGAACTGCTCGATGGCGTCGTCCCAGCGCTTCATCTCCAGGTAGTTGACCCCCAGGTTGTTCCGGGCGTCGGAGAAGCGCTCCTTGCGGTCGATCGCCTTCAGGTACTTCGCCTCGGCAAGATCGTAGCGCCCCTTGCGGTAGTAGGTAAGACCCAGAAGGTTCAAAAGGTCCGGGTCCCTCGGGGTGAGCTTCTCGGCCTCGCTCAGCTCCAAGAGGGCGCCGGTGTAGTTGTTCTCGGCGTAAAAGGACTGCCCCATCTGGTAGTGATAGATGGACCGGTTCTTGTCCCCCTGGCTCAGGGCGCATCCCGCGGCGAAAAGCAGGACGAAGGACAGCATGATCGGTATCGGACGGAGCATAAGCCTCACATGGTGGCTGCCGGTAGGTACCGGGGAAAATTAGCAGATTAGCAGGTCGTTGTCAATGAGGAGGCGTTCAGCAAGCGAGGCCGATCAGAGCTCCCCCACCCCCTGGAAATGCGTCATCTTCTTGAAGCTGCGGTAGCGCGACTCGATCTCGGGGTAGGAGAGCGTCTTCAGGCGGTCCAGGCTGAAAGCCTCGACGTTGAAGGAGGCCATTACGGAACCGAAGATGATGGCCTGCCGCACCCCCTGCTCCGAGACGTCGCCGGTGTTGGCCAGGTACCCCATGAAGCCGCCGGCGAAGGTGTCGCCCGCGCCGGTGGGATCGAAGACCTCCTCCAGCGGGAAGGCGGGGGCCGCGAACACCGAGTGCCCGTTGAACATGAGCACGCCGTACTCCCCGCGCTTCACGATCAGGTTCTTCACCCCCATCGCTATGATCGCACGCGCCGCCCGCACCAGGTTCGCCTCCCCGGAGAGCTGGCGCGCCTCCCCCTCGTTGATGATGAGGAAGTCGACGCGGCTGATCACCTTCTTGAGCGCCTCGGGCTTGGAGGAGATCCAGAAGTTCATGGTGTCCAAAGCCACCACCTTGGGGTTGGGCACCTGGTTCAGCACCTCCATCTGCAGTTCGGGGTCTATGTTGGCGAGGATCAGGTATTCGGCGCCGGCGTAGGATGCCGGTATCACCGGCTTGAAGCTCTCGAAGACGTTCAGGTGCGTCTCGAGAGTCTGCGCCTCGTTCAGGTCGTAGCCGTAGCGCCCTTTCCAGTGGAAGGTCTTGCCCGGGACCCTGGAGAGGCCGGTGAGATCGATGTTCCGGGAAGAGAGGAACTTGGTGTGCTCCTCGGGGAAGTCCTCCCCGACCACGGCCACGAGGTTCACGTCGGTGAAAAAGCTGGCCGAGGTGGAAAAGTAGGTGGCGGAACCGCCGAGTACGCGCTCCCTTTCGCCGAACGGGGTCTCTACCGAATCAAGGGCGACGGAACCAACGACAAGTATGCTCATGAAACCTCCTGGAAGTGTTGCGGGATGAGGTACGGCAAATCGATGCCCAGTGGCATCTATCGGCAAAGGCTGCAGGTTTCTAGAGGTATTTCCCCATGATCAGCTCCAGGTTCTCGCGGGTCTCCACCGGGATCACGGAGGTGTCGCTGATGATGGCGTATTTGAGGGCCTCGCCGCAGCCGCAGGCGCGCCCTGCCGCGACCTTCGCCGCAGCTTGGCGGATGATCTTCTTGGCGGTGGCGACGTTATTTTTGATGATGGCGATGATCGCCTCCACCGAGACGTCCTCGTGAGCGTCGTGCCAGCAGTCGTAGTCGGTGGAGAGCGCGATGACGCCGTAGCAGATCTCAGCCTCCCGCGCGAGCTTCGCCTCGGTGAGGTTGGTCATGCCGATGATGGAGGCCCCGAAGGAGCGGTACAGTTGGCTCTCGGCGCGGGTGGAGAAGGCCGGCCCTTCCATGCAGACGTAGCAACCTCCCCGGTGCACCACCGCGCCGACCTCGACGGCGGCTTTGTGCAAGAGGTCGGAAAGATCCGCGCAGACCGGGTCGGCGAACTGGACGTGCCCCACCACGCCGTTTCCGAAGAAGGTGTCCTTTCTGAAGCCGCGGGTGCGGTCGATGAACTGGTCCGGTATCACGATGTGCCCCGGAACGATCTCCTCCCTGAGGCTACCCACGGCCGACACCGAGATGATGCGGGTGACGCCCAGCTTCTTCATGCCGTAGACGTTGGCGCGGTAGTTCACCTCGCTGGGGGTGAAGCGGTGACCCTTGCCGTGCCGCGGCAGGAATACCATGCGGACCCCGTCCAGCGTACCGGTCACGTACTCGTCGCTGGGCCTGCCGAAGGGGGTGTCGACCGTCACCTGGGCGACGCCGGTCATCCCCTCCATCTCGTAGAGCCCGCTGCCGCCGATAACGCCGATTACCTCGTTTGCCATCTCTACCTCCAGGGATTTCATTTAGGTTCTCTCTAGCCTTCGCAGCCGCAGTTGCGGCGTTCGCCGTCCTCCTGGTCCAGCCGTCCCTTGAGCTGGCCGCAGGCGGCGGAGATGTCGCTGCCGCGGCTGGAACGGGTGATCACGGTGACGTTTTTGTCCAACAGATACTTGTGGAAGCGGTCGATCGACTCCTGGGTGGGGCATTTGAAGTCGCACCCTTCGTGCTCGTTGAAAGGGATCAGGTTCACCTTGGAGGGGATGTTGCTGATCAGCCGCACCAGTCTCTTCGCGTCTTCGAGCGAGTCGTTCAGGTCCCGGATCATCACGTACTCCATGGTGATCCAGCGCCGGGAGGGAAGCGGGAACGCCTTGCAGGCGGCGAGCAACTGGGCCAGAGGATAAGTGCGGTTCACCGGCATGATCCGGCTCCTCACCTCGTCGGTGGTGGCGTTCAGCGAGACGGCGAGGTTCACCGTGCAGCCGCGCCCGAGTTCCGCCATCTCGGGGACGAGCCCGGAGGTGGAGACGGTGACCTTCCTGGTGGAGAACTGGAAGCCGTCCGGGTCGGTCAGGATCTGCACCGCCGGGATCACCCCTTTGAGGTTCGCCAGCGGCTCCCCCATCCCCATGAAGACGATGTTATTCACCGGCTGGTCGCGCTTCACCGCGCAGACCTGGTTCACGATCTCGGCCGTGGTGAGGTTGCGGGAGAGCCCGAAGCTGCCGGTGAGGCAGAAGGCGCAACCCATGGCGCAGCCGACCTGGCTCGAGATGCAAAGCGTGTTGCGCCCCTCGTCGGGGATGAGGACGCTCTCCACCGCGCTGCCGTCGGACAGGCGGAAGAGGTACTTCCTGGTCCCGTCCTCCGACGCCTCGACCACCTCGGGCGTCAGGTTGCTGATCTGGGCGATCTCGCCCAGCATGGACCGGAACTCCTTGGAGACGTTGGTCATCTCCTCGAAACTTCCGGCGTCCATCTGGTAGAGCCACTTGAAGATCTGCTTGGCGCGGAAGCGCTCCTTGCCCAGCCCTGAGATGTACGACTCGAGACCCTGCAGGGTCAAATTCTTTATGTCTGTTTTCTGCATCGCCTTTTTCGGATATAAAAAAGCCCTTCTAGCGAAGGGCTTTCGATCTGCCTAGACCAGTTGCGAATTACACCAGTTCGAGCTGGTTGAAGAAGTAGGGAATCTCGTAGCAAGCGGATTCCGGGGAGTCGGAGCCGTGCACCGTGTTTTCCTCGATGCTGACGCCCAAAGCCTTGCGGATGGTGCCTGCCTCGGCGTTAGCCGGGTTGGTGGCGCCCATCAGGCCGCGCCAGTCGGCGATGGCGTTCTCTTTCTCGAGCACCAGCGCGATTACCGGGCCGCGGGACATGAACGCGCAGAGGTCGCCGAAGAAGGGGCGCTCTTTGTGCACGTAGTAAAACCCTTCCGCCTGGCACTTGGAGAGACGGATCTTCTTCATGCCGACGATCTTGAAACCACCCTCTTCTATCATCGCCAGGACCTTCCCGGTGACGTTCCTCTCGACTGCATCAGGCTTTATGATGGCAAATGTCCTTTCCATTGCTTCCTCCGGATTCATTGTAGTAGACGACCGTTCTAACTAGCATTCCTGCCTGCCGCTTGTCAAGGCAAATAGGCGGGAGCAAATACAAAAAAAGCCCACAGATGACTCTGTGGGCTTCTTGAAACAGGGAGACCCTGTTTCGAATTACTTGTGCTCAGCCGGTGCGGCCGGAGCAGCCGGAGCTGCCGGAGCGGTGGCGGAGGACATCGGAGCCTGTGCCGGTGCAGCCGGTGCAGCCGGTGCAGCCTGCTCAGCAGCCGGAGCCGGAGCCTCTTCCTTCTTCTTGCAGCCAGCAGCAAAGGACAGAGCCAGAGCCAGGCAAAGTGCCAAGGAGATCAGTTTTTTCATTGACGATATCACCTCTTTTCTTTTTAGATTTACCATTACTGCGCAAAGCGCACTGGTTTTTTTGTCACAACAAAGGGCGAATATACTAGCATTCCCGCAAAAGTCAATACTTTTTAAAAGAAAGAAACGCAAAAAATTATTAAAGGGCGCTACTCCTTTCGAGGGGGGCGAAAGCATGCGAACTGCCGGCGTTTTGCCCCCGCCCGCACCCCCTCCCGGAGCCGGACTGACACGGCCTGACGAAGGGGGAAGCTGCCGGAAAAGGAACCGGCAACGTCGACGGCGGAAAACCGCGCAGCGAGGACATCCGCTCCCTCGGTACCCGCAGGCGAAACCCCTGCGCCCTGCCCCCCCTCGGCAGAGCATAAGGGAGGCAACGTTAATGCTTGTAAACGGCGGTTAAATATATTACTTTAGGCAAATTAATTTTCCGGCGCCGCCGGCCGGCGCCGGTTAAGGGGGGCTCGTGAACGAAACGCTCAACTCCGCAGACAAGAAACTCCTTTTGCACCTGGCCAGGGAAGCGGTCACTGCCGCCGTTGAGACCGGCAAAGTAAACGTGCGGCAGGTCACCGAGGCGCATCTGCAGGCGACCAAAGGGTGCTTCGTCACCATCAAAAGGCAGGGCGCCCTCCGGGGGTGCATCGGCAATTTCAGCTCGGAGAAGCCGCTTTACCTGCTGGTACAGGAGATGGCGGCCTCCGCAGCCACCAGGGACCCCCGCTTCTACCCCATGAAGGAGGAAGACCTGGCCGACTTCGAGCTGGAGATATCGGTCATTTCGCCGCTGCAAAAGATCGAGACGCCCGAGGAGGTCGTAGTGGGGAGGCACGGCCTTTACCTGGAGAAAAACTTCTCCCGGGGTGTGCTGCTGCCGCAGGTGGCGGTGGAACAGGGCTGGGACAGGGAGACCTTCCTGGGCCAGACCGCGCTGAAGGCGGGGCTTAAGAAAGAGGACTGGAAAGAAGGGGCGGACCTGTACGTCTTCACCGCCGAGGTCCTCGCCGAGCGGCGCTGAAGGGGGAGGAGCCTTTCCGCAAAAAAAAGGGGGCGCCATGAGCGCCCCCTTTCTGGTTTTATGCAGCTTCTTGCTTACATCTTCCTGCCGCCCTCGGCAGCCCACTTCTCGAGCATGTCGGTGGTGACGGACTTCGGACGCTCGATGGCGTAGCCGAGGCCGCGGTCCCAGGTGATGTTCGCCATGCAGCCCAGGGCGCGCCCTACGCCGAAGAGAACGGTGTAGAAGTCCCACTCCTTGAGGCCGTAGTACCACTGGATGACGCCGGACTGCGCGTCGACGTTCGGCCAGGGGTTCTTGGTCTTGCCGTGCTCGGTGAGGACGCCCGGCGCGGTCTCGAAGATCATGGCGACCAGCTTGAACAGCGAATCGTCCTTGAGGCCCGGGGTCTTGAGGCAGAACTCGCGCTGCGCGGTGTAACGCGGGTCGGTTTTCCTGAGAACGGCGTGGCCGTAGCCCGGAACGACCTGGCCGGCGTTGAGGGTATCCCACAGAGCCTTGGTGACGTTCTCTTTGGTCGGCTCTGCGCCGTTGAGCTTCTTCTGGAACTCCATGATCCAGCCGAGCACTTCCTGGTTGGCAAGGCCGTGCAGCGGGCCCGCCAGGCCGTTCAAGCCTGCGGAGTATGCGTAGTAGGGGTCGGAGAGAGCGGAGTGCACCAGGTGGGTGGTGTGAGCCGAGACGTTGCCGGACTCATGGTCGGAGTGCAGGATGAAGTACATCCTTGCCACGTCCTTGTACTGCTCGCTCTGGCCGATCATGTGGGCGAAGTTTGCGCCCATGTCGAGCTTCGGATCGATGCCGATCTGCTTGTCGCCGCGGTATTTGAGGTTGTAGATGAATGCGGCGAGTACCGGGATACGGGCAACGATGTCGCTTGCGTCCTCGTAAACGTACTCCCAGGCGTCCATCTTGTTGAACTTGCCGCCGCTGTAGAATGCGGCGAACTTGGAGTCCTTCTGCATGGCCATGATGCCGACGGAGAGCATGACCATCGGGTGGCTCTCTTTCGGGAGCGCGCGGACCGCGGTGTAAACGTACTCGGGGACGACCTGGCGGGTCTTGAACTCAGCCTCGACAGCAGAGACCTGAGCCGGGGTCGGAACTTCGCCGGTCAAAAGGAAGTACCAGAAAGACTCGACGGTCGGGTATTCGGAGCCGGCCGCTTTCGGCAGCGCTTCGAAGGTCTCGGGGATGGTCTTGCCGCGGAAACGGATCCCTTCCTGCGGGTCGAGGTAGGAGATGTCGGTAACGAGCGAACGGATGTCGCGGGCGCCGCCGATGCACTGACCGATGTCCACCTTGTCGATGACCACCGAGCCGAACTCTTTGGTCAGGCGGGTGATACGGGGGCGGTGGGCTTGGATCTTCTCAAACAATTTCTCTTTTAATTGCGTCATGTGCCAGATCTCCTTTTCTGTTGGGGTTGAGGTACACACTGGATGAATTAAAACGATCGAATCGCCCGCTGACAACGTGCCGGTCGAAAGGAGCCTCGGCCGGATGCGCTCGGAAGGTATACTGTATACAAAGATTTTTCAAATGTATACCAAAGCCCTCGGCCAATTTCAATACAAAAAATTCCGTTTTACTATTTTGCATACATTTTAATTCAAGTCAGAGCAGTACCAGCTCCTGCCTGGAAAAGGTCAATCTCTTAACTCCCTGTTCCGAGAGATAAAACGAATTTTCGATGCCGACCGCGCCTTCCCCGGGAAACACCAGTTTCGGTTCGAAGGCGAACGCCATCCCCACCTGGAGCGTCTCACTTTCAAACCCCCGGGCGATGAAAGGGTATTCGTCGATCTCGATGCCGAGCCCGTGGCCGATGAAGGGGACCTGGCTTCCCGGGGTCCCCATGAAGTTGTCCCCGTACCCCATCTCGCAGGCCAGATCGAGGCAGGCGTGGTAGATCCCCCCCCAACTGGTTCCCACCTCGGCCATCTCCATCATCAGTTCCTCTATGCGCAGCATGTCTTGATAGCCGCGCCGCATCCGGTCCGAGACGGAGCCTATGGCGAAGATCCTGGTCTGGTCGACCAGGTAGCCGTCGAAGCAACTGGCGAAATCGACCACGACCGGCTCCCCGCGCCGGATCCTGTTGTAGCTGGCCCCATGGCCGAAGGCGGGGGTAAGCCCCATGCCGCCCAGCGGGGTGTTGCCGGCGGCGGGTGCCGCGGCATCAGGCCCGGCGAGCACCTGGGCCCCGCCGACCTCGCCGTTGAAGGCCCGCATGCGCACGTGCCCCTGGTGACCTTCCAGGCGCGAGAAGCGCTCCAGTTCCGCGGCGAGTTCCACCTCGCAGATCCCCTCGCGGATCGTCTCGGCCGCCTTCTTGTACACCTTGTCGGCCTGGTTGCCGGCGTCCTGCATGATGTGGATTTCGTAGTGGGACTTCACCATGCGCACCCGGCGTATCAGGGGGGAGGCGTCCACCAGTTCGGCGTCGGGGTAGAGGGCGCGGTATTTGAGGTAGAGGTTGACCGGGAGGACGTCGAGCTCGAGGCCGAGCCTTTTCGGCGCGCTATGGCCGTGGTCGCAAACAAGAGCTGGGAGATCGTTGAGGGAGGACGAAGGGAGCACCTCGGCCAAGGCACTTTCCATGCGGGCCCGGAGGTAGTCCCTGCGCACCAGGTAGATGGGGCGCCCGGAGGCGGGAAGGTAAAGGTTCCCCGCCTGCGCGGTCCCGGTGAAATAAAAGAGGTCCGCGTTCTGGACCATGATGACCGCGTCGATTCCCGCACCGGCCATCTCGCTTTGCAGTTTTCTGTAGCGGTATTCCAGCTCGTTTTTTGGCGTAAGCCGCATCGCTCCTCCTTCTCGCTTCCATGACTCAAGGGGGACAGGCACCTTGCGGAGCCAGTCCCCTAGTTCATGAAAAGGAGAAGGAAAGATAACTCACAAAGCCCCTGCCGTCAAGAAGACAGCAATGATAACGGCAGGTTAAAAACCGGTGCGTCGTCTTTTCAGATGTTTTCCTCAAGCTGCAGCTCGCGTATCGCCATTTCCCGCAGCTTGAACTTCTGGATCTTGCCGCTGGCGGTCATGGGGTAGGAGTCGACGAAGCGGACGTACTTCGGGATCTTGTAGTTGGCGATCCTGCCGCGGCAGAACTCCTTGACCTCCGCCTCGGACATCTCGCTTCCCTGCTTCAGGACCACGGCCGCCATCACCTGCTCGCCGTATTTGCGGTCCGGCACACCGTAGACCTGCACGTCGGAGATCTTCGGGTGGGTGTAGAGGAATTCCTCGATCTCGCGGGGATAGATGTTCTCGCCGCCGCGGATGATCATGTTCTTGATCCTGCCGGTGATCTTGCAATAGCCGTTTTCGTCCATGACCGCGAGGTCTCCGGTATGAAGCCAGCCGTCGGCGTCGATCGCCTTTGCGGTCTCCTCGGGCATCTTGTAGTACCCCTTCATCACCAGGTAGCCGCGGGTGCAGAGCTCCCCCTGCTTCCCCGGCGGAAGCTCGGCGCCGCTTTCGATGTCCACGATCTTAAGCTCCACGTTGGGGAGCACCCTTCCCACCGTGGAGACCTTCAGCTCGATCGGGTCGTCGGTGCGGGTCTGGGTGATGACCGGGGAGGACTCGGTCTGGCCGTAGGCGATGGTGATCTCGCTGGCGTGCATGTCCCGGATCACCCGGCGCATCACCTCTATGGGGCAGTTGGAGCCGGCCATGATCCCGGTCCTAAGCGTGGAGAGATCGAACTCCGGGAAGCGGGGGTGCTCAAGCTCGGCGATGAACATGGTCGGGACGCCGTGCAGCGCGGTGCAGCGCTCCTTTTCCACCGCCTGGAGCACCTTCAAAGGATCGAAGATCTCCACCGGCACCATGGTGGAGCCGTGGGTGACGCAGGCCATGACGGCCAGGACGCAGCCGAAGCAGTGGAAGAAGGGAACCGGGATGCAGAGCCGGTCCTTCTCGGTGAAGCGCATGCACTCGCCGATATTGAAGCCGTTGTTGACCAGGTTGTGGTGGGTCAGCATGACCCCTTTGGGGAAGCCGGTGGTGCCGGAGGTGTACTGCATGTTGATGACGTCGTGCACCGAGAGGGTTTTTTCCACCGCGTGAAGTTCCGCGTCCGGGACCTCGCGCCCAAGCTCCACGACCTTCTCGAAGTTGACGGTCCCCGCGGGGGCCCCTTCTCCGAGAAAAACAACGTGCTTCAAAAACGGCAGCGTCGCGTTGGAGAGTTTCCCCGGCTCGCTTTCGGCAAGCTCCGGCACCACGGCGGCCAGGGTCCGGATATAGTCGGTGTCCTTGAACCCCTGCACCAGGAACAGGAATTTCGAATCGGACTGTTTCATTATGTACTCGAGCTCGGCGGACTTGTAGCTCGTGTTGACGGTGACGAGCACGGCGCCGATCTTCGCGGTGGCGAACTGCAGCACGACCCATTCCGGAACGTTGTAGGCCCAGATGGCGAGGTGGTCACCCTTCTTGACCCCCATGCGCAAAAGGCCCTTCGCCACCTGGCGGCAGTGCTCGTTGAACTCGCGATAGCTGTAGCGCAATCCCCGCTCCACGTAGATCAGCGCCTCGTTATCGGGGAATTTCCCGGCAATGTCGTCCAGCAACGCCCCGACCGTCAACTCTATCTGTTGCGACATGGAACACCCTCCTTGTAACCTGTGCGGCTCATCGCCACACCCAGGAAATCAAGTTCCTGTAATAAAAAGGTTTTATCAATTAGCACAGCGTTTAAGGCAAGTCAAGACATAGAATGGGCCATGCCGCCGGGCAGCCCCGGCGCCTTCCCAGGCAAAACCGGAACCGCACTCCTGGCCGTAAAAAAAAGCTTGACAGAAATTCCGCCCACCACGCAGCGCTTTACGCTAAGTAACTGGAATTATTACTGCAGCTGTTCTAACACCGTTACATTTTGGCTGATCGTTTTTTAGGCAAATCGCAGATGCTGGTAATTTGAAAACGGTTTTGCCCGATCTCCACCTCTTTTCCACAGCGCTATCCACAAAAGGTGTGGACCCACGCTGCGGCCACAGCTTTCCAGCGCAAAATCGGCAGCTTGCGTCAGATGATCAAAACCGGCACGTACGACGCGCAGCGATTTGGGTGTATACAAGGGCTTAAACATGGCTCTTTACCATCCGTTGCCACAGTTGTGCAGGAGGGCTACTCCGATAACCAGTGGGAAGATACTGAAGGAGGGGAAAACGAGCGGGGCTACGGTCAGTTCGTCGCCGTGATCGGAACTTGCAACTGCACCCCGTTCACCACGTTTTGCGGTTTCCCCGCCAGGAAGGAGGCGATGTTCGCGGCGGTGGCCGCCATGAGCCTTTGCCGGGCGGCAAGTGTCGCCCAGGCGATATGCGGGGTGACGATGCAGTTCTTGGCCAACAAAAGCGGGCTGTCCGCGGGAATCGGCTCCCTCGCGGCCACGTCGACCGCGGCGCCGGCGATGCTCCCGCTGTTCAAAGCCTCGGCCAGGTCGCGCTCGACGACGAGCCCGCCGCGGGAGGTGTTGATAAGGAGCGCCTGCGGCTTCATCAGCGACAGGGTCCTTTGGTTCACCATCCATTCGTTTTCATTATTGAGCGGGCAGTGCAGGCTCACCACGTCGGCCTGGCTGAAAAGCTGATCCAGACTAAGCCAGCGCAAAGAGATCCCTTCCGGGGCCACCCGGCGCCTCGGGTTGTAGGCCAGAACCTCCATCCCCAGCGCCTGCGCGATGCGCGCCACCCGCGCCCCTATCCTCCCGAGCCCAACGATGCCGATGCTCCTGCCGCAAAGTTCCGTCAAAGGCTCTCCCACCAGGGTGAAGTCGGCAGAGGCGGACCACTCCCCCCGGGCCACGGCCTGATGGTACTGGGCCACCCGGTTGGTGAGCTCCAAGAGGAGGGCGATAGCGTGCTGGGCCACCGAATCGCTGCCGTACTCCGGGACGTTGACCACCGGTATCCCCAGCTGCGCGCTCTTTTCCAGATCGACCACGTTGTAGCCGGTCGCCAGCACGCAGACGAGCCTCAGTTCCGGGAGCGCCGCCAAGGTCGCCGCCGAGAGCACCGTCTTGTTGGTAAGGAGCACCTGCGCTCCTAGGGAGCGCTCCACCACCATCTCGGCAGGGGTGCGGTCGTAGAGCGTGAGGTCGCCGAAGGAGGCGACCTCGTCCCAGGGGTTGTCGCCCGGGTTCAACGTATATCCATCCAGGACCACCATCTTCATAATGCCTCCCTTACTGCACCACGGCCCCGCCCGAGACCACGAACTTGACCGCGTCCTCGACCGACATGCCGCAGTCGTGCACCTCCGCTTCCTTGAAAAAGAGGGCGAAGCCTGAGGTCGGGTTCGGCATGGTCGGGACATAGACCACCACCAGTTTCTCCCCCTCGCGCACCACCTCCGCGGTGACGAACCCCACCGCGCGCACGCCTGGCCTCGGCCATTCCACGAAAACCGCCCGGCGGTAGGACGATTTTCCTTCCTTGAACACCTGCGTCAGCTGCTTGCTCGACCCGTAGATGGACTTGACCAGGGGGATCCTGGAGAGAAGCTGGTCCCACCACCTGATGATCCTGGTTCCCATGACGTTGGTGGCGAGCACCCCGGAGACGTAGATGACGATGGCGCCGGTGAGCATCCCCAGGCCGGGGATGTGGTACGGGTTGTCGAGAAAGGCCGACAAAAGCGCGTCGAGATAGGAGCCGAGGATGCCGTCGGCGAAGTTGAAGAGAAACTTCAGAATGAATATGGTGATGCCGAGCGGGACCACGACGAAGAGCCCGGTGATGAACCGCGCCTTGAAGTGCCTGATCATTTTCTCCATTACTGCCTCCGGAGCTTGGGTTTGGATTGGGTTATGCATCAAAAGGAGCCGCAATGTCAACGGGTTTCCCAGCCAGGCGCTCCTCGGGGGGGGACTGCTTCCCGCCTTTGGTCCCCTTCATCCCCCCAATAGCAGTTGACATCTTTCTCGGCAGAAATTACATTAACAGGCCGCCCTACTATCCACGCGATTTTACAGATAAAGGCTCTACCGATGTCAAAAAAGGTTTTCGCCGCATTCGCAGTGATCTTTCTCCTCCTCTCGCTCGTCTTGATGCTTCCGCTGATGGACCGTGAGGAGCGCGCCAAAAGAAGCGACGCGGAATACCTCGAGATGTTCGGCGAGGTGGTCAGCATCGTCAAGCAAAGCTACGTGGACAAGGTCGACGACAAAAAGCTCATGGCCGGCGCCATCAACGGGATGCTGGCGACGCTCGACCCGCACAGCAACTATCTCCCCGCGACCGACTACACCGAGATGAAGGTGCACATGGCGGGCGCCTTCGGCGGCCTCGGGATCGAGCTGGAGATGCGCAACGGGAAGCTTATGGTGAACGCCCCCATCGAGGACACCCCCGCCTTCCGGGCCGGGATCCAGTCCGGCGACCACATCTGGACCATCGACGGCAAGCCTACCGCCGACCTCAACATCAACCAGTGCGTAAGCCGCATGCGCGGGACCCCGGGAACCTCGGTAACCCTCGGCATACTGCGCGAGGGTAAGCCGTCCCCTCTCGCCTTCCGCCTGGTGCGGGCCATCATCAAGACCAAGAGCCTGAAAGGGAGGCTCCTTGAGCCTGGGTACGGCTATATCCGGATCGGCGAATTCCAGGAGCGCACCGGCGAGGATTTCGCAAAGGCACTGAAAACGCTTGCCGCCGACAACGGCCAGCCGCTTTCCGGCCTCGTGCTGGACCTCCGGTTCAACCCGGGCGGGCTGGTGGACCAGGCCTACAGCGTCGCCAACCGCTTCATCGGCGAGGGGCTTTCCTCAGGGGTCATCGTCACCACCAAGGGGCGCGAGGCAGCGATGGAAAGAAGCCTCACCGCCACCATCGGCGACAAGGAGCCCCGCTACCCGATCGTGGTGCTCATAAACGGCGGCAGCGCCAGCGCCTCCGAGATCGTCGCCGGAGCGCTGCAGGACCACAAGAGGGCCGTCATCATGGGGACCCAGAGCTTCGGCAAGGGAAGCGTCCAGTCCGTGATGACGCTCGACAACGGCGACGGCCTGAAGTTGACCACGGCCCGCTACTACACCCCCAGCGGGCGCTCCATCCAGGCCAAGGGAATCACCCCCGACATCGTGGTCGAGTTTGCCAAGCCCGTCCCCGCCAAAGACAAGCAAAAGGATGCGAAGGAACTGGAGATCCGCGAGCAGGATCTGGACGGGCACATGGACCAGGCCCCGGCGCCGCCGCGCCCGGCGCCCCCCGCGAAACCGCAGCCGGCGCCCCCCGCGAAACCGCAGCAAAAGCCGAGCGGCAAGGAGTTGAAAGAGCAGGACCTCCTGAAAGCGGACAACCAACTGGCCCGGGCGCTCGACCTTCTGAAGGGGGTCAACCTGCTGCAAGCGAGCGGCCGGCGTTGACGCGCAAGACGGAGACACCCAAGCGCATCCCGAACCTGCTGGTAATTCTCGGTGCGACCGCCTCAGGCAAGACGAGGCTCGGGGTGCAGCTCGCCCAGCGGCTTGAGGGCGAGATCATCTCCGCCGACTCGCGCCAGGTCTACTGCGGCATGGACATCGGCACGGGAAAAGACCTGCACGAGTACCAGGGGATACCCTACCACCTCATCGACGTGGCACCGGCGGGGCACGAATTCAACCTCTTCCAGTTCCAGCGGCTTTTCCTCGCCGCCTTCACCGACATCTGCAGCAGGGGGGCCTTCCCGGTGCTGGTGGGGGGAAGCGGCATGTACTTAGACTGCGTGCTGCGCGGCTACCGGCTCACCGAAGTGCCTCAGGACCCGGCTCTCAGGGAAGAACTCGCCCCCCTCTCCATGGATGAACTCGCCTCTAGGCTTACCCGCTCCAACCCAAGGCTTCACAACAGCACCGACCTCACCGAGCGCGCCCGCCTGGTGCGGGCGATAGAAATCGCGGAATATCGGGGCGGGGCAGGCGACGACTGGCCCGAGTTGGCACCTCTCATCATAGGGATACGGTGGGAGCGCGCGCAGTTGCGGGAGCGGATCACCAAAAGGCTCAAAGAGCGGATGGAGCAAGGGATGGTCGAGGAGGTAGAGCGGCTGCACGCCATGGGGACCTCCTGGGAGCAGCTCGAATTCTACGGGCTAGAGTACCGTTACCTCGCGCGCCACCTGAAGGGGGAGCTTTCCAGAAACGACATGTTCCAGAAGTTGAACAGCGCCATCCACGACTTCGCCAAGAAACAGGAGAACTGGTTCAGGAAGATGCAAAGTAACGGCATCGCGATCAACTGGGTGGAAGGCGCGGGGGACCCCCTGGCAGAGGCGCTGCAATTGCTGGGGATGCAGGGTGAAAATCTTTCTCACGCAAAGACGCCAAGACGCAAAGAAAGATAAAAATTAACGCTGAGGGTTTGCCTCTACTTTGCGTCTTTGCGGCTTGAGTGAGCGCAGCGAGCGGGCGTGAGACGGTCCCGGCAGTTAATAATTGACGTAAACAGTGTGGTATGTTACGACAAAAAGCGGACGGCGTTGTAGTTGTTCTCTACCGTACTGAAGCCCAGGGGGGTACCGATGTTTTCCAGACTGAAATCGGACATACAGGCAGTTTTTGACAGAGATCCGGCGGCAAGAAGCGTGCTGGAGGTGATCTTCTGTTACCCTGGGCTCCATGCTATCTGGTTCCACAGGATCTCGCACTGGTTTTGGAAGCACGAGCTCTGGTTCCTGGGGCGCTTTACCTCTCACATCGGCCGGTTCATGACCGGCGTCGAGATACATCCGGGCGCAACCATTGGGCAAGGGTTCTTCATCGACCACGGCATGGGGGTGGTGATCGGGGAGACCGCCGAGATCGGCGAAAACGTCACCCTGTACCACGGCGTCACCCTGGGCGGGGTGAGCTGGGAAAAGGTCAAACGGCACCCGACCCTTATGGACAACGTGGTGATCGGCTCCGGCGCCAAGATCCTCGGCCCCTTCACCGTCGGCAAGGACAGCAAGGTGGGTTCGAACTCGGTGGTGGTGAAAGAAGTTCCCCCCAACTCCACCGTAGTTGGTATCCCCGGGCGCGTGGTCATGGCCACCGAGAAGCCGCAGGAGCGTCTGGACCTGGAGCATGGCAAGATGCCCGACCCGGAGGCGAAAGCGATATCCTGCCTCTTCGACCAGATCCGCGAGTTGGAAAGGAAATACGCGGCGCTCGCCGTCGAGCACGAACAGCTCAAGAAGAGACTCGGGTAAAGACGCAAAGAACGACGGGTAAACCAACACTAAAGCTTCTCACGCAAAGCCGCAAAGACGCGAAGAACGACGAGTAAACCCACAGCAACTTAAACAGGGATAAAGGGGATAAAAGGGATAAAACCCTTGCCTCTTTATCTTTATCTTTATCTTTATCTTTATCTCAATCTTAATCTTAAGGCTTCCCCCCGCATGAGTAAGACCATCGCCATAACCACCCTCGGTTGCAAGATCAACCAGTTCGAATCGGCCGCCATGACCCAGGCGCTGGAGCAAAACGGCTACAGCATGGTCCCCTTCCCGGATAAGGCCGACATCTACGTCATCAACAGCTGCACCGTGACGGCGAAGACCGACGCGGAATCGCGCCGGCTGATCCGGCGCGCCACCCGCCTGAACCCGGAGGCGCGCGTGGTCGTCACCGGCTGCTACGCCCAGATGAACGCGGAGGAACTGCTGAAGCTGGCCGGAGTCAACCTGATCCTCGGCAACAGCGAGAAAAAGGACATCGTCGGTTTCCTCGAAGGGATAAACGACCAGCCGCGGGCCGTGGTGAGCGACATCTCGCTGGAGAAGACCGGCGAGACGGCGCCGCTGGAGACCTTCGCCGAGCACACCCGCGCCTTTTTGCAGGTGCAAAACGGCTGCGACGCGCGCTGCGCCTACTGCATCGTCCCCTACGCCAGGGGGGCCAGCCGGAGCGTGGCCGTCCAGGAGGCGTTAGACGGCATGGCCGCCTTCGCCGCCCAGGGTTTCCAGGAGATCGTCCTGACCGGGATACATCTCGGCGCCTACGGCCTCGACTTGGCCCCCGCCACCGACCTCCTCGGCCTGATGCAAAAGGCCCAGGAACAAGGTGCGGTGCGGCGCCTGAGGATCGGATCGGTAGAGCCGACCGAGGTGTCGAGGCAACTGATCGACTTCATGGCCCGCTCGCCCATGGTCTGCCCGCACCTGCACCTGCCGCTGCAAAGCGGCTCGGACAGCGTCCTCTCCCGCATGAACCGCGGCTACAACACCGCCCTTTTCCGCGAGGTGGTGCAGTCGCTCGCGTCGGCGATGCCGGAGGTCTGCATCGGTTCCGACGTGATCGCCGGGTTCCCCGGGGAAAGCGACCGGGAGTTCGACGAGACCTACCGCTTCATCGACTCGCTGCCGCTCGCATACCTGCATGTGTTCCCCTTCTCGCAGCGCCCCGGCACGCCGGCGGCGACCATGGCGCCCCAGGTGCATCCCAAGGTGATCAAGGAGCGGGCCGAGGCGCTGAGGGTACTGTCGGAGCGCAAGAAATCGGATTATGCGGCGGGGTTTGTGGGTCGCGAGCTTCGGGTCCTGGTGCAAAAGGGGGAGAAGGGACTCTCCAGAAACTACCTGACCGTGCTGATCGAAGAAGGGAAGGGGCTGGTGAACCGCGAGGTAACGGTACAGGTGACCGGGGCCAAGGGTGGGGAACTCACGGGCCGGGTGCTTAAGGAAAGCTAGACGCTGAAGGTGAAGGTGGCGCCCTTCCCCAGTTCGGCCTGCGCCTCGATCTTCCCTCCATGGCGGGTGATTATCCTCCTGGCGATGGCAAGCCCGATCCCCCGGCCAGGGAACTCGTCCTGGGCGTGCAGCCTCTGGAAGGGGGAGAAGAGCTTGTCCGCATACTCCATCTGGAAACCGACCCCGTTGTCCCTGACCGCGTAGGCGGGACGCCCTTCAAGCTCGGTGGGAAAGACCTCTACCAGCGCCTCGTCCCCTCGCGGCTCGCTAAACTTCCAGGCGTTGCCGATCAACTGCTCCAGCACCACCCTCAACAACCGCGTGTCCCCGCGCACCATCATCCCCTCCGCCACCTCGATCGACACCTTCCGCTCCGGCTGCGACCGCGCCAGTTGAGCCGCTACCTCCTTGGCAATGGAGGTTATATCCACGCTCTCCTTGGCCAGCTTCCCCCTGGCGTGCCGCGACAGTTCCAGCAGCGCGTCTATCATGTCCGTCAGACGTCGGGCGGACTTCCTGAGCCGCTCCAGGTACTCTTTGCCCGTGTGGTTCAGCTTGGTGGCGTATTCGTCGATCAGCGCCTGGCTGAACCCCTCCAGGTGCCGCAAAGGGGCGCGCAGGTCGTGGGAAATGGAATAGCTGAACATGTCGAGCTCGCGGTTGGCGGCCTCCAGTTGCGAGGTCCGCTCCACCACCCTGCGCTCCAGTTCGCTGTTCAGCCGCAGAAGGCTTTCGTTCGTTTCGGTCAGCTCGCGGACCTTTTCTTCCAGCTTGCCTGCCACCAGCTGGCTGTAATTCTTGAGGAATTCCTCTTCAGGCCACGGCTTTTGCTCCACCACCTCGCCGGCCGGCTCCGCCGCCATCAGCCTCCCCACCTCATCCCAAAGCGCCTCGGGGCGCATCGGTTTCGCCAGGAAGGCGCGGGCTCCCAGGGAAGCCGCCAATTCCGCCTCGCGGCTCCCGGTGTAGACGGCGGAATAGAAGATGAAGGGGATGATTTTTGTGTCCTGAAATTTCTTGATTTCGTGAAGGAATTGGAAGCCGTCCATGACCGGCATCAGGCAGTCGGAAATGATCAGGTCGGGTTTCTCCGCCGCGGCCAGCTCCAGCCCCTGCTTCCCGTTGGAGGCCTCCAGGACTTCGCAGCCGTGCCATTCGAAGTTGTAGCGGATAATCTTGCGGTCGTTGCGGGAATCGTCGACAACTAGCACCTTCATCCGTACCCCCCGATGCCTGCGATGGTAGTTAGAGATGGCACCGCGGCCGATGAACAAATGTTAAATATATTACCAATGGGGAATCGATTTGCAATTGGATTGTGCCCCGAAGAAGGGGCGGAGTGAGGAGGGGAGGCTAAGGGGGACAGGCACCTTTCGGAGCCAGTCCCCCTCGCAGTTTACGGCTTTAGCTGGGCCAGAAGGCCGGCCACGCGCTCGACGTCGGCAAGGTCCCTGAACTCGCGGTAACCGTCCACGCCGTCCGGGTCCAGCCCGCGGTAAAAGCGTGGGCGCTTGGCCTTAAGCCCCGAAAGGAGCTTTCCGGAGGCGTAGTCGGTCGTCTCGACCTCCCGGGCCTGGAATTTCAACTGCAGGACGATGCTGTAGCCCAGGCGGAACAGCCGCTTCAACTCCTCGCTCACCAGTATCCGGGCGGCCTGCTGCTCGTCCGCCGGCGCCAGCCTCTCCAGCGCGATGTTGAGATAGCCGCTCACCCGGTGCAGTATGGCCAGCATCGTTTCCGGCTCGTGGAACGCGTTTCCTTCCGCGACCAGCGCGCTGTTGACCAGGTAGTTCAGCTCCTGGTAGAGCGTCGGCGTGGAGGCAAGGGCGAGCGCGCGGGAAAAGAAGGTCCCCTCGTCGGCGCTCACAGGCACCAGTTCCCCCCCCTCCCCTGCCGGGCTCAACTCCTTCCCCCCTTCCAGTTGGAACTGCTCCGGATTCACCCGGGCGTAGATCGAAAGAGCCTCGTCCAGCGGGGGAAAGCCCAGGTCCTGAAGCCTGCCGGTGCGGAACCTCTGGCACTGCTCCTCCAACTCCAGGTCCACCTCCCCCTTGGCCCCTTCCATGAGTGCCGTGTAGAGGGAATTGTCCAGCTTGATCAGCATGGACAGGAATGTACCGACCAATTGGCTGTGCTTGGGGTTCTTGAAGTTGATCATGAAGACGCCGTCGAAGGTGTGATCGTATTCGGCGAGGCGTTCCTGGTCGTTGGACTGGTCGCCGACCCCGCCGCCGACCTCGATCTCACGGCTCAGGAAAAGCTGCAGCAGGTCGAAATCGAGGTGCTGCAAGAGCTCGTGAACCCGCGGCTCGCCACCTTCCATGAACTTCTCCAGCCAGTGATGCACCTGCTCCTCGGAGAAGGTCCACCCTTCCCACGACTCCATGTCCAGGATGAAAACGCACTGGTCTGCGGAGGCCAATTGCAGCAGTTCCACCGCGTCGGCCTCTCCCACCTCCTTGACCAGCCAGAAAAACTCCTGGGGCTCCAGGGTGGCGGCCACCCTCTTCGCGTTCGGATCCGCGATGATCAGCTCCATCTTCTCCCGTGCCGGCGCCGTCTTCAGGTACTTCCCCTTCCTGTCGAGCGGCAGCGCCTGGAAATCGCCCTGCGAGAGCCTCGCTACAGCTACCTGCCTGTTTTCAACACTTGCCAATATGCAACTCCTTTTATGTTTATAAGCGTGTCACGCAAAGCCGCAAAGCACGCAAAGTAAAAACAATAAATTGCTTTCAGCTTTCCTTTGCGTCTTTGCGGCTTTGCGTGAGGGGGTTACTAGATGATCCCTTTTTTCATCGCCTTCTTGTAGCCGCAGCTTCTGTGCAGCCACTTCAACTCCTTGACCAGCTCTGGGGTCAGCTCCACGCACTCCGGAAAAATCTTGAAACGCTTCTCATAGATCTTGCAGCGCCTGGTGTCGATATCGAGGTAGCGGCATGGGGTCGAGGTAAACAAAATCCTGCCGTCCTCATCCTCGATCTTTTCAAAACAGCAAAGGCCGCATTGCTCGCAAAGCCCCTCCCATTGTTCCCGGTTCAAATTCCCTCCTGACATACTACGGTCTCCTCCTACTGCTCCGACGCTCCCAGCGGAATGGTGACGGGCCCTTTGCTGCCGGAAAACCTGACGCTGTCCTCGAATATCTGCTCCACCTTGTAACCGTCGACCACCGCACCCTGCCGCACCGGGCGGCCGTTCACCATGGCGAAGCTGGACTGGCTGTCGTTCTGCCACGCAATGCCGGTCACCCGGATCTCCTGGTGCGTCTTCTCGGAAGAAACGGCGCGCGGCTGTTGGGCAGCAACCGGCGCAGCAAGCGCGGGAGCCGCATGGACGGCAGCGGGACGAACAGGTACCGGCGGCACCGGGACTTTGACGGACCGTTGCGGTTTTGCGGCCGGTTTGGCGGCATGTTTGGGGACAGACGCGACTTGCTGTTTTCGAACCGGCGCCTTGACCTCGTGCCTTGTTTGCTGAGGCTTCACCGCCACCGGCGCCGCTACCGGTTTTACGGGCGCCGCAGGAGCGGCCGCAGGAGCAGTCGCCGCAGGTGCAGCGGACACGGCAGACTTGGGAACAGGGGCGACCGGTTGAGCCGGGGGTTGCGGAGCTGTCGCCACAACCGGCAAGGCAGGGGAAGCGGACTTCCCGAATCCCCCCATGATGGAATAGGTGACCAAGGTGGCAACCGCCGCGCCGCCCAATGACCAGGCGGGGATCAGCCAGGCCGGCCTGCGCTCGCGCTTTCTCCCCAGCCCGCCGGCACCGGGGTTCCGCTTCTGGTTTTGCGCATCCTCAACCTTCTCCAGCGCCTTCAATATAGAACTCATAAAGAACCCTCGGTTTCTTTGATCTTAGTTGAGCCAGCGCGGCACGCGCCCCAAGACGCGCCTTAAAAGCCTCGCCGTTATCCCGTAGGGAGCGCGCCCGGCCACTTCAGAGACGGCCTGCACCGCCATGCTCCCGGAGATGATGCGGCTCTCCTGGGTGAAGCCGATGAGAAGCGCCCGGTCGCAGACGACGTTCACAAGCCTCGGGACCCCGCCGGAGAAACGGAAGATCCGCTTCATCGCGGCTACGGAAAACTCCGCCGCGCGGTGGCATCCGGCAAGTTCCATGCGGTGATCGATGTAGCGCCGGGTGTTCTCGAAATCCATCGGAAGCAGGTGGTAGCGCACCGTGATGCGCTGGTTCAACTGCCTCAGTTCTTCGCGAGCCAGCACGGTGAGAAGCTCGGGCTGCCCGGAAAGGACGATCTGGATCAGTTTGTCCGTCTCCGTTTCCAGGTTGGAGATGAGGCGAATCTGCTCCAGCACCTCCGGGGAGAGATTCTGAGCCTCATCCATGACCAGCACCACGCTGTGCCCCGCCCTCTTTTGCTCCAGGAGGAATTCGTTCAGCACCTGCAAAAGGTCCACCCTGCTCTCGCTGTCGCAGGAAAGCCCGAACTCGCGGTTTACGCTCTTCAGGAGTTCCAGGGAAGAGAGGCAGGGATTGAAGATGAGCGCGGTGCGGTGCCCCCTGCCGTCCAGCCGGTTCAGGAAAGTCCGCAGGACAGTGGTCTTGCCGGTCCCCACTTCGCCGGTCAGCTCCACGAACCCCACCCGGTTTTCCACGGCGTATAAGAGATGCGCGAGCGCCTCCCTATGGTGGTCGCTGAGGAAAAGGAACCTGGGATTGGGGGTGATGGTAAAAGGGCTTTCCCGAAAGCCGTAGAATTCGCAGTACATGGCGGCACGCGTCCTTTGGACAAGGGTTCGATTTTCAGGCCAGTGAATATAGCGCGAATCTGCCGACAAGGAAAGGAAAACCGGGGGAAAAGCGGGCTCACGCGAAGACGCAAAGGCGCAAAGGAAAGCAAACAAACAGCGGGAAATCGAAAACCTTAACAGGGATGAAGGGGATTAAAGGGATAAAACCAAAACGTTTATGAGGTTTTTCTTAGCGTCTTTGCGGCTTTGCGTGAGAAGCTTTTGCAGCTTTGGTTTTTCTTAGCGTCTTTGCGGCTGTCCTCACATGAAGTAATGCCTCAGCCCTACCCGCATGATGAAATTCTTCTCCGCCTCCCTGGCATAGCCTGCGGAAATCGTGAGGTCGGTCTGGTTGGAGAGTTCTGTGAGAGCAGAGGCTTCAAAGCTTTCCCATCGAAACCTCTCCGGATACCCCTTGCGAAGATTTTCATAGGAGAGTGACAGAATCAGGGGGTCAAAGTGATATTGCGCCCGCAGGAAGAGGTCCCTTGCGTCGCCTCCGATGTAGTGGCCGATGATCCTGCCGTGATAGGTATACCCCTGGGTATAGATGTGATGGGTGTACCAGAACCCTTTGTAGGTGTCGTTCACGTTGTCCGCATATTCGGCGCTGACTTCAAGCCTCTCCAGGCTCAGAACCCGGGGAAGATAGATACCGTAGACGCCGAACCACTTCTCCGGAAAGTTGTTGCGTTGATCCTCGCCTGTCATCTCGACAGAAAGCGTTATCGGCTGCACCCGCCACGGTATTACCACCTTGGCATCGAGGCCGGCTCTTTGATCGCCGGCCTCCCCCTCTTCATTTTCTCCCCGCCCCAACAAGCTGTTGCCGAAGGTGCTTAAACCGGCATTGCGCCCTTCTCCCCCTAAAAGCGCCGTCTTCGCCAGCCCCAGTTCCAACCAGGGAAAGGGCTTCAGGTCCAGTCGGAGTCCATACAGTATCGGCCGGTCTACATCCGTTCGCTCCTCCTCGAGCCTGGTGACGAAAAAGCTGCCGCGAACGCCGATACCGAAGGGGAAATAGGGAACGCTGTTGGAGATCTTGAAGATGGTCAGCGGGTCTGCGTTGTTCGATAACAACGGCGAACCGTTAATGCCGGTCCCCCACCACTGGCTTTCTTTCCCCACCACGAATTCCTCGCGGCCGAGATTGGCAAGGAGGTAGGCCTTTTTCAGCCGAAGCCCCGCATCGCCCTCGTACAGATCCGCCTCAGGCCTGACCACCGCGCCTACGTATTTGCTGTCGAAACGACCGGTCGCGTTCAGGAAAAGGTTGTGCCCTCCCCTGACCTCGACGCCGTCCCTGTTTTTCTGCCAGAAGAAGCCTTTGTCGTCACTGTACATGTACTGCAGATCCACGGTATCCATGGCGAACTCTGGAGCTGTTTCCCCCGCCAGTTCCCTGCGGAATTCCTTTTTCAGCCGGGCAAGGGCTGCCTGCACGCGAAAAGAATCGTCTGTTGCTACGTTGTCGATTGCCTCCGAAGTCAGCCGGGCCGCCTCCCTGCGCGAGATGGGGAGGGTGGACAACTGCGCGGTGGTTATTTCTCCGCTTGCTTCAAGAAACCTCAGGTCCCCATACAGGCGGCTGTCCAAAGGAAGATAACTGTCTGCCAAAGCCACTTTAGATAGCAGAAGCAAGATAAACAGTGACATCAAAACAGTAGCTCGCAACGGCCCTCTCCTTTTAAATGGATAAATTAGACAATATTATTTATATGTAACAAACAAATGCGGTGATGGCAAACAGAATGGTTAATTCTAAAATAGATTTAATAAAGCAGAGAAGGATCAGATCGAAGGGAAATACTGGATCAGCGAGATAAGCGGACAGCATAAAGCAAAGCAAAAGTACCAATTATGCTTGTTCGTGAGAAAGGCGACGACTGGCAAAAAAGCCGGAGCCACATCGGTGAAGCCGGCCCTCCAACAACAGATCTCAATCTCAATCTCAATCTCAATATCGGTAGGTCAGTTCAGCCCTTAAGAGCTGGTTCCTGCGGCTCTCCCCCTGCCTCAGCTCAAGGTTATCGATCCACTCGTGCCCGTACATCAGGAGGGCATTCCATTCCCCCTGGACCGGGAAACTCCAGAAGGCGCGCAGTGCGTTCCTGCGCTCGACAGCCTGCATGACTCCGGCGGCGTCGAATTTGCCCGTTGCGTCGACCGTGACCCGCCCATAATCCCCGCGCGTGCTGTGCATTCCCTCCAGAGCCAGGTTGTTACGTACGGAGAACCAGTGGCTGTAGCGCAAGAACCACTCCTCAGCCGCCCCACCCTGGGAATGCCCGATGGGGAGCCCATGGTACAGGTACCCCTCCGGAAAAGTCCCGTTGGCGTAGAGGATTTCGTTGCCGCGGAAGTATTCGAAGCGGAGGTCGTCCCGTCCGCTCTCCGTAAGCGATGGGATAAAGAAGCCGGCCACGTAGCTTTCGACGATGGGCCAGAATGCGGCGGCATCCTCTCCGGAAAACTCTCCGTACAGTTCGCTGTTTCTGAGCCAGGGGAGCCTGAAGCGAAGATCTACGCCGGCCAAAGTGTTGGAATTGTCATGGTTCCAGCCGCCGATGAGACCGCGCGCGTTGTCACCGAGGCTGTTACTGACCCCCGGACCGCCGACCTGCCGTCCAAGGTTGATGCCGAATTCTATATTCTGCGTCGGTTTCATCGAGAGCTTCCCGGCGAAAAACCAGGGCTCTCTTTCCTGACCGTCAGTCACCGTTTTTTCCAGCTGAGAAAAGATCAGGGTGTACTTCAGGTCCCAAAGGTATTTGGTGGAAACAAGCTCCGGGCTCGACAGTTTCACCAGGTCCATGTTGCGCGCGTTGTTGGTAAGCGTGATGGCGCCGCGGTGGCCGGGTCCCAGCCAGTTCTCGTCCCGCCCCGCCTCCAGCTCCAGCCCCTTGCCGCCGAACTTCAGGTAACCCCGGTTCAGGCGCAGCGTCGCCTCATCGGTCTTTTCCGACCAAAGCAGCATCGGCTCAACGAGCAAGGCCGCCTTCGTCCCCCAGTAAGCCTCGCCGCTCCCGCGCAGATCCAGGTTGGAGCCGGAGTGGTAGAGCACGCCGTCGTTGTTCTCAAAAAGCGGTGTCCCCTCGAAGCCTCGCTGCTGAACGGGATTGGGGTAAGGCGTCGCAGGCCTGAGGCCGCTGCCGATGCCGAAGACGCCGTCGTTGCCCGCATCGTGCACCGCGCGGAAGTAGCTGCGCGGCTTCCCATCCAAATGGACGTAGCGAAGGCGCGCGGCAGCGACCGGCTCGAAATCCAGGGTTTTTGCCTTTCCCTCGTCGGCATAAAGGGCCGCCTCGCGGGGTAGAAGCTCCCTCAGCCGCTGGGCCATCTCGTCCGCAAGCGGAGGGTGGTCGCCGGAGGCAAGGCGCGTTTCCGCCTCGCGCAGGAGCCGCACCGCCTCAGCCTTCGAGAAAGGGCGGATTCCCTTCACGTCGCCAGAGACGAGGCCATAGCCCGAGAGTTTTTCCAGGTATAGATAGATGGGGCTGTCGAGAGGGATGTTGGCGGAAGAAAGGGCAAAAGCGGAAGAAGCGAAGCTAGTGATACCAACGACGAGTGCTACCAGAAAAAATCTCATAAATTCCTATCTCATACGAAAAGCCGCAAAGGCGATAAAAAGATAAAAGCTTGAACAGCAGGTCAAAGGCGTCGCACACGGATGACGCGGAAAAAAAACGATCACTACAGATTAAACTGAGCACCCGTAAAGATTTTACATCTCAACAGCTTGTCTCCAGGTTAATCTGCCGTTATCCGTTTTTTTCGCAAAATCCGCGTGCAATGCCGTTGTTTAAGCCGCGGAGCCCTCTTTTGAGGCTAACTGCAGGTTCCTCACCAGGGTAAGCTTTTGCGGAGGGAAGAGGTCCGGCCGGACCCGCTGGAAGGCAAACGGCGGCGCCACATCGAACTCGTAGCGCGGCGCAAACTCGGGCACCATGCGCCGCAGCGACTTCAAAAGCTCCTTGATATCCTGGTTTCTGGCATGCCCAAACAGCTCGTCCAGATCCTGGCTCACCCTTCTCAGGTCGGTTGCCACCGGCGCCATCACCCGGATCTTCTTGTGACTCGTGGGCTTTATCCCCTCGCCGTTGATCAAAAGCTCCTCGAACAGCTTCTCGCCGGGCTTTAGTCCCGTGAACTGGATGTCCATCTCCTTGTACGGGATCAGCCCGGAAAGCCTGATCAGCTCCTCGGCCAGAGAAAGTATCCGAACCGGCTCGCCCATGTCCAGCACGAAGATCTCCCCGCCGCGCCCGATGCACCCTGCCTGCATCACCAGCTGCGACGCCTCGGGAATGGTCATGAAGTAGCGCACCACGTCGCTGTGGGTGACGGTGACGGGCCCTCCCTTTCTGATCTGCTCCTTGAAAAGGGGAATCACGCTGCCGTTACTCCCCAGGACGTTGCCGAAGCGGACCGTGGTGAACTTGGTCTGGCTTTTCGCGGCCAGGGCCTGCACGTAGATCTCGGCGCTACGCTTGGTGGCGCCCATGACGTTGGTCGGGTTCACCGCCTTGTCTGTCGAGACCATGACGAAATTGTGCACCTTGGTCTTGTGCGCCGCATCCGCCACGATTCTTGACCCGAGCACGTTGTTCAGCACGGCCTCGGCCGGGTTGTACTCCATCATGGCGACATGCTTGTAGGCCGCGGCGTGGAAGACCACCTCGGGAATGAACTCGTCGAAGACAGCCTCCACGCGCTCCTGGTTTTTCACGTCCCCCACCATGGGGATGATCCGGAGGTCAGGGAAAGCGGCGGCCAGCTCCTTCTCGATGTAGAAAAGAGGGGTCTCCGCGTGATCGAAAAGCACCAGCTTCGCCGGCTTGAAACGGGCCACCTGGCGGCAGATCTCGCTACCGATGCTTCCCGCCGCACCGGTCACCAGGACCCGCTTGTCGGTCAGGTAGTTGCGGATGGCAGTCTGGTCGAGCATCACCGGGTCGCGCCCCAGGAGATCCTCTATCTCAACGTCCTTGATCTGGCTCATCGAGACCTTGCCGTCGACAATAGCGGTGATCCCTGGAAGAGTCTTGAACCGCGCCTTGCTCCGCTTACAGTTGGCTATCACCCGGCGCATCAGTTCACCGTCCCCGGAGGGAATGGCGAAGATGACCTCTTCTATGGCATGTTTTCTGACCAGGCCGCAGAGGCGGTTGGTGCCCCCAAGGACCCGAACGCCGGAAAGACGCATGCCGCGCTTCTCAATGTCGTCGTCCACGAATCCTATTACGTTGTAGGGGGAATCGGCCTCCTTGCGGATCTCTTTGAGCAGCAGGTTGCCTGCCTCCCCGGCGCCGATGATAAGCGTTTTCTTACCCTTGTGCATGGAAGGGAGGAACTTGGTCTCGCGGTAAACCCTCCAGAGCAGGCGGCTACCGGCCACCAGCGAGAAGAGCAGAAACCAGTCAAGAAAGTAGATGGAGCGCGGGAGAGCGAAGGGGCCTTTGGTGAGGAGAAGTGCTAGAGCAGAGACAACGGAGGACAGGGTCACAACCTTGAAGATTTCATACGCGTCCCGCAAAGAGGCGTAGCGCCAGATGCAGCGGTACATGCCGGACGCGATGAAGATAACCGATTTGACAGCTAAAACGATGACAAGCCCTTGCAGCAGGGGACTGGACTGCTCGGCAGGAATTCGTAAATCGAATCGAAGCAGGAAAGCGAGAGTGAATGCGGCGACAATCAGGGAAACATCGAGGAAAAATACCAGAAACCTTCTTGTACGGAACATGCCCCCCCCACCCCTCATGAAATCAAGTCTGGACAAGCTAGAAGCTGAACCCAGGTACATTAACCCGAGCAGATGGAGACTATAGCACTTACTCTCAAAAAAGCAAACTCTAATCTCATTAACTCACGCCCGTTCGCTGCGCTCGCTCAAGACGCAAAGCCACAAAGTCCCAAAGCGGTCGCACGCGGATGACGCGGATTAAGTGGACAAAACGATAACTGCAGATCAACCGGATGTTTTCTGGATTAATCTGACGTTATCCGCGTTTTCCGTTAAATCCGTGTGCGATGCCGTGAAGCGCCTTTCTTGGCGTCTTTGCGGCTTTGCGTGAGAAGGTTCTCTAGCTTTTCGGTTTTGCAGTTATCCCCTGCATCCCCTGCATCCCCTTCATCCCTCTTAATAGTTTTGGCTTTGCATCTTTCCGTTAAATCCGTGTGCGATGCCGTGAAGCGCCTTTCTTTGCGCCTTTGCGGCTTTGCATGAGAAAGCTTTACGGCTTTGGATGAGGGGGCTTTCAGGTTTTCCCAGCCTGCCCTCAGAAAAAAGTTGATGTGGTCGCTGTACAGATCGTTAGCGTATGCTAAGATTCGACCCGCTACGGAATTCCACCTAAAGGAGGCAATTCGGATGACACTACCGGAACTGCTGGAACTCAACTTCAACAGCTACAGCATCAACGACTTCATCGCGGAAGTAAACACCATAGCCGACAAAATGGAGAAGCACTCGGCCCTTAAGGATTTTCCCGAGTACTTCTGCCCCCCGGAGAAGCTCAGGGAAAAAGCGACGCTACTGGTGCAACTTCGCGATGCCTCCGCCAGCGGCGACAGGGATAAGAAGGCGGAGAAAATGGCCGCCTGGGAAGACACCAAACTTGCCGTAATCATGAATGGTCAGCACATCACCATGCTGTCGCTGCACCGCAACGACCCCAACATCCTGCTCAACACCGGCTACAAGTTGAAACAGAAGCACATTGCTAAACCCACCTCCTCCTCTGCCACGGACCTGCTGGCGGAGACGCCGGGCCTCGCGTTGAGGTACTTGCAATCGGGTTCGGGGCCGGTTGTGGGTGCCTTCACCGTCATCATAACCAAGGCTAAGAACAGGGCGTCAACAGAGCTGCAGATGTCTGACAACCCTTCTGACGAATCTTCCTGGAGCAGTCAAGGGATCTATGCCAAATCGCGCATAGAGTACAAACGGCAACAATCGGAAAAAAGGCTCTACTTCAGGGCCAGGTACCACCAGGACGGCGGCGTCAGTCCATGGTCCCAGGTGGTAAACATCCTCGTTCTGTAAAAAGTCCGCCTCTTTAACAGGATGAAACGACGACGCGGCTGCATCTTACGATGCAGCCGCGCTTTCTTTTCCTTCCGGCTTCAGCCTCCCGCCTTCTCCCCCGCTCCCCCCTGTATCATCTTCCTCGCAAACCGATACAGTTACTCCTAAAGCAGGTGACATATTTTTAAAAGCGGGAACAGATTAGAAAAATCCGGTCCGACTTTTTCTCAACTTGAACCTGTTTCCATAAAAGCCGGTCATGCATTAGAAAAACTCTGTACGGTTTTTCCGAAAACAGGACCGGTTACAGAAAAAGCCGGCCCTGTTTCCAACAAAATTGGACCGGATTAGATAAAAACGGAACCAGATTAGAAATAATTGGGACTGAATTAGTTTAAAACGGGACTGGATTAGAGGAAACTGGATCAGGTTTGTTGAAAACAGTAACTGGAATTCCCAAAACCGGAACGCTTTTTTCTAATAGAGGACAGGTTTTTTCTAATCTGTGTCAACATTAGAGAAAACCGGTACTACTTTTCGGAAAGCTGTACCCGTTTCGGGTAAACCCGTGCAGCTTTTTCTAAAAGTAGGTTCACTTTTCTTTGAACCCGTTCCTGTTTTGTCGAAAAGCGTCTATCCCCTTCGCTCGTCCGAATCCCTAAAATTCTCTACAGGGACGAATAGGATGAATGGGATGTGCCTTTCTTTGCGTCTTTGCGGCTTTGCGTGAGCCGGTTTCCGCTCCTGTAGTCTCAGTGAGAGACACCATCGCTTTTAAGCACTTTCAGCGCCGTGAGGAAGATGATGCGGAGGTCCAGTGCCATCGAACGGTTCTTAAGGTAGTGCTCGTCAAACTCCACCTTGACGGGAATGGGGAGCTCGTCGCGGCCATTTACCTGCGCCCACCCGGTCAGGCCCGGGGGCAGAACATGAACACCTTTTTCCGTCCGCAACTCAATCAGATCGTCCTGGTTATAAAGGGCGGGACGAGGACCGACGAAACTCATGTCGCCGCGCAGGATGCTGAACAGCTGCGGCAGCTCATCGAGGCTGGATTTTCTCAAAAACTTGCCGATAGGGGTCAGGAATTGGTCGGGGTTGGTAAGCAGATGCGTGGCGACTGCGGGGGTCCCAGTGCGCATGGTGCGGAACTTGGGCATCCTGAAGATGACGTTGCACCTTCCCACCCTGTCGGACCAGTACAGCACGGGCCCCGGGGAGGTAAGCTTTACGAATAAGGCCACGAACAGCATGGGGACGCTGAACACAGCAAGCAGCGTCATAGAAAGTATCCAATCGAAAAACCTCTTCATACTCTCCTTTTACCTACTGATGAATGTTTCTGGGCGTGTAATTTAAGCTATTTTACCACCCCACAACCCTGTCCCTTAAACCAGAGAGCTGTTTTTTTAAGACCCTGCTCCATAGTGAAAGGAGGAACCCACCCAAGCTCTCTTCGGATTTTGGAGCTGTCGACCTGCAGCGATCCCAACAATCGTTCCACTGATTGGGACTTGCCAAACATTTTTCCCGCTGTGCGCATCAAGGTAGGTGACAGTGGCAAGAGTCTGGAAGACCTACTCAGAGCGCCGGCCAGCCGGCGAATCAACTCAGGAGTAGACACGTCGTCATTATCGCTCACCAAATAGGTCTGGCCTGCTGCATTTGCAGCAGTTGCACTAAAGGCAACCGCATCCACCAAATTTTCTACATAAACCAAGCTCCGCTTGTTGGAAATCGACGCAAATGGTAAAGGTATACCATGATCGATAATGCTCATAAGCTTCAGGAAGTTGGCTTTGACGCCCGCCCCGTACACCAATGGAGGACGCACAATTACGACTTCAAGTCCGGTTTCTGCGGCGATCCGATGTAGAGCGGCCTCCGCCTCTGATTTGCTGATACCGTAAGGATCAGAAGGGGCAAGTGGTGAGAGTTCACAGTAGGGATGATCAGTCTCTTCGCCATGTACCTTAACGGTGCTGATAAAAACAAGTCGCTTCACCCCTGCGGCTGCAGCCTGTCGCGCCAAGCGTACCGTCCCATGAAGGTTCACTTTGCGAAATTCGTCCAATGGGTCTGCAGCAGTGTCTTGCATGATATGAACGCGGGCAGCCAGATGAATAACCGTGTCTATCCCCTGGAAAGCTGCCTTATATACGCTCAACTCCGACAGAGGCGGCACCACCACCGTAGCAACCCCGCTAGGCAAAAAGGCAGTCTCCTCGCCCTCCAATACCGCGGCCGTGACTCGCAAGTTCTCAAGAAGAAGGCGCTTGGCAAGAAATGCTCCCACGAACCCGGTTGCGCCGGTCATTAAGATTCTTGGTGTTTTTGTCATATCCTGACCATTTTCACCTTTGTTCATTTTCAATAATAGCGTCTCTGGCTCTCTAAAAATCACTAATACGTAGATGACCTGCTCTAAATCTACTGAATCCCGCCACCCAAGGCCATGGAAATGGCCGGCATTTTCCAAATTGCGTATTCCGGTCGATGCCGACCCCAATTCCGCTGTGATGCCGAACGGCATACCGCTGGCAACCAACCGGAAATGAGGGGATATCCATACGATCATTTTTTTGATGAATCAGACACGTTAGGTTTCAGGATGGAAGTTAAATAGTACCGAGTAAGTTCACTTATTCCGCATTTTATAGATATTTGACACTTAAAGCCCATTTCTTTTTCTATAGAATTAGTTGCATATACTACTTTATTGGTAAGTGCATCTATTCTTGCAGGACTTAAAGGAAAATTGGGCATAATAATTTGAAGAAATGAAGTAGCGGCTCGCATAAGAGATTCAGGAACTCTGGCTTTGGGTATTTTTTTATCAAGTACTGCTGCAATTGTTTCGACAAGTTCTTCCAACTTACAGTAATCAGAAACAATGTAAATGCTCCCAGTTAGTGCAGCTGTAGATGTCCCGCAAAGTACTAGGGCATCCACAACATTTTCTACATGGATATAATTAGCAGTTGCCCCAGTTTTGCCGATGAAAAAAAAGAGGTTTTTATGAATCATCTGGATGAGCTGGAAAAGTGATCTATTCGGCATGTCATTGCCGTAAACAACTGAAGGTCTTAATATAACACCGAACAACTTGTCGTGTTTAATTGCATCGAGTACAAGCATGTCAGACTTAGTTTTTGATTTTTCATAAGCATTGTTAGGATTAAGCTCACTGCTCTCACAAATATTACCATCAAGTACTTTACCATATACCCCAGTACTGCTAAGCTGTACCCAACGGCATCTTTTGCCTCGGGCTGCAACAAGTAAGTTTGCGGTACCAAGTACATTTGTATTGTACATTTGAGATTCATTGCGTAGTTCAGCTGCGCAATGATATAAGACATCAGCCCCATCAAGAAACTCGTGCAAGATCTCAATTGAAGAGTTCAAATCTCCAATATATGGTTTCGCACCCTCAAGCTCTTGTGATCCATGATCTCGTGTCAAATATCGTACCTGATCTCCAAAATCCAAATGCCTTCTTATTAAATGCTTTCCTATAAACCCAGTACCACCAGTAACGGCAATAATCATAAAGGCTCCTTTTAATGCATTTGAGGGAAACCCATTATGTCCACACCTTTAAAAAATGGCTCTTCAGCAGAATCTGTGATGACACTGCGATTCGGGTAGATCGCCAAGGGTGTGATATAAGGCTAAAAGTGAGACCATAGGTTTTATTTAAGGTCATTTTTACACATATGTTGATGATAGAGCCTTTTTAGTGCGGCATAAAGAATATCCGCAGTAAAATGTGCCTCCACCCTTTGTTTAGCGAGCTGTCCCATTTGTTTGCATTTTTCAACATTCTGCAACATAAACAACATCGCATCTTTCAATTGGTCCAAGTTGCCAGCAGGAAATAAAATGCCAGTTTGTCCATCTTCTATTGAATCAACCAAGCCGACAATATTTGACCCGATGGTAGGGATCCCTAGCGCTGCGGCATCTATCACTATTGTACCAAACCCTTCGCGGTAGCTAGGCAAACATAACACATGACTAATAGCAAGATACAATTCGTGATTATTAACTTTACCGACGCTGAGTACATTATTGAGGATTCTTGGATTTGTTTTCCTCATTTCATCAATCTCACCGCCTGTTTCGTCAGGACCTACATAGACGAGTTTGGCCTTTGGGTATAAATTGGTAACCATAGAAAATGCTAGGATCATATCGATCGCCCCTTTATCTCGAGTTTTCCGCGCGATATAGGCAAATACAAAATCAGACCTGTCAACTCCCAAACTGTCACGTAGCAGTTCGGCTTGACTGCCAATTACTTTGAGGTTGATCTTATCGTTGTCGTAGCCACTTAAAGATCCTTTTAGCAAAACCGGTAAAGGCACACCCGCATATGTGATATTATGCTGGAAGAGAAATGTTGACTGTGAAGGACTATCCGATAAACAAACCGTATTCAATGTTGCAATCAACTTGTCTAACGACCATAAAAATTGTCGTAAAAAACCTGTCTGAGTTGCCCAAACCTGTCCTGTAAAAGTATGAATGCGGATGGGAACACGGCAGATGAATCCGGCTATAGCCGTCAACAACCCAGCTTTTGGCATGATTGAATGAACTATATCGGGTTTTACAAGAGTTATTATTCTGATTAAATTAATCAGTGCATAAAGATCAGATAAAAAGCTCACTTTCCTGGAAATATGAAGATCGAACCATCTAACGTTTGGAAATAAAGCGCTGTGATCAGAAACATTATGTCCAACTACACTAACTTCAAAATCTTTAAAAATTCGTTTTAACGTGTTACCGAGATGCCATGGTACACATTCTGATGAGGTAACAATTCTCATCACTTTGACTTGTCGTGGTCCATCCATAATTAAACCTACCATTGAGAAAAATAGTACTGGAAGCGTTGAAATCAATCCTTCAACACTTTAGAGTAACAATTCATAACCTCTCTAACGTGAGAATGAAGTGTATTTGGTGTTTGCCAATAAAGTTCATAAGCTCTGAGACCTAACTTTTTAGCTAGTGCTGGGTCGTTATTTAAGAGCTTAAGTTTTTCAACTAAGTCATGAGTATCACGAGCACGAAACAACATTCCTGTTTCGCCATCAATAATTGCATCCTTGGCCGCGCATTCATCCGATGCAATGACGGGTACACCGAGCGCCGCAGCCTCCATCACAACTAAAGGCTGACCTTCGTGCAATAAGGAAGGGAATACAATGGCTCTGCTTGTTTGAATCGCATTATTAACGCCAACACGATCCTGCCAGCCTAGAAATTCAGCAGTGTCATTAACGAGTCGAATGTTTTTTTCTTGGTCGCCACATCCAACGAAGACAGATTTCACCCCTGCTAAACGCGCTGCCAAAGCGAAAAGAACAGCTCCTTTCTCTAGAGACAGCCTACCTATAAACGTAAACGCGTCACATCCACCTACATCTGTGGGGCAAACTTTATCTGCATCGATTGGATTACCGA
This sequence comes from Citrifermentans bremense R1, assembly GCF_000426865.1. Classification (GTDB taxonomy): domain Bacteria; phylum Desulfobacterota; class Desulfuromonadia; order Geobacterales; family Geobacteraceae; genus Geomonas; species Geomonas bremensis. The sequence goes on from NZ_AUGE01000001.1 coordinate 85,862, forward strand.
TGCGAAAATACCTGGTGGTTAGAGGTAACAACGCACGAATGAGCGACTCAGAGTAATTTGATACGGTGATGAAAGACTTAACGCCATTCTGAAGATGACCAAATTTAGTTTGAACAGCCTGTCGGGCGATTCGCCAAATCTTATATACGTAACAACGAGAATCACAATTACATATAATACAGCTAAAGGACATAGGCTTTAGCTTGCAATGTTTTGATTTCTTAAAATTATATAAACCACCATTCGGGCAGACAGAGAAATAATCATGGCAAGTATAAACGATTTTAAAGCCCTGATCTATTGCAACGCGAATAACACTCGCTGAAAGAGAACTAACAAAGGAGTGAATATGTATTATTGTATTCTCTGGATCAAAACCAGTGAGTACCTGCTTGAAACGGACAGCTGCACATGAATTCCAAATGCCGCTAAAAGCGGCGTTTATTCTAGATGGATTGCCCCTCAAATCGTATAGATCAAAAGTAATCACATTGACCAAATCGAGATTAATGGTAGGATCTACCGGGCCAACTCCATATATGAATGTTACGTCCACTCCGGCTTCTGCAAGAGCATTTAAGCTAGTAATCGCCACTTGAGCGGCGCCACCGTTAATATAGCCGTGATCGTTTATTACTATTACACGCATTGTGCACTTTTCGCTTTCATTGTTGGGGTTCAAGTTTTTGTGGTGTCTTTAAATTCCGCCAACGAGGAAAGTATGCCACCAATGTGATTAAACCGAAGCCTGGGTAAAGATATCGGTGGTGAACAAAGCTGTTTAATCCTACCATCATGATAAATGCAAATGATAAACATAAGATAGCATTTTGGTCACTTTGAATCAAGTGCGGGTAACGAAAGGCATGAAATAAAAATCTAAAATATCTAAACCAAACAGGAAAGAGTATACATGCCGAAATAGAATACAACAAAGCCATAATGTTCAGGTAAGAGCCATCAAAAACGTTAATGACTGGCCAAGGCTGAACTATCATTTGAAATAGTCTCACAAATGTTGCCAAAGCAGATATTCCGTACCATTTAGATTGAATCGACTCGACAATACTACCTACACCGAGTCCGGGACCAATTTCCCTGAACAGCAGTGCATCATCGCTACCCAAACCTGGCACATTTTCAATTAAAAATGGATACATTGACGATAACATGAGAAAAAGCAGAACTAAAAAACGAATGTTTTTCTCTTTGAACGAAAAATTCCCTACCATAAATAAAGTGATAGCTATTGAAAATTGGTACCTCAGTAAAACCAGCAGAAGAAAGTAGAAGGTAAATATGTACCAACTTTTTTTCAAGAAATGGTAGGCTAAAGCACTAAAAACAAAAAGGGTTGGGATTTCCTTAAGGACCCCTATTGTATATATAAAGGTCTCTGGCAAAAGCAGTATCAGAAACAAGATCTTGTCATTAACAATAATATTAAGATGTATAGAAATCTTGTAAAGGTATATGCCCGTCAACAATAGCAAACTGATATTAAATAAAGTCGCAAAATACCAGTTCCCATCGAAGAGCATCCATAAAAGGGCAGGCAAGACGACATTCTTCACGTTTGCTGCTAAATAAATTAAAATTTGCGAATTTGAAAAAATATTCTTAAAAAGAATAGTGTCTGATTGAACGATGCCTTGGAAACCAAAACCGACAGTCTCCCCAACCTCTAGAAGACTTATAAAACAGCGGGTATAGGCAATAGATAATAATCCTAAGAGGAAAACTGTGAATATGAGTTTACCGTTAAATACTTTTATGGAAAACAAGCTTTTCAAGTTACCACCTTAAGCTTAGCCTCACAAATTTCAATGAAGCAAACACTCAGCAACAATGCGTTATCTGAAAATGTAGGTATGAAGCTTTTTGATGAGATCATAAGAATTGCCTTGGTGGGGTATTTTCAGTAAACGTATCAAATAGAGCTTCAATTTTGTACATAAACCAGCGTGAAGATTAGAATGGCTGTTTAGCATTTCCCATCTTTTCACTATATCAGGATACTCAGCCGCCACTTTAAGATACAGGCGGGATAAGTTGTGCATAACTGCTATTTTGGCCTCAGGGTGACTCTGTTGAAGAAGTGTGGTAAAGGTGGCATCTACGATATCCATATTGGATCTGACCTTTAGACCCATTAGATTTATGATTTCTCGTGAACCATCGGGTCTTAAATTGAGTGCTTTTGTCATGTGTGCCCAGTATCTTTTTTGGATTTCTTCGCTGACATGTCTCTGTTTGCAGAAAGAACTGGTAGTTATCTGAGAAGCGTGCCTGCGGTACAGCAACAACACTTCAGGGACATTTACCATGTTCCACCCAACTTGTGCAGCTCTGACCCAAAGATCGTAGTCTTCTGCTTTCTCGCAGGCTTTATCATATTTCAACTTCTTGGCTAAATCAGTACGCATCATTATAGTTGGGTGAGCAAAAGGTGAATTGAACAGCATCTGTATTTTAATAGCTTCGTCGGATTGATACGTCTTCCATGTACGGCGATCCCATGAACCAAAAAACTTTACCCATGTACCACAAATATCAGCTCCAGTCCGTTCAAGCAAATCTAACTGTCTTTCGAACCTATGTGGAAGGGCAATGTCATCTTGATCCATGCGCGCAATCCACTCACCAGTTGCAAGTTCAATTAAGTTATTGAGAGTTGTTGCTAAGTTTTGGTTCTCTTGGACAACAACTTTGATGCGAACATCCTCTTGTTGGTATCGCTTCAAAATCTCCAATGAACTATCGGTTGAACCGTCATCGATGATTATAAATTCAAAGTCAGCAAAGGTTTGCGTAAGGATGGAATTAATAGCCTCATTTAAATACTTTTCACCATTGTAAACGGGCAACACAACTGAAATATGAGGTGCAGTTTTATTGATAGAATTAACCTTCATCTTGTTTTACCCTCAGCCAGTCGAAAGTGCAGGTTAAACCTTCTAAAAAGGAAATCCGTGGTCTCCAACTTGTATCGGTCTGTAGTCGCGTACAATCCAGAATGTTTGTGTTAACATCGAAACTGCGTTTAGGAAGATGTTCCACTCGGATGTCGTACCCTAAATTTTTCACCAATGGCGACATCGCATGTATCACATCCAAGTTCGAGATTCCTACACCGGAGCCGAGATTGTAGGTGCTTGATAGATGCCCCTTTTCCAGGGCACATACAAGTCCCGACGCCAGATCAGTAACATAAAGATAATCACGTATAGTACCGGCTTCACCAAAGATCTTGATTGGTTCTCTCCGCAAAGCCGAAGCCATTGCAGTAGAAATAAATCCTTGCCCCACAAATGGCCGCTGTCCTACACCAAATGCATTAGCCGGCCGGACGCAGACAAACCTCAAACCATGGGTGACGGCATAAAGGCGTGCATAGTTCTCTAACGTCAGCTTGGTGAGGCCGTATGGAGAAATGGGCTTTGTTGGATAATCCTCTCTAATAGGAGATTCATTTGCCTCACCGTAAACCGTTCCACCAGAGGAAACTAAAATAAGTTTTCCTCCTCTTTCTGCTATTTCAGAGAATAACTGCACCGATGGAGGCAAATTTTGCAACAAATCAGCCAAAGGATTCTCGAAAGAGGTATTGGGGACAGTGGCATAAGCCAAGTGGATAACTTCTTGATGCTGATCGAGTAAATCACTAATCAAATCTTTGTGGCCAAAATCTCCTACCACATATTTGGCATCTCCTGGTAATCCTTGAAGCACTGGTTTTGCTCTGTCGAGAACAGTGACTACCCTTCCAGTGGCAACCAACATTGGAATGAGATGGGCACCGATAAAGCCTGCCCCGCCGATAACCAATGTACTAGTTTTATAGCCATTATTCCCCTGTAAAATACTCATAAAGTGACCCAGCCTTGCGGGAACAAATCGGATATGTTAGCTTCCTGAACAAACCACTTTTTGGGAGCAACCACTATTTTTTCAGCGCTGGGATTTAACCACGCACCCCACCAGCTAAAAGAGCTATTAGCTATGATATGATGATTGCACAGTGATGTTAACCTCATGTCATTGTAGCTCTCGCACCCTCTATTGTGTTCAATGTAGTGGCAACGGAATTTTATCTTCAGGTTCTTCCTTACCCAAGGGATATCATCGGAAAAAATAAAAAACTCTGGCTGCTCTGTTTGTACAGTGATATAGTTGATGGCTTGGCGATAATAATCAAGTGAACACAAGCCATGAGTTGCCAGAGTAGCAGGGTTAATCGCATAATCGCCCCGTCGCACATGTAGGCTGACAGCATTAGACAGGTTGATTTTTTCGGCTAATTCAAGATTTTGGGCACTAAGTCTCTCTTTAAAAGAAAAGTCTGCACGGATGATGGGTGCAATGTGTGAAAAGTATTTTTCCGTCTGCCAGTAACCCTGTAAATAACAGTCTTCAGGTGCGTCCATGATCTGCCGCCAGTAGCTCAAGCTTGGCTCAAAAATAAGCCTATTCCCTCTAATTCCTGAAAATTGTTTGTGGCGCAAGACCCTTAATGCCATTCTCGAGGAACGCCAACCCAAAAAACGTCGTAACTCTTCTTCGGTGACGGTTTGCGCAGAGATATTGAATAGCCGATCAAGTTCAAATCCGTTGTGCAGATTGTAGTTGGTAAAATCGCGTGTGTTTAACCTTAGTTCGACAGATTTAGCCAAAGAGAGCCCGCGACCAGCGGCATACTGGAACATTTGGTTACCCAGCCCGCCTAAAATATTGCTAATAATCATATTTTCTGTATCCGAGTCAAAAAGAGATTAAAGTTAAGAATCGACTTTCCCTAACGGCACCCACAAAGATACCGAAAATGTACTACGCAATATAGGCCATGATCGTGAAAGGATCTTTAAATAATCTGTATACTCAGTCTAAATATATTTTTTATTCCTACTTTCAAAGGCTCTGATATGCGCAGATATCTGAAGCGAAAGTTTTGAAATGTCCGGTCACTAAACAAGTAGGCCGATGCTGTGATAGGTAGTCTGTAAAGAGCACCCATCATCCTGTGCAGCAGCGGGAGAGTCACATGTGGGCTGAGCTTCCAAATTTCATGAACATCAGCTTTGAGCATCTCGACATCACCAACAAACTGACTGTCCCCCTTCTTTAAGCCAAAGAAATAGAGATCATGGTTAGTTGACAAATAGTGAAAGAAGTATCTCTCAAACATTTCATCCAGTTTGAATGCTTTCTTAAAGTCATTTGCATTTAAATTCATATAGTAGTCAATTCCTACATGTTCAGTCCCAGGCGAGGCCCCAGTTTCGCTTCTCATCGTACCGTGCTCAACTCTTCCCCGAGAAGCACAAGTAAGCCCAACAATGCCACCTGGTTGTGTCATACGATACATATTTCGGAAAGTTTCCACCCAGTACGGATTATGCTCAAAGGCTTCACACGAGATAACGACATCAAACGAGGCATCAGGCAGGTCCACCTCGTGACCAGAGCCAACCAAATCAACACCGGGCCCCGCAACCAGGTCAACGCCCAAATATTCGCAATCAGACGCAAAAAAATCCCTTACCGAAAGATTGACGACATATGAGCCTATTTCTAAAACTTTTATATTCGAAGTATGGCGGCCAATGAAATGCTCCACCATTAAAGATACAAATTTTCTTTGTTCGACATGTGCCATGTGCTGTGTCCTTATTTTCAGAGGTCTAATGACAGAATAGCTTTCGCAAAAGAGAGGGGATAAAGCCGTATTGTTGCTCAAGTACCTGTTGAGGAGCAATCAAATGTTTGTAGTTGCTTGCATTGTCCACAAGCCACTTAGGAAAATTAGCCTCGTCAATCTCGATAACTTTCGCTTTCCTTATTCCACGCCGCCCAAAAATGTCCTTCCCACAGATCACATTCTTCGCCACATTTTCTTTTACATTTTTAGTATTAAATTCTTGGTGACCCCAAGATTCGATCTTTTCAATGATCTTCTCCGTCCCGCCGAGGCTAGTAAAATGCCACCCACCGTTAGGCACGTCTGGGCTTTCTACCAGTGTTCGGCCCCCTTTGCGGATTGCGCGAATTTTGTTGAGTGAAATCTTCTTGAGGCTTGAGTAGAGCGCAATCCTTGGCCCCATCCAGTTATCCTCTTTGTACATATTGAGGTAGTAATCAAATTCCTTTTGTCGAAGTGTGTAAATGCAATCAGAAGGGAGACAAGCAATGGTCTGTACAACGGCCTCTGGGTTTGGGATCTCATCAACATCGGAGAAGATAACGACATCGTCGTCTGAACAGTGAAGTAAAGCCCTGTGAAGGCATTCTCTCTGGAAGAAATCACGGCCCCAGTGCAATTCTTGCTTTGGAAAGTTATCTGCTTCATCGATAAAATCATAGATCATGTTAAGGCAAGCCTGATCCTGACCTTTGGCCGGAGTGAATCGCTTAAGTGCAGTAAAATTTGAAGGATTATCTCGGATGACCTGGTGGATTATTTTTTTTTCAAAGCGCTTGAAGCGATCCCGGTTTTCATGGTAGTACAAGGGTTTTGGCTTACCGGAAAAGGTGAGATCTGATTCGGAAATGATGAAATAGTCAACCACTTCATCAAGGAGGTTCAAGCGGATCTCCAGCAAATCTAGCTCATTGAAGAACATGAAAACGTCGTACTTTGCCATTTTGAGCCTCATAATTTTACAAATCCAGGAGTAAATAGTGAGATAAGCATGTCAGGTAAAATTAAAGAAGAAGTTTTTTAATCTCCAAACCGCATAGGCTGTCCTGAGTTTGATCTCCCAGTATCGTTTACGAACCTGCGCACTCCATTTGATCCCTTTCGGGGACCATACAGACCTCGCATTAATCTTGTCCATGAATTTACCCTCATCCAAGCAATATTCGTTAAGCTCATATTTCCCGCTAAATATGATGTTCAGTAGCCTTTCAACATGGTATGCCTCGGAAGGAAAATATGTGTAACTGACAAGAAACAGCAAATTCCTGTAGAAGGCAACGGGATATTTTAGTACCTGGTCACTGGAGACGATATAACAGGCTCCAGGACTGAAATATAACCAATCTGGAATAACTGGATCTTTAAAAAGAAAGCATAGAAGGTCATCCAAAGTTAAGAAATATCTATAAGGTTTCGTAAAGGCGTACCAAGAGTTATTTATTTCCATCAACCCACCATCGGGCGGTTGATACGCTATTCCCTGCTTGTCAATCCAGTTCTTATCCTCATAAAGAAAGGTATATTTTTTATTGCAGAACACTCTCTCAAAAAAATCTTGCGACAGATGTCTCCCTATCATATTCGCTTTAACGAGCATCATCCAAGAAGGTAACTTGTCATAGTTATCGATAAAAAAGCGGAAGTAGCTGGAAATATTGTGCCCACTATTATCCACAAAAGTTATTTTGCTATAATTAGCCTTTAGCCTTTCTTTTATGATGGGATCAGTAGACTGGTCATAGATGTGGTAATCATGGCAGTACCTAAGGTAGTGCTCAGGATCAGTATTGAAATTATGGATTATAAAAAAAGTATCTGTTTTAACTAACTGGGTCATTGAAGTCAGTTCCACAAGCAGTGTTTGACCTTAGATGCAGCTACAATTGCTTTTCGAAGACATCTTGCTACAACATTTTGTTGTTTTAGAGACGCCTTACAACCAAATTGATTAACTCCGTGTTCAATTTTGTAAAGTTCGTATTCGCTTCTGCACTGCTCAAAACTGAAAAGATGCCCGCTCCGATCTTGCCACATCCAGTCACGATATAAGTTAAACCCACAGGCCCAAAAGCCATCGGAAACATTGTGTCGTGCCCAGTATTTCGGAGCAATAACGTATTTCACAGTCTCGCTTGTCCACGTAGGAAAAAAAGCGAAGCTTGAATTAGATAAAATGAGGTATTTGGCATTTTTGATAATGGAATAATCTTTGCCGATACTATAATGATGCGCCTCATATTCCGGCAGCAGTTTTTGCGCATATTTCACATCGTCAGTTACAATGATGAATGTAAGTTTAGGATTTACAGAGAGCATATTCTGCACAGCGTCGACCCAATACTTCCGTCCAAGTAACAGTTCATCATTGCCCCGATACTCACCACCGCGGATATTCATTACACAGAGATTATCGTCACAAAATTCATAGCAATCGAAGTCAGGCTTAACCTTTAACCACTCTCTTATCTTTTGCTTATGGCTCTGGATCAAGAGTTCGGACTGGAAGTATCCTTCAATTTTAGTGTTATCCCAGACGCTCCGTAAACCTGAATCGTAGTCACGAATGTCACACTGATAGATGGGATGCCAAATGTCCTTCTCAATGTAGTAGTTCGTAATCCTATCGGGTAAAGAAATTGGCGGGCCACCCTCCGGCCCTGTGCCACCCTTAACCGCTTTTCCGAAGTCTAGGGCTAAAAACTCGTGCCCTTTGAACTTCTCAGAGCCCATTATGCCGAATTCAAATCCGTTGTCTAAAGCAATGGTTCTGGTCACCACGTAGCTCCACAACTGGTTGCCCAAACCTTGCCCATTATATAGTTCTGTCACTATCATAATCTGTCCAGTTAAAATTGGGGATAAGTGCTGTTAGTTCCAGCCCATTTGTGAAAGACAAAAGGCTTTATATTTTTAATTTCTGGAATCATCGCTTCGTGAGAAAAGTATTTTGCAACGTCCAAGGGCGCAAAATGCATGTTATTGGATTCATAAATATGTCTATTTTTAACACAGATGAATCCATCTTCGTTGTAGAAACCGTGGAAAGGTTCCCACGGCAGATTAAGTTTTATGGGCAACTCCAGTAAACGTTTGCTTCTCAACGAAACACTGTTGCCGACCCGTACCAAATTTCCTTTTATATCACGATATGAAAAGTCATCTGCGGGAAGCGGCCAAGGTGCCCCGATGTAGTCATAATTCAGAAAATCGTCCTGCCAGGACGAGGGATTGACGACAAAACCATCTGCATGTACTAACAGGGCAAACTCGGTATCAATATAATCATTTAGTTCATAAATAATCTTGTACGACCACTCGTCAATATCTTTAATCCTGGGAATTCTTATAAATTGTATGTCGTTATCAAGGTTATGTGGAGTGTAATGAGCCAATAATTTCACACTTCCAAAGCAGATATCCTTACAGCTATATACGAGAGCTTGATGGGTTTGCTCAACATTTCTTGTCGCCATTGCTATTAAGGTCACATTCGGCAGATTAATTTTAGGCTCTTTGTTGAAAGGAGAACCCTTTGGGAGATTTGACATATTTTCATTATGCAAAGATTGCTTATGACTCACAGCTTTCCTAAAAAAAATAGAAAACATCAGCACTAATAGTTTTGGATAAAACAGAATGTGTATAAATACTTTGCTGTTCAGATTGACACAGTTTTCAACATAGAGCCTTTTTTCCTTAAAGTTAACAGAAAGGAAGTCAACTAGCTTGGAGAAAAGAGATGTACTGCGAGAACTTGGCAATGTGTAATACTTTTGGTTGCCGCAAGTCAGCGTGCACATGACTTCGCTCGTTATCGATACAGGGCCGGATTGTAACAAAGAGAATACAATCAAACAATCCATATTAAGATGCCAATATCCACCAGTAATTTTTTTAATGTCGAGCGAATCTAAGGCAGCCTTTCGAAACACTGAATAGAAAAGGTTAGGCTTACCCATCATAGCATCTTGCCAGTAATAAAAAAGAGTCCGAATGAGCTTGTTCCCACTTTCAAAGGGCTTGAAAACGCCTAAATGCGTTTTCGGATACCCATCTGCCCGAAGCCCATCAGCATAAACTTCCTGATAATCGCAGAATGCTAGATTTATATTTGGATTACCTTGCAGTTTATCAACGAGCAGTTCAATGAATTCAGGTGCTCGCCAATCGTCATCAGAAAACCAAGTGAAGAATTCACCTTGTGCCTTACTTAGGACGAAATCAGCGTTAGCTAGGACACCACAGTTTTCTTTTTGTCTGTAATAAGTGATGCGGGAATCAGTAGATGCGTACTGCTCCACAACCTCCCTAACGCGTGGATCAGGTGACGCATTATCAGAAACTATTATTTCTATATTACGATAGGTTTGCGAAGTGATAATGCCGAGTGCCAGATTCAACGAATCTGGACGATTATATGTAGGCAGGCCGACACTAACCAGTCCTTTGATGTAGGAATTCATTCGCCTCTATCCTTGATTGTTTGCCTCTTCCCCCAGAAGGCCATCGGCTCATAGTCAGGATAAGGGTAGTGTCCCAAGTTAAGCTTTATGCCAGAGCCTCGCTCTCTGATGCGCATTTCAACTAACCGCCGGACCGAAATCGGTGAACCATTACAGCAATTAAAAATACCGTTTAACTGGGGCTGTTCAAGGACCTCTGAAAGGAACACGGCGACTTCCTCTACATGGAGGTAATCGCGCAACTGTTCACCTCCAGACATGTTGAAAAACTCGTCGCCGTTATCAATCGCACGGTCAAGCTGTGCCAGAAGGCTGTTACGATGCTGCCCAGGGCCATAAAGGTAAAAAAGTCTAACCCACTGCAGATTGAACATTTTCTTCGCCTGCAAGGCCTCTAGAAATCGCCTCAACGAATCCTTTGCAATACCATATGGGGTATTAGGAAGGGGAATAGTGTCTTCAGAGAGTGCCCCGTTTTGCATACCATACTCGAAGCATGTTCCGCTAACGAGCACCTGGGGGGTACCTGCTTCAACCATTTTTTTGATAAAGCTATAATCGGCGGGAAGATACTGCTCGATATGTAGTAGATCTTTGTAATTTGGGATGCCTGGCCAAGCTAAGTGAATCAGTGCATTAGGCACCCCCAGCAAAGAAACGGGTTCCAATACAGGATCATGTAGATCCACTGAAATAAACTCAACGTTTTTATACCAGGGCATCTTAATCGCTTGATCTTTTCGACGTGCCACAGCGACCACACTATGGCCACGCGCGACAAGCGACGCAACGAGGTGCCTTCCTACAAATCCGGTGCATCCTGTTACTACAATTTTCATTTATATGCCTCTACACGAACGACATTAGCCGTAATGTCTGACCGCTGGTAATGTGATTAGATCTGCGCCATTTTACGAAAGTGAGCGTTCTTAGCAATTAGTTCGTGATAAGTTCCACTGTGCGTAATTTTTCCCTTATCAATGATATGAACTATGTCACACTCTTTCAGAGTAGCTAGGCGATGAGCAACGATAATGACAGTCTTTTTACCAGACAAGTTATGAATCGCATCCATGATGACATTTTCGGTTATGCCATCTAGCGCACTGGTCGCCTCATCTAAGATTAGCACTTTAGGATTGTGATATAATGCACGCGCAATGCCTATACGCTGACGTTGCCCACCACTAAGCCTGACCCCTCGCTCTCCGACATCAGTTTCGTAGCCACCGGGAAGGGAGTCTATAAAATCAGCCATCTCCGCCATTTTTGCTGCTTGAACTACCCGCTCTCGGTCTATTTCATTGTCCGGAATAGCAAAAGCAATGTTACGTTCAATAGTATCATCGGACAGGTAAATGGACTGAGGAACATAACCCAAGTTCTTCTGCCAAGCAGCCAGGTTTTCTTTGTTTATGTCCGTACCATCTACCGATATGTTTCCAGACTGCGGAGAAAGCAAGCCAAGGAAAATGTCTACAATAGTTGTCTTACCACATCCTGTAGCCCCCACCAAACCGATAGTAGTATTACAATCAATATCAATGCTAAAGTCATCAATAACAGGGACTTCAATATTTGGATAACTGAAACTGATTGAGCGAAGTTTTATTGAATGGTGGAATGGAATAACTTCTACATTCCCGACTTCAGACAATTCCCTACCACTGTGATCCGAGAGGTCTTCCACCAAAATTTCCAGTGCAGGGAAGTGAAATCGGACTGACGTTATGCTTTGATAAATTTGTTGAAAACCTGGCATAATTCGGTATCCTGCCAACGCGAAGACAGACACGACTGGAATGATATTTGCGCTGTCATGGTCACTGCCGAGTAGGTAAAGCACAATCAATAAAATTCCACCAAAGGCTACAGCCTCAAGAGCATAGCGGGGTACTTGCGAGATTATTGCACTCTGTGAAGAATAGCTTGCATTATCTCTTGACGGTATTGAGAAACGTCGTATGAGTTCGCATTCAGCTCCACGTAGCTTCAGATCTTTAATTGCTGACATCGCCTCATTGGATATTTTAAAACGTTGGAAAACAACCTCTGTTGAAGCTTCTCCGATACGAAATAGCTGGTTACGTACAAATTTAAATATAACTATATAAGCACACGATAGCACAGCAGCTAAACACAGCGATACCTGAGGGTCGACCCACAAAAGAAGAATCAATATGAATGTAATTGACACTAATTTTGAGACAGCCAACACTCCTGGAAGAATGACACCTTGAATAACCCGTGCCACTTCGGAGAGAACATTTTTCAACAAATCAGCAGAATTCCGGTTCAAGAAAAAAAGATAAGGCTGTGACAGATATTTCGCAAACAGCCGCGTTGAAAGTCGATGCCCTTGCATGTTGCTAAAATAAGTTGTAAACCAGCTTATATAGGCACTGAAAGCGTTGCTGCACACAAGTGCCACCAGTGCAAGCACACCTAGGCCAATTAAAAACTGGTTGTTGCTGGTAAAACCAATGCTGTGGTAGGCAAAACTGAGGTAATTGTTCTGGTGAATCATTTCTGGTTTACTGACAACTGCAATAAAGGGGACGACAGAAGCAATGCCTACAACTTCTAGTAAACTCATCACAAGGATACCTAGTGACAAAAGCAGAATTTGTTGTCGCTCTTTATAATTGAAAAGTACTTTAAATTTTGCATAGAGAGCCATTTTATGGTTCCTCACCATTCCCAACAAGAAAGGGTGCGTGACCATGGATTGTGCTGCCTTGAGAAATATTAAAGTCACCGTCATTCTCGTGGCGTCCCTCCGCCGCTCTTCCTTGGACGGACTGATCGTACTGGAATGGACTCACAAATGAAGCAAAAGGTGGAAATGCTCGATCACGCTGTGACAAGATCGGATCTGGGTCTGGCCATATGGGACTGACAGAATTCCATAGGATTCCGGCGTCATGATCTGGTGAATAAACTGTGCTCACCTTGTAAACTATGGTGGCTGAATCAGACAACGTATAAAACCCGTGAGCGCAGCCTTTCGGAATGTATATCATGTTGGCTTTAGTTGCATCAAGATTGAAAAGAGCAAATTGCCCATACCTTGGCGAACCCTCACGCAGATCAACCACAGCATCCAGCACCACCCCCGAAACGCAGTAAACCAACTTTGTGTGGTTATGGGGCGGAAGTTGAAAGTGGAGCCCTCTGAGCACCCTTTTATGGGAGACAGAATAGTATTCTTCCTGCCAACCAGTCTCCAGTGCATGCTCTTCAAAAGCGTTACGATGGAAGGTTTTGACAAACGAACCACGCGAATCTTCCATCTTGCGTGGAAGCAGTTCAAAGCATCCAGGAATAGTGGATGCCATTTTTTCAAAGATCATGATCAAAAATTCCTCATAACATCGACCATATACCCTGCCATTTCAGCAGTCATTCCAGGGTAGACCCCAACCCAGAAGGTGTCGCGCATGATGCGGTTGGTAGTTTCCAAATCACCAATGACTCTGTACCCGCTACCAGTCGTCCTCATCTCGTCAAAGCATGGGTGCTTAATCAGGTTGCCTGCGAAGAGCATCCGAGTCTGAATCCCCTTCTTTTCCAGGCGATCTACCATACGCTCACGGGTGAATCCAAAGCCTTCCCGTACAGTTAGCAGAAAGCCAAACCAAGAAGGTTCTGAGTTCTCAGTAGGCTCTGGGAGGATGAAACGATCTTCCATTCCGGCCAGTCCATCACGTAAGAGTTTCCAGTTGTTCCTTCGGGCCTCTATAAAACTCGGAAGTTTTCCCATTTGGGCGCAACCAATGGCGGCTTGCATGTCAGTCACTTTGAGGTTGTAGCCGAAATGCGAGTAGACATATTTGTGGTCATACCCGAAAGGTAGTTCCCCGAATTGCTGGCCAAAGCGGTTGCTGCAGGTACCGTCTTTACCCGATGGACACCAGCAGTCACGCCCCCAATCGCGGAACGATTCCACCAGGCGCTTCAACATCATGTCATCGGTATAAACGGCTCCACCTTCCCCCATTGTCATGTGGTGGGGAGGATAGAAGCTGGAGGTGCCGATGTCACCTATGGTACCTGTGTAGCGCCACTCGCCTTTGTAGAGATACTTTGAACCAAGCGCATCGCAGTTGTCCTCTATTAGCCATAATCTATGGCGATCACAGAATGATTTGACCGCAGCTATGTCAAAAGGATTGCCAAGCGTGTGGGCAACCATGACCGCCTTGGTTTTTTCCGAGAGGGCATATTCTAACTGGGAGCAGTCGATATTGTAGGTGGGAAAAGAGACATCGACGAAAACCGGTATTGCGCCGAACTGTATTACGGGAGCGACCGTTGTTGGGAAGCCTGCGGCAACCGTGATAACTTCGTCCCCCTTTTGGATTCGTCGCTCCCCCAATTTTGGCGATGTGAGGGCCATGAATGCAAGAAGATTGGCTGAGGAACCAGAATTTGTGAGGGAACAATGCTGCACCCCCAGGAACTGCGCAAATTCGCTCTCAAACCTTTCTGCGTAGCGACCGGTTGTCAGCCAGAAATCAAGTGACGAATCGACTAGGGCTGCGACTTCCTTCTCATCAAATATGCGACCGGCGTAGGGGATGCGGTCACCGGGGGTGAATGCCTTGCTGATTTTGTGCTTAAAGTCGTAATATTTTATAGCAGCAGCGATTGCCTGCTCCCGCAATATTTTATCCTGCCCGTTGTTATCTTCCACTAACAGCTCCTCTTGCATATCAGTAATAAAAAGTAGAAAGATTAACTACAAATATAATCTTGGATCTGAGCTAAACAGACCTCACGCATTGGGCGTTTGTCCCTATAGGCAAGGGTCCAATCTATAATCCGGTCAATTGCTGTCTGGAGGTTCCATTTCGGTTGCCACCCTAACTCCCCTCTGGCCTTGGAGCAGTCAAGTTTGAGATAATGCGCTTCGTGAGGGTGTACGCCACCGTCTAATTTATATGCAGCACCATTCCCCCACGCCGCGCACATTTTCTGGACGATCCATTCGACTGGACGGGCATCATCCTCACCCGGTCCAAAATTCCATCCTGAAGCGTAGTGCGATCCATGTTGATAAAGATTCTGCGCCAAGAGAAGATAGCCCGACAGCGGCTCAAGCACATGTTGCCAAGGGCGGATTGCGTGGGGATTCCTGATCACGATGTCGTTCCCTTTCAAAAGGGCACAGACACAATCCGGAATAAGCCTTTCCGCCGCCCAGTCGCCGCCGCCGATGACATTGCCTGCGCGTGCTGTTGCGATCGCAACACCGTGCTTCTCATATTGCTTGGGATTGAAGAAGGAGTTCCGATAAGCCGCGGTTACAAGTTCTGCACAGCCTTTACTGCTGGAATATGGGTCATACCCACCCATAGGCTCATTTTCACGATAGCCCCAAGCCCACTCCCTGTTCTCGTAGCATTTGTCGGTGGTGACGTTGACCACTGCCTTTACTGTGCTGCAGTTCCGTACCGCCTCCAGCAGGTTAACCGTCCCCATGACGTTTGTTGCATATGTCTCGACAGGGATGTTATAGGAGTCTCGCACAAGCGGTTGTGCAGCCATATGAATAACAATATCCGGCGAGGCGGCAGAAATGGCTGCGGCAAGTTTCTGGCTGTCTCTTACATCGCCTACGACCGAGTTGACAAGTTCGCCAACCTTGCATAAGTTGTAAAGGCTAGGATCAGTGGGCGGATCCAGGGCATAGCCGGTCACTTCGGCACTAGCCAGATGAAGCCACATGCACAGCCAAGAGCCTTTAAATCCAGTGTGGCCAGTGACAAAAATCCTCTTGCCGGCAAAAAACTTGTAGTTCAATGGTTGCATCAAAACATTGCACATATTTCTACCCAATTATACAAGAATTAACGTCTCTACATGACAGGCGAACCTACCAATTTTTCCAAGGGGCCTTGCCGCTTTTCCAGAGATCTTCTAAATGATTTTTATCCCGTAATGTATCCATGGGCTGCCAAAAACCAGGGTGCTTATATGCCACGAGTTCGCCATCTTTCGCCAGGTTTTCCAGCGGTTCCTTCTCAAGTAAAGTTTCATCTCCAGCTATATAATCAAATATTTCAGGTTGAAGTACGAAAAAACCTGCATTGATCCAGGCGCCGTCCCCTTTTGGCTTCTCTTGAAAACCGGTTACTGCATTTCCGGCAGCTAGATCAAGGGCACCGAAACGGCCTGAAGGCTGAATGGAGGTAACAGTTGCCAACTTACCGTGGGCTCGGTGATAAGAGACTAAATCTTTGATGTTGACATCTGAAACTCCGTCGCCGTAAGTTAGCATAAAAGACTGATTGCCCACATACTGTTGGATCCTTTTCACCCTTCCACCGGTCATTGTCTCAAGCCCCGTGTTGACAAGAGTAACGCTCCAAGGCTCTGCAGAATGGTGATGAATCAGCCTCTCGTTGTCGTTTTTGAAATCGAAGGTAACGTCAGATTCATGGAGAAAATAGTGAGCAAAGTACTCTTTAATACAATATCCTTTGTAGCCTAGACAAATTATGAAATCAGTAAAGCCATAACTCGAGTATGTCTTCATAATATGCCAAAGAATGGGTCTTTCACCAATCTCGATCATGGGCTTCGGCTTCAAGTGAGACTCTTCACTTATGCGGGTACCAAAACCACCAGCAAGGATAACTATTTTCATTGGTCTCCTCTCTATAACAGCATGAACTTGCAATACGTTAACGTATGATACCAGCAGACAGTTATGATCGGGTTATGAAAGTCCACACAAAATCACAAATGATTTATTGTATCTGACTACTAAAAGTTCCTTGCAGAACGTTTAATATTCTCAATTATTGTTCTATCAGAATCAGGAATTCTAGACAAGTATTCTTGCACGAAGACTGTAAATATTGAGACAAAAAAGGCAGCTACGGTCGATAAAATTACTATAATGGAACGTTTAGGTTTGCTTTTGTTCACAGGAATTACGGCTTCATCAAGAATCTGAAAGGAAGAAGAGTCTTTTGCCTCAGTCAACTTCGCAATTTCGTACTGCTTAGTCAACTGTTCGAAAATGGCCTCCTGCGTTTTAAGTTCCCGCAGTTTACGTGAGTATTCTAGACCTACACCTGGCATATTTCCAATGGAAGGGATACCCTCGCCCACGCCGCCTTTTCCAGAAAGCACGCTCAGTTCTGTTTTTAAACTTCTGATACCATTTTGGATCGCCTTCACGTCTGGGCTATGCTCAGTCTGCCTGCTACTCAAAACTGCAAGCTGCATTTCTTTACTCGCGAGGTCGGCCTTAAGGCGCGCTATGGCTTCTATTGAAGCCTTCGCCTGAGAATCAACTTGGACAATTCTGTTACGCTGAGAAAAATATTTCACTTCGTTTTCGGCCTTGACAAGATCTTTTTTCACTAACTCAAGACGCTTTTCCAGAAAAATCCGCTCGGTTCCGGCCTTTGACAAATTAAGCCTAATAGTGGTTTTACCCAACTCGTCTACGAAAGCGTTAGCCAACTGGGCTGACAGGTTTGGGTCTTTATTTTCAGCGGTGATCGAGATTATTCCGTCCTTACCTGCCTGCACTTTGATAGCACCATCAAGGCTTCTCCTGGCAGCTTCCATGTTATCTGCTTGATAAATTCTGGTTAAGTCCAGCCGATGGATCACTGCATCTGCGACGGAACGGCTTTTCAGGATGCCTAGATAGAGATCACTCCCCCCTCCAAGGCCGCCGGTAGCTATGCCTGCCAGCCCCCCAGCCTGTCCAAGCAAAGCGGAGAGCCCACCACCCGCCTCTTTCTGAGGCGGAAGAATCTTTGCTGTTGCAGAGTAAATGTTGGGAAGGTTCAAGCTGTAAACAACAGACGCGACTATGCCGACAGTGCATATCTTAAAAATCAGCATCTTGCGCTTCACGAGCACATGCACAAGTTCTAGCAGGTTGATCTCTTGTTCTTCCATCTCATTTTCTGTATTCATATTTCCCTTTAAGACGCTCTCAAGACAAAAGGCAAACGCTAACCAACTTCAATTAATTATCACATGTCGCGCATGTTAAGCGATGAACCGCGCACGGAAAATATGCTTGTTCTTTAAGCGCGTTCAATGCTGACACCTACACAGAGTTAAAATGGCTCCATTTCTGTATGGACGGTACTTTTGACTTGCTCTCAGCATAAGTTTCAGCTACCAAACAACTCCGCGCTACAGAACGCCTGGCCCTCAGCATCCTTCTTTGCTAAAATAGGTTCACCCAAAAGCGACCAGTTAATGCTTAAATCGTGGTCATTCCACACAATACATCTTTCGAACTCTGGATACCAATAATCAGTTGTTTTATAGAGAAATTCTGCTACATCCGAGGTTACGAGAAAGCCGTGAGCAAAACCTTCAGGCACCCACAGTTGGCGTTTATTTTCTGCGGAAAGCACTACACTGACGGATTTACCAAAGGTGGGTGAATTCTTCCGCATATCGACGGCCACATCAAAAACCTCTCCGGCTGTTACCCGGACAAGCTTTCCCTGAGGATGTTGAATCTGGTAGTGCAGTCCACGAAGGACGTTTCTGCCGGAGCGGGAATGGTTGTCTTGAACGAAGATGGTGTTAAGTCCTGTCTTTTCTTCCCACAATTTCTGATTGAAGCTCTCAAGGAAGAAACCCCTGTCATCTCCAAACACTTTCGGTTCAATGATAAGAACATCGGGAATTTCAGTTGGAACTATATTCATTTAAAATCCTAGGTGTTAAATTTAGCTAAGCCTTCTAAATTACATGCCTATCAATACTCGCTCCAGATACTCCCGATACGGAGACTTCGGAGTGTCTAAAATAACCTGGCGAAGCCCAGCTTCGTCAATGAATCCCCTCCTGAAGGCGATTTCCTCAAGACAAGCGATCTTCAACCCCTGCCTTGCTTCAAGGGTGCCTATGAAATGACTCGCCTCCAAAAGGCTCGTATGAGTTCCGGTATCCAGCCAAGCGATGCCGCGACCCAAGGTTTCCACCCGCAGTTCACCGCGGCGCAGGTACTCCAGGTTCACATCTGTAATCTCAAGTTCCCCCCTGGCAGAGGGCTTCGTTGAGCGGGTAATATCCACAACGCTGCCGTCATAGAGATAAAGCCCGGGGACAGCATATGATGACTTCGGCTGCACCGGCTTTTCTTCTATACTGTAGACCTTTCCGTCAGTGCCGAACTCAACTACACCGTAACGTTCCGGATCTGTCACAGGATAGCCAAAGACAACAGCACCGCTGTCGAATTCCTGAACCATCTTGTCGAGCCCGATTTTCCCATAGAAGATGTTATCGCCCAAGACTAGGCAAACTGGATCCTCCGCAATAAAATCCTCACCGACAAGAAAGGCTTGGGCAATCCCCTTAGGTTCAAGTTGTACTTTGTAGGATATGGAAATTCCCCAGCGGCTACCATCACCAAGAAGTGACTCAAAACGCGGGGTGTCGTGTGGAGTTGAGATGATCAGTATGTCATCGATACCTGCCATCATCAAAGTAGCAAGCGGGTAATAGATCATCGGCTTGTCATAAACGGGCTGTAACTGTTTACTGGCAACAAGTGTCAGAGGATAAAGCCTGCTCCCAAATCCTCCCGCCAAGACAATGCCTTTTTTAATGCCGCTCATGCCCGCACCTCACTTTGGGCAGGGAGGCGCTCACCGTACATGGACTTGTAGTAGTTCTGGTAGCTACCGTCGCAGACACCTTGAACCCAGTCCGGATTGGCGAGATACCATTCAATGGTTCGGCGAATGCCATCTTCAAAGGAAACAGAAGGGCTCCAGCCAAGTTCATTCCGAATTTTAGCGGCATCAATGGCGTAGCGTTGATCGTGCCCGGGACGATCCTTCACAAAACGTATAAGTGAACGTCTAGGCAACCCGTTTGCCAGCGGCGGAGCCGTTGTGTCAAGGATGTCGCAGACGGTCTCCACCACTTCGAGGTTGCGCTTTTCACTGTTACCGCCGACGTTGTAAGTCTCACCAAGCCTGCCCCCCTCCAGCACAGCGAGAATGGCGGAACAGTGGTCAATAACATAAAGCCAGTCCCTGACATTGCTGCCATCGCCATAGAGTGGAAGATCGCGGCCATTGATTGCATTGCTTATGATCAAAGGAATCAGTTTCTCCGGGAAGTGGTAAGGACCATAGTTATTAGAGCAGTTGGTGATCATTGTCGGCAGACCATAGGTATGGTAATAGGCGTTGACTAGATGGTCGGAAGATGCCTTGCTCGCAGAATAAGGAGACCTCGGATCATAAGACGTAGTTTCAGTAAAATAGCCGGTCTCTCCGAGAGAGCCGTAAACTTCATCTGTACTGACATGAATGAAACGCTGATTTGGCGGTGACTGCTTGTTTACAAGCCACGCCTTGCGAGCAGCTTCCAGTAGCGTGAACGTGCCAATGATGTTGGTCTGGACGAATGCGGCTGGGCCTTCGATGCTCCGGTCCACGTGGGATTCAGCGGCGAAGTGAACCACAGTATCAATGCAATCTTCAGCAAAGACTTTTGTTACCAATGAACTGTTGCAAACGTCTCCTTTGACAAACTTGTAACGACCGTCACTCTCTATGTCAGCAAGGTTTTGCAAGTTTCCAGCATAGGTCAACTTATCCAAATTAATGATGTTGCACGCGGGAATTTTCTGCAAGGCAAGCCGGATAAAATTAGATCCGATAAAACCGCACCCACCAGTAATCAGAATATTTTTCATGACACCTCTACGAAATACGCCTTAAAATTTGCCACATAGATTTGTGGGATTTGCTAGTTGCCTGCCGCGAGTATAACGCCAGCAGTGACGGCTATATTACCAATGATCTGCGCGATGTCCTTGATATTCCTAAGCCAGGCAGTCTTCTCGTATTGCCTCGGCACGATGATTGTATCCCCCGAATCAAGAGGCTTGCCCCAGAAGGAGTTGTACCAGAGGAAGTTTGATGAGTTGGCCTGGCTTGTGACCGAACCGTCCACCTTCACCACATAAATACCACTGGTGTCCGCATCCGCGGTCGCGCCGCCTACCTGTTTCAAGTACCATTCGACGCTGCGCCCGTGCTGGGCCACGATGGTGTTCTGGTTGTAGACGTCGCCGATCACGTTGATACCGCCGGGATCGCTGGGGATGCTCAGTTGGTCCCCGCCTTGCAACTCGACGTCGTAAGTGCTCCCCTCAAGCTCCTTGAGCGAAGCTATCTCTATCAGAACCCGCCCTTCGGCCTTCTTCTGCTTCAGGATTTCTACGCTCTGCATCAGCCCTTCGAGGGTAGTCTTTGAGCTGGCCACTTCCTCGGCGGACGAGGCTGTCTGCGACATGTTGGTCTGCAGCTTGATGATGTTTTCCTGCGCCTTAGCCAGCGACTCGTCCATGCGCTGCTGCTGCAGCTTCCTGGCGCTTTCCCGGGTGAAGCGGGTCCCCTTGAGGTAGGCGCGATCGGTGAAGCCGCCTGCTCGTGCGATGACGGAGCTGAGCCGCTCGCCCTTGGAGATGGGATAGGTGCCGGGGAAGACGAACTCGCCCTTGAGCGTTACGTAGCGCTCCTTCGCCTCGGCCCAGTTGGGTATGCGCCGTACGGTCAGCTCGTCGAAAGGAGACAGCTTGATGTTCTCTTCGCCGCCTGCCATGGCCTTTTCCAGATCCACGGTGATGGTGAACGAGGTGACAGCATCGCCGGAGCGCTTGATCCTGGTGATCTCGGCGTTCTTCAGGTAGGCGGAGAGCTTCACGTTGCCGGCCTGCGTCAACAGGTCGCGCACCGTCATATTCTCCATGTAGCGGACGGGTCCGGGACGCTGAACTTCTCCGCTCACCTTGACTACGGGGACCTCCTCCATTTCGCGCTTGGAGAAAACCTTCACCCGGTCAAATTCCTTGAGTTCCAGGTCCTTCCCCGGCTCACCAGCCATGGCACGAGAGAGGTCGAACGGGACCACCTCAGGGTGCAGGTCGGGGGGGAAAAGCCTGATGATCTGGCCTGTCGCCGCGTGGTACTCGGGGAGCAGGCTGTCCTTCTGCACTAAGGAGCTGATCTTCATCCCCGGCTTCAGGGCATAATCTCCCGGCCGGACCACATGCCCTTCCAGGCGCACGTAACCGCGCAGCACCCGGTCGATGGAGAGGACCTTGACCAGATCGAGGTCCTGTACCGGGACTGCAGCGGTGATATCTTCGGATGTCTTGCCGTTTACATCGAGGTCGACGTCGGTGACGACCTTCTTGTCATGCGCCTGGACCCGGTACAACTGGACCCGCTGCAGGTAGCCGATGGAGTTGATCCCCCCGGCGAGCGCCAGCAGATCCTTCAGCGTCGTTTGCCCCTTCAACTCGTAGATGCCAGGGCGGCGCACGTTACCTGCGACCCCCGCTACCTTCCCTATCACCGGGACGAGGACGGTGTCGCCCGGCTGCAGCCGGATGTCTTTCCCCTTGTCCCCTTTGAGGAAGAAGTCGTAGAGGTCCACCGTTTCGAGGAGCTTGCCGTTCCTGTTGATCTGGATGTTCCTGAGACTGCCGTTCTTGGTGGGGCCGCCGGCGGCGGAAAGGGCACCGATAAGGGTGGAAAGGGAGCTTATGTTGTAGTCGCCGGGAGAGGCAACTTCGCCCACCACGTAAACCTTGACCAGCCTGAGCTGCCCCATGTTGACGTTCAATTCGAAGTCTTTGTAGATGCGAGCGATGTGGTTTTTGAGCAGCGCAGGAAGCTGGCCGTAGCTCTGTCCGCCGACTTTAACAGCGCCCACTTTGGGGATGACGATATCTCCGCTGCGGCTAACGTCGAGCTTGTAGGTGCCGTTCAGGCTTCCCCATACGGTCAGTATAAGACGGTCGCCCGCACCGATGATGTAATCGGGGCCGACCGGAACGTCTGTCTGCGAGACGAAGGGATCTTCCTTGGATTTGAAGAAGTTGTAGCCGAACTGGATCAGCTGTTTATTGCCATAGGGCTCAGGCTTCGCCTTGTCAGCCGTCACCGGGTTTTCACTCATGGCGCGTTCCAGGGTGGACAACCCCTTCGCCTTGCGCTGCCCCGGGCGGGTTTTTCTAGCGACCTTGCTCAGTTTCACACGCTCCTTGCCGGTCTTTGTGTCGGAGCGCTTCTTCTCTTCGTTTAGCTCCTTGCCGTCCTTGTCCTTCTTAGGCTCTTTGTCTTCCTTGAGCGCCTCACCGTCGTTGACGTTGAACGGCTTTTCATAACGTTTCTCGTAGGAGCTATCGTAGGAGCTATCGTATGACCTGTCATAGGAGCTGTCTGAGGAGCTGTCTGAGTAGCTATCAGCGGAGTTGTCGAAAGAGTTATCGTAGGAATTGTCGTAGGTGTCGTCGCTGGAAATCTCATCCGTGCTTTCTTCCTGGCGATCATCGAACCGTGAGTTATCGACATCCTCATCGCGGGTGCGCTGGCGCCGCGAACCTCTCTCCCCCTTGTCCATCTGGGGTTGGGAGATGGTGTCAGACTCATCTTCGGGGTCCGGCAGCTTGAAATAATCCGAGGCGCCGAAGATGGAGCCGTTTTCTTTGTTACCAGCGTTGGCGGAAGTTCCAGACGATGAATATTGAGCCTCGGATTGAGAGGCGGGGAATGCTATAGCGTTGGAGAGGAAGGCGAGCAAAACAGCGAACAGCAGGATTTTCTTCATGCTTATGCGTACCCCTACTTCATGAGATGACTCAGACGTTCATTGACAGGCTTTCCGCAGAACCCGATATATCACGTTAAACTTCTAATGTAAATGAAATGTGCACGTATCCTAACGCTTTTCCGAACAGGGTGAAGTGCAGTCTGCTCAAGCCGTGCAGCCTGGAAAAATAGCTGTAACTGCAGAGCAATTTAAAAGCCCGAATTAATTATCAGGGCTTTAGTCTATAGCACTTATGCCGTATGATGTAAACTGAAAAAAGGACGAGAGAGCCGCTGCTGGCGGGTTTTCACAGAATCGACACAGCCGCGTCGTCCGCGTCTGTTAAACCATTCAGAGCAGATTTCGTGCCACTTCTGGGGCGTGCAGCGGATAAAGCGCCGGCAGCCGCAGGGCCTGCGCGGGACGGAGCTCAATTCCTTTTCATAGGCAAAGACTTAGGGATTACAGCACGGGTGAAGAACTAATGAAGGAGGGTTTCGTCTGTACAGACGCAGTTCGGTATTAAGAACAATTGAAGGGAGAATTACTGTGTTTATTGGCATGTGACAGTGTCAAAAAGACAACGAAGACTGAATTTTGACACAAAGAAAAACAAACCGCCTCACGCAAAGACGCAAAGAACGCAAAGAAAACATTTAAACCTATTTACAGGGATGAAGGGGATAAAAGGGATAAAACCAAAGCCGTTCTTTGCGTCTTTGCGGCTTGGCGTGACATGGGTTGCTTCAGGTTCCGCAGTATCCCCTGTATCCGCTTTATCCCTGCTTAATCTTTTGCCGCCGTTTCTTTAAGCCGCGACAGCAGTTCCTGGAACGCGCTCAGGAATTCATCAAGACGAAGCAATATGCCTCTCAGCTCTTCCTGACTATAAACGTGACTCGTCAGGTTACGCTGCTCTATCATGTCCAGCCATACCGACTCCTTGCTCAGCAAGCCAATTGCGTACGCCTCCTTGAAGCAGGCACGAGGATACTTCGCCTCAATGCCGATATAATCGAGGAAACGCCTGATTGCCTTCCACGACATCTCGTAGGTGAACTCAAAACGCTTGACAGCAAGATCGAGGAAGATATCGCCAAATCCTTCCTGTTCCAGGGCCTCTTTACGCTCGAGTGCCTCGCGAAACCGCTCCAGGGCGCGGCCGTAATTATAGATACCGTCTTCGCATCGCAGCTTTTTCCCGGCGCTGTACAAAACCCTGCCCGTCGAAAGTACGCGTTGGCGAAAACGCTCTTCCGTATGGGCAATGTTCTTGACGTCTATCTTGAGCAGAGTCGGGAGCTTTTTGAGATCGTCCTCAATCAACCACGGCTCTTTAAAATCTTTATCTTCAAAAGCGACATCGATGTCGCTGGTATCTGTGGCCTCACCGGTCGCCCGGCTTCCGTACAACCAGATCCGGTCGGGTTTCGCATGCCGGAGAATGAGGTCTCTGACTTCGCTTATTAGACTTTCAGTGTCCATCATTGCCTCCATATAAAATGCAAATCCATCTCACGCAAAGACGCAAAGAGCGCAAAGAAAATCTTTTGAATCGATTTACAGGGATGGAGCTTTAGCCTTTCTTTGGGTCTTTGCGGCTTGGCGTGACACGGGTTGCTTTGCGGCTTCTACACGTAGTACCTGGACGTGACGGTCTCCCAACTCCCCTGGGCCTTGAGGATGAGGTCGCAGACTTCGCGCACGGCTCCCCACCCTCCCCTGTTCTTGGCGACAAACTGAGCGAACTCGAAGACCTCGCAGACGGCGTCCGCAGGGGCGGCGGCAAATCCCACCCTTTTCAACAGCGGGATGTCGATGACGTCGTCCCCCATGAAGGCGACCTGGTCGTCGGTAAGCCCCGTTGCCTCCAGCATCTGGCGGTAAGGGACCAGCTTGTCGAGCGACTTCTGGTAGACCTGCCCGATGCCGAGTTCGACGGCGCGGTTGTAGACCACCTGGGATTCGCGGCCGGAGATGATCCCCACCTCGATGCCGGAGCGCTGCAGCATCTTGATGCCGTGGCCGTCCTTCACGTTGAAGAACTTGCTCTCCACCCCGTTGGAATCGAAGATGATGCGGCCGTCGGTCATCACGCCGTCGACATCGAGAATCAGGAGCTTGATCTTTTTCAGTCTTTCTTCCATAAACACCTCACTTAGAACCACCTCACGCAAAGACGCGAAGACCGCAAAGAAAACCTTTAGAACCAATCTACCCAATGTCTCACGCAAAGACGCTAAGACCGCAAAGGAAATCTTTAAAATCTATCTACAGGAATGAAGGGCATAAAACCAAAGACGGTTTAGCCTTTCTTTGCGCCTTTGCGGCTTGGCGTGAAACGGTTCGCTTCAGGGATGAAGGGGATTAAGCATTTTCCTTCACCCTGTACAGACCATGGTGCGCGTCGGTGTCGGCTTTGTGTGCTGACAACTCTGTCCGAATCGATGGCATGGTGCCCCTCGGCTATTATGCTCACCTTGTGGTCGCCTACTTCCACGACTAACGTTACATGCTGTTTGAACTCTTCAGTGGTCGCAGCCAACGCCTGCTGGAATTGATCAGAGTTGCGTCGCAGCTCTTGCTGGAAGTGCTCCGAGGTGGCTCGCAACTCTTGCTTGAAGTGCTCCGAGGTGGCTCGCAGCTCTCGCTGGAAGTGCTCTCCTTGTCTGGCAAAAAGGGCTTCTATGAACTGCCGGTCTTGCTCTTCCATGAGAACCTCCTTTAATGTCCTCACGCAAAGACGCAAAGACCGCAAAGAAAACCTTTAGAACCAATCTACCCAATGTCTCACGCAAAGACGCTAAGACCGCAAAGGAAATCTTTAAAATCTATCTACAGGAATGAAGGGCATAAAACCAAAGACGGTTTAGCCTTTCTTTGCGCCTTTGCGGCTTTGCGTGACGCGGGTTTACGCTATGCCGGCCTTCAGGAGGTCGTGCAGATGGACGATACCTACCGGGGCCTTGGCCTTGTCATCGTCGAAGACAAAGAGCGAGGTGATGGAGTACTGCTCCATCTGCTGCAGGGCCCGCGCCGCAAGTTCCTCGCGATTGATCCGCTTGGCGCCGGCTTTCATCAGCTCCGCGGCAGGGAGGTTGAGGATGTCGAGCCCCTTGCCGAGCGCACGCCGCAGATCGCCGTCGGTGATTACCCCGATGAGGGCGCCGTCGTCGGAGGTGACGCCGGTGATGCCGAGACCTTTGGAGGTGATGGTGAAAAGCGCCTCCCGCATCAGGGTCTTTTCGTTGACCAGGGGGAGCGCCTCACCGGAATGCATGATGTCCTGGACCCTCAATAGGAGCCTGCGCCCCAGCGCGCCGCCGGGGTGGAACATGGCGAAGTCTTCGGCCTTGAAGCCGCGGCTGACCAAAAGCGCCACCGCGATGGCATCCCCCATGGCGAGGGTGACGGTCGTCGATGCCGTGGGGGCAAGCCCGAGCGGGCACGCCTCTTCCTTTACCGATATGTCGAGAAAGATGTCGCCGCTCTTGGCGAGGGTGGAGGCGGGGTTGCCGGCCATGGCGATGAGCGATGCACCCAGCCGCTTGATGATGGGGAGGATTTTCACCACCTCGTCGGTCTCGCCGGAGTTGGAGATGGCGATGACGACGTCGCCCTTCATGATCATGCCGAGGTCGCCGTGGATCCCTTCCGCCGGGTGCAGGAAAAACGCGGGAGTCCCCGTCGAAGCCATGGTGGAGGCGATCTTCTGGCCGATGAGCCCGGACTTGCCCATGCCGGTCACGACGACGCGGCCGGTCTCGCTGTTCAGGATCATCTGCACCGCTTGTTCGAACGCTCCGTTGATCGACGCCTCAAGGTTCAAAAGAGCCTCAGCCTCGACCCGTATCACCCTCTTCGCTTCTTCTATTATCAATTTCAACTCCTTAAAGGCGGCCTCACGCAAAGACGCAAAGACCGCAAAGAAAACCTTTAAAACCACTTACAGGGATGAAGGGGATGAAGGGGATAAAACCAACTTTCAGCAGTATCCGTTCTTAGCGCCTTTGCGGCTTGGCGTGGCATGCACTACGGTTTGTATTTATGACAGTACCTTTCCACTCGTTCCACGGCATCTAAAAGGGCCGGGGTAAGTTCTAGTACCTTGACGAAGATTTCCTGGATGGCTTCAGGTACATACTCGTGGGCAATGTCGTTTCTAACCATTCGAATTTCGACAAATCTGTCACTGCTGCCGATCAGTTCTTTCTTTTCAGCCCTGTTAATCCTGTCCCTGATGGTCCCTTGGGTATCGAGATCGAGCTCATCGATCAGCCTGAACACCTTCTGAACCAGGATATCGCTCAGACGGGCAAACCGGCCGGTGAACGACTCGAAGCTTTCCAACTCCTCAGGCTCGTAGCAGGATTTAATGCCTATCCTACTGCACTTATTATAGGAATACGCCAGCACTTCAGTCGCGTCAGCGAGCAGCTTCAGTTCCTTCTGCAATATGAGTTGTAGCTGACCAGTCAAAGCTTCACCCCTGTCTTCAATGCCAATTTCACGAAAGGATCGGAATCGTCAGCAGCGAGCAAGATGTCTATCTTCTGCTCGCCAATCAGTCGGTAGAGTTCGGCTTTAATTGCTCTTTTGACATCACCACCGGAAAGCCTGCGGGACAGGACCAACAGATCGATGTCGCCGCCTTTTTTTGAATCGTCCACTCTGGAGCCGAAAAGGAACACGGCCGCCTCCTGGTCCAGGTTATGGATGGTGGACTTGATGGCGTTTATTTCTTCCCGCTTCAGTCTCATAATTGAACACCACTAGCCTCACGCAAGAAAGCATTAACACAGAGGTGTACACGGCGGTCTCAGAGAAAAAAGTCTTTACTTCGCCTTTCTCTGTGCCCTTCGTGAACCTCAGTGTCCTCTGTGCTCCGCATCCGGACCGTTCATATCCCGCCCCCTCCAAGACGCGGAATATTGAATTCGTTCATGGCGTGTTGAGACGCAACGTCGAAAAACCAGGGCGCCGGCAATATCCCCGGGTTTATTTCCACGCCGGCAAATAGTTTTTCCGGAGCTATATCGCCTGCCAGCACCACGAACTTGCCCTTCTTTGTCATTGCCAGGAATAAAGAAAACAGCTCCTGCCTTAGGTGGGGGCGTTTCAAAAGTAACCATGCGTTGTCAACCATCAGTACATCCAAGGAGAGGTACCTGAGCCTGAAATGTTGCATTGCCGATGTAGTGACAGCCTGCATCAACTCGGAGGAGAATTGGTGGACACACAGGCGCCTTGTCTTGATGCCAGGCTGCCTGCGCGTGCAGTCATGGTATCGCTTCAGCAAACGAGTTTTTCCGGTGCCTGTCGGGCCAAAAAGATAGACGAAATTGTTGGCAACCATGCTCCCCTGCATTCCCTTTATCCCTGTTAAACGTTTTTGCCTCACGCAAAGACGCAAAGACCGCAAAGAAAAACCTTTTCAAACCAAATTACAGGGATGGAGGGGATAAAAGGGATAAAACCAACTTTCAGCAGTATCCGTTCTTAGCGTCTTTGCGGCTTGGCGTGAAACGGGTTGCTTCAGGTTCTGCAGTTATCCCCTGCATCCCCTTTATCCCTGTTAAAGGTTTTAGCCTTAGCGCCTTTGCGGCTTGGCGTGAAACGGTCGCTCAAAATACTACAGCTGAGACCCAAAAGGCAAAACAAAAGCTCTGATCGATCCTAAGCCTTTGTTTTGCCTTTCTTTGCGTCTTTGCGTCTTTGCGTGAGTCGGTTTTGTTACTGGTTGACTATGGCGTCGATTGCTTTGAGCTTCTTCAAAAGCGCCGGCATGTCGTCCAGGCGCACCGAGTTCGGCCCGTCGCAAAGGGCCTGCTCCGGCTCCTCGTGCACTTCCATGAAGATGCCGTCCACCCCGGCAGCTACAGCCGCGCGGGAGAGGAACTCGACGTACTCGCGCTGTCCGCCGGAAGAGGTCCCCTCCCCTCCCGGGAGCTGCACGCTGTGGGTGGCATCGAAGATGACCGGATAACCGGTGGAGCGCATGATCGGGAAGCTCCTCATGTCGACTACGAGGTTGTTGTAACCGAAGCTCGCGCCGCGCTCGGTGAGGATGATGTTATCGTTGCCGCAGGAGCTGATCTTGCCGACCACGTTCTTCATGTCCCAGGGGGCCAGGAACTGCCCCTTTTTGACGTTGATCACCTTCCCGGTTTTGCCGGCTGCGACCAGGAGGTCGGTCTGGCGGCAGAGAAAGGCGGGGATCTGCAGCACGTCCAGGACTTCGGCCGCGGGCTCGACCTGCTCGATGGAGTGGATGTCGGAAAGGACCGGGACGCCGAGCGCCTCTTTCACCTTGGCGAGGATCCTGAGCCCCTCCTTCATCCCGGGGCCGCGGAATGCGGTGACCGAAGTACGGTTGGCCTTGTCGTAGGAGGCCTTGAAGATCAGCGAGATCCCCACGCCGTTGCAGATGCTCATCAGCCTCTCGGCGCAGCGCAGCGTGGCGGTTTCGTTTTCTATCACGCAAGGCCCGGCCACCAGCGCCAGCGGCCTCCCCCCGCCAATCTTCACTCCACCTACGGTGATTTCCTTAGTCATGAGACCTCTCCTGTAAATCAACGTTCAACGTTCAAAGTTCAACGTTCGACTTAAACCCAAAAACAAAAACACGAAAATTCTATCTACACGCAAAGACGCCAAGAACGCTAAGAAAACCGTTAAAACCTACTTACAGGGATGAAGGGGATAAAAGGGATAAAACCAAAGGCTTATGGTTCAACCCTCTTTACATGTAAGGTTCTGCCGTATCCCCTGTATCCCTGTAAAACGTTTTTGCTTTAGCCTTTCTTTGCGTCTTTGCGGCTTTGCGTGACACGGGTCGCTTCAGGTTGCGGCTTTGCGTGACCCCGCGGTTAGCCTCTCTTCGCCTTGGTGGCCCCGATGAAGGCCTTGAAGAGCGGGTGCGGGTTCAACGGCTTGGACTTGAACTCGGGGTGGAACTGGCACCCCAAGAACCACGGGTGGTCGGGGAGTTCGATGATTTCCACCAGGTTCCCTTCCTTGTAGACCCCCGAGATGACCATCCCCTTCTCCTCAAGGCAAGCGCGGAAAAGGTTGTTGAACTCGTAGCGGTGGCGGTGGCGCTCGGAGATCTCGGTGGCGCCGTAGGCCTTCTGGGCGAAGGTCCCCTTGGTGAGGGAGCAGGGATAGGCGCCGAGCCTCATGGTCCCCCCTTTGTTCTCCACTCCCTTTTGCTCTTCCATCAGGTGGATCACCGGGCTCTCGCAGTCCGGCTTGAATTCGCTGGAGAACGCTTCGGGAAGCTTGCAGACGTTGCGGGCGTACTCGACGGCTGCCATCTGCATGCCGAGGCAGATCCCGAAGAAGGGGACCTTGTTGACGCGGGCGTATTCGATCGCCTTGATCTTACCTTCGGTGCCGCGCTCGCCGAAACCGCCCGGCACCAGGATGCCGTCGACGCCGGCCAAGGAGTTCTCGGCCCCTTCCTCCTCTATCTTCTCGGAATCGAGGTAGACCAGCTTGACGCGGCAGTCGTTGGCGATGCCGCCGTGGGTGAGCGCCTCGGAAAGCGACTTGTAGGATTCCTTGAGGTCGACGTACTTGCCGACCACCGCTATGCGCACCTCGCCGGAGCCGGGGTTGGTGAGCTTGGACACCACCTGCTGCCAGTGGGAGAGGTCCGGAGCCTTGGTCCAGATGTTGAGTTTTTCCACCACCTGGTCGTCCAGCCCCTGATGGTTCAGCGCCATCGGCACCGCGTAGATGTGCTCGGCGTCCTGGGAGGTGATGACCGCCTTCTCTTCCACGTTGCAGAAAAGCGCGATCTTAGCCTTCATGTCCTGGGGGACGTCCTGCTCGCAGCGGCAAAGGAGGATATCGGGCTGGATGCCGATCTCGCGCAGCTCCTTGACCGAGTGCTGGGTCGGCTTGGTCTTCAATTCGCCGGCCGTCTTGATGTAGGGGACCAGCGTCACGTGCAGGTAGAGGACGTTGCCGGGGCCGCGGTCGCTCTTTAGCTGGCGGATCGCCTCAAGGAAAGGAAGCGACTCGATGTCGCCCACGGTGCCGCCGATCTCGACGATGGCGATGTCGGAGCCCTTGGCGTTTTCCAGGATGTTCAGCTTGATCTGGTCGGTGATGTGCGGGATGACCTGCACCGTCCCCCCCAGGTAGTCGCCGCGGCGCTCCTTCTCGATGACCGAGAAGTAGACCTGGCCGGTGGTGAAGTTGCTCTTTTTGGAGAGCTTGCCGGAGGTGTAGCGCTCGTAGTGCCCGAGGTCGAGGTCGGTCTCTGCGCCGTCGTCGGTGACGAAGACCTCGCCGTGCTGGAAGGGGGACATGGTCCCGGGATCGACGTTTATGTACGGATCCAGCTTCTGGATGGTGACCCGAAGCCCCCTAGCCTCAAGAAGAGCGCCCAAAGAAGCGGCGGCGAGTCCCTTGCCGATCGAGGAGACAACGCCGCCGGTAACAAAGATGAATTTTGTCTTCACTGAAAAAACCTCCAAAAAACAGATAAAGATGAACAAAACAGATAAAGATAAAGATAAAGATAAAGTAGAAGCTAAAACCTCGGGCAGACCGCTTCCGGTCGTTCTCAATCTCAATCTTAATATTTATCTAAATCTTTCTTCTAAATCTTAATTTCAATCTTTATCTTTGTCTAAATACTTTCCTTAATCTTTATCTTTTTTCTTTTTCTTTATCTTTATCTTTATCTTTATCTTTATCTTTATCTCTATCTCTATCTTTATCTTTATCTGTCTTTTAGCCTTTCAGCCTTTCCAGCACCTTGTCCAGGTCAGCCGGGGTGTCTACGCCTATGGACTCGAACTCGGTCTCGACGATCTTGATGCGATAGCCGTTTTCCAGAACCCGCAACTGCTCGAGTTTCTCGGCGAGCTCGAGGTAGGTGGGCTTTAGCCCTGCGAACACGGGGAGGAACTCCCTGCGGTAGACGTAGAGACCTACGTGCTTGTAGCAGAGAAGCTTGCCGCAGACGAAGGCGTCGTCTTTCAAATCGTTCCACTTGTCCCTGAAAAAGGGGAGCGGCGAACGCGAGAAGTAGAGCACGTTCCCCGTGGGGTCGGAAACGACCTTGACCACGTTCGGGGAAAGAAAGTCGTGCAGCGTCTTGATCCTGCACTTCAAGGTGGCCATCGGGATGGACGGATCGTCCAAAAGCGGCCGGATCGCCTCGTCGATCATGGCGGGATCTATCAGCGGCTCGTCCCCCTGGACGTTCACGATGATGTCCGCATCGATCTTGGCGGCCACCTCGGCCAGGCGGTCGGTACCGGTCTCGTGGGTCGGCGAGGTCATCTCGACCCTGCCGCCGAAGGCGCGCACGGCGGCGGCTATCCGCTCGTCGTCGGTCGCCACTATCACCTCGGAGACAAGGGTCGCCTTCGCTGCGCGCTCGTAAACATGCTGCACCATGGGGCGTCCCATGATGTCCGCCAAGGCCTTCCCCTCAAAACGCGTAGAAGCATACCTGGCGGGTATTACCGCGGTTATTTTCATTTGGCGTCTCAATAAGGACTCCGTCCGGAACTGCCGGCGTGAAGTCCTGGTTGCGGTTGTGGTTTGGTGAATTGGTATGGCTGGCTTTTTGCTGCGGCTTTAGCCGGCGGAGCGCAGCCTGAACTGCCGGCTCCGTCCCTTGTCTGGCGGGACGAAACAAGTTACATCAAAAGAAAGGGTTGTGTCAAGGAGTGAAATTAGAGAGATGCGGAGAGGCTGTCCGACCAGGCGATGGTCTCTAACTGGCAGGAAAGAAGCTGATCCAGATCGAGGCCGCTTTCTTCCAGTTGTTCGTTCACCCCTTCGAAATCAGCCTCTTCCAGCCTCTGGGCCAGTAACAGTAGCCCCCCCAGTTCGCCTTCGCGTGATAGGAGGGCCGACTTTACGTTCTCCACCAGATTCAGTTTCCCCACCAGCTCGTTCATGGAGTCGTCGAAGAGTACGTCGATGAGCGAGAGTATCCCGACCATGAAGGCCTGGTCGGCAAGCTCCCTCCCGGCGCGCCCTTTAAGGGCGAGCACCAGCTGTTCCATCAGCTTGCCGCGCGTGGCGGCCATCTCCAGAAGCGGGCTGTGCACGCCGTTTGAGTCGTTGCTGGCGTAAAGGGCCAGGGTGATCCAGCGCTTCAACTGCTCCATCCCGAGCACCATGAGGGCGTGGCGCAGGGTCTTGATGCGCACCCTGAGGCCGATGGCGACGGAGTTCACCAGCCTGAGCAGGTTGTAGGTGAGGCCGGGGTTCTGCTTGAAGGTCTCCTCGATCTCCTCCAGCTCCGTGTCGGCCATGACCTGCTGCATCAGCCGCAGCATGGCGATCTTCGCGATGTCGATCCTGTTCTGCCGCAGCACCACGGGACGGGCGAAGTAGTACCCCTGGAAGAGATGGAACCCCAGCTGCGAACAGAACCGGTACTGCTCGGCGGTCTCCACCTTCTCGGCCAAAAGGGTGAAGGGCCAGGGATTGAGCCGCTCCAGCATCTCGGGAAGAGCCGCGGCCGGCGTCTCCAGCACGTCGACCTTGACGATGTCGATCGCCTCGTAGATCTCGTGGCAGTCGGCGGAGTAGACGTGGTCGTCGAGGGCCAGGGTGAAGCCCAGCGACTTGAGGGTGCGGCAGCGCTCCACCACCTCCCGGTCCGCCACGATGGTTTCCAGAAGTTCGATCACCACGCGGTCCTTGGGCAAAAGTTCCACCGCGTCGCTCATCAGCATCTCGCGGGTGACGTTGAAAAAGCCGCGATGCCTCCCCAGCACGTCCTGGATGCCGAACTCGGTCAGGGCTCCCACGATGACGCTGGCGCTCGCCACCTGGACGTCGAGAAAGTTCGCCGACTGCAAGCTCTCCGCGGAACGGAACGAGAGCTCGAAGCCGACGATCTTCTGGGTCCGGTCGAGTATCGGCTGTCGTCCGAGAAAGAATTTTTCTTCGCTCATGAGTAACCCCGGAAAAGCTGTACAACGTTCGACGTTCGACGTTCAACGTTCAGGCGCAAAGCCTCAGGACTTCGCGGCTGATGGCGTCGAGGGGACGCACCAGGTCGACCCCCCCCAGCTTGATCGCCTCGTTGGGCATGCCGAAGACGATGCAGCTCGCCTCGTCCTGGGCGATGTTCACGGCACCGGCCTGCTTCATCTCCAGCATGCCGTGCGCGCCGTCGTCCCCCATCCCCGTCATGATGACGCCGACCGCGTTCTTGCCGGCGTAACGCGCGGCGGACCTGAAAAGCACGTCCACGGAGGGGCGATGCCGCGAGACCAGCGGCCCGTCCTTGATCTCGACGTAGTAGCGGGCGCCGCTTCTTTTCAAAAGGAGATGGTGGTTTCCCGCGGCGATCAGCGCCCGGCCTCGCACTACGGTGTCGTTGTTCTCCGCCTCCTTGACCGTGATCCGGCAAAGCCCGTCCAGCCGCTGCGAGAAGGCGCGGGTGAAACCTTCCGGCATGTGCTGCACGATGACGATGCCGGGAGAGTCGGCCGGCAGCGACTCCAGGAAGGTGCGCAGCGCTTCGGTGCCGCCGGTGGAGGCGCCGATTACGACCACTTTTTCCGTGGTCTGCATCATCGCCTGGCTCTTGGGCTTCTCCATGATGACGTCGGCGGAAAGCTTCGGGGCTACCTGGTGCGGGGCCGCCGACACCTTCCTGACCCTCGCCTGGCTCGCAGCCTTCACCACGTCGCAGATCCTCACCCTGGACTCCTCGAGGAAGGTCTTGGTCCCAAGGCGCGGCTTCTGGATGATCTCCACCGCGCCGTACTCAAGCGCCTTTAACGCGGTCTCCGACCCCATCTCGGTGAGGCTTG
Source organism: Citrifermentans bremense R1 (assembly GCF_000426865.1). Taxonomy (GTDB): domain Bacteria; phylum Desulfobacterota; class Desulfuromonadia; order Geobacterales; family Geobacteraceae; genus Geomonas; species Geomonas bremensis. The sequence goes on from NZ_AUGE01000001.1 coordinate 121,432, forward strand.
AGCACATCACCACCGGAATGGGATGCTGGCTCATGATCTTGTGCAGGAAGGTGATGCCGTCCATGCGCGGCATCTCGACGTCGAGGGTGATGACGTCGGGGACCTCGTGCCTGATGCGCTCCGCCGCGATGAAGGGATCACCCGCCGTCGACATCACCTCGATCTGGGGGTCTGAGGAGAGGATATCCGACAGGGTCTGGCGCACCACCGCCGAATCGTCCACTATAAGCACTTTTATCTTCTTCTTCGCCATCTATGAAACCCCCGATTTTCCGAGCCGTTGTAACAGCACCTCTCCGGTATCAGTATGAAAGATGATCTTTCTTCCCCGCTCTCCCCCCAGGTCCTGGCGCACCACCCTGATCGCCTCCCGTTGCAGCACCTGGAGCGCCATCTCCGCGTTCTGGCTTCCCACACCCGGATGTTGCACGCTCCCCTCGAACATGTCGGCCCCCCCGAACACCTTGGCCTGCAGTTCCTTGCCGGCGACCCCATGCGCTTTGAGCCGCTTCAGCAGCATCATGACGGCACAATCGACGTACTTCGCATGGGAGGGATCCTCGTGGCTGCAGCCGGCCTGGTTGCCGCAACTGGGGAGTTGCGCGTGACAGATGGCGCCGAAGCGGGTCCTTTGGCAAAAAAGCGTCACCGCGATGCAGGACCCTAGCAGCGTGGTGACCAAAGTCGGTTCAGAGCTTACCAGCATCTGCCCCGGTTTGAGGAAAAGCAGGCTCTGTACCTGCCGGCTCATTTCTGCCTGCGGTACACGGTCGGGTACACGCTCACCAGCGGCACGTCCAAGCCGCTCAGCGTCTCAGAGTGCCCCATGAAGATGAACGCCCCGGGTTTCATGTTCCGGTGAAAGCGCTGCAAGAGCTTCTCCTGGGTGGGGCGGTCGAAATAGATGATGACGTTGCGGCAGAAGATGATGTCCAAATGCTCCCGCATGCCGAAATCTTCGTCCATGAAGTTGAGCCTGCGAAAACGCACCTTCTCGCGCAGCTCCGGCACGATCCGGACCATGCCGGAGCTCCTGTCCTTGCTCCTCAACAGGTACTTCTTCTTGAGCTCGAAGGGGACCGGCTCCACCTGGCTCTCCTGGTAGATGGCGTTTTTCGCCTTCTCCAGGACCCGCGTGGAGATGTCGGTGGCGAGGATCCTGAAGTCGAACCCGGGATTATTGTGGGCGAACTCGGAGAGAACCATGGCGAGCGTATAGGGCTCCTCCCCGGAGGAGCAGCCGGCGCTCCAGATGGCCAGGGTGGCGCCGGGATGCCTTCTCACCCAATCAGGCAAGACCGTATGGGAGAGGTAATTGAAATGGTCGGGCTCGCGGAAGAAGTCCGTCTTGTTGGTGGTGACCATGTCGAGCATCTGCACCAGCTCCTTCTCCAGCCCCTCGCTGGAGAAGAGGTAGTCGCAGTAATCGGCGAAGCTGTGCATGCCGAGCGCCCTCAGCCTTTTTTGCAGTCGCGCTTCCAGCATGGTCTTTTTCACGTCGGGCATCTTGATGCCGCAGGTGTCGTAGATGAAACGGCTAAGTCTGCCGAAATCACGCGCCGACAGGACGGCGGTGTGGTCGATGCGGCCAGGCTCTTCCATGCGTAGCGCTCCCGATGCGAACATTCATCACTCCCTCAAAGGCTGTTCAACGTTCAACGTTCTATGTTCTGCAGTTAGAAGCAGAACCGCAGTTAAGCCTGCCCGGCTTCCACCGCCTGCAATAGTTGCGGCACGTCCAGGATCAGCGCTACGGATCCGTCGCCTAGGATGGTGGCGCCGGAAATGCCGTCCACATCCCTGTAGGCGCGCCCCAGCGACTTGATCACCGTCTGGTGCTCCCCGATCACCTGATCCACCACGAAGCCGACCCGGGTGCCGTTCACCTGGGTGATGACGATCTGCTGGATCTCCGGAGGGGTCCCCTGGATCCTGAAGTGTTCCCTGAGCGGGATGTACGGGATCAGCTGCGCCCTCACGTGGGCCAGGTTGCGGCCGTGGGAGCGCTCCACGTCCTCGCGGGTCAGTTCCACGCACTCGTCCACGAGAGCCAGCGGCAGCATGAAGGAATCCTCCCCGATCTGAACCCTGAGGCTCTCGATGATGGCCAGGGTAAGGGGGATCTTCACCGCGATGCGGGTCCCCTTTCCTTGCACGCTGGAGATGTCGATGCTCCCCCGCAGGAGCTCGATGGCCCGCTTCACCACGTCCATCCCCACCCCGCGCCCGGAGACGGAGGAGATCTTTTTCGCCGTGGAGAAGCCCGGCGCGAAGACGAGCGAGAAGAGTTCCTTGTCGGAGAGCTCCGCCGTGGCGGGGATGATCCCCCTCTCGATCGCCTTGGCCCTGATGGCCTCCTTGTCGAGCCCGGCGCCGTCGTCGTCTATGGTGATGACGACGCTGTCGCCGGAATGGACCGCGGCAAGGTGCACGGTGCCGTGGGCGGGCTTTCCTGCCGCAACCCTCGCCTCGGGGAGTTCGATGCCGTGGTCGATGCTGTTGCGGATCAGGTGCACCAGCGGGTCGTTCAGCTTCTCGATCACCGTCTTGTCCAGCTCGGTCTCGCCCCCCTCGGTGGTCATCTCGATCTGCTTGCCGAGCTCGACCGAGAGATCGCGCACCAGGCGCTTGAACTTGCTGAAGGTACTGCCGATGGGAAGCATCCGGATGTTGAGCGCGCTGTCCCTTAATTCCGCGGTGAGGCGCTCCACCTCCTCGGCTATGGCCACAAGCTCCGCGTCTTCCCGCTGCGCCGCCGTCTGGGAGAGGCGCGCCTGCACGGTGACCATCTCCCCGACCAGGTTTACCAAAAGGTCGAGGCGCTCGGCGGGGACCCGGATGCTGGAGGCCGCTTCGGTCGCCTGCTTCTCCTGGCGCACCTCCTTGACGTGCCGCTGCTCCACGAGGGCGGACTGCACCTTACCCTGGTCCAGGATCCCATTGGACACGGCCAGTTCGCCGAACCTATGCTGCTGGGCGAGTATCTCCTCCATCTCTTTGGTAGTGATGTCCCCGCGCTCCAAGAGGATCATCCCCAGCTTCTTGTAGTCCTGCGGCTCTTCGAACTGGGTATGCTCCGCCACCTGCTCTATCCTCAACTCGCAGTCGTCCTCGACGAAGATGAAGACGTCCCTGATCGCGTTCTCGCCCTGGTCGGTGGTCACTATCAGGTCCCAATAGACGTAGCAGGCCTCGGGGTCGATCTCCTCGAGGCAGGGGAAATCGCCGGTCTGCGCCACTACCGAGCAGGTCCCCAGCTCCTTTAGCTCCTGCAACAGCGTAAGCGGATTGGTCCCGGTGATGAAGATGTCCCGGGACGGTGCGAAACGTATCCTATAGGTGGCCAGATTGGCCGGCTTCCGGCCGGCCGCGGCAGCCTCGGGGGGCTCTGCTGCGGCCGGCTGGAAGCCGGCCAGCTCGCGCAGTCCCATGATGATTTCCCCGCTGACCTTAAGGTCCCCCCCTCCCCCGTCGTCGGCCCCGTCCAGCATGGCGCGGATCTGGTCCCGCGCCGCGAGCGTCAGGTTGACCAGGCGGCCGGTCACCTGAAGCTTCCCGTTGCGGACCATGTCGAAGATGGTCTCCACCTCATGGGTGAAAGCGGCGATGTCGTCAAAGCCGAACATCGATCCCGAGCCCTTGATGGTGTGCATGGCGCGGAAAACCCTGCCGATGACGTCGACATCGTCCGGCTGCTCCTCAAGCTCCAAAAGCGAGGTCTCCAGTTCAGCCAGGAGCTCGTACGCCTCTTCCTTGAATGCCTGCCGGTGCTGGTCTATCATCCGAGCACCTTCTTCACCACCGCCATCAGCTGTTCCGGCTTAAAGGGTTTCACGATCCATCCCGTGGCGCCGGCCGCCTTTCCTTCCTGCTTCTTGGAGTCCTGCGACTCCGTGGTCAGCATCACGATCGGTATGAACTTGCAGCTGGGAAGGGCGCGGGCCCCCTTGATGAGCCCGATCCCGTCCAGGTTGGGCATGTTGAGGTCCGTGATCAGCATGTCCACCTTGGTGGAGGAGAGCTTTTGCAGCGCGTCCTTGCCGTCCACCGCCTCGACCACGTCATATCCCCCCTGCTTAAGGGTGAAGGTCACCATCTGCCTGACGCTGGCGGAATCGTCCGCCGTCATTATTACCTTGGCCATTATTGCTCTCCTCCTACCCAGATGCAGCTATAAGAAGTGTCCCTCGCACACCCGGTATGCCTGCAGAAACCGGCTCCGGCAGCCATTTCGCGAAAGGTCAAGTTTCCTCCGTCCGTTATGTGGAGCCACTTCCCCCCCCGGACGGCGCTTTGGTGCGCCGCGCAGAGAAGCTGCAGCCCGGTCAGGTCTATCCCGGTCATCTCGGAGAGATCCAACTGCAGCTCGCTCGCCGCCTCAAGCGCCGCCAATAGCGCCTGGCGGAAACCGCCGGCGTCGCCGATGGTCACCCCTCCCGAGATTTTCAGTATCTGTTTTCCCCGCGACTCTGGGTCTTGCCTGCACTCCAACTTGAATTCGTCCATAAACCGTCCTTTATGCTGGAAAAGTTGCTAGAAAAGTTCCACATTGCCGCCCAGATCGTCCTCGGTTGCAGCCGGCGGCGGCGCGGCGGCAACGGTCAGCGGCCGCGCGGAAGCGTCGCGCCCTGCGTGAGCGCCGCTGAGCGATTCGTGAATCCTGCGTTCGCTTTGCATGGTGTAGCGCTGGGTGAGCTGTTCCAGGTTCCCGGCTCCCGGCGAGGCGGGAGCGATCTTTCTGGCCTGCGCCACGACCCCCGCTATTTCCCGGACCGCCGTCTCCAGCACCTGGCTCACCTTGCGGTGCACCGTGACCCCGGCGACCACCTGTTCGATATCGCCGGAGAGCCGGGTGACCGAGTCGTCCATGTTGCGCAGCGAGTGCAGCAGGGTGTCGTGCACCTGCCTTAGCGTCTGCAAAAGCCCGGAAAGGGTCTGCACCATGCCGTGCACCTCGCGTTCCAGCCCCGAGGCCTCGGCCCCCACCCCCTCGTTGAGGCGGTCGGTCACCGCGATGATCCCCTGCAAGGTCCCGGAGACGGCGCCGGTGTGGTCGATGGCGTCGATGGAGAGGCGCTGGATGGCTTCGGCGAGAACGCCCAGGGCGGCACCCTCGTCGCCGGTGTAGGCTGACTTTATCTGCGCATTCAGCGCGATCAGCTTGATCTCCTCGCCGATCTTTTCGATGTCGCCCACGAAGGTGGCGATCTCCCCCACCGTCTGCGCCACGGTCGCCATGGCCACGCAGAGCGCCTGGTTCACCTTGGAGCTGTCCAAAAGCGCGTCGCTCACCACCGAGATATCTTTCTCCATCTCGGAGAAAAAGCTCCCTCCGGTCTGGTCCGCCATCCCCGCCATGCTGGAGGTCTGCGCCGAGAGCCCCGACTGCTTGCGCGCGATCTCCCTCAGGCCGTCGATGATGGTGGTGACCGCATCGTCCAGTTCCGCCTCGGCATGGCGCAACTGGGCTATCTGCAGTTCGCAGACCGCGGCCGCGGTATCGGCTCCGGCCGTCCCGGCGGACAACCCGTGCTTGAGCTCGGTCAGCGCCTCGTCGACGTGCTCGATCTGCTGCCTTACGATGTCGTGGGCCTGCATGGACATCACCACGTCGCCGATGGAGCGGTACACCTCGTCGGAGACCGCCGAGATCGTGGCTACGGAACTGGAGCAGCGCGCGTTGATCTCGGTCAAGGCCTGCATGCTCCCCCGGGTCCGGGCCAGGATGGCCATGACCTGGTCATGCTGCTGCGCGCCGCTGTTCAAAACCCCGGCCAGGGTCTGCTCGATGGTCCGGGCCAGCTCCTCCTTGCGCTTCAGGATTACGGCGGCCTTGTCGTTGACCTGCACCGACAGCTCCCCTACGTCGCTTGCCAGCGTGTCGAAGCCGGCCGCACTCTGCCCCAGGCGCGCGCTCTCTATCTTGGTGGAGATGCCGAGCATCCTAAGCACCTTGTTCACCTTCTTGAATCCCGACAGCGGGTCGCTTACCTTGGCCAGCAGTACCAGGATCTCGCGCAGCGTGTCCGCGCTCACCTCGATCTCGTTTTGGGCCCGATTCACGTAGCGCCCCATGTCGTCGAGCATCTCCCCCAGCCCGCGCATGGCCCCGATGACGTGGTCCCCCGCGACCTCCCCCACCATCTCGGAGGCGAGCCCGGAGATCCCGAGGCCCCGCTGGTAGAAATCCTGGAGCCTGCCGCCGATGTCGAGAAACTCCTGCTCGGTGGTCCCGGAAACGGCAGCCAGCTGGGCGGCCTGCTCGGCCAAAACCGCCGACCAATCTTCCGACAGCCTCTTCAACTCCGCATCCTGCGTCACGCTATCCTTGCCGGTTGGCATCATAAGTACCTTCTTTATCGAGCGAATGGCTACGATGGATATTGCGGCCGGCGTGTTTTCATGCGTCACGGGCCCGGCTTTTTAATTTATCGTCAGGCGTTTTCAGATCTTGAAGCCTTTTTTCTCATGTAACTGAAAAATCAGGGGCTGGGGGCTGGGGAAAAAGCGGACTCACGCCAAGACGCCAAGGCGCAAGGAAAGCAAAACCATATCGGAACCAAACGGGGAACAGGGATCAGAGGCCGGGGGGTGGGGGGTAAAAGGCAGGGGCTGGGGGCTGGTAAAACCAATCCCTAGCCCCTGTTTTCGCGTTATCGTCTGACGAAAATCTCGCGGGCCATGGCGGAGTCGATGGCGAATTCGGAAAAAGCGACCCTGAAGATGTAGGACGGGAATGCCTGCAAAAGCAAGATGCGGTTTCCGGGGAGCACCCCCATGGCCATCAGTTTCTGCATCTTCTTGCTGTCCTCGGTCTGGATGTAGGCTATGTCCCCCTCGTCGCCGGGTTTGAGCTCGGTGAGCGGCACCACGCCGAGATCGCCGGTCTTGCGCGCCTCCTCGCAGCACTCCCCGGGCGGTATCGGCTTGCCGTGGGGGCAGGTCACCGGGTGGTTCAGCATGGTGCAGACCTTGGCGTCCACCCCCTCATTCAAAAGGTGCTCGAACTGGCACGCCTTCATGTCCCCGCTCTCGCCGCGGATATTGAGCACGTCCATCATCAGCCTCTCGGCGAGGCGGTGGCGCCGGATGGTGTTGCGCCCCTCCTCCCGCCCTTCGGGGCGGAAGTAGATGCGTCCTCCCTTGATCTCCACCAGGGCCTGCGAGGCAAGTTCTTGATAGGCGGGATCCGAGGCGTCTATTTCCATCCGGTCCAGTTCTGCGTAGCCGGTTCCTTTTTCCTCCGACTCGATCCACAACGCCTCCAGTATCTCTTCCGCCTTGTCAGTCAGCTTCATAAACCGCTCCTTTATCGAATATAAACTCTCAGTCAGCTTGTTGTTTTCTTTTTGGAGAATACCTTTTTGAGTGTCTTGATGAGCGCCGGCTCCGGGGGATTCTCATAGTTGCACCTGGGGCACTTCACCATCTTGCAGCCGCTTGACATAGGGCAGTTCTTGCATCCGACGTTGCCCTCATTCTCCTCGAACTCATGTCCGCAAAACCCGCACCGCATAAATTCGGACTCTCTTTTGAACCTGCATGCTAGCTGTCTAAGCGCACTAAGGTGCGTTTGAGTCAGTCATTGGATTTTAGTTGTCAATTGTCAATTGTCCATTGTCAATTGGTTCACAAGGGTTTTCGTTGTCAATTGTCAATTGTCAATTGTCAATTGGTTTTTAGTTGTCCATTGTCAATTGTCCATTGTCAATTGTCAATTGGTTCACAGGGTTTCGTCGTCAACTGGTTTACAGCAATTGCGTGGCGAGCAGGAAACGGTTCAAAAGCCATCCGCTGCCGAAGGCGAAGCCGGAGACGAAGAGCCCGATGGCGATGGCCACCTTCCAGCCGCGCTCCTTCTTCATGATCAGAAACTGCGCCACGCAGGGTATGAACAGGGTGAGGGTGACAGCCGCAACGGTGAGCTGCCTGCCGTTCAAAAGCCCCTTGGCCTGCAGGTCGTAAAGCCCGGCCGCGCCGTAATCGCGCCGGAAGAACCCGAAGATGAAGGCGACGGCCGACTCCTTGGGAAGCCCTAAGGCGGCCATGACCGGGGTCATCGCCTCGATCATCTTCTCGAAGAAATGGGTGATCTTGCCGAGCCACAAAAGCACGGAGGCGAGGATGAACAGCGGCAGGATCTCCATGAAGTACCACTGCATCCTGGTGTAGGTCTTGGTCAGCACGTTGCCGAACTGCGGCAACCGCATCGGGGGGATCTCCATGTAGAACATGGGCGTCTCGCCGGGGAGCACCTTGGCGGCCAGAAGGCCGACCAGCAGAAAGATGAGTGCCAGGCAGACGCCCCAGGCCAAAAGCGCTCCCGGAGTCTGGGAGAGAAGCGACATGATGACCCCAAGCTGCGCCGAGCAGGGGATGGCGAGCGCCAAGAGCACCGTGGCGATGACCCGCTCGCGGACCGTCTCCAGGGTTCTCGTCACCATGGTCGCCATGGTGTCGCAGCCAAAGCCCAGCACCATCGGTATCACCGCCCGCCCCGTGAGTCCCATGGTCTTGAACACGCGGTCCACCAGGAGCGCAAGCCGCGGGAAATAGCCGCTGTCCTCGAGCACGGAGAAGAAGAGGAAGAAGGTGGCGACGATGGGGAGGATGATGCCGACGGCATAGCGAAAGCCCAGGGTGATGATGCCGTACTCGCCCACCAGGAGTTCCTGGATCATCTCCCAGGGGACGTTGAGCTTGACGATTTCGGTGATCCAGGGGTTGAAATGCTCCTCGAACCCCTTTCCTTCCAGGAAATCGACCAGCGTCCCGGCGCCGAAGACGCCGACGAACTGGTAGAGACCGAAGTAAAGCACGATGAGCAGCAGCGGGATGCCGGTGGCAGGGCGTACGGTCCAGCGGGAGAAACGCTCGGCGAGCGTCACCACGCGCTTCTCCGGAGTCTTGAAGGCGCCGTCCAGGATCTTTTTCACTATCGCCTTGCGCTCCATGGAGAGGTCGAGGTGGAACGACTCGCGGCGCTCAAAGCGCTTGTCTCGAACCACCGTCTGGAGGGCGGGAAACCATACGCCCTCGGTTTCCCGAACCAATTCGGCTACCTCGGTGTCGTCTTGCAAAAGCAAAAGCGCAATCGCCTTCTTGGAGAGGATGTACTCGCCCCTGAGGCTCTGGCAGATCTCGGCGATGTCACCCTCCATCAGACGCGAATAGGTGAAGGGGGGGACGGCGCCGGGGGAGCTGCCGGCGATGGCGGACTTGATCTCGGGAATGCCGATCTTCTTAGCGGTAGCGGCCCCGATGACCGGGATGCCGAGCCGCCGGGACAAAAGCGGGATGTCGATCTCCAGCCCCATGCGCGCGGCCTCGTCCATGATGTTCACCACGAGCACCACGGGAAGCTCCGCCTCGATGAGCTGCAGCGTCATCGGGAGCATTCGCTCCAGGTTGCGGGCGTCAAGGACATGGAGCACGAGGTGCGGGCGCTCGGTCAGGAGGATCTCCCGGGCCACCCGCTCTTCCTCTGTGATCGGGAGTATGGAGTACATGCCTGGGGTGTCGATGATCTCGAACTCTTCCCCGTTGATCACCGCGCTGCCGCGGGAGACCTCGACCGAGGTACCGGGATAGTTGGATACGGTGACGTAGGCGCCCGTGAGGGCATTGAAGAGAACGCTCTTTCCGACGTTGGGATTCCCCACCAGCGCCACCTTCTTGGCGCCGCTGGCGGCAACGGTTGCGGTTTCGTGGCAGGAACCCTTCTTCTTGAAAAATGACATGTTTTCCACTACCCCTCTTTAACGTTTAGACGCCAATTAAAAGTCGATGAATATCACTTTCATGATGGCGGGAAAAATTTTTTACAGCTTAAACCAATGAGGAACCCGCCAGCCCTTTACTTTCTACAGCCGGAGCAAAGGCCGTAGAGTTCGAGGCGGTGGCGCTCGACCAGGAAGCCCCGGCTGTTGGCCACCTCGTCCTGCAGTTTCTCGATGGTCTCGTTCTCGAACTCCTCGATGTGGCCGCACCGGGTGCAGACCAGGTGATCGTGGTGCTCGCCCTCCCCCACGTGCTCGTAGCGGGTCTGGCCGTCGCCGAACTGCATCTCGCGGGCGAGGCCTGCCTCGGCGAAGAGCTTCAGAGTCCGGTAGACCGTGGCGTAGCCGATGTTCGGGTGCTTGGCTCTGAGCTTCAGATACAGCTCCTCGATGCTCAGGTGCCTGTCGCTGGACAGGAAACTGTCGAGGATGATATCCCGCTGCTTGGTCGTCTTGAGTCCGCGCTGCGCGATGAAGTCCGCGAAGATTTTTTTCTTGGCTCGTTTCATGAGAACCCCAATTGAAAGTGGATGTCATGGTAACGGCGGCGCCCGTCACTGTCAATGATTTTTTTGAGCACTGCGGACTGAATGGACTGAATGGACTGAATGGACTGAATGGACTGAATGGACTGAATGGACTGAATGGACTGCATGGGGATGGGAGAGTGCGGAAACTCGAATAGCACTGCCAGGATGAAGAACAGGCTGCTAACCACGCGGTAAGCAGCCTGCTGTTTTTCACTTCGGGACGGTCTCTTGGGCGGTTCTACCTGCCGTCATCGAGCCCTTGGCTTGGGGGCTATCTCCGGGGGGATGTCCTCGGGGTCGGGGAGTAAGGGCCTGCCGCACTGTTTGCAGCAATCCTCGCAGCCGTTTTTCTTTAGAGGGCTTTGTTGCTGCTGCCCGGACTGCACCGGCGCACGGGCGGCCTTGCACTTCTCGCAACAGTCGCAAGCTCGTTCCTGTTTTTTGTCCTGCATATCTTCGATATCGGTGCCGACCACGCCGCTTGATTCGTATTTCTCTTCCCCACCCTCCGCTCGCGCCGGTGCAAACTGCAGCAGGAGAACCAGCGCCACCATGATCGTCTTTGTCATCATCTCTCTTTCCTCCCTTTCTCAGTAGGCGGGACGTAAAAAATTAACATCAGCCAATAAAAAGTCAATTGCAGTGAATTGTCGACAGCACCGGAAGCGGCAGCCACTTTCTTTGGTATACTCCCGGGATGAATAAACCCTAACAGGAGGTGTCACATGCAGAGGCGTTTGGTCGTAACTTTGGCAATTCTGGCACTCGTCGCAACCGGTGTCACAGGATGCAAGAAGAAGAGCGAAGAGCAAGCTCAACCGCAACCTCCACAGAGCACCACCGCGGCTCCCGCTGCACCTGCAACACCACAACCGGCAGCTTCTGCAACCGCGACCACTGGGGAACAGCTCTTCAAACAGCACTGCGCAGCCTGCCACCCAAACGGCGGCAATACCATCACCCCGGCTAAGACTCTCAGCAAGAAAGCGATGGCCGACCGGAACATCAAGAGCACGGACGACATCGTGAAGATCATGCGCAACCCAGGCCCCGGCATGAACAAGTTCGACGAGGGGATGATCCCGAAGGACGACGCCAATAAGATCGGCGACTACATCCTGGCGACTTTCCCCTGATCCGGAACCACACTGCTGCAGGCAAAGAGGGGGCGGAAAATTCCGCCCCCTCTTCGTATCTCCGCCCCCATGCAGTTTTGTGACCCACTTCACTGCGCTTTCAGCGCATCGGTAGTACCTTTCACACATGAACTGCCTGTTCGCCCTAAAATCCCTCTACGCGCTGAACGGCGTCATCGCCGTGCTCCTGTACCTGCCGCAGATCGCGAAAGCCTGGAAGGACAGAAGCCACGCCCTGTCGCTATCCCTGGTCACCTTCGGCGGCTGGAGCCTGGGCTCGCTGATCACCGCGCTCTACGCCTCTTTTTTAGTGCGGGACCACATCTTCACCGCGATCAGCCTCGGCAACATGGCCGGCTCCGGGGCCGTATTCTTCATCGCCGCCTCCAACCGCCTGGCCTCCCGCGGCACCTCGTCCATCAGCTAAAACTCCCCTCGTCTCAGCGGCAGGCGACGAAACGCACCGCCTGACCGGTATCCCGCAACAGCTCCCGTAGACGATCCAGCACGTACTCTATCTCCCCGTCGTCGTTTGCGCGCCCCAGGGAAAAACGGACGGAGCAGTGCGCCTGCTGCGGCGTTAGCCCCATGGCAAGCAGGGCATGGGAAGGGTCAGGGTTTCCGGACTTGCAGGCGGAGCCGGACGAGAGAGCCACCCCGGCGCGGTCTAATAGCAGCACCAGCGACTCGCCGCGGATCCCCGGCAGCTGCATGTTGAGCGTGTTGCAAAGGCGCGGCTTTTCCGGGCCGTTTCTACTCGCGCCGGGTACCATGCCGACAATTCCCTGCTCCAGCCGGTCGCGAAGCCGCGCCAGCCGCTCCGGCTCGCCGGCAAATAGTCCCGCCTGCGAAAGCTCTACCGCCTTGGCGAATCCGACGACGCCGGGAACGTTTTCCGTTCCGGCCCGAAGCCCGTGCTCCTGTCCTCCGCCGGTGATGATCGGCTCCAGTTTTACCTCCCGACCGATATAGAGTGCACCCACCCCTTTGGGACCGTGGACCTTGTGGGAGGAGAGACTCACCAGATCGGCCCCCAACTGCTCCAGGTCCAGTTCCATCTTGCCCAGCGCCTGCACCGCGTCGCAGTGAAAGAGCGCCCCCATCCCATGTGCAATCCGCGCCAGTTCGGGAACGGGCTGGAGCGCTCCCGTCTCGTTGTTGGCGAGCATCACCGAGACCAGCAGGGTGTCCCGGCGGATGGCCCGCTCCAGCTGTTCCGGCTGCACCACCCCCTCCCGGTCGACGTCCAGCACGCTCAGCTCGTACCCCTGGCGGGAGAGGGCGCGGCAGGTGGCGAGTACGGCGGGGTGCTCGATGCTGCTGGTTACCAGGTGCCGTCTGGAACCGTCGGAAGCCAGCGCCGCCCCGCGCAAAGCGAGGTTGTCCGCCTCGGACCCCCCTCCGGTGAAGACGATGCGCCGGGCGGTGCAGTTGAGCGCTTGTGCCACCTGGCGCCGGGCATCCTCCAGCGCAAAGCGGGCGCGGCTCCCCTTGCCGTGGATGCTGGAAGGGTTCCCCCAGTCGCCGCCAAGGTAAGGGAGCATCGCCTCCCGCACCTCCGGGCGAACCTCTGTGGTGGCGTTGTGGTCCAGGTAGACTTGGCGCAAGGCGACGACGGCCGGGGTTAGCCCTTCGGTGAAGGTGGACCCAATGGACCCGATGGACTCAATGGACCCGGTGGACGACTTGGAACTGGCGGAGTCGGCAACGAAAGTCTCTGCCTTGCGCACTCGACAGAGAAGGGTCTTGTAGACGGGGAAGCCGGAGATGGGATCGTGGCGGCCGGGGTCGGTGAGTTGGTTCACGTTGCACTTTTGCCAGGCCTCGGAACCCAACGGCCCTCCCCCTCCCATGGCGGCGTCGACGCTCCCGCGCACGATGCCGCCGGTAAGCCTTGCCGTGAAGAGCGCCTTCCCCCTCGGGGTCTCGACCCATACCCGCTCCCCCTCCCCGACCCCGAGCTCTGCCGCGTCTTCCCGGTTCAAGGTGACCGGCGGCTCGGGAAGCGGGTCGGACAGGTCACGCACGCCGTGGTGCTGGCTGCGGAAATCGTGCATCGTACGCGCGCCGGAGTTGAATACCAGCGGGTATTCACGTGCCAGCTGCGGGTCGGCAAGCGGCCCCTCCCCAGGTTCGGTGTAGAGCGGCAGCGGCGCATAGCCGTTTTCCGCGAGGATGGAGGAGGCGATCTCGAACTTGCCGCTGGGGGTGTTGAAACCGGGTTTCCCGTCGGGACGCAACAGACCCTTTTCCCATTTCTTGTACTGCATCATCACGGCCGCAACCCGCGCCTCCCCCCCCTGCGCCCGCACCTCTTCCAGGGTGAAACCGCTCCCCTCAAGGGCGAAACGGAGCATCTCCTCCTCGCTTTGCGGGTACAGCTCGCCGTACCCCAGCCGCCGGGCCAGCTCCGCCAGGATCATGAAGTCGCTGCGCGCCTCCCCCTGGGGGGGGACCAGCCGCTCCCTTATCTTGAAGAGCGGGCCGTACCTCATGTAGGAGGTGATCTCGTAATAGGTGGCGGCGGGGAGGACGATGTCGGCATAGGCCGAATCGGCCGTGTGGTAGCGGTTGATGGAGACCATGAAGTCGAGGGAGGACAAGGTCCGGCGCCACAGGTCAGGGGCCGGCCAGGCGGTGATGATGGAGCCCCCCAGCACCAGGAGCGCCCGCACCGGATAAGGCTTTCCTTCCAGCACGGCCTCCGGGAGCACGGCGGCATGGGATTCGCCGCGGTAGGCGCTGTAGATCGGGAAACGGTCGCGCCCGAGCGCCTTCTTCAGATCCGGGTTTCCAATCAGGCGGGAACGGTTCTGGGGAAAGATATTCTCTTTCATCCGGAACAGCACCCCCCCGGGGACGTCGAGCTGCCCGGCCAGCGCGAAGAGCGTGAAGACGGCGCGGATCGCCTGCACTCCGCTGTCGGAGTACTCAAGCCCCGTGTACATGACCGGTGCCGCCCCCCGGGCCGAGGCGATGCGGCGCGCCAGGTTCCTGATGCTATCCGCCGGGACTCCCGAAATCTCCTGTACCGCTTCGGGACCAAAGTGCTGCACCAGCGTGCGGAGCTCGGAAAAGCCGACGGTCCAGTCGCGGGCAAAAGCCTCGTCGTAAAGCTCCTCTTCCACCAGGACGCCGATCAGGGCCAGCGCCAGCGCCCCGTCGGTTCCGGGACGGATCGGGATCCACTGCGCGCCCGCCTCCCGCGCCGTCTCCCCAAGCCGCGGATCTATCGCCACCACCTGCGCCCCTCGCGCCCTTGCCGCCAGGATTTGGCGGTGCGCCAGGGGAGGCGAATCGGTAGCCGGGTTGGCGCCCCAGATGACGATCAGTTCCGACTGTTCCAGGTCGGTCTCCATGGTGATCAGCATCTCTCCCATGGTGACGTGAGGGGCGATCATGGCGAAGGAGACGTAGCAGAGGGCGCCCACGCCGAGCGTGTTGGGGGACCCGAAGGGAAAGAGAACGCTGGAGGCTGAGGAAACCGCGGCGTCCGCCGGCTGGAACAGGTCGCATAGAGCCATGTCGAAGCTGCCGCGCCCGGTGTAGATCGCCGCCCCCTCCGCCCCGTAGCGCGCCTTCACCTCGTTCAGCCGCGCCACGATGGTCTCGAAGGCCTCGTCCCACGGGATGCGCTCGAAGTCGTACCCCCCCTTGGGGCCTGTGCGCTTGAGCGGATAAAGGAGCCGGTCCGGGTCGTGCACGAGCTGCGGGGAGTGGCGCCCGATACGGCAGAGGATCCCCATCGGGCTTCCCGCCTGGGGCTCCACCGCCACCAGCCTCCCCTGCTCAAGGGTCACGGTCACCAGGCAGCCGGCCGGGCAGATGCCGCACATGCCGTTACGGGTCTCACAGCTATGCTCCGGCATCTATGACCTCCCCGATCGGCCGCCATAGCTTGGCAGGCGGCGCAGCAGCAAGAGCGCGAACCAGCGCCGCTCGTCGCTGAAGACCTGCTCGGTGCCGAAGCCGCAGCGGTTCAACTCCGGGATCACCTGCTCCAGCCGGAATTTCCGGGAGATTTCGGTCCGCACCGATTCCCCCTCGGCGATGGTAACGGCCCTCCCCGGGGGTTGAAGGAGGAAAGTCTGCTGCTTCGTGAAACAGGCGTCGATCTCTATCTGCTCCAGCTCAGCCCGGTAACGCGCCGCATGCTCGATCGACTCGAGGTCTATGGCGCTGCCAAGCTCGCGGTTCATCCGGGCGAAGATGTTGCGGGTAAAACGCTCCGTTACTCCAGCCCTGTCGTTGTAGGCCGCCTCCAGGACCGAACTTCTCTTCACCAGGTCCAGGCCCAGGAGTAAGAAGTCGCCGGGTCGCATCGACGCCGCCAGGGCGAGGCAGAAGCTCGTCATCTCGAGCCGGCTGAAGTTGCCGATGCTGCTCCCCAGGAAGGTCACCAGCACCGGGGAGAGCTGCGAGAGAAGCGGGAACGCCTCCGCGTACTCGCTGTTCACCGCGATGACGCGGGCAGCAGGAAACCTCGCCGAGATGCTTTTGCAGGCCCCCAGGAGCGCGGTCAGGCTCACATCCACGGGAAAATAGCAGACCGCCTTGGAGCGCTCCAGCCAGGCTCTCAAAAGATGATCCGTCTTCGCCGCGCTGCCGGCCCCAAGCTCCATTATGTTCGCCGGTCCGGTGAGGGCCCTGATGCGGGCGGCGTTGGCCGCGAGGATCGAGGCCTCGGTACGGGTAAGGTAGTATTCCGGCTGCGCGGTGATCTGCTCGAAGAGGATGCTCCCCTGCGCATCGTACAGAAACCTGCTCTCCAAGCGGCGCGGCGGCGACGCGAGCCCCGCCGCGGCGGAGCGCGCGAAATCCTGCACCGGGTCCGCAGCGGCCGACGGCCGCACGATTCTAGGGCCGCGGCCTCGGCTCGCTTCACTGAGTTGGCGGCAGATCTGCGCCTCGGGCGAGGCGAAAAAGGTATCCATGGCTCCTCCTTGAGGGTTCCCAGAAGTACAAGATTGTAATCTGTTAATTATAACCGTCAACGCTCATGATAAAGGCGACGCTCGCCTTTGCATTTATGAACCCGGGCCAGTAGAGTTAGGGTGTGAAAAATCAGAGGCCGGCAAGGAGGGGTCACATGAAAGACGACCGTTTGCTGAGAAAGGAACTCCTCGACCTGCTGCAAGGGGGCAATGCCCACTTCAGCTTCGAGGAGGTGCTCGCCGGGCTGCCGCCGGATTCGATCAACCGGAAGCCCCCGAACACGCCCTACTCGCTCTGGCATTTCGTGGAGCACCTGCGCATCGCCCAATGGGACATCCTGGAGTTTATCCGGAACCCGGCGCACGTCTCACCGGATTACCCCTACGGCTACCGCCCCGCCGCGGGGTGGAGCACCGACGTTGCCGGGTGGGAAAGAAGCTGCGCCGGGTTCCTGGCGGACCTCGAAGCGCTAAAGGAACTGGTGAGGGACGAGCGGAACGACCTTCTGGCTCCGCTGCCGCACGCCCCCTCCTACAACATCGTCAGAGAGGTCGTGCTGGCGGCCGACCACAACGCCTATCACATCGGCGAGATCGCCATTATCCGGCAGGTCCTGGGGCTGTGGCCCGCGGACAACAGGTACCTGACCGGCTGAGAGAAGGGAGCGGACATGGACAAAGAGAAAAACATCATGCTGGTCGGCGACATCATGCTCGACTTCGCCGGGAGCACCGGGCTTACCGATCCCGACCGGGCGCCGCGGCGCTACCTGTGGACCGACGCCTTCGCCGTCTGCAACTTCCTGGAGCTTTACCGTTGCTCCCAGGACGAAACCTGGCTGGAGCTGGCGCGGCAGTTGGTCGACCAGGTGCATCACGTCCTCGGGCGCCACCGGGACGACGGCCAAACGAGCGGCTGGTTGAGCGGTCTGAACGAGCAGGAGGGAGAACTGCACCCGACCATCGGGGGACTGAGGATAGGGAAGAGGCTTCCCGAGCGCGCCCCGGAGGAGCCTGCAGACGAGCGCCTGGAGTGGGATCGCGACGGGCAGTATTACCACTACCTGACCAAGTGGATGCACGCGCTAAGCTGCATGACCCGGGTCGCCGGCGACGTCACCTACCTCAGGTGGGGCATGGAGCTGGCACGGACCGCGCACCGCGCTTTCCGCTGCGCCGCGACGCCCGAGGGATCAACTGCCCTGCAGTGGAAGATGAGCATCGACCTGAAGCGCCCGCAGGTCCGTTCCGCCGGGCTGCACGACCCGCTGGACGGCCTGGTCACCTACAGCGAATTGCGGTCCCTTGCGGGAGACTTCGCCGTGGACGGGCTGCCGGAACTGGGAGAGGAGATCGGGGAACTGGCGGAGATGTGCCGCGGCAAGAGCTTGGCCACCGACGACCCTTTAGGCATCGGGGGGTTACTGTGCGACGCCAACTGGATGGAGCTGCTGGTGATCAAAGGGGATTTTCAGCATCTGCGCCTCTTCCGGCAGGTACTGGACGACAGTCTGGCGAGCCTGGAGAGCGCGGGGGACGGTTTCCTGGAACTTCCGGCGCGCTACCGGCTGGCGTTCCGCGAACTGGGTTTGTCGATCGGGCTCAGGGGGGTAGCGAACCTGGCGAGGCTCGTGGTCGAGTTCCAGGAGGATCACGACCCCGATCTGCTCTTCGAGCTCACCCCACGCATCGAGGCGCTTACGCCACACCTGGCGCTGGTGCCGAAGATAGAGCGGTTCTGGCGGGAGGAGCGGAACAAGGGGACCGAGCATTGGAAGGAGCACCGGGACATCAACATGGTGATGCTGGCGACAAGCCTCGCCCCCGAGGAGTTTTTGCAGGCGGGTTAAAAATTGGCGCATTCACAGGTCATAGACGTTTCCGCCGCGCAAAAGCTCTACCCCCGGAAGACGCAGGGCCGCAAGCTCCGCCTCGATCCGGTCGTAATACTGCGGTTTCAGATGGGTAATCAGGATGCGCGGGGGGAGTTTCGGCAGTTTCGCCAGCTCCTTCCCCAGGAGCGCGGGCGTCAGGTGACCGGTGAGGAGCGCTATCTCCTCCATGTCGCTCGGGAAGGAAACCTCGACGATCAGCGCCGCCAGCTCCCCGGCCAACTCCCAGATGCGCTCGGTGGGGCCGGTGTCGCCTGTGTAGAGCAGCGAAGTCCCCCCCCGGCTCACCCGGTAGCCGACCGCAGGGACGGGGTGGTTCACGGGGGAAGCCAGCACCTCGTAATCGCCGACCGCGAAGGACTTCTCTACCGGGATCGGCTGGTAGCGCAGCACCGGGGCCTCGGGCGTGGGGATGCGGGTGAAATCGGGCCAGATGACGCCGTTCATCAGATGGGTGCGGAGAGCCGCGAGGACTTCAGTCGTGCCGCGGACCTGGACGGTCCGGGAAAGTCCGGAGACGACGATGTTATCGGCCAGAAGCGGGATGCCGCGGATATGGTCCAGGTGCGAATGGGTCACCAGGATGTCCTCGATGCGCCACTGCTCGTCCTCGCTGAGCACGGCACCCACGGTCCCGGCGTCCAGGAGCAAAGAGTCGTCGATCAGAAAAGCCGATGGGCTGTGTCCGGGGAATTCGGCGCCTGAACAACCTAGTACGCGTAATCTCACAGATTTCCTCGCTTATCCTGCAATGGTAGTCACTGCTCGTTACTGCTTCGGCGACAATGCGATCCGAATCCCCGCTCCCGCGACGGTGCCGGGCGGCGCCACGGTTCCTATCCGGCGCGCCCCCGGCTCCGGGTTCCGCACCATACCACGTACCGCTTTGGATTTCCTGGTAATTCCGCGCCTATTTCGGCAGTGCCGCCAGTCTTTCCTGGGCCTGTTTCGCAACCGGGCTATCGGGATATTTGTTCACGATCTCCTGGTAGAGCTGCTTTGCGTGTTCCCTGTTGTTCTGCTTTTCCTCGAACTGGGCGGTGTCGAAAAGCTCCTTGCCCTTGTCCGAGCTGCACGCACCCGCCAACGCAAGCACCAGCATCATCAACAGTACGGATTTCTTCATCTATATCTCCTTTTGATTCCGGCGGGTTCTTGATGCCGCGGGCATCAAGGACGACCTTCGCCTTGAACTCAACGTAGATTGCCGCAGTGTAAATATCACTTGGTACTCTTTTAAGACAACTATTTTATCTCATTGAATCGTAAAATCACCGGTTTTGTCGTTGAGTAACGGTAAGGGTTATGTCACATCCGTTGGCTATGCCTTTCCCGCTGCTTTGTATCGTGACGCCGCGTGCTGCGTCAGAGTCTAAAGTTCCTATCGGCTGGAGTCAACGCGGCTCAAGCAGAATCGAAAGATGACTGCAAGAAAGCTTGATTAACTTCCCTCTTGACCTAAAGTCATAGCTATGCCGGAAAACGTCCTGAAATATTTCCACCCGCTGATAGCCGACTGGTTCAGGGAAACCCTGGGAGAACCGACACTGGTACAGTCGCGCGCCTGGAGCGAGGTGATGCAAGAGCGGCACGTGCTGGTGACTGCCCCGACCGGAAGCGGGAAGACGCTGGCCGCTTTCCTATGGGCTATCAACCAGTTGGTGACCGGCGCCTGGCCCTGCGGGGAGACGAGGGTGCTCTACGTCTCCCCGCTTAAGGCGCTGAATAACGACGTGCGCCGCAACCTGACCGCGCCGCTTTTCGAATTGCGCCAGCACTTCGCGAAGCAGGGGATCCCCTTTCCCGACATCGGCGTAATGACCCGCAGCGGCGACACCCCTGGCGACGAGCGCAGAAGGATGCTGCGCCATCCCCCCGAGATCCTGATCACCACGCCCGAGAGCCTCAACATCCTCCTTACCTCGAAGGGAAGCAGGGCGACGCTCAACGGCGTCGCCACCGTAATACTGGACGAGATCCATGCGGTCGCCGGGGGGAAGCGGGGGACGCACCTGATCACGGCGGTGGAGCGGCTGGTGCTCTTGAGCGGCGAATTCCAGCGCATCGCGTTGTCGGCCACGGTGCGGCCGCTGGAAACGGTGGCGGATTTCGTTGGGGGGCTCCGTCAAGCCGGAAGAGAGCATGTTCCCCGGCCGGTATCCATTGTCCGCGGGGACCGCGGGAAAAGCTTCAGCCTCACCATCGGCGCTCCGGATGAGGCCGCTAGCCAAGGCGCTGCGGACGATTTTTGGCCCGCTTTGACGGCCCGGTTCGCGGAGATCATCGGAGAGCACCGCTCCACCCTCTTCTTCGCCAACAGCAGACGCACCACGGAAAAGGTCACCCGCCTGATCAACGAGCTCTCGGGCGAGGAGCTCGCCTATTCGCACCACGGCTCCCTGTCGCGCGAGATCCGCCTCGCCGTCGAGGAACGGCTCAAGCGCGGCGAGCTGAAGGCGATCGTGGCCACCAACTCGCTGGAATTAGGCATCGACATCGGGCGGCTGGACAGCGTGGTGCTGATCCAGACGCCCCGCTCCATCTCCTCCGCCATCCAGCGCATCGGCCGCTCGGGTCACGGGGTGGGAGAGGTGAGCTCCGGGATGCTCTTTCCCACCTACGGCATGGACTTCGTCTCGGCGGCGGTCATCGCCCGCGCCATCGCGGACGGCGAGATCGAGGAGGTCCGCCCGGTGGAGAACCCACTGGACCTGCTGGCCCAGATCGTCCTCTCCATGGCCTTGGCCGAGACCTGGCAGTTGGACGACCTTTACGACTTCCTGAAGGGGTGCTACCCGTACCGGAACCTTTCCAGGCAGCAGTTCGACCTGGTGATCGGCATGCTGGAGGGGAGATACGCGGAGTCGCACGTCCCGGAGCTGCGCCCCCGGGCCACGGTGGACCGGCTGGAGCAGACCATCTCGACTCGCCCCGCGCTTTCCATGCTCCTCTATCTGGAGGGGGGGACTATTCCCGAGCGGGGGTACTTCGAACTGCGCCTGAAGGAGAGCGGTGCCAAGATCGGGGAGCTGGACGAGGAGTTCGTCTGGGAGCGGAGGATCGGGGACACCTTCGCGCTCGGGGCGCAGGTCTGGCAGATAACGGAGGTGACCCACAGCACGGTCCTGGTGGTGCCGGCGAGGAAGTCCCAGCAGATCATCCCCTTCTGGAGGGCGGAGGAGCTCGACCGCGATTTCTTCTATTCCGAAAAGATCGCCTCGTTCCTTCAGCACTGCGACGAGCGGCTGGGGGAGCCGGAATTGATCGAGGAGCTGATGCAGCGGCATTTCATGGACCGGGACGCGGCGAAGGCGCTGGAGAGCTATCTGAAACGGCAAAATGAATCGACTGGCGCGCCGCTTCCCCACCGCCGCCATCTGCTGATCGAGCAGTTCCGCGACCCTGCCGCAGGGGCGGAAACGGAGCAGATCATCCTGCACACCCTTTGGGGGAACGCGGTCAACCGCCCGTTCACCTTCGCGCTCACAGCAGCCTGGGAGAAGCGCTACGGCTTTCCCCTGCAGGCCTTCTACAACAACGACGGGATCGCGCTATTACTCCCCCACGACCTGGAGCAGCCGGAGCAGATCCTCGAACTGGTCACGCCGGAGAACATCGAGCCGCTGCTCAGGGAATCGATGGAGGGGACCGGCTACTTCGGCGCGCGCTTCAGGGAGAACGCAGGGCGCGCGCTGCTACTGTCCCGAAGCAACTTCAAAAGGAGGATGCCGCTTTGGCTGAATCGCCTCCGCTCCAAGAAGCTCCTCGCCTCCGTGCTCAGGTACCGCGACTTCCCTGTGCTCTTGGAAACCTGGCGCTCCTGCCTTAAGGACGAATTCGACCTGGCGAACCTGAAGCGGCTTTTGGAGGAGATCCAGGACGGGAGCATTGCCCTTACCCGGGTCCGTACCACGAAAGCATCCCCCTTCGCCCAGGGGCTCATCTGGCAGCAGACAAACAAGTACGTCTACGAGGATGACACGCTGGGGGGCGGGCGGCGCTCGGCGTTGGGGAGCGACCTCCTCACGGAGATGGCGCTCTCCGCGCACCTGCGCCCGCGGCTTCCCGCCGAATTGGTGCGGCTCTTCGAGCAGAAGCGGCAGCGGCTGGCCGCGGGATACGCCCCCGATTCGCCCAGGGAGCTTTTCGATTGGGTGAAGGAGAGGCTCCTGATCCCGTTTTCGGAATGGCCGCTGCTCCTTGAAGCGGTCAGGCGCGACAGCGATTTTCCGGAAGAGGAGCTGCTGCCGCAGATAGCCGGGCGGCTCATCGCATTGACGCTGCCGAAAACTGAGGCCCCGCTGGTGGCAGCCGTCGAGATGATCCCGGAGCTGGCCCGGGCTTTTGCGCTGGAGAGAGAGAAGCTGTGCTGGGCCCCGCTGGCCGGCGACGAGGGTATGGCGGAGCTGTTGCAGGAGTCGCTGGATCGGCTTTGGGAGCGGGAAAATAGTCCTGCGGACGAGGGAGCTGAGGAAGAAGAACCGGCCGCGGCAAGGTCGGTGGCAAGGTGGCTGAGCTATTACGGCCCTGTCGAGGTAACCAGGCTGCAACGAACACTGGGACTTTCCGACCAGCTGCTGCGCGACACCCTGCAGACACTGGAAGAAACCGGCACCGTGCTGATCGACGAGTTCACCGAAAAGGCTGTTGAACCGCAGATCTGCGACGCCGTGAACCTGGAGGCGCTGCTGCGCATGCTGCGCAGATCGAGAAAGCCCGCCTTCGAGGCGCTGGATCTCTCCCGGCTCCCCCTGTTCCTGGCGACGGTACAGGGGCTTGCCGCTGCGGGGAGTTCCGCGGACGACCTAAGGGACAGGCTGGAGCAGCTGCTGGGCGCGCCGCTTTCGGCGCCCCTCTGGGAAGAAGAGGTCCTGCCCGCCCGCCTTGCCCCGTACTGCGGCGCCTGGCTGGACAGCCTCATGCAGTCCAGCGACCTCCTTTGGTTTGGCTGCGGCCCGAAGAGGCTCTCCTTCGCCTTTCCGGAGGAGCTGGACCTGTTTCAGGAAAAGGAGGACACGCATCCGGAGCCAGGCTCCGAGCGCCCCTCCCCTCTCATCCCCGATCCCCGGGGGCACTACAGCCTCAGCGCTATCTGTTCCATTACCGGCCTCGCAGCGGCGACGGTGACGAAGCAACTTTGGCTGGACGCTTGGCGTGGGGAAATCGGCAACGACTCTTTCGCTGCGGTGCGCAAGGGGATTCTGAACCGGTTCGAGTTGCCGCAGCACGATGCAAGCCACAGCCGGCACCTAAGGCGTCCGTCCGGAAACCGCTGGAGCCGCGTGAAGGAAGGCCCGGGCAATTGGTATCTACTCCCGGTGCAGGAAGGGGCGACCGACGCGCTGGAAAAAGAGGAGAGGAACAAGGACCGGGTGCGCGTGCTGCTGGAGCGTCACGGCATCCTCTTCAGGGAGCTTCTGGCGCGCGAGCTCCCTCCCCTGCAGTGGAGCCGGCTGTTCAGGACGCTGCGCATCATGGAGATGTCCGGGGAGGTGCTTTCGGGGAGCTTCTTCACGGGCATACCGGGGGTGCAGTTCATCTCCCCGGAGGCGTACCGGCAGCTTGAGCGCGGGATGCCGACGGACGCCGTCTACTGGCTCAACGCCGCCGACCCCGCCTCCCTTTGCGGCATCGGGCTTGAGGGGTTGCCGTATCGCCTTCCCGCCCGCCTCCCCTCGACCCACCTCGTGTACCGGGGCCCGGACCTCGTGCTGGTATCGAGGCGTTACGGCAAAGAGCTTCTCATCAAGGCGGAGCCGGACGACGAGAGGCTCCCGGAGTACCTGCGTTTTTTCCACACCCTCCTTTCCCGCGACTTCAACCCGTTGAAGAGGATCCAGGTCGAGCGGATCAACGGGGAGCCCGCCGCGTCCTCCCCTTACGCCGGCGCCCTGCTCGCCTTCGGTTTCCAGCAGGCCTACAGCGGCCTGGAGCTGTGGCGGAAATACAGCTGATCCTCCAAGCAGTCCCCGCCTTTCACAAAGAAGTAACAAGGTTCTACCATTTCCCCACACACGCCCTCGCCCCCAAACATTACCCCTATATCGCACCAGAGAATTTTTTGCATCTTAAGTTGAAATCACAGATGCATAGGGATAAGATGAGAACGTCAGGCTTTTCATTATAATGAAGACACAACGTTTTAAAATCGACGCGGAACAGGTGGGTTTTTTCACAGTGAAAAACGGAGGAAGCAGCCATGGAAGTGTCACGGAGGAACTTTTTAAAGATCTCGGGTGTCGGCGTGGCGGCGACCACCCTGGGTCTCAACCTCGATCCGGTCGAGGCGAAAGCCCAGGAACTCGCCATCCAGCACGCCAAGGAAACCACGACCATCTGCCCCTACTGTTCCGTCGGGTGCGGCATGATCGTGCACACCCAGGGCGACAACGTCATCAACGTCGAAGGGGATCCGGACCACCCCATCAACGAAGGGGCCCTCTGCCCCAAGGGTTCTTCCGTGTACCAGCTGCGCGACAACAAGGCGCGCATCACCAAGCCGATGTACCGGGCTGCCGGCGCCGCAGCCTGGCAGGAGGTGACCTGGGAGTGGGCGCTCGACCAGATAGCCAGAAAGACCAAGGCGACCCGCGACGCCTCCTTCGTTCCCACCAGCAAGATAAAGGTCAAGGAAAAGGTCGCCGGGGTTGAGGTCGAGAAGGAGATCGAGGCCGAGGTGAACCGCACCATGGGTATCGCCTCGGTCGGCAGCGCCGCGCTGGACAACGAGGAATGCTACCTGTACCAAAAATTTCTAAGGGGGTTGGGCCTGGTGTACATCGAACATCAGGCGCGCATTTGACACAGCGCCACTGTAGCGGCTCTGGCAGAGTCGTTTGGACGCGGTGCGATGACAAACCACTGGATAGATTTCAAGAACGCCGACGTAATCCTCATCATGGGCGCGAATCCCGCCGAGAACCACCCGGTCGCCTTCCGCTGGATCCTGAAGGCTAAGGAGTCGGGGGCGAAGGTCATCTGCGTCGATCCCCGCTTCACCCGCAGCGCCGCAAAGTCGGACCTGTACGCGCCGCTTCGCTCCGGAACCGACATCGCCTTCCTGGGCGGGATGATCAACCACATCCTGCAGAACAAGCTCTACTTCGAGCAGTACGTGGCCGAGTACACCAACGCCTCCTATCTGGTGAGCGGCGACTTCAAGCTCCCGGGAGAACTGGACGGCCTCTTCTCGGGTTACGACCCGCAGAAGCGGAGCTACGACGTTAAAAGCTGGTCCTTCCAGAAGGAGGCCGACGACAGCATCAGGAGGGACCCGACCCTGCAGGACCCGAACTGCGTCTTCCAGCTCCTGAAGAAGCACTACAGCCGCTACACCCCGGAGCTGGTCTCGAAGACCACCGGGACGCCCAAGGAAAAGCTCCTGGAGGTGTACCAGCTCTACGCCTCCACCGGCAGGCCCGACCGCGCCGGCACCTCGCTTTACGCCATGGGGTGGACCCAGCACACGGTGGGGACCCAGAACATCCGCACCATGTCCATCATCCAGCTGCTTTTAGGGAACATCGGCGTCGCCGGAGGCGGGGTGAACGCGCTGCGCGGCGAATCCAACGTGCAGGGGTCGACGGACCAGGGACTTTTGTTCCACATCCTCCCGGGCTACATGCCGGTCCCCTCGGCCGACCTCCCCACCACGGCCGCCTACATCGAGAAGCACACCCCGAAGAGCAAGGACCCGCAGAGCGCCAACTGGTGGGGTAACCGCAACAAGTACCTGGTCAGCTACCTGAAGGCGATCTACGGCAACAACGCCACCAAGGAAAACGACTTCGGCTACAACTGGCTCCCCAAGCTCGACCCGGGCATGAACGGCTCCTGGCTGATGATCTTCGACAACATGCTCAAGGGGAAATTCAAGGGGTTCTACGCCTGGGGGCAGAACCCCGCCTGTTCCGGGGCGAACTCCAACAAGGTCCGCAGCGCCCTCGCCAAGCTCGACTGGATGGTGGCGGTCAACCTCTTCGACAACGAGACCGCCTCTTTCTGGAAGGGACCGGGGATGGACCCGGCCAAGGTGAAGACGGAGGTCTTCTTCCTTCCCGCGGCGGCATCCTTCGAGAAGGAAGGCTCCATCACCAACTCCGGGCGCTGGGCCCAGTGGCGCTATGCGGCGGTCAAGCCGCTCGGGCAGAGCAAGCCCGACGCCGAGATCATGAACGACCTGTACCAGGCGATCAGGGCTCTCTACGCGAAAGAAGGGGGCGCGCTCCCCGATCAACTCTTGAAACTTACCTGGAACTACGGCTTCAAAAGGGCCGACGGCAGCATCCGCTCCATCGACATCCACCAGGTGGCCAAGGAGATCAACGGCTACTTCCTCCAGGATGTGCCCGAGCCCGCCAAGCCGCTGAAACCCGGTGAGGCGCCCCCGAAACCGCGGGAGCCCTGGGAAGCGAAGAAGCTTCTCGGCAAAAAGGGAGAACTGGTGGGAGGGTTCGCCCAGCTCCAGGCCGACGGGAGCACCTCCTGCGGCTCGTGGATCTTCTGCCAGAGCTACAACGAGAAAGGGAACATGATGGCCCGGCGCGGCAAGAAGGACCCCACGGGCCTCGGGATGTTCCCGGAATGGAGCTGGTGCTGGCCGGTGAACCGCCGCATCATCTACAACCGCGCCTCGTGCGACCCAAGCGGCAAGCCGTTCAACGTGAAAAAGGCAGTGGTCTACTGGAACCCGTTGGCGGTGCTGCCGGACGGCAAAATGGGGGCATGGGTGGGCGACGTCCCTGACGGCCCCTGGCCGCCTCTTGCCGCAGGAGCGGAGGGGAGAAAGCCCTTCATCATGAGGGCGGACGGGGTAGCCGCGATCTTCGGCCCGGGGCTGAAAGACGGCCCCTTCCCCGAGCACTACGAGCCGATGGAGTCGCCTCTGGCCCAGAACCTCATGTCCAGGCAGCTCAACAACCCCGCCGTGAAGATCTTCAAGGACCCCGCGGTGAAAGAGGACATCCTCGCCAACGCCGACCCGCGCTTCCCGCTGGTGGCCACCACCTACCGGGTCACCGAACACTGGCAGACCGGCGTCATGACCCGCAACACCCCTTGGCTATTGGAACTGCAGCCGCGCCAGTTCTGCGAGATCAGCCAGGAGCTCGCCAAGGAAAAGGGGATCGCCAACGGCGACCTGGTCGAAGTCGCCTCCGCCCGCGGCAAGGTCGAGGCGGTGGCCATGGTGACCGTGCGCATGAAGCCGATGAAGATAGGGGACAAGGTCGTGCACCAGATCGGCCTCCCCTGGTGCTTTGGCTGGCACACCCCCGGCGTGGGAGACGCCGCCAACCTGCTGACCCCCACCGCGGGGGACGCCAATACGATGATTCCCGAGACCAAGGCGTTCATGGCCGGGATCGCGAGAAAGGGGTGAGCCATGGCCGACACTATTAATCGAAGCGGCCGTAAAGGCTTTCTTGTCGATACTTCCAAGTGCATCGGCTGCCGCTCCTGCCAGGTGGCGTGCAAGCAGTGGAACAAACTGGAGGCGGACAAAACCGCCAACATGGGGAGCACCGAGAACCCGCGCGACCTGACCCCGGCGCTCTACAACCGCATCAGGTTCATCGAAAAGGAGAGCTCGGGCCAGACGGTATGGCAGTTTTTAAACCAGCGCTGCATGCACTGCGGCGACGCTGGGTGCATCAAGGTCTGCCCCTCCCCGGGTGCCTTGTACCGGACCAAGGAAGGGAGCGTCGTCTTCAACAAGGAGAAATGCATCGCCTGCAAGTACTGCGTCTCGGCCTGCCCCTTCAACATCCCGCGCTACGACAGCAACGACAAGGTCGCCAAGTGCCATCTCTGCTATGACCGGATCGCGGCAGGGATGTCCCCCGCCTGCGCCAAGGCGTGTCCCACCCAGGCGCTGCAGTTCGGCAACCGCAACGATCTGATAGCCAAGGCCACGGCCGCCAAGAAAAAGCTCTACGGGGTGGACGACCTCTTGGGGCTCGGGGTGGTCTACGCGCTGGAAGGGCCGCCCGAGCAGTACGGTTTGCCGGCGAAACCGGAGATACCCACCTCGATCTTCCTCTGGAAGGACGTCATCAAACCGCTGGGCATCCTCGGTTTCTGGGGGAGCATCGGCGCGGTGCTGCTGCACTACGTGACGGTCGGCCCGCAGCGCACCGAGGAGACGGAAGACAAGGGAGGAAGTCATGAGTAACTACATCGAGCGCTTCAGTACGCGGCAGCGCGTGCTGCATTGGATCGTGACCGCGAGCTTCTTCACCCTGGTCCTCTCCGGGGTGGGGCTCTTCTCGCGCCTGTTCAACGGCTACTTCAACTTCTTCGGCGGGGGGCAGAACGCGATCCTCATCCACAAGATCGCCGGACCCATCTTCTTCCTGAGTTCGGCCTACATGTACCTGGACCACAGGGCGGAGATCTCCAGCTTCGACAGCAACGACATGGAGTGGTTCAGGAAGGCGGGGGGCTACCTCTCACGCGAGCCGCATCATTTCCACATCGGCAGGTACAACCCGGGGCAGAAGATGTTCGCCCTGTTCATAGCGGTAGCCACCCTGGTATTGGGGATCACCGGCCTCTTCATCTGGGTCCCCACCGCTTTCCCGCGCTGGATCGTGCAGATCTCGCTGATGCTGCACGGGCTGATGTTCGTGGGTTCCATCATGTTCATGGTGCTGCACGTCTACCTGGCAACCATCGGCAACCCGGGGACGGTGCAGGGGATGCTCTACGGAGACGTCCGCAAGGATTGGGCGCGGCATCACCACCCGAGATGGTACAGGGAGCGGACCGGCGGGAAATAAACCTTGAGACCACACAGACAGGAGCCGGAAATGTACAGCACGGAGAGGAAAATCGAGGCGCTGCAGAGCGCGGTGCACCGGGCGCCGGAATATGCGGCCATCGCGCCGTTCTTCGCGGCGGTCTACCACTACCTGTTGCAGCACGAAGGAGGCACCGGCATCGGGGTAGAACTCGCCGGGGTGGACCAGGAGCAAAGGAGCTCGAACGGCTTTCCGCTCATCTCCCCCTCGGAGCTGAGGGTGGACCGGTTGGCATTGGTCACCTTCCTGGCCGGTTTGGTGACGGTGCTGGAGGCGGAGAGCACGGAGGGGGCGGCGGCGCTACGGAGTATCGGGGAGGCGCTGCAGACCGGAGAGCTCGACCCGGAGCCTATGCTGGCGGCCATATTGGAGCGGCGCCGCGCCCCGCTGGACGAGGCTTCCCTGGCACTTGGGGTGCCGGGACCGCTTCTTGAGTACATCCTGGAGATTCCGCTGAAGGCAGCGCTGGAGCCTTGCGCCGCCGTGCTCGGCGCGGGGGCCTTCCCCGGGTGGCACGAAAGCGTCTGCCCCGTCTGCGGCGCGCGTCCGGCCATGGCAGAGCTCTCAGGCGACGAAGGTGAGCGCCGCCTCTGCTGCTCGACCTGCAGCTACAGCTGGTCCTTCCGCAGGATCAAATGCCCGTCCTGCGGCTGCGAAGATCCGCAACAGCTCTCCTACTTCACCGCGGGCGAAGGGGCGACCAGGGTCGATACCTGCC
Source organism: Citrifermentans bremense R1 (assembly GCF_000426865.1). Taxonomy (GTDB): domain Bacteria; phylum Desulfobacterota; class Desulfuromonadia; order Geobacterales; family Geobacteraceae; genus Geomonas; species Geomonas bremensis. Next base: position 151,220 of record NZ_AUGE01000001.1, read on the forward strand.
GGGCTTGCAGCCGGTACATCAAGACGCGCGATACAAGGAAGGGTGGGGGCGAGGTGCCGCTGGAGGTGGAGGATCTGCTGACCATCCACCTGGACCTGCTGGCGTCCAGAGAAGGGTTCGTGAGGGGCAAGTAGAAAGGACAGCTTATGAAGAAGACAAGAGCTGCAAGACGGCCGGTCGCCGCGGGGGGGATAACCGGGGTCATCCTGGCGGGGGGGGTCTCCAGCCGCATGGGGAGCAACAAGGCCCTGCTTCCCTACCGGGGCGGGCGTTTCATCGAGTCGATCCACCGCCTGCTAGGGGAGCTCTTCGACGACGTGCTGCTGGTCACCAACACGCCGGAGCAGTACGACTTTCTCCCCTGCCGGAAGACAGGTGACCTGTACCCAGGGATGGGTACCCTGGCGGGGCTGCACGCCGGGCTGCAGCAGAGCCGGACCCCGTACATCTTTGCTGTTGCGTGCGACATGCCGTACCTGAACCCGGAGCTGATCGCCATGCTGGCGAGGTACCGGGACCGGGGGGACGTGGTGATCCCCCACGGAGACAAGGGGGCGGAGCCGCTGCACGCGCTGTACGGGAAAGGGTGTCTCCCGGCTATGGAGCGCTCGCTTGACGCCGGGAGGCGGCGCATCGTCTCCTTCTTTCCGGAGGTTAGGGTCTGGGATGTAACGCCGGATGAGGTAGCGCGCATCGACCCCCGCTTCGACTCCTTCAAGAACATCAACACGCCTGACGACTACTTCGCACTCAGGGAGGAGGAACGCGCGTTTTGCGGGCTTGCGCTACGGCCGGCGGCGGGCTCGGTCGAAGAGGCCGAGGGGAATGCTCGCGGCGCATTGAGCGTGACAGGATAGGGATCACTACTGAACCGGATTTTTGCCTGATCGCAGCGCCCTCACCCCCGCCCCTCTCCCAAAGGGCGAGGGGAGACAAGCACTCTCAGTGGACAATCTTGGCGGTGTAACCGCCGCCTGCGGCGGGGACCAACTCCATGTGGTTGGCGATGCAGGGAATCCGGTCCTCGGAGTGATGGTTCACGTAGAGGATCTGGGTGTCCCCCGTCCTTCCTAGGTGATCCACCAGCTTCAGCACCATCTCCCGGTTCACGTCGTCCAGTCCCTGGCACGGTTCATCCAGGATCAACAGGTCCGGCTGCTTCACCATGGCCCGGGCCAAAAGTACCAGCCTCTGCTCGCCATAGGAGAGCTCGCGGAAGGTGTCGCCGGCGCGGTGGTTCATGTGCAGCAGTTCCAGCCATTCCTGGGCGATTTCGAGCTGCCTGGGGGAAGGGTCTGAATAGACGCCGATGGAGTCGAAGAAGCCGGAGACGACCACCATCTTGGCGGAACCACCCACCCGGTAATCCTGCTGCAGCGTAGTGGAAACCAAACCGATCCGCTTCTTGATGTCCCAGACCGTCTCGCCGGTCCCCCGCTTCCTGCCGAAAAGAGCGATGTCGTTGGCGTAGGCCTGGGTGTTGTCCCCGCTGACGAGGCTCAGCAAAGTGGATTTCCCCGAGCCGTTCGGCCCCGTTATCTTCCAGTGCTCCCCGGGCGTTACGGTCCAGGAAAGCCCGGAGAGGACGGGTTTGCCGCCGTAAGAGACTTTCACGTCCTTCATCTCGACTAGCGGCACCCCAGCCGGAATCGGCTCAGGGCGGTGCGCGCAATCTATCTCCGGTAACCGGTCGGGAAGGGTGTAATGAAAGGCGTGGAACCGGCGCAGCGCCTCGGAATCGAGCATCTCGTTCTTGGTGCCGCTCATGAAGATGCGGCACTCTTTCAGGTAAGCCACGTGCGTGATTTCGGGGACGATCTCGCTGAAGCGGTTCAGGAGCAGGATCACCCGGATGCCGCGCCCGATGCAGCGGCTGATAAGGGTGCGCAGCACTTCGCAGGAATGCTGGTCCAGCCCGTCGAACGGCTCGTCCAGCACAAGCAGCTCCGGTTCCAGCAACAGGGATTTGCAGATCAAGACCTTGCGCATCTCTCCGGTGGAGAGGAACTTGATGCCACGCTCCAGGATGCCGGTGAACTCCATCTCCTGGACGAGTTCGAGCAGCGTCGCCTCGTCGGCGTGGGAGCCGGAGAGGATGAACTTGGCCACCGGTGTGCCTTGGGTGACGTAACCGAGAAAGTCGGAGTCGTCGTTGTAGCGTTCCGTTTCCAGGAGCTCGTCGATCTTCTCGAAGGAGACGTACCCGGCTTTGGCCGGGATGCGGCAGATGCCGGAAGCGACCTTCAGTTCGCCGCAGAGGAGTTTCCCCAGCGCCGATTTCCCCGAACCGTTGGCCCCGATGATGGCCCATTGCTCGTCCGCTTCAATGTTGAAGGTGATCCCTTCCAGGTTTTTCCCGTTGTGTATCTTGGCTACTGCGTCCTGCAAAACGATATTCACTGTTCCATCCGATATTTATTCGCCGCATTAGCGGCTTCTTGATGCTTAGACGTCATAAAGGTTATCCTCTGAAGTGGAGGAAAGTTATGTCTGAAAGAAAGAGAACGACAATCTATCTCGATGCGGCAATGCACAAGGCTTTAAAGCACAAGGCGCTGGAGACGTCGCGTTCGGTTTCCGATCTGGTCAACGATGCGGTGCGCAGGACACTCGCCGAGGACGCCGAGGATCTCGCTGCCTTTGAAGAACGGGCCCACGAGCCGCTGGTAACGTACGAGAGCCTGCTGAAAGAGTTGAAGGAAAATGGCCGGCTATAATGTCGTAGAAGTCGCCCACCGGCGCGAGGCGTATCGAGTAGTTGGCGGGATGTCCACGTTTCAGCACTGCTTCGCGGGTTGCACCACGACATTGTTGTCGGAGATGATCTTCCTGAATGGCTCTCTGGTGGTGGCCCAATCGACAACATCCACCTTCATCGGCAGGTCCGACTCATCGAATGCCTCGCGGAGAGCAGCCATAGTCGCAAGCGGCAGCGGCTGTTGAGAGATAACTGCAAGGTCAAGATCTGAGTAGCGTTTTGCTTTGCCATTGGTGCGGGACCCAAAAGCCCACACTTCCAGACCGGGAACAAGCTGATTCAATATCCGCTTCACCAGCTCCCATTCCTGCTGCTTCAGATCTATCCGGTGCTGCTCTTCCATCTCAATCACCCTTCCCTGCTTTTTGAAACCAATTGCCCGTACAGATATCTCGCTTCTTCGAGGAAGTCGGGGGCTACCGCGTAAACGGCCTCAGCCTTCCCTTCGTCATAGGTGTGGCTGCTGTCGGTGCGCGCCTGCCGATAGATTTTCCACATGGACCAATCGGAACGGAGCAACCCCTTCTCGTTGCCGGTCCGGATCAGGTTCTGGAAAGTGCTCAGGTCGTTTTCCTCAGGGCTGGCCGCTGTCTCTTCAAGGAACCTCCTGAGCATCTTGTGACTCAGCTCATAGGTGAACTCGAAGCACTGGATGACAGAGTTGCGCAGTTGTTCGAACAGGTCGCGATCTTCCGCCATAGGCGAATGCGCGAACCTTATGCTTTTTTCGAGCTGGCCTATGGCGCTTTGCAGCGGGCTGAAGTCGAGGCTCATATCGCACCGTCCTTTGTTGATGGAGAAGTACCGCTGCACTTATTATCAGAAGCGAAACAAACCGGCAATAAATAAAGGGGTGAGCGAAAGTCGCTCACCCCTTGTCTTTATAACCTGCCTGCGGGGTCCTACTTGTTGAGGAACTCCCTGCCAAAGGGCGACATCTGGCGCAGGCGGCTGATGATCGGGGGGAGTTCCCTGATCACGGCGTCGATCTCGGCGTCGGTGGTGAACCTGGAAAGCGAGAAGCGGATGGAGCCGTGAGCGCAGGTAAACGGAACACCCATGGCGCGCAGCACGTGGGACGGCTCCAGGGAGCCCGAGGTGCAGGCGCTGCCGGAGGAGGCGCAGATTCCCTTCTCGGAAAGGAGCAGCAGGATCCCCTCCCCTTCCACGAATTCCATGGCGATGGAAAGGGTGTTGGGGAGACGGTTGGTGCCGCCGCCGTTGATCCTGGTGTTGGGGATGAGCGCGGTCAGTTCGCGCTCCAGCCTGTCGCGCATCTCGCGCACGCGCCCCGCTTCCTCGGGCATGTGCAGGTGGGCAAGCTCGCAGGCCTTGCCCATGGCGATGATGGAGGCGGTGTTCTCGGTCCCCGCCCTGCGTCCGCGCTCCTGGTGCCCGCCGACCAGAAGCGGACGGAACGGCGTGCCGCGGCGCACGTAAAGAACGCCTACCCCTTTGGGGGCGTGCAGCTTGTGCCCGGAGAGGGAAAGGAGGTCAATGGCGGATTCGGCCATGTTGAGCGGGATCTTGCCCACGGCCTGAACGGCGTCGGTGTGGAACAGAGCGCCCTTCGCCTTCACCATCTTGGCGGCTTCCTCGATGGGGAAGATGACGCCGGTTTCGTTGTTGGCGTACATGAGGGAGACGATGACGGTATCGTCATCCAGCGCCGCCTCGAGTTCCTTCAAGTCAAGTTGCCCGTTGCCGTCCACGTTCAGCTCGGTGACCCGGTACCCGCGCTTGGTGAGGTTGCGGCACTGAGTGAGCACCGCGGGGTGCTCGACGCGGCTGGTTATGATGTGGCGCTTCTCGGGGAAGACCTCCAGCGCGGAACGAATGGCGGCGTTGTCGCTCTCGGTCCCGCAGGCGGTGAAGACGATCTCGTCGGGGAGCGCACCCAGAAGCGCGGCGACGCGGCTGCGTGCCTCGTCCACTTTCTTTTGCACCTGACCGCCGAAGAAGTGCATTGAGCTCGGGTTGCCGTACAGCTCGCAGAAATAGGGACGCATCTCCTCGAAAACCCGCTCGTCCACCCTGGTGGTGGCGTTGTTGTCAAGATAGATCTCTTTCATCCCTGAACCTCCTGCACGGTGATGTCAGGAGAAACCATCTCACGCAGCTTCTGCTCGACAAATTTCGCGGTGTTGCCGGAAGAGGCGCAGCCGGCGCATGCCTTGCGGAAGGCGACCTGCACGTTGGCACCGTCGATGTCGATCAGTTCGAGGTCGCCGCCGTCGGCCCAAAGCTGGGGACGGATCTCGTTCTCCAGGGTCTCCTGGATCAACTGCATCTTCTTCAGGTTGGTGAGCTTCGTCGGCCTCTCCGGCGCGGCCTTCTTCTCCTCGCCCATTACCTCGGCGATCAGCTCCTTGATCTTCGGGATGCAGCCGCCGCAGGCGCCGCCCGCCTTGGTGAAGTGGGTCACCTGTTCGGCGGTGTGCAGCTTGTTGGAGGCGATGACCTTCTTGAGGAAGATATCGGTCAGGCCGAAGCACTTGCAGACGATCTCACCCTCGGTCTCGACGTGGTCGTGTCCGTGCTTGGGCGCCTCGACGCCGCGGTATTTAGCGATGGCGACCTCGAGCGCCTCCTGCCCCATGACCGAGCAGTGCATCTTCTCTTCGGGGAGCCCCCCGAGAAAATCGGCGATCTCCTGGTTGCTGATCTGCAGCGCCTCGTCCAGGGTCTTCCCCTTCACCATCTCGGTGAGTGCGGAAGAAGACGCGATGGCGCTGCCGCAACCAAAGGTCTGGAACCTGGCATCGACGATCCGTTCTTTTTTCTCGTCCAGCTTTATGAACAGCTTAAGCGCGTCGCCGCAGGCCAGACTGCCCACCTCGCCAACCGCATCCGCATCGGTAATCTCTCCCACGTTCCGGGGGTTGAGGAAATGTTCTTTAACTTTATCTGTGTAGTCCCACATAGACCCTCCCTTCTAATTAGTCCGGGTATCATAGCGCAGAGCTGATAGAAAGAAAACCCAAAAACGCGCTTTTAACTACGGCACGTCAGTCGGGTATACCTCCCCGAGTGAACATCTGCGGGGAATTGCAATTCCCGCTCCGCACGCCCGTCCAATTGACCGATGACGAAGACTTCAATCAACTTAACTATCGATAATTTGGTCAAAAAAATTTCTACCCACAACGTCTGGCGGTCATACATGAAGAAGAGCCGCCCCCGCTATCTGTGTAAGAAAACAGCATAAGCAAGTATGAAGATATAGCGCTCCAAAAAAAATGGGGCACGGAGCTGCAATCCGATAATCCAATGAGAGAGGGTCCGATCACCCTCCTGTCATGGTGTTTCAGATGCATCCGCGTCCCATTTCATTTTTTCAAACCCGCCCCGGCGCCCTTCGCGTCAGGCGAAAAAACGCCATCGCTGTCGATTGTGCAACGCTTCGGGCTTTACGCTTTGCCCACGATGAACTCGCGGCCGGCTTCTAAAAGCGCCTGCAGGCGCGCCTCGCTGGAGGCCTCGGCGTAAAGCCGCACCACCGGTTCGGTCCCCGATTTCCTGAACAGGAGCCAGCTCCCGTCTTCGAGGATGAACTTGTTTCCGTCCACCGTCACCTTCTGCTTTACCGCGACTCCCGCAAAAGCGGCTGGGGTGGCCGTGATGCGCTCCGGGAAGACCTCTTCCAGTTCCGGGGACAAAGTGATGTTGACGCGCTTGGTGAGATAGCGTCCCACCTTCTCGTAGAGCTGCTCCAGCAGGGCTTTCACCGGCTTGCCTTCGCGAGCGACCATCTCGGCCACCAGCAGACAGGCCAGGATGCCGTCCTTTTCGGGGACGTGCCCCTTGATGGTGAGCCCGGCGCTCTCTTCGCCGCCGATGATGATCTTGTCCTGGCTGATCAGCTCGCCGATGAACTTGAAGCCCACCGGCGTCTCGAACACCTCGATCCCGTGCAGCTTGGCGACGGCGTCCACCAGATGCGAGGTGGCGACGGAGCGCCCTACCCCGCCGGTCATCCCCTTTACCCGGACCAGGTAATCGAGGAGCAGCGCGATGATGTAATTGGGCTCAATGAAACTGCCGTCGCTATCGACGATGCCGAAGCGGTCCGCGTCGCCGTCGGTGGCGATCCCCAGGGTGATGGAAGGGTCCTGCTGCACCAGCCGGATGAAGTCCTGGATGTATTTCTCGGAAGGTTCGGGGGGGAATCCGCCGAAGTAGGGGTCGCGATTGGCGTTCATCTGCACCACCTTGACACCGTGAGCCTTGAGCGGTTCGGCGAGGTAGCCGCGGGCGGTGCCGTAGAGAGGATTTACGGCGATGGTCCCCAACTTGGCGATGGCGGCGAAATCGACCTTGGTTGCCAGATCATCCAGATAGGCCTGCATCGGGTCGATCTCCACCAGAAGCCCCTTTTGCATCGCATCGTCGATGGAGCACTCCGTGTAGCAGATCTCTCCCGCCATCTCGTTGGCGCGGTTTTCGATGTCGGTGGTGGTCTGCGGCAGGGCAGGTCCCCCCCAGGAGGGGGAAAACTTGATGCCGTTGTATTCGGGGGGGTTGTGGCTGGCGGTGAAGTTGATGGCGCCGGCCGTGCCGCGCCTGAGGATCTCGAAGGCGATTACCGGGGTGGGGGTGTCGCGGATGCAAAGATAGGTGGTGATGCCGGCTCCAGTCAGCACGCGGGCGGCCTCCCGGGCGAAGGATTCGCCCATGAAACGGGAGTCGTATCCTACAATGATTCCCTTGCGTGCCTCGCCGGAGGCCTTGACGTTGTCCGCAATGGCCTGAGTGACTACCTTCACGTTCTCAAAGATGAAATCTTCGCACATGATGCCGCGCCAGCCAGAGGTGCCGAAAGTGATACGCTGCATAAATCCCTCCTGAACAATTGAATAGACACCAGATGGTGAGGTGAACACCCGCTCGCTCCGATGGAAGGAGGCGAAATCACAGCACCAAGCGGCCTGAAAAAATAATTACTAGAGATTAATGCATCGCTTTTGGAGAGTCAACTTTTTACGGAAAAAAGTGGGTTGACATTTTTCTTTCGAAATTGGTATGGTAGCCTCTATCAACGATTACGAAGGAATTCAGGAGGCTTAAAACATGCAATGTCAAACCGTACTTCCTGGTGCCGAGTGCACTTTCATGGGCAAACAAGGTTGTGTATTCACTGAAGGCGCTTGCCAGCCGGTAGTGGAAAATTGCGAGGGTTGTGACAGGGTCGTCGACGGCACCATCGGGAAGGTTTGCAGCGCATACCCCGCCCCCGAGAAGAAATGGTCCGCAGGCATCTGCAACTTCGCTACCCACGTGAAGGTTGAGCTCAAGACCGACGACGCCAAAGTCAACCCGCTGAAAGCATCCAAGAAAGCAGCAGGCGCCAAGAAGAAGAAGTAGCACACACCGAAACACGCTGTACCTTAAGGGGAGGACCGATACCGATGTCCTCCCCTTTTTTTGCTCAAAATCCCTCGTGGAGGTGCCCCATGCCCTTTGACTATCTGGCCTGCCCCGCCTGCGGCACCAGGGTCAAGCAGTACAAGAACCCTCTCCCGACGGTCGACGTCATCATCGAGCTGCCGGAGGGGATTGTTTTGATCGAGCGGCGCAACGAGCCTTTCGGGTGGGCGATACCAGGCGGCTTCGTCGACTACGGCGAGTCCCTTGAGGCCGCCGCGGCCCGGGAGATGCTGGAAGAGACCTCGCTCGAGGTGACCGAGCTGAGGCTTTTGGGATGCTATTCCGACCCTTCGCGGGACACCCGCAGCCACAATATCTCCACAGTGTATGTCGCCACGGCCGCAGGCACCCCGAAGGCAGGAGACGACGCCGCCAACCTGGCGGTGTTTCCCATCGACAAGCTGCCGCAGCCCCTTTGCTTCGACCACGGCAAGATCCTCTCCGACTACCGTCAAAGAAAAGAAGCGGGGACCATCTAGCGCCGCTTCAGCGAGAGCTGAAAAAAGGGGCGAGACGATCACTCGCCCCTCCCCCATTGTCCGTTCACATGCAGCCGAGCTTCATGCCTATAACTGACGATTGCCTTTCGTTGTCAATTATCAATTGTCAATTGTCAATTGGTTCACGCGCCTCTCCCCTCATTCGAAGAACCGTATCTGAGGCAAAGTCGGGATGAGCCCCAATTCGAAGGCATGGCGGAAGAACAGGCGCGCCCCCTCTATGTGCGCCTCGGTCAGCTCGTAGTTGATGGTGTTCCAGTAGTCCACCAGGTCGCTTTCCCCGATCCATTCCCGCTCCTGGCAGGATGCGGCGATCTCGGGGTAGCTGCGATAGGCGAGTTCCTTGGCCGCGACCAGGTCTCGTGCCAGCATGGTCATCCCGCCATGCTTCGCGGAGGCGGCGTCGCGCCTCACGATCCACAAGGCAAAGACAAAGGGGAGCCCGGTGAAGTCGTACCAGAGTTGCCCCAAGTCGTAGCAGTAAGCGGCGACTCCCGAGGCGGCACCCTTGAGGGCTGCGTCCCCGATCAGGAGCAGGCCCGGGAAGCGCTTGAGCGCCTCGACGAGAGGCTCGCGGGTCCTCTCGAAGCTGTTGCTGAAACCGTACTTCCGCGCCAAGAGCACCTTGAGCAGATTCACCGAGGTGTCGGATTCGGCGCTCAACCCGATGGAGCAGCCATCGAGCTCCTCCACCGGGACGGAGGAGAAGAGGAAAACGCTCTTGACCGCGCCGATGGAGCTGATGGAAAGGCTGGGGAGCAGGCAGTACTGCTCGTGCGCGGTAGCGTACTCGATCGACGAGGACGGGCTTAGATCGATCTCTCCCGAGCGGAGCATGGCGTTCAAGTCGGCCGGGACGCCGTCCACGAAGCGGTATCCGCTGCAGTCGAAGTGCGAGGCGAGAGCGGTGAAGATGGGGGTGCAGTTTGCGTACTTGATGTGTCCGATGTTGATAGTCACTGAAGAACTCCGGGGCTGTAAAAGGAAAAGGCGAGAGATGCTCTCGCCTTTTCCTGTATATGTGCATCTGATTCTTAATCTTCCGCTACGGCGACGTAATCCTCGTAGTGTTCGGCGGACATAAGGAGATTCGACTCCTCGGAGTCCGCCACCTCGATGACCACCAGCCACCCCGCGTCGTAAGGATCGTCGTTGACGAACTCCGGCGCGTTCCCCAGTTCTGAGTTTACCTCCAGCACGGTGCCGGAAAGCGGGGCGTACAGCTCGGCAACGGTCTTCCTCGCCTCGACGGACCCGAAGGAATCGTCCTGCTCCAACTCGTCGCCCGGTTCGGGAAGCTCGACGGAAGTGACGTTGCCCAATTCGGTCTGGGCATAATCGGTGATGCCGATTACGGCGCGTTCTCCTTCGATGCGCACCCACACGTGTTCCTTGCTGTATTTAAGCTCTTCGGGAAAGTCCATAGTTTACTCCAGTACCAGCCTTTCGATGAAGCCGGTGTCTATGTTCCCTTCGATGAAGTCTTTGTTGGCCATGATTCTCTTGTGGAACGGGATGGTGGTCTTGATCCCTTCCACGATGTACTCGTCCAGCGCGCGGGCCATCCTCTTGATCGCCTCTTCCCTGGTGTCGGCATGCACGATCAGCTTGGCGATCAGGGAGTCGTAGTGCGGCAGCACGGAGTAGTTGGTGTAGACGAAGGAGTCGACCCTGACGCCGAGACCGCCGGGGGTGTGGTGATCGGTGATCTTTCCCGGGCAGGGGGTGAATTTCACCGAGTCCTCCGCGTTGATGCGGCACTCGATGGAGTGTCCCTTGATCTTGATGTCGTCCTGGGTGTAGCGCAGTTTCAGGCCGTATGCGGAGCGGATCTGCTCCTTCACGACGTCCACGCCGGTCACCATCTCGGTCACCGGGTGCTCCACCTGGACGCGGGTGTTCATCTCCATGAAGAAGAAGTTGTTGTTCTTGTCGACGAGGAATTCCATGGTGCCGACGCTGCAGTAGTTGACCGCCTTGGCCGCGGCGACCGCAGCATCGCCCATCGCTTTCCTCAGTTCCGGAGTGGTGACGGTGGAGGGAGCCTCCTCGATCACCTTCTGGTGGCGGCGCTGGATCGAGCAGTCGCGCTCGCCCAGGTGCACCACGTTGCCGTGTTTGTCGGCGAGGATCTGGATTTCGACGTGGCGCGGACTCTCGCAGTAGCGCTCGATGTAGACCTCGGGGTTGCCGAAACCGGACTGCGCTTCGGCGCGCGCGGTGGCGAAGGCGTTCGGGAGCGCCGCCGGGGAGTGGACGATCTTCATGCCGCGTCCGCCGCCCCCCGCCGTGGCCTTGATGATGACCGGGAAGCCGATCTCCTTGGCGACGCGGATCGCTTCGTTGACGTCATGCACCCCTTCCTTGGTACCGGGAAGGATGGGGACGCCGACCTTGATGACCGCCTGGCGGGCGGAGATCTTGTCGCCCATGATGCGCATGCTTTCCGCGGTAGGTCCGATGAAGGTGATGCCGCACTTCTCGCAGATCTCTGCGAAGATCGGGTTCTCGGAGAGGAACCCGTAGCCGGGGTGGATCGCTTCCGCGTCGGTCAGTTCCGCCGCGGAGATGATGGCGTTTATGTTCAAGTAGCTGGAGAGGCTGGGGGGCGGACCGATGCAGACGCTCTCGTCGGCGAGCTTCACGTGGAGCGACTCGCTGTCGGCCGTGGAGTAGACGGCGACCGTCTTGATCCCCATCTCCTTGCAGGTTCTGATGATCCTGAGGGCGATCTCACCCCTGTTGGCGATAAGAATTTTATGAAACATTTATATCTCCAGAGAACAGATTAAGATTAAGACTAAGATTAAGTTTTAGACTAAGACTAAATCAGGAAGCGACATCAACTGAATCTAGTCCTGATCTTTATCTTTTTCCCAATCTGTTGTTACAGCTTTTCCACAACGAAAAGCGCGTCGCCGTACTCGACCGGTTGTGCGTTCTCTTTGCTGATCTTTACGATCTTGCACTTGAACTCGGCCTCGATCTCGTTCATGAGCTTCATAGCCTCGACGATGCAGAGGACCTGCCCTTTCTCGACGATCTGGCCGACCTCCACGTAGGGAGCCGCGTCCGGAGCCGGTGAGCGGTAGAAGGTGCCGACGATGGGGGAAGTGACCACGTCACCCTGCTCTTTTTCGGCGGCAGCCGGCGCAGCGGCCGGTGCTGCAGCTGCAGCTGCGGCGGGAGCGGCAGGAGCGTACTGGTACACCGGGGCCTGCATCTGGAACTGGGGAGCGGCGGAGCTGCACCCCCTTTTGATGACGACCTTGTCCTCTGCGTTTTCCAGCTCGAACTCGGTGATGTCGGTCTCGGTCACCATCTTTATCAGCATCTTCAGGTCTTTTATATCCACATCTATCTCCTTTGCATTTACGCTGATTGCATGATTAAAAGACTGCCCCGGAGCGCATCGGGTGCAGCCTGCTTGAAAACGGTCACGGCAATACGATCAGGTCCTTGGGGACCTTGGTGATGCGGCGGCAACCATGGGACTCGGCGACCACGGTGTCCTCGATCCTTACCCCGCCCCATCCCGGGATGTAGATCCCGGGCTCGATGGTGAATACCATACCCTCCAGGATCACGTTCTTGCTGCGCGGCGATGCCGCCGGGTGTTCATGAATATCTATGCCCACCCCGTGCCCGAGCCCGTGCCCGAAGTACTCGCCGAAGCCGCGCGAGGCGATGTAATCCCTTGCCACAGCGTCAAGGTCCCTGAAGCTCAGCCCCGGGTGAACGGCGTTCATGGCGGCGCGTTGGGCGCCCAGCACGGTCTCGTAGACCTCGCGCTGCCGGCTGTCCGGCTCGCCCAAGGAAACGGTCACCGTCTCGTCGGAGCAGTAACCGCCGTAGATGGCGCCGTAGTCGAAGGTGACCAGTTCCCCTTTTGCGAGCCTCTTCCCGGACGCCTTGCCGTGGGGAAGCGCGCCCCGTTCGCCCGAGGCGACGATGAAGTCGAAGGACTTGTTCTCCGCCCCCCTCTCCCTCATGGCAACCTCCAGCATCCAGGCGGCCTCGCTCTCCGTCATGCCGGGGGTGACCCGCGCCAGCGTCTCCAAAAGCGACTCCGAGGCGAGCGCGGCCACCCTTTCCAGGATCTCCAGCTCGCCGGCGTCCTTGACGCTGCGCAGCGCCGTCATCTCGGCGTCCGCCGGGAGGTATTCGATCTGCGGCGTTTTGCTGCAGAGCTCCTGGTAGACGGCAACCGTGGTGTGGGCCGCCTCGAAGGCTACCTTGGACGGCTGCAGCTTTTGCAGCAACTCGACCAGCGATTCCATCTTGTTGGAGAACTCGGCAACTCTTGCGCCTGTGACTTCGGCGCCGGCCTGGGAGGTGTAACGGGAATCGGTCAGAAACCACCCGTCGTCTGGCGAGAGAACCAGCAGCGCCTCGCTGCCGGTGAACCCGGTAAGGTATCTGATATTACTGAGGTTTGTGACCAGCAGCAGGTCGCCTCCGACCCGCTGGAGGCACCCCCTGGCCGCAGAGATTCTGTCTATTACCATAAACCCGCCCGTATGACAATCTTATTTTCCCAGCCGATCCGCCAGTGCGCGCAGTCCCAAAAGGTAGCTGTCGGCGCCGAATCCGCAGATCTGGCCGAGCGCAACGGGGGCTATATAACTGTGGCTTCTGAATGGCTCCCTGGCGTGAACGTTGGAGAGATGCACCTCCACAGCGGGGAGCGCCACTGCGGCGATGGCGTCGCGGATGGCGACGCTGGTGTGGGTATAGGCAGCAGGGTTGATGAGAATTCCCTGGCAATCGGCCATGGCTCCCTGGATGGCGTCAACCATGGCCCCTTCCGAATTGGTCTGCAGGATGCGCAGCTCCAGCGAGAGCTCAGAGGCAAGCGCCATGAGCGACTGGTTGATCCCCTTCAGCGTTGTGGTGCCGTAGACCCCAGGCTCGCGGGTGCCGAGCAGGTTCAGGTTCGGTCCGTGAAGGACCAATATCCTCACGACTGTTTTTGTCATCGCAGCGCCTCCGCAAAACCGGGGGCGGCGCGCTTCAAGAGGTAGCGCCCCTTGCCGAAGTTGCCGTCGGCGGTCATGATGAGCGCCACGAAGAAGTCGTCGCTGATCCCGCGCACGACGACGCTGCATTCCCCGGTGATGATGGAAACCTCTTCCAGCTCGCCGGTCTTCAGCACCCCGACCGTTCTCTTGATTTCTTTCAGGACCGAGGCGTATTCGACGGTCATGGTCTGCACGTCGATCCCTGCCGATTCCTTCACATACTCATCGATGGAGATGCCGTCGTATCCCATGATGACGCCGCCAAGGCCGCCGCCGCTTTCCTCGACGATCGACTTGAGTATCGCCTTAAACCCCATCTTTTCTTCTCCTTATGTTTTCCAGCCAGCGTTGCAGCTCGACCTCGACTTCGCCGGCGCCACCGGTCGGCGCGCTCCGCGTCTCGAAGGCCTCCAGGGCAGGCTCTTCCATGACGGACGGGGATTCGATGGCAAACGCCGCCTCGGCGGTTGCCGGAAATTCCAGCTTAGCCGGCGTCTCCAAGGCGGCAGGTATCGGCAGGTCGGAGGTCCTTTCTGCTTCAGGCATGCCTTCCGGCTCGACAGGGACATCCCAGCCGGCTTCCAAATCGTCGGTTTCCTCCGGCAGTTCCGCGGCGGGCGCGGTCGCGGCAGCCGGTCCCTTTGCCGCACCTGCGGGCTCGGCAGGCATCTGCTGCAATTCCAGCATTTCCTGAAGTTCCGCGCAGCGCAGCCGGTACTGCGAGTTGGACGGGTGCGCGGTGATGAGCTCCCGGTAGATCCCCAGCGCCTTCTCGATGAACCCCTGCGAGACGTAGAGTTCAGCCAGGGTCGCAGTGGTCAGCGGATCGGGGGTGGCAGCGTCGCTCCGTTGCGGGGGTAGAGGCTCGACCTCGACCTCTTCCAGGTCCTCGATGGCCCAGATGTCGTCGTCTTCCAGGGGCGCCGCGGCAACCGGCGCCTGGTGGGGGGCCGGTTCCACCGCGGGACGGAGGGGAGCGGCAAAATCCTCTTCCACCACCTCCTCCAGTTCCTCTATGATCTCGAGATCCTCCAGCACTTCCTCGGGTTCCTCCCGGGAGGAAGTGACGGCGACCGAGTTCAGCAAAAGCGAACTCTCCAGGTCATCCGGGTCCTGCTGCAGCGCCTGCTCCAGCACCTTGCGCGCCAGAACCACCTCATTTTGTTCCACGTAGAGCTGTCCCAGGAGTTTCAGGGCCTCAAGATGGTTCGGCTGGAGCGCCACCGCACGCTCCAAGGCGGCGCGCGCCTGGCCGGTAAGCCCCTTCGCGTAACAGGCGGTGCCAAGGGCGAGGAAGCCGGCAGGGAGGTCGGGATGTGCGGCGCACCCTTTCTCAGCCACCATGATGGCATCGTCCAGAAGGCCAAGCTTTCGGTACAGCTCCGAGAGGGGCGCGAAGCACAGGCTCTTGGCATCGGTTGCCAGCATGTCCTCGTAGCGCTGTATCTCCGTCCAGAAGGATAAAGCGTCCTCTACCATGTCATTCTCCTATGCCACAGATCTCCAGAAGCGCCCCCAGGTCGGTGAGCCTCTCCATGCGATAGGCGCCAATCCCCTGGTTGCAGATGAACAAGAGCCCCTTGTCGCGTACCTTCTTGTCGTGCGAGAGCGCCTCCCTGTACTGCCGAGCCGGGAAGGAAGGAAGTTCCGTCGGCAGCCCGAGCGCCACGACCAGGGCTTCGATGCGCTCCCGGTCCGCCTGGGAGCAGAAGCCGTAGTGCTGGGAGATCCGCGCAGCCTGTACCATGCCGATAGCGACCGCCTCCCCGTGCAGATAGCGGGTGTAACCGGTAAGGGTCTCCACGGCGTGCCCCAGGGTGTGCCCGTAGTTCAGCACGGCGCGCACCCCCCCTTCCCGCTCGTCCTCCGCCACGACCTTCGCCTTGATGGCGCAGCTGCGGCTCACCGCCTGGATCAGGGCCTCCTTGTCGCGGGCCAATAGCAGTTTCGCGTTTGTTTCCAGGAAGTCGAAAAAGCCGCCGTCCAGCACCGCACCGTACTTGACGATCTCTCCCAGACCGCTCAGGAACTCCCTTTCCGGCAGGGTATCGAGGGTGGCGACGTCGATGAGGACCGCTTTGGGCTGGTAGAAGGCGCCGATCAGGTTCTTGCCGCGGGGATGGTTGATGCCGGTCTTGCCGCCGACACTGGAGTCGACCTGGGAGAGGAGCGTGGTGGGGATCTGGACGAAGGGGATGCCGCGCAGGTAACTTGCGGCGGCGAACCCGGCCATGTCGCCGATGACCCCGCCGCCCAACGCCAGGATGAAGGAGCCGCGGTCCAGCGAGGCGTCGACCAGGCCGTCGTAGATCAGGTTGAGCGTAGCGCTGTTTTTGTACCCCTCGCCGTCCGGGAGAGTCACCGGCACCACCCGGTACCCTGCGCGCTCCATGGAAAGGCGGACCGTTTCGTAGTAGAGCGGGGCCACGGTGGTGTTGCTGACCACCGCCGCCGTTCCGGACAGACCGACTTCACGGCAAAGGGAACCGATTCTGTCGAGATTGCCGGCGCCCATTTCGATGTCGTAGCTCCGTTCGTCGAGCGCGACCCTGATCTTTTCAGCTATCACAAAAACCCCTTCAAAGAATCGATTACTTCCGAGGCAACCGCCTCGACACTCTTGCCTGTAGTGTCGAGGCGCAGGTCGGCGTCGGCGTAGAACTGTTCGCGCCCTTGCAGCATGAAGCTTATCCGCTCCACCGATGCGTCCGCGGCGAGAAGAGGGCGTTCGCTGTCGCCGGAGACGCGTGCGGCGATGGTCTCTACGCTCGCGGTGAGGTTGACGATGCGGCCGGCGCCCCGCATGGCTTCCCGGTTCTGTTGCGCGATCACCGCCCCGCCGCCGGTGGAAATAACCTGTGACTGGCGGGAAGCAACTTCCGCCAATGCGGCGGTCTCAACTTCCCTGAAAGCCGGCTCTCCCTTTGAAGCGAAGATTTCCTTGATGCTGGTACCCGCCCGGTCCACGATCACCTGATCCAGGTCGACGAAGGTCCAGCCGAGCCTTTGGGCGAGGACGCGGCCGACGCTGGTCTTGCCGCACCCCATGAAGCCGGTGAGAAAGATGTTGTTCTTCAAAGAAACCCCGAAAAATCCATAATCGGAACACAGAGGTCACTGAGGTCCACGGAGGTCACAAAGGAAAAAACTGGTTAAAGGTTACATCTACAGGTCTTTCATCTGTGTTTCCCCAGATGTTCCTCTGTGAACCTCTGTGTCCTCAGTGGTGAGAGCCTTTGGCTTAGAATTCCCGCAGGTACTCTATGTACGAGGAGTAATTCCTGGCGGTCTCGGCAACGGAGTCGCCGCCGAACTTGTCCATGAAGGCGGAGGCTATCTCGATGGCGACCACCGCTTCGGCGACGACCGACGCCGCCGGGACGGCGCAGCAGTCGGAGCGCTCCACCGTCGCCTCGAACGGCTCCTTGGTCAGGATGTCCACCGACTGCAGCGGCTGGTACAGGGTCGGTATCGGCTTCATGGCGCCGCAGATCACGATCTCCTCGCCGTTGGTGATACCCCCTTCCAGCCCGCCGGCGCGGTTGGTGTTGCGGTAAAAGCCGGTCTTCTCCCCGCGCGCCACCCGCTGCTGGTCGAAGAAGATTTCGTCATGCACCTGCGAGCCCGGAAGCCGCGCCGTTTCGAAACCGGCACCGACCTCGACTCCCTTGAAGGCCTGGATGCTCATCACCGCCGCGGCGAGCCGGGCGTCCAGTCTGCGGTCCCACTGCACGTGGCTCCCAAGCCCAACCGGCAGGCCGGTCACCCTCACCTCGACCACACCACCCAGCGTGTCCCCGGCGTCCTTGGCGCGGTCGATGGCGGCGATCATCTCCAGTTCCGCCTTGGGGTCGTAGGTGTAGACCGGGGAAGCGGCGATTCTCTCCTGCAGCGCTTTAACGCCCAGGTCGGGACGCTCGGCCTTCACCCCGCCCAACTCGAGAACGCAGCCGGTCACCGCAATGCCGAAACGGGCGAGATACGCCTTGGCCACGGCTCCGACCGCCACGCGGACGGCGGTCTCGCGGGCGCTGGAGCGCTCGAGGATGTTGCGCACGTCGCTTTGGCAATACTTCATCGCACCGGGGAGATCGGCATGGCCGGGCCGTGCGCGGGTAACCCTGATGCTGTCGTCGCGGTGCTCTGCGTGGGGGGACATGCGCTCTTCCCAGTTGACCCAGTCGGAGTTTTCCACCACCAGGGTGATCGGGGACCCCATGGTCTCCCCCCAGCGGACGCCGGACAGGATTTGCACCTTGTCCGTCTCGATCTTCATGCGGCCGCCCCGGCCGTACCCTCCCTGCCTGCGCGCGAGATCGACGTTGATGTCGGCTTCGCTGATCTTGAGGCCGGAAGGGACACCTTCAACGATGGCAGTCAACTGCGGACCGTGCGACTCCCCCGCGGTGAGATATCTAAACATGCATACTCCTAACATCGATTTTCAAATGCCGGTTCAAGCGGCAACGCAATTATCTCGGCGAATGCGGCGGATAATATCAACAAATACAGCCACAAGCAAAACAATATCACCGGACAAACGAAAGCCAGGCTATTTCCCTGGCTTTCTTAGAATGTTGATCGCTTTATTAAGTTACGCTGCGGCTAGAAGCTACCGGTTACTGCTATTAGCTTCGTGGTCTCTAGTCCCTTTGGTGTGGTGACCTTGATGGTGATGTATCCTGTTTGCGCCTTGGGTGTTTCTGTAGCGGCTAGGTTGAAGGAGAGCGTTACCCCATACCCTATATTCTGAGGCACCGTGTAACTTGTGTTCCCAGTAAGCTTGCCGAAAGGGGCCGCCGTTGTGATGGTAGTACCAGATGGCATTGTGTTGCCGTTAAGGTCGCTAACCGTAACAGTGAAAAGTCCCGGCGCCAACAGCGTGTTGGTAGAGGTCGTTATGCTAGCCGCTGAGGTCGACATAATGAGAACAGAATTGCTGAAGACGTGTTTAGAAATCGCCGCTCCGCTGTTTCCACTGCCCTGGAGGACGCCGTTGTATTTGCCGTCACCAGCGCTGTAAAGCCGGTCCCCATTAAAATCTATAAAGGTTTCAGTGGCGTCATGTACGCCGTTTTCGTTGTCATCACGGAAGGCCTCGGGATCGTCCTGTATAGTATCGACACCCACATCGGCCAAACCGTTGCCGTTAAGATCAAGGAAATATTCCTCACCTAGCGCATAGGCAAGAACTACTGCGCGTCCATTAGCCAAGGCGCCACCTGCTATGGTGGGACGTGGGTTTTGGCTGGTCCAGTTGACCGTACAGGTCCCCTTAACGGTGACGCAGGACGGGTCGATCATTCCGCCGGACGTGGTGAAAGAGACAGCAGTTCCGTCAGGAACCGGGTTGTGAAAATGATCGGATAAACGCGCGGTAACGCTGGAAGTAACGCCGTCGTAGTTGTATGCCTCAGGATTCATATTACCAAGCGATACGGAGAAACCATCTTGCGAAGGTACGCCAGTAGATACAGTAAGCTGATCAGATTGGGTGGTAAGCGTGGTGCTTCCGACCACAGTTGAGGCGGTGACTCGGACCGGCGTTGCTATAACACCGGATTGCACTCGGGTGCTGACCAAACCGTTCGAATCGGTGCTACCGGTCGCTGTGGACAGAGTCAATCCACCGACGTTGGTGTTTAGTGCGAACGTTACGGCTTGATTCGCCTTGGGATTACCGACGGTGTCGACAACCTTGAAGTTGACAAGAGAGCTGTCTTGAACCCCTACTCCCCCCATTCCTTTGAGACCGATAGTAACGGGAGATGCTGAAACGAATGAAATGGACGCTGCAGTCAGAGGGATAACAGTAAGGGTAATAGGTTTGGAAGAACCTGCGATTGAAGCTGTAATGGTGTCATCTCCGGATGCCGTGACCGCAGTGTAAGTGGTCGAAGCAGTGCCGTTGACTGTAGAGACCGGAGAGTTAATAGTAGCCTTACTTTGTCCTGACATAGTCGAAGTGAAAACTACGTCCACGGACTGAGCGATATAAAGATTGCCGTTCGCATCTAGGACATCAACGGCGACACCTTGACTGCTACCGTAATTTATACGGCCACTAGCATTATCAACAAGCCGCAGGTTCGAGAGCGTCAGTGGCGGCAGATTAACGCTGAAAAGTCCAGTGGAGGTAATTAGCCTGTTGTCGACAGTCGCAGAAGCAGTTAGCTGTCCCTGGCCTGAAGTGGAGCCGGCAGTCAAAGTGACTGTCGCGACACCGTTTCCGTCGGTACGGATACCACTTGCAGGAGTCAGAGTTCCCATAGTGGTGGAAAACGTTACAGCCACCCCGGCTGCGGGCGTGCCGTCTACTTTCCTAAAAGTCGCAGTGGCGGTTGTGGTCCCGGCGATGTTCAAGGAGGTATTGACGATGCTGAGGGCAACGTTCGATGAGCCGATAGTGATTGTAGGGCCTGCAGCGCCGGAATTGCCGCCACCAGAGCAACCGACAATGAACAGCATTAGGCAGGCTAAGGCAGCTGCAGAAAACATCTTAAACGGTTTGTATGTTCTCATTTATTTCTTTCCTTTAAAGAGCAGAAAGTTCGAGCTGTTTAGACTGCCTCAGACCACCTGTAGTAGCAGTTACAGTGACGAGAATTGCCTCGTTAATCTGTGTGTATTTAACGTCAACAGGAGGTGTCTTGCCGCTACTGTCAGTAAAAACCTCAGTAGAGAACGGGGTGCCGATGGTACCGGAGGCGGTACGGGCGGTGAAGCTGAGAACGATCGGCACGCCAGATACGGAGGATGCGGTGCCATTGGTATAAGTAGCGGTAGCAGTGACTACATGCTGCCCCGCGAGCAACTCCGAGGAGGCATTAAGGGTCAACACCCCGTTGGTATTACTGTCCCCACCGCTTCCGCACCCGGAAAGTGCTAGTAGGCCGAGTGCCAGTAGGAAAAGGCTTCTGAAACGACTGAACATAGTTATCTCCTTACAGAACAATTTTCGGCGTTATGAAAATCAGCAGTTCCGTCTTGGTCTTCTGCTTCGAGTTGGACTTGAAGAGCCAACCCAAAAGCGGGATGTCAGAGAGGAACGGGACGCCGGTGTCGGACTCGGTGTCGCTGTCGACGTAGATGCCGCCGATGACCGTGGTGTCGCCGTTGGAGACCACGAGCTCCGTGGTCGCCTCCTTCTTGTTGATGGGAGGGGGCGACCCGGTGCCGGGCGAGTTGTTGCTGGCCTTGATCTTCATGCTGACTGAGCCGTCTGCGGTTATGTGCGGGGTCACCTCAAGGGTCAAGGCGGCTTCCACGAACTCCGTCTTGGTACCTTCGGCGGAGGTCGTCTGGTACGGTATGGACTGCCCCTGGGAGATCTTCGCGGCCTTGTTGTTCAGAGTGACCACTTTCGGGGTGGAGATGATCTTCACCTGCCCGATGGTCGCGGCCGCGGCGAGCCTCATGTCGAGTTTGATGTTGCTGGTCAGCTTGCCAAAGGACATGCCGAGGCCCAGCCCCCCCGAACCGGAGGAGCCCGGCCCGGCCGCGGAGACCACGCCGCCGAAACCGGTGTCGACTGAGTTGATGCCTGCCACGGAAGCGGAGCCGTCTCGGTAGCTGAGCCCCCACTGCACGCCCAGATCGCGGGTGAAAGTCGAGGTGGCCTCGACGATGCGGGCCTCGATCATCACCTGCTTCTCGGGCGCGTCTAACGTTTTCAGGAGCGCCTTCATGTCGTTGAGAGCGGACTGGATGTCCTTTACGATCACGCGACTGGTGCGCTCGTCCTTGGTGATTACGCCGCGATCGCTCTTGAGCATGGCGAACTGGCTCGCCACGTCGTTCACCGAGGCGTAGTTCACCTCGTACACCATGGTCTTCAGTTCCATCAGGCGCTCGGCCGCTTTCTTCGCCGCGAGTTCCTCGTCGGCCTGGTTCTGCATCTTGGACCTGGGCTTGATCTGAACGATGTTCCCCTCGCGCACCATGGCAAGCCCCTTGGCATCGAGGATCACGTCGAGGGCCTGGTCCCAGGGTACGTTCACCAGCTTAATGCTGATGGTCCCGGTGACGTCATCGGCGATGAGGAAGTTCAGGTTGCTCACTTCGGCGATCAACTGGAAGATCTTCCTCACATCGGCGTCGGAGAATTCGAGGGTCACCCTCCTCCCCGTGTAGGCCTTTTTGGCCGGGCGATCACTGGGAAGCTGAACCGCCATGTCGTCGCTGGTACGTGCCGGCGCCGGGGTCAGTTCCTCGGCGACCTTGGGCTCGGCAGGAGCCTTGGCCCTGGCCTTGGAAACAGGCGGTGCGGCAGGGAGCTTGGGAGCTGCTACCGGACCCGGGTTCACAAAGTCCCAAAGGAGCAGATCGCCCTTGCGGCTGGTGCTGAATTCGGGGTTGCCGCGCAACTTGACCAGCACCTTGGTAACGGTGCTCCCCTTGACCTTCACCTGGTAAGGCGTTACCGAGAGCACCGGTGTGCCGAACTGGGTGGTGTCGAGTGCGCGCTGCAGTTGCTTGGGGACCTGGCAGTTGGCTATGCTGAGCGTTAAACCATGGGGCCCACGCGACGGCTGTCCGGGCTCGCAGGTCCCGAAGAGTTTCATGGAGACGCGGGAGACGCCGTCAACCACCTTGAACTCGATCCCTTCCAGCGCCCCCTTGGTCTGGCGGGAGTGGGGAACCTCGGATTTCAGCTTCGCTGCGGGAGGCGCCGGGACGGCGCGAGGCGCTGTCGGCGCAGGAGCCGGGGCAGGTGCCGCTGCCGGGGCCTCAACAGCCGGAGCCTTGGCGATGGCCGGGGCCTTTCCCTTGAGCCTGATCTTCACCCCGAGGTCGCTTTTGACCACCTCGTACGGAGGGAGGCTCTCCCCCGCTGCATCCAGCACCACGCGCACCTTGTCGGGGGTCGATCCCACCCGGGCGTTGGCGATACCAAAGGCGTTGATGGGCACCACGTTCTGGTGCAGCGAGTTCTTGACCTTGAAGAGGTCGAGGACGATACGGTCAGGTTTGGTCAACTTGAAGGAATTGAAGGTCTGTACCCCGCCCTGAATGGAGAGATCCACACCGTCCGCTCCGGTGATGACCGCGTTGAGACCGGTCCCACCCTCTGCACCGGCAGCCTTTCGGGGGGCGGCATCCGCTTTCGCTTCGGCGGCAGTTGCGGTAGTTGCCTTCGATTCCGCAGCAGGCATGGCGGGCGCTGCCGGCATGGCCTCTGCTTTTTTGGGAACAGCGCTGGCCTCGGCGGTGGGCGCCGCTGCGGCCGGCGATAGAGTCTTCTCGTCGATCCTGCTCTCGGCAAGCGCGGCTTCCTTGACTTCGGCCGGCTCGGCCTTCGCCTCGGGCTCCACTACCGGGAGATATATCTTGAGCCTGCTCTTGTCCGAGGGGTCGGTGGCGACCGCGAAGTCGACGTCCTTAGTCAGGACGAGCCTTAGATGCGTCAGCACGCTCCCGCCCAAAGGTTGGCGCTCGACCTCGATCCGCTTGATGTTGCCGCGGTTCACCTCGATGGGAGAAGTCACAGCCCCCGGCTCGGTTTGGGAGATGTCGATGATGATCTGGGTCGGATCGCCCCCCTTGTAGGAGGTATAGGTGATCGGCTTGTCGCTGACCAGCTCCACGCTGGTGGCGTCGGCCGACACCGTGACCGATTTGAGTGTCGCAAAGGCGGAGGCCTCTGCCTGGGCAGGCTCGTTCGCAGCCGTCATCCGTTTCACGCATCCGGCGGAAACGGTCAACAAAACGATGAGTGCCACGGCATGACATAGAATTCTGCACTGGTACCTTGTCATCTGAAACGCTCCTTACCTTTTCTTGGGCAGCGTGAGCACGATAGTCCTGCTCTTAGGGCGGCCACCGCCACCGCGGTAACGCTCCACCACCTCCACGCTTGAGGAGGTGATCCTGGAAATGCGGCCGTTGGCGTTGCCGATCTGCATGCCGGCCTTCACTACATAACCCTTGCCGTTGGGGTCGATGACCAGCGCCTGGTTCTCCCTGAGGCCGGCGATAATCCCTGCCACCTTGAACTTCGACACCTCGAAGCTCTGGATCGGGAGCAGGTCGGCAGCAGGGGTCGCCACGGCGCCGGCTCCGGCGCCACCCGGAGATCCCGGCGGCGGTTTCACCACGGGCGCCTGCGACTTGAAGGGATCCGTCTTCTTGCTGAAATCCAGTGAGACGCCGGTGCTGCTCACCGAGGAGCGCTGCGCCTGCACCGGTGCCGCGGGCTTGGGTGCGGCGGGCTTGGGTGCGGCGGGCGGAGGCGAAGGCGGAGGCGGGGCCTCTTCCTTCTTGCAACCTGCGCCGCAAAGAGCCAGCAGCAGCAACATGGGCACGATGTTATTTAGGCTTTTCATTTTTTTTCTCTTTGGGGTCGAGGAAGCGGAAGGTGGTGGCCAGGCAGCTGACCTTCAGAGTGGTCCGACCGTTGCTCTCCTTGATATCAGAGACGTTTACGTTGGTGATGTTGACGATGCGCGGCAGTTTTCCGACCGAGACGAAGAAATCGGCGACCTGGTAGTAGGTCCCCGCCACCGCGATGTCCACCGGCACTTCCGCGTAGAAGTCCTTGGGAACCTCCGGCTTGGGCCTGAAGAGCAGAAAGTCGAGCCCCGCCCCTTTCCCCTGGTTGGAGATGCTGGTCAGAAGCGACGGGATCTCCTTCTGGTTGGGAAGCTCGGTGAGCGCGTTGTCCAGGTCCTTCTTGAGCTGCTCGTACTCGGCCTTGAAGCGCGGCAGGTTGTTGGCGATGCTGCGGCTTTCCTGGATCTGCTTCTGGAGTTCTTCCTGCTTCGCCTTGAGCTCCGTCAGCTCGTTCATCTTCGGGCGGTGCAGCCCGTAGAAAAGGGCGGCTCCCTCCACTATCAGCACCAAAGCCAACAGGGCGACCTTCTCCTTGGTCGGGAGCTTGAGCAATTTTTCTATCTGTGGATCCATGGCAAGGCCTCTGCGTCAGGGAGTTGGTTTGGGTGGAGGATTCTTCCCGGCCGACGGGGAAGCCTCCGCTTCAGTTGCGGACAGCTGCTGCGCGATCTGGACCTGCAGTTCGAAACGTTTAGCCTTCACACCGGCGGTCTCGTTCTGTTCTGAAACCACCAGCTCGACGTTGCCGAAGGCGCCGGAGGCCTGCAGGCTCTTCATGAAAATTGCGATCAGCTCCTCGCTCGTGGCGACGCCGGCGATAGAGACGCTGTTGCCGTTCTCGGCATACTTGGTGAGCCACAGCTTCGGCGGCAGCGCATCGGAGAGGGCCGCAAGCCTTGAGGCTGGACCGGTCTTGGCACGGCGCAACTGGTTCAGGACGTCGAGCTTCTTCTTGACCTCCTGCTGCAGCTTTTTGATATTGTCGATGGTGCCGATCTTCGTCTTGAGCGATGCCAACTCGGATTCGGAGTTGGCGATCTCTGCCGTGGTCGCAGCGATCCTGCCACGCAGCACGCCGTAGAAGCTGAGCCCCACCACCAGGACGCCTACCACGCAGAAGATCAGTATCGAGACCTGCTGCCGGATGGTCTCTTTCTTCTTGGATGCCCGCAAGGGGAGGAGGTTTATCTTGATCATTTGTCCCCGACCCTCCTCGTCGCCAGCCCCACCGCTACCGTTATCAGCGGTGCGATCTCCTCAAGGTGCTCGCGGTCGAATTCCTTCTCGTTCACCGCGACCTTCAAGAGCGGGTTGAGGATCTCCACCGGCAACGCCAGCCTTTGCTGGACTGCCTCCATGAGAAATGCCGTCTTCGCGGCGCCGCCGGAGAGATACACCTTGGTGATCCTCCCCTCGCCCGCGGTGGAATTGTAGAAGTCCAGGGAGCGGCGCATCTCCAGGGCGATGGTCTCGTTCACCCGTTGCAGCGTCTCGGCCAGCCTCGGGTTTTCGTTACCGGCGACGGAGAGCTTCATTTGCTCCGCCTGCTCGCTGTTGATACCGAACTGCTTCTGGATCTCCTCTGTGTATAGGTTCCCCCCCATCTGCACGTCGCGGGTGAACAGCGAAACCCCGTCCCGTATGACGTTGAGGTTGAAGATGCTGGCGCCGATGTTGACCAGGGCCACCACCTCGTCCGGGTCCGCCGGGTAGTTTGCCTCGTAAGCGTTTTGGACGGCGAAGGAGTCGACGTCCACTACCACCAGCTTGAGCCCGGCCTCAGCGAACACCGAAAGGTAGTCGTTGATGATGTCCTTCTTGCTGGCGACCAGAAGGACGTTCATCTTCGAGGGGTCCTGCTCGTCGGGGGACAGTATCTGGAAATCCACGTTGACGTCGTTGATGTCGAAGGGGATGTACTGCTCAGCCTCCCAGTGAATCTGGTCCTCCAGCTCTTCCACCGGCATCACCGGGAGGGAGATCTTCCTGATGATCACCGAGTTGCCGGAGATGGAACACGCCACTTCCTTGGCCTTCACTCCCAGGCCGGAAACAAGCTGTTTCACCGTCTCCACGATCGAGGAGCTGTCCATGAGGGTGTTGTCGACGATGGCCTCGGCGGGAAGCGGCGAGATGCCGATCTTCACCAGCTGGTACCCCCCCTTCACCGAGCGCAGCTGCACGAGCTTCACCGCGCTGGATCCGATGTCGACCCCTACTATGTCCTTCTTCTTTGAGAAAAGCATCGCGTGGTCCTATTTCCGCTAATCCTGAAATACCTTCTGTTTGTCGGAGAGTGAAAAGCCAAGGGCAAGCAGGATCTTGCGCTTGGTTTCCATCCTGCAATCCTCTCCCCGCTCGATGCGGTCGATGGTGATAGGCGACACTCCGGCAAGGCGCGCCAGCTCTGCCTTGCTCATCAGTCGCTCTTCCCGCAGTTTTTTGACGCTATTCATGATCATGGTAGGCACCGGTTTAAAACAGACATAACAAAATTTGCTTAAGATCTACACTATACAAATCAAAAGTCAAGCAATTAGTGCAAATTACATGTAATTATATGGCAAAGTGGCCTAAAGACGGTCTGTCGAAGCCGGGATCCGCGCCTGGCTGCGCCGCACCTGCAGAAACAAGGGGTTTAGTAAAGAAGGGTTAGACAGAGATAGGAATGCAATCCGCAACGCCAAGAAGAGAAAGGGGACCCTGCCAAAAGTACGAACAAAAAGACGGCGATCAATAGGCGTAAAGCACAGACAGCCGCGCCTTTTCGCGGCTTCCTGCCTCTTCCCGGACCCCCTGCACGGAAAGGTTGTACATGGCGGGGACGTGTCGCGGACGAACCGTGTCGTCCCCGCTTGAGACCGCGCCGCCCGGATCGAGCAGGTCGTTGCCGCTGGCATCGGAGTTGCCGGGGATAGTATCGACTAACTTAGAGGTGACCAGAAAACCCTTCGCCGGTGGTTCCCCCGCAAGGCGGAAAGAAACGTCCGGGGCCTGCGCGGGGTCGACGGAGGTCTGGGCCGAGTTGCACTTGCTCCAGCCTGCTACCGGTTGCTCCAGCTTCTGCTTCAGGCAGGCCGGATCAGTCAGCTGCAGGTTGATCAGCGCATAGTCCTGCTCCAGTTTGTCAAGGTTCGCAGCCTGGAACAGCCTCGGCACGATCTCCGCTGCCAGAAGCTCCGCCCCTCCCTGGGCGGCCGCGAGAGAACTGCGGTAACGTTTTTGGCTGCCGGAAACCTTGGTGCCGGTGGTGATTATGGTCAGCAGGGTCAGCGCGATCACCAGCGTCAGCAGGGTCAGCATCAGTGCCGTTATCAGCGCCGCCCCACCTTCAGAGCGAAGGATTGCCATGCTCCCCTCCCCTGCTACAGGTTTTTGGGCTGCACCACGATGGTGTAGAGCCTCCAGCGGTAGTTGCGCCAGTTGCTGCCGAAGCTGTCGGCCATTTTGCTCGAACTCCAGATGCGTCCCAGGGCGCTTTCCTCCGGGCTGTCTTTCAGCGCCGGATCGCCGACGAGGATAGCCTGCTTCGGTTCCGCCACGGGGTAGCGGTAGGCATCGTCCCTTCTTCCCTGCTGAGCCAGGACGTAGACCCGGATTTCCTTTAGCTGTTTGCGCGTTTTCACTGCGTCCTGTGCGTCCAGTTCCTCGCTGTCCGGGTGATAATCGACCACGCCGTCCCCATTTGAGTCGGTGTAGAGCACCACCTGCATGTCGGCTACGCAGTCGAGGATGGGACATTCCTCTGGTTTCTTGCCGCTTTGGTTGATCACGGACTTATATAGGACGCCGGTCCCGGGAGCGCAGTTTCGGGATATGTCGCCGGGACGGTCGATGTAGTAGTCGGCCCTGTTGAAGGGAAAGCTAAGCTTCGCGCCCGAGGGATCAGCCTTGTCGACGCCGTAAACAAGAAAGTTGTCGCCAGGGACGGTTGGCCTGAATTCCTCTGGGAAGGAAGAGGCATAGGAGGCGGAGAAATCCTTGTGGGCGTCGCCATCCTTGTCGATGTTTTCCAGAACTAGCTCCCGAACCTCGCTCCCAGCAAAGATCCCGCTTCTCAGAACGATGGTCCGATCCTTGGCGCGGAGATTTTCGCCCGGTGCATCCCGGGGCGGGGTAACCACCCCTCCACCGCTGTAGTTCAAATAGCCCCAGGCACGTGACACCTTGTTCGTCCCAAGCGTGGTCCCTTTGAGCACCAGGTAGTCTGAGCCGTTGTAGCCGACGTTGTTGCCGACCCGATAGGCCCGCGGGATGTACCGGTCGGTGCCATAGGTACGGTCGTCGAATAACGACGGCTTGGCGTTGGGGCAGCCGTCGGGGCAGTTGTTCACCAGCACCAGGTCGTCACGGGCTTCCATGTAGCTGATGGCGGAGGTGCTGCCATTGGGACCGCTCCAGTAAAGTCCATAACCGGCGGACTCCATATCGCTGCGCATCAGTTCCAAGCCGATTAGTCCTCCGATGTCGGTTTCGGCGCTTTTAAGCAACTGCCCGGAACCGCGAACCATTCCGGAGAATGAGACGCTGATCAGGGTCATCACGACCGAGAAGATCAGCATCACCACCATCAACTCGATCATGGTGTAACCGTGCGCGGAATTGCGACTTTTACTCATCGGATCTCCTGGTCCTCACTGTGAAAATCTCGTGGTTAAAGCGCTCCCCGTGGACAGTCCACGAAACCGTCACCCTCAGCTTCTTGGCGGGGCGCGCCGTGGAACCGGTGGAACCGATATCATCTACCATTCCCGCCACCTCGAACGGCATCTCCCGACCTCCGATCTTTTTCGCGATATCCCGCTTGAAACCGACGATCTTTTCGAAAGTGTCCCTGCGCAGATCGTGCATCTGCTCCTCGGCGACCAGGACAGCCTCATTCCGTATCCGGTCGCGCAGGTTTTGCCGGTAGCCCAGCTGCAGCGACTGCAATAACCCAAGGAGCCCGACAGTGAGCACCAGCATCGCCATCAGCACCTCTGTCAAGGTGAAGCCGAGGCTATTTGACCGTGATATTGGCGCTCCTGCAGTCATTTCCCTGCCCCTTTTTACCTATGCTGATCCTGGTGGAGAAGATCTTGATGCTGTCCACGGCTGCCGAGGCGGCATTGTCGTCGATGCAAATGGAGCCCCCGGAACTTGCGGCGGTATCTATGATCCCCCGCGGTTCGAAATCGATCATGTAGCGTTCGCCGTTAGCGCTAGTAGCTTCCCAGACCACCGGGAAGGTGAGCGGATGGCTCTGCAGCGGCTTGACCCCGCTGGTGTCGTCTTGGTAGGTGGAGTAACGCTCGAAACGGTCGCGGTAGACCTTGATCCTGGCCCCCCTCCTCTGACAGATGGCGTCTGCGCGTGCCTGCTGTATCTCGGAGAAGAGCAATCTGGTCTGGGCCTCGGCCCGGTAGCGTTTCTGGTAGGTGTTAAAGCTCAGGGTCCCGATGGCGTACAGGATGGAGAGGATGCCCATTATCATGAGCAGCTCAATCAGTGAAAAGCCGCGTGACTGCATCATCCCTCCGCCTCTATGCTGCCCACGGCGCATGGCGCACCCGGCAGATCAAATTTGAACTTTCCAATAGTAGCAGCAAGGTAAAAAAAAAAAAGGTAGGCGGGGCAATTCTGGAAAGCGCAGGAGGCGACTGCGGCAAAAAAACCCTCCCGGCAAGGGGAGGGTTTCGTTGAAGGGGTGTGAGAAAAATGTAGGAGTCAGGCTGCCGTTAGTAGGCGTAGAGCACCGAAAGGAGTGCCTTCTCCTTCGGGTTGTTGGCGCGCTCGCCGCGCACCTCCAGAGTGTAGATCACGGGGTTGTGCTTTGGAGATATCCCCGCCCCAGTCCCCGCCACCCCTGCCCCGCTGTCCAGATAGTCGATCCCGGTGGTGTCGGAGTTCCCCGGGACGGTATCGACGATCTTGGCGTAGACCTTGAAGTTGCCGGCGGTGTCGAGCGACTTCAGGGTGAACTGAAGGTCTGGAGCGTCCTTGGCATCGAGGGTCTTGGAGAGAGTGCCCCAACCGTCGGTGGGGGTATTGAGTTTCACCTTTAGCGAACTGCTCGCCACCAAACCGATATCACCGATCCCGCTCGTGTTGTAAGCGGTAATCAGCGGCCCGATCCCGCTCGAATAGTTGCTGAACAGCTTGGGGATAAATTCGCGGGTGAGCAGTTCGGTGCCGCCATAGGAGGCCTCCAGGGCGTTGCGGTAGTTCTTCTGGCTCCCGGAGAGCTTGGTCTGGAGCAGCAGCATCTGCATCAGCGCCGCCACGATCCCCAGGCAGATGAGCGTGAACATCAGTGCCGTCACCAGCGCGATACCATCTTCGTTGCCTAACTTTTTCATAAAAGTACCCAGCTCTATTGTATGAGGTTCTGCGGTCGCACGACTATGGTGTACAGCTTCCAGCGGTAGTTCTGCCACCCGGTACCGATCACGTTCTGCAGGTCGAAGCTCCTTCCCACCACCCCTCCGCCGAAGTCCTCTCCCACCACGACCTGCCTGCTTGGATGGGTGTAGCCGCTGTCCTTCCTACCGGTATGCGCCAGGATGTAGAGCCGTATCTCCTTTACCTGTTCGCGGATGTCCTTGGCGGTGGCAGGTGGTGCCGCCTGGTGCAGGTTCACCTCGGTCGATCCCGCCGGGCCCAGTCCATAGACCACCTGCATATCCGCCACGCAATCGAGAAGCGGCAGTTCGGTGAACCCGCTCGTCTGGTTCAGGTACGCCTTGTACAGCACCCCGGTGTTGGGGGCGCAGGCCGGAGGGGGCGTGGTTGGGGTGCGCACGTAGTAGTCGGCGCGGTTGAAGGGCATCCTGAGCGAACTGGCCTTGGCAACTCCGTAGACCTCGAAGACGTCGCCGGAGCTGTGTGGCAGCGTCAAGGTGGTGTATGTGCTGAATGGGCTCGAGAAGACGCCGCTGCTGCTCACCTGCATCTGCTTGGTCGGTATCCCGTCCACGAAGACGTTCCTGATCACCATGACCCGCTCCGGCGGGGTGCCCGTGGTGGCGAAGGAACGGATGGGATCGTTCCAGTTCGACTCGTTCTTTGATGTATTGCTGTAGGTGACGGTGGTCCATTTCTTGGGCGTCGCCTCCGGCAGCAGGGTCAGCGATTTCAGCACCAGGTATTTGGAGCCCACGCTTCCCACCTTGTTGAAGGCGGTGTCCTCGCTCTGCACGGCGCGCGGCACCTTGTCGGGAGCATCGTTGTAGCTGCGCGGGCTTTTCACGCCTTCCCAGAAAGGTGCCGCGAACGGCATGGCGGAGGTGTCCTCGCTGGCGCTCACCTCGGTGTAATCGGCGACGGGCGTATTCTGGAAGGTCCAGGGGAGCCCGTAGCCTGCGCTCTGCAGGTCGGAGCGGAGCACCTCGAGCCCGACCACGTTGCCGATATCCGTCTCCAGGAGTTTGGACTGCGACCCCACCTGGGTCAGCACCGTCTTGAATCCGTTCGAGGTGACCACCAGCACGGCAACGAAGATCGCCATCACCACGATCAGTTCGACCAGCGAATAACCACGGCTGTTCCTCAGCATTTCGATTCCCCCGCGTCCGTTCATGGCCTGGCCACCACCGAGACCACGCGGTTTTGCGAAGTCATGTTTCTATAGGCCCATTTGACCGTCACGGTGAGCTGCTTACTCGATGCAGTCCCCGGGGTGCTTTCAGCCATGGTGGCCGCGGAGCGCTCGACGACATAGGTTTTCTTCGCTCCGCGGACGCTGGTGGTCACGTTTACGAAGGCGTAGGGACCGACGATGCTATCGAAGGGGGTTCCCCTGAACTGAGCCATGTATTTCTCACCCAGCTTCACCCCCTCGTTGCGCAGTTCGTTCTTGTTTGTTTGCTGCAGGGAGACGTTGATGGTCTCCAACACACCGAACATCCCGACCATGGCGATCAGCAGGGCGACCATCAGCTCGACCAGCGTGAACCCGCTGTTATTTGACAACGATTTGATCTGGGGCACAGGCTCCTCCCGAGTTTCTTTTTCCCATATAGGCCTTGGCCGCCGTCACCACGACACTGTCGATATTTCCCGGATTCTCCGCCACCCCGTCGGGTTCCACGCAGATGGCGCGGTCTGCCCCTGTCATCAGGCCGCTGGCCTCGAAGCTGACGCGGTCGTCGGCGCCCATGGTGGCTGCGAACGGAAATTGCTGCACCTGGATCGCAGGACCGCTGCCGTCGGAACTGGCGTAGACTGTCAGCTTCCGGTCTCCGAGCACCAAGGTCCGCGCCTGCTTGGTGTAGAGGGCCTCGACCCGCATCTCGGTCAACTTGGCGTAGGTGGTCCTGGTCTGCTGCTCAATGCTCGACTTTTTCTGCATGCGGCCGAACTGCATGCTCCCAATGCCGAGCAAGGTGCCGATGATGGCCAGCACCACCACCAGTTCGATCAGCGAAAAACCTCGCTCTCCCCTCATTACCGCTCCTGTATGTGCATGATCCGCTTGACCGGCTTATTGCCGCTCTTGGTCACAATGGGGAAGGCGTCAGCCGGAGGCTTCCCGGTCATCGGGATTCCCGTTACCCGCCCCAGTCGAGCTGAACCGGCGCCGAAGGCCTCGGCGAGATCCACCTCCTTGAACTCGCCGGTGGAGAGCTGGATCAGCGCCTTGCCGACCAGCGCCGCATCATCGGGTCTTCCGCCTGTGCCGTAATCAAGCCCCCAGAGGTACGAGTTCCCCCCGAAGCCGCAGGCGTCTGCCGTCGGCGCGAAGGAGGTGAAGAACACGGTCCCGTTGGTCAGCGCCACCGCGTCGGTCACCACCCGCTCGGCACCGTTGGCGGTCGTGGAGTTGGCCAGGTCGATCTTCCAGCCGCCGGCGCCAACGGCGGTTACAGAATCGGACTGGTTGGTAACCCCGCTGGTTATGGTCGCCGAGCAGTCTTTGTCGAGGTAGTTCCCCGGACGTGCGTTGGTGTTGTAGCAAGGCTCCTTGATGCCGTAGATGGCACGCCTGGAACTGAAATCATCGACGGTGCTGCCGTAGCGGTAGAAGTACCTGCCGGTGCCGAAGTAGAGCCAGAGGTTCTTGTTTTTGCGGTCCTGCAGCCTGGAAATGGCCGTGACAACCGGGCCGGTGTTTTCGATCACCGAGCTCCACCCCCACGTGGAGGGGGTGGAGCTCTCCTTGGTCATGATCCTGATCACGCCGCCGTTGGTCCAGGTGTCGGGGGTGCCGGAGACCTTCTTGGTGTACCCGACGTAGATGGCGTCGTCCTGATAATTGCCGGTGATGCCTTGATTCCACCGGTCTGCATCTATGGCCGACCCGATCATCGAGCCGGCAAAGGCGTCCGTTATACCGGTGTCGATGGTGTGTTCCAGATTCCCGGTCAAAAGGTCGACTATGAAGAACTTGAGGGTCTGGTTGGACCGCCCCATAAACTGGTTGTTCGCGGTGTCGACCGGGCCGGTGGGGCCGGAGCCGAAGACGGCATACCAGTGCCCATTGGTGTTGCTCGGTCCTACCCGGATGATTGCCGGGCCGGAGGTGGCAAACCCGAGATCGGCATGGTTGAACTCCCAAAGCAGCTTGGGAGAGGCCGGGGTGGTGACGTCCAAGGCGAAGTAGGACGAGTAGCCGAACCCGAGACTGACGTTGGCGGGATCTGTGATCGGTGTCTGTACGCAGTTGGACCCGCTGGCGCAGGTCTTGGTCGAGGCGCCGCCCAACCCCATCCCGCCGATCAGGATGCTTCTCCAGGTGTTGCCGCTGTTCAGGTTGTTGCTGCTGTCGACCACCGAGGAGAGCTTCGTGCACTCCCAGTAGTTGGCGGCTGTGCACCCGCCCGACGCGGCGGTACGTGTGCCTATGCTGGCGTCGAAAAGAAGGCTCGCCCCATCCACGTAGTAGAGGTGATGGTAGTTGGAGGCCGGGTAGTAGTTGAGATAGGGGAGCACGTTCTTCGGGATGTAGGCCCACATCTCCTTGCCGAGGTCCGGGTCGGGGTCGATGCTTGCCTTTTCGAAGCCGCTGGCGTTCACCCGCAAGACCCCCAGTTTGAAGGCGTGCATCATGCCGTCGTTGGCCCCCACGTAGACCATGCCGCGCCCTTTGTACTCGTTGGAGCCGATGTACGAGCTGTAAGAACTGTCGCTGTAGCCGCCGGGTGCGGGGAGGTTGTAGTTGTTCAGCTTGCTGACCGACTGGATGCGCGGGGTCGAGGAGATGATATCCCCCAGCTTCCACACGCCGAGCCCCCTCAACCTGGCGTCGTCGAGGTAGGTCGAGCTCCCCACCGTGCCTGCGGGAATACCCCACTTCTTGACGGTCCGGCTGCGCATGGTGGCGTTATCGAAACCCTGGACGTACTTCATGATGTCGCGGGCGTTGGCCGCGGAGCTCGCCTGCAGGTAAGGGGTCAAAAGCGTGGAGTGGTCCGGCCGCACCGGGTCCCCCTCGCCGTAGCTGAAACGCATCAGCCCGGTGCTGCCCAGCTCCGTCCCGCCGCTGATGAGCGGGGTGTAGAGGTTCCTGGGATCGCTGAGCACGTTGCGGGCGTGGAGGATCTTGCCGGCGCGCCAGAGGCTGTTGACGTCGTCCGCGTCCACCTTCGTCTCGGCCGTGTCCGCTATGCCGTCACCGTCTGTGTCCTGGGACAGGTAGCCGTAGGTGGTGTTGTCGGCGGTGCTGAAGCGGAAGCTCACCACCTTGTCGTGCTGGAGGTTGAGCTTCAGCAGGTCGCCCGGGGGGGTGTCTTCCCTGATGGTGCTATGGCTGATCTGGGGGTCGACGAAGTACCACAGGTTCTGTATCTCTCCGATCCAGTCGACGCTGGTCTGGCTCTCGAAAACCTTCTTCGGGAAGAACACCGCCTGCAGGATGTTGGCCCCGCTTCCCTCGCTGTTGCTGAGGATGGAGGCGGCAGTACCGGAGGAGGCGCCGGCGGCGACCTTCTCCAGGGCCGTTTTCAGTGCGGTGCGCAAGTCGGCCGGGTCGGCGGCGCTGTTCACGGTGGTGCCGCCGTTTAGCGCCGTCAACCTCATCTGGTTATAGGAGTCGCACACGTCGGTGGTGTTGCTACTGGGTGGGGCGTTGAAGACCACGTGCGTCTTGATGGTCTGCGCCGCCTCGCACAGATCGGTACCGACCGGATCGCAGACCTGGCTCGGGTTGAAGATGTTGCGGTGCTTGGCGAAGTAGCTCAGGTCGTGGAGGAAAGGACTGCCGGAGTAGCTCCCGCAAGTGGTCGCCTCAGCCGTGGTGCTGGGATCGCGGAAGACGCCGTCGGTCCCCCCCTCCAGCACCTTGCCCTTCACGGTGGCGTTCTGGTCTGCCGTCGAGGAGCCGTCGGTGATGATCAGGATGTTGTTCTGCTGGCAGCGAAACTGAATCGGGTTTCTGTTGGCGTCGAAGTCGGTGCTGTTGACCGGCGCCGCGATCGAAGCGGGCGCCGTGGTCCGCGCCGTGAACTTGGTGGAGCTAAGCGTCGGTGTGGTAGCGGTGGCGTCCTTGACGAAGTAGGCGATAGCGTTGTAGTACCCCTCGGCGAAGGGAGTCCAGGTCTTGGCCACAACGTCGTCTATGTCCTTGACGATTCCGGAGCTGTGGTCGCCGATGGACGAACCTATGTAGGAGTTCGTCATCATCATGCTGGCGTCCTTGTTGGTCACGCCGCTTGCGGGGCAAGGAAGCGCGGTGCTGCCGCACTCCGTGGTCGAGCCGAAGTCGTTGAACTTCATGGCGCCGAAGCGTATATCCTCGGAGAACTGCTGCACCAACCCGCTGGGCGCTGAAGTGACGGCGACCTTGGCATCGAACACCCCGACCGGCGCCCCGATGGCTCGCACGCCAGCGTCCATGATGACGGCGGGGATATTGCCGGTAGTGGGGATGATGCTGGTGGGGTCGGTTACCTCGGCGAAGTTCGTCCCCATGCAGTAGTGCAGGATCTCACGCTTGATGCAGGAGTCGGATCCGGCCCCCGAGCCGAATTTGTCGGCGGAGCCGTTCCAGCACTTCCCCACGAACCCCGTGGTGTCTGAGCCCGGACCTATGTAGCGTCCGGTGGGAATCCCGTGCACCGCCGCGCTGGTGCAGATGTAGTTGCCGTTCGATTCGTCGGTCAAGGCCGCGGGCGCGATGGGGTTCTTGCTGTCCATGTAGACGTTGTTGCAGGCAACCTTGACGTCGTTGAAGTTGAGCCCAGTGGTGGGCCAGCCGTCCGAGTCGTAGCTGGTGGTGGGATCGGCGAACTTCGCCTTCAGCACGTAACAGGTCTGCTGGGTATGGTTCAGGGTCGCCAGCGCGTTGTCCGAAGGCGTCGTCCCCAGGCAACTCTTGGTGTCCGTGGAGGCCTGCCCGTAACTGCCGTTGCTCCAGTTGTAGACGGCGCACTGGCAGGCGGTGGCGTTGTAGGTCCCCTCGAAGATCTCGATGGCGCTCTGCCCCCCCTGGGTGCGCGGGTCGAAGTTCGGCTCGACCGATGTGGGCCCCCTGACGGCAAAGGAGAGCTTGGGAATGGCCGGGAGCACCTTCACGAACCTCCTGCCCACGCATCCCCTCGACTCCCCCGTGAGCGTGCTCGTAGTCGGGTCGAACTTCCCGCCGGTGAGGATCTTCTTTTCGATGTCGAACTTGGAGGCGGAAAGCCAGTTGAGAAACTTGCCGCTGGCGACGAAGGTGGAGACGGTCCTGGTGGAGGGGGTGGCGCTGGCGTCGCCGGAAAGCCCCACGTAGACGTAGCTGGTCTTGAAGATGTTGACGTTGTCCGCCGCTGTGGCGGGAAGCCCTGCGACCACGGAGAATTTTCCGCCGGAGTACTGGTAGAACGGGTAGTTGCTGCTGTTGGCTATGGGGTCGAAGGTCGAGAAGTACCCTTCGTACTCCTTGGTGTCGTCGTAGGTGTTGTCGAAGCAGTAGGCCGAACTGACGAGGTTGCTGCCGCAGCTATAGGTAGGTACGGTCCCGTTGGATCCGGCGATGTACCCCATGTCATACATACTGGAGGAATTGTCGATAAGCATCAGCAGGTTCGGCTTGATTCCCCCGGAGATGAACGGCGGCGCCATGCAGTAAGGGTTGCCGGCATCCTCCGCGCAGGCCACGGCGGGAATGAGCATTGCGGCCAGCGCGATCAGGCAGGCGATCTTTATCAAGAGCTTCTCGATTCGGTTTCCCATGTGCATACCTCGTCCTTTTGAAAAACGCGCCTGCCTAGGTTCCACCCGAGCCGGTCGCGGCGGATGCCTCAGTTTGTCCCCGTGAGCAACTTTCGCATTGTGGCTGCATCCTTGAAGCCGGGAAGCACCCGGCCGTCCGGCAGTACCAAGGTCGGGGTGGAGTTGATCCCCGCCGCGGCGGCGAAACGGATGGTCTCGTCCACTGGTTTCTTCGGCGTCGCCTCGGTGGCGGCAGGAAGCGCCTTGCCTGCGAAGGAGTTCTCAAGCAGTTCGAGCGACTTCGCAGCCAGGATCACCCTTGACTTGTCGTAGGCGTTCGGGTGCATCTTCAGTGGAAAGAGTTTGATGTAGATGGCAAGATCCGGTTCCAGGGCCGCGAGCTTCTTCAACTCGCCATGCGCCTTGGCGCAGTAGGGGCACTCGGGGTCGGTGAAGACAAAGAGCTTCTTCTTCCCCTTTGGGTTTCCCATCACCAGCGCGTCGTTGCTGGAAAGTGTCTTGGGGTCGAGGCGTTCCTGCTGCTTGGCTGCTGGAGCATTCGCCCCCACCGGCTGTCTGGATGCGATGTCGAACGCCTGGCCGGCGATGATGTACTTCTTGCTGTAATCGACATAGGCGACTCCGGAGTTTCCTTGCTGCTCGAAGGTCACCTCGTACAACCCGCGCACTTCCGCTGGCTTCACATCCTTTACCACTCCGATCCCCTTCAGGAGCGAGCCGGCCTCCTGCAAGGTGATGCTGTGGCACGAGGCGCACTCTCCGCCGCACCCGCCGGACATGGCGAAGACGGGGACGACAAGCGCCAGGGGCGCGAGGGCAGAAGCTGCGGCGACCAGATATTTGAGACCTTTGAACCAAGACATGTATCTACCTCGTTTGACGTTTTGGGCTTTCAGAGTGCAGCAACTATCATGCCGCCAACCAACGGAGTGAGGAGGCCCAGCCATTGGCTGCAATTCTCAGGAGTTCGGGGTTCCACGCCGGGAGGTCCCGGCGAAAACTATGCAATTTTTTCATAGCAAAAGCAAGAGGTATGCAAAAAGTGCCTTCTCTTTCGCGTGAGCCTGGTCGGCGCGGCGTGGCATCGATCACCCCAGCTCGTACTCCTTCAGCTTGTACAAAAGCGCCCGGTGGCTTATTTCCAGGAGCTTGGCGGCGCGAGTCCTGTTGCCTGCGGTCTGTTCCAGGGCGCGCACGATAAGCGCGCGCTCCAGGGCCTCCCCCCCCTTTTTTATCGACAGCGACTCGGGGATGTCGGTCGCCCTTCTCTCGATCCCCACCCCGCGGCGCACGCTCTCCGGCAGGCACGACAGCCCAAGCGTGCCCGCTTCGCACAAAACAAGCCCTCGCTCGATGCAGTTTTCCAGCTCCCTCACGTTCCCCGGCCAGTGGTAGCGCACCAGGGCCTGCAGCGTTTCGGGGCTCGGGCGCACGCCGGTTATCCCCATCCTCTCACCATGCTTTTCCAGGAAGTGGTCCACCAGGAGAGGGACGTCCTCGATCCTGTCCCGCAGGGCCGGCAGCGAGATGGGAAAGACGTTGAGCCTGAAGTAGAGGTCCTCGCGAAACCTCCCTGCCGCTACTTCCTGCGCCAGGTCGCGCGAGGTGGCCGAGACAACGCGGACGTTAACGGCCTGGGAGGTTGCAGCACCGACCCGGCGGATCTCCTCCTCCTGCAGCACGCGCAAAAGCTTTACCTGAAGCGGCAAGGAGAGATCGGAGATCTCGTCGAGGAACAAAGTGCCGCCGTCGGCTTCCTCAAAGAGCCCCGTCTTGTCTTGGCTCGCGTCGGTGAAGGCGCCCTTCACGTGCCCGAAGAGTTCGCTTTCCAGCAGCGATTCCGGGATGGCGCCGCAGTTGACCGCCACAAAGGGGCCAGCCCGGCGCACCCCGCAGTAGTGCAGCGCCCGGGCGACGAGTTCCTTGCCGGTCCCCGACTCCCCCAGGATGAGCACCGAAGTCTTGTGCTCCGAGAGTTTCAGCACCAGCCGACCGATCTCGGCCATGCGTTCGCTTCTGCTGATGATGTCGCCCAATGGGCGGCGGCGCACCACTTCCTCGCGCAGCCTCCGGTTTTCATCCTTCAGCCTTTCGCGCTCCTCCGCCTTCTTCAGCACCAGCGAGATCTCGTCGCTGTTGAAGGGTTTGGAGATGTAGTCGTAGGCGCCGAGCTTCATGCAGCCCACGGCATCCTCAAGCGTGCCGTAGGCGGACATCATGATCACGGTGCTGTTTATGCCCGCCGTGGTGCAGGCGGCCAGGAAAGCCCTGCCGTCCAGGACCGGCATGCGGATGTCGCAGAGGATGAAGGCGTAGCTCCCCTGTCGCGCCTTCTCCAGGGCCTGCTCGCCGTTCGCCGCCTGCTCCACCTGGTATCCCTGCTTTTTCAGCATGACCTGGAGCATGTGGCGCAGGTTTTCCTCGTCATCCACCACCAGTATTTTCTTTTTCTCGGTCACACTTTCTCCTAAACGCCCAGCCTGTCTGACCTGTCTGACCTGTCTGACCTTGCGGCCGCGGCCCCAGCCCCTAGCCCCTGCCTCCCGCCGGCAGCGTCAGCCTGAACCTGCTCCCCTCTCCCAGCTCGCTTTGCACGGTGAGGGTCCCGCCGCACGACTCGGCTATCCTGGCCGCGATGGCTAGCCCCAGACCGGTTCCCTTACCGGGCTCCTTGGTGGTGAAGAAGGGGTCGAATACCAGCGGCAGGTGCTCGGGCGGCATACCTTCACCGGTGTCGGCAACCTCGATGGCGACGCCCCCTCCCACCTTCATCCCCTTTAGCTGCAGCTTGCCCCCCTTGGGCATGGCATCCTTGGCATTCATGATGAGGTTGATGAGCAGCTGCTCCAACTGGTGCGGGTCGGCATACAGTCGCGGCAGGGACGGTTCCGCCTCGACCGTGACCTCCAAGAGCTTCAACGCCCCCTGTGCCTCCAGAAGCTCCACCACCTTCTCCAACAGCTGCAGCACTTCTATTTCCTCACGCTGGCTACCCTTGGGCCGGGCATAGTCCAAGAGCCCCCTGACGATCCTGTCGATCCGCTTCGACTCTTCGGTGATCCTGCGCAGGTAATCTGACTTCTCCGGGTCGCCGGCAACCTCCTCGGAGAGAATCCCGCTGTACCCCATGATGGCCGCAAGCGGAGTCCCGATTTCGTGTGCCATCCCGGCCGCCAAAAGCCCAACGGACGCCATCTTCTCGGAACGTATCGTCTCGTTGCGCGCCTCGATGATCTCCCGGTTGGCGCGGTTCAAGGAGGCTACGTTTGCCTCGACCTCCTCCCTCTTCTCCCTGAGCGCCACCACCATCGTATTGAAGGCGTCGCCCAGTTCCGCCACTTCCTGGCTTCCGGGGATGTCCACGGTGCCGCTCAAATCCCCCGCCGCGATTCTGCGGGTCGCCGCCAACAGTCTTCTTATCGGCACAACTACGCTTGAGGAAAGAAGATATGAGCCGACCACCAGGAGCAGCAGGAAATCGAGGATGAAGTAGGAAAGAAAAAGGTTCCGGGAACCTCTGAGCTTTTCTCGCTCGGGAAGCAGCGACAGGGTGAGCCGAGCCGCCCCGATCGCCCTCCCCTGCTCCATGACCGGAAGGTAGCACCACGCAAGCCGGCCGTCCGGCGACACCTGGAAGGTCCCGCGCCCACTGCGCAATACACCGAGCAAAGCGGCATTGGCCCCGCCCGGATCGGAGAGGGTGTAGAGGTCTCGCCCCGCGGAATCGATCACCAGCAGCCCCACGAAGGCACGGTCCTTCCTAAGGTGCTCCAGGTACTTGGCCGCGGCCGAACCTGGTTCGGGCGGGGCCAAAGGACGCGGCAGCAGAAGGACGATGCTGGAAAGCAGCAGCTTTCCTTCTTCCCCCTTTTGGTTCAGCAGGTCTTTTTCGGCGGTGTTGAAGGAGATAACGGAAAGAAGCACCCAGGTGAGCACCAGCATGATGCTCAGGGCGGAGAGTGTATAGAAGGTGAGGCTGAACCGGGTAGGTTTCATACGGGGCGCTTTAGCTTCCCATGCTCAGGTACCAGTGAATGATCCTGCTGCCGTAGAAGATGTAGAGCACGGCGCCGCTTGCCAGGAAGGGGCCGAATGGGATGGCGAGGCTGGAATTCTCCTTACGGGCCAGCATCAGGCTCACCCCTATCACGGAGCCGATCAGGGAGGCCGTGAAGATGATGAAGAGGATTGCCTTCCAGCCGAGGAAAGCGCCCATCATGGCGAGAAGTTTGATGTCTCCTCCCCCCATGCCGTCCTTCTTGGCGATGGCCTGGTAGATATAGGCGACAAGAAAGAGGCTCCCGCCGCCTGCCAATATGCCGATCAGCGAGTTGAGCCACCCCAGTTGCGGAATGAAAAAAGACGCTGCAAGACCTGCGACGATGCCGGGGAGCGTGATGGCGTCGGGAATGATCTGGTGTTCCAGGTCTATGAAGGTGACCACGACGAGCGCGCTGCAGAATACGAACAGGATGCCGAAGATCAATCCCTGTCTCAGCACGATCTGCAACGGTGCCTCTTCGATGAGCCGCACAGGGAAAAGCCTGATGAAAAGCGCCAGGGTGAGGAAAGCGTTCAAAAGCTCCACCAGCGGGTACTGCGCCGAGATGGGAGCGCCGCAGCCGCGGCATTTCCCCTTCAACAGGAGATAGCTCAAAACCGGGATGTTGTCGTACCAGCGGATGCGGTAGTCGCACTTGGGGCAGTGCGAAGGGGGGGAGACCACCGATTCCCCTTGGGGCATGCGGCAGATGCAGACGTTGAGGAAGGAGCCGACCACGCCCCCCAGGATGAAGGCGAAGCAGGAATAGATGATGTAGGGGATGCTCAATGCGAACCTCGTACGCCCCTCATGAGCGGGCTGCAGAGCAGTATACTGGAAAGCACCGAAAAACTACAAGGAAAAGCGGGACTTGGAACTGCGGAGCTGGAAAAGGGGACAGGCTACTTTTTGATTTCAAAAAGTAGCCTGTCCCCCAATTTTTTTACCTGAGCCTCTGGATCTTCTCCAGGCTCTCTTCCAGGAGCTTCTTCTTGTTGGCGAACTCGCCTATCTTCTCGCGCTCCTTCTCGACCACGTCGGCCGGGGCGCGCTCGACAAAGCTCGGGTTCTCAAGCTTCTTGGAGAGGAACTCGATGTCCTTCTCGATCTTGGCGATCTCTTTGCCCAGACGCTTCTCCTCTTCCTCGACGTTAACGAGCCCCCGAAGCGGCACGATGATCTCGACGTCGCCCGCGACCTGCAGGCTCGCTTCCGCGGGACGCTCGATCCCCTGGCCGATGCCCAGGTCGGAGAGGCGCGCAAGGCTCATGACGTAGGCCTCGTTGCGCTTCAGAAGGGCCAGGCTTGCCTCGGACTTGCAGTCGAGGATGGCGGCGATCTGCTTGCTCGGGGCCACTTCCATCTCGCCGCGGATGTTCCTGATCCCCTTGATCACTTCCATGACCAGATCCATCTCGGTGGCGGCAGCGGCGTAACCTTCCCACTCTGCGCAAGGGGTCGGGAAGCTGGAGATCATGATCGACTCGGCGGCGCCATCCCTTTTCGGGAGCGCCTGCCAGATCTCCTCGGTGATGAACGGCATGAACGGGTGCAGAAGGCGCAAAAGGTTCTCCAGCACCAGCCAGAGCACGTACTTCGCCGAAGCCTGCCTGTCGGCGTCCCCCTTGTAGAGGTCGTCCTTGGCAAGCTCGATGTACCAGTCGCAGAACTCGCTCCAGGTGAAGCGGTACAAATCGTTGGCCGCCTCGTTGAAGCGGAAGGATGCCAGTGCTGCGTCGACCGAGACGGCGGTCTGGTTCAGCCGGTACAGGATCCAGCGGTCGGCGTTGGAGAGCTTGAGGGAAGCCGGCTCCACCACGTTCGGGTCGAAACCCTCCAGGTTCATCATGGCGAAGCGGGAGGCGTTCCAGATCTTGTTGGCGAAGTTGCGGTAGCCGGCGATCCTCTCCTCGGCGAGCTTGATGTCGCGCCCCTGCGCTGCGAAGGCGGCTAAAGTGAAGCGGAAGGCGTCGGTGCCGTAGGCGTCGATGACGGTCAGCGGATCGATCACGTTCCCCTTGGATTTGGACATCTTCTGCCCCTGCGCGTCGCGCACCAGGGCATGGATGTAGACGTCGGTGAAGGGGACCTCGTCCATGAAGTGAAGCCCCATCATCATCATGCGCGCCACCCAGAAGAAGAGGATGTCGAAGCCGGTGACGAGGCACGAGGTCGGGT
The DNA here is from genome assembly GCF_000426865.1 of Citrifermentans bremense R1. Taxonomy (GTDB): domain Bacteria; phylum Desulfobacterota; class Desulfuromonadia; order Geobacterales; family Geobacteraceae; genus Geomonas; species Geomonas bremensis. The sequence continues at coordinate 194,609 of NZ_AUGE01000001.1, forward strand.
AGAAGGAGGCGAGCTCGGGTGTCTTCTCCGGCCACCCCATGGTGGAGAAGGGCCAAAGCGCCGAGGAGAACCAGGTGTCGAGGACGTCGGTTTCCTGGCGGATCTCGTCGGAGCCGCACTCGTCGCAGCAAGACGGATCCTCCTTGGCGACCGTGATGTGGCCGCAGTGGTCGCAGTACCAGGCGGGAATGCGGTGCCCCCACCAGATCTGGCGCGAGATGCACCAGTCACGGATGTTCTCCATCCAGTCGTAGTAGGTGTTCTCCCACTGTTGCGGGACGATCTTCGTGCGCCCGTCCTTGACGGCGCCCAAGGCGCGCTCGGCCAGCGGTGCAACCTTCACGTACCACTGCAGCGACATGTACGGCTCGACCACGGTCTTGCAGCGGTAGCAACCGCCGACGGAAAGCGCGTGGTCCTGGATCTTATCCAGAAGCCCCGCGGCTTCGAGGTCGGCTACCACCTGCTTCCTGGCGGCGAAGCGCTCCATCCCCTCGTACTGCTTGCCGGCTGCGTTCACGACGCCCGACTCGTCGAAGACGTTGATGCGGTCCAGGTTGTGCCTCACCCCCATCTCGAAGTCGTTGAAGTCGTGGGCCGGGGTGATCTTCACCACGCCGGTGCCGAACTCGCGGTCGACGTAGTCGTCGGCGATGATCGGGATCTCGCGGTTGACCAGGGGGAGCAGCACCATCTTGCCGATCAGGTGCGCGTAGCGCTCGTCCTCGGGGTGCACCGCCACCGCGGTGTCCCCCAGCATGGTTTCCGGGCGGGTGGTGGCGACCACCAGGAAGTCATTCGTCCCGACCACCGGGTAGCGCAGGTGCCACAGGTGCCCCGCCTTCTCCTCGTGCTCGACCTCGATGTCGGAGAGCGCGGTATGGCAGCGCGGGCACCAGTTGATCAGGCGGTTGTCGCGGTAGATCAGCTTCTCCTGGTACAGGCGCACGAACACCTCGCGCACCGCCTTGGAGAGGCCCGCGTCCATGGTGAAGCGCTCGCGCTCCCAGTCGCAGGAGGCGCCCAGGCGCTTCAACTGGCCGATGATCTGCCCGCCGGATTCGCCCTTCCACTGCCAGACCCGCTCGATGAACGCCTCGCGTCCCAGCTCGAAACGGTCCTTCCCTTCGGCCGCCAGCTGGCGCTCAACCACGTTTTGCGTGGCGATGCCGGCATGGTCGGTCCCCGGCATCCAGAGGACGTTGTAGCCGGCCATACGTTTCCAGCGGCACAGGATATCCTGCAGCGTATTGTTGAGCGCGTGCCCCATGTGCAGCACGCCGGTGATGTTCGGGGGGGGGATCACGATGCTGTAGCCGGGCTTGTCGGAGGGGACATTCGCGTGGAAGTAACCCTTCTGCTCCCACTGCTGGTACCAACGCTCCTCAACGCTTTTCGGCTCGTAAACCTTTTCCAGCTCTTTGTTTGCCATCTAATCGACCTCTTCGGTATCTAAAGTATGAAAAAAGGGGATCGTGAAATCCCCTGATTCGTAAGCGGATGCCGGGACGGGCTGGATCAGCCGCGCTCGCCCGACCTCAATTTCCTGATCTCTTCCTTGATGAGCACCTCGGCCAGGTCGGGAACCACCTCCCAGACGATCCTCTCGATGACCTCTCTGGAAACCTTGGAGAGAGCGGCCACCAACTGCTCCTCGCTCAGTTCCACAGGAGCAGCCGGAGCGGCTGCAGCGGCAGCGGCGGGAGCTGCACTCTGCGGTACTTTGGCGGGCTCGGCTACCGGAGCGGCTACGGCCGGGGCTTCCCGCTCCAACACCGCCTCGGCCACGGTCGCAAAGGGATCGTACTCCGGGAACTGGAACGCCTCGGCCTCGGCTGCCGCGGCAGGAGCAGCTTCAGCTGCCGCAGCCGGCTCCTCGGCGAGGGCGAAGAACTCCTCCTCGCTGATGCCGACCGGCAATTCCTCTACCTGCGCTTCGGGCTCCAGGTCCAGGGCGGGGCCCGTTTCTTCGATGTCTTCGGCGTCCTCGTCGAAGCTGAAGACCTCCTCGGCCTCGAACTCTCCTTCCGGCTCCACTACCCCGAAAAGCTGGGCAGGAGGTGCTACCGGAGCGGCCTGAACCTCCTCCAGCTCGAAGGCCCCCCAGAGATCATCCTCCTGCGTCGCTTCCACCAGTTCCTCTTGCACCGCAGCGGCGACCACGGATACCGCGGGTGCTGCCGCGACGGGCTCCGGCCCGGCCTCTGCCGCCACGTTTCCCCAGACCGCCTCGGCATCGGGGAAAGATGCGGCCCCGGGAGCCTCCACGGGAGGCATGTTGTCGAAAGAGGAAAGGTCGCCCCAAAGCTCCTCGGCGGCGGCGTCGGCGGCAGGCGCCGCGGCGGGCATAGGCGCGCTTTTGCGGGACTTGCCCACGGCCAGCATCTCCTTCACCCGGTCGATCAACTGCTGGGACTCGAACGGCTTAGATATGGAAGCGTCGGCGCCGCAGTCGCGCGCCTTCTCCTCGTCCAGCGGCTCGAAAGCGCCGATCAGGAGCAGGATCGGTACGGAGTTGAGCTTGGGATCGCGGCGGATCTCGGCGCAGACCTCGTACCCGGTCTTGCCGGGCATCAGGGCGTCGACCAGCATCACGTCCGGGTTTACCTCCCGCGCCTTCTCAAGGGCAGCCGTGCCGTTGTCGACTACGGTTAGCTCGAACTCCTCGTTGGCAAAGATAATTGCCACAACCTTTTGGATGGTGATGCTGTCATCGGCGAGGAGCAGTCTATTGCCCATCTATCCCTCCGCTACTTTGAAAGCTTATTGTCAGGAGTTAATTTGGCACAGAAAAGTCGAATAGTCCGGCTAAGACAGGCAATGCAATCCAGATACTGATACAAAGGATTTGTCTTTTGACAGGACGGAAAGAAATGACAGTTCGCAACTGAGCGCAAAGTGATCCAGTTTCATGCAAAACGGTAGAAAAAACTAGCATAAAGGGTACAACGTGTCAAGGTATTTGCCCTTTTCTATTAATTACTCGTCATTGAATCTGGCCATCTCTCCAAGCTCGGGCGGAATGCCGAATAGCTGCGATGCGACGGTGGAAAGATCGCCTCTGAGCTTGCTGAACTCGTGGGTGTTCTTGTAGTCCAGCCGGGCGGTCAGAAGTATCACGAAGGTGTCTGACGCCGGGTCGATCCAGATCGAGGTTCCCGAATAGCCGGTGTGGCCGAAGGAGATCCTGGAAAAGCCGTTGCCGCGCGGAGAAGAAAACGGGGAGGAGATGTCCCACCCCAGCCCCCGCACCACGCCGCCGCCGCGCGAGAAGTAGGGGGCGGTCATCTGGTCCACGGTCCTCGCCGCCAGCACCCGCCTGCCGTCGAGGGTCCCTCCCCCCAACATCATGCGGCAAAGCCTTCCCAGGTCGCGCGCCGTGGAGAAGAGCCCTGCGTGCCCCGCCACTCCCCCCAACTGCCTGCAGAGCGGGTCCTGCACCTCTCCCATGAGGATGCGCCCCTCGGTCAGGGTAGCGCAAAAGCGCCCTTCCCTCTTGGGATTGAAGCAGGTATCGGTCATGCCGAGCGGGCGGTAGAAGGAGGCCTGGGTGTAGACGTCCAGGGGAGCGCCGGTCGCCCTGCGCACCAGTTCCGCCAGGAGGATGAAGTTCAAGTCGGCGTACCGGAAGCGGCTACCCACCTCCCCCTTGAGCTTCTGGGTGGCGGCGCCCTCTATGGCGGAGCGGATCGGGCTGTCCCCGTAAAGCTGCACGTCGTCGAGCCCTGAGGTGTGGGTGAGCAGGTGCAGCACCAGGATGGAATCCTTGCCATGGCCGGCCATCTCCGGAAACCATTTCACCACGGGATCGATCAGCGAGATCCTCCCCTCTTCGGCGAGTTTCAGTACCGACGGGGTGGTGGCTGCGACCTTGGTTAGGGAAGCGATGTCGAAGATGGTGTCTACCGCCATGAGGGGGGCGTCGGGGAGGGGTGAGGTCCGGCCATAGGCCTTCTCGAAGAGGATTCTGTCCCGGCTCCCGACCAGCACCACGCCGCCGGCGATGAGGTTGCGGCCGATGGCGTCGCCGATCAGCGCGTCGATCCTGGCGAGGTCGGCGGCATAGCCGCTGGTGGCGCAGAGGACGAGGAGGAGGCTGCAGATGATTTTTCTGAAAAAAGGCATGGCTCGCCGAGAAACGGGGTTGAAGGCTCTGATTGCGCGATAGCTCCCGCGGGGGGCTAGTTCATCCTGAAGTTGACCGATTTAAGCACCTTTCCCTCGCTGTCAACCGCGTCGCAGCGCCACTCCCCCGAAAGCCCCTTCTCCACCACCTTGCGGCTGTAGGTGCGCCAGTGCGCCCCTTTGACCGGGAGCTCGTACTCGGCCACCACCTCGTCGTTCAGGTACCAGAGCTGCTTGATCGTGGTATTGGTGTCCTCGGGGGCCGAAAAGCGGGTGAAGCAATAGAGCGCTTTCACCGAAGCAGAAGAGATGCGCCGCACCGAGTCGATGGGGTTTCCCTTGACGATCTTGGTGGTTACCGCCATTTCGGTTATCTTCAGGTCGGCGGCATGCGACTGGCTGAAGCCTGCGAGAAGCAGAAAAAGGATAGCGGCGACTGTGGTGAAAAGCGTGGTGCGATTCATGGTGCCTCCAGCAGCGATTCCCGAATTAAATGCCGGCAGTTGCGATCGGTGCCGGTACCCCCAAAAGGGGATTTTTCCAGCCTCTAGGTTCTGTAATCGGCGTTGATGCGCACGTAGTCGTAGGAGAGATCGCTGGTGTAGACCGCGGCTTCCCCGTTTCCCAGCTTCAGGTCGATGGTGACCTTGAACTCCTTTTGCTGCAGCACGCGGGTGCCGGCCGCCTCCGCGTCGCCGCCAGCAAAGATCCCGCCGGAAGCCATCACCACGTCGTCGAAGCGGATCTCCACCTGCTGCTGCTCCACGCGGGCGCCGGAGTAGCCGACCGCGGCGATGATTCTCCCCCAGTTGGCGTCCTGGCCGAAAAAGGCGGTCTTCACCAGCAGGGAGTTGGCGACGGCGAGTGCGGCGGTCTTCGCGTCGGCGTTGGTGGCCGCCCCCTTGACCCTGATCTCGACGAACTTGGTGGCACCCTCGCCGTCTTTTACGATCAGCTTGGCAAGCGACAAGAGGAGGTCGTGCAAAAGGGCGCGGAAGGCGTCCCCTTCCTTGGTCCCCCCCTTGATCACCGGGTTTGCCGCCGCGCCGTTGGCGATGACGAGCGCCGTGTCGTTGGTGGAGGTGTCGCCGTCCACCGTGATGGCGTTATAAGAGCCGTCCACCGCCTCGGCGAAGGCGCTCTTCAAGAAAGCGCCGTCAACGGCAGCGTCGGTCACCAGGAACGAGAGCATGGTGGCCATGTTGGGCTGGATCATCCCGGCACCCTTGGCTATGCCCCAGATGCTGTATGGCGTTCCACCCGCCTCCCCCTCGCGCCGCTCGATCTTCGCGAAGGTGTCGGTGGTCATGATGGCGCTCGCCACGTCCTCCAGGGTACCGTGGTCGAGCCTGTCGACCAGGGGCTGGATCCCCTTGCGGAAGCGGTCCATGGGGAGCTGCTGCCCGATCACCCCGGTCGAGGCGATCAGCAACTCCTCGTCCGGAAGCCCGAGGGCCTCCGCCGTTTTGCGTCCGCATTCCAGCGCGTCCAGCATCCCCTGCTCGCCGGTGCAGGCGTTGGCGTTGCCGGAATTGACCAAAAGAGCGCGGCAGGAGCCGTTTTCGGAGCGCTCGCGCGAAATGATGACCGGAGCCGCCTGCACCTTATTGGTAGTGTAGACCGCGGCGACCTTGGCCGGCAGGTCGGAGAATATAAGCGCCAGATCGAGGCGCCCCGGCTTCTTGATAGCCGCCTCAACGGCGGAAAAGCGAAAACCTTTCATGCGAACTCCTAAAAGCAGACCTCTCAATCTGCTTCATCTCTGTTTCATCATTTGCCGCAGCACTTCTTGTACTTCTGGCCGGAACCGCAGGGGCAGGGATCGTTTCTCCCCGCGCTCCTCTTGCTCTTGGACGGCATCTGCGCGGGCGCCGACGCGGCCTCCTCGTCCACCAGGTTGAAGACCATCCGCTGCTGGGGCTGCTCCAGCTCGAACTGCTCCATCTCCTCTTCGCTTCCCACCTGCACCCAGAAGATCTTCTCCACCACCTCTTCCCTGATGCGCAGCATCATGTCCATGAAGAGCTTGTAGGCTTCCCTCTTGTACTCCTGCTTCGGATCCTTCTGGCCGTAGCCGCGCAGCCCGATCCCTTCTTTCAGGTGGTCGATGGAAAGGAGGTGGTCCTTCCACTGTGCGTCGATGACCTGGAGCATGATCACCTTGATCAGGTGGTCCATCAGGTCGTCGCCGAACTCGGTAAGCCGCTGCTGGAAACGCTCGCGGGCAGTGGTCCTCAAGGTCTCCTCGAAGTTCACCGGCGTGATCCGGTCCATCAGGTCCGGGGTAAGGTCCAGGTGGAAACCGAACACCTTCTGCACGCTGTCGGCGATCCCCTGCCAATCCCACTCGCGGGCGGGGGTCCGGTCGATGACGTAGGCGGCCACGATGTCGCCGACGGTCTCCTCCATCATCCCGGTGAAGCTGTCGCGGATCTCGTTCCCAGCGAGGATCTCTTTCCTCTGGGTGTAGATCACCTCGCGCTGCTTGTTCATGACGTCGTCGTACTCGATCAGGTGCTTCCTGATCTCGAAGTTGTGCGCCTCGACCTTTTTCTGCGCGTTCTCGATGGCGCGGGTGATGAGGCCGTGGGTGATGGCCTCACCCTCCTCGATTCCCAGCTTGTCCATGATCATGGAGACGCGCTCGGAGCCGAAGATGCGCAAAAGGTCGTCCTGCAGCGAAAGGTAGAACCTGGAGGAACCGGGGTCACCCTGACGGCCGGAACGGCCGCGGAGCTGGTTGTCAATACGGCGCGATTCGTGGCGCTCGGTGCCGAGGATGTGCAGGCCGCCCAGGGCGACCACCTCGTCATGCTCGACGGCGCAGACCGGCTTGTTCTTTTCCACCAGGAGGTTGAACTGCTTCTGGTTTTCGGCGAGCACCTGCTGCTCCAGCTCCTCCAGGTCGATCTCGCCCTCCTGTTTCAGGCATGAGGCGACGACGGGCATGATCCCGGGGTACTCGCGCTCCAGGGACTGCAAGAGCTCCTTCTCCGGGAGATCCTTGGAGAGGGTCTCCATGAAGGCGGACATGAACTCTTCGGTCCTTGCCTCGGGCGTTCCCTTGAACTCCTGCCGGGCGAGGCCGTCGGGGTTCCCGCCCAAAAGGATGTCGGTACCGCGGCCTGCCATGTTGGTGGCGATGGTGACCATCCCCTTGCGGCCCGCCTGGGCTACGATCTCCGCCTCTTTCTCGTGCTGCTTCGCGTTCAGGACGAAGTGCGGGATATTCTGGCGCTTCAACAGCTCGGAGAGCTCCTCGCTCTTTTCGATGGAGATGGTGCCGACCAGGATCGGCTGCCCCTTCTCGTGCAGCTCCTTGATCTCGCTTATGACCGCGTTGAACTTCTCGCCCTCGGTCTTGTAGATCACGTCGGGGAAGTCCGGGCGCAAAAGCGGGCGGTTGGTCGGGATCACCACCACGTCCAGCTTGTAGATCTTGTGGAACTCCTCCGCCTCGGTGTCGGCGGTACCGGTCATGCCGGAGAGCCTTTCGTACATGCGGAAGTAGTTCTGGAAGGTGATGGTGGCGAGGGTCTGGTTCTCGTTCTCGATCTTCGCCCCTTCCTTCGCCTCGATCGCCTGGTGCAGCCCGTCGGACCAGCGGCGCCCCGGCATGAGGCGCCCGGTGAACTCGTCGACGATGATGACCTCGTTGTCCCGGACCACGTAGTCGACGTCCCTCTTGAATAGGGCGTGTGCCCTCAGGGCCTGCTGGGTGTGGTGCAGGATCTCCATGTTGCGGGGATCGTAGAGGTTCTCGATCTTGAGGAGCTTCTCCACCTTGAGCACGCCTTCCTCGGTGAGGGTGGCGCTTTTGGCCTTCTCGTCCACGGTGAAGTCGCCGGTGTAGGTCTTCCTCTTGCCGGAGAGGGTGTTCGCCTCGACCTCGATCACCTCACCCTTCTTAAGGAGCGGGATGATGCGGTCGATGATGTAGTACTTGTCGGTCGAGTCCTCGGTGGGGCCGGAGATGATGAGCGGGGTCCTCGCCTCGTCGATCAGGATAGAGTCCACCTCGTCGACGACAGCGAAGTTGAAGGGGCGCTGCACGTACTCGTCCAGGTCGAACTTCATGTTGTCCCTGAGGTAGTCGAAACCGAACTCGTTGTTGGTGCCGTAGGTGATGTCGGCGGCATAGGCCTCGCGCCGCTCGTGGTCTTCGAGCCCGTGCACGATGACGCCGACGGAAAGCCCCAGGAACTTATGGATGCGCCCCATCCAGTCGGAGTCGCGCTTGGCCAAGTAGTCGTTCACCGTGACCACGTGCACGCCCTTGCCGGAAATGCCGTTCAAGTAGGAGGGGAGCGTCGCCACCAGGGTCTTACCTTCGCCGGTCTTCATCTCGGCGATCTTGCCGGAGTGGAGCACCATGCCGCCGATCAGCTGCACGTCGAAGTGGCGCATGCCGAGGACCCGCTTTCCCGCTTCACGGCAGACGGCGAACGCCTCGGGGAGCATCGAGTCGAGGCTTTCGCCGCGGCTGTAGCGTTCCTTGAACTGGGCGGTTTTGCCGCGCAGCGCCTCGTCGGAGAGCTTGATCAATTCGGGCTCCAGCTGGTTTATCCGCTCGACGATGGGCCACATCCGCTTCAATTCCCGCTCGTTTTTGCTCCCGACTAACTTCTTTATCAGCGCTCCAAACATCTATCGATTCTCCTTGGCCGTAGAAACAGTGATGAAAAAACAAGGTACGCTACCATAAAAGTGAGAAAGCCTCAACTGAAAAGGCTTCAGCGGCGGGCACCTGACAGCACTGTTCCATTCAGCCCCCTTCGCGGCGCCGCAAGCCTCTCATCCCCCCTCCCGACCTCCCCCTCCGGCGGGAGGAGAGCCCGGGGACCGCGCCTGTGCCGCCGGTGCCGGTTCCCTTTCCCTTCCCCAAACCTCCTCCTTGCAATCCGCCGGGGCTCTCTTTATAATGAGCCCGCCAAAAAGGAGCCCTGCAACTTGGAAACAGCACCGTTTAACGAAGAACTCATCGACACCCATCTCGTAGTCGACGTACGCACCCCCCTGGAATACGAGGAGGATCACCTCCCCGGCGCCATCAACGTTCCGCTTCTCACCAACGAAGAGCGGGTGGAGATCGGCATCCTGCACAAAGAGATCGGCCCGCATGCCGCAAGGAGAAGGGGGCTCGAACTCACCGCGCACCGCTTCCCGCAGATGGTGGAGGAGATAGCGACAGCAGCGGCGGGAAGGCCGATCCTCGTCTACTGCTGGCGGGGGGGGCTCAGGAGCAAGACGGTCACCGTGATCCTGGATCTCGCCGGCTTCAAGGCGGTGCAGTTGCAGGGAGGGTACAAGAGCTTCCGCCACGAGGTGAGCGAGTACTTCACCCCCTTCACCCCGAAGGCACCGCTCGTCGTCTTGCACGGCATGACCGGCATCGGCAAGACCACGCTCTTGCAGCGCCTGAAAGAGCGCGGCAACTCGGTGCTCGACCTCGAAGGGCTCGCCTGCCACCGCGGTTCGGCCTTCGGCCAGCTGGGGCTGAACCAGACCCTCACCCAGAAGCGCTTCGAGACCCTTTTGTGGGACGAGATCAGGAAGGCCCCTTTGGACCGCCCGCTCATCCTGGAAGGGGAGAGCGAGCGCATCGGGCGGGTATCGCTTCCCGGGGACTTCTACCAGAAGATGGCGGCCGGCGTCAGGGTCTGGTGCTTTGCCTCGCTTGAGACCCGGGTGCAGCGGCTCATCGACGAGTACGGCCTTCCCGGCTACAAGGAAGAGATGGCGGTAGCGCTGCAGAGGATCAGGAAGAAGCTGGGCGGGAAAAGGTGCGAGGAGCTGGCGGAAAACCTGGAGAAATGGGAGCTGGAGCCCTTCATGGCGGGACTTGTGAACGACTACTACGACAAGGTCTACTACAAAAACCGCAGCTGGGAGGCGGACACGGAGCTTGGTATGGAGGATTTCGACCAGGCGGCCGTCGAGCTGGAGCGCTACCTCTCACTTCACTTCAAAACGGGTGGCGCGAGCGCCTGACCCTGTATTTCGCCAGCAGCTCCACCGGGTGGTAGGAGAGCTTCGCCTGCCTCAAGGCGGGCTCCCCCAGGTCCTGCTCCCGGTTCAGATAGCGGCACTCGGGGAAGAGGAGCCGGGAGAACTCTCGGTCCAGCAACTGGTACAGCCCCTCCAGGAACAGGTCCCCCTTCTCGAAATGGCAGACAGCCGTCTCCCGGTTCAGCCGCTCGCCTAGCGCGAACCCCCTCACCGCCCCATCGACCAGCACCACCACCCCCGACAACCCGAGCGCTTCCCTAAGCCTCAGCGCCTCGGTCGCCCCCTCCACCTCCTGGGCGAGCGACGACTCCTCACCGAATTCGGCGCGCACCCGGCGCCACTGCTCCAATAGTTCCAGCGCCCCCTCAAGGTGCCCCTCGTTGAAGAGCTCCACCTGGTGGCGGTGCCGCAGCTGGAAGTAATTCACCCGATTCTTTTTCTTGTGGTACTTTTTGCCGGGAAGCTCCGCCATCTCCTGTTTCAGATGCAGATAGTCGAAGTTGTCGCGGTCGGGGATTATTTCTAACCCGGAGCCGGGGAGGCAGCACGAGAGCAAGCTGTCGTCGGCGCCGTAGAGGGTGAGTCCTTCATCGAGAAGCCTGCGGGTCGCGGCGGCGATATCGCCGCAAAAAGGGGGAAGGAAATAGGGGGAGCCGTCGTAGCCGCGCCCAAGCGCCAGCACCGCGTCCCCCAACCGGGTAAGCCTGTAGTCGTGCGCCTTCCTGAATAGATAGAGGTTCGCGAAGGTGAGCTCGGAGACCCGCGGCTGCAGCGCATCGAAAAGCGGGTCCAGCTGGGACTTGTCGTCCAGGGCGATTCCCCTGGAGCTCGGATACTGCGGGATTTCCATGGCGGCTCCGGAAAAAAATTTTCCACAGTATACCGACATATTTGCAAAAATGCGAAAAAACGCTGGCAATTGCCGCGCCGTATACGATAGTATTGCGAACGTTGTTTTACACTGGCCGAAAAGTACCTATCCGGCCACAGCGAAAGGGCCTACGCCTAAACCGAGTCAGCCGGGGGAGCCGTGCAGAAGTACCTCTTCGCCTTCATAAACAAACTGAAACTGCGCTGGAAGATGGTGGTGCTGGTGTTGCCGCTGGTGATCATACCGATCTTCCTCGTGGGCGGGGTCATCGGCTACATCTCCACCAAGCAGGCCTATCTGGGGATCACCCAGACCAGCAAGGACGACCTGCAGCACATGGCCGGCTTCACCGTCGACCTTTTGAACTCCCACTACCAGCAGTTCCAGGTCTACAAGCAGGACAAGGAGAAGACCTTCCACGAAGAGTTGAGGACGGTGAGCGAGCTCGCCTTCAACGTGGTGAAGTCGCAGCAGAGCCTGCAGCAAAAAGGGCGCATGGACATGGCGGCGGCGCAGCGCGAGGCGCGTAACGCCCTGGCCAAGGTAAACGTGGGGAAGACCGGCTACATCTACGCCATGAACAGCCGCGGGGAACTGAAGGTCCACGTGGCGCAGGAAGGGGTCAACGTCTTTGACAGCCGTGACGAGACCGGGCGCTACTTCATCCGCGAGATGATAGAGAAGGCGCGCCGCTCGAAGCCCGGCGAAGTGCTCTACATCGTCTACCCCTGGCGCAACGCGGCCTTAGGCGACAAGTCGCTCAGGAAAAAGGTGGTGGCCTACCGCTACTTCAAGGAGTGGGACTGGATCATCGCGGCAGGGGGTTACCTGGAGGAGACCTACGAGGACGTGGCCTTCGAGCGCCGCTCCTTCCAGGAGTTGAAGGAAAAGATCAAGGGTAAGAAGGTGGGCAAGACCGGCTACATCTTCGCCATGGACACCTCGGGCAACTTCATGATCCATCCGACCGGGGAAGGGAAGAACTTCCTCAATGCGGTCGATTTCAGCGGGCAGCATTTCATCAAGGAGATGTGCGAGAGGAAAACCGGCTGGATCCGCTACCCCTGGAAGAACAAGGGGGACAGCGGCCCCCGGATGAAGATCGTCCGCTACGAGTACTTCCAGCCCTGGAACTGGATCGTCGCGGTAGGCTCCTACGAGGAGGAGTTCTACCAGGAGGCGAACGTGATCAAGGGGCGCATCATGGAGAGCATGGTGGTGCTCACCATCCTGGTGAGCGTGATGGCCGTGTTCCTGGTGCTCCTGGCCTCCCGGGTGATGACCGAGCCGATCTCCAGGATGATCGAGGTGATCAGGAGGGTGAAGCAGGGGCGCCTGGAAGAGACCATGAAGGTGGAGACCCAGGACGAATTGGGGGAACTCGCCACCGCCTTCAACCGGATGACCAAGATCATCAAGCACAACAAGGAGCTGGAGGCGAACCTGGCCCAGCAGGGGAAGATGGCCTCCTTAGGCGTCCTCTCCTCAGGCGTCGCCCACGAGATCAACAACCCGCTCGGGGTGATACTGGGGTACGCCGCATATATAGAGAAGAAGCTCTCCCCGGACGACCCCAACTACCGGTTCATCCACGAGATCAAGCGCGAGAGCAAGCGCTGCAAGAAGATCGTGCAGGACCTCCTCTCCTACGCCCGCACCCCGCAGCCGGTGCTGGAGCCGACCGACCTGAACGCGCTTTTGGAGCAGATCGTGGACTTCGCCGCGAACCACACCGACATGCACCACGTCTCGGTGGAAAAAAGCTTCGACCCTACGCTTCCGGAGATCATGGTGGACGGCGACCAGCTGCGCCAGGTGGCGATCAACCTGATCCTGAACGCCGGCGCCGCCATGCAGAAGGGGGGAAAGCTCGTGGTCAGCACCCAAAACGGGGAAGACAACTGCGTGAGCCTCAAGTTCTCCGACAACGGCGCGGGAATCGCGGCCGAGCACATGGAGCGGATCTTCGAGCCGTTTTTCACCACAAAGGTCAAGGGGACGGGGCTGGGGCTCGCCATCACCAGGCAGATCGTCGAGCAGCACCACGGCAAGATCGGCATCGAGAGCGAGATCGGCGCCGGGACCACGGTCGAGGTGCGGCTGCCGATCAACCGGGACGACTACTGTTAAGATAAGTGCCGCCCCGCTGCGGGGAGAGGTACGGAGGGCAAAGCGTGACTGGGAAGAAAAGGATCATGTTGGTGGACAACGAGGAGGGGCTTTGCCGCATGATGGAGGCGGTCCTCTCCGACAACGGCTATGCGGTCACCGCGCACACCAGGAGCTTCGAGGCCGCCGAGAGCTTCCAGGCGGGCCAATGGGACCTCCTGGTGACCGACATCAAGATGCCTGGGATGGACGGGCTGGAACTTTTGCAGAAGGTAAAGCAGAAGGACCCGGCGCTCCCGGTCATCATGGTCACCGCCTACGCCACCGTGGAGATGTCGATCCAGGCGCTCAGAAAGGGTGCCTACGACATGCTCACCAAGCCCTTCGAGCCAGAGGAGCTCCTGTACCGGGTGAAGAACGCCCTGCAGCACACCCGCCTCATGGAGGAGAACCGCGAACTCCGGGAGGAGCTCGTGGGGAGGTTCAACTTCGGCAACATCATCGGAGCCTCGACCGCGCTCAAGGAGGTCCTGGAGCGTGTGGAAAAGCTCGCCGTGCGCGACACCTCGGTCTTGATCACCGGCGAATCCGGCACCGGAAAGGAGCTGATCGCGCAGGCGATCCACTACAACTCCCCCAGAAAGGAAAAGAAGTTCGTCGCCATCAACTGCGGCGCCCTCCCCGCCTCCCTTTTGGAGAGCGAACTCTTCGGCTACCGCAAGGGGGCCTTCACCGGGGCTGCGGAGAACCGCCGCGGGCTTTTGGAGACCGCCGACGGCGGCACCCTCTTTCTCGACGAGGTGGGAAACCTCCCCATGACGGTGCAAAAGACGCTTTTGCGCTTTCTGCAGGAACAGGAGTTCAACCGGCTGGGGGACCCGACCCCCACCAAGGTGGACGTCCGGGTCCTTTCCGCCACCAACTCCGACATGAAGCAGGCGGTCAAGGCGGGGGATTTCCGCGAGGACCTCTATTACCGCCTGAACGTGGTCAACATCCACCTCCCCCCCCTAAGGGAGAGAAAGGACGACATAGCGCTTTTGGCGGCGCATTTCATCTCGCTTCAGAACTCCAAGTTCGGGACCCAGATCAAGGGGCTCGACCACGAGGCGCTGGAGGCGGCGGTGGAGTTTCCCTGGCCCGGCAACATCCGGCAGCTTAGAAACGTGATGGAGGCGTGCATCGCCATGGAGAACAACGACTACATCACCTTCCCGGTCCTGTCCCAGTTCATCGAGGTGGCCCCGCTGGAGGCGGGGGGCGAGGCGCCGGCCGAAGAAGGGGAATACGCCAAGGCGCTGATGCGTTTCGAAACGGAGTACCTGCGGGGGCTTTTGCGCAAAAACCAGGGGAACGTCGAGGCCGCAGCGAAAGAGGCCGGCACCAACATGGCGACCATCTACCGCAAGATCAAGAAGTACGGCATCAGGAAGGAAGAGTACAACATGTAATCCGCAGCTCCCCCGCAAGGCAGCGGAACTATTTGCAGCATTGCAAAAACAGCGTTTTTCGTAGTTGCAAGGCTGCAAATGTCCCCTCTTTGCGCCGCTCCAGGCGGCTAACCCGCCTGAAATGCAGCAGTTTCCCGCCCAACCTCTCCTTCCCCCGGCAAAACCGATAGAGAGACATCGCGAACCGCCCCTGTAATTTCAATTTGCGTTTGTGCAAAACCTCCCCCGGTGCGCAGTGCGCCGCCGCGTCTTCACCCCACGCTAAGGCCCCGGTATCACAGGAGTTAGCCTACACTACGGCCGTAAACCGCAAATTGGTACGGTGGTTGCTAACGGTGTAGACGTCACTCTTTCTTGCTTGAGTATCGTCTGCTTTGATTAAAAGGTATTGGGGTCTTATGCGGAAAGCTACGGTCTGCCCTTTCTACGGCAAAAACGATGATTACTGCGACGTCGGCTGCGGCTACATCTCGCCGCACGACGTGAAGCAGATCATAAGTTTCTGCAGCTGCCGTTACGGGGAATGCCTGAAGTACCAGGAGCTTTCCGACCGCGTCCCGCTAGGGGCACTCGATCACAAGCTTTGCCCGGCGTGAGCCGACGGGCCTCCGGGCGAAGCGACGGTATGAAAGGCAAGCAGCAAACCATGTTTTTGAATGCAAAAGGAGAACGGCGATGAGTGAGAAAGAACTTGAACTGCTCTCAAGACTCGAAGAATTGGAGCGGCACACCTGGCGCAACAGCGCCATCCTGCGCGCTGTCGCCATGGTAGCCTTCACCGCAATGATCGGCATAGTGATCGCCTCAGGGGTAGTCGGCGGCGGGCGCGGCAGCCACTGGTCGGGACCGGCCTGGAACACCATGTGGCTCTACGGCCTCTTCGCAGCCAACGCGGTCTCTATGTTCTGGACCACCCACAAGGAGTAGGAGGACGTCGTCATGCCCATGAAAATGTCCAACATCTTGCTGCTTTTGCTGGTAGTCGTGATCTGCGCGACCTTCTCGCTGCGCATCTTCCAGGGACTGGACGAGATGATGGGTGAGCAGTACTGGGTGGTCGACACGGCCCAGGGGGACCACGGCTGGTACGGCATGGGACTCCTCCCCCACGTCAAGAAGGTCCCCAAGGAAGTGGTCCAGGCGGCGAACACCGACGCGGACGACAAGAACAACTACATCATCTACGCCCAAAACGGCGACTTCGCCGGGAACTCCGTCTACGGCATCTGCCTCGGCATCCCTCTCATCATGTACCTGATCTGGTTTGCCTTCATCCTCGGCTTCCCGGACCGCATCGACCCGTACCTTTTGCCGCGGCGCATCTTCACCCTGACCGTGATCATCATGTGCTCCATCATCGTGAACCTGTTCCTGATGAGAATCGCCGCCGACTTCGCCCGCGACCCCATGTCCCGCATCGCCAACGTGGCGGGGAACCACGCCTCGCTTTTGTTCCATAACGCCGGCATCTGGTTCGCCATCTTCTTCTCGGCCTTGGGCACCCCGAACCACTCCGCCCGCGAGACCGCCGCCCCCGACAGCCGCAACTGGCAGACCCAGGCCAACGAGAAGTTCAACTGGATGTTCGTCCTCCTCTTCGCGGTGACGGTGCTGGAGGTGGCGCTGGTCAAGAACAAGCTCGCGCTTCCGGACGCAGCGGTGGACTATTCGGTCTGGATCATCCTGGTGGTCATCTTCATGCGCATGTTCGGCTTCTCCCCCAAGTACTGGGTGAAGCGCGGACGCGGCATCGGCATCATGATCGCGGGCACCCTGGTCACCCTCCCCATCTTCTACCTCCTGGAGCGCGCCACCGGCACCCTGGGGGCCGGGTTCGCCTCTCCCATCCTTTCCAAGGCGCTAGGACCCGAAAACGCTAACATAGGATTGTCGCTGATGGTGTCGATCTACCTTATCTTCTGGATGGAGTTCGCCGCAGCGATACGAATGAACGGACCCTCCAAATCATTGTCTCTGGGGAAACACTGACAGCATCTGTTTTTAAAACTAATTATTTTCAAAGGGAAAGCCGCCCTCGGCTTTCCCTTTTTAATTTTCAGCTCACGCATTCACACATCAGCAATAAAACATTGTAACTACTTTCGACCAACATCAAAGAATAAGGCTGAATGGCTCTTCTGTTGCTGCAAAAGCCCCTGATCTATCTTGTAGTCAGAGGCCGCTTCTCTCTCACAAGCTCATCCCCGGAGTTACCCTGCAGCGACTGTCGCCTTGCCGTTTCGCTCCCCGCCTTTGCCGTTAAGTCCTGAAGACCAGAAGCCTTTGCAGTACTCTTTTAGCGAAAGTCCTAAAGTTTTCTTCAGCTATGCCGACAACAAACAGTTGCAGCATTTTCCCACCACACAATGCGACAGCGTTTGAGTCAGCCACAAATCTCCGCCACAAAATCGCCAAGGCAACCCCTTCCGCGCCAGACCTCTCAGAATAATAAAAAATAATTTAGTCGCCCATTTCCATTTTTATCAGGTAATTTCAGACAGTTATAGCTTACCAGATCTGCAATTTCCGGTCTCGGCGATTATTTTTTGCTTTAGAACGCTGTTTATTTTTATTGTACATTTGCAAATCATGTGGTAAAACAATTTCACGTATACGCTGGAACGCTCCTATAAGCGGGAGGCGGCGCAAACAGGGGCGCAATGAACTTCTCTTAAAAAGCCCGGAAACAGAGCAAGTTACGGCCGCCGGAAAGGCCAGAGCCGTTTAACAAACCAAGTTTCAGAAGCTGCAGAATCCGCATCGAAAACTAAAGGAAATCGGAAAGGGGGATTTATCGGAACTTGACCACGGGGGCGGGACGCCGCCACCACAACAGAGCAGCTTACAAGAAAGGAGTGACTACCATGGCAGAAAGACAGTACGACTGGAAAGCAATCGCAAAAAATCCAAAATTCGTGGAACTGCACCACAAGAAGACGGCCTTCCTTTTCGGATGGTGGATCTTCTCCTGCGTGTACTACTTCCTGCTCCCCATCGGAGCGGCGTACACACCGGGGATCTTCAAGGTCAAGATGCTCGGCGTCATCAACTTCGGGTACATTTTCGCTCTCTCCCAGTTCTTCGTCTCCTGGGGGATCGCGCTTTACTACTCGCATGTCGCCAACAAGGACTTTGACCGGTTGACCAGGGAACTGATCGACGAACTGCATCTCTAGGAAAGGAGGAACGACAATGACGATGAAAAAGATCTTTATAGCAGCCACACTGGCCCTCTCCGTTGCCGCTGCCGCCTTTGCCGAAGAGCAAAAGGCCGCCCCTGCCGCAGCCCCCGCGGTGAGCGCACCCGCAGCACAGGGCGCGGCTCCCGCTGTCGCAGCCCCCGCAGCGCAACTGAACCAGTCCCAGGCGGTGGCAACGCCCGCCCCGGCCAAGCCCGCTCCGGCCAAAAGGGAGTTAAAAACCAACAGGACCATCACCATCGGCATGTTCATGGTGATCATCGCCATCACCATGGGTGTGGTAGTCTGGGCTGCCAAGCAGACCAAGACCGCTTCCGACTTCTACGCCGCAGGCGGCGGGATCACGGGGACCCAGAACGGCTGGGCC
The DNA here is from genome assembly GCF_000426865.1 of Citrifermentans bremense R1. Taxonomy (GTDB): domain Bacteria; phylum Desulfobacterota; class Desulfuromonadia; order Geobacterales; family Geobacteraceae; genus Geomonas; species Geomonas bremensis. The sequence goes on from NZ_AUGE01000001.1 coordinate 212,741, forward strand.
ATCGCCGGCGACTACATGTCGGCAGCCTCCTTCCTGGGGATTTCCGGCCTCATCTCGCTCTACGGCTATGACGGGTTCATGTACTCGGTCGGCTGGCTGGTCGCCTACATCACGGTGCTCCTGATCGTCGCCGAGCCGTGCCGCAACGCGGGCAAGTACACCCTGGGGGACATCCTCTCCTTCCGTACCTCCCCGAAACCGGTGCGCGCCTTCGCCGCCCTCTCCACCGTCGCGGTCTCCACCTTTTACCTCACCGCCCAGATGGTCGGTGCAGGCAAGCTGATGGCCCTTCTGGTCGGCATCCCCTACAAGATGTCCATCATCGGCGTCGGCATCCTCATGGTCGGCTACGTCGTCTTCGGCGGCATGGTCGCCACCACCTGGGTACAGATCATCAAGGCGGGCCTCCTCATGTCGGGCGCCTTCCTGCTCTCCTTCCTGGTCATGATCAAGGCAGGCTTCAACCCGATCGGCTTCTTCTCCACCATCGTCAACAGCCCCGACATCCAGGACCACGTCTCCAAGCTGGTGCTTAAAGACGGCGTCATCCTTGCCGGCGCGGACGCAGGACAGCGCTTCCTCGAGCCTGGCCTCTACATGAAGAACCCGCTGGACCAGATCTCCCTGGGGATGGCCCTCGTGCTCGGCACCGCCGGCATGCCGCACATCCTGATGCGCTTTTTCACCGTCCCGACCGCACAGGCGGCGCGTAAATCGGTCATCATCGCGATGTTCATCATCGGCGGCTTCTACGTCCTGACCACCCTGCTCGGCTTCGGCGCAGCCATCCACCTCACCCCGCAGGGGATCACCCAGGTCGACCCGGGCGGCAACATGGCTACCCTGATGCTGGCTCAGCAGATGGGCGCCGACATCGCCCCCGTCTTCGGCGACCTCTTCCTCGCTTTCCTCTGCGCCGTCGCCTTCGCCACCATCCTCGCCGTCGTCTCCGGCCTGGTCTTGGCGGCCTCCGCGGCCATCGCACACGACATCTACGTCAACGTGATCAAGGACGGCCACGCCGACCAGCACGAGCAGGTCTTCGCGGCACGCGCCACCTCCTTCGTGGTAGGCGCCTGCGGCATCATGATCGGCCTCGCGGCCGAGAAGCAGAACGTCGCTCACCTGGTGGCACTCGCCTTCGCGGTCGCCGCTTCCGGCAACCTGCCGGTCGTCATCCTCTCGCTCTTCTGGAGGAAGTTCAACACCGCCGGCGTCATCTCCGGCCTTTTGGTCGGCACCATCGCCTCCATCGCGCTGGTGATGGTATCCCCGAACATGACCTACCCGAAAGTAGTGGCCGAAGGCGCCAAGAAGGTGGTCGTCGCCATGGAGAAGAAGCAGGCCGCTCTGCCGGCAGGCGAGACCCTCTCCGAGAAAGACGCCAAGGCGCTCGCCAAGGCGAAGGTGGACGCACAGCAGACCGGCACCTCCATGGTCGGCCTGGAGAAGCCGCTCTTCACTCTGAAGAACCCGGGCATCGTCTCCATCCCGCTGGGCTTCATGGCCGCCATCCTCGGTTGCCTCGCCTTCCCGAACAGGCGTTCCGAAGAGATGTTCGACGAAGTCTACGTACGCCAGAACACCGGTTTGGGTATGGCCAAGGCAGTCGAGCACTAGCAGCAAACGTATAGGGTTGAAACGACTGGGGGAGGGAAACCTTCCCCAGTTTTTTTGTTTCTGAGGCGGCAAAAAAGGACCGTAACGAGGCCCGAAACCCCTTTTTTTATACCTAGCCATCCGATCCGCTGCAAAACAGTTTTACATCATCTTTTTTTTCTGTAGAATCAACGCCACAACTCATTTGAAAGCAGGCGGAGAGCATGCCACACCGGGTCTACCTACCAGAGCCAAGCGATGCGGAACTCCTCAAGGAACTCCTGGGGGAGGTGCACGCCTATCTGCCGCTTTTGGACCGGGGGGAGATGCGCCGCTTTCTCAAGGGGCTTAAGCTCGAAGTCGAAGAGGAGTTGGGAGAGTTGCGCAACGCTTCCGGCGAGGAGGAGCAGCTTCTCGAGCGGGTGCGCCGCGAGTCCGACTACGGCCGGCTCTTCCAGATCCACGAGGAGCTGAACCGGATCGAGATGGAGCGTTTCCTCTCCTTCTATTCGGTCACCGCGCTGCACGAGAACTGTACCAGTTACCGCGATGCCCTGGCCGACCGCGCCCTTCAACTGGTAATGGAGGAGATGGGCACCCCCCCGCCGGTCCCCTTCGCCCTGATCAGCATGGGGAGCGACGGGCGGGAAGAGCAGACCCTCATCACCGACCAGGACTATCTCATCGTCTACGGCGACGATGGAGGGGAAGAGGCGGACGCCTGGTTCAGGCAATACTCCGAGATCCTCGTGGGGCGGCTGGCGGAGATTGGTTTCAAGAAATGCACCGGCGGCATCATGCCCTGCAACGACAATTGGCGCGGTTCACTGTCGCAGTGGCAGCGGCGGCTTCTGGGGATAGTCCGCTACGAGACCGAGGACTACGGCAAGAACCTGATGGACCTGATCGTTCTCTCCGACGCCCGCTTCGTCGCCGGAGACGGCGAACTCGCCGGCATCCTGGTAACCCGGATCCGCTCCCTTTTGCAGGACTACTTCATGGCGCTTTGGGGCATGGCCAAGGCGGCCACCGAGATGCGGCTGGCACTAGGGTTTTTGAAGCGCTTCTGGACCGAGGGAAGCGGCGAGCACAAGGGGTGCTTCAACCTGAAGCTACTCGCCTGGGCGCCGCTGGTGATGAACGTGAGGATTCTCGCCATCAACCAGGGGATCCCCGCCACCTCCACGGTGCGGCGCATAGAGCTTTTGGAGCGCGAGCACAGCTTTTCCGCGGAGAGTGCACGCGGGCTTATCGAGGCGTACCGGACCCTCACCAAGCACCGCATCCTGCTCCAGGTCAAGGTGATCAAGGGGATCCAGGACGACGCCTACTACCTGAACCCCTACTCGCTCCCGGCCGACGAGCGGGAGCGGATCAGGCAGGCGCTCCTGATGATAGAGGACCTGCAGAAGACCATCCACACCAACTTCTCCATAGTTTAAATCCTTGCCCCAGCCCTCCGCCCGGGGCGGCGCGCGGCAAGGAACGGAGGCGCCATGAGCCAGCCGGAAAAAAGCTACCAGGTCAACCTGTTGCGCCCGAAGAAAGGGCACATGCGGGACGAAGTGCTCATCATCCTCGCCATCCTCTTCGGCTGGGGGGTCTGCACCTTCGGCTTTCAGCTTTTGGTCTACCTCTGCCAGGGAACCGGGGCGGGGAGCCTTTTGACCCGGCTCACCCTGTTCAACCTGCCGCTGCATTTCTGGTTCACCGGCCAGTTCCTGCCGCTTTGGTTCATCGTCCTTTGCGTCGTCTTCAACCTGTACGTGGACCGCATCACCGAATACCACAGCCGCAGGCGGGACAAAAGCTATGAATGATTCCTCCTGGTCCATCTTCGTGGTGCTTTTGGTGCTGGCTTCCTTCATCGTGGTGGGGCTGAGGCAGAAGTCGCGCGAGAGCCAGGAGTACGGCTTCGGCGGCCGCTACACCGGGAGGATCGGGGGAGGCGCTGCCATCGCCAGCAACTGGATGAGTGCCGCAAGCCTCATGGGGCTTGCCGGGATCATCTACCTGCAGGGGTACCAGGGGCTCGCCTACGTTATCGGCTGGACCGGGGGGTACGTGCTGCTCCTCGTGCTCCTGGCGAGCCAGATCCGCCGCTTCGGCAAGTTCACCGCCCCCGAGTTCGTGGGGGAGCGCTACGGCTCCCAGGCCGCACGCGCCATAGCCGCCGCCATCTCCATCGCCATCTCCATCATCTACTGCGTGGCCCAGTTCAAGGGGATAGGGCTCATCTTCTCCTTCATGTTCGGCATCGATTACCAGCAGGGGGTGACCTACGGGGCCCTTGCCGTGGTCTCCTACCTGGTCATCTCGGGGATGCTGGGGGTCCCCAGAAACCAGCAGCTGCAATACCTGGTGATCAGCGTCTCCTTCATCGTGCCGCTCATGTGGCTCGCCCGAAAGCTCGGCTACTTCTGGCTCCTCCCCCAGTTCGGCTACGGCCGCGCTCTTACCGACCTGTCGCGCCAGTTCAACATCGACTTCACCCTCCCCTTCGCAGGCGGCTCCCTCTACCAGTGGTGCGCGCTCTGCTTCACGCTCATGGTCGGGACCGCCGGGCTTCCCCACGTGCTGTCGCGGTTCTACACGGTACCCAACGTGCGCGACGCGCGCTGGAGCGTGGTCTGGGGTCTCTTCTTCATCGCCCTCATCTACTGGTCCGCTCCCGCCTTCTCCGTCTTCGGAAGGCTTTTGGAGGCGAGAAGCGGCCTCATCCCCGACCCCGCCGCGGCCCGCGCCGCAGCCGACGTGATCGCGCTTAAGACCGCGGTCTGGGCGGGGCTTCCGGGGTGGCTGGTGGGGGTTCTCGCCGCAGGGGCCCTCTCGGCCGCCTTCTTCACCGTGGCGGGCCTTTTAATGACCGGCGCCGCCTCGATCTCCCACGACATCTACTATTCCATGGTCAACCGCAGCGCCAGCGAAACGGCGCGGATGCAGGTGGCCAAAGGGGGGACCCTGGTGCTCGCCGCCATCGTGCTCCTTTTGGCGCTCGACCCGCCGGGGCTGATCGCGGAGATCACCGCGGTCGCCTTCGCTTTAGCCGGCAACACCATCTTCCCGCTCTTTCTTCTGGGGATCTGGTGGGGGCGCGCCAACCGCTACGGCGCCATCGCGGGGATGCTGACCGGCATCGTCTGTACCGCCATCGCCCCTCTTTGCGGCGGTATCTTCCCGCAGCTGGCCCTCCTCTTCCCGGTCACCTCGTCGGCGCTTCTGGGAGCCCCCCTGGTGATAGCGGTGATGATTGCGGTTTCGCTTTTGACCCCCGCCCCACCGGAGGAGATGGGGCACTTTCTGGAAAAAGAGGTGCACGGACACCTCGACTGACAACGTCTTTGTACTGGGAGCCGTAAATGGCGATGCTGCTGGGAACCAAAGGAGACGACATCCTCAAGTGGCGCGAGAGCGCCCGGCTGGTGGAGGGGCTGAAGACGCGGCTTACCCGCAAGTGGGGGCGGAGCTCCGCGCAGCAGGCGCAGTCCTTCCTGGAAGGGATGACCGAGGCGCTGGAGGCGGAGCTCGACTACGAGTCGCAGCTGGACGCGGAGCTTGCGGCCTTGCACCAGGCACTCAGCGAAACCGTCGCCCCGGCCGGGCTCTGCGCGCTTGCCGCGCGCCACGGCGAACTTCTCTCCGCCCACTTCAGCAGGCGGGGTTCGGTCCTCGCGCTGACCGGCGCAGGCAACGCCTGGCACGACCTCCTGGTGGCGCGGACGACCCTCCTTGCGGAGGAGCGGATGCTCTCCCTGGGCCAGGGTCCCCCCCCCGTCTATGCACTGCTGGTGACCGGGGACCGGGGGCGCGAGGAGCAGACCCTCTACGGCAAAAACCGCTATCTCCTTTTGCATCAGCTCGATTCGGAACGCTTTTTCCTCTTCACCCGCCAGCTCGCCACTGCCCTCAAGGAGGCTGGGGTGATCGCGGAGGAGGAGGGGCTTTGGCACGGGTCGCTGGCAGACTGGCGGGCGCTTTTGAAAGGTGCGGGTGCTGCCCGCAAGAGGGACCCGCGCGAGGAGATGGAAAACCCCCTCCCCCCCTTCGCCGCTCCGATGAAGGGGGGAAGCCCGTCGATGCCCGAAGGGCAGTGGCGCCTGGAGGCGATGGCCGACCTTTGCTTCGTCACCGGGTACGAACCGTTGGCCGACGAGGTGATAAACGCCGCTGCGTCATCGCTCAAAGAGCAGAGAAGCCGCGAGGCGTTTTTCCAGCTGGCGCGCAAGGCCATCCACCTCCCGCTGGCCCTCGGGCACTTCGGGCGCTGGAGGATCGAGAAAAGCGGAGAGCACAAGGGGGAGATCGACGTGGAAGGGCTCGGCCTCACCCCGCTGGTGAGCGCGGTCCGCGTGCTGGCCATCCACATGGGGGTGCAGGGGGGAGGGACGCTGCACCGGGTGAGGGAGCTTCTCTACCGCGGCCTTTTCAGCGTGGAGCTGGCCGAGAGGGTGCTCGAGGCCCTGCAGTGCCTGATGCAGTTGCGGATACTGAGCGAGATACGCGGCGAGGCCGCAGGGGCGTACGCGAACCCCGAGGAGTTCACCCAGGAGCAGGACGAGAGGATCAGGGCAGCCTTCGAGGCGGTGCTCGACCTGCAGAAGATGGCCTACCAGCGCATGGTGGGACAGGGATAGGGCGGCTCTATGCGAATTTCCATCTCGGCAGGAACCCTCTTCACCTTCCCGCTCCCCAAGGCGTTCGCCATGGCGGCCGAAGCAGGGTTCGACGGCGTGGAGCTGGTGATAAACCAGGAGTTCCAGAAGGTAAGTTCGCGCCGGTTGATCAAGGAGCTCTCCCGGGATATCCCGATCCTCTCCATACACGCCCCCTTCATGCCGCTGGACGGCTGGGGGGGGCCGGTCGACGCGCTCAAGCGCTGCGTGGAGATCGCCACCGACTGCGGCATAGGCCTGGTGAACTTCCACCCTCCCTCATGGATCGGGCTCGAGTTCGCCTACTGGCGCTGGCTGTACCGGATGCAGGATTTCCAGAAGGAGATCGGGGGGGAGGTGGCTGTGACCCTGGAGAACATGCCCTGGACCGGCAAGTACCGGATCAACGGCTACATACTCTCAGACACGCAGAAGATGATCGAGTTCCTCCACGAGAAGAACCTCTTCCTCACCTTCGACTGCACCCACATGGGAAGCGGGCGGGCCAACTTCATCAACGATTTCTACCTTTGCTACAACTCCGGGCGGATTAGGAACATCCATTTCTCCGACTACGGGCACGGCCGTCAGCATCTTTTACCCGGCCACGGCATCCTGCCGCTCACCCGTTTTTTAAACCACCTGAGAAACACCGCCTACAACGACATCCTCACGCTCGAATTGTCGCCCCACGAGTTCCCCAAGGGGGAGCAGATCATCGTAGAGAGCCTGAAGGAGATCCTCGCCTACCTGCGGCGAGAGACCGAGAAGGCTACCCCCTGACCACGTAGACCGAGCACTTGGCGTCTTTCACCACCTTATGGGAGACGCTCCCCAGAAGCTTCCTTTTCAAAAACCCCTTCCCCGTCGAGCCGATCACGATGACGTCGATCTCCTCCTTCTGGGCAAATCTAAGCAGCTCCTCGGCCGGGTCGCCGTAGACCACAGCCGTCTCCAACTGCACGTCGAGCTCTCCCGCGTTTTTTTCCACCACGTAGAAGATCCGCTCCTTCAGTTCGGCCCACTGTGCCTGTTCCGTGATGGGGCGCGCCGGGACGAAGTCGGTGAAGGTGTTGCGCGGGGCGTTGGGAAGGACCAAAAGGCCGTAGACCTTGCTCTTGAACTGGCTGGGGTTCCCGGCGGCCATGCGCACCGCCTCTTCCGCCGCCTTGTCGGAGAGGGGCGAGCCGTCGATGGCCACCAGGATCTTCTTGCGCAGGTTGAGCATCAGCTTCCTCCGGTAGGTGGGATGAAACAAAAGGAAGCTGGATTATAAAACAATGTCACCTGTAATGAAACAACTTTGACGCGGGAGGCACCCGGGGCTAGCCGCTCAACGCTCCCCTCTCCCTTTGGGAGAGGGTCAGGGTGAGGGGATTTTCTGGTTGCAGCAGAACGAAAAAAAGGCGCCCCTAAGGACGCCCTTTTAAACCCTGCCTTCACCGACCATGCCTCTATCGCGCCGCCCCCCGCCCCAGTATCGAGAGCATCTCCTCGTGAATCGCACCGTTGGAGGCCAGGATGCGGTGGTCGTAGACCGAGTAGGGAGCGCCTGCGTGGTTCGTCACCTTCCCCCCCGCCTCCTGCACCAGCAGGGTCCCGGCAGCGACGTCCCAAGGTTTCAGCTTGCACTCCCAGTAGCCGTCGAGCCTCCCGGCCGCTACGCAGGCGAGGTCCAGCGCAGCAGCACCGGCGCGGCGCACACCGCGCGCGGCCAGCTGCAGTTCGATGAAATTCTCGAAATTGTTCTCGTTGTCGCGGGTGACGTCGTAGGGAAAACCGGTGGCGATCAGCGACTGCCGAAGCGGCGCACGCTGCGAAACAGAGATCCTGCGCCCGTTCAGAAACGCCCCCTCTCCCTTCGCCGCGCTGAAGAGCTCGTCCATCATGCAGTGGTAGATCACCCCCGCCAGGATCTCCCCACCTTTCTCGAAGGCGATGGAGACGCAAAACCAGGGGAAGCCGTGGGCGTAGTTGGTGGTGCCGTCCAAGGGATCGACGATCCAGCGCAGCCCCAGGTCCCCCTCCGGGTACTGGTTCTCCTCGGCTAAGAAGCTGTGGCCGGGGAACACCCCACTGATCCGGTTCACGATCAGTTCCTCGCAGGCGCGGTCCACCTCGGTCACCAGGTCCACCTCACCCTTATAGGAGAGGGTGTGCTCGCTCCAAAGCCGCTCCTTCTGCAGGGAGCCCGCCTCGCGAGCGGCTGCCATAGCGGTATCCAGCACCTTATTTAGGTCGAACTCAACCGGCATCGCACATGCCTCCGGGTTCCTCGCCGCATACCTGCAGCAGCTCGTGCATCTCCTCCAGCAGGGTGAAATGGATCTCGTCGTCAGCCGCTATTCTCAAAAAGAGTTCCCGCTCCCAGCCGCTGGCCTCTTCGGCCAGTTTGCCGCAGGCGCGTGCGCTCACCGCCTCGAACTGCATGGCGCTTTTGTAGCACCCCAGGTCCCCGGTGAAGGAGAGGTCGCCCTCCTGCACCGCGAGCCGGCGCAGTATCCTCCTCGCGCCGTCCAGGGTTGCGGACGCAGGCAGCTCTACCCGCGCGCCGTCTTGCAGCGCACGCAGGGCGTCGGCGTGCCTCGTCTCGTCCTCGGTGAACATCCTGAAGATAGAGGTGAAGCCGGCGATCCCGGCCTCGGCGCCGCAGCGCTCGTAATAACCCCTTGCGTCCCCATCCTTTCTGAGTGCCATGTCGCGCGAGTCCATATCACCCTCCCCCAAAGAGATCATTTACGGCTGGAAAACAGTAACAGGAAAAAACGGCATTTCAAAAGGTTGGGGTTTTTTTTGGCCCAAAAAAACGGGGGGACCAGTTGGTCCCCCCGCGGGTTTTCCGTTGGCAAAACGGGTTCTAGTTGTAGGCGCTTTCCGAATGCTGCGTCTGGTCGAGCCCCATGATCTCGTCTTCCTTCTCCACCCTGAAGCCGATGGTCTTGTCCAGCACGAAGGAGATGACGAAGGTGACCGCGACGGCATAGAGGGCGGCGGCCCCGACGGCGACCAACTGGGTCACGAACTGCTTCATGTTGCCGGAGCTAAGACCGGTGGCGCCGACGGTGGCGAACACGCCGGTCAGGATGGCGCCGGTAGTGCCGCCGATGCCGTGCACGCCGAAGGCGTCGAGGGAGTCGTCGTACTTAAGCTTCGCCTTCAAGAGCACGCCGCCGTAGCAGACCAGGCCTCCGGCAACACCCATCAGGAGGGCGGCACCCGGCTGCACGAAGCCGGCTGCTGGGGTGATCACGACGAGCCCCGCCACGACGCCGGAACCAAAGCCCAACGCCGAAGGCTTCCCTGCATGGATCCACTCGGCGATCATCCAGGTAAGGCCCGCCGCCGCAGGAGCGATGGTGGTGGTCATGAAGGCGAGGCCGGCCAGGCCGCCCGCGGCATCCGAGCAGTTGACGCCGACCACGGCGGAACCGGCGTTGAAGCCGAACCAGCCGAACCAGAGCACGCCGACGCCCAAAAGGGTCAGCGGCAGGCTGTGCGGAGCCATGCGCTCGGTCGGGAAGCCGTGGCGCTTGCCTAGGAAGTAGAGCACCACCAGGGACGAGATACCTGAGGAAAGGTGAACGACGGTGCCGCCTGCGAAGTCGAGCGCGCCGAGCTTGAAGAGCCAGCCATCCACCATCCAGACCCAGTGGGCCAGCGGGTCGTAAACCAGGGTGGTCCAAAGGAGCACGAAGAGGCAGTAGGCGGAGAACTTGATCCTCTCGGCCAGGGCACCCGAGATGAGGGCCACGGTGATCATGGCGAACATCCCCTGGAACATGGCGAAGACGTATTCGGGAATGGCGCCGGGCTCGGTGGCCACATTCTGGAACAGCGCGTAGACGGGGTTGCCGTCCTTAAAGCTGATGAGGCCGTTCAAAAGCGCCTTCGAGAAGTTGCCGATAAGACCGTGCCCCAGGTCGGGGCCGAAGGAAAGGGAGTAGCCGATCAGGGCCCACTGCACCCCGACGATCCCCATCGCCACCAGGGAATGCATCATGGTGGAGAGGACGTTCTTGGAGCGGACCATGCCGCCGTAAAAAAGGGCGAGGCCGGGGATCATGAAGAGAACCAGTGCGGCGGAGATCAGCATCCAGGCGGTATCGCCGGTGTTCAGCACCGGGTCGACGTTCTTGGGGGCGGGGGCGGCGGCTGCAGCGACAGGAGCCGCTGCCGTTGCTGCGGGTGCTGCGGCAGTGGCTGCCACCGGCGCGGCAACGCTCGCAGCAACTGCGGGGGAGGCCGCCTCACCGGCTTTTTCTTCGGCACCGGCCATTGCCGGGAGCAGCAGCAGGGAGGCCAGCAGCATGAGTTTGGTGAAATTAACGGTGAGGCAGCTGGAAACGACAGAGAAACCGGCGTTGCGAGCTGCGTTCTTAGCCTTCATATCGTCACGAATCATAACACTCTCCATTGGTCGGTATGGTTGTCGGTGCGGTGGCTTAGATGGCCTCGCCGCCCTTCTCTCCGGTCCTGATCCTGACCGCGTCTTCCAGCGGCAGGATAAAGATCTTGCCGTCGCCGATCCTTCCGGTCCTGGCGATCTCCTCGATGGTCCCCACAGCCTTGGCCACCAGTTCGTCGGCGACCGCGATCTCCAGCTTCACCTTCGGGATGAAATCCACCACGTACTCCGCACCACGGTATAGCTCCGTATGGCCCTTTTGACGGCCGTAACCTTTTACCTCGCTCACCGTGATCCCCTCGATGCCGATTTCATTCAGGGCATCCTTCACTTCATCGAGCTTGAACGGCTTGATGATTGCTTCGATAAGCTTCATCGCTTGCCTCCTTTTGTGACGGCGGTGATGTTCTGTTAACTCTTTAGAGACATTCGCACCCGGCCGGCCCATCCGGCCCGGCTGCTGTTTAGCATCCACTTCCTGTTTTCAGGCCCGTGAAGGCTTCAATGCCCTGGCTTTTTTTCCTCGTCGAAAGCACAGCTTTTGGTCCAGCCTTGAAATCAGTTCCCCCTTTCCCGATAGTTGGCGCCTTCCACCACGACCTGCGCCATTGCCTACGGGCGGGAAAGCTATCTGGGCACCTCGCTGTGCCGTTTGACAGCTGGATAGCACAGGCTGTGCCACGCTCTGCGCCCAAAGCCTAAGCGGTTGAAATAGCAAGATTAATATTCCAACGGGGTCCACGGCAAAGGGAGTTGCCGTCTCTAAAGCGGCAGGGCTGATTATTTTTTAAGCAAGATGGGAAAAGGAAGTGCGGCTACTGCCGGCAGTTGAAAAGGCGGGGAAGCTCCTTAGAGGGGACCGGTTTGCTGAAGAGATAACCCTGGTACATGTCGCAGCCGTTTTTTGTGAGGAAGTCCAGCTGGGGCTTGGTCTCGACTCCCTCCGCTATCACCTTCAGCTTCAGCGTGTGCGCCATCTCGATGGTGGCGAGGGTTATGGCGGCGTCGTCGGGGTCGGTGGTGATGTCGTTGATGAAGGTCCGGTCGATCTTGAGGACGTCAAGCGGGAAGCGCTTTAAATAGGAGAGCGAGGAGAAGCCGGTCCCGAAGTCGTCGATGGCGAGCCTCACCCCCATCCCTTTCAGGGCCTGCAGCGTCTTCACGGTCCTCTCGGTGTGCGCCATGAGCACCCCCTCGGTCAGTTCCAGCTCCAAAAGCCCCGGGTCGAGCCCGCTCTCTTTCAGGACCGAGGTCACCGTCTCCAAAAGCTCGTTTTTCACGAATTGCTGGCCTGAGATGTTGATGGCAAGCGTCACCGGCGGGAGTCCCGAGTCCAGCCAGAGCTTGTGCTGCCGGCAGGCTTCCCGCATCACCCACTGGTCGATCTGGATCACCAGCCCGTTCTCCTCGGCCAGCGGCAGGAAACGCCCAGGCTCGACGAGGCCCAGTTCCTTGGAGTTCCAGCGCACCAGCGCCTCGATCCCCACCACGCGTCCGCTTTGGTTTGAGACCTGCGGCTGGTAGTAGACGGTGAATTCCTCCTCCTTGAGCGCCTTGTGCAGCTGGCTTTCCAGTATGATCCGCTCCAGCGCCTTGGCGTTCATGGACTCGTCGTAGATCTGGTAGCCGTTTCTCCCCTGTTCCTTGGCCTGGTACATGGCGCCGTCCGCGTTCCGGATCAGGTCGCTCGCCGTAGTGGCGTCGAAGGGGTAGAGGCTGATGCCGATGCTGGTGGAGACGAAAACCTCCTGCCCTTCCAGCGAGTAGGGAACTGAAACTGCCTCAAGGATGCGGCGGGCGATCTTGGCCACGTCCTGGAAGTGCTCTATGTCGGAGAGCATGATGGTGAACTCGTCCCCTCCCAGGCGCGAGACCAGGGACGGCGGGCACTCCTCGTCGGCGCGGGCGAGACAGTCCCCTCTGCGGACGCAGCGCAGCAGCCGGTCGGCCACGTCCTGCAGCAGGCGGTCCCCTACCCCGTGCCCGAGGGTGTCGTTGACGAGCTTGAAGCGGTCGAGATCGAGGAAGAGGACCGCGAGCATCCGATCGTAGCGGTTGGCGAATACCAGGGCCTGCTCCAACTGCTGCAGGAAGAAGCGGCGGTTGGGAAGGCCGGTCAGCGCGTCGTAGTAAGCCAGGAGCCGGATCTGCTCCTCGGCGTGCTTTCTCTCGGTGATGTCCTGGATGGTACCGGTTAAGCAGACAGCCTCGCCCTGCTCGTCCAGCACCGTCACCAGTTCGGCGTGCAGGGTGCGCTCTCCCACCCCCAGCGTGACCCGGTAGTCGAAGGAGAGCGGTGCGCGCCTGCCGATCGCCTCCTCGATGGATCCCTGCACGAAACCGCGGTCCAGGGGGTGCACCGGGTCGAGGATGGGGTTTCCCCCTTTGGAAGAGCGGTCGATGCTGCAGATGCTGTAGACCTCCTCGGAGCACCGGATCTCGCCGGTGACTAGGTCCCACTCCCAACTCCCGATATGGGCGAGGCTCTGGGCGTGGGCTAAGCCCGCCCTGCTCTCCCTCAACTGCTCCAGGGCGCCGCTCGCCCTCAGCATGTAGCTCACCCGGTACCCGAGCACGTGCCAGTTGATCGGTTTGGTGATGAAATCGGTGGCCCCCGCCTCGTAGGCGCAGTCGATTGACTCCAGATCGTCCAGGCCGGTCATCATCAAAACCGGCGTGTCCCGCCCGGAGGCGGTGCGCCGAATGGCGCTGCAGACGGAGAAGCCGTCGATGCCCGGCATCATCACGTCCAGGAGCACGATGTCTGGCGCGTGCACATCGAACTCCTCCAGCGCCTGCTCGCCGTTTTCCACGTCGCGCACGGTGAAGCCGGAGTTCTCCAGGGTCTCCCGGGCCAGAAGGCGCACCGCCTGGTCGTCGTCCACGACCATGACGAGCGGTGTGCTGCGCTTTGCTTTCCTAGTCAGCATGAAGGTCCTCCCAAAAGGGCGTCCCTGACCAGCCGGTATTCCTCCTCAACCTGCACGAGCAGCGCCCCCGCCCCCTCGGTCGACCCCGCGCGCCCCAGGCTCTCCAGCTCCAGGCAGACCCCGGCGAGCCTTACGGCGCCTAGATTCGCGCTGCTCGACTTGAAGCTGTGCGCCGCCGCCTTAAGCTTCTCGGCGTCGCCGCCGGACTCAGCCTCGCGCAAGGTCTGCAAAAGCGTCGGCGTGCTGGCGAGGTAGAGGTCTACCACCTTGCGCAGGATCTCGACGCCGCGGTTGCCCGGCAGGGCGCGTATCAGCTCCAGCACGCCCCCCGCCCTTCCCGGGCAGATGGTCTCCGCCGGGATCCCAGCCGGCCGCGCTTGCGTGGCACTCGCCTCGCCGCAGCCAAGGTGCCTTTCGATCGACTTGGAGAGCTGCTCCCGGCTGAAGGGCTTGGAAAGGTAGTCATCGGCACCGGCGGCGAGACAGGCCTCGCGGTCCCCCTTCATGGCGTAGGCGGTGAGGGCGATGATGGGGACGCGCGCGGAGGAACCTTCTTCCCGCTGCCGGATGCGCCGGGTCGCCTCCAGGCCGTCCAGCACCGGCATCTGGCAGTCCATGAAGATGAGGTCGAATTCCCCCCGCTGCACCTCCCTAAGGGCCGCGAGCCCGTTCTCCGCCACATTCACCCGGCAACCCAGGCTCTCCAGCATCCCTCTCCCCACCTCCTGGTTCACCACGTTGTCCTCGACGAGGAGCACCTGGCGTTGCCGCCGCAGGCTGGGCGCTTCCTCCCCTCCCCCTTGCTCCTCTTCCATGCCGAGTGCGCAGACAAGTGCGGCATAGAGCCCTTCCTGGGTCAGGTTGCGTCTGGATAAAAGCGCTACCTCGATCTCGCGCACCCGCTCGGCCGGAGCCGCCTCAGGCTCCTCGGCCAGGAGCACCAGCCGCACTGAGTGCCCCACCGCGACGCTGCGGATGGTCGCCGCAAGCGCCAGACCGTCGGTCCCGGCCACGCAGTGGTCCATGAGGACCAGGTCGAAAGGGGCGGCCACCAGCCTGCAGAGCGCGCCAGGCGCGTCTCCGACGCTGTCAAGGTCCATCCCCAGCCCCCCCAGGAGTTCCAGGAGGGTCACCTGCAGCTCCGGGTCGTCTGTCGCGACGAGGGCACGCTTGCTGCGCAACGCGCTGTAGGAGCGCTCGGGGCGCGGGGCCTTCTGGTGCGGCTCCAAAGCCACGGTGAAGCTGAAGCTCGACCCTTTACACGGCTCGCTGGAAAGCTCCATCACCCCCCCCATGAGCTCGGTCAGCTGCTTCGCGATGGCGAGCCCCAAGCCGGTGCCGCCGTACTTGCGGGTCATCGACTCGTCCCCCTGAGCGAAGTGGTCGAAGATCCGCTCCTGGGCCTCGCTGGAGATGCCGATACCGGTGTCATCGACGGTCACCCGCACCAGGGCGGGCCTGCGCGCCAGGGAGACCGAAAGGGTGACGGCACCCTCGGGGGTGAACTTCACCGCGTTCCCCAAGAGGTTCACCATCACCTGGCGCAGGCGCCCCGGATCCCCCTGGAACATCCCGGGGAGCCCCGGCTCGATCCGGCAGCTCAAAGCTATACCCTTCCTGGCCGCGTCCTCGGCGAACATCGCCACCGCGTCCGCCGTCAACTGATGCAGGTCGAAGGGGATCATCTCCAGCTCCATCCGCCCCGCCTCGATCTTGGAGAAGTCGAGTATGTTGTTTATGATCCCCAAAAGCGCCTCGCCCGAGCGGCGCACCGACTCCACGAAGCGGGCCTGCTCCTTGGAGAGGACGGTGTTCAAGAGCAGCTCGGTCATCCCGAGGACGCCGTACATCGGAGTCCTGATCTCGTGGCTCATCTGCGCCAGAAAATGGGATTTGGCGCGGTTGGCGGACTGGGCCGACTCCATGGCCCGCCGCACCTCTTCCAGGCTCTCCTCCAACTGCCGGTTCACGCTGGAGAGTTCGGCGGTCCGCTCGGCCACCTCCAGCTTCAGTTCCTCCGAGTGAAGCGCGAGCCGCTCGTCGCGGATGGAGATCTCCTCCAGCATCTCGTTGAAGCAGTCGAAGAGAAGCCCCAATTCGTCGTTGCTGCCGTCCTCCACGCGAACCTGGTAGTCCTGGCTGTGGGAGACGATTTCCATTTTCTTGCTGAGCCGGTGGATGGGGTCCGAGATGAACCGTTTGATGCGCAGCGACAGGAGTTGGGCCAAGACGCCCAGCCCCAGCGAGGCGAGCGCCGCGGCGCCGGAGAGAAACAAGAAGAGCGAGCGGAAAGAGTCAGACGGCACCCCCTGCCAAAGGAGCGCCGGATAGCGGAGCTGGTAGCAGGCGAACGCGGCCACGAGCGCCAGCAGCAACAGCGCGTTGCACGCGACTAGCGGCGCCATGAGCTTTGCCTTCAGGCAGCTTTTTACGGTCCGATAGCCGTCCACGTCCCCCCCCGTCGTGCGCTCGGGAGGATTACACCGCCTCCCCCATGCGTGGAGGCGCCAACGCCGCCCCCCCGGAGCGCAAAACGTTAAAACTGTACAATAATGTTTTTTAATTTCAAGAAATTCGGGAGGCGGCGGCGAGGGAGATGAAATTTCCGATCAGCCGCTGCGAAACCTTGTTGAATGCGGCCTCGGCGGCGAGGAAGGAGCTCAGATGGTCGGTCTTGGGGAGGGGGAGGAGGTCCCAGGCGGCGACTATGGATGGGTCGACCTCCGGATGGAACTGCACGCCGTAGGCGGCTGGCCCCAGCCTGAAGGCCTGCGCCGGGCAGGCGGCCGAAGCGGCGAGGAGCGTGGCGCCAGGAGGGACGGTAAAGCTGTCGTTGTGCAGCTGGAAGGCGAGGAAGGGGTCGGGAAGCCCTCGGAACAGCGGGTCCAACTCTCCTTCGCGGGTGAGGTCCACCTGGCAGACACCGTGCTCGCCGTTGGGGGAACGGGAGATGACCTCGCCGCCGGCGGCAAAGGACAAGAGCTGCCCGCCGAGGCAGATCCCCAGAAGGGGCGTCCCGGCCTTAAGCGCCTCCCTCAGGAAGGAGAGCACCCGGGTCAGGTAGGGATGCTTCGCCGTATCGTGCACCCCCATCTCCCCTCCCAGCACCACGATGCCAGTGGCTTCAGCGGGGTCGGGAAGCACCTCGCCGCTGTAGGGGGTCACTGTGGTAACGGTCTCCCCCGCGGCGGCCAAGAGCCGGCTGCAGCTTCCGGCAGGGCACTGCGGGTCATTCTGCACGATCAGGAACATGTCGTCTCCATTACCAAAACCATTGGCAACGAGGAAATCTAAGGACTTCCGAGAAAAGCGAATCTTTAACGGTTAGACCCTCTCGAGTCTTTGTGCTCAGATTTCCTCAGAAGTTCTCCCTGTTAGAGGTTTTGAGTTCCCCCCGGCTGCCAAAGCTTAAGGGTGAGCCGGGGAAGTCCTCGGCGGAGAGCCTCCGCATCAGGGAAAGCGCGCGCCGCTTGGGATCGGGAGCGGGTGCCGTAAGATACGCCTGCCGGAAGGAGTCGAGGCTCCCCTCCAGGAAGGAGCCGTCTTTATCCAGGCGGACCGTGAGCAGCGGAGCATAGCCGCTTTCGCCGGCGACGCTCACCCCGCCGAAGGTGGCGAAGTTCCCGAGGCTGTAGGCGATCAGCCGGCCGCGGTAAAGCTCCAGCGCCCGCGGCACATGGGGGCCGTGAGCCAGCACCAGGTCCGCCCCCGCCGCCACCGCCTGGTGCGCAAAGGTGAGGAGGTCGCCGCGCGGCTCATCCAGGTAGCGCTCCATCCCCGGGGTCACATGCTGCGCGTCGCGCCCCTCCGCTCCGGCATGGATCGAGAGGATCAGGATGTCGTAGTTCGCCGCTTCCCGGGCGATCTCCTGCAGGGCCTGTGCCGGAAAGGTGATGGAACGAGGCGGTGGGCCGAAGGAGAGCGAGATGATGCCGACCCGGGTGCCGCGCACCGTGAACTCGGCGACCTCCCCCTTCTTGCTGGAATAGAGGACCCCGGCCTGGGACAGCGCCTTCTTCGTGGAGGCAAGCCCTTCCCTGCCGAAATCCTGGGCGTGGTTGTTGGCAAGCGACACCATGGAGATCCCGGCACCGCTTAAGTTCCTGGCGAAGGCGGGGGGGGTGCGGAACAGGTAGCGCCTGCCGGGAAGGGGTTCTTTGACGGGGTTTCCCCCCTCGCAGAGAGGGCCTTCGAGGTTGGCCATGGCGATGTCTGCGCGCTTTAAAAAGGGTGCGGCGGCGGCGAAGAGCGAGCGCCCGCCGTCTTTGGGGAGTCTGGCTGCGGGGAAGTCGCTCCCCATCATGACGTCGCCCACGGCTGCCACGGTGACGCCGCGTTCGGCAAAGGCCGCGAGGGGGGGACAGAGGAGGGTAAAAAAAGTCAGCAGCAGGAAAAACCGTGCCGTATCAAGGGTCGCTTTGATCAGATGGATCCTTTCCCGTGCCTTTTGAAAAAGCAGATCTCCCGCCGGCAGCCCATTTTTCAGGCAAGGCGCAGGCGGGAGATCGATGCATATATTATGTGCAGCTTAAGCCTTACGGTGCAAAAGCCCCTCAGCCACCACCTCGACCACGTCCTTCACCCGCACCTGTCCGGCCCCCTTGTCCTTCAGGCCGTCCTCGATCATGGTCATGCAGTAGGGGCAGGCGACGCAGATGGTGTCGGGGGAGCCTTCCAGCGCCTCGGCCACGCGGGCATGATTCACCCTCTCGCCGGTGAACTCCTCCATCCACATGCGCCCGCCGCCGGCGCCGCAGCAAAACGAGTTCCTGCCGTTTCTCTCCATCTCCTGCGGAGCGCTTCCGGTAGCCGCTTGAATCACGCCGCGCGGCGCGTCGAACACGCCGTTGTGGCGCCCGAGATAGCAGGGGTCGTGGTAGGTGATCTTGCCGAGGCTCTTCTCCGAGCCGTCCAGCTTGATGCGCCCGGACGCGAGAAGCTCCGCGATCAGCTGGGACTGGTGCAGTACCTCCAGCTCCAGCCCGTACTGGCGGTAGTCGTTTTTAAGCGTGGTCAGGCAGTGCGGGCAGAGGGTGATCACCTTGGTGACACCCTTCTCGCGGAAGAGCTCCACGTTCTCCAGTGCCATCTTCTCGAAGACGTACTCGTTGCCGAGCCTTCTCAGCGAATCGCCGCAGCACTTCTCCTCTTTCCCCAGGATGCCGTACGAAACCCCGGCCGCGTTCAGCACGCTGGCAAGCGCCACGGTCACCTGCTTCGCGCGCGAATCGAAGGAGCCGGCGCAGCCGACGTAAAGGAGATACTCGGTCTCCCCTGCCACAAACGGCTTCACCTCCAGGGTGGAAACCCACTTGCTCCGCTCGCTGGGGGCGATGCCCCAGGGGTTGGAGCGCTGCTCCATGTTCTCGAACAGGTTCAGGAGTTCCTCCGGGAAGCGGGACTCGTCCTGCACCAGGTGCCTTCTCATCTTGACGATCTTCGGCATCTGCTCGATCAGCACCGGGCAGGCCTCCATGCAGGCGCCGCAGGTGGTGCAGTCCCAGATCGCCTCCTCGGTGTTGGTCCCCTCCCCTTCGTTGCCTATGAGCGGGAGCGTCCCTTTCCTCCCCTCCCTGAGCGCAAGGCTGTTCTCCAGGAGGTTGGTCTTGATGGCGTGCACGATCTGGCGCGGGTTCAAGGCCTTGCCGGTGCTGGCGGCAGGGCAGGCGGCCTGGCAGCGGCCGCACTCGGTGCAGGAGAAGGAGTCGAAGAGGTCCTTCCAGGTGAAGCGCTCCACGCTCCCCGCCCCGTACTCGGCCCCCTTCTCGAACTTCTCGCGCGGCTGGGTAGCCGGCCAGTCGAGGCTCCCCAGGTAGCAGTTGGGGATGGCGGTCAAGATGTGCATGTGTTTGGAATGCGGCAAAAAGCAGATGAAGGCCAGCAGCACCAGGGCGTGCAGCCACCAGGAGACGACCTCTACCGTCCCCAGAAGCCCCGGATAAGGGGATAAAAACGACCCCACGAAGCTCGATACCGGCATGGCAGCAGAAGCGGCCTCCTTCCCCTGCGCGATCTGCGCCCCGTGCATGCCGAAGTAGGCGAGCATGAGGAGCGCGATGAAGGAGAGGATGACGAAGGCCTCGGGGCTTCTCCCCTTCACGTAGAGGGAGTCGAGATAGGGAGGCTTCACGATGAGGCGCCTCCCGAAGGAGAGCGCTATCGCTATCAGAGTCAGAAGCGAAACCAGGTCGAACAAGAGCAGCAGAGCGTGGTGCAACCCCTGCGGCAGCACGGCGAGGCTCGCCGACGGGAACACCCCGTTCAAAAGGAACTCCCCGTTGGCGATGGCCAGGATCAGGAAGGACCAGAAGATGACGAAGTGGTTCAGGCCGAACGGTTTTTTCACCACGCGCAGCTGGCCGAAGGCGTACAAAAGCATCTCCTGCAGGCGGCGCCCGGGGTGGTCGAGCCTTTCCTCGGGCTGCCCGAAGCAGACCAGTGAAAAGCGGCGGTACACGCTCCAGCAGAAAAAGGCGAGCGAGGCGACCAGTAGCGTCGTGAAGAGTGCGGTTTGCGGCATCATGAATGTTTCCTCTTTGAAAAATGCGGCCTTAAGCCGCGGGAAGTATGACGAATCAGGCCCCTGACCTTGCTCCCTTGAGCGCTTTGAGCTTCGCGGTCAGCGAAGGGATCACCTGGAACAGGTCGCCGACGATCCCGTAGCTTGCCACCTCGAAGATGGGGGCCTCCGGGTCGCGGTTGATGGCGATCACCACGTCGGAATCCTGCATTCCCACCAGGTGCTGGATGGCGCCGGAGATGCCGCAGGCGATGTAGACCTTGGGGCGCACCGTCTTCCCGGTCTGCCCCACCTGGCGGTCCTGGGGCATCCACCCCGCGTCGACCGCGCTTCTGGACGCGCCCACCACCCCGCCCAGGACCTCGGCCAGCTCCTCGAGCAGGCCGAAGTTTTCCTTGGCCATCATCCCCCTGCCGCCGGAGATGATGAACTCGGCTCCGGCGATGTCCACCTTGGAGCCCCCTTTGTCCATCAGGATGTCGAGCACCTTCACCTGGACTTCGTCCTCGGCTACCGGGACCGGCTCGCGCACGATCTCACCTTTGAGGCTCGGGTCGAATTCCGGCATCGGCATCACGTGCGGCCTTACCGTGGACATCTGGGGGCGGAACTTGTCGCAGACGATGGTGGCCATGATGTTGCCGCCGAAAGCGGGGCGGGTCTGCATCAGGTTCCCCTTGTCGATGGAAAGGCCGGTGCAGTCGGCGGTGAGACCCGTGGCGAGCACGGTGGCCACCACGCCAGCCAGGTCACGCCCAAGCCCGGTGGCGCCCATCAGGATCACCTCCGGCTTGTACTTCTCGACCAGCGCGCAAAGGCTCTTCTGGTACGCCTCGGTACGGTAGTGGCGCAAGACCGGAGCGTCCATGAGGTAGACCGTCTCGGCACCGTACCCCATCGCCTGGCGGCAGAGGTGCTCCACCTGATCCCCCATCACCACCGCACAGAGCGGGCAGTTGCGGGCGGCCGCGAGCTCCTTCCCCTTCCCCAGGAGTTCCCAGGAGACCTTGGCGGCCTCCCCCTCGGTCTGCTCGATGAAGACCCAGACGCCGCGATAGGCGGCGAGCTTCTCCTTTAAAGCGGCCTCCTCCGGGTCGAGTTCCTCCTCGACGGGGGCTCCGGCGGCAGCCGCCGCCAGCTCGTCCAGGATCCGCTTCTCCTCCGGGGTGAAGGCCATCTCTATGGCCTGCGCGGGGCAGACCTTGACACATTTGACGCAGCCGATGCACTTGGACGCGTCTATGATCGGCTCTCCCGC
Organism: Citrifermentans bremense R1; assembly: GCF_000426865.1. GTDB lineage: Bacteria > Desulfobacterota > Desulfuromonadia > Geobacterales > Geobacteraceae > Geomonas > Geomonas bremensis. The sequence continues at coordinate 234,105 of NZ_AUGE01000001.1, forward strand.
CTCGTTCATCTGGATGGCGTCGACCGGGCAGGCGCTCTGGCAGCGGGCGCCGCAGGCGATGCAGCGCCCTTCCAGCAACGCCGCTTTTCCGCGCGGCTTCTTCGGTTTCTTCACAGCTTCAGTCATGAACTTTTCCTGTTTGGGTATTTGTTCCACGGCGCGGCCTTTGAGGACCCCGACCGTGGTGTCAAGCTAGAGCGCGAGAAGGTCCTTCTCCATCATCTTGTCTATCAAAAGCTGCGCCGCGCCGTCCGGGTCGCGGGCGCCGTCGCCAAGCATCTCCCCCTTGGCGCGCTCCGGCGAGAAGATCCGGCTCACCCAGGTCGGGGAACCTTTAAGACCAATGGTGTTGACGTCGAGGCCGAGCACCGAGTTGTCCCAGAGCTCCACCTTGGCGTCGGCAGAATCGAGCCGCATGGCGACCGTCGGGTAGCGCGGGCGGTTCAGCTCTCTAACCACGGTGAGGAGCACCGGAAGCGGCGCCTCGACGTGCTCGTGCCTTCCTTCGAGCTTCCTTGAGACCTTGATCTTCTTCGCGGCAGGCTCCAGTTCGTCGACCCGATCCACCAGGGTGAGCTGGGCCAACTTAAGCCTCGTGGCGATGCCGGGGCCGACCTGGGCAGTATCGCCGTCGATGGTCTGCTTACCGCAGATGACCACCCCGACCTCTTCCTCCTCGCCAAGCTTCTCGATGGCAGCCGCCAAAACCTTGCTGGTCGCCAGCGTATCGGCGCCGCCAAAGACGCGATCGGAGAGGAGCACGGCGCGGTCGACGCCCAGCGCCAACGCCTTTCTCAGGGTCGCCTCGGCATTCGGAGGGCCCATGGATATGGCCACCACGTTGAAGCCGAAGCGGTCCTTGAAGCGCAGGCCCTCTTCTACGGCATGGGTATCGTAGGGATTTACGATGAAGGGAACACCCTCGCGGATCAGGGTGTTGGTGACGGGGTCGATCTGTACCTGCGTTGTATCGGGGACTTGCTTCACACAGACAACTACCAGCATGGACACCTCGGTTCTATTTGATGCTTCAGGCTACGATACTTCAGCCGAAAAAAAATTGATCCAGGTCAAGCGGGGGGGAAATGGTCAACGGTTCGAAGGCGTTAGACAGCGGAGAGTATGCCTGCAGCCTTGATTCCCCTTGCATTTTACCGGCCTATCTTCTACCATCACAAAGCCTGCGGGGGGGCTCCCCGCGTGAGGCCAGCCGGCCGACATCTGCACAAAAAATAAACACCCGGCCATGGGTGGAGCTACATGTCAGATAGATACGTCGAGAAAAATTTCCTCTATTTGCTGCTTTTTTCGGCACTACTCCACGTAGGTGCCTTTTTAATTATCACGACCCTGCCCCAAGAACAACCCAAAACAGCTCCGGAGCCAACTTTCGTCGACCTGACCGATCTCCCCGACCTGCAGCCCCAGCCAACCCTGCCGAAAAAAGCGGCACCCAAGCCGGAGATCAAGAGGTATGCGGAGACGCCGCAACGGGTGGCGAAGGAGATGGCGCCCAAAGCAAAGGGCGCGTTCGACAGGCTGACCCCGTCGCTGCCGCGCCTGCCCAACTTGCGCCCTGCCCCCCCGGGACCCGCCGTGCCTGCGCCGCAGCCGGAGGAGACGGCCAAAGCGCCGGTTTCGCGCGGCGAGGGGATACTGAAGCCGCGCGCCCAGCAGCTGCCCGACCGCTCCCGCCTCTTCCCCAGCGCCAACAGGCTCGCCCGGCTGGAGGAGAACTACCGGGAGAAGTACAGGAGCGAGGTCGAGGAGGGAGAGACCCGCTTCCTCAACACCGAGGACATCCAGTTCGGCTCCTTCCTGCGCCGCCTGGAGACCGCGGTCTACGGCGTCTGGCACTACCCGCAGGCGGCGCTTTTGCGCGGCATCGAGGGGACCACGCCGGTCAAGATCACCTTCAACAGGAAAGGAGAGATCGTCAACATCGACCTCCTGGAGAGTTCCGGGAGCAAGATCCTCGACGACGAGGTGTTCAGGGCCCTGAACGCGCTGGGCCCCATCGGCTCCTTCCCCAAGGGGTACCGCGGCGAAACCTTCAAGCTGATCGCCTTCTTCCACTACGGCAACGGCGGCGGCAGGCTCCGTTAGCAGCCAAGCCTCTTCCTGAGAAATGCAAGAAACTCCCCGTTGAACTCGTCCCTTTTCAGCGCCATATCCACAGTCGCCTTCAAAAAGCCCAGCTTGTCCCCGCAGTCGTGGCGTATGCCGTCGAAACGGCAACCGTAGATCGACTCCTCGCGCGAGAGCGTCTTGATGGCGTCGGTGAGCTGGATCTCCCCCCCCTTCCCAGGCTCCTGGTTCTCCAGGATCGGGAAGATCCCCGGGGTGAGTATGTAGCGGCCGATGATGGCGAGATCCGACGGGGCCTCGGCGACCGGCGGCTTCTCCACCAGGTCGAGCACCTCGAAGGCGCGGTTGGCCAGGTGGTTCGCGCGTACGCAGCCGTAGGAGGAGATGGTCTCGATGGGGACCTGCTCCAGGGCCAGTACGGGGGAGCGGTAGCTCTCGTAGGTCTCCAGGAGCTGGGACAGGCAGGGTTGTTGCGCGTCGATGATGTCGTCGCCCAATAGGACGGCGAAAGGCTCGTCGCCGATGAATTCCTTCGCGCAGAGGATGGCGTGGCCAAGTCCCAACGCCTCCTTCTGGCGCACGAAGAAGATGTTGGCCATCTCCGCGATCTTGCGCACCTGGTGCAGTTCCTGGTCCTTCCCCTTCTCGTAGAGAAGCGATTCCAGCTCGAAAGAGATATCGAAGTGATCCTCGATCGCCCTCTTGCCGCGCCCGGTGACGAAGAGGATCTGCTCGATGCCGGACGCGACCGCCTCCTCCACCACGTACTGGACCAGCGGCTTGTCTATGAGCGGCAGCATCTCCTTGGGAGTCGATTTGGTCGCGGGCAAAAACCTGGTGCCGAGACCGGCGACGGGAAAAACGGCCTTTTTAACGCGCATGGCCTACTCCTTTAACTAAATTGCATAGAAAGGAACGCTCCCCTTCTGAAGGCTTTTCCGGGATCCGGAAGTCCCCCCTCCCCTGGCGGGAGGGGGTTCCTCCTTAGAGACCCCTCTTGGCGGACTCAAGCGTGTTCTGCAGCAGCATGGTGATGGTCATGGGGCCGACGCCGCCGGGGACCGGCGTGATGGCCGAGGCGCGCTCGCTGGCCGCGGCGTATTCCACGTCCCCCACGAGCTTCTTCTCGCCCACCCGGTTCACGCCGACGTCGATCACCACGGCGCCCTCCTTGATCCAGGCCCCCTTGATCATCTCCGGCACCCCGACCGCGGCGATGACCACGTCGGCCTGGGACACCTTCGCGGCCAGGTCGCGGGTCTTCGAATGGCACAGGGTCACGGTGGCGTTTTGCTGCAGGCACATGAAGGCCACGGGCTTGCCGACGATGTTGGAGCGGCCGACCACGACCACTTCCTTCCCTGAAAGCTCGACCCCCGCCTCCTTCAGCATCACCATCACGCCGTAGGGGGTGCAGGGCTGGAAGAGCGGCTTGCCGATCACCAGGCGCCCGACGTTATAGGGGTGGAAGCCGTCGGCATCCTTGTCCGGGGAGATCGCCTCCAGCACGCGCTCGGTGTTGATCTGCTTGGGAAGCGGGAGCTGCACCAGGATGCCGTGGATCTTCGGGTCGTGGTTCAGCTTGTCGATCAGCGCCAGAAGCTCCGCCTCGCCGGTGTCGGCGGAAAGCTTATATTCGTCGGAAAAGATCCCCACGTCGGCGCATGCCTTTTCTTTCATGGAGACATAGACCTTGCTGGCGGGATCCTCCCCGACCAGCACCACGGCGAGACCGGGAACGATCCCCTTTTGTTTCAGCAGAGCCGCTTCCGCACTGATTTCAGCACGGATCTTCGCCGCGATGGCCTTGCCGTCGATGATTTTTGCCATTACATCCACCCCTTTTGTTTCATTAATAATATAAGGCGCACAGGTAATAGGGACCGGCGCCTGAGACAGTTTTTTAAAAGGGTGATAATAAGGAACCGGGAGGGTTTTGTAAAGCAGTTTGCAGGGATTCAGGGCAAAAAAAACCCCCGTGGAACGGGGGCGTTTCGGTTTTTTTAGGAAGCCGAAGGGCAACCGGCGCAGTTGCCACCGGAAGGACAAGCGGGGGCGGCTTTGGAACTGCCGTAGCCGTCGCCGTACCAGCCCCCCCCCTTGAGGGAGAACCCGGACTGTGAGATGAGTTTTTCCACCGAACCGCCGCAGGCGGGGCACTCGGAAGCGGGCGCGTCGGAGAACTTCTGGCGCAGCTCAAAGGTTTGATCGCAGCTTTTGCAGTGATACTCGTAAAGTGGCATCGCTTTTACTACCTCCTCTTTAACTAAACGCTACCGTAAGACGGCAACCGGCAGACCTAATATAAGTATCTGCATTCCCCTTTGTCAAGGGGCATCCGACTCAAGGCCCTTGGTCATGGCGAAGAGCAGGCGTGAGCGGTAGATGATTCCCACCACCTTTTTGCCGTCCACCACCGGGACCCTCTGGAAGCGGTGCGTGAGGAAAAGGTGCGCCACGTCACTCACCCGGGCGTCCTGGGTCACCGAGATCGGCTGGTGCTCCATGATGTCCGAGATGGGGAGGTCCTTGATCCTGTCGCACAGGGAGGCGAAGAAGGCGGGATCGGATTTGTCCTCCGAGGCGCCGTCCATGAGGGCGGTGATGATGCTGAGCGGGGTGAGGATGCCGGCAAGCCCGCCGCGGTCGTTCAGCACGATAAGCCCGGGCGCGGCGTTCATGAAGCTCTCGTCTCCGAAGTTGCTTTTCATGATCCGGACCGCCTCGCCCACCGTCGTCCTGACCGAAATCGACGGCACGTCCGTCACCATAATGTCTCTTGCCTTCATCGCTGCTCCTTACTGTATTTTAAGTAGTGAGAGGAGCGCGTCCTGGTCGACCCCTTCCACTTTGACCACCTTGTGCCTGGACTTCGCCCCGGACTTGATGCTCACCTTCGACTTCGCCACACCGAGGGTCTTGGCGATCAGCTCGACGCACTGCTTGTTGGCGGCGTCCTCGACGGGGGGGGAGGTGAGCCTGAGCCTCAGTTCCCCCTCCTTGGGGCCGCAGATCTCACTGCGCGAGGCCCTGGGCTGCACGTGCACGGTAAAAAGGAGCCCCTCCGGCGTCGCGGTTACCCTTAGCTCCTCGCTCATTGATCGAGTGCGAGGAGCTTGTAGTAGTTGTCCAAGAGGGCCTTGAAGCCGCTTTCGAACTGAACCTTCTCCCTTTTGAGTTCCTGGATCTGGTTGTTGAGCTGAAGCAGCCTGTTTTCCGCTTCCGCCACGATCCGCTCCCCCTTAAGCTCCGCCTCGGAAACGATCAGTTGCGCCTCCTTCTGGGCGTTCGCCTTCATCTCCTCGGTGATGCGCTGGGCGGCCAGCATGGTCTCGCGCAACTGCACCTCGCGCGCCTCCATCTCGGCCATGGCCTGGGCGTTGCGATTCAGGCGCTCCTTCAGGTCGTTGTTCTCCCTGATGAGCTCCTCCATTTCGCCGGCCACCGACTGCAGGAAGGCATCCACGTCCTCAGGGTCGAGCCCTCCCAGCATCTTTCCCTTGAACTGCTGCTGCTGGATGTCCATGGGCGATATTTTCATAGAGCCTGTCCCTTGAGTTGGTTGCTGAAGAGCATCAGGTAAGTGTAAGCGGTGTCGAAGACGATGATCTGCACCAGGTAGATGAGGACGAAGAGCACCAACGGCGACAGGTCGAGCATTCCGGTGTTGGGCATGTAGCGGCGAATCCGCTGCAAGGCCGGTTCCGTGACGCGGTAGATGAAGTTTACGATGGGGTTGTAGGGGTCCGCGTTGATCCAGGAGATGATGACGCTTGCCAGCAGTATGTATTTGTAGATGGTGAGAACACCGCTTGCCAGCTCTACTATCTTTGCAAGGGCCAAGAGAATGTTGGCTAGCAGTATCATTTATCCCCCTCAAAGCTTGGTTTTCGGCTTGCAAAGCTATACAGAAATTGGCTTTGTTTGTCAAGGGTGGCTGCCCGGCGCAGGCACTGCTATTGCGGCAAAATTACAGCGGTAGTTTGATGAATAAACCTCCCCTTTGACAAGGAGAACATCCGGGGCCTTCTGGTAATTTGTCTTTCTGAGACTTGCGCTGGGACTCCCTGCCAAAGGTTATGAGCTGCAACGGTGAGCAGTAACAGAGTCGGACATTATATATTGACATGCAACAGAAGATGATTTAGAAACTCTTAGGCAAACGAGGAAGCACCACCGTCGCTGGTGGGCGGCCCGGTCTTCAAAACCGGTGTGGGGGGTGAGAAACTTCCCAGGTGGGTTCGATTCCCATGTGCTTCCGCCAATTACCGTTTCAGGACACTTCAACGCTATCCTAAACCCGCTAATTCAGCGGGTTTTTTGTTTCCAGGGTTCCCACTCTCCCTTGGTGCCCCCCCTTATCCGTTAATAACGAATCTCCTTATTTACGTTTGCCCGGTTATCTGTCGACAGCAGACTGCCGAGCCCCTCCTCACATCCTATTTCTTTCAATAATTGCTTGATCAGGAGCACGCTTTAACTTAAAGTGCGCACGTTGTCGATCAGTCTCACACACGACGAACCCTGAACGTGGGGCTGTCGCGGAGGTCGCAGTACATGAAACACTCATTTCCATTCCGCATGATGATCATCGGTTTCTGCTTTCTCGCGGGATGCGCTACCGCTCAGAAGAACTCCAATGACACGGATACCATTCGCATCGGCGGCGACGCCGCATTGACCGAGGTGATCGCTCCGGTGGCGGAGACCTTCGAGGAGGAGAACCCGTCGCTGCGCCTGATTACGCTGCAGAGCAAGCCGGGAACGGAACTCGCCGCTTTGCAAAACGACTCCCTCGATGCCGTCGTGTCCACCGTCAGCCTGGAAAGACTGCTAAAGCGCGCAGCTGAAACCGGACCGGCGCCGGCGGGAGCACTCTTTCGGGAAGTTCCCATCGGCAGCAACCAGACCGTCGTCTTTCTCAACGACATCAAGATCAAGAAACTCACCAAGAAGCAGCTCAAGGCAATCTTCACCGGCAAGATCACCAACTGGAAGAAAGTGGGCGGCCCCAACCGGCGCATCGTCGTGGTCTGGTCGCCTGCAGCCGACGCGGAGAACGAGCTCTTCATCCGGGAGATTCTGCAGCGCGAGCGCGTCGTAGCCAACTATGTTCCGGTGGCCAACGCCGAGGAGATGCGAAAGATAGTGCTGGAGACACCCGGCGCCATCGGCATAGGTCCGGACGCGCTGGTTTCTTACGGGGTGCGCGTCCCCGGCAGCCCGAAGATCGCCTCCTCCGTGGTACTGATCACCAAAGGGGAGCCTGCACCCAAAGTGCAGAAGCTTCTCGATCTCATCAAGGACGTTGCATTTCTCCCCTGACCGATCCCCGCCTGGTTAAACTCGGAGAAGTCATCAGGAACATAAAGTGACCTCTATGTTGACCGCGGAAAACGCAGTCCGCCAACCTCCCCAGCTCGCGCATTCTGGAAATGACAAACGACCTGCGCTTATCGTTGCGCGACGCAACGGCCGTATTGCCAGCTTTCTCATGACAAGCAGTCGCTACGTCTCTCTTGCCTTTTTAGCTTTGGAGCGATTGGCCATGAGACGGCTGCAAAACTCTTCCTCGGTTAAAACTGTTTTCCTGGGGTCATGCTCCCCAATGCTGTGAGTCAGAACTTCCTCGCCGGTAGCTAAAAGATCGTCGGCGAAATCAGCTGACAACAAGGCAGCCTCATACAACCTGTCGAGTAGTTGCTGATATTCCGGCGAGAGACGATCATAAGACCTGCCTTGCCACCAAAGTGTTTGACTGCTCTGCCATGCTTCATTTCTGGTTTGCCCAATAGTCTTGGCTTCTTTGCCGGACATCATGCAGATCCGCTTTTGCATCTCCGGATCATCGAACTTAAATGCCTGAAGCGCTCCCTCCAGGCATGCACATTGAAAACCATCCAGGACAAACACACGTGGAATGAAATTCGACAGTCTTCCGGCAATGCCCGTCGTATAGCCACCGACATCCATAACTCACCTCATACTTGCTGGAATATGAAATTGACAGAAAACATGGAGCATCTGCCAGTTGGTCGATCCGGCGCATAACATGCCTTAGCAACAGCGCGCAGCAGTATTGCAAAAAACAGGCATTTTCTCAAATCGATTCCTTCAACAATCTGCCAAGCCATCTGCGTCTCCCACCTTTCCCCTCGTTACCCCCCTCACCTACCCACCTCCAATGCCCGCCATCTACACCCCCCTGAAGTATCTCCGCCTAAAGCCCGCTTAAATACAGCAAAACTCTTACCTGATCTCAGAGAACTCCTGCGTTTCACAAATGAAATCTTCGGTTAAATTAGATATAGCCAATATTTAACGTTTGTGGTGTTGCCTGGGAGTGAGAAAGGCAACAGTCCAGGGGGCGGGAAGTGATCGAGGGAGGAGACCTGTGAGCATAACCGATACCTTGCTTCTAGGTCCTGAAGAACTCGTTGAGCTTTGCAAACGTTACTCCACTTGCCAAGTGGAGAAGCTTACTACTTCAAAAAACCTGTTTCAGCAGTACCGGGTGCATATAGAAGGAGAAGACGAAGAAGGTTACTATAATTTCTTGCTTGATAAAGGCCTAGCGATGTCGTCTGATAGTTTCTATACCAAAATGAAAAGTGACAAGACCTTTGCTCGCCGGATTAAGCGAAGGACCTAACTATTCTGACCGCACAACCATCCCTCCCTCCCCCGCAGCGCCCGCCATTTGACATCCCGCCACGCTACGACGCTTCTCCCACGCGCTCCCCAGTTACAGAACCCGCCACAGTCTTAAGCGGACCACCAGCACTCGACAAAAATTAGCTTGATCGAAAAATCTCTTTAATTTAAATTGGCACAGCATCTGCGTTTACAGTAGATTGCTGCGGAACCGATGGATTCCCTCTTGGACACATTTTGACCCTTAATGGGAATTCGGTACGCTACTTTTTCCGAGGACAAAGTAAAGAAGCTCATATCGGATCTAACAAGTTCACCGCAGGTCCGGGTTTGGTACGATCCGAAGCACCCCGAATTCTCGGTCATTGTAGAACCCAAACTTGGTATTGAGTGGATGTGGTTAGGTTCACTAGTTCTTTTAGCTCTGCTCAGTTTTAAATATTTAGACAGAGCCGTTATCAGGATGCAAAGCCTAAATAAAGCAGCCGGTCAACCATGACGGTGCGAGTTGGAGCAACGTTTTACTCTTGCCTCTCAGTTGGGAAGTGCAACCAAAGAACGCGATAGGAATGCTAAGAAGCAAGACTTGCCCCCCAGGACCGGACCCTCAGGACCGAGACAAGTGAAGCTTTAACCAAATACTGCTTTTGCAATCAAAGAGGCCACATCCTTACCCGGTGTGGCCTCTTTCGTTTGGGAAAAGAGGGGGGCGTGGGTAGCTGCCATTACAGCGCGGCAAGCACCCGCTCGAGCTTTTGGGCGACGATTTTTGCGAATTCGGTGATCTCAGGGTTGCCGATCAGGGAAAGAGCCGAAACCGGGTCCATGACCATGACTGCGGTCTTCCCGTCATCCCTGGTATAGATCACGACGTTGCAAGGAAGCAGCGTACCGAGGTCGATTTCCCGGTTCAGGGCCTCGTAGGCAAGAGGCGGATTGCAGGCGCCGAGGATGATGTAGTCGCGGAATTCTTTCTGGAGCTTCTCGGAAAATTTCTTCCTGACGTTGATCTCGGTGAGTATGCCGAACCCTTCCTTGGCCAGTTCCTCCCGCACCTTCGTTTCTGCTTCGGCATAAGACAGATCGACTGTTTTTCCAAATGCATACGTTTTTTTCAGTTCCATTGTGCGCCCTCCTTATGTATGGAGCGGATGCGTCCGCAAAGAGCCCGCATATGCCCAACCCCGTCGCGTCCCAGGAGGGTGAGCAGCTTGTCGAGGATCTGGTTTATGTTCATCGTTAAAGTAAAATTAGATCTTACAAATTTAGTTTTTTATGTCAAAAGTCAAATTGAATAAAACAAAGCAGGCTACTTTACCCGCGTGGAACACAACTGGAAAAGTAGCCTGCATTTCAAGCCAGAGTTTTTAGCCGCGGTGCGGTCTCCTGATGACTCGATAGAGAACCAGGAGAATAATCGCGCCCACGATGGCCAACACGATGCTCAACATGTTGAACCCTGTTATCGATCCTATCCCGAGCGTAGTGCCTATCATCCCGCCCAGGAATGCCCCAGCGATACCAAGCAGGATCGTTATGAAGATCCCTCCCGGATCATCGCCGGGCATCAACAACTTCGCGAGTGCACCAACCACCAGACCTAATATTATCCAAGTTAAAATTCCCATTGTTAACCTCCCGCGCGCTTCGCGCTACCTGGGGAACCTCTCTTCTCCATCTCCTACTTTCGCCGCGATCATCTCTTCACGTCTCTATACGTGCATAAGGACATTGTAATACTCGCGCCGACAGAAAAGAAGAGCAAAGACAACTTCGCCTGGAAGGCGTGCGGGACGTAGATCTTTGCTGCCGATCTGGACCGTGTACCTCTTCCCCTCAAAAATTGATTTTGGTGCGGCTGGCGATATATTAATGCGGGCTTATTTTTGAGCAAGAACAGAAGCCGCAACATAGTCGGCACATCCATGGGAGGCATCATAATGAGAAAGAGGATAACGATTTTAGCTGGTCTGGTGGTTGCGACATCAATGATCAGCGGGGTACAACTCGTACATGCTGCAAATCCTAATGACCTGCTGATAGTTACCGGGGCTTACCGCTGTCCTGGGGACGTTCCAGGCTTTTATCATTCAATAACCTGCACTACGAGCGACCTGGGAGAGCTGAAAGTTGAAACGGAATTCGGCAATCTCGATAACGGTGACTGCACCCCAAGAGGCCAGAATGTCGTAGACCTGGCAACACGGTTAGGCTGTACGACCGGTCCGGTATATCAGTACAGGCGGGGCGGGGGAATTGGGGCGGCTTTCGGGTTCGTTTGCAAAGGACAAAGGGCAGATGTGCTTCAAGCAATAGGAGCGCTAAGCGAGGAGGTGCTCAGACCCACAGGGCATTAGCCACCTCAACTCAAGAAACGCAGATAATAGCGGTGCCTTTTCTTGCTTTGCCCACTTGCTTGCCGATTCACATATGCCGGTCGTTTTGAAAAGCGAAGCCCCTGCGCCACGTGCCGCAGGGGCTTATTTAGTTCGGTGAGGTTAGCGGGGTCAGGCTAGACATCCGGACATTTGAGATGACAGAACGGAGGCAGAAGGAGATAGGAGGTACAGTAGGAAGGTGTAAGTTGTTGCTGGGCCTAATGACCGTGCGTTGCACACTCTGACAAGAACTCGACTATCCAGGCATTGATCGGAGCCTGGGGGTTGAGTCTTGAATGTGACGATGCCGTGAATCAAACGGTAGTCGGAATTCAGGAAACATGTTTCAACTCAGCTTTTGCTTTATCCGCAACCCGGCGGACATCGGGAAGACATCACCGCCCTTCGGGGTGCTTTGCTGCGCACTGGCAAGCACCCTTCTGCTTCTCTGTGATTATTTCCTCTAGGATACGCGACCGTCCATTATTCTGCTGAACATCCTTCTCAATGTCAGCCTCTGAATAATTGAAACAATAGCAAATTAGCTTACTCATTTTCTCCCCCAATGGCACAGTACGGTTGGGACGTCCGGCTCCCCAAACCCGGGTGGCGCACCTCTCCAAGTTCCACTTCCACAGGCAATTCTCGCTCTACACGCGGATCGGGGCCTTCGCCTAGATTCGGCGGCTGCGGCTTCACATTCACGCCGATGCACAAGCCGCCGTCGCAAACGAGAAGGTTTCATCCCCCTGCCGCATCCAAATCGCCTCCTCACCCGACACTGCCAGCACCCAGGTTTGTGTTGCACTGTCCGGTTTCTTTGCGGCGAATGCTCGCGGGGTCAATACGGCGATGCAAAAGTGGGGCTCGGGGTCACGCACGGATCTATACAGTAATGCCCCGATTCCCGCTTCCCTGGCAACCTTGCCGACGGCTTGGGTTCCTGAATAATCGGCGGGATGGGTCCATACGGTGGAATGGGCGTCGAAGGGGGGCTGGCGCAAGTCTATGCAGGGGGTCTTCACCGGAATGCGAAAGGCGGTGAAGGTGCAGGGCTGGAGACGGGTTAAGCCGGAGGTGTCCTGCAGGAATTTCCAACGCCAGTAAGCAACCTCGGCTGCGGCAGTACGCACAGTCTCCGCACCGTAAAAGACGCCGGGGTCGTTGATGGCGCGGAATCTTGAACCTGATGGTGGGCGGGTGTCGTAACGGAACGGGCTGAACATGAGGTAGTCTAGTCCCTTCGCCTCAGGCGGGACAGGCGGCTTGTGCTCTTCGAGAATTTCTTCCAGCAGCTCCTGCTCGGCCCGGGTATCGACGAGCTTCAAGGTGGAGACGATGTGCTGGGCCTCGACCATGCGCCAAGCCTTGCAGGCGATATCAGCCGAACTAGACGACAGCTCGGCAGGCGTCCAGGTAGGTAACGACACGTACAATCCCCTCCGTGGTGTCAATCAGATCAGCAGGCTTCTTCCCGCCCAAAGCTGCATTCTCGCTTGCGAGCCACTTGCGCGCATCGTCCCTGGATCCGCCGACAATGGAGTCGAGGGAACGGAACAGCCGAACCAGAAGGACGGCGAAGTCCCACTCCTTCTTTTCCGGGGAAAGCCGGTAAGCGTCCGTGTAAAGCCGCGTGACAGTGGCTCCGGAGACGCCGAGAATCTGGGCCAGTTTGTTCTTGGGGATTTCGAGGCAGGTGGCGGTGTTGATGAGGGCCTTGGTGAGAACCTGCGACTTGCTTAAAGCCTCTTGTGCAGAGGCGGTAGGTGCAGAATGTGTTGGGCCTGCAGCACGTGGCATAACCCCTCCCCTCAACCTTTCCTGATGAAACCATACCACACATTATTTTCTGTGGGAAATAAAAATGACCTTATCATCGAGATAAAATTCGGCTATCATCTGAGCAATTTCGGTCAGGATTCTCTCTTTAAGTTCGGGTAGGATGGCCATCGGATAGAGAGGGGCGAGGACATGGACAAGGCACAGGCATACGCAGAAAGGTTCGACAGGGTGCTGCGCTACATCGAGCGGCATCTGGACGAACCGTTGACGGTGGAGCGGTTGAGCCGGGTGGCGCATTTCTCCAAGTTCCACTTCCACAGGCAATTCTCGCTCTACACCGGCATCGGGGTCTTCGCCTACATCCGAATGCTGCGGCTCAAGCACGCTTCCTACCGGCTTGCCTACCGCCGGGAGGAACGCATCATCGACATTGCCTTAGACGCCGGATTCGACAGCCCTGAAGCGTTTGCCCGCGCCTTCAAGCAGATGTTCGGTCATTCCCCCTCTCAATTCAGAAAATCACCCATATGGCAGCCCTGGAGGGAGCGCTTCCGGCTGCCGACCATCGAAAGGAGAGGAGACATGGACGTGAAAATTGTGGAGTTCGCCGAGACGCGGGTCGCGGTTCTGGAGCACCGGGGCGCGCCGGAAAAGGTGGACGATTCGGCGCTTAAGTTCATCGAGTGGCGCAAGCAAAGCGGGTTGTCGCCGGTGAAGCAGTCCCGCAGCTTCGGCATCGTCTACGATGACCCCGCGGCGGTGGAACCGGAAGAGTTCCGCTTCGACATCTGCGGCGAAGTGTCGCAGGAAGTGCCGCAAAACCCTCAGGGGGTGTTCAACAGCGTGATACAGGGCGGCCGGTGCGCGGTGGTGCGGCACCTAGGCTCACATGACCGGATCGGCGACAGCATTTACCCGCTCTACCGCGACTGGTTCCCGAAAAGCGGCGAAGAGCTGCGGGACTTCCCCCTCTTCTTCCACTACCTGAACCTGATGCCCGACGTGGCCGAGCACGAGCTCGTCACCGACATTTACCTACCGCTCAAGTAGTTACGCCCTTTTCGCAGGCCTCAAGTTGTCCGCCGCGATCTGTAACTTACACATCGCGGTATGTAAGTCATGCATCGCAACGAGTAACTCATGCACCGTGGTATGTAATTCACACATCGCGTTATGCTACTCGCACAGTGCAGTGTGATACCCACATACCGCGGTCTGTAATTCGTACACCGCAGCATGTAACGTTTGCATCGCTCTCTGTAAATTACTTGGCGCGATGTGTAATTCGCACATCGCAATATGTATTGCATACACCGTGGTATGTAACCAGCACATTGCAACAAGTAATTCATGCACCGCGGTATGTAACTCATGCACTGCTGTATGTAACTCATGCACTGCGGTATGTAAATTACACATCGCGGTATGTAATTCGCACATCGCGGTATGTAATTCGTATATTGCGGTGGGTAACAGGCATACAACAAGGGGATGAATTAGAAGGCAGGGAAAATGGAAGGTTACGCGCAGGCGTCTGCTTCAGAGACGTGTGGCTGCAAAGGGAGGCAGGTGTGGAGGTGAGGAGGTTGAGGGGGGGCCTGACGGCACCCCCAGTTCGACCTTCAAGTCCGGGTGTGGCTGTTGCGGGCATTAATCTTCTTTTTCGACCTGGGCTGCTTCAGGGGCAGTTGGAACTGTCTTGGCCCTCGGGTGCCCCCTTCTTTCTTTGCTGCAATCGAACCCGGAGGCGACGAGGATGCCGGGATTGCGGACAGCGGCCATCTCCATGACGAGCGCGACCTCATCCAATTTAATGACGAGTTGTGCCTGGAGTACCTCTCGTTCGTTAATCACCAGTTTGCTCCCCAACATCGACTCGTGATACACGGCATCGTGCTTCGCCGATGCGGCAAGGTACGATTCGAGCAACCCCGGGTTCCCAGCCCAGACGGAATCTGGAATCCTGGTTTTGTCAGCCAAAGCAGTTGCCACCCGCTGGTTGAACGCATGAAACGCCGTTGGCCCGATTTGCCGATAGTTCCGCAGTAATTGCTGACCCATCTCGTACCTCCCTTCCGCCGCCATGGCGAAGCGTAGGACTTCAATTGATTAGAATTTGTCAATCTCAAAACTCCGTTGAGCATACAACGCAGCGCTAGCAATGCAAGCTCAGTGGTGACAAAAACGAATCAACCTGAAGAGGCGGGAGGCCACGGAGGAAATCTGAGAGGTTCTACCCTCACCCCTCTCCCTCTCCCAGAGGGAGAGGGAGGATGGACGGAGGTTAGGCTGGGTTGCGGCTGATCAGGGCGCGCGCTGAGAGTGGCGGCGCCTCGTCGGCCTGACGCGGCGCAACAAGGCGGGCGAGCCTAGAGCATCCCGCATCAGCTCGGACATGGTGGTGTTGTGAAGCTCTAACAGACGGGTAAGATACTCCAGTTCCTCGTCGCTTACCCGGACCGAAATTATGTGCCGCCGCTGGCGGCCGTCATTGGTTTCCATGTAGTCCATCTGCTCTCCTACTGGCACGCTCTACCGTCCCGGCGTCAGATGAAACGCAACAAATGCCCCATCTTCTCCCGCTTGGTCTTTAAATACCTCGCGTTGTCACTCCCGGGGAGGAGCTCCAACGGCACCCGTTCTTCGATGCCGATCCCGTATCCTGCAAGCCCTACCAGCTTCTTCGGGTTGTTGGTCATGAGGCGGATCTTCTTTATACCCAGGTTCGAGAGGATCTGGGCGCCTATGCCGTAATCCCTCATGTCGGCCTTGAAACCCAGGGCGACGTTTGCCTCGACGGTGTCCTTTCCCTGATCCTGCAGCGCATAGGCTTTCAACTTGTTGGTCAGGCCTATGCCGCGCCCTTCCTGCCGCATGTAAAGGATTACCCCCCTACCCTCGGCCTGTACTTGCTGCATGGCCAGGTGCAGCTGGTCGGCGCAGTCGCACCTGACACTACCGAAGACGTCGCCGGTCAGGCACTCGGAGTGCACCCGCACCAGGACCGGTTCGTCTCCGCTTATGTCGCCCTTCACCAGGGCGATGTGCTCCAGTCCGTCGACGTCGTTTTCGAAGCCGACCGCGCGGAAGTCGCCGAACTGGGTGGGGAGATTCACCTCGACGCAGCGGCGGACCAACGACTCGTGCTGCATCCTGTAGGCGACGAGGTCGGCTATGGTGCAGATCTTGATCCTGTGGCGCAGGGCGAACTTCTTCAGATCAGGCATGCGGGACATGGTGCCGTCGTCGTTCATGATCTCGCAGATGACGCCGGCGGGCTCCAACCCGGCCAGGCGCGCCAGGTCGACGGAACCTTCGGTCTGCCCGGAGCGCACCAGGACGCCTCCTTCTCTTGCGCGCAGCGGGAATATGTGTCCCGACCGCGCCAGGTCCTCGGCGCAGGCATCGGGGGCTACGGCGGTGAGAATGGTGTGGGCGCGGTCGGCGGCGGAGATGCCGGTGGTGACTCCGCGGCGCGCCTCGATGGAGACGGTGAAGGCGGTGCCGAAGGAGGAGGTGTTGTCGCGCACCATGGAGGGGAGCGCCAGCCTGTCGCAGCGCTCTCCTGTCATGGTCAAGCAGATCAACCCCCGCCCGTGCATGGCCATGAAGTTGATTATCTCAGGGGTCACGCACTGGGCTGCGATGGTGAGATCGCCTTCGTTCTCGCGATCTTCGTCATCGACAAGGATGACCATCTTTCCGGCCCGGATGTCTTCGATTGCCTCGGCTATGCTGGCGACTGACATGGCTTTATCCCCCTTTTTTTAAATTCCTCGCACGCGGAGGACGCGGATTGAAAGCGATTACCGCGATCAAGCAAAGGCTTGTTGTTTCAAGATCGATCCGATTTCATCCGCGTCATCCGTTAAATCCGTGTGCGATGCAGTTGGTCTTTGTCTAAGCAAGCCGTGCGGCGGAGGGCTGAGCACTCGCTCCGCCGCACGGCGCTGGTCCCAGGCATTGTCCCGAGCCAATATCTTCCGGCTACGCCGCGCGCAGCTTCTCCATCAGTACCGGGGCCAGTTGCAGTACGTCGGCGACTACCATTACGTCTGCTGCCTCGCTGATGGGGGCATCCTTATCCTTATTGATGGCGACGATGAAGTCGGATTTCTTCATGCCGGCCAGATGCTGTATCGCGCCGGAGATGCCGCAGGCGACGTACAGCTTGGGGGACACGGTCTGGCCGGTGGTGCCGACCTGATGGCTGTGGGCAACCCAGCCGGCGTCGACGACGGGACGGCTCGCACCCAGCTCGCCGCCGAATGCCTTGGCCAGCTCGGCGATGATGGCGACGTTCTCTTTCTTGCCGACGCCGCGACCGGCGCTGACGATGATCTCGGCGCGACCCAGATCGACGTCTTTTTTCTCGGCGGGCTCGTAGCCTACGAACTGCAGCTGGGAGCTGCCGGCTACTTCAATTGCTTCGACCTGCGCGCTTCCCGATGCCTCGACGGCGTTGAAGGCGCCTGCCTGGACGGTGAGTACGGCGCGCGCCCCCTTGGGGGAAACGGTGCGACGCAGTTTCGCGTTGCAAAGCGCCAGCTCGAACTTGCCGTCGACGATGTTGACGACCTCGGAAACCTGCCCTACCTTGAGCGCGGCAGCTACCCTGGGAGCCAGGTCCCAACCGTAGGAGGAATGGACGAAGACGACGTAGTCGGGATTTTCCTTCTGGATCGCCTCCAGTACGACCTGCTTGTGCAGGTCCGGGTTGTACTCGCCGAACTTGTCGACGTCCGCAAGATATACCTTACCGTCGACCTTGGGCGCCTCTTTACCGACGAGAACCATTACCTTCTCGGCCCCCAGGCGATCGGCGAACGCCACCAGCTCATAACTGGTGTCGAGGATCTTTCCTTCCCTTTGTTCACAGACAAGCAGTGCTTTCATGGCTCACCTCCTATTTCACGACCGTAGTCTTTTCCTTGAGAATCCCCAGCAGACGATCGGCAACCTGCGCCAGATCCCCTTCCAGCACGACGGCGGAGCCGCTTTTCACCGGCGGGTAGAGCTTTTCGGTGGCGACCGCCGGCTGTTCGGTGAGGAGCTCGGCAGCCGGGACGGTCACGAACTCCTTCTTCTTCGCCTTCATGATGTTGGGAAGGGTCGGGTAGCGCGGCACGTTCAGGCCGAGCTGGCAGGTGACCAAGGCCGGAAGCGGAACCTTGACGACGCTCTTCAGCCCGCCTTCGAGTTCCCTCTTGGCGGTGATGACGCCGTCGGCGAAGCCGAAGCCGACCAGGGTGGTGGTGCAGTTGTGCCCCAAACGCTCAGCGACGGTGACCCCAACCTGGGCCGAGCCCCTGTCCTGGGACTGCATGCCGGTGAAGATGACGTCGAAGTCTTTCCCCTT
The DNA here is from genome assembly GCF_000426865.1 of Citrifermentans bremense R1. GTDB lineage: Bacteria > Desulfobacterota > Desulfuromonadia > Geobacterales > Geobacteraceae > Geomonas > Geomonas bremensis. The sequence goes on from NZ_AUGE01000001.1 coordinate 252,366, forward strand.
GGCGAAGGAGGCGATGATGTCGGCGATCTGCCAGGGATCCTTGCGGCAGCTGTCCGGGTCCTGGACGTGGACGGCGCGGTCGCACCCCATGGCCAGCGCCTTCTTGAGCGCATCACCCACCCGATCCGGCCCGATGGAGAGGACGGTGACGTCGGGCGCGTCGCCCAACTGCTCTTTCAGCTGTACCGCCTGTTCCACCGCGTACTCGTCGTACTCGTTCATCCGGTAGGCGAGATCGGCTTCGTCATACCAATCTCCGCTCCCGTTGACCTTGAAACGGGATTCCATATCCGGTACCTGTTTGATGCAGACTAGAACTTTCATTTTTGCCTCCTATCTAGTTGATTGCCTCGGCCATTACCTCTGCGATGTCTTTTACCCTCACCTTTTCCGCGCCCTGGTCCTTGAGTCCGTCCTCCAGCATGGTCATGCAGTAGGGACAGCTGACGCAGATGGTGTCGGGCTGCTGCTTCAGGGCCTCGTTGACGCGGTCGTGGTTGATTCTCGTGCCGATCTGCTCTTCCATCCACATGCGCCCGCCGCCGGCACCGCAGCAGAACCCGTTCTCTTTCTGGCGCTCGAACTCACCGGGTGCGGCGCCGGTCGCGGCCTCGATCACCTGGCGGGGTGCGGCGAAGGTGTCGTTGTGGCGCCCCAGGTAGCAGGAGTCGTGGAATAGGGTCTTGCCCAAGTTGACTCCTTTCGCGGCGGGGAGTTTCCCCTCCTGCACGAGCCTTGCGATCAGCTCGCTGTGGTGCAGCACCTCCAGTTCCAGGCCGTACTGCCGGTAGTCGTTCTTGAGCGTGCTGAAGCAGTGCGGGCACTGGGTGACGATCTTGGTGACCCCTTTCTCCTTGAACTTGGCCACGTTCTCCCGCGCCATGCGGTCGAAGACGAATTCGTTACCCAGGCGCCTCACGCTGTCGCCGCAGCAGAGCTCTTCCCTCCCCAGGATGCCCCAGGTGACGCCGGCCTTGTCGAGGACGGTGGCGAGGGCCACGGTGGTCTGCTTGGCGCGGCTGTCGAACGAACCGGCGCACCCTACGAAGAAGAGATATTCAGTCTTGCCGGCCACGAACTCCTTATCCCCCAGGAGGTTCGCCCATTTGCCGCGCTCGGAGGGGGCGATGCCCCAGGGGTTGGAACGCTGCTCCATGTTCTCGAAGAGGTTCAAAAGCTCTTCGGGGAACCGGGCCTTTTCCTGGACCAGGTGGCGGCGCATCTTGACGATCTTGGGCATGTGCTCGATGAGGACCGGGCAGACCGACAGGCAGGCGCCGCAGGTGGTGCAGGACCAAAGGGCGTCCTCGCAACTGGTTCCCTCAGCCTTCTCGCCGATGAGCGGGAGCTGCTTCTTTCCGGCGTTGGCGACGCCGTTCTCCAAAAGGTTCACCTTGATGTCGTGGATGATCCGGCGCGGGTTCAGGGGCTTCCCGGTGTTGTGGGCCGGGCAGAGGTCCTGGCAGCGCCCGCATTCGGTGCAGGAGAAGGAATCCAGCAGGTCCTTCCAGGAGAACTGCGCCACCTCGCTCACCCCGAAGCGCTTGCCGAGCTCGAAGCTCTCGCGCGGCTGCACGTTGGGCTTCTCGAGGTTCCGGAAATAGCAGTTGGGGATGGCGGTGAGTATGTGCATGTGCTTGCTGCGGGGCAAAAGATTCATGAACAGAAGGAGCACCACGGCATGCACCCACCAGGAGGCGGAGGCTACAAGCTCAAGCGAGGCTTGCGGCATCCCCTGCAAAAGCGTCGCTAGCGCGCCGGAGACGGGCCTCAAGGTCTGCTCCGCGCCGAGAGCGATTTGCGCCGCGTTCAGCAGGAAGAAGGCGACCATCAGGGTGGCGATCAGGGCGAGGATCAGGAGCGCTTCGCCGCTGCAGGCCTTGGTGTAATCGTTACCGAGGTATGACGGCGCGAAGAAGAGCCGGCGCGCAAGCGCCACCGCGACGCTGACGAGTGCAACCACCGAGACCAGGTCGAAGGCAAGTCCCAGGACGTGGTGCAGAGGGGCCGGGAGCGCCGAGAGGGTGAAGCCCGAGAAGAGCCCTTCCGCCAGGAAGGAGACGTTCGCGACGAGGAGCAGCATGAAGGCCCAGAAGAGCGCGAAGTGGTTCAGGCCGTAGGGCCTGGCGAGGACCCTCTCTTGACCGAAGGCGTACCGAAACATGCCGGCCAGCCGCTCGCCGGGCCTGTCGAAGCGGTCCTCGGAGGTGCCGACGGCGACCAGTTGCAGGCGCTGATAGCAGCTGAAGCAAAAGGCCACGAGGGCGATGACGAAAAGCGGCAGAAAATAGATTTGAGTGCTTGGCATGACTACCTCGGAATCTCATGGTTCAAAAATAAGTATCCTGATTAGCTGTGACCTTCCGCTAACTGCGGGACTTCGTTAAATCCCCCCCGGCCCCCCTTCGCAAAGGGGGGAGAGTGAAAAGCTTCAAAGAGGGGGTTACAAGTCCCCCTTTGCGAAGGGGGATTTAGGGGGATTTGCTGTTGCTCGATCTTTCCCCGTGCCACCTGAGGCTAGGGGGACAGGCACCTGGCGGAGCCAGTCCCCCGGGAGAGTCCCCCTTCACCTAAACTGCGATGCGGTCGGGGACCGACCCGCCGCGCGCACCTTTCATTTCGCGGACCCCGCGCGTCAGCGCCGGGATCACCTGGAACAGGTCCCCTACTATCCCGTATGTGGCCACCTGGAAGATGGGGGCCTCGGCGTCCCTGTTGATGGCTATGACGACGTCGGAGTCCTGCATCCCGACCAGGTGCTGGATGGCGCCGGAGATGCCGCAGGCTATGTAGATCTTGGGACGGACGGTCTTGCCGGTCTGCCCTACCTGGCGGCTGTGCGGCATCCATCCTGCGTCGACGGCGCTTCTTGAGGCGCCGACCACTCCGCCCAGTTCGACTGCCAGTTCGTGCAGGAGGGCGAAGTTGTCCTTGTTCATCAGACCGCGGCCGCCGGAGACGATGATCTCGGCGCCGGCGATGTCGATGTCCGCGCCGCCTTTGTCGCTGATGGTCTCGATCACCTTGGCGAGGATGTCCTGCTCACGCAGGTAGAACTGCTCGAGGATCACTACGCCTTTGCTGCCGTCTTTGCGCTCCGGCATGGCCATGACGTGGGGCCTGACCGTCGCCATCTGGGGACGGAAACGGTCGCACATGATGGTGGCCATGATGTTGCCGCCGAAGGCGGGACGGGTCTGCATCAGGTTCCGCTTGTCGTCGATGCCGAGGCCGGTGCAGTCGGCGGTGAGGCCGGTCTTGACAATAGTGGCTACGGCGCCCGCCAGGTCGCGCCCCTGGCCGGTGGCCCCCATGAGGATCACCTCCGGCTTGTGCTTTTCGACCAGGTGGCAGACGGCGTCGGTGAAGGGTTTGGTGCGGTAGTCCTTGAAGACGCTCTCGTCCAGGACGACGGCCTGATCGGCGCCGTAGGCGAAGGCCTCGTCGCAGAGATGTGCTACCTCGTGGCCGATGATGAGGGCGGAGAGCTTCACTCCGAGCGTCGCGGCGAGTTCCTTGCCCGCGCCCAAAAGCTCCCAGGAAACCTTGGCGGCCTCGCCCTGGTACTGTTCGATGAAGACCCATACGCCACGGTACTGCGCGAGCTTGGCGCGAAGCTCCTTCTCGGCCGGGTCGAGTTCCTCCTCGACGGCGCCGTGCTGGGCTTCCCACTGTTTCAAGAGCTCCAGCTCCTCGGGGGTGTAGAACATCTCCAGGGCGCCGGCGGCACAGACCTTGACGCACTTGGCGCAGCCGATGCATTTCCCGTCGACGATAGAGGGCTCACCGGCCTCGCTCATCAGGATGCCGCTTACCGGGCAGGAACTTTCGCACCGGGCTCCGCAGGCTATGCACTTGCCGGCTACCAGCCGTGCTACGCCGCGTGGTTTCTTGATCTTCTTCTCGTTTTGCATCACGAACTCCTTGGCGAACTAGAGAGCTAAGAGGTCTTTGGCCAGCATCTTGTCAAGCAGCAGGTGCGCGGTTCCTTCCGGATCGTTCACGCCGTCCCCGATGATCTCCCCCTGGTCCCGCTCGGGTGAGAAGATCTTGCTGACCCAGGTGGCGGACCCCTTGAGGCCTACCGTCTCCACGTCGAGCTGCAGCACCTGGTTATCCCAGAGCGCGACGGGCGTTTCCTGGGCGGAAAGGCGCATCGGGACTGTTGGGTAGCGGGGGCGGTTCAGCTCGCGCACCGCGGTGATCACCACGGGAAGCGGCGCCTCCACGATCTCGTGCCTTCCTTCCAGCTTGCGCCTGACCCGTATACGCTTGTTGGGAACATCCAGCCACTCGATGCGGTCAACCAGGGTGAGCTGGGTGAAGCCAAGCCTGGTGGCGATGCCGGGGCCGACCTGGGCGGTGTCGCCGTCGATGGTCTGCTTGCCGCAAAAAACGATGCCGACCTCTTCCTCTTTCCCCAGGCGATCGATGGCCGAGGCCAGGACCTGGCTCGTGGCCAGCGTGTCGGCGCCGCCAAAGGCCCGGTCGGAGAGGAGTATGGCCTGGTCCACGCCCAGCGCGCACGCCTTTTTAAGCGTCGCCTCGGTGTTGGGGGGACCCATGGAGATGGCAATGGCCAGGAGGCCGTAGCGATCTTTGAGCGCCAGCCCCTCTTCGAGGGCGTGGGTGTCGTAGGGGTTGACGATGAAGGGGATCCCTTCCCTCACGAGGGTGTTGGTGACCGGGTCGATCTTCACCTGGGTGGTGTCCGGCACTTGTTTGATGCAGGAGATTACAAGCATGACCTTCTCCTTCAGTTGGACTTCGAATCTTCATCTGGCTAGGGGGGACAGGCACCTGGCGGAGCCAGTCCCCTTCTGCTTTTGCTCCTCAACCGTGGGGGCCAGGGGGACAGGCGCCTGCGGAGCCAGTCCCCCTTCCCGCTATCTCCTACGATGCCGCGGCTGCGGCGGGTGCATTGACGTAGTGGTGACTAACTTTCGAATCCGGGCGGTACACCTTCATCAGAGCCTGGGCCATCTCGGCGGGGGTGGCCGCTACGCTGATGCCGCAGGATTCCAAGATGGCTACTTTCTCGGCCGCGGTCCCCTTGCCGCCGGAGATGATGGCGCCGGCGTGGCCCATCCTTTTTCCCGGAGGGGCGGTGCGACCGGCGATGTAGCCTGCCACCGGCTTGGTCATGTGCTCTTTGACGAAGTAGGCGGCTTCTTCTTCGGCGCTGCCGCCGATCTCGCCGATCATGATGACGGCTTCGGTGTTGGGGTCTTCTTCGAACATCTTCAGGCAGTCGAGGTGGCTGGTGCCGTTGACGGGGTCGCCGCCGATGCCGACGCAGGTGGATTGCCCCAGGCCGTAGCCGGTCAGCTGCCAGACCGCTTCGTAGGTGAGGGTGCCGCTGCGGGAGACGACGCCGACCTTGCCCGGACGGTGGATGTAGCCGGGCATGATGCCTATCTTGCACTGGCCGGGGGTGATCACGCCGGGGCAGTTGGGGCCGATCAGGCGGGTCTTCTTGCCCTGCATGTATTGCTTCACCTTGACCATGTCGAGGACCGGAATCCCCTCGGTGATGCAGCAGACGAGATCGAGGCCGGCATCGATCGCCTCCATGATGGAGTCTGCGGCAAACGGCGGCGGCACGTAGATGACGGATGCGTTGGCGCCGGTCTGCTCTACCGCCTCGGCGACGGTGTTGAAGACGGGGAAGCCGTCGACGTTGGTCCCTCCCTTGCCGGGGGTGACCCCCCCTACCATCTGGGTGCCGTACTCGCGGGCGCCCTGCGCGTGGAAGAGACCGGTGGCCCCGGTGATGCCCTGGGTGATGACCTTGGTGTTCTTGTCGACTAAGATGCTCATGCTCTCCCCCCTTTGGCAGAAACGGCCATGACGATTTTCTGGGCGGCGTCGGCCATCCCGTCGGCGGCGACTATGTCGAGCCCGCTTTGGGCCAGAAGCTCTTTGCCTTTCTCCACGTTGGTCCCTTCCAGCCGGACCACCAGGGGTACCTTGAGGGCGACCTGTCTTGCCGCCTGGATGACGCCGGTGGCGATGACGTCGCACTTCATGATGCCGCCGAAGATGTTGACCAGGATCCCTTCCACGTTACGGTCGGAGAGGATGATCTTGAAGGCCTCGGTGACGCGCTCGATGGTGGCCCCGCCCCCGACATCCAGGAAGTTGGCGGGATCGCCGCCGTAGTGCTTGATGATGTCCATGGTTGCCATGGCGAGACCGGCGCCGTTAACCAGGCAGCCGATGTTGCCGGTAAGGGAGATGTAGGAGAGGTCGTGCTGCGACGCCTCGATCTCGTTGGGGTCTTCCTCGTCGAAGTCGCGCATGTCGCCTATCTGCAGGTGGCGGAAGAGCGCGTTGTCGTCGAAGCCGAACTTTGCGTCGAGCGCGAGGAGCTCCCCCTCAGCGGTGACTACCAGCGGGTTCACTTCCAGCATGGCGCAGTCGCAGGCGACGAAGGTGGTGTAGAGGTTCTCGAACATCTTGACCGCTTTGCCCACCTGCTTTCCTTCGAGCCCCAGGCTGAAGGCGATCTTGCGGCACTGGAACTGGGTCAGCCCGACCAGCGGATCGATGGTTTCGGTGAAGATCTTCTCCGGGGTCTTGGCAGCCACTTCCTCGATGTCCATCCCCCCTTCGGTGGATGCCATGACCGCGACTTTGGAGCTGTTGCGGTCGACGACGAGGCTTATGTAGAGCTCGCGGGCGATGTTGCAGCCGTTCTCGACCAGGACCCGGTGCACGACCTTTCCTTCCGGGCCGGTCTGGTGGGTCCTCAAGGTCATCCCCAGCATGTCGCGGGCAATGAGCTGCACTTCGCTGGCGCTCTTGGCGAGCTTCACGCCGCCGCCTTTGCCGCGGCCGCCGGCGTGGATCTGGGCCTTCACCACCCAGGGACCTTCGCCCAGCCTCTTCGCCCATTCGCGGGCGCTGGCGCCGTTATAGCAGACATGCCCGTCCGGGACCGGCACGCCGAATTTTCTCAATATCGCTTTTGCCTGATACTCGTGAATGTTCATCGGTATCCTCCAAGGCCAGGTGATCCTGCGGTGCGCTCTTTCTTACCGTTGCGCTAACATGCGGGATGGACCGGCCATTCTCTGAAGTGCATTAAAGTACTTTTTTACCATTATCAGGCCGACAAAAAAGGCGTCCGTCTTCTCATGGAGGATTAAGCAGATGGTTGTTTCTCCGGATACGCGTCGTCATCGGTACCATCCCTCCTTTCCCCGCAGAGGCGTCGCACGCGGATGACGCGGATCTAAAAAACGGATAACTTCGGATCAAACAAAAACCATCTTCTTTCAGGGATTTAATCTGATTTTATCCGTATTTTCCGCTACATCCGTGTGCAATGCCGTTAGCTTTTGCTACGAAACCACCTTTTCGATCAGGATCTCCGCGATGTCTCTGGGGACCAGCAGCCCTTCCAGCTCGGCTCCCTTGATGCCGTCCTCGAACATGGTGAGGCAGAAGGGGCAGTTGGAGACCAGCATGCCGGCGCCGGTTGCCGAGGCCATTTGGGAGCGCTTCACGCTGATGCGGCTTCCGAGCTTTTCCTCGGCCATGATGCGGCCGCCGCCGGCTCCGCAGCAGAAGCTTTCCGCCTGGCTTCTATCCATCTCGCGGATGGTGCCTCCGGCCGCCTGAACCAGCTCGCGGGGAGCCTCGTAGGTGTCGTTGTAGCGCCCCAGATAGCAGGAGTCGTGGTAGGTGCAGTCGAACGCGCCCGGGGCCACCTTGAGGCTTCCTTCCTTGAGGAGACGGTTCAAGAAGGTGGTGTAGTGCTCGGTCTCGACGTCGAAGCCCAGGTCACGGTAGTCCTTGGCTAGCGTGTTGAAGCAGTGCGGGCAGGCGGTGACGACCTTCTTCACGCCGTACTCCTTGATCATGGCGATGTTCTCGGCTGCGAGCGTCTGGTAGAGGTACTCGTTACCCATCTTGCGCATCGGCTCGCCGCAGCACTTCTCTTCCTTGCCCAGGATGCCGACCTTGATGCCTGCGGCGGCGCAGAGCTTGACGAAGGCAGTGGCAACCTTGATGTTCCTTTTGTCGAAGGAGGCATAGCAGCCGACGAAATAGAGTATGTCGACGTCGGCGCAGTCGGACATGAGCGTGACCGGCAGGTCCTTTGCCCAGTCGCCGCGGGAGGCGAAGGCGAGGCCTAAGGGATTGCCGTTGACCTCGACGTTGCCCATGGCAGTGGTCACCTCTTCACCGGGGAATTCACCTTCCATGAGGACCAGGTTGCGCCGGACGTCGACCACCTTGTTGACATGCTCCACCGCGGCCGGACAGATCTCCTGGCATGCGCGGCAGGTGGTGCAGGACCAGACGGCGTCTTTCCCGAGCGTCTCGACCAGGTTGTCCTCGGCTTGTCCGCGTGCGATCTCACCCACCTGGTCGATGACCTTCATCGGCGAGAGCGGCTTGTCGGTGCCGTGGGCGGGGCAGCGGTCCTGGCAGCGCTTGCATTTGGTGCAGGCGTCGGTGTCGAAGATGTCTTTCCAGGTGAGGTCCCCGAGCTTGGCGGCGCCGAAGCTCTCCGCGTCCCCTTCCATGTCCAGCGTCACCAGCGCACCCTTGGGGCCGAGCGGCGCCAGGAAGTAATTGGCCGAGGTGGTGAAGATGTGGCGGAACTTGGTAAAGGGGATGGAACAGATGAAGCCGGCGACGAGGGCGAAGTGCAGCCACCAAAGCCCCGCGTGCAGGGAGCGGAGCCCTTGATCGCCCAGCCCGGAAAGCAGGTTCGCAACCAACAGCCCCACCGGGGACCAGTAGGCGAGCTCGGGCTGGTGGACCAGCTCGGTTGCCGCCATACGCGCACCCTCGATGAGAAAGCCGGTGATCAGGATGGCGAAGAGGAGGCCGTGCATGATGGCGTCGTCACGGCTGCTCTCAAGGCCTGCGGGGCGTACCAGGTAGCGGCGCACCGCGAACCCGGCCAGCATCAAGGTGGCGGCAAGGCCGGCCAGGTCGAGCGCCAGCGAGAATATCTTGTAGAAGCTGCCGGTTAAGAAGCGGACGTGGAAGAGAAGATCGGTCCCGTCGGCCTGAAGCGCCACGAGTGCCGTCCCGACGAAGAGAATGGCGAAGGACCAGAAGAAGAAGCCGTGGGCGAAGCCGGGGGCCTTGACCTTGAGCACCCGGGACTGCAGCAGGACGTTTTGCAGGAGCATCTTCACGCGCTCTGCGCGGTTGTCGGTCCTGTTCACGGGCTTGCCCTGCCGGTAGATGGCGAGCCGCTGGTAGCCGTAGTAGGCGAGCAGCCCCAGGGCCGCGAAGGTGACCACGTACATCGGGACCAGCACCGTCGCCCCGTGGCCTATGTTCCAATAAAGTTCGCGCGTAGCTTCCATGATCTACTCCTTGAGTGTCTGGGCAAGGTCAGCCCCGGTGTCATGCTCCCACGAAGGCGGGTTTTCTCTTTTCGATGAAGGCGGTCATCCCTTCTTTCTGGTCTAAAGTGGCGAAGAGAGAGGCGAAGTGTAAAGCCTCGTACCCCATCCCCTCGGCGACGTTCATGTCGAGCCCGCTCTTCACCGCGTCCTTGGCATGAGCCACACCCAGGCGCGAGTTGCCGGCGATCTGGGCGGCGGTCGCCATGACCTCGGTCATGAGGTTTTCAGCCGGGAACACGGCGCAGAAAAGTCCCCAGTTCTTCGCTTCGGCGGCGGCGATCAACCTGCCGGAGAAGATCAGCTCGTTGGCCCGGCTGCGGCCTATCAGGCGCGCCATGCTTTGGGTGCCGCCGAAACCCGGGATGATACCCAGGGTGACCTCGGGGAGGCCGATCTTCGCTTTCTCCGAGGCGTAGGCGAAATCGCAGGCCATCGCCAGCTCAAGCCCCCCGCCGAGCGCGAAGCCGTTCACGGCGGCGATCACCGGCTTGGAGACCTTCCCGATCAGCTGCACCAGCTGCTGTCCCTTGCGGGAGAAGGCGAGAGCCTGCTCCACGTTGAGGCTCTTCATCTCGGCGATGTCGGCCCCGGCGACGAAGGCCTTCTCGCCCGCACCGGTCAAGACCACCACCCGCACCTCGCGGTCCAGGGCGAGCACCTCGAAGGCGTGCAGCAACTGGTCCAGCACGGCGTCGTTCAGGCTGTTCATCGCCTTGGGACGGTTGATCTGAAGCAGCGCGATTCCGTCCTTTTTCTCCAGCAGCAGATCTTCGTACATGGCACACCTCTTTTACGCGTAGTTGTAGAACCCTCTGCCGCTCTTTTTGCCCAGGTAGCCGGCCTCGACCATCTTGGCCAGCAGCGGGCAGGGACGGTACTTGGGATCCTTGAACCCCTGGTAGAGCACCTCCATGATGGCAAGGCAGGTGTCGAGGCCGATGAAGTCGGCCAGGGTGAGCGGCCCCATGGGCTGGTTGGTCCCGAGTTTCATGGCCTTGTCGATGTCTTCCGCGGTGGCGATCCCCTCGAAGAGGGCAAAGGCCGCCTCGTTGATCATCGGGATGAGGATGCGGTTGACGATGAAGCCGGGGTAGTCGGCGGAGACGGCCATCTCCTTGTCGAGCCGCGTCACAAGCTGCGAGATCGCCTGGAAGGTCTCCTCGCTGGTGGCGAGCCCCCGGATCACCTCGACCAGCTTCATCACCGGCACCGGGTTCATGAAGTGCATGCCGATGACTCGGTCCGGTCTCCCGGTCACCGCCGCTATGCGGGTGATGGGGATGGACGAGGTGTTGGAGGCTAGGATGGCCTCCGGCTTCAGCGTCTCGTCGAGCTTTTTGAAGATCTCCAGTTTGAGGGCTTCCTTCTCAGTGACCGCCTCGATGGCCAGATCGCAGCCGGCCAGGTCGTTCAGCGAGCGGGTGGTGCGGATCATTCCCATCACCTGGCTCACCGAGGCCGCGTCCAACTGCCCCTTCTGCACCTGGCGCTCCAGGTTCTTGGCGATACCGGCATGGGCCTTGGAAAGCTGGGCCTCCGCTATGTCGTAGAGGTAGACTTCCGTTTCGCGCTGGGCCAAAACCTGTGCGATACCGCTTCCCATCTGCCCCGCGCCGAGTACTCCGACCTTCTTGATCATGACCCCTCCTAAACCCGTTCCAGGATGACCGCGACCGCTTCGCCGCCGCCGATGCAGAGCGTGGCGAGACCGTAGCGTTGTTTGCGTTTGTGAAGTTCCCGCACCAAGGTGGCGGTGATGCGCGCGCCGCTTGCGCCTAGCGGGTGACCGAGCGCCACCGCGCCGCCGTTCACGTTGACGCGCTCCGGATCGAGGCGCAGCCTTTGGCAGGCGATGAGCGGGACCGCTGCGAAGGCCTCATTGATCTCGAAGAGGTCGATGTCGTCGGTAGTGAGCCCGGCCTTGGCGCAGACCTTGGCGATGGCGCCTACCGGGGCTTCGGTGAACTGGTCGGGATGGACGCTGTTGGTGGCGTAGGCGACCAGGCGGGCTTTGGGCTTCAGCCCGTATTTCGCCACGGCCTCGCCGCTCGCCAGAAGCGCTATGGCGGCGCCGTCGTTGATGGTAGAGGCGTTACCCGCGGTGATGGTGCCGTCCTTTTGGAACGCCGCACGGAGTTCCGGGAGTTTCTTGAAGTCGACTTTGTGGGGCTCTTCGTCCTCGCGGACGACCACCTCACCCTGGCGCGTCTTCTTCACTACCGGGACGATCTCGTCGTTGAAGATGCCGTCTTTCAGGGCGGTCTGCGCCTTCTGGTAGGAGGCGAGCGCGAAGTTGTCCTGGAGGGTGCGGTCCAGCTTGTTGTCGCTGGCGCTTTGCTCCGCTATCACCCCCATGTGCTTGCCGCTGTAGGGGTCGGTCAGGCCGTCGTGGACCAGCAGGTCCAGCATCTCGCCGTTCCCCATGCGGTAGCCGTAGCGACCTTTGCTGAGCGCGTAGGGGGCAAGCGACATGTTCTCCATGCCGCCCGCGAGCACCAGTTGGGCGTCGCCAAGCTTGATGGAACCGGCGCCGAGCATGATGGCTTTAAGGCCCGAGCCGCAGACCTTGTTGATGGTGAGGGCGGGGACCGTGTCGGGGAGCCCCGCAAAGCGCATGGCCTGACGCGCGGGAGCCTGCCCCGAGCCGCCGGAGAGAACTTGGCCGACAATCACCTCGTCTATGGCTTCAGCGGGAAGCCCGGTGCGTTCCATGATGCCGGTGATGACGGTGGCGGCAAGACGCGGCGCTTCTACGTCGCTCAGCGCTCCGCCGAAGGAGCCCAACGGGGTACGCAGTGATTCGATGACATAGACATCTGACATTTCGTTCTCCTCTTAATCCAGCCGCTTCGGCCGGGTCTGATCAGGCGCGGCGTCCACCTTTTGGTAAATAAGTACTACAATACCATTTTGCTGTCAACAGAAAAAAAACGGTTTTATATTTTGCGTCAAAAGTGGACATGGTGGAGTTCGCGAGGCTAGCGGGGTTGGTGGGACTGGATGGAACCGGTCAGAGGGTTGCTTGTGGCAGCGCTTTGCCCAGAAAGGCCCTGGGGTTGACGCTGCAGACCTTGTGCAGCACTTCTTCGGATAAGCCGAGCCCGCGCAGGGCTTCCAGGTACTGGAGAATGGCGCCCATGTCATACAGGAAGGTGTCGCTCCCAAGGCAGACTTGATCCTGGTAGTGGATGATGAAGTCCCGGTAGCTTTCCGGGTTCTTCTTCAGGTGGGGAAGCAGGTTCGCCATGTCGGTGTAGACCCCCGGGTGGTCGTCGAGGATCTTTGCGAACGGCTTTCGGCCGATGCCGAAATGCGGGAAGTTCACCCGCACCCGGGGGAAGTCTTGCACCATCGCGGCCATGGTGTCGGCATGCTCGCGGGCGTCCATGTGGTAGAGCAGCGGCAGGTCGTTTTCCTGCGCGTAGGAGAAGATCTCCCACTCGCGCCGCCGGTATTCCTTGAGCGTGATGCCGAAGGTGTTCGGGACCCCCTTCACCCCGATGTCGTTTACGTCGGTGAGCCAGATCCCCTTGATGCCGCGCACCCCCTGCTCGATATAGCCGCTGAGGGTGCCGGCAACGTCGCCCCAAAGGGCACGGGTGTCGACCAACGGAATGATGAAGCCGTCGGAGCGGCGGGCGTGCTCCAAAAGCTCGTCCAGCTCGTGGTACAGGGGGTTGCCCCGGTTTTCGACCCAGTCGGGAATCAGGTTCCTGATTTCCTCATGACTCAGGCGGGTGTTGACCATGCCGATGGCGACGATGTGGGAGAAGCCGCTCCGGCGCAGCTCTCCGCTTTGCTCCAGCACCTGCTGCGCCCAGGCGCTGCCGGTGAAGCAGTGCGTGTGCACGTCGATGAAACCGGCCGCCTGGGCCGGAGCGCTCCCTTGTTCGACTCCCGGTCTGGTCAACAAGATCATTCCCCCTTGTAGTGCGGATCTCTCTTGTCCAAAAAGGCGTTCACCGCCTCGATGTGGTCGTCGGTGTGGTGCGCAAGGGACTGGAAACAGGCGCAGAGGTCGAGGAAGTCGGGAAGGTCGCTTCTCTGGGCCAGCTTCATCATCCGCTTGGTGAGCCTCAGGGTAACCGGGGGCTTGGAGGCGATCTGGCGCGCAAGCTCCATGGTGCGCGGCATCAGCTCTTCCGGCTCCAAAACCTCCAGGAAGATGCCGAGAGCGAGCGCCTCGGCGGCCTCGACGACGCGGCCGGTGAAGGTGAGTTCCGCGGCCCTTTGGTACCCCATCAGCCGCTGCATGAACCAGGCGCCGCCGTCGCCGGGGGTGATGCCCAGGTTGATGAAGGTCTCCCCCACCTTGGCCCGGGTGGAGGCGAGGCGGATGTCGCACATGTTGGCGAGGTCGAATCCAGCGCCTATCGCCGGGCCGTTGACCGCGGCGATGACCGGGATCTCGGCCTTGTGCAGCACGAGGGGGATCTGCTGGATGCCACGGCGGTACTTGTCCTGGACCTGCACCGGCGACCCCTCGAAGGTGCCGCTTTGGGACTGCATCTCCTTGACGTTGCCGCCGGAGGAGAAGGCGGACCCAGCGCCGGTCAGGACCAGCACGGAGATGCGGTCCTCGCTGTTGACCCAGTTGACGGTGGTGATGATGTCTTCGGTGAGGGCGGTTCCGGTCAGGGCGTTGCGGACGTCGTCACGCTGGAAGGTGAGTACGGCGACCCTATCCTCAAGGGTCAGGGTGCAATCTTTGAGCTTTGGCATGACCGGACCCTCCTTGGGATTCGGTATCAACGACAGATTCCTCGCGCTACTTTTCATGGTGAACCTCCTGACCTGCGGTTGAACCTAAAAGGCATCGCACGCGGATGACGCGGATTAAAAACGATCTACGCGGATCAAGCAGAACCCATGCTATTTCAAGATTGATCCGACTTTATCCGCGTTATCCGTTAAATCCGTGTGCTATGCCGTTAGTCCTGGTTAGATCTCGTTCCCAAGGCCCACCTTGGGAACGCAATGCCTGCTGAGCGCTAAGGGGGACAGGCACCTGCGGAGCCAGTCCCCCGGCACTGTAATCTCAGTTATCCGGCGGCACTTGGAACACCGCCTCGACCAAGGTGATCCTACCTTCTTCCAGGTTGCGAAGCTGGTTCCCGGCCATTGCCGAAAATCCCTCGCCAAGTAGCAGGTGCAATCCTAAGGGGTTCGCCCCACCTTCCCTATTCTTCTGCTGCCTGCGGCGAAACCACTCCAACCCGTCTCTGGTCACGTCCTGCCAGAAGAGAGACTGGAACCCTTCCTCGGCGAGGAACCGCCGCAGCTCATCCTGGCTTGCCAGAAAACTCGCCGATGGGTCCCTTGCCCACGGCACCGGAAAATGTACTTCTCCTCCGGGCCCTGCGAGTATCTCGTAGAAGGCGAGCCTGCCGCCCGGTTTCAGTACCCGCCGGATCTCTCGGTAGAGCCCCGGCTTGTCCTCGATGTTCATGGACAGGTGCTGGATCCAGACCAGGTCGAAGGCGGCCTCGCCAAAGGGGAGCTCCAGCGCGTCGGCCTGGAGGTAGGCGACCCTGTCGCTCATCCCGAGCCGCTCGGAGAGCATCCTCGCCACGTGGCAGTAGTCGGAGTTTTGGTCGACTCCGATGACGTGGCAGTCCAATAGACGCGCGAGGTAGCGCGAAGCCCCTCCCAGCCCGCAGCCGACGTCCAAAACCAGCAGTCCCGGAGCGGGCTCCAGCGCCGCGGCGAGCTCCTGCGTGGCCGCCGCCCCGCGCACATGGAATTCATCGATCGCGGTGAGGTCTTCGGGCCTCAGCTGGTCGGGGTTCTTTCCCGCCGCGACCAGCGCCGCCAGCACCCGCTCTTCCAGATCCGGGGAGCGGTAGTGGCCGGCGACGGCGGCAGGTCTCATCGGCTCGTGCGCGGGCATCATGGACGCCTCCTCAGGCTCCGGCGTAGGCGCCCGTGAACTGCGCCGGGCGCGGCGCCTTCTTTTCCGGCGCGGCGGCTACGGTGGCCGACTTGCCGCAGTTCTGCGCGTCCACCACGGCGATGGCCGCCATGTTGACGATGTCCATGACGTCGTCCCCCTGCTGCAGGATGTGCACCGGCTTGTTCATCCCCATGAGGATGGGGCCGATGGCGTCGGCGCCGCCCAACTGCCGCAGGAGCTTATAGCAGATGTTCCCCGAGGTGAGGTCCGGAAAGACCAGGACATTAGCAGCTTTTTTCAGTGTCGTGAAGGGGAAATTCGCCTGCAGCATCTCGGTGACCACGGCGGTATCCGCCTGCATCTCTCCGTCGATGTCGAGCCCGGGCGCCCTCTTTTTCACCATCTCCACGGCGCTTCTCACCCGGTCGGCCTGCGGATGCCGCACGGAGCCGAAGTTGGACATGGAGAGCATGGCGACGCTCGGGTCGATGCCGAGCATGGCCGCCTTGTCCGCCGCGAGGATCGCGGTCTCGGCCAGCTCCGCAGCGTCGGGATCGATGCAGACCGTGGTGTCGGCCAAAAAGAAGATGTCCTTCTTGAAGACCATCATGTAGAGGCCGTGCACGCTGGAGAGCCCTTCCTGCTTGCCGATCACCTGCAGCGCGGGGCGGATGGTGTCGGCGTAGTTGGCGTCGACCCCGGCCAAAAGTGCGTCTGCGTCGCCGCGGCGCACCATCATGCAGCCGAAGTGGGTGCGGGACTTGCGGCTGATGAGCCTGCGGGCCTCGGAGAGGGTGAGCCCCTTTCTCTGTCTGAGCAGGAAGAGTTCGCTGGCGTAGGACTCGGAATGTTCCGAGTTTGCGGGGTCGATGATGGTGACGCCGCCGTTCAGGTCGATGTCGAGCGATTTCAGGGTGCAGCGGATCTTGTCTTCGTTCCCCAGGAGGATCGGCCGCGCGATCCCCTGCTCGACCAGCATCTGGGCTGCGCGCAGCACCTTGTCGTTCTCACCCTCGGGGAAGACCACTGTCTTCGGGTCGCACTTTGCCTTGTTGATGATCTGGCGCAGCGTCTCCTTGGATTTGCCCTGCAGCGACTCCAGGTGCTCCACGTACTTGTTCATGTCCGCGATGGGCTGGCGCGCCACGCCCGTCTCCATTGCCGCCTTGGCTATCGCCGGGGCGACCCGCAACAGCGCCCGGGGGTCGAAAGGTTTGGGGATGATGTAGTCGCGGCCGAAGCTGAACTTGACGTCGCCGTAGGCGCGGCAGACGGAGTCGGGGCATTCCTCGCGGGCGAGTTCCGCCAGGGCGAAGACCGCCGCCTTTTTCATCTCTTCGTTGATGGTGGTGGCCCGGACGTCCAGCGCGCCGCGGAAGATGAAGGGGAAGCCCAGGACGTTGTTGACCTGGTTCGGGTAGTCCGAGCGCCCGGTGGCGATGAGCACGTCGCCGCGGACCGCGTGCGCCTCTTCCGGGGTGATCTCCGGGTCGGGGTTCGCCATGGCGAAGATGATCGGGTTGGCCGCCATGGTGCGCACCATGTCCTGGGTGATGGCCCCTTTGGAGGATAGGCCGTACATGACGTCGGCGCCTACCGCCGCCTCTTCCAGGGTGCGCAGGGGGGTGTCAGCGGCGAAGCGCTCCTTGTACTTGTTCATCCCCTCCACTCTCCCCTTGTAGATGACCCCCTTGGTGTCGCACATGATGAGGTTTTCCAGCTTGATGCCCAGGGAGATGGCGAGGTTGGCGCAGGCGTTGGCCGAGGCGCCGGCACCGTTCACCACTATCTTCACGTCCTCTATCTTCTTGCCGACCAGTTCGAGCGCGTTGATGAGGCCGGCTGCCGAGATGATCGCCGTGCCGTGCTGGTCGTCGTGGAAGACCGGGATGTTCATGGTCTTCTTCAGTTCCTCTTCGATGTAGAAGCACTCCGGCGCCTTGATGTCCTCCAGGTTGATGCCGCCGAAGGTGGGCTCCAGGAGCTGGCACGCCTTGATGATCTCGTCCGGGTCCTCGCTGTTCAACTCGATGTCGAAGACGTCGACGTCGGCGAAGCGCTTGAAGAGAACCCCCTTCCCTTCCATGACCGGCTTGCCCGCGAGGGCGCCGATGTTGCCGAGGCCAAGGACGGCGGTGCCGTTGGATACCACGGCCACCAGGTTCCCCTTGGCGGTGTACTGGTAGGCGTCCTCAGGGTTCTGCTCGATGGCGAGGCAGGGCTCGGCGACTCCCGGCGAATAGGCCAGCGACAGGTCCTGCGCGGTCTGGCACGGCTTGGTGGCGATTACCTCGATCTTCCCCTTGCGGCCAGTGGCATGGTATTCCAATGCATCGGACATCTTCTTCATATCGGCGAACCCTCCAAAGGCAATTGACAATTGATAACCAACGGCAATTGACAATTGATAATTGACAATTGACAACGATCTCCGCTACTCCTCCCCCCGGAGGGGGAGGGAGCGGTAAGGATTACTCCACAGTCAGCAGCAGCTGGCCGATGTCTACGGCGTTTCCTTCCTGGATCGCGATCCGGCCAATTACTCCGTCCTTTTCGGCGAAGATCTCGTTCTCCATCTTCATCGCTTCGAGGATGAGAAGCAGATCGCCTGCCTGTACCGCCTGCCCCTGCTCTACCTCGATCTTCCAGACGTTGCCGGCCAAGGGCGCCATGACCCCGCCATTGACTGCGCCGGCAGCAGCGCCCGTAGCGGCCGGAGCGCAAGCGCAGGCAGCGGCATCGCCTTCGCCGGCGATGGTCACCAGCGCGGCGCCGATGTCGACGGCGGTCCCTTCTTCGATGTGGATGGCGCTCACCACGCCGTCACGGTCGGCGAAGATCTCGTTCTCCATCTTCATCGCTTCGAGGATGAGGAGCAGATCGCCTTCCTGCACCTGCTGACCCGGCTCGCACTCGATCTTCCAGACGTTGCCGGCCAAGGGAGAAACGATGGTCTTGCCGACTGCCGCTGCGGAAGCCTGCGCCGGTGCGCCGCCGCCGACTGCAGAGGCTGCGGCAGCCGCGGCTGCTGCGGCTCCGGTCGCCTTTGCCACCTGCACCACGAAGGTCTGGCCGCCGCCGGTGACGGTATAGGTGTCGCCGCCGGAAAGCTCCGGCGTCGCTGCCGCTTTCTTAGGCGCCACGTCTTCGGCGGTGGGTACCGGCTCGAACACATCGGGGTTGTCGCGGTGCTCCAGGAACTTGAGACCGACCTGCTGGAACAGCGCGTAGGTGAGGACGTCCTCCACTTCGTGGTCGCCGAACTTCAGGTGCTTCTCCTTGGAGATCTCGCGCAGCTCCGCGGTGAGCTTGTCCATCTCCGCGTTGAGGAGATCGGCCGGGCGGCAGGTGATCGGCTCCGCTCCCGCCAGGACCTTCTGCTGCAGCTCCTTGTTGACCGGGGCGGAGGTCGCGCCGTATTCCCCTTTGAGGACGGCGGCGGTCTCCTTGGTCATCGACTTGTAGCGCTCGCCGGTCAGGACGTTGATGACCGCCTGGGTGCCGACGATCTGCGAGGTCGGGGTGACCAGCGGGATCATCCCCAGGTCCTCGCGGACTTTCGGGATCTCGGCCAAGACCAGATCCATTTTGTGCCCGGCGTTTTGCTCCTTGAGCTGGCTCTCCATGTTGGTGAGCATGCCGCCGGGGACCTGCGCCGTGATGATGCGGGCGTCGACACCTTTGAGGGAGCCTTCGAATTTAGCGTATTTCTTGCGCACCTCGGTGAAGTAATCGGCGATCTCCTGCAAAAGAACCGTGTCGAGGCCGGTCGCCTTGTCGGTGTCCGCGAAGATGGCGGCGAGCGTCTCGGTGGGCGAATGGCCGTAGGTCATGCTCATGGAGGAGATGGAGGTGTCGACGTTCTCGACCCCCGCTTCGATCGCCTTGACGTAGGCAGCGGTGGACATGCCGGTGGTGGCGTGGCACTGCATGTGGATCGGGATGGAGATCCCTTTTTTCAGCGCCTTGACCAGGTCGTAGGCGGCGTAGGGGGCCATGAGACCCGCCATGTCCTTGATGCAGAGCGAGTGCGCCCCCATGTCCTCGATGCGCTTGGCGAGCGCCACCCATTTGGGGATGGTGTCGACCGGGCTCACCGTGTAGGAGAGCGTCCCCTGCGCGTGTTTCCCCTGCTTGATGACGGCCTTGATGGCGGTGTCCAGGTTGCGCGGGTCGTTCATGGCGTCGAAGACGCGGAAGACGTCTATGCCGTTCACCGCGGAGCGCTCCACGAACTTCTCGACCACGTCGTCCGCGTAGTGGCGGTAGCCTAAGATGTTCTGGCCACGGAAAAGCATCTGCTGCGGCGTGTTGGGCATCGCCTTCTTCAGCTCGCGCAGGCGCTCCCACGGGTCTTCGCCCAGGAAGCGGATGCAGGAGTCGAAGGTAGCCCCACCCCACATCTCGATGGACCAGTAGCCGACCTGGTCCAGCTTGGCGGCGATGGGAAGCATGTCGTCCAGGCGCAGGCGGGTCGCGAACAAGGACTGGTGGGCGTCCCTGAGGACGACTTCGGTGATGCCTAAAGGTTTGACGGTCTTGGCCATTTTTAAACCTCGCGATTGTGAGTATATTTGTGTTTTTGCTCCTCCCCCTGGAGGGGGGAGGTTGGGAGGGGGGAACATGTAGCCTGCCCCCTCCCTAACCCTCCCCCTCCGGGGGAGGGGACTTGTACGCTACTCTCTCCCGATGATCCTGGGAGGGACTGGGACGCTACCCCCTGATGATCCTCGGGAGGAGCATCTGGTGCACCGGGGTGATCGACTTCGGGTTCTGGTAGTTGGCGCCGGCGAAGGCCTGGACGTACTTGCGCAGGTCGAGAAGCGGGACGATCTCGTCCACGAATCCGCTCATGGCGCAGTAGGCCGGGCGCGACTTATCCTGGTAGTCCTGGATCATCTGGTTCATCTTGCCGATGACCGGCGCCAGGTCGTTGCCGGAATCCTGCTCTTTAACCAGGCGGCGGGCGTAGGAGGCCGCGGCCGCGGTCTCGCCGTGCATGACGTAGATCTCGGTGAGCGGGGTCCCCAGGGTGAAGGCGTTGTTGTTGTTCGCCTGCGGGCCGCACATGATGTAATGGGCCGCGGCGGTCCCCTTCCTGAGCACGACGCACATCATGGAGAGATCGGTCTGCTCGATGGAGTAGACGAGCGACTGACCCAGGGCAAGAAGTTCGGCTTCCTCGGCGAGGTCGCCGACGTCGATGCCGGTTGTGTCCTGCATCCAGACGATGGGGAGGTTGTCGCGACCGCAAAGCGTCACGAACTCGGCCTGCTTGATGAGCCCCTCGCGGTAGTGCTTGCCGCCGACCGCCGGGTAGGCGCCCTTGGCGTACTCCGGGTAACCGGGGAAGACACCCTGGCGGTTGCCGATGAAGGCGACCGGGAAGCCGTCGACCTTGGCGATGCCGGTGTAGACCTCGCGGCCGTAGTCGGGGCGGTATTCCATGAATTCGCTGTTGTCGGTGAGGCGCGCGAGGATCTGGATGGCGTCGTAGGGGCGCTTCTGGTTCGCCGGGAGGATCATGTTGAGATCCTCGACCGGGAAGCGCGGGGGAGCGGGGGTGGCGACGCGGAACATGGCAGGGTCGTAGGCGGGCATCATGCGCATGTAGTCCTTGATCCCGTCGAGAACGCCGGTCTCCGTGTCGTGAACCTCGCGGAAGTAGGCGGTCTGGTCGAAATGGGTCTCGACGCGGCCGGGGTCTTTCGCCTTGAAGTTGCGGGTGGCGTCGATGAGCGCCTGCGCGGCCTCGACGTCGATGTGCCCCTTGGGGTTCATGCCGCCTACGATGCCGGCTCCGCCTACCGCGATGTTGGCGCCGTCGTGGGCCAGGAGGATGGTCGGGCTGATCCCCTGGTAGCCGCCGCCGGCGGGGTTGGTGCCGTAGATGCCGTTCAGGATGGGGATGCCGAGATGGTTCAGGTCGGCGTGGCGGTAGAAGGGAGCGCCGCTGGAGCGGCGGCCGGCGTAGACGGTTTCCTGCTCCATGAGCTTCACGCCGGAACAGTTGGTGAGCCAGACCAGCGGGACGTTCAAGCGCTTGGCCATGTCGGTGACCATCAGGATGTTCTCCGACTGCCCGGCGATCCAGGCGCCCGCCATGACCTTGTTGTCGAAGCCGATGACGACCGCCCATCTACCCTCGATGCGCCCGATGCCGTTGACGACGCCGGTGCAACCTTCCTCGTTCTCCTTGGGGTTGTAGAGCGTGTGCAGGGGTGCCCAGGTCCCGGCGTCGACCAGGTAATCGAGGCGGTCGTAGATGGTCATCCCGCCGCGCTCGTGGACCTTCTTGGCGGGGATGCCGGCGTTTTTCACCCGCTCGGTCTCCTTTTCGATCAGCTGCACCTGCTCCTTGACGAGTTCGACGTTTTCCTGCGAGCGTTTCACTTCCGCATCGCTCAGCGCCTTGCCGATGTCCGCCATCTTCTCGAAATACGGGCGCAGCGGTGTTTGCTTTCGTGCCATGGTGGGTTCCTTTTCATTGAATGGGATTAGACACTCGACAGCCAAGGCTTCGCATATGGCTTCACACGCTGCACCAGGCAGTCACTTCGGTCACGGCTCCTCCCCAGGAGGGGGGAGGTTGGGAGGGGGGGATCTGGCTGGTATTCCCCCTCCCTACCCCTCCCCTTCCAGGGGAGGGGACTTTGCACTTCTTGTCTAGCGGTTCACCGCGTCGCCCAGGGCGAAGCCGGCGATGATGGTCTTCTGGATGTTGCTGGTCCCTTCGACGGTCCTAAGCGACATGGAGTCGCGCAGCCAACGCTCGGCCGGGTACTCGGTGGAGAAGCCGTAGCTCCCGAAGATCTTCATGGTTTCGGTGGCAGCGTGAACCGCCGCCTCGGAGGCGAACAGCTTCGCCATGGAGGTCTGGTACTGGTTGGGAAGCCCCTGGTCCTTGAGCCACGCCGCCTGGTAGACCAGAAGCCGCGCCGCTTCGTGCTCGGCCACCATCTCGGCGATGGATGCCTGGATCATCTGGTAGGAGCCGATCTTCTTGCCGAACTGGGTCCTCTCGTTGGCGTAGCCGATGGCGGCCTCGATGGCGCCGGCGCCGATGCCGAGGGCGCCCGCAGCACAGCTGATGCGGGTGTTGTTCAGCTGCCACATGCAGATCTGGAAGCCCTGCCCCACCTCGCCCAGGACCGAGTCCTTGGGGATCTTCGCCTGGTTGAAGGAGATCTCGCCGGTAGGTGCGCAGTGAAGCCCCACCTTGGACTCGATGGCGGCGGTGATGATCCCCTCGTTACCCTTCAGGTTGATGACGAAGCAGGTCATCCCCTTGTGCTTCGCGGCGCGGTCGGTGACGGCGTAGAGAAGGCCCCAGTCGCCTACGTGGGCGTTGGAGATCCACATCTTCTGGCCGTTGATCTCCCAGTGGTCGCCGCGGTCGGTGGCGGTGGTCCCCATGCTCACCACGTCGGAGCCGGAGTTGGGCTCGGTGATGGCGAAGAAGCCGAAGGATTCGGCGCTCACCCAGTCCGGGATGAAGCGCTCTTTCTGCTCCTTGCTGCCAAACTTGTTGACCGTGAGGGAGGGGCCTATGTTCTGCATGTTGAGCGGCAGCCTGGAGGAGCCGCTCACGGTGGCGAGCTGCTCGGCCAGGATGACCGACTCCAGGAAGCCGCAGCCGTTGCCGCCGTATTCCTCAGGAAGGGCGCAGCCGAAAAAGCCCAGACCGGCCATCTTCTTGACCAGTTCGGGGCGGAAGGTGTGGTTTATCTCATCTTCCTTGAGCGTGGGCAGGATCTCTTTCTGCGCGAAATCCCTCGCCATATCCTGCATCATCTTTTGTTCATCCGTCAGCCCGAACCTCATTGGTCACCTCCTGAGTAATAGTGTTTCGCAAATGCCGTTTTGTAATTTAGTACTAGAATACCAATTTGCTGTCAAGCACTAAATGGTAGCGGAGTACCGATTTATGGAACTTGGTTCTAATCGTGATGGAAATGGTGTCGACGACAGGAGAAAAGGCCCAGGGATAGCCCCCGGGCCTTTTACTGCAGGTCTAGCCGCCGCAGCACCCCCCTACCCCGCTTTTCTCGTTCCCTCCCCCTCCGGGGGGAGGAGAATGGACACAGGTTTGCGGAGCTAAGGGAGCTAAGGGGGACTGGCACCTGGCGGAGCCAGTCCCCGGCGAGCTTCTCTAGCCGCCGCAGCAGCCGGAGGCGGAGCAGGAGCATCCTCCCTCTTCTTCCGGCTGCGCGGGTAAGAGCGCCTCGGTCAGCACGTAGGCCGCCTGGAGCGCGGAGGTGGGGCAAAGCGGGAAACATTCCTTGCAGTCCCAGCACTCCTTGGCCGCTACCTCGGGGATGAAGCTGATCTCGCGCCTGGGGCCACGATCCATGTACCCTATGGCATGCTTTTGCTTCACCTCGGCGCAGTACCTGACGCAAAGCCCGCACAGGATGCAGAAGCTCGGGTCCTTGTCGAAACGGTCCTTGTCGGCACCGTACTCCTTGGCCAGCTCGATAAGCTGCGGGGCGTCGGGGGCGTGGGCCATCATCTGCTCCACCAGCACCTTGCGTATCGCGTAGAGTTTCTCGGTGCTGGTCTGTACCACCATGCCGTTTTCCACCGGGTACAGGCAGCCGGCCACGAGTGTTTTCCTGCCGTTGCTCTCCGCCTCGACGGTACAGATGCGGCAGGCGCCGTACGGCTCGAGCTTCTCGTGGTGGCATAGGGTGGGGATGTGGATCCCTACCGTGTTTGCCGCCTCAACTATGGTCATCCCCTCCTGGGCCTTGACCTCTTTTCCATCTATCTGCAGGACGATTTCGCTCATGGTCTGTTCCTTTTAGCGCTGCCACAGATTCCCTCACCCCGGCCCTCTCCCAGAGGGAGAGGGAGAGTCGGGAAAGAGTGAGAGACTCTATCGTTGTCGTTAAGCTATGGCCCTTGCCGATTGAGGGGGCGGTTCCGGCACCGGCACGCCGGAGAGCTTGCTTATCGCGTGGAACGCCGCCGGGCAGGCCTCGATGCAGGTGCCGCACTTGGTGCACTTCTCCTGGTCGATGACGTGGATGGTCTTCTTGCCACCCTCGATGGCGTTGGCGGGGCACTTCCTGAGACAGCTGCCGCACCCTTTGCACTTCTCCGGCTCGATGTGGAAGGCGATCAGTTCCTTGCAGGAAAGCGCCGGGCATCTCTTCTCCTTGATGTGGGCCTCGTACTCGTGACGGAAGTACTTGAGGGTGGAAAGGACCGGGTTGGGAGCGGTCTTGCCCAGGGCGCAAAGCGCCGCGCCCTGGGTCGCCATGGCCATGTTCTCCAGAAGTTCGATGTCCCCTTCCTTACCCTTCCCTTGCGTGATGGCGGTCATCACCTTGAGCATCTGGCGGATACCCTCACGGCAGGGTACGCACTTGCCGCAGGACTCGTCGCTCAAAAACTCCAGGAAGTACCGGGCGATGTCGACGAGACAGGTGTCCTCGTCCATGACGATCATGCCGCCGGAACCCATCATGGCGCCCATCTTCATCAGCTCGTCGAAGTCGACCTTGACGTCCAGGTATTCCTCGGGAATGCAGCCGCCGGAAGGGCCGCCGGTCTGCACCGCCTTGAACTTCTTGCCGTTGGGGACCCCGCCGCCGATCTTGAAGATGATGTCCCTGAGCGGCATCCCCATGGGGACCTCGACGAGGCCGGTGTTGTTGACCTTCCCTACCAGGGAGAAGATCTTGGTCCCCTTGCTGCTCTCGGTCCCGATGGAGCTGAAGTACTCGGCACCCTTGTTGATGATCACCGGGATGTTGGCCCAGGTCTCCACGTTGTTGATGTTGGTCGGCTTGCCCCAGAGGCCGCGGACTGCCGGGAAAGGGGGCCTCGGCTTGGGCTCGCCGGGCTTTCCTTCCAGCGACTGGAGAAGCGAGGTCTCCTCGCCGCAGATGAACGCCCCGGCGCCCCGGTGCACCTTGACGGTGAAGTCGAAACCGGAGCCGAGGATGTTTTTCCCCAGGAAGCCGTGCTCCTCCGCTTTTTTGATGGCGACGGTCAGGTTGTCTACGGCGAGCGGGTACTCCTGCCGGACGTAGATGTAACCTTCGCTGGCGCCGATGGCGTAGGCGCCGATCAGGAGCCCTTCCAGGACGGTGAAGGGGTTACCCTCCATGAGTGAGCGGTCCATGTAGGCCCCCGGGTCCCCCTCGTCGCAGTTGACCACGACGTACTTCTGGTCCCCCGGCGCGTTGCGGGCGAACTCCCACTTGGTCCCCGAGGGGAAGCCGGCACCGCCGCGCCCTCTGAGCTTCGCCCCCTTGACCTCGCCGATCACCTCTTCCGGGGTCATCTGCAGCAGCGCCTTGGCCATGGCCTGATAGCCGCCGACGGCCAGGTAATCCTCCAGGGACTTCGGGTCGATCTTGGTGTTGAGGCCGAGGATGAGGCGCTGCTGGTTCTTGTAGAAGGGGATGTCGTGCTCGTGGCTCGACTTGTCACCGGTGTTCGGATCCACGTAGAGCAGGCGCTCGACCAGCTTCTTCTCCTTGAAGGTATGTGAGACGATCTCGCATACGTCCTCCGGCTTGACCTTCAGGTAGCTGATCCCTTCCGGGTAGACCACCACGATGGGGCCCTGCTCGCAGAAGCCGTGGCAGCCGGTCCTCCTGATATCGACCTGATCCTTGAGTCCGTGGCTCTCCAACTCGGCGAGGATCGCGTCGGCGACCTTCTCGCTCCCCGTGGCATGACAGGCGCTGCCGGAGCAGAGCGTGATGCAGGGCTTCTTGTCATCCCGTTTGGCCAGGATGGCTTTCCTGAATGCTTCCAATTCTGCGGGCGATTTTATCCTTGGCATAAGAGATCCCTTACTCGTAGTTTTTCAGCACTTCCGCCGACTGCGCAGGCGCCACGTTGCCGTGATACTCGCCGTCGATCACCATGACCGGTCCCAGCGCGCAGCATCCCAGGCAGTTCACGGTTTCGAGGCTGAACTTGAGTTCCGCGTCGGTCTCGCCGGCCTTGATCCCGATCGCGTCGGAGATGGTGTCCAGGACCCTCTGCGCGCCACGGACGTGGCAGGCGGTGCCCATGCAGACATGGATCTGGTGGCGCCCCTTGGGGACCTGGCTGAAGGCCTTGTAGAAGGTGGTGATGTGCTGGATCCGGCTCATCGGCACGTCCAGCCTCTCGCCGACGCGGTCCAGGGCCTGCTTGGGGAGCCAGTTGTGCTCGCTCTGGATGTCCAAAAGGATCTGGATCAGCGAGCTCTGCTCGGCGTTATGCTTGTCTATGATGTTGTCTATCTTCGAGATATCCATGCACATGGTGGCCGTCCTTCTTATAGGGGTTAGCTTTTCCTCTACCAAAATCCTTCAGCTATCGGGGTTGGGTTGCAGGGAGGGGCAGGGAAGGGGACAGGCACCTTCGGAGCCAGTCCTCCTCCCCCTTTCTCGTTTAAGCCAGCGCGTACGCGTTCAACCCCTCGTCGTACTTGACCAGCCCTTTCCTGCTCGATGTCTTGATGTGCCTGTTGACGTCGGCCGCGGAGAGGTTCAGCGCCGAGGCGATCTCGGCTGTTGAAAGCGGCTTCTCCTTTAAAAGGAGCGTCATCTGGCTCACCGCCAGGTTGTCCGTCACCAGGTTGTCGAAGAGCGACTCCAGCTCCGCGCTTGCGAAATAGGCGTCGTACTCCT
This sequence comes from Citrifermentans bremense R1, assembly GCF_000426865.1. Lineage (GTDB taxonomy): Bacteria > Desulfobacterota > Desulfuromonadia > Geobacterales > Geobacteraceae > Geomonas > Geomonas bremensis. The sequence goes on from NZ_AUGE01000001.1 coordinate 279,275, forward strand.
CCTCGGTCTTGAAGCGCTCCCTGATCCTCTCCCTCTCCACCAGCTTCACGAAGGGGACCAGGTTGTAGGCCGCTTCCATCCTGAGCTTCAGGGAGCGCTCGTCTATCCCCTCCCCCTTGCCCAGCGCGCCCAGCTCTTTCAGCCTCTTGCCGAACTCGTTCATCACCTCGGCGTAGCGCATCCCCTCGGAGGCCGAGATCCATTCAAGCCTCAGGCGGTCGGGGTTGATGCCGATTCTTTGCAGCATCTTCTTTGCGATATGCACGTTCTTCAGTACGTCGTAGTTACCCTCGGTGACGTAGTGGCATTCGCCGGGCCAGCATCCCCCGATGAACACCCCGTCGGCGCCTTGTTTGAATGCCCGGAGGATGAAAGCCAGGTCCACCCTGCCGGTGCACATTACCCTTATGATCTTCGTCTCTGTCGTATATTGCAGTCTGGAAACTCCAGCCAGGTCGGCAGCGCCGTACGCTCACCAAGTGCACAGGAAACCGACGACCCTGGGCTTATGTTCTATTCCGGTTGTCATTGTCTACCTCCTTTCCAGGCATCTCTCCTGGCTTTGTTTAGTGAAGCGCTGCGTCGATCTGGGCGAATATGGCGTCGTCGGTGTAGTGCTTCAGGTAGATCGCCTGGGTCGGGCACTTGGCGTTGCACAGGCCGTCCCCTTTGCAAAGGATCGGTTCCACATGGGCCTTTTTCCCCTTAGGGGTGTCCACGAAGCTGATCGCCCCGTACTTGCAGGCGGTGATGCAGGCCCCGCAGGATACGCAGTTATTCTCGTTCACGTCGCAGACCGAACCGGATGCGGTGACCGTCTCCCTTGAGAGGATCCCCACGGCGCGCCCGGCGGCCCCGTAGGCCTGGCTGATGGTCTCGGTCAGGTGCTTCGGGTAGTGGGCCGTGCCGCAGAGGAAGACGCCGTCCGCGCTGAAGTCCACCGGCCGCAGTTTCACGTGGGCCTCCTGGAAGAAGCCGTCCGGGTTGTTGGAGACCTTGAAGAGTTTCCCCGCCTCCTGGCTCGCCTCGGACGGTATCACCGCCGCGGCGAGCACCACGAGGTCCGCCTCAAGCTCCATCACCTGCCCCAGGACCGGGTCGGGCACGGTGACCTTGAAGCCCGCCCCTTGCGCCTCGACCACCGGCTTCTTGTCAGCCTCGTAGCGGATGAACTTCACGTTCTGGTTCGCCGCCTCCCGGTAGTAGACCTCTTTCAGGCCGTAGGTGCGCATGTCGCGGAAGATCACCTGGACCTCGATCTCGGGGTTGATTTTTTTCAGCTTCAGCGCGTTCTTGATGGCCTGGCTGCAGCAGACCCGGCTGCAGTAGTTTCGGTCGGTCTGCCGGCAACCCACGCACTGGATCATCACCACGCTCTGGGCCGCCTTCACCCTTTCACTCTCCGCGACGATCTCCCCTTCCAGCTCCAGCTGGGTCAGCACGTTCTCGTTTTCGCCGTAGAGGTACTCGGTCGGCTTGTACTCGGCGGCGCCGGTGGCGAGAAGCGATACCCCGTGCTTCACCTCGCGCACCCTCCCCTGGCTCTCGACCTGGGTGGTGAAGTTACCCACGTACCCGGAGACGTCCAGGATGGTGGAGTCGGTCCAGACGTGGATCGACGGGTGGCGGTACACCTTCTTGACCAGGTCCTCCAGGAAGGGCTGGATCTCGGTCCCCTCCAGGGTGTAGTGGAGCCTTCTCGCCAAACCGCCCAGGTCGTTGTCCTTCTCGACGAGGTAGATCTCGAAACCCTGCTCCGCCATGTTGAGCGCCGCGGTCATGCCGGCGACGCCCCCGCCCACGACGAGCGCGGTGTGGTCCACCGGTAGCTGGAATTCCTGCAGGGGCTCCAGGTGCGCGGCGCGGGCCACCGCCATCCTGACGATCTCCTTCGCCTTCTCGGTCGCGTTCTCCTTCTCGCGGGAGTGGACCCAGGAGCAGTGCTCGCGGATGTTGGCGAACTCGAAGAAGTACTGGTTCAACCCGGCCTCGCGGCAGGTGTCCCTGAAGAGCGGTTCGTGGGTCCTCGGTGTGCAGGCCGCCAGCACCACGCGGTTCAGGCCCTTTGCCACGATGGCGTCCGAGATCTGCTTCGCGTTTTCGGTGGAGCAGGCAAAGAGGTTCTCGCCGGCCCAGGAGACGTTCGGGAGCGTTGCCGCGTACTCGATCACCTCGGGGATGTTGACCACGCGGCCGATGTTGGCGCCGCAGTAGCAGACCACCACCCCGATCTTCAGCTCCTCCTTGGAGACGTCCTTCTCGTCGGGGTAGACCCTCTCCCGCTCCAGCTTGTGGCGGCGGTGGGAGAGAAGCTGCCCCACCAGGGCGTCGGCGCCGCTGGCGGTGAGGACCGATTCGGGGATGTCCAGCGGGCCCTGGAAGGCGCCGGAGACGAAGATCCCTTTCCTGGAGGTCTCGATCGGGTTGTAGGGGTTGTTCTTGCAGAACTTCTGGTCGGTCAGCTCGATGCCGAACTTGGAGGCCAGCGCCTCCACGTCCTTCGGGGGGTTGAGGCCCACCGAGAGGACCACCATGTCGAATTCCTCCTCCTTGACCCCCTGGTCGACGGTGGAGTAGCGGATGGTGACGTTCTTGGAGCTCTCGATCTCCCTACCCACCGTGACGTAGCTTCGGATGAAGCGGACGTCCGGGAGCTTCTCGGCTCTCTGGTGGAACCTCTCGAAGTCTTTGCCGTAGGCGCGGACGTCGTTGTGGAAGATGGTCGCCTCAAGGGTCGGGCTGTGGTCCTTGGCGAGGATCACCTGCTTTTGCGAATAGGCGCAGCAGACGGCCGAGCAGTAGTTGTTGCCGCCGGGGGTCACCTGGCGGGAGCCGACGCACTGGATCCAGGCGATCTTGTGCGGGTGCTTCTTGTCCGAGGGGCGGAGCACCTCACCCTCGTAGGGGCCGGTGGCGCAGAGGATGCGCTCGAAGTCGAGGCTCGTCACCACGTTCTGCATCTTGCCGTAGCCGAAATCGGTCCTGAGCTTCGGGTCGAAGGTGGAGTAGCCGGGGGAGAGGAGGATGGCGCCCACCTCGATCTGGAAGGTCTCCGGCTTCTGGTGCAGGTCTATCGCGTTGGTCTTGCAGGCGCCGACGCAGATCTGGCACTTCCCTTCCTTGAGATACAGGCAGGTCTCCGGGTCGACGTAGGTGACCAGCGGCACCGCCTGGGAGAAGTAGATGTGGACCGCCTTGTTCTCGGAGAGGTTCTGGTTGAACGGGTCCGGGATCTTGACCGGACAGTAGTCTACGCAGATGTTGCACCCGGTGCACTTCTCCTCCGAGATGTACCTCGGTTTCTTGGTGAGGGTCACCTTGAAGTCGCCGGCCTCCCCTTCCACCCGATCCACCTCGGTGTAGGTGATGATCTCGATGTTTGGGTTTCGGGAGCACTCGATGAACTTCGGGCTCTCGATGCACATGGAGCAGTCGTTGGTGGGGAAGGTCTTGTCCAGCTGGGACATCTTCCCTCCCAGGGCGGGAGACTTGTCCACCAGGAAGACCCTGAACCCGGAATTGGCGAGATCCAGCGCGGCCTGAATACCGCTGATCCCTCCACCGACAATGAGTACGTCACCAATATTTCTCTCTGCGGTATTCATAGAAGTTTTCCTTCGACTAGAGTTCGTTGCGTGCAAGTGACGGTGGTCAGATCACCTCGGCGATGATCTCGGTCAGGTCCTTCACCTCCACCTTCTCGTGATCGGCCAGGTCGAGGCTCGAGTCGGTGAAGTTGGTGATGCAGTAGGGGCAGGAGGTGGCCAGCACCTCGGCCCCGGCGTTTACCGCCTGCCTGAGCCTCAGGTCGGCGAAGCGCTCCTCCTTCGGGGTCTCCATCCAGATCCTGCCGCCGCCACCGCCGCAGCAAAGGGCAGATTCGCGGTTGTCGGCCATCTCGGTGAATTCGAGGCCGGGGACCTTCTTGAGCACGTTCCTCGGTTCGTCGTAGACGCCGTTGTGGCGCCCGAGATAGCAGGGGTCGTGATAGGTGACCTTCTTGGCGAACTCCCCCTTGATGGTGAGCCTCCCCTCGTCGATGAGTTGCTCGATCAGCTGGGAGATGAAGACCACCTCGAAGTTCACCATGAACTCGGGGTACTCGTTCTTGAAGGTGTGGTAGCAATGGGGCGAGGAGACGATCACCTTCTTCACGCCGTGGTCGATGAAGTTCCTGATGTTCTCCTTGGCGAGTTTCCTGAAGAGCTCCTCGTTGCCGGTTTTTCTGATGCTTTCCCCGCAGCAGGTTTCCTTGTTGCCGAGGATGCCGAACTTCACCCCCGCCTTGTTGAGGATGGTCGCGGTGGCCTGAGCCACCCTCCTCATCCTGGGGTCGTAGCTTAAGTAGCAGCCGGTGAAGTAGAGGGCTTCCATCCCCTCCTCGTACTGCTTCACCGGGAGCTCCTTGGCCCAGTCGCCCCTTTTGGCGCGCTCGCCGCCGATGGAGTTACCCTCGCTGGTCAGGCTCGCCACCACGTTCCTGATGGTGCTTACGTGGCCGGGGTAGACGTCGTATTCCGCCCCCATGGTCCTCAGGGCGATCCCCGCCTCTATCTGGTTCACACCCCTGGGGCAGCGGCTGGGACAGGTGCCGCAGGTGCTGCAGCGCCAGATCTCTTCCTGCTCGATCTCGGTGAGGCCGAAGACCCCCTGCCTGACCACCTTGCGCATGCTGAACTGACGTACCCGGTTCCAGGGGCAGACCGAGTCGCAAAGACCGCACTGGTAGCAGTATTTGAGCGAATCGCCCCCCTTTTCCTTGATGACATCGATTATCTCTTTGAATGGAGTCACGGTTTCCACGATAGCACCCGTCCTTTGTTGTTAGCGTCGTTAGCCTTTGGTGATCTGGCCCACCGTATCGAGGAGCTTCTCGGTCCCGAACCTCTTCATCAGGGACTGGAGACCGATCTCCAGCTCCTGGTTCTTCATGTCGTCGGCCGGCTCCTCGATCTCGCGCTCGGTAACCGACAGGGCTCCGACCAGGCACCACTTGACGCAGAGCGGTTCCGGCTCGCCGTCGCAGAGGTCGCACTTAAGCGGCAAGCCCGAGTCCGGCTCACGGAAGAGGTCGCGCGAGGGGCAGGAGGTGCGGCAGAAACCGCACTCGTCATACTCCTTGCCGTCGATGATGAACTTGTCGCGCCCCATGCACTCGCTTTCGGTGTAGTCGCCGGCGTAGAGCGGGATGTAGATGTCGCGAAGCGGGTCGCGCACCACGCGGACCCTGGAGCGGGCCGGGTTATTGCTGCTGTAGGGGGGCATGGCGTGGAAGGAGGAGCAGATGACCTCGCAGGCCCGGCAGCCGTTGCACTTGTCGGCGTCGATATTTATCGTTTTGATGGTTCTTTTCTTGGTTTCGCTCACGGCTGTACCCCTCCACTTAAAAGTGTCTCCTGCGTGGCCGCGGCGGTTACGGCCGGCTTGCCGTCATAGACGCCGGTCTTCTCGAACTCCCTCGCCACGTAGCCAAGCCCCAGCTCCTCCAGGGTCTCCTTGGTCGGGATGCCGTCGTCGTTCCACCCCTTCAACTTGTAGTAGGAATCCAGGAGATCCTTCTCCAGGTCCGGGAACCGGTTCTTCCAGTGGTTCGCCGGCGGCTGCTCGTCGACCCTTCTCATGCCGCGGCGGATGTTGATGGCCCGCACCAGGGTGCGGTAGCGCTTGGCGGCCTTCATGAGCTTGTCCTTGTCCATCTCGATGCCGGCGCCGGCGGAGATGAATTTCGGGTAGTTGTGGATGTGGTACGGCGGCTTCAGCGGGAAGGAGGAAAGCCCCGCGCACTGCCCCAGCGCGTCGTCGATGTAGTGCATCATCTCCTGCCAGTCCACGATGTCGCAGCACATGTCGACCGTCGGGAAGTTGGGCATCGACTTCTCGCCGCGCGGCTCCCACTGCAGGAAGATGTCCTTGAACTTGTCGTCGGGAACCTGGACCCAGTCCTTTACGAACTCCTCGCGCTGCTCCACCTTCGGGTACGGCGCCTGCGGGAACTGCCCCTCGATCTGGGTGATGTTGATCTTCTCCCCGGTGCAGTACATCAGGTAGTAGATGGGGTTCAGCATGGAGAGCTTCAAGGGGAGCTGCTCGTGCTTCTTGATGTTGTTGTGGGCGTACTCCTCGGCGCCGTTGCCGATCTTCTTCGCGGCCCAGTAGGTCCCCTCGGCGAGGATGTCGCCGATCCCCTGGCGGTTCACGATCAGGTCCAGGAGGTAGAAGAACTTCGCGTCGTTCTCCTCGGGCAAGCCGGGGAAGTCGCTTGGTTTCAGGATCCCCTTCTCCAAAAGCTCCATCGCGAAGGCCATCACCTGCGGGGTCGAGAAGCCGTCCAGGCCGTACTCGGTCGCCTTCTGCGCCATACGGAGGCCGAAGTCGAGGTCGGAGAAGGCCGCCATGGTGTAGGTGAGCTTGGTGAAGCACTTCATCATGTAGGTGGGGAGCCCCTCCATGGAGATGGTGGCGCCGCACTTCATGGGACAGTTGAAGCAGCTGATGAGGCGGGTCCTCGCCTTATCCATGGTCTCTTCCCAGGCGTGGCTCACCTCGTCGGTCCAGAAGTCCTTGCGGCGGGTGCGGGCGTTGCCCCAGTTGAAGTTCTCGGTGTGCCACTTCTCGTCGTGAACCTTCATCTCCTGCGGGCTGCCGAGCCCGGCCAGGATGGGCATCACGTCGGGGATGGGGTTGTCCTCGCGGTGCTTGATGTAGTCGAGCACCTCGCCGCAGAGGTTGTTGAACTCCTCGGGCTTGGCGACGCAGAGGTCCTTGGTGCCGCGCACGACCACCGCCTTCACACCCTTGTCCCCCATGACGGCGCCGATGCCGCCGCGGGAGGCGGAGGATCTCCCCTGCTCGATGGAGGCGTAGAAGACCCGGTTCTCGCCGGCAAGGCCGATGGCGGCCACCTGGGCTCTCGGCTCGTTCAGCTCCTTCTTGATGATCTCCGCGGTCTCGATGGCCCCCTTCCCTTTCAGGTGCGAGGCGTCGCGGATCTCGACCTTGTCGTTGTTGATGTAGAGATAGACGAGCTTCGGCGACTTGCCGCGCAGGACCACCTTGTCGTACCCCGCGTACTTCAGTTCCGGCGCCCAGAACCCCCCCATCATCGAGAAGGCCATGAGCTTCGTCTGCGGAGAGATGGTGGAGACTATGGTGCGGTTGCACCCGGTGGCCGGCGTTCCGCACAGAAGGCCGGCGGCGAAAATGAGAAGGTTTTCCGGAGAAAAGGCGTCGACGTCAGCCGGGACCCGGTCCCACAGAAGCTTGGCGTTGGTTCCCAGGCCGCCCAGGTAAAGCTCGGTCTCCTTGGGATCGGTCGCCACCCTCTCGATGTTCCCCTTGGTCAGGTCGACTTCCAGCACGTATCCTGTCTCTGCATACCTCATATAGTTACCCCTTGGTTGCTAACCTTGAGTTCCGGCTCCGACGATCGGGACCGATGCCAGTTCTGGCATAAAAGTACTTTTTTACCATTTTAAGGCATGCCGCGGAGTTGTCGGAGACCCCGCCGCGGCACATCTTGATCCGCCTACCCTACCCCTGCGCCCCCGGCATCAGGCTGTCCACGAGCTCCTCGGTCCAGGGTGTTCCGACGGCGAGCCCCTGGCGCAGCTTCACGAATTCGATCTCGCGGCCGGTCTCCTTGGTCCCCTCGTTGAAGGCCCTGAAGCCGGTGCGCGCCTCGTTCATCATGTTGAGCGCAAGCCATGCCCTGGAGTTTTCCTTGTTGGCGTTCCAGGCATCCAGCTTCGGCTTCCTCAGTTCCTCGAGGCTCTTGGTCATGCACTCGGGGAAGGTGTCGATCAGCTTCGCGCAGAGTTCATCCACCTTCTGGTCCAGCATGGAGAGGTCGATCTCCCCTTCCTTGATGAGGGCCTGCCCTTCCTTGAACTGGGCGCCGGTCCTGAACTCGCCGTGGATGACGCGGCCGTACTCGTCCAGGAACTTGTCGGTGACGACCGTCGGGTTGGGGACGAACTTCCCGTCGATTTTAAGCGCCGGAACCACGTCGGCGATGATGCCCAGACGCGCCGCCTTGTGCGCCGAGAAGGGCTCGCAAAGCGTGCCGGAGACCATGGCCTGCTCGCAGCCGATCATGACCGGGAGAAAGTCGGTGGCGCCGCCGATGGCCGCGGAGCCGTGCTTGGGGCCCGCCTGGCCGAAGTTGGCCAAGTCGTGCGCGACGCTGAAGTCGCAGGCCATGCCGATCTCCTGGCCGCCGCCGATCCTCATCCCGTTCACCCTGCAGACGACCGGCTTGTCGCAGCCGAGGATCGCGGAAACCATGTCGTTGAAGAGCCGCATGTACTGGCGGTACTCCTGCGGGTTCCCCGCGTAGTACTCCGCGTACTCCTTGGTGTTGCCGCCGGTGCAAAAAGCCTTCTCCCCCACGCCGGTGAAGACCACGGCGTTGACCTCGCGGTCGACGGAAGCGCGGCGGAAGGCCAGGATGGTCGCCTTCACCATGTCGGTGGTATAGGAGTTGAACTGCTTGGGGTTGTTGAAGACGATCCAGGCGTTGTACAGCCCCTGCACCACGCTGCCGTCCTTCCTCTTCGCGGGACGCTTCTCGTACTTCACCATCCCGTCGCAAAGGCTCTCCACCTCGCGGTCGATCAGGTTGTGATCGATCAGATGGGACGGTGCGGTTCTTTTGATGATCTCGTCGGTAGTTGCCACGGCTTCCCCCTTGACTTCTTTTTATGGTTTGAGTTGCAGGTCGAAATTTCTATTTGAGTAAATAAGTACCTTAATACCACTTTCATGTCAAGAAAAAAAACTGCTGTTTTAAGAAAATACAAAATCGTCCAGCTGCAGGTATCCCGCGTGGTCCACCACCGTACCGGGGCCGCCCTGCTCCAGGGCGCTGCGCAGCCCGGCCGGGATCTCCGTTTTTTGCAGGGTCTTGGCGTCGACCAGAACCCTTACCGTTTCGGCCGAGGCGATCACCGCCTCGTTTCCGGCGCGGCGGAAGTCGGTGACGATGGTGATGGAGCTCTTCCCCATCTCCTTCACCGCAACCGATATCTCCAGGACCTCGTCGAAACGCGCCGGTGCCCTCCATTCCATGTTCTGGCTCACCACCATGAAGTCGAGGTCCCCCTGCAAAAGGTCCGGCCCCGCGAGCGCCCTCAGGAATTCGATGGTAGCCACGCCTGCGTAGTTGGCGTAGTTGGCGTTGTAGACCACCTTCTGCATGTCGCACTCGTAGTAGCGAACCCTGAGATAGTATCGAAACCGTTCCATGACCACCCCGCCTTCCCCCGACCCTGGCTCAACCGGCAACCGCCCGGCTTTATATCAGAACAATGTTTCAATTATGCTAAATTAGTATCATTATGCCGAATTGGGGTCAAGGAATAAATAATGTATACGCGATATTTCCCAGCTAACGCTTGCCAACATCTTGCCTTCATGGTACTAGATTACCAATTTCCGTCCCCAACAGGTCGGACCAATCCCAAAAGGGGTCGAGCCGCCTCCCTTCCAGGGGAGGAGCGCCTTGCGGCGCGCGGCGAAACCGCGAGCGAGTCGAGACATGAGCAAGATAACCATCAGGGACGCCATCCCGAGCGACTTGGAAGCCATCATCGCCTTGGACCGGACGCCCAACGAGGACAAGACGGGGTACTGGCAGGGCATCTTCCAGCATTACGTGGTGACTGGACGTCCGGACCGGGTCTTTCTGGTCGCGCAGGAAGGGAAGTCCCTGCTCGGCTTCATCATCGGCGAGGTCCGCGCCTGGGAGTTCGGCTCCCCCCCCTGCGGCTGGGTATTCGCCCTCAGGGTGTCCCATACCACCCGTGAAGGGGGGATCGGCACCAGGATGTTCACCGAGATCTGCGAGCGCCTGAAAAAGGCCGGCGTCGACACGGTGCGCACCATGGTGGACATCGACAACAAGCTCACCCTTTCCTTCTTCCGCGGCATGGGGTTGCGGACCGGGCGCTACGTCGAGCTGGAAAAACGAATCGACTGACGGCGCCACGGGCGCCTTTATTGGAGCGAGACGATCATGAAGCTAAACAAGGCAAGCCTTTTCGCGCTTATCTCCGTCCTGGAACTGGCCAGAGACCCGGAGCGGCAGCTTTCCACCTCGGACATCGCCGACAAGTACGGCATTTCCTCGCACCACCTGGCCAAGGTGATGCGCAACCTCGTGCACCAGGGAGTAGTCCAGGCGATGCGCGGCGTAGGGGGCGGCTACCGCTTCGCCGGCAACGTCAACCGCACCACCTTGCTGGACATCATCCAGCTCTTCGAAACGCTGGAGAGCGAACTCGACCTCCCCCACTGGAACAAAGCGGCGGAGCCGGTGGTCTCTGAGCTGCACAGCGTGACCAGCGAGATCGACACCGTTACCCGCGCCATCCTCGACACCGTCACCCTGGCCACGGTGCTGAAGAACACCAGGGCCACAGGCGAAGGTGCGGCGGAGGAAAGTCCCCCCGGCAGGGCCGCAAAAACCGCTGCAGGTTGAGAGGGGGCTCTCTGCCCCCTCAACCGCTCTCATCTCCTCCTCAGTTCCCCCTCCCTTGACGGGAGGGGGCTAGGGGGTGGGTGACGCTGCCACGAAGAACCATCCAACCAAAAAGACGCCCTCCCCCACCCCCTGCCCCCCTCCCGCAGGTGGAGGGGGAACTGAAAGGCGCCTGCTTCCCTACAAAACCTCCCTTTCCCCAGCTAAATCCTATTCATCCTACGCGCGGCTTCCATCAGCTCGCCGCGGAAGTCGGGGTGCGCCACGTTGATCAGGTTCATGGCGCGCTGCTTCGCCGTCTGCCCCCTGAGCTTGGCCACGCCGAACTCGGTCACCACGTGGTCGACATCGTTCTTGCTGGTGGTGATCGACGCACCCGGGGTGAGCGTCGGCACGATGCAGGAGATGGTGCCGTTTTTCGCGGTGGAGGCGGTGGTGATGAAGGCCTTGCCGCCGCGCGACCTGTTGGCGCCTCGGGCGAAGTCCGCCTGCCCGCCGGTCCCGCTCCACTGCAGGTGCCCGAAGGATTCGGAACAGCACTGCCCCAAGAGGTCGACCTGGATGGTGGCGTTGATGGCGACCACGTTGTCGATGCTCCCGATGACGGCCGGATCGTTCACGTAGTCGACCGGGTGCATCTCGATCATCGGGTTCTCGTGCATGAAGTCGAAAAGGCGCTTGGTCCCGAGCGCAAAGGTCGCCAACGCCTTGCCGCGGTGGATGGTCTTCCTGGAGTTGTTGACGGCGCCGGACAGCATCAGGTCCACGATCCCGTCGGACATGAGTTCGGTGTGGACGCCGAGGTCCTTCTTCGTCATGAGCGCGCGGGTGACCGCGTTGGGGATGCCGCCCCAGCCAAGCTGCAGGCAGGAGCCGTCGGGAACCATCTCGGCCAGGTAAGCGCCGATGGCCTCCTCGATAGGGGAGATCTTGGGGATTTCCAGTTCCTTCAGCGGCTCATGGCATTCGATGATGTGGTCCACCTCGGAGATGTGGATGTGACAGTTGCCGTGGGTGCGCGGCGCGTGGGGATTGACCTGCACCACCACCTTCTCCGCCTTCTTCACCGCCTCCATGGTGTAGCCGACCGAAAGGCTGCAGGTGAAGTAGCCGTACTCGTCCATCGGGGAGACGACGGTCCCGGCGACGTCGACCGGCCAGTACTCGCGCAGCAACTTGGGCACTTCGTGGAAGTGGTTGGGGACGAAGTCCGCCCAACCCTTCTGCACCGCCTCGCGCGAGACGTGGCTTGTGAACCACGCGTTGACCTTGATGTGCGGGGTGGAGTCCTCGGTGAAGTAGTCGGGGCAGAGATGATGCTGCTGGTTCACCACCACGCCTTCGAGCTCACGCTTTCGTGCCGCGAGCGCCTTGACGAACAAGGTCGGCTCGCCTACGCCCAGTGGAAAGCAGAGGTGATCTCCCGATCTGACAATGGTGGCAGCTTCGGCAGCCGAGCAGAGTTTTTGCCGGTATTCCTGTTCGAAGTTGCTTTTTGCAAGGGCGATAGTATTCACGGGTGCTTCCTCCTGTTTGTGGTTGTTGTGCGCGGCCTGGCCTGCAGGCTGCTTCTGGGGGAGGTTAATAGCAACTTGGATACCAAATTCCCGTTTTCCCAAATTAAACAAAAATAAAACTGGCAAAGGCGCGTAAATTCAGCAAAACAATGTTCGACGAAACAACAAAACACCCGAGCCACAGGCGGCCCCTCCTGTAAACGATTGTTGACACCAACAGGCGACACCTGTTTTACCGTCACGTAATTTCGCATACTTGCAATTGTAAACAGCACCTTGCTCCTGTATTCGATTTGTTTACAGCGAAGAAAATGTGTTATTGCGAGTGGGAAATGGCGCTTCGCCAAAGGGGGGGATTAAATCGGAAGATCTGCAATATCTGCAAAGAGAAATAACGGGGTTTGTACAGCCACAGCATCCCTCTCCCCCCGTCCCCTCTCCCAAAGGGCGAGGGGAGACAAGCCCCACCCCCACAGCAACTTCCTAAGGGCAAGGGGAGGATTCGTCAAGGGTTACATGTGTTCGGGGACATGGGTTACAGTTTCAGTGAAATTGCTTCAAGTTCTGATGGCAGAAGGCTGCGTCCATGCCCCCTCTCCTTCGGGGAGAGGGTTGGGGTGAGGGCGCCGTTCTAGCTTGAGAGGGGAGCTTCAAGGGGACTGGCTCCGCCAGGTGCCTGTCCCCTTTGAGTGAGGCAGAGCCTGGGAGATGCCGCGAAGGTAAGTTCTGGGAGTGGAGCCATAAGGCGAATGAAGCCGGGACTCAGTGGCCGGAAGAGTCGTCGTTATGCTTCTTTTGCAGCTTCTTGTAGAGCCACTGACGGGAGATGCCGAGCAGATCGGCGGCCTGCAGCTTGTTGCCGTTGCAAAACTCGATGGCGGCCTGCACCAGCAGCTTTTCGAACTCCTCGACGATGGCCGGAAGGGACTTGCTCCCAAGCCTCGCGCGCAGGTAGGGGCCGATGTCATGCGGGATGCCGGAGCTGCCGTCACGGAGCATCCTGGAGAGTTGGTCCGGGAGGTGCTCCTTGAGGATGAGCGGACCGCTCACCACGTTGAAGGCGCTCTCGATCACGTTGCGCAGCTCCCTCACGTTCCCCGGCCAGTCGTAGTGCATGACCACGTCGCGGGCCTCCAGGCTCAGCCCCTGGACCTCCAGCCCGAACTCCTCGTTGAACTGCTGGATGAAATTTATGCTGAGGGCGCGGATGTCCTCCTTGCGCTCCCTGAGCGCAGGGATGCAGAGCGTCACCACCTTGAGGCGATAGTAGAGGTCCTGCCGGAACTTCCCCTCCCGCACCAGGGCCTCGAGGTTGCTGTTGGTGGCGGCGACCACCCTCACGTCGACCGTCTTGGGCGCGTTGCTCCCCAGAGGTGTCAGCTCCCTCTCCTGCAGAACCCGCAGCATCTTCGCCTGCATGTACAGCGGCATGTCGCCTATCTCGTCCAGGAAGATGGTCCCCAGATGCGCCTGCTCGAATTTCCCCAGCTGTCCCCCTTTCCTCGCACCGGTGAAGGCCCCCTCGGCATAGCCGAAGAGCTCGCTTTCCAGCAGATGTTCCGGAATGGCGGCGCAGTTGACCTTGACGAACTGGGCGTAGCGGCGGTTGCTGGCGGCGTGGATGGCGTGGGCGAAAAGCTCCTTCCCGGTCCCGCTCTCCCCCAGGAGGAGGATGTTCGAGTTCTTGGAAGCCACCCGCAGCAGGGACTCTTTCAGGTCCTGCATCTGCTTGCTCTGCCCGACGATGCTGTTCACGTCGTAGCGCGACATCGATTCCTTGCGCGCCACGTTTCCGGCCGCCGCGCGCGTCTCGGAGGCGCCCTGCAGCCGGTTGGCGATCAGCGTGATCTCGCGGATGTCCTTGAACAGGATCTTGCCTGCCCCCCCGATCACCTGGCCGTCCTTGATGATGGGATAGAGCGAGGCATAGACCTGCTTGCCGTTCAGATAGTGGGTGATGCCGATCTGGGGGGTGGCGGTTTCCATGACCGCCGGCAGCTTCGAGGACTGGGAATTGGGGTAGGCGTCGCTGACGTGCTTGCCGATGATGGCGTTGGGGGTGGTGTCGAGGATGTCGGCGAAGGCCTGATTCACCATGACCACCAGCCCTTCCCGGTCCACAATGACGATGCCGTCGTAGTTGAGATCGAGGGAGGCGCTTCCCGACTGCAACAGGGCTCTCAAATCGATGGAGGGATCGGGGAGTTGTTCCGGAAGGAGCCGCAGGACGGACAAAATCCCCCCCACCAGCTGGTCCGACTCCATGGTCGGGAGAAAGTCGCAGACCAGGCGCCTCTTCCCCACCTGCAGCACCTGGTTGTTGAAGACGGTGCCGCTTCTCATCAGGGTGCTGAGCTCGGAGAGATCCGCCACCTCGTCGAGCCCGCGCCCCAAAAGGCTCTCCGCAGGGATCCCTATCAGGTCAGCGGCGGCCGCGTCGAGGTAGGTGATGCCGAGATCGGCGTCCAGCCTCACGATGCCCGAAGCGTCACCGCAGCCGGTAGTCCCTTCCATCCCCGTTATGTCAGCGAACTGCACCATAAGCGCCTTCTCTTTCTTCCTTCCCTGACCCAGGGGACTGGCTCCGCAAGGTGCCTGTCCCCGTACACTCCCCTGCCCCTCACTCCTTCGCGGAACGAAGCGCTACGGCGCGCGGGCCCGTCGACGGAGGGGGAGCGCTGGAAACGATCTGACCTTGATGCCATTAAGAGCCTTTTGTATACACGAGTTCCACTGTTTCCGTCAACACGTTACGACACCGGCGGGGTCAGCTACCTGCGCCGGCAAGTTCGAGCCGTTCCGGATGGCTGTAGACATCGAAGCGGTCCGCCCGCACGTAGCCGATCATGGTGATCCCCGCTTCCTCGGCCATTTTCACGGCGGTCCCGGTGGGTGAAGTGCGCGAGGCTACCACCGCGATCCCCAAAAGAGCCGCCTTGGCGACCAGTTCGGTGGAGACGCGACCAGAGGTGACCAGCATCATCCCGGAGAGGTCGATCCCCTTTAAAAGCGCTTCTCCGGCGATGCGGTCGATGGTGTTGTGGCGCCCGAGATCCTCCGAATAGAGCAGGACGTCGCCATCGCCTACCGCGGCCGAGTGCATGCCGCCGTGGGTCTGGTACCCCTGCGCCTTCCGGGCCAGCCCGTCCATCATGGAGAAGACGGCGGCGGGGGTGTAGGTTTTACCGGATTCTGCGGCGCTCTGCGCGGCATCGACCCTGGGGATGGAGAAACTGATGCCGGTGCCGCAGCCGGAGGTAAGGACGGGCTTCAGCTTTTCCGGGAGCTCCTTCTTGACCTGGGCGCTGGCGATGCCGTGATCGTCGCAGACCGAGAGTGCGTTGAAATCCTCGACCCGGTCCACGAGCCCCTGCAGCCTGAGAAACCCGGCAACCAGGAAACGGAGCTCGTGGGGGGAGGCGATCAGGGTGGCAAGCTCCCTGCCGTTCACATGCAGGACCACGGGGACCTCGGCCACCACCTCCCGCTCGGCTGCGGTAACAGCCCCTTTTTCGTAGCGATAAACAGAAGCCATCCTATCCCCCTACCCCCGCCATGACGAAGGGCGCTACGGAGCCGGCTTCCTCGTCGAACCGGTGCCGGCCTGGCTTGTCGTGGACGATGCGGCGGATCCCGTCACGCAGCGAGGCGTCGTCGCCCGAGGCCAGAAGCGGTCTCAGATCCACCCCTTTCCCGGACAACAGGCACCCCTTGGCCACGCCGGTGGCGGTCACCCTGAGCCGGTTGCAGGCGTCGCAGAAGTGGCCGGTCATCGGGGTGATGACCCCGAGCGAGCCGACAGCACCCTGGACCCTGAAGTTCTTGGCCGGTCCCGAGCGCTCGTTTTGCTCCAGCTTCTCGATCAGGAAACGCTCCGCGATCCGCTCCAGCACCTCGCTCCCCGAAATGCAGAGAGAGCGCCAGTCGGCCGCCTGGCAGGTGGGCATGTACTCGATGAACCTCACCGCGTAGGGGCGCTCCAGGGTGAGCCGCACGAAATCGAGGATCTCGTGGTCGTTCACCCCGCGCATCAGCACCACGTTTATCTTGTGCGGCGGGAAACCGGCCCGCTCTGCCGCCTCAATCCCCCCGAGCGCCGCCTTCAGGTCGCCGCCGCGGGTGATCCGGGCGAAGGTCTCCGGATTGAGGGAGTCGAGGCTGATGTTCAGCCGCTGCACGCCGGCATTCTTCAGCTCCCGGGCCATTCCCTGCAGGAGCGTGCCGTTGGTGGTCAAAACCAGCTCTTCAAGCCCCGGTATCAGCGCCAGCCGCTTAAGGAAGGGGATGATCCCCTTTCTCACCAGGGGCTCGCCGCCGGTCACCCGGATCTTCTCGATCCCGACGGCGACCGCTTGCTTCGCGACCCGCAGGAGCTCCTCGTAGGAGAGCACTCGGCCCTGGGGAAGGAGCTTCACCCCCTGGGCCGGCATGCAGTAGCTGCAGCGGAGGTTGCAACGGTCGGTCACGGAGAGCCGGAGGTAATTGATGCGTCTGCCGTAAGCGTCGATGAGTGACACGATCTCCTCCTTTGCCGCGAGGCGGCGTCACCCCAGGTTCAAAAGCCTTGCCGCGTTGCCGCCCAGTATCGCCGCAACACCTTCCGGCGGCAGGGGCAGCCCTGCTATGGCGTCCATGTTTTGCCGGATGCGCGGCATGCCGGGCCAGTCGCTGCCGAAAATGGTTTTTTCCGTGTTGCGCGCCAGTTCGGGGAAGTAGGTCATGAGCTTCGCGGGGGGAAGCCCCGAAAGCTCCATGTAGACGTTTGGATGCAGCTTGGATAAGAAGAAGGCGCGGTCATACCAGAAACCGCGCCCCGAATGGGCCATGACCAGGTTCAACGAGGGGAAGTCGACGGCCACGTCATCCAGGTGCAGGGGGTTGGCGTATTTCAGCCTGGTTCCCTTGAAGACCGAGGAACCGGTATGGATCAGTACGGGGATGCCGAGTTCCTCAGCAGCCCGGTACAGGGGGTACATCCTCGGGTCGTTCAGGTAGTAGTGCTGGTAGCTTGGGTAGAGCTTTATGCCCCTGAACCCTTCGCTTTCGACCTTGCGGCGCAGCTCCGCGGCAAGGTCGGTATGCAGATAGGGGTTTATGTCGCAAAAAGGGATCAGACTCCTCCTGCCGCGGCAGAAATCGCGCACCGAGTCGTTGCTGCAGATGCCGGTGGTGACGGGGGTCAGCTCGGCGAGGATGCAGGCGTAGTCGACCCCTTCCTCTTGAAGCAGCGCCTCGAAGGCGCCCGGATCGCTGTAGCGGGCCACGTACTCCTCGTACCCCACGGGGTGGGCAATCCGCATCCAATCCACCACCCACGGGTGCAGGAAACCGTCGTACGTGGCGAGGTGCACGTGGAAATCGATCCTGAGGGGTTTCTCTTCGGTGGCCGGCATGGTTTCTCCCCCTTACATCCGTTTCAGACCCGTTCCACCACGGTGGCGATCCCCTGCCCAAGGCCTATGCAGAGCGAGATCACGCCGTAGCGGGCGTTGCGCCGCCGCATCTCGTGCACGAGCGTCGCGGTGATGCGTGCGCCGGTCGAGCCGAGAGGATGGCCGATGGCGATGGAGCCCCCGTTCACGTTCACCTTGGCCGGGTCGATCCCCAGCTCGCTCATGCAGGGTATGGCCTGCGCCGCGAAGGCCTCGTTCAGTTCGAAGAGGTCGATGTCGCCGATGGTCAGCCCCGCCCGTTCCAGGGCCTTCCTGATGGCCGGAACCGGGCCAAGCCCCATGAACGAGGGGTCGCAGCCGGCGACGGCGCTGGAGAGAACGCGCGCGAGCGGCCGGTAGCCGAGCTCTCTGGCAAGCTCCCCTTCCATGAGGAGCACGGCGGCGGCGCCGTCGTTGATGCCGCTGGAATTACCCGCGGTGACGCTGCCGTCCTTCTTGAAGGCGGGGGAAAGTTTGGCGAGCTGCTCCAGCGTCACGTCCGGGCGCGGGAACTCGTCCCGGTCCACGACCTTCGGGTCCCCCTTCTTCTGCGGGATGACGACCGGAACCAGCTCGTCCTCGAACTTCCCCGCGGCCTGGGCCTCGCCCCATTTCCTCTGGGTCGCCAGCGCGAACTCGTCCTGCTGCTCGCGGGTGATGCCGTAGCTGCGCGCCACGTTCTCGGCGGTGTCCCCCATCCCCTCCTTGGCGTAGGGCTCGGTCATCCGGGGGTTGGTGAAGCGCCACCCGATGGTGGAATCGAACACCTTGATGTCACGCGAGAAGGGGGAATCGGCCTTGGCGAAGACGAAGGGTGCACGGGTCATGGACTCGGTCCCCCCGGCGATGAAGATCTTTCCCTCCCCCACCTTGATGGCCTGGACCGCGCTGTTGATGGCGTTCAACCCCGAGCCGCAGAGGCGGTTGATGGTGTGCCCCGCCACCGAGTGCGGGAGTCCCGCCAGGAGCGCCGCCATGCGCGCCACGTTGCGGTTGTCCTCCCCTGCCTGGTTGGTGCAGCCAAGCACCACGTCCTCGATGAGCCCGGGGTCGAGCTTGTTCCGCTGCACCAGCTCCGTGATGCATAGTGCCGCCAGGTCGTCCGGGCGGACGTCCTTCAGCGCGCCTCCGAATTTCCCCACCGGCGTCCGCACCGCATCGACGATAACCGCTTCTCGCATTGCAACCTCCATATTTCGGCCGTGCCCCGTAAAGGGGGACAGGCTACTTTTTCGTCAGATGTACTGGCCGGAATCGACCCGGATCACCTCGCCGGTGATCTTCCCCGCCGCATCGGAGAGAAGGAAGGTGACCGCGTTGGCGATGTCCTCGGGTTTGGCGAGCTCCGGGAGCAGGCACTCGTTTCTGGCCCGGTCCAGGATCTCCTCTGGAAGCGCCAGCGCCATCTCGGTCAGGACCATACCCGGCGCCACCGCATTCACCGTTACCCCTTTGGGTCCCAGCTCGCGGGCGAGCGTCTTGGTGAGCCCGATCAACCCGGCCTTGGAGGCGGAGTAGTTGGCCTGGCCGAACTTGCCGCGGATGCCGTTTATCGAGGTGATGTTGACGATGCGACCGTAGCCTGCGTCCCTCATCCCGGGGGCGAGAGCCCGCGCCATGTTGAAGGCGCCGGTGAGGTTCACGCCCAAGACGGAGCTCCACTCGTCGTCGGACATCTTGAAGACGCTGCGGTCGCGGGTGATCCCCGCGTTGTTCACCAGGAGGGTCACCGGCTCAGGAATGGCGGCGACCGCGGCAGCCACGCTCGCCGGGTCGGTGATGTCCACCTTGTGGAACTGGTAGTCCTCCGCCCCCTCGCCCGGCGCCACGTCGAAGACGTGCACGCGGGCCCCGTGCCTTAAAAGCGCGCGGGTGATGGCAAGGCCCAGGCCGCGCGCGCCGCCGGTGACCACCGCGGTGCGTCCGTTGAAGTTGAGAAAGCTGCTCATGTGTCCCCCTGTTTAATCTAAAGGTTGGACTCTGGGGGGCTGCCGCGCAGGTGACAAAACGGCAGCCCCCCTTACTCCCGGGGTCGGGAGACGAGTTCGTGAGACTAGCGGTCCTGCCAGGTGGGCTGCCGCTTTTCGATGAAGGCGGTGAGACCTTCCACCGAGTCGTGAGTCTTCATCATCTCGTCGAGGTAGAGCTTCTCGACGAAGGAGATCTTGGCCCTGATACGAAGAGCCGTGTCCTGCCGGGCCGCGCGCACCGCGTAACGCAGGGTGCTGGCGGAGACCGGGGCGAGGTGCTTGTCGAAGTACTCCAGTGCCGCCTGGTCCGGGTCCTCGGCGATCACCGATACGAGCCCCATGAGATGCGCCTCCTCCGCGCTCACGCTGCGTCCCGAGAAGAGGAGGTCCTCCGCCTGGGCCTGTCCGATCCGCTCAGGTAAGAGGCACGAGGCGGCCGGGGCGAAGACGGCCAGCTTTATCTCAGGCTGCCCCAGCTGCGCGTTGGGTGCTGCGAAGATCAGGTTGCAGGCGGCAACGACCTCGAGGCCGCCACCGAGGCATTGGCCGCGCACCGCGACCAGCACCGGGACCGGGCTTTCGACGAGCTTCAGCACCAGCGCGTGCAGCGACTTCAGCATCTGGGCGCAGGAGTCGGGCATATGCTCGTCCACGCTGGCGCCGAAGCTGAAATGCGGCCCCTCCGCGGTGAGGAGCACCCCCCTCAGGTGGGGTTCTTTCAGGTGCTGGTCCAGCGCCTGCAGGAGCGCCCCGATCATGGCCGCGTCGACGATGTTGGCCTTGGGACGGGCCAGGGTCAGTTTCAAAAGGCGGCCGTCGCGCTCAAGCGACACCTTGAGCGGCGAATCAGCTGCGGCGGTTTGCTGGGCTTGGGTAGCTGCTTGGCTCATTGCGTCCTCCTAGGAAAGGCCCGGCACTAAGATGGCGCGCCTGGTGAGCTTGTGAGCATGTGCGGAGGCAAACACCTGGTTGATGCTGTCCAGGGGGTGCTTCTCGATGAACGGCGTCAGGGCGACCTTGCCGTCGAGCACTAGGTCGAGTGCCGCCGGATATAGTTCGGTCAGGCAGCCCCAGTTACCAAGGGCCCTGGCGTGGAACGCCATCAGGTTGGAGAGGCGCAGCTCGATCTTGTCCATGGTGAAGCCGACGACGGAGAGGGTGGCCCCGTAGGTAAGGAGGCTGAAGGCGGTCTCCTGGCCGGGGGTGCTGCCGGAGCACTCAAATATCTTCCAGCAGGTCTGCTTCAACCCCTTTGTCTTCACGAAATCGTTGATCGCCTTCTTCAGTTCCTTGCCGGCGATCTCGCGGGAGTTGAGGGTGAGGGCCGCGCCGTGCTTGCCGACGTTTTCAAGCTTCACCGGGTCCACGTCGATGGCGATGACGGTGGCGCCGAGAGCATTGGCCACCTGCACCGCGTAGCCGCCTACCCCGCCCACGCCGATCACGATGGCGACGTCGCCCGGCTGGACCTCGGCCTGTACCGCCGCCTGGTAAGGTGTGGTCACCGCGTCGGCCACGACCGAGATGTCGGCAAGCTCAAGCCCTGCCGCGGCGAGGCGCTTCTCGTCGACCGGGCAAAGGGTCTTAGCCGGAACGACGATGTGCGAGGCGAAGCCGCCATGGATGTCGTTGCCCGGCATCTGCTGCGCGCGGCAGATGGTGCCGTGGCTGGAAAGGCAGAGGTCGCACTCGCCGCAGGGGATGACCGCCGGAATCAGCACCGCCTTGCCGACCCACTGGCCGGCCCCCTCGCCTGCAGCGACTACGCGGCCGCTGATCTCGTGCCCGAGGGTGAGCGGGGCCGGGTGGTTGAAGCGGACGCCGCTGTAATAGAAACCAAGGTCGGTGTGGCAGACGCCGCAGCCGGCGACCTCGACGACGACTTCTCCCGCGCCCGGCGTAGGGGCGAATTCACCCTTTTGCATCGGTTCACCGACGGCGGTCATGGACCAGCGATACGCTGACTTGGACATAAAGCTTCCTCCTTGCTTAAAGTGGTTTTTTATCGAATCGTTTCCGGTGGCAAATCCTGTTATGGTAAATAAGTACCACAATGCTTATTTAGCTGTCAAGGGGATATCTTTTCAGGAAAGGAAAAATAAAACAGTTTTTGTGAGGAATGAAAACCGGGGGAGAGGAGGGGAAAAGCGTGGGCAAGCGGCCTGTGAGGGGGCCAGGAGGGGAAAAGCGAGGGGGTAAGCGGCGTGTGGAAGCGCCGACGCAGGATGAAGCGGGCAAATTCCTGGTTCCCAAGCTCCAGTTTGGGAACCCAATGCGTGCAAAGCTCCAGCTTTGCATCCTAAAAGGAAGCTTCAGAAACGATATTCCACATGATAGGTCTCGGTCTCCGGGGAATGCACCAGGGTGTGCCCAAGGCCTCTGTGGTAACGCAGCATCGCGGCGTTCTCGGGGAGGATCTCGGCGCAGAAACCCTCGATCCCCTGCTCTTTGGCGTGGCGCTCCATCTGGCGCAGCAGGTAGCCGGCGAGCCCTTTCCTGCGGTAATCCTGGTGCACCACCACCGCCGTCTCCGCCATGTTAGTGCGCGGGTTCACCTCGTAGCGCGCCACCGCCACCATGCATTCGGCCTGGTCCTCGTGCCGGAAGGCTGCCAGCGCCATGCGGCCGCTATAGTCGACGCAGACCTGCTTTGCCGCTTCCAGGTGCGCCATCTGGAGCTTCGGCCCAAAGAAGCGGTGGTAGACCGTCTCCGCGTCGAGGCTGTAGAAGAACTCCTGCAGCGTCCGCTCGTCGGTCGCCTTCAGGGGCCTCACCTGCATCGTCATTCCTCCGAAGGACCTATCCTCCTCCAGATTTCTCGGGTACTTGTCCAGCGCCTGCCGCCACACCTGCTCGTCCTCGTAGACGTAATGCTTCTTCTTGACGAAATCGAGCAACTCCCGGCGGTACTCCGGGTGGGCGATGGAGATAAGCGCCAAGGCGCGCTCCCTTATGGTCTTGCCGTGCAGGTAGGCGATGCCGTACTCGGAGACCACGTAATGGGCGTCGCCGCGGCTCGTGACCACGCCGGCGCCGTCGTCGATCCGGTGCACGATGCGGCTGATGCTCCCGTCCCGGGCCGTGCTGCGAACGGCGATGATCGGTTTTCCGCCCCGGCTCATGGCCGCGCCGCGCGCGAAGTCAACCTGGCCGCCGATGCCGCTGTAGAACTGGTATCCGATGCTGTCGGCGCAGATCTGCCCGGTAAGGTCGACCTGCAGCGCCGAGTTTATCGCCACCACCTTGTCGTTCATGGAGATGACCCTGGGGTCGTTGACGAAATCGGAGGGGTGGAACTCGACGCCGACGTTGCCGTCGACGAAGTCGTACAGCTTGCGGCTGCCGATGACGAAGCTCGCCACCGTCTTCCCCGGATGCACCCGCTTCAGCCGGTTGGTGACGTTCCCCCCCTCGATCAAAGGGATCAAGGCGTCGCTGAACATCTCGCTGTGGATCCCCAGATCGCGCTTGTCCGCTATGAATTGCAGCACGGTGCTCGGTATGGTGCCGATCCCCATCTGCAGGCAGCTCCCGTTTTCCACCAGCCGCGAGATGTGGTACCCGATCTGCTGCTCCACCTCGTCGGGGGCCTTCGCCTCGGAGACGAGAATCGGATGGTCCGTCTCCACCAGCAGATCCAGGCGGCTTAGGTGCACGTAGCTGTCACCGCAGGTGCGCGGCATCCGCGGGTTCACCTCGGCGATCACCAGCTTTGCCCGGTCGAGCGCCGCCCGCTGGATGTCCACGTTGACCCCCATGCTGCAGTAACCGTGTCGGTCCGGGGGCGACACCTGCAACAGCGCCGCCTGGTTCCCCCTCTGGCCCGACCGGATCAGTTCCGGGATCTCGCTCAGGAAGATGGGGGTGTAGTCGGCGCGGCCGTCGCACACCGCCTGGCGGATATTTTCACTGATGAAAAAGGAGTTGTGCCGCAGCCTTCCGGCATCCTTGCCGTCCAGGTACTGCCCGGTACCGAAGGTGAGGAGCTGGATCAGTTCCACGTCGTGGAACCGGTCGGCCTGCCGGGCCAGCGCGGCGACGAGCTCCCCCGGTACCGCGCACCCCGACCCGAGGAAGACGCGCCACCCCGACTGGAGATGACGTACCGCCTCGTCCGCGGTGGTCAGCCGGTCCCGATACAACTGCATAAGTTCTTCGTTCATCGCCTGCCCCCTCTCCCGCCGTTTCCAGCGTCCCGCCACACCTTCAGATTTTTACACGGCCCCTCAAAACGTTACACGAAGCTTCCCCAATAACATCAGATTTCAACGGTGTTACAAACTTCAGCCAAAACCATGATTACATATTTTCAGCAGCTTACAAGCTAAATTTCATTTTATTAAACCATTACACCTCTTTGGCCTGCGACATGCAAAACATTATTTTACTTTTTCAAAATAATTCCCACGCAGCCATAACAAGGAGGTTTCCCATGCCCTACAACCTGAATCTGCCCGAGACATTCAACGCCGCGGATTTCTTTGTGGACCGCAACATCCGCGAGGGGCGCGGCGAAAAGATCGCCGTCTTCTGCGAGGAGCGCTCCTTAACCTACAGCCAGATGCAGTCTGGGATGAACCGCATAGGGAACCTGCTCAAAGGGCTGGAGGTCCGGATGGAGGAGCGGGTAGCGCTCCTTTTGCACGACACAGAGGTGTACCCGCAGGCGTTCTTCGGCGCCATCAAGATCGGCGCGGTCCCGGTCTGCCTCAACACCATGAACCGCTCCCAGGACTTCCAGTTCTACCTGAACGATTCGCGCGCCCGGGTCTTGGTGGTCGAGTGGCCGCTCTTGGAGCAGATCATCCCCATCAGCGAGAACCTGCAGTTTCTAAAGCACATCGTGGTCGCCAACGGCCCCGCCGCCGGGAGCTGCCTGAGCCTCGCGGAGCTTATGGCAGCCCAAAGCGACCAGCTGGAGACCGCCCCCACCTGCCGCGACGACGCCTGCTTCTGGCTCTACAGCTCCGGCTCCACCGGCTCCCCCAAGGGGACCGTGCACCTGCAGCACGACATGGTGTACGCGGCGAAGACCTACGGGCAGAAGGTGCTCGACATCAAAGAGGACGACGTCTTCTTCTCGGCGGCGAAACTCTTCTTCGCCTACGGCCTCGGCAACGGGATCTACTTCCCCTTCTGCGTGGGCGCAACCGCCGTCTACCTCCCTTCGCGGCCGACCCCGGCGGACGTCTACGCCACGGTGCGCCGCCACCGCCCCACCCTCTTCTTCGGCGTGCCGACCCTCTACGGGCAGATGCTTGAAGAAGAAGGCGCCATGGGCGGAGTGCGACTCTGCGTCTCGGCCGGGGAAGCGCTTCCCCCCGCCTACCTGCACCGCTTCAAGGCGCGTTTCCAGCTGGACATCCTCGACGGCATCGGCTCCACGGAGATGGCGCACATCTTCATCTCCAACAGGCCGGGCGAAATCGCCCCCGGCAGTTCGGGAAAGGTGGTGCCGGGGTACGAGGCGCGCATCGTCGGCGAGGACATGCACGACCTCCCCGCCGGAGAGATCGGCACGCTGCTGGTCAAGGGGGACAGCGCCGCCGCCTTCTACTGGAACAAGCACGGCAAGAGCACCGAGACCATGATGGGGCAGTGGCTCAACACCGGCGACAAGTACGTCTGCGACGAGAAGGGCTTTTTCCACTGCGCCGGCCGCTCCGACGACATGCTGAAGGTGGGGGGCATCTGGGTCTCCCCCAACGAGGTCGAGGCCTGCCTGATCGAGCATCCCGCCGTACTGGAATGCGCGGTCATCGGGGCGCCCGACGAGGACAACCTGATCAAGCCGATGGCGTTCGTGGTACTGAACCAACCCCAACCCACGGAGTCCATGGAGGAGGAGCTGAAGCAATACGTGAAAAAATCCCTGGCGCTCTACAAGTACCCCCGCTGGATAAAGTTCATGGACGAGCTGCCCAAGACCGCCACCGGCAAGATCAAACGCTTCGAGCTGCGCAACATGCTTGTGCAGCAGCAGGCCGCCTGATTCCGGCTCCCACCCACTGCATTGCAATAAAAAGGAGGGTTTCAATGCTCAAAAAGGTATCTCTCATTCTCGCCGCCTCGCTGCTCGCAACCACCGCGTCGGCCCAGGAAGTCGCCCCCAACGCTCCCGAACCCTACAACTGCGACTTTGACCCGGCGTGCGAAGTGGCCCCTGGCCTCTACGGGAAGATGTCCTCGCCGGTCACCAGCAAGTTCAAGCTCTCCCTGGGCGGTTTCGTCAAGCTGGACTACGTCTACAACTCGGTGAACCTCGGCAGTAACGGCGCCCTCGCGACCCTGCAGCCGAACGGCATTCCCAAGAAAGGGTCTGTTGCGGACCAGCAGGACCAGTCTATCTTCACCGCGCGCCAGTCGCGCCTGTGGTTCAAGGTCGCCGGCCCCACCTTCAAGGGGGCTAAGACCGGCGCGGTGATCGAGACCGACTTTTACGGCTCCGGCGGCAGCAACGAGTCCGCCAACATGAGGATGCGCCATGCCTACGGCACCATGGACTGGGAGAACACACAACTCCTCTTCGGCCAGTACTGGGACAACTTCGGGATGGCCAACTCCTCGACGCTCGACTTCGGCCTGGGCGCCACGGCCGGGAATCCGCAACAGCCGCGCGTGGCCCAGATAAGGGTCACCCAGAAGGTGCCGCTGACAAAAGACGAGACCATGAAACTGAGCCTCTCGCTCCAGAACCCGGTTCAGGACACGAACCAGCAGAACGGCTCGGCCACCGACACCTGGGGGAGCGCGGTCAATGTCGCCGGGCAGGCGGTGCTGGTATCCAAGGCGCTGGGTGTCGCCCCCGGTTTGTGGGGACTGTCCATGAACTCGCTGCAGGCCGGCTTCTTCGGCCTGTACGGTACCGAAAGCGCGGGGCCGACCGGCAAGGAGCTCGCTTCCTGGGGCTACGGTTTCTACACCTTCGTTCCCGTCCTCGCCTCCAAGGACGGCAAGAGCCGCGCCATGACGGCGAGCTTCGAGGGGCAGGCCTATCAGGCCAGCAACATGTCCTTCAACTACGCGACCGCCACCTCCCTCGTCGGGCCGAGCAACGACCGGACCGGCGCCAAGGGGTACGGCCTCTTCGCCCAGGGGATGTTCTACCCGACCCAGAATCTGGGGCTCACCGCAGGCTACGGCAAGAGAGCCGCGTACGACCAGGCGAGCTACGCCGGGGTAGCGAATTACCAGCAGTCGAGCTCGCAGGTGTTCGCCAACGTAAGCTACGACATCAACGCCGCCATAAGACTCGCGGCCGAGTACCAGAAGCTTGAGACCAAGTACGGCAACAACACCCCCGGCAGCTCCGACCAGGGCGCGGCGGACGTGTACCGGTTCTCGGCTTTCTACTTCTTCTAGAAAAGTCCCCTCCCCCTCCGGGGGGAGGAGAGCTGGGAGAAGAAAATTTCTTATCCCCTTCATCCGAATAATAGGAGGTTCAACATGGAGCAGGAGACCACCAAGAGGTTGTTCAAAGGGCAGCTGGCTACCGGCTGCGCAGCCCTGGCTCTCAGTTTTGCCGTCGCCGCCGTCATCTGGCCCGCCTGGTCGCTGACCGTCAAGTCCCTCTATACGGCCCTGGCAGGCCCGGGTCTCGCCGCGGCGGATCCAAAATCCGCGGGCAACCTCGTCGGCGCGGTTGCCCGCGGGACCTTCTTCTGGATGGTCATCAACACATGGATCTGGTTCACCATCGTCCTTGGCAACTACGGCAAGACCGCCCTCACCACGAAGCAGCCCTGGGCCGGCATCTACTACACCCTGGTCGCCTGGTGCGTCGGCGCAGCCGCCTTCCTGGCACTCATCAGCTTCCTGGGGATCTGGTGGCGCCCCTTCAGCCTCGCCATCATGTTCACCCCGCAGTCCCTCGAGGAGGTGCATCTCGCCTTCGAGGCGTGGGAGGCGTCCAACTTCTATGCGCTCGCCGTGATCATCGCCCAGATACCCATGGTTTCGCTGCTGCAGAAATGGCCCTTCGCCGGCAAGGCCGAGAAGCCTGTGGACGGCTTCGGAGCGCTGGCCATGGGGACCGCGGTGACCTGGATCGTCTGGATGGCGCTGATCGTTCCCAGCTTCATGAAGCTTGCTATCGGCGAGCACCAGATCGTCACCGCACCCTTCGGCAGCTGGCCCGCCTTTGCAGCCTTCTGCCAGGCCTTCGTGATCTTCGCCATCATGCCGGTCGAAGGGGCCGAGCTGTACCCGATGCGGCTCTTCGCCAAGAAGCAACCGTTCATGGGGCTGATAGGTTTCGCCATCGCCCTTGCCGCCGGCTCTATCATGCCTGCCGCGATCAAGGCCGTCGTGGCCCCGCTCAACCTGCTGCCGGGTGCGCCCCTGGACGTGGTGGCGGCGGCGCTTGAGCTCTCGGTGATCGTCTTCATGCTGGCCTGGCATCACCTGTTCGACGATTACCCGAACGCGGCGCTGGTACCGAACACCGCCGCCAGGGTCTGCAGCCGCATCGCCATCTGGTTCGGCGGCGGCACCATCTACGGCGTTATCTGGATCAAGACCTTCAAGCTGATCCCCTACGGCGCCAACGACCTGGGGCTGGGGGTCCCGCCGCTGGGGGTTCTGGCCGGGCAGTTCGCGCTTTTGATGACGCTTCTTTTCCTGAACACCTTCTTCGACAAGTGGCCGCTCGTGCGCAAGGTGAGGGAGCCGGCGACCGCCGAGGCGGCGGCTCCCGCCGGCGCCTCACCTGGGCTTGAGGCGATGGCGAAGTAGCAATAGACTGAAAAGGTCCCCCCTCCAGTCGAGGGAGTGGAAACCAGGGGGACTGGCTCCGCAAGGTGCCTGTCCCCCTTCGTTTACTCCAGCCCGTACTCCTTGAGCCTCCTATCCAGCGTCGGCCGAGAGATGCCTAGAATCTCGGCGGCCCTCTTCTTCTCGTACCCCGTATAGATCAGCACGTTCTCGATATGCTCGCGCTCGACCTCGTGCAACGGCCTGATCGTCAGCGCCAGCCGCTCCTGCTCCTTCTCTCCTTCCAGGTGCAGGGATTCCGGAAGCAGGATGTTGCCGTGGGAGAGGAGCACGGCGCGCCGGATGGTGTTCTCCAGCTCGCGCACGTTCCCCGGCCAGGAGTGCTCCTGGAGCATGGTCAGCGTTTCCTGGGTGACGAGCTCCACGCTCTTGCCGGTCTCCTCGCGCATCTTCCCCAGGAAGAACTTGACCAGGAGCAGGATGTCGTCCCTGCGCTCGCGCAAAGGCGGAAGGAAAAGGGTCACCACGTTCAGGCGGTAATAGAGGTCCTTGCGGAACTCCCCCGCATTGGCGAGCGCGGAGAGTTCCTTGTTGCTCGCGGCGATGACCCGCACGTCCGCCTTCAGGGTTTCCACTCCCCCCACTCGTTCGAATTCCCTCTCCTGGAGAAAGCGCAGAAGCTTCACCTGGATCTCCGGGCTCGTCTCCGAGATCTCGTCGAGAAAGAGCGTCCCCCCCTGCGCCAGTTCGAACTTCCCCGGCTTGGTCCGGTGGGCTCCGGTGAAGGCGCCACGCTCGTGTCCGAAAAGCTCGCTCTCCAGAAGCGACGGCGCGAGCGAGGCGCAGGCAACCGCGATGAAGGGGCGGTTTCTGAAAGAGCTGTTGAAATGAAGCGCTCGCGCCACCATCTCCTTCCCCGTCCCGCTCTCCCCCTGGATCAGCACGGTGGCACGCGAGTCTGCCACGGCGCCGATGGTCTTGTAGACCTCCTTCATGCTGCGCGAGCGGCCGACCATGATGTTCTGCTCGAAAGGGGGATCAGCCGAGTCGCAGAAGGTGACCCCCTTGCGTGCCAGGGCGCTCATGTCGAAGATCTTGGCGATGACCTGGTCCAGGTGATCGAGGTCGACCGGCTTACCCAAATGATCGATGGCGCCCAGGCGTATCGCCTCGATGGCGGTCTGCATGTCGTCGTACGCCGTGATCATCACGACGGGAAGCTCGGGCCGGCGCTCCTTTACCTGCCCCAGCACCTCGAAACCGTCCATCCCCGAGAGCCTGAGATCGAGGAGCATCAGGTCGATTTCCTTCTCCAGCGCAACCTCGACCGCATTGGGACCGTTCGCGGCCGTCACCACCGAATAACCCTCTTCGGTCAGGTGCAGCTCCAGCGTGCGCCGGATAGCGATGTCGTCGTCAGCTATCAAAATGGTGTTCACGGTGTTTTTTCTCCAGTACCTGAAGGCCCCGCGAGGGGGAGTGTGACGGTAAAGGTGGCGCCGGTGCCGGTCCCTCCCGTAACGGAAACGGACCCGCCATGGGAAAGGACGATGGTCTGCAGGATGGACAACCCGAGCCCTCCCCCGGAGACCTTGGTCGTATAAAAGGGATCGAAAAGCTGCTCGCACTTGTCCGGGGCGATTCCCCTACCGGAATCGCTCACAAGTATGTAGGCCTGGCTCTCTTTGCGGTAGGCGATGACCTTGAGGGTCCTGTCACCGGCGACCCCATCCATCGCCTCCATCGCGTTCAGCACCAGGTTCAAGAGCACCTGGTGGATTTGCTCGGGGTCGCAGACAAGCTCAAGAGGCGACTCGATATCGGTGGTGGGGGTAACGCCGTACTGGGCCAGTCGCTGGTCGACCAGTTGCAGCAGGCGCCGCACGATTTCGGCCAGGTCGACCGTCTGCAGCCGCAGGGGGCGTGGGCGCGCGAAATCCAGAACGTCTTTCAACAGGCGGTTCAGGCGCTGGATTTCCCCGTCGGCAATGGAGAAGTTCTCGCAGAGGACCCCGGTGGGCTCGATCTTCTTGCGGATCATCTGCATGTTCATCTGGATGGCGGAAAGGGGGTTGCGGATCTCGTGGGCGAGCCCGAGCGCCAGATGCCCGACGGCGGCCACCTTCTTGGCGACCAGCAGTTCGTCGAAGGTCGCCTCCAGGCGCGAATGGGCCTCGCTCAAGGCGCGGGTGTGCAGGCCGACCTGTGCGGTAAGCGTGCGGTTCCAGTGATAAAGCAGCGCGATGAGGAATGCCGCCCCTCCGATTATGGTGACGAGGAGCGTGGTGGAAATGGCCTCCTGCCGCTGCAGGAACGAGGAAAGGAGCGCTTCCACCTCCCTTTCCGGCGTGGTCACCCCCACGGTCCAGAGCCGGTTTTCCAGGCGCACCGGGTGGTAACTGACCAGCTTTCTGACCTTCAGGCGCGGGTCGGCCGGATCCTCGAACTCGTACCAGCCGCTGCCGGGTTTGCCGTCCTCAGCCGAAAGGAGCAGCTCGTAAAGGCGCGGCCATCTGCGTCGCAGCGCCTCGTCGAAGGTCTGCCCCGCGATCCTGCCGTTCGGGTCGACCAGGATGGTCCTGGTGGTGCTGTCCATGAGCCAGGCCTGGCCGTGCTTGCCGATCTTGACGGAGAGGACGTGCTTTCGGGCCAGCTTGTCGAAATCGAGCGTGCAGGCGACCACGCCGTGGAACTCGCCGCGCGGACCGTAGATCCCTCTAGCTACGATCAACTCCTTTACCCCGCGTTTCCGCCCCCCCGCCAACGGCATGAAGGGCGAGATGTACATCCGCCCCGGCTGCCGCTGATCCCGCACCCAGCGGTAGTAGTCGCGCCAGGCATAGCTGCGCCCCAAGGTGAAATTGTCGTGCGGTTCTATGGCGACGGCGACCCCCTTGCTGTCGAAGACGACCAGGTCGATGACGGGGGTACCGAGCAGCGAGCCGTAGATCTTTTCCAGATGCACCTTGAGCCGTTGCGACTGTTCGCGGTCGACCTCTTTGCCGTCGAAGAGGCCGGCGACCAGTTCGAGGTTGCGGCTGAAGGTGGCGAACATTTCGTCGAGGGAGTGCGCCGTGAGTTCGGCGACGAGGTACTGCTGGCGGTTGTACTGTTCGAAGAAGCGGGCGCGCGCCTCGGCGCGGACCTCGTTGTTGGCGCGGCGGATGGTGATGAAGGCGCAGACGGTCAGGCCTACGATAAGCAAAAGGGCAAGCGGGAGTTTGAATGTGCGGAAAAAGGCGGTCATGTAACGATCCCTTTCCTGTTTGATCCGCGAGCCGATTGCATAGCTCCTCCCCCCAGCGGGGGGAGGCCGGGAGGGGGGATGCCGCAGGGGACTGGCTCCGTCAGGTGCCTGTCCCCCTTCCCCCTGTCCCCCTGAGTTAGAGTGGCCGGGCTAATTTGGTATAGCGGTACCATATTACACCAATTTGGTCAAGCTCAATCATGCCTGCCCCTCCAGGGGCCGCGCCGCGACGATTATTTCCCGTTTTTTACACCAGCAGCATCTTGAGCCCTGCCACCGTCAGCACCAACGAGAGCGCCTTTACGACCCTGCGCACAGGGAGGAAGCTGCTCCCCAGGAAGGAACCGACGCACCCTCCCAAGAGCGCCGCCACCGCCAGAAGCGGCGCGAAACCGGGGACCAGCTGCAGGCTGCTCGCATGCCCCAGGAGCCCCGCACAGGAGTTGACCAGGATGAAGAGAGCCGCCACGCCGGAAACCTCCCGCGCCCGCCCCCAACGCAAAAGCATCAATAGCGGACTCAAGAAGATCCCCCCGCCCACCCCGGTGAGCCCGGAGAGCAGCCCCAGCACGGCGCCCAAAAGGAGCGCTGCGGTAAGCGGCGGACGGCGCAGCGAGCCCACATCCGGTTCCTTGTGGACCAGGAGCCGGCACGCCGAGGCCAAGAGGACCATCCCCACCAGGGGACGGTAAAGATGCTGCGGCAGGCTCAGGTACCCCCCCAGGAAGCTGAACGGGATCGAGGTGGCGGCGAAGGGCCAGAAGAGCCCCCAGGAGAAATGGCCGGCGCGCCGGAAGGAATAGGCGGCCACCGACGCCACCATTATGTTCAGCAGCAAGGCGGTGGGCTTGAAAACCTCCGGCACCACGCTGAAAAGCGCCAGCACAGCGATGTAACCGGAGGCGCCTCCGTGGCCGACGCAGGAGTAGAGGACGGCAACGGTCAGGATGGCACTGAAGAGAACGAGGTAGGTCTCAATATTCATGACGGGATCCTTTCTCTGCTGCTGCTGTTGATGATTGCCTGGGCGCCCGCCTCGCCGGCCGCTTCTGTTTCAAGCAGCCGGCGGTAATCGGCGGCGGTGTCTATATCAAAGTGTATGGCTGCGTCTTCTACCGGGACCTGCAACAGGCGCCCCTGATACTGCTGGAAGAGCGGCCTCGCGCCGCAGTCCGCGTCGAGCCTCTCGATGGCGGGGAAGGTCTCGCGGTCGAAGAGCACCGGGTTGCCGCGCTTACCACGGTACAT
Source organism: Citrifermentans bremense R1 (assembly GCF_000426865.1). GTDB lineage: Bacteria > Desulfobacterota > Desulfuromonadia > Geobacterales > Geobacteraceae > Geomonas > Geomonas bremensis. Next base: position 311,878 of record NZ_AUGE01000001.1, read on the forward strand.
GGGCATCACGATCGGCGCCGGAGAGGCTTGGTAGGAGCGGACCAAGGTGTCTATCAGCGCCGGAGTGATCAGCGGCTGATCCCCCAGGAGAAACAGGGCGGCGTCGGTTTCAGCCCCCAGGAGCCGCAGCCCGCAGCTGAGGGAGGAGCTTTGCCCCTGCCGGTATTCCGGATTCAGCGCCAGTTCCACGCTGCGACCCTGCAAAAGGGGGACCATCCGCTCCGCCTGGTGCCCCACGACCACCACGACCCGATGCAGCGACGAGGCCAACGCGCTCTCCACCACCCATTCCAGGATGCTCTTCCCCCTGAAAGGCAGGAGTTGCTTGGTTCTACCCATGCGGCGCCCTTCCCCAGCGGCGAGGATTATTCCGGCGACCCGTTTCATGGCGCCTCCAGGGGATAGTGGGCGTGCAGGGTAACACCGTTCAAGGCCTGCCCCACGAGGAGCGCTTCGGCAACGCAAGATGCCTCATTTTTCACCACCGCCGCGACTTCCGCGGCACACGCCAGGCGCTGCGGGGTGTCCGCCTTGTTCAGGAAGAGGAAACGCCGGGCGCCGGGCGGAGTGCCGGTAAAGAGGCCGCGGGGATGGACGATGAGGCGGGTCATGGCGGCAGCATCGATGGTATCGCCGATGGCCAGCCCCATGAGGGGAGCGGCTAGTTCGTGGCGGAATACCCACTCCTCGGTAAGCGGCTGCCCCAGTACCTCCAACCCGGCCACCGCCACGACCACCGTGCTGCAGGAGGGGATTACCGGTTCGTGAGGGGCGTGCGCCTTTAGCGGGCGCCGGGCCGAGCCGTCGGCCTCGACGAGGATCCAGTCGAACTGGCCGCAACGCTCGAAGAAGGCAATCGCTTCCGGCGCGAACCCGATCAGCTTCCCCGAGGGGACTGGCTCCGCAAGGTGCCTGTCCCCCTTCTCCGGGTCGCGCCGCGACACCGCGGTGACCGGTTCGTTGCCGTAGCGCAAGGAGACCCGCCACGCGATGACCTCCGGGTCCGCATCAACCAGCACCTTGCCACACTGCCTGGCAGTGGGGGGGAGGATCTTGGTAGTGGTGGTGACCAGCACCCTTTTCCCAGCCTCAGACAGAACGCGGGCCAGATGAAACATGAGGCTCGTCTTCCCCCCCGCCCCGGTGAGGCTCAACACCCCGCCCGGTGCGGAGCAGACTATCTCTTCTATCCCTTGCATGCCTACTCCTTTACCTATGCCCGTTGCTGCCAGAAACTCCCTTGCACGCAAGATATCTGGTCGAAAACAACGTGAGGCAAATCCCCCCTGCCCCCCTTCGCAAAGGGGGGAACGTTATCTCGTTCCCAAGGTCCACCTTGGGAACGCAAGGCCCGTCCGAAGCTCCAGCCTCCCAGGATGCAAAGCTGGAGCTTTGCACCGCATTGGGTCCCCAAGCTGGAGCTTGGGAACCAGGGGGAGAATGATGAGCCCGCTACCGGTTGTAGCAGCCAAGCAGCGCCTCCAGGACCGCGCCCCCCAGCGCCCTCGCCTTCTCGGAGACGGTGGCGCAGTATTCCTTCTTAGAACGCGGGTCGACGTCCCCGATCTTGAGCCCCGACTTAACCAAAGCGCCGGGCCTGATCACCCCGCGCAAGACACCGTCGATGGCCGCCCGGACCTCGACCTCGCCGACCCGCCCGACCGGCTCTCCCGCGACTACCAGATCCCCTATCGCCCGGTCGCTCTCGAAACGCCCTGCAACCGGCGCGCGCAGGACCCGCTCGCTGGTGTAGCCCGCGATGTCACCGGGGATGCCGGTATTGGGCTCCGCGGGGCCGGTTCCGATCACCCTCCCCAGGTCGTGGCCGCGGTTGGTCTCGACCACCAGGTGGCAGTCGACTCCGGCGGTAAAGCCGGGCCCCAAGCCGATCACCAGGGGTGCGTCACTAACAGAGGTCCCCAGGTTCCGCTTGGCGAGCGTCGCGTCCACGAAAAGGTCCGGCTGCAGCTGCGTAAGGCTCGCAGCCTCCGGGTCGACGAGGACCGCGATGCACCCGGCGCTCCAGATCCCCGCCACCTCCTCCACCCGGTCGACCCTCACCGCCGTCACCCCTTCCACCGTCATCTCCCCCTCGTGCACCGCCTCGCAAAAAGAGACCAGCCGGCGCACCGCGAGGGGGGATGCTGTCTCCAGCATGAGGATGCGGCGGAAGTTGGCCCGATAGAGCCGGCAGGCGATGCCGCTTGCCTGCTCCCCCGCACCGCGGATCACCACCACCCGCTCCGACAGCGGCCTCTCCTTTACGCTATTCGCGGCCATGTCTGGTAGCGAAAAGCTGGCTGGCAATGCTCACCGCGATCTCCCGCGGGGAGTTGCCGCCGTTGTCGTGCCCCACCGGGCAGCGCACCCGGGAGAGGTCGTGCCCCAGGCCATCCAGGTTCTGCTGGATCTTGGCCCACTTGGACTTGCTCCCCACCATGCCGATGAAGCGCGCCGGCTTCGGCAGCACCTCGGCCAGCACCTGCTGGTCGACCGCCCCGTTGTAGGTAAGGATGGTCGCGTAGGTCCTCTCCTCGCACCAGTTGGCCTGCCGGATGAAGTCGCTGTAGTGGACCTGGTGCCGGATCACGCCGGCGGGGAGCGCCGGCGAGTTGATCCACTCGCTTCTTTCGTCGACGAGGTGGACCCGGAACTGGGTACCGTCCAGCACCTGGCACAGCGACTGGGCGATGTGCCCCGCGCCGAAGAGGTACAGGCGCGGGTTGTCGTTCACCAGTTCCAGGTAGAGCTCCATGGTCCCGCCGCAGGCGGGGAACTCGCCCCGCTGCTCCAAGGGGACGGTGGAGGTGGCCCCCTGCATCAGCTCGAAGCACTTCCTGGCGTCCTCCAGGGCGAAGTGCTCCGGCACCCCGCCCCCGACGGTGCCGAAGAAGGTCCCGTCGGGGAGGACGATCATCTTCGCCCCCTTCTTGCCGGGGGTCGATCCCGTGTTCTTGGTCACCGTGACCAGCACCGCCAGCTGGTCGCGGCGCCTCAACTCCTCAAGTTTTCCTACCCAGTCCCACATAAGGCCTCCTTCTTCAGCTCGGGTTTGCGTAAACGGGCTCCTCACTCTCAAGGGGGACAGTCTCAAGGGGGACAGGCACCTGCGGAGCCAGTCCCCTTTGGGCGTCTTCCCGCTTGGCAATCTCCTCACGCTCGCGCTTTTCCTTCAGGGCGCGCCACACCTTCTCGTAGCTGAGCGGCAGCGAATTCACCCGCACCCCCATGGCGTCGAAGATGGCGTTGGAGAACATCCCCAAGGTCGGGTTGGTTGCCCCTTCCCCCACCTCCTTCACCCCCCAGGGACCGCTCGGCTCGTAGCTGTCCACCACTTCGGAGGTGATGGGGGGCATGTCCACGGCGGTCAAGAGACGGTAGTTGGCGAGTTCGGCGTTCTTGATCCTCCCCTTGTCGTCGAAGAGAACCTCTTCCCAGACCGCCTCCCCCATACCCATGTAGAGGGCGCCGTGCACCTGGCCGTGCAAAAGGCGCGGGTTGATCACCTTGCCGCAGTCGTGCACGTCCCAGATACCGACTACGGTGATCTCTCCGGTCTCCTCGTCGATGGCCACCTCCCCCACCTGGGCGCCGAAGCTGTATGCGGGTGAAGTGCCGACGGCCGCTCCCTTGAAGCTCCCGCCGAGTTTGGGCGGGGTGTAGGAGCCGCGCCCCAGAAGCGGTCCGCGTAGCACGAAGTGCTTCCTGGCCACCTCCTCGAAGCTGAGGCTCTTCACGTTGCGGGACTTGGAGAAGATCTGCCCGTCGTCGCACTCCAGATCGTCCGCCGGAAGCCCCAGCATGACCGAGGCCATCTCCAGGATCTGGCGCTTCACTTCCTCGCCCGCCTGCTTCACCGCGGCTCCCGACATGTAGGTCTGGCGGCTCGCGTAGGCGCCGAAGTCGAGCGGGGTGATCTCGGTGTCGGCGGCGACGATCTTCATCTGCTCGTAGCGGTAACCCATCGCCTCGGCCGCCATCTGGCAGAGCACCGTGTCCGACCCCTGCCCTATGTCCACCGAGCCGGTGTAGAGGGTGGCGGCGGTGCCGTCCTCGCAGACCTTGATGAAGGCGGCGGCGTGCGGCAGGTCGGTGCGGTAGATGGGGTACCCCGCGCCGGTGACGAAGCTCCCGGTGGCGACGCCGATCCCCCTCCCCAGCGGGAGGTTTTTCTTCTTCTCGTCCCAGTCCGACATCACCCGCACCCGCTCCAGGCACTCCTTGATCTTGCAGGAGTTGACCCGGAAGTCGTTGGGGGTGACCGTGTTCGGGCGCCGGGCGTTGATGATCCTGATGTCCATCGGGTCGATCCCCAGATCCGCCGCCACGTTATCCAGGTGGCTCTCGAAGGCGTACTTGGGCTGCGGCGCCCCATGGCCGCGCTGGGCGCCGCAGGCGGGGAGGTTGGTGTAGACCCGGAACATGTCGAACTGGTAGTTGTCGAACTCGTAGGTGAGCGGCAGGAGCGCCCCGGCGTAGTAGGCGCTGGCGATGCCGAGGCTAGTGTAGGCGCCGCCGTCCATGAGGAAGTTGGCCTTTGCCGCGAGGATCTTGCCGTTTTTGTCCACGCCGGTGGTGATCTCCATGTACTGGGCGTGCCGGCCGCGGTTGTGGGCGAACATCTCGGCGCGGTCGTAGAAGGTCCGCACCGGCCGGCCGGTCAGCTTCGCCAGCACGGCGCCTGCGAACTCGAGCCCCGTCGGCTCCAGCTTGCCGCCGAAACCGCCGCCTAAGTAGGGCTTGATGATGCGCACATCCCCCATGGGCATGTCGAACTCGCGGGCGATGTAGTGCTGAAAGTAGTGCGGCGACTGGGTGCTGGAGTAGATGGTGAGCTTCTCGGCGTCCCACATGGAGATGGCGGAGTGCGGCTCGATGGGGGACTGGTAGGTCCTCTGCCCCACGAAGGTGTCCGTGCGCACGTGGTGCGCCTCGGCGAGCGCCTTCTCCACGTCCCCGAACTCCTGGTGGATCTCGGTGTTGATGTTCCGCGCGTACTCCTCGTGCACCTGCGGCTGCCCCTCGTCCATGGCGTGCAGGAAGTCGAGCGCGGCGGGGAGCACCTCGTACTCCACCTTGATCAGCTTAAGCGCCTTGTAGCAGGTGTCCTCGTCCAGGCAGGCGACGGCCGCCACCTTGTCCCCCACGAAGCGGACCTTGTCGCTGCAGAAGATGCTCTCGTCCCAGCGGGCCGGGCTCAGGCCGTACTTCAAGGTCGGCACGTCCTTGTGGGTGATCACCGCCTTCACCCCGGGAAGACGCTCCGCCTCGGAGGTGTCGATGGAGAGGATCCGGGCGTGGGCGTGGGGGCTCGTCAGGATCTTGCCGTAAAGCATGTTGGGGAACTTCAGGTCCCCGGTGTACTTGGCCGCCCCGGTAACCTTTTCCGGCCCGTCGATGCGGGGAACGCTGCGGCCTATTACGCTGTGGTTGTCGCTCATCTCTTTCTCCTTAGTGGTCGTCCGGCGTTACCCGCCCCTGGGCGGTGGCCAAGACGGCCTCCACGATGTGAACGTACCCGGTGCAGCGGCAGAGGTTGCCGCTGATCGCCTCGCGCACCTCCTGCTCGTTGGGGTGCGGGTTCCTGGTCAAAAGCGCCTTCGCCGAGAGTACCATCCCCGGGGTGCAGTAGCCGCACTGCACGGCGGCGTGGTTGATCATCGACTGCTGGATCGCGTCGAGCCTGCCGTTTTCCATCACCCCCTCGATGGTGGTGATCTGGCGCCCATCCGCCTCGACCGCCAGCACCAGACAGGAGTCGACCGGTTTGCCGTCCAAAAGGACGGTGCAGGAGCCGCAGTCCCCCAGCTCGCACCCCTTCTTGGTGCCGGTGAGGTCGAGCTGGTCGCGCAGCACGTTGGTCAATATCGCGTTTCCCTTCACCAGAATGGTGTGGGCGTCGCCGTTGACGTTGAGGGTGATCAGGTAGCGCTTCACCCCGTCCTTGTCGGTAATTGCCTGAGCCATTTATCCCCTCCTTTCTAGGCGTGACCTTCGTCTATCGCCTTTTTGAGCGCACGTTTCGTCAACACACCGACCAGGTTCTTTCTGTACTCGGCGCTGCCGCGGATGCTGTCCCTCGGGCGACTCGCCTGCGCCGCGAACTGCCCCGCCTCCGCCAGGAGCTCGTCGTCGATCCTGCGCCCGATAAGGCTTCTTTCGGCGTCGGCCACTCGCAGCACGGTTGGGGCGGCGGAGGCGAGCACGATGCGGACCGCGTGCAGGGTGTCTCCGGAGACCTGCACCGATACGGCGGCCGCGGCGACCGCGAGAGCGCCGGAGCGGCGCAGGCCGAACTTCAGGTAGGTGCTCCCCGTGGTCTGTTGGTCAGGAATCGAGATCTCGGTGAGAATCTCCCCCGGTTCCATGCGGGTCTGCGCCGACCCCCAGAAGAAATCCTCCAGCGGCATGGTCCGCTCACCCTTCGCGCTCGTGAGGCGGATCGAGGCGTCGAGGGCGATCAGGATCGGGGGGAGGTCCGCCGAGGGGACCCCGTTCACGATGTTCCCCCCCACCGTCCCCAGGTTGCAGATCTGGTTCGAGGCCATGGTGTGGGCGGCCATGGGAAGCGACAGGTAGCGCCTTTGCAAGAGCTGCGAGGTGTAGATCTGGTTGTGGCTCGCCAGGGCGCCGATCACCACGCGGCCCGGTTCCTCCCGGATCTCGCGCAGCTCGTCCAGGTTCTTCAGCGACACCAGGTGCTCCGGGGCGAGCTTTCCCACCTTCATCTTGTGTAGGACGTCGGTCCCCCCGGCGAGCACGGTCGCGCGGTCCCCCAGCTCCGCCAGGATGGCGCAGGCCTCCGCGACGGTATTCGGGGCGTGATACTCGAAATCGGGCACGTACATGGTTGGTCTCCTTGATGTTATTTTCTATATCTCTCCCTCTCCCACTGTGAGAGGGGTATTCGATCTCCCCCCTTTGCGAAGGGGGGTCGGGGGGGATTTGCTCTCCGGCGCATCAGTTTAAAATCCCCCTAAATCCCCCTTCGCAAAGGGGGACTTCACGTCTTACTACTCGATACCAATAATCTCTTGCATGCGAGGTATGCCGGCAAAAAGGGGGAAGCGGCTCACCCCTTGATGCAGCGCAGGAAACGCTTGCAAAGAAGCTTCTCCTCCAGCGAGAAATCGTGCAGCAGCTCGTCGTTGGTGCGGTGCACCGCGGCGCGCAACTGCGGGATCACGCCCCGTGCCTTCGGGGTCAGATAGACCCGCGCCACCCGCCCATCCGCCGGGTCGCTCTCCCGCAGCACCCATCCCGCGGTCACCAGCCGGTCCAAGATCCCCGCCAGAGTGGCGGTGTCCAGCGCGATGCGGCGCCCGATCTCTCCGACGCTCACCCCATCCTCCCCCCAGAGTGACTCCATGAAGAGGCACTGCATCGGGGTGATCCCGATGGTCTGGAGGTGCCCCTTGAGCACCCCCTGGGTCCGCTGGTGCGCCTTGGCGACCAGGAAGACGATGTTCTCGTGGAACGGGAGATGGTCAGACACGGCTATTTCCCTCCCTGCCGTCCGCCTGGGCGGCGTTCATCACCCCGGGCTCTTTTCCTTGCGCGCCCTTCCTGAAGCTCTTCAGGGCGCCCCCCAGTGCACCACCTAGCTGCGGCAGCTTGGCCGGACCCACGACTATCAGCAGGATGACCAGCAATATCAGCAGTTCCGGTACTCCGAATCCGAACATGGTAACTCTCCTCCCCCGGCGCCCGAGGCATCAGGAAACGTAGGTGGCGATGGCTATCGAATAAAGCTTGGTGTCGGTGGTGTCGGCCCGGGAGGTCATCACGATGGGGACCTTCGCTCCCACCACCGCGGCGGCCACCTTCTTCTGCGAGAGGTAGGTGAGCCCCTTGTGGATGGCGTTTCCCACCTGGAGGTTCGGGACCAGCACGATGTCGGCCTGGCCGGCCACCGGGCCGCCGATCTTCTTCTGCTTGGCCGCGGCGACCGAGATGGCGTTGTCGAGGGCGAAGGGTCCGTCCACCAGGGCGTTGCCGATCTGGCCGCGCTCCGCCATCTTGCTCAATACCGCGGCGTCCATGGTGTCCGGCATGGCCGGGTTCACCACCTCCACCGCGGAGAGCACCGCCACCTTGGGCTGCGCGTAGCCGAGGCTCATGGCGAGCCCCACCGCGTTCTCGATCAGCTGCTTCTTCTCCTCCAAGGTCGGCGTGATGTTCATGGCGCAGTCGGTGAACATGAGGAGCCCATCCCCTTCCGGCTTCTCGGTCACCGTGATCTGGCTGATCAGGTTGCCCCCCCGAAGCCCCTTCTCCTTGTCCAAGAGGGCCTTCAAAAAGAGCGCGGTCTGCAGCTCCCCCTTCATCACCAGGTGCGCCTGCCCCTGCACCACGAGGCTCACCGCCTTTTCCGCCGCCTCCTTGTGGCTTGGGCAGTTGTGGATCTCGAACTCGGAGGGGTCCAGCCCCTCGTGGCGCAGCAGCTCCTCGATGGCCTTTGCATCGCCGGTCAGAATGAAGCGGGCGATACCCTTCTGCACCGCCTGCTTCACCAGCTTGATGATCGCCTCGTCCTCGGCCACCGCGACGGCGATCGACTTGACCTCCTTCTCCTTCACCGCCGCGTAGAGGTCCTCCAGGCATCTGATCATGGTCTTTCTCCTTTAAAGTCCCCTTTGCGAAGGGAGATTTAGGGGGATTTGCTTTTGGTTGGGGAGAAGCAAATCCCCCCTGTCCCCCCTTCGCAAAGGGGGGAACGCGAGGTCTCGTGCAGCGCTTCGTGGACAACTCCATTTGGAGTCTCACCCCCCCGCGATCCAAGGGGCCAGGTGCAGCACGTCGCCGTGGCTTAGCGGGTGCGCCATGGGGGCGTGGCGCCCGTTCACGAGCGCCATCCCCACCTCCTTCTCCAAGATCCCGAGGGCGGAGACGAGACTTCCCACCGTGGTTCCCTCGCAGACCTGCTGCAGCTCATCTTTGAAGCGGTCGGTCCGAAATGTCGCCAATAGGTTCACGGTCACCTCGATCATGGCTGTCCCCCTTCTAGAAGTTCCAGAACTGGTCGATCTCCTCGCCGGTGAAGTCCCATACCGCGCCGTTCGGGGCCAAGGGCTCCCTGAAGAACTCGGGGAGACGGTCGTGCTCGTTGGTGAAGCCGGCAGCAAGGTTGAAGGCACGCTCGGCCTTCAGGGTGGTCACCCCTAGCCCCCCGAACCACTCAGGCGTCAGCTCCAGCCCGAAACGGGCGTTCAGCATGTCCACCACCGCCGGGACGCAGGTCGGATCGTCAGCGGAGGGGAAGCCTATGAAGAGGCAGAGCCCCACCGAATCGAGCATCACTGTGGCGATCTGCAGGTGCCGCGACAGCTCCACCTGCCCGTCCTTCTTGAGCGGGTCGACGATGCCGCCCCCCACCCCCATCAGGTTGGTGGCGACAGCGTAACCGGCCGTGTGGTCGGCGCCCATGGTGCTGGTGGCGTAGGTGATGCCGATACCCTTGATGGCCCTGGGATCGTAGGCGGGAATCGCCTGGTTCTTCACCACCGGGACCCGCGTCACCCCGTACAGCTTCCCGACATTCCCCGCGCCGCTGCCGATGGTGCGGCCGAGCGGAGTCCCGGCGCGTAAATCCTCGCGCAAAAGCCTCAAAACGCCTTGGCCGTCGCCGAAGGGGAGCACCCCTCCTTCCATGGCGACGCCGATGGCGACCGCGGTCTCGATGGAGTCGATGCCGATGTCGTCCATGAGGTGGTCCGCCTCGGCGATCACGTCCAAGTCGCCGATCATGGCGTTGGCGCCCAAAATCTCGATGGTTTCGTACTCAAGGCCGGAGGTGACGTACTTCCCCTTCTTGTCCAGGAAGACCTGGGAACACTTGATGATGCAGCCCGACTGGCAGCCGTGGCTCGGGTTGCCGCCGCGCTCGATGATGGTCTCCCTGAGGGTCTCGCCGGAGATCTTCTCGTTGTGCTCGTATCTGCCGTGCATGAAGTTCCGGGTGGGGAGCCCCCCCGCCGCGTTGACGATGTTCACCATCTCCGCGGTGCCGTAGGTGGGAAGCCCCTGTCCGGTACCCGGATGGTTCATGATCGCCTTGGCGAAGGTGCGCGCCGCGGCGGTGAATTTCGCCGGATCCGCCAGCGGCACCGCGGGGGCGTCGGCGCCGTCGAGAGCGATGTACTTGATCCTCTTGGACCCCATCACCGCCCCCAAGCCGCCGCGGCCGTGGCTTCTGAGCTTGCCGTCGGCGTCCCGCACCGAGATGTTGGCCGCGAGCATCTTCATCTCGCCGGCAGGGCCGATGGTGAGGACGCCGGTCTTGCCCAGGCGTTTTTCCAGCGCCTCGATCACAGCGAAGTTCCCCTTGCCGATCAGCTCCTTCTCCTCGACGATGCGCACCCCCATCTTGTTCACCACGAGGCCGTACCAGCCGTCCCCCTTGGGGATCCCCTCGATGATCAGCGCCTTCACCCCGAGGCGGGCCAGCACCTGCGCTGCGGTGCCGCCGGCGTTACTCTCCTTGATGGTCCCGGTGAGCGGGCTCTTGGCGCCGGCCGACAGGCGGCCGCTGTTCACCGCCGTGGTGCCGCTCAGCATCCCCGGGGCGAAGACCAGCTTGTTGTTCGCCCCAAGGGCATGGCAGGCGGGGGGAACCTCTTCGGCCACGATGGCCGAGGTAAGCGCGCGCCCCCCCAGCGCCGCCCAGGCGCTTGGAACCGGCTCGACTGAGCAGTTCAGGGCCGACATATCCACACGGAAAATTTTGTCCATAGTTATCCTCTCCTTTGCTGCGAATTTTCCCGGGGAGCGCTGCCCTTGGTCCCCCCTGCCCCCTCCCGTCAAGGGAGGGGGAGGACCCTTCCCGAAGAACCCATTTTGACGGTTCCTGCGGGAGTGCGGGAGGCCCAGGCGCCTTCCGTAGGGGGACAGGCACCTGACGGAGCCAGTCCCCTTCGCTCCCGCTGCCGGTCCCCTAGTGGAAGGAGAGCCCGCCGTCGTGGACGATCATCTGGCCGGTGATGAAGGCCGAGTCGTCGGTGGAGAGAAACAGCGCCAGGCCGATCAGGTCCTCCGGCACCGCCTCGCGCTTGAGGCAGCGGGCGTTCAGCTGCAGGGTCTCCAGCGGCGGGATGTCCATCGCCTTGTTCTTGTCGAAGTTGTTGCCCCCCTCGGAATGGGTGAAGCCCGGGGCGATGGTGTTCACGTTGATCTTGAAGTCCCCCATCTCGCGGGCCATGGAGCGGGTGAGCGCCATGATCGCCCCCTTGGAGGCGACGTAGTGCGGCATCCCCGGGACACCCTCGTTAATGGAGGAGGAGCCGATGTTGACGATCTTGCCCCCCTTGTCCTTCATGAACGGGAAGACCGCCTTCATGCAGTGGAACTGCCCGACCACGTTGATCTCCAGCACCTTCATGAACTCCTTGGTGGTGTACTCGGTGAAGGGCTTCATCACGATGCTGCCGAACACGGCGGCGTTGTTGACCAGGATGTCGACGCGTCCGAAGCGCTCCTTCGCGGCGGCGGCCATGGCGTCGCACTGCGCCTGGTCAGTGACGTCGGTTTTCACGTAGATCGCCTCGCCCCCAGCCTTTTTGATGTCCTCAACCGCCTTCTGTCCGTCGAGGACGTCGGCGATCACGATCTTCGCCCCCTCCTTGGCGAACCCCTGTGCGTAGGCGGCGCCGATCCCCTGTGCAGAACCCGTGATGATGGCAACTTTTCCGGTCAGTCTTCCCATGGTCGTATCTCCTTTAATTGTTGGTTTATTACTGCTGAGTCTTAACCCTCTCCTGTCCATCCTCTCTCCCCTTGGGAGAGGGTGGCCGAAGGCCGGGTGAGGGAGTTGCCTAAACTGAGATGGTTGCCATTTGCCGCGCCCTCACCCCGGCTCTCTCCCAACTCCGTCACCGTAAGCTACGAGTACACCGCCAGATCCTCCTCCTTGTTGAAATACCTGAGCACCGCGTCGGCCAGGGCCTCCATCTCGTTCTCGCCGGGGTTCAGATGCACCGGGGCGATGAAGCTGATCTTCTTGAGCAGGCTCTCCAGAAGCACCTTGGAATAAACGAGGCTCCCGGTGAGGGCGATGGCGTCCACCTTCCCTTCCAGGACCGCCGCCGCGGCGCCCACTTCCTTAGCCACCTGGAAGATCATCGCCTCGTAAACCTCGGCGGCTTGCCGGTCCCCCCCGGCTATGCGCCTCTCGATCTCGATGGCGTCGGTGGTCCCCAGGTAGGCGTAGAGCCCCCCCCTCCCGGTGAGAAGCTTCAGGATCTCGTCCTTTGAGTACTCTCCGCTGAAGCAGAGCTTCACCAGGTCCCCGGCAGGAAGCGTTCCCGCGCGCTCGGGCGAGAAGGCGCCGTCGCCGTCGAGGGCGTTGTTCACGTCGATGATCTTCCCCTCCTTGTGCGCCCCGACGGATATGCCCCCACCCAGGTGCACCACGATCAGGTTCAGCTCCTGGTAGCTTCTCCCCAGCTCAACCGAGACCTTGCGCGCCGTCGCCTTCTGGTTCAGGGCGTGGAAGCTGCTCTGCCTGGCTATCTGCGGGATGCCGGAGTAGCGCGCCGAGGCGCAGAGCTCGTCGGTCATGGGGGGGTCGGCGGTGAAGACCGGGATGTCGAACTCCCGCCCGAGGTCGTAGGCCACCAAGCCCCCCACGTTGATCGGGTGCGCGCCGTAGACGCCGCTCTTCATGTCCTCGATCATCCTGCTGCAGATCCGGTAGGTCCCGCCGGGAAGCGGCCTCACGTTGCCGCCGCGGCAGGCGATGGCGTTCATCTCCCGGACACAGAGCCCGTTGTCCGCAAGCACCCCGAGGATGGCGTCCTTTCTGTAGTCGTACTGGTGCCAGATGGTCGGGAACTTTTTCAGCTCCTCGTCCGCATGTTTCACCGATTGGTTCACCTTCATCTCGCCGTTCAGGTGCACCCCGATCTTGGTCGAGGTGGAACCGGGGTTGATGATCAGTATCTTGTTGGCGCTGTTCATGGTTGGCTCCGTTGTCAAAAGGAATAGACCAGGTCGATCCAGGTCTGGTTTGCCTCGATCCGGTTTTCCGCCGACACAGGGATCACGTACTTGCCCATGAGGGCGAACTTCCCGTCCTGGTAGCGCGCCGCAGGCCCCATGGAAAATTCCCGGTCCTTGGTGTCCGGACGTTTGGTCCCGCCGATCTTGTCGTCTTGCAGCCCCCGCCAGACCCAGCCGGTTACCCCCAGCTTGAACTTCGGCGTGACGGCGTAGTTCAGCATGTAGTCCATGTGGATCGCCTGCCCGGTCTGGTAACCCTTCAGGCCGCTCCCGGCCTCGATGTAGTCAGAGTTCTTGGTGTGGTAGGAGTACATCAGCTTGGCGCTCGCCTCGATCCCGTTGTCGAAAAGCCCGGTCACCGCGACGACCGGTTCGATGATGAAGGCGTTGTTGCCGGCGTTGATCGGCTTCTTGGCATCGAAGGCGCCGGTGGGGGTGATCACGTCCAGCACGGTGAGCCAGTGCCAGGTCTTGGTATGCCAGGCGAGGCCGGCCCCGAAGTAGATGTCCCCCAGGCCTCCGTCATGCCCCTCGACGTTCACGGGACCGCCCGGCGTCTGGGCGGTGACGTTCGCCTCCACGGAGAGGATCGGGATGATGGAGTGCAGCAGGAAGTTCCCCCCGAAGAGCCCCTTTTCGGAGACGAAGATGGGACGGAAGGCGACGGCGGTGAGAGAGCCGTCCCCGCCGGTTAATCCCTGACCCTTGTTCTCGACCTTCTTGATGTCCAAAAACACGTTGTAGTCGATCAGATGCAGCCCCGGCGGCGGCGCGGCCCCGGCGTAAAAGTCGGCGGTTCCGTTGAAGGAGCTGCTGTTGAAAGCGTGTGCCGGGCTGCTGAGAAAGAATGCTGCCAGAAACAGTGCGAAGATCGAGATTCGTGCGCGCTTCATTGATGCCTCCTGTCTTCATTGCATGTAAGGGTCAAGCCAGGGTGATGCCGGACTTGCCCGGGGCCACGATGTTGTTCGGGTCGAGGGCTTTTTTAACCGTCCTGTTGAAACGCCGCATGGCCGGGCCGTAGCTGTCGGCCACCTGGTTCATGAAGGCCGGCGTGGTGCGGTTGATCCCCCAGCCGCGCTTGCTGAAGGACCTGGTCAGTTCGTCGTAGCACTGGTGCGCCCGCCGGGCCTCGGCGGCGTCGGCGCGGTTGAAGCGCAGGTCGATTACGTGGCGGGCGTCGCGCCAGAAAAAGACCAGCTCGCTTAAGTAGTCGAATCCGTGCCGGTTCACGATCTCGGTGGCGAGCTTCACCTGCTGGGCAATCTCGCCGGGGCGCGCCGCGGCCGTCGGCTGGAAGCGCATGGATCCGCCGCCGGGACGCCAGGAGTCGAGCGGGTCGTTACTGGTGACCCCTCCCTTCATGAGCTGGGCGCGGTACTGGAAGGCCGGGTCCCCCTTGGCCTCCTTCTCGGTGATGATCTTGATCTTGTTGCCGAAGGCCTTGGTGAAGGTGCCGAAGACGTACTTCCAGTTGAGTTCCACCTGCTCCGGCGAGCCGTACACCGCGCCGTAGAGGTTCCAGGCCCCGACGCCGTAGCCGTCCATCACCTTGCGGGTGGCAAGCGTCCCCTTGCCGCTGTTGACATACCCCTTCTTCTTCCCCTGGGCCACCGCGGCCGCCTCCCACCCCGCGTTCACCAGGGCGCAGGCGTTGGGGACGATCTGGGTCTCGCGCAGGAACATGAGCGGCTTGACGATGTGCTGCACCATGTCGGTCGAGGGGAACCTGATGCAAAAAGGCTTGTAGCCGCCCGGCGGCGGAGGGGGCATGAGCCACGCCCCCACCTTGGTGACGATGCCGCTGTTTCCCTGCGAGAAGAGGCCGTCCACGTAGGGGCCGAAGCCCCATTTGAAGACCTGCCAGCTGGTGGTCCTGGGGATCCCCCCCATGCCGGTGCGGATCAGGCTCCCGTCGCCCAGCACCACCTCCATGCCGCAGGAGAAGAGGAAGGATTCGCTGTAGGGGGTGTAGCCGGTGCCGCGCTCCAGGATGTTGCCGGCGATGCTCACCCCCGCCGCCGGCGCCGGGGTGTCCAGCCAGAGGTCGATCTTGTTCTTGGCGAGGTAGCGCTGCAGTTCGTCGTAGGTGACGCCGGGCTCCACCAGGCAGTACCCAAGCTCCCGGTCCACTTCGATGACCTTCTTCATCCCCCTCATGTCGAGGACGATCTGCCCGTCGGTTGCCGGGGCCGCGGAGCCGTAGCCCCGGTTCTCCCCGCCGTAGTAGGTCCAAAGCGGGGTCTTGTAGGCGTTGGCGATCCTGACCACCCCCTGCACGTCGCTCTCGCTCCCCGGGTAGAGGACCGCCGAGGGGCGGTTCGGGGCGGCGCTCGGGGCCACCGTGTTGGCGAGATATTGCTGCAGGGCCGCCGCGTCGGTCCGGACCCGGTTCTCTCCCAAAAGGGAGCGGTACTCGCGGATCGCCTTGGCGAAGGTCTCTTCCTTTATCCCCTTGGGGAGTGCGATAAAGCTGCTCATCTAGATGCCTCCTCGACTGTTTGGTCTGTTGCCCGATTCCGGCGCCAGGCCTAAAGAGTGATCCCGGACTTGCCCGGCGCCAGGATGTTGTTGGGGTCAAGCGCCCGCTTCAGCTTGTGGTGGATGTCGCGCATCCCCTGTCCGTAGCTTTGGGATACCTTCTGCATGAACGCGGTGTTGGTGCGGTAGGTCCCGTAGCCGTTCTTGGTGAAGACGGTGAGGAGCTCGTCGAAGCACTTGTAGGCGCGCTTCATCTCCTCGGGCTGGGTGCGGTCGTAGAGCAGGTCGATGATGTGGTGCATGTCGCGCCACCCCACGATGAACTCGGAGACGTAGTCGAAGCCGTACTTGTTGAGAATCTCCGTCGCCACCTTCATCTGCTGGTCGCACTCGGAGGGGCGCGCCGCCGCAACGGGGGCGAACCACATCGATCCCCCGCCCCCGCGCCAGTTGTAGAGGCCGAACTCCTGCAGCGTCGAGCCCCCCATCATCAGCTGGCGGCGGTACTCGAAGATGGGGTCGTCCTTCGCCTCCCTCTCGGTGATGATGCGGACGTCTTTGCCGAACTTCTGCTTGAAGGCCCCGGAGACGTACTTCCAGTTGAGCGCCACCTGCTCGGGTGAGCCATAGAGCGCCGCGTAGAAGTTCCAGGCCCCGACGTCGTACTTGTCCATGATCTGCTGGAAGACCTTGGGGGGGAGCGAGTCCTTACCCTTGTAGAAGGTCTCCCGGTTGGTCCCCTTGCCGTTCTTGTCGTAGGTGAAGTACCCCGCAGCCTCCCAGCCGGCGTTCACCACGATGCAGGCGTTGGGGATGATCTGGTTCATGCGCAAGGGCATCAGGGTCTTGATGATGTCCGGGAGCATCTCCACCTTGGGGAACTTCATCAGGAACGGGAAGTACCCTCCCGGCGGGGGGCCCTTCATGAGCCAGACGCCGAGCTTGGTGATGATCCCCAGGTTCGACTGGGTGAACAGGCCGTCCACGTAGGGGCCGTTGCCCCACTTGTTGGTCTGCCATGAGGTCGAGTTCTGGAGGCCTCCGGTGCCGGTCCGGATCACGTCCCCGTTGGCGAGCACCACCTCCATGCCGCAGGAGAAGAGGAAGTGCTCGCCGTAGGGGGTGTACCCCACGCCGCGGTCAGCCGTGTTACCCACCGGGCTTGCCATGGCCGACGGCGCCGGGACGTCGACCCAGAGGTTCATCCGGTTCTTCTTGAAGTGCTGCTGCAGGTCGAAATAGGTGACGCCCGGCTCCACCAGGCAGTACCCCAGCTCCTCGTCCACGTGCACGATCCGGTTCATGGTCTTCAGGTCCAGGACGATCTGGCCCCGGGTCGCCGGTGCCGCCGTGCCGTACCCCATGTTCTTCCCTGTGGAGACGGTCCAAAGCGGCGTCTTGTACTTGTTGGCGATGGCGACGATCTTCTGGATCTCCTGCACCGACTTCGGGTAGATCGCCGCCGAGGGCTTATGCAGCTCCTCCGACTCCGGGATCATGATCTTCATATAGGACTGCAGGGAAGCGGGGTCGGTCCTCACCCTCCCCTCGCCCAGAAGGGCGCGGTACTCATTAATCGCCCTGGCGAAGGTTTCTTCCGATACTCCCTTGGGAAGCGCAACGAAACGGCTCATCTTGATACCTCCTGATGGTTTGGCGTCCTATACCTCTACGGAGAAGGCGACCCGGTCCCCCCCCTCGTTGGTCACGTAGTGGAAGCGTCCGCCGCGATCGACAATCGCCTCGTGCACGACGACGAAGCTCGCCTGGTCCAAGAGGCCGACCAAGGTGTTGGTCTTCCCTTTCCTCGCGTCCTCGAAAAGGAGCGCCGCCTGGAAATAGCAGTCGGTGAGCGAGCCTGCGAGCGGCTGCACGCTCCACGTGCCCGGCGCGCTCTTGCGCATGGTCTCCACGAACTGGCTGGCCGTCCCCAGGCCCGGGGCGTAGAGGCAGATGCCGTCGATGGCTCCCGCTTGCGCGGCTTGCGCGCTCCCTGCGAGAGTGCCGGTGCCGGAGACCGCCACGGCCGCGCCTGCTGCGAATATGGTCTTGAAAAAGGACCTTCTGTTCTGGCTGGTCATTTTTTTGCCCCTCCTTTTTGGGCCGGAGCCGGCCGGTATGTGGGGTTGATCTTTCTGTAGGCGGCGACCTCCTTCAGGTAGGTCACGAATCCGTCCAGCTCCTTTGGGGGCACCTCGGAGAGCCTGAAGGCGGGCATCGCCTTCATCCCGAAGCGGACGTTGTTGCGGATGTACTGCTCGTGCAAGGGATTGCCGCTTTTGGAGGTCATGTCGAAGATGCCGGTGGGACCGATCTGGACCCCCTGCTGGTGGCACATCACGCAGTACATCTCGAAGGCGTAGGGCATCTTCGGGGGGGCCGGCACTGCCGCGGCCGGCATGGTCGAAGCCCCCAGGGCGAGCGCCGCCGCTATGGCTAGGATGGTTCTTTTCATGTCTGGCTCCTGTGTCGCCCTTTTAAAGGCGCAGTTCCTTTTTCCCGTCCGGTTCCGCCTGCGTGCTGGTCAGCTCCTGCTCGGGCTGCACCGTGTCCACCCTGGGGGGGACGAAATCCGCACGCAGCTTCGGGGTGTACTTGCGGGTGAACTCCCTCTGGTTCAGGCTCAGCACGTAGCTCGCCAGCGCCTCGATCTGCCGGTCGCTCATGGCGTAGCCGCGCATCGAGGAGCCGGGGGAGACCCGCTGCGGGTCCTTGAAGTGCTCGATCACCCAGTTCTGCTTGGAGCGCCCCCCCTGGAGGTTCTCCATAGGGAAGTTGCTCGGGTCTTTGTCCGCGAAGCCGCTCAGGTCGGGGCCGACGGCGCCCCCCTGGCCGTTGATCTGGTGGCAGCCGGAGCAGTGCATCTCCTGGAAAAGGGCGCGCCCCTGGATCAGCTTGTCCGCGTGAATCGCCTCGAAGTCCTTGTGGCAGTAGCCGCAGCGCGACTGCATCAGCCCCTTGGAGACCAGCGTCACCGGCCAGTTGTGGATCGGCTCATGCGAGGAGCCGTAGTAGGTGGTGGCGAGCCCCTGTCCGCCGTGGCAGATGGTGCAGCCGAACTTCTCCACCGGGTGCTGCTTCAAAAGCTCCGGGTAGGGATGGGTCTTCAGCGGCTGGGCGGCCTTGGCGAAGAGCGGGTCCTCGATGGAGATGTGGCAGGTGACGCAGCGGTCCACCGTCTGCCATTCGCCGACCACCACCTGTTTGAGCTCCGGCTTCATCTGGGCGATGCGCTGGTAGACGGCCGGGTTCTTGTCCCGCCCGATCTTCCCCATCAATTTTTCCCGGTAATCCTCCTGGTAGTACTTCCATTCCCGGTTGGTATCCCGGAAACCCGCCACTCCCAGGAGGACCAGGCAGACGAGCCCACAGACGATGCAGAGTGTGGTGAGCCTACGTATGACTGCTTTTTCCATCTGCTTGCCTCCTTAGACGACGAGTTTGGTCCGCTCGCGGTTCACCTTGGAGGTGTCCACCACGATGGCGCCGGTATGGTCCATGTACATCTCGTACCAGGGGAGGTCCTTGGGGGCGGGTCCGCCCAGCACCTCGCCTTTGAGGGCGAAGGTGGAGCCGTGGCAGGGGCAGGCGTACCCCACGTCCGGGTTGTTCTCCACCGGCTTCACCAGGCACCCCAGATGGGTGCAGACCAGGGAAACGGCGTGCATCCCCTCGCGCTCCCTGACGATCTCGACGCCGCGCCCCTCGATGACGATGCGGCTGCCTATCGGGAAGCTGGCGAGCTCCCCCACCTTGAAGGCCCGGGCCGGCTCGTAAAGCACGTTGGGGTTCAGGAAGCGCCCGGTCTGCAGCGCGACTCCCCCCACCCCGAGGGCGAGCGTGGCAACCGTCACCTTCTTCACGAATTTCCTGCGACCCTCGTCCACATCGCCGGGCATGGTCGCCGCGCCCCCACAGTGATTCAGTTCCATGACGTATCCTCCTTTTGGGAAATCTTTTTCGGTCACCATCCCCACCTCATCTCCCGGTCACTTCCAGGGAAGGTAGAGCGTCCAGTTCGGCCCCCGCAGGAACTGCCCGATCACGATCAGGACCAGCATCGACACCACGAACACGGTGAAAAGGGTGGTGGCGACCCTGCGCTCCTTGGCGAACCAGACCCCGACACCGGCAGGGTTGCGGTCCAGGTAGGGGAGGAACAACAGCGACAGCACGATACCGGCAGGTGCCACGATCCCCCCGAGGAAGGCCGAGTAGCTCACCAGTTCCTGGATCCCCACGAAGTACCAGGGGGCCTTGGCCGGGTTGGTGGAGTGCAGGGCGTTTGCCGGCTCCTCCAGCGGCGCGTTGAACAGAAGCGACACCGCGACGACGGCGATCCCCACCACCAGGAAGAGGAGGAGTTCGCGCAGCACCAGGTTCGGCCAGCTGGAAACGGTGTCGCCCGGGTCCTTGTCCACCTGGAGCGAGTCCCCTTCCACGATCGCCATGAGCGAATAGGTCTTGTTGGGGTCTATGGGGAAAATCTCTTCTTTTTTCGCGACGTGCATGGCTGCACCTCCTTTAGATCTGTTGTCGGATACCGCTTCACCGGGGACTGGCTCCGCAGGTGCCTGTCCCCCTTTAGCGGCTTACTCCGCCGCCGGGCGCGAGAGGCCGCCGTCCTTGCGGATCCTCCAGAAATGGATCCCCATGAGGATGAGCGCGACCACCGGGAGCAGGGCCACATGCAGCACGTAGAACCTGATCAAGGCCATCTGCCCGACCTCGTTCCCGCCGAGAATCACGAAGCGGATCTTCTCCCCGATCCAGGGGGCGTAGGCGGCGATGTTGGAGCCGACGGTGATGGCCCAGAAGGCGAGCTGGTCCCAGGGGAGGAGGTATCCGGTGAAGCTCAGGAAAAGCGTCATCAGGAGCAGGCAGACCCCCACCACCCAGTTGAACTCCCGGGGAGCCTTGTAGGAGCCGGTATAGAAGACCCGGCACATGTGCAGGAAGACGCAGGCGACCATGGCGTGGGCCGACCAGCGGTGGATGTTGCGCAGGATCACCCCGAAGGAGACCACGTACTCCAGGTCCTTCATGTTGTGGTAGGCGAGCTGCGTGGACGGGGTGTAGTAGAACATGAGCAGCGTCCCCGAAACGGAGAGGATCAGGAACAGGTAGAAGGAGATCAGCCCAAGGCCCAGCGTGTAACTGAAGCGCAGGGAGTTCTCGTGCACCCGGGCCGGGTGGATGTGCAAAAAGACGTTGCCGAAGACCGCCGCCGCCCGCGCCTGCTCCTGTGTCCCCTCGACGGGGCGGACCACGGAGCTCCTGATGTTCTTGGGAAGGTTCTTGATGGAATCTCTGATTGTGTAGACTGTTGCGCTCATTGTTTTCTCCTCTTTATTCCCATTCCTCGTCCAGGTTGAACTCCGCCATGGTGATGGCCCCGCCGGGGCAGCGCCGCGCGCACATGCCGCAGGAGACGCACCTAGTCTCGTCCTTGATGATCGCGGTCCGGGCCTTCGCCCCGGGGGCCCCTTTCTTCAGTGCCGCCGTTAACTGCGAGAGCCTCTCGTCCCCCTCGATATCCTCCAGGCGCACCAGCTTCAGCGTCCCCTGCACGCAGGTGTCGACGCAGGTGCCGCACAAAAGGCAGCGGGAGCGGTCGAAGACGGTCTGGATGCTGCACTGCCGGCAGCGGGCCGCCTGCTCACGGGCCTCTTTTTCCTCGAAGCCGAGGGTGATCTCCTCCCGGGTCCTCACCCTCTCCTCCGCCTCCCTCTTGGGGATCTTGGCGGCGGCGATGGTGTCGCAGCGGGTGTTCTGGAACCCCTCCGGCAGCGCCCTCATGTACCCCGTCTGCCTGACCTTGAGCGACTCGCCCCGCAGGTAGCCGTGGATGGAGCGCGCAGCCTTCTGCCCGTCGGCGATGGCCTCAGTGGCGTTCCTGGCGAAGCGCCAGCGCACGTCCCCTCCGGCGAAGACCCCGGGGAGGCTGGTGGACATGTCGTCGCCAGCCTTGATCTGCCCGGCCGGGGTTACCTCCAGCCCCTCAAGCCCTTTGAGCGAGCAGAGGTTCGATGCCTGCCCCACCGCGAGGATTACCGAGTCCACCCGGAACACCTCCGCCGAGTCCGGTACGTAGCTCGGGTTGAACCTCCCCTCCCCGTCCAGGATCGACGCCACCTTCAGGAACCGGACCCCGGTGACCCTGCCGTTTTCTCCCAGGAAACACTGCGGCCCCATGGACGGGTAGAAGCGGATCCCCTCTTCCTGCGCGTCCTCGATCTCTACCCGGCTGGCCGGCATGGTCTCCCACGATTCCAGGCAGGCGATCATCACCTGCTCCGCCCCCTGGCGCACCGCGTGCTGGGCGCAGTCGATGGCGACCCCGCCCCCGCCGATAACGAGACAGCTCTTACCGAGGTCGATCTTTTCGTGATGGCGGACGTAGTCGATGCCGTTGTAGACCCCGTGCAGGTTGGTCCCCTCGATCTCGATCCGCATGGGGTCCTGCAGGCCGATGGTGAGAAAGACCGCCTGGTATCCCTCCCCGCGCAGCTGCTCCAGGGTGAGGTCGACGCCGACGGTGGTGTTCAGCTTAAGTTCCACCCCGAGATCGAGGATGGCGTCGATCTCCTTTTGCAGCACCTCCTTGGGGAGGCGGAAGGCCGGAATGCCCGACCGGAGTTGCCCGCCGGCATGGGGCGCTGCCTCGAAGATGGTCACGGCATAACCCAGAAGCGCCAGGTCGTGGGCCGCGGAGAGGCCGGTAGGCCCGGAACCGACGATGGCGACCCGCGCAGCCTGGGCGCCTGCCTTACCTTTCGATTTCGCCTTGCCTAAATGCCTGGAGAGGTTCAGCACGTGGTTGCCGGAGCGGTCGCTCACCCAGTCGGAGCGCCGCGACAGCTCGTCCAGGCGCTCTACCACGGACTTGGCGGAAGCGGCGCCGTGCCGGTCGCAGGCGAAACGCTTCAGCGCCCGGATGTCCACCGGGTTCCCGGTCGCCCCTTTGCGGCAGGACTTCTCGCAGGGTGCGGTGCAGACCCTGCTGCAGACCGAGACCAGCGGGTTGGTCTGCCTGGCGATCAGGTAGGCCTTCTCGTAATCTCCCTGGGAGATGGCGCTTACATAGCGCTTGGTGTCGGTCCCCACCGGGCAGGCGCTCTGGCACGCGGTCAGCGCCCGATATTCCTCGATACCCAGGATCTTCACCTGGTATTTGCCGGCTTGCTTTTCCATTTCCGACTCCTCTTGGGCAGGTGATGCGTTCTTTCCGTTTCCCTTTACTGGGCCTGCAGGGTTATTCCGGCGCGGGAGGAGGACCGCTCGGGGACAGCGGCGCCCTCAGGAAATAGAAGTTGTGGATCAGCGTCAAAAGGGCCACGAAGTGGAGCGTGAACAAGACGGAAACCACGTTCAGGTCGAAAGGGAGCCCTGCCGCCTGCACCTTGGCGAGGACGGGAGGCATGATCAGCCGCATCAGGGCGATCCAGCCAAACGCCAGGACCAGTTCGGTGGCGAAGTTGCAGATGCCGCGCTTGGGCTGCTTGTATTTGCCAAAGGGGTAGTAGCCGAAGATGGCGCCGTGGAAGTTCTGCATGCCGATGATGGAGCCCCCGACTGCCGCGAAGGAGAAGGTCGGCGACATGAACTTGAGGCTCACGGTCCAGCAGAGCCAGCCGAGCAGGATGCAGATGGCGGTGTTGACGATCTCGCCGACAGGCTGCGGGAGCTTGTAGTAGGGCCACTGCTGGAAGCTGAGCACGTTGGAGAAAGCCTGGATCCAGACGATGATCCAGACCAGCAACCCGAAGAACCACTCCGCCTGGAAGGGCCCCTTTGAATCGTAGGGGGCGCCGGCGAAAGGGGTGCCGGACAGGTTCACCAGCTGCCACAAGAGCGCGGTGATGCCGAGAATGACCGCCGCGCCGCCGATGCCGCGCAGAGCCGGCGAGCACTTCTGGTTCAGCGGCCAACCGTTCCAGGTGAAGGCATACCAAAGGGTCACGGTGAAGAGGATGATGCCCCACCAGAACCCGACCGGGAAGAGCGGGAAGCGGGGGTAGAGGTAGGTAGTGGCCAGGGGCCCGGCGACGGCGACCCCGGCAATGAGCGCCGTGGTCGACAGCCCCGGCTTCAAGGCGCCGTCGGCCGGTTTCCAGTTGCCCAAGGGGGGCGCAAACGGCCACCCCCCCGAAACCAGCGGGCAGAACACGACGATGCTGAAGAGCATGTAGAAGGAAGCCGGCAGCAGCACGGTGAAGAGGAACCCTGTAGGGACGAAGTACATCAGCGCCCAACTGAGCCCCATGAACAGCGCAAGGTAGACCACGAGCTGTCCGAAACCCGGGGCCGCGGCCGAGGGATTTTTCTCCGCCTCGACACAGGCTGCCTCCATTGCTTCCATGGTCACGCCGTCCTGCCCTTCCCCCGGTACACTCATGGCCCGTCCTCCTTTTTGGATCTATCAAACAAATGTTTTACTGAAAAAATAAACACGCCGAGCTTGATAAAACGGCGCCTACAGCAAAACCACAGCAACGACTAATCATATTGTTATTAAATTGTTACCTTATCAAACCGTACCAGCTGCATGCCGTCCGACGCTCCAACTCCGCACCTGAATCTTTCTGCCAGACACATCCCACCTATTAGCACGGGCAATGCCAAAACAATGTTTTCGGTTGTGTGCAAGATTTTAGATTATGAAGAAACCAAGTGATATCGCTGCATTGTCAAAATAGCGGGAGAGCAAATCTTGCCGCATGCGACTTATCCGCGGGCGGGAGGGGTGGATGCTCTTTTTATCAAATGATGAATTTCCGGAGAGGAAACGAGGGGCGTTTCATCATTTGATGATATCCGTGATGCAGCGCCTCATCCGGCAAATACCCTAGTCGTCAAAGTATCTATTTGTTTTTAAAGGTAAAAATATACATATTGCGAGATCCGGGACTAAGAACTCACGCTGCAAAGGGAGCGCATGCGGTTCATCATGTGCGGTTATCTATGATTGCGGGCGGGAGTAAAAAGGCGGTATCGGGGCGTATACGCGGCAGGCAAAGAAAAGCGGCTTGCAAATGGCTACGTTTCTATATAACATTGTTTTCCAGCATTACAGTATTAAATTACCATAATTAATCTCCTCGTCCCCGAGGTGGAACTTTCCTAGTTCCCAAGCTCCAGCTTGGGAACCCAATGCGGTGCAAAGCTCCAGTTTTGCATCTCAAGGGAAGCAGGAGCTTCGGCAGGCGGTTGCGTTCCCAAGGTGGACCTTGGGAACGAGCGCAAAGTCAAGAGGCGGGTCTCTAGTCTCCCCTCGCCCTCTGGGAGAGGGACGGGGGCGAGGGATTGTGGCACTTTTCCGCAGGTGGTAGAGGGGCAGAGGTGAGAGATCCGCGGAGCTTCTGTTTGATGAAAAGGAAGATCGGAGGGCAGTACCAAGATGAGCAAAACGCAGAAAAAGAAGAGCATCTCCGGCGAGGCGACGAAGAACAAAGTGCGCTCCCTGGTCCATTTCTGCTCCGACACCGGCAACATCTGGCTGCACGAGCACCGCATGCTGCTGATCCACGCGGAGGCGCAAGGGGCGATGCGCCGGGAGCTGATCGACACCCTGGGCATGGACCGGGCTCGGGCCCTGCTCATGCGCATGGGATTCGCCTCCGGCGCCCAGGACGCCGAGGTGTTCAAAAGACAGCTGGAGGGGGTCTCGGACCAGGAGGCCTTCCTGGTCGGGACACAGCTGCACACCCTGGAGGGAATCGCCAAGGTGACCACCCTGGAGTTGGACGTGGACCGCGCGGCCGGCAAATTTTCCGGCCAGTTCATGTGGGAGAACTCCTGGGAAGGGAACTGGCACAAGAAGCACTACGGAGTGCACACCGCGCCGACCTGCTGGAGCCAGCTGGGGTACGCCTGCGGCTACACCTCGACGCTCATGGGGCGCCCCATCCTCTACAAGGAGGTGGAGTGCATCGGCAAGGGGGACAGGTATTGCCGCACCGTCGGCAAACCGCTTGAGGAGTGGGAGGACGCAGCCGAATTCAGGAGGATATTCCATCCCGACCCGATCGTGGACGAGCTGATGGAACTGCAGACCCAGGTGGTGGAACTGCGCTCCGCTATTAACGAAAAGGAGAAGCTGCCGGCGGACGTGGTAGGCAAGTCTCAGGCCTTCACCACCGCCTTCGGCCTCCTCAAGCAGGCAGCGGGAAGCCAGATCACCGTCCTTTTGCAGGGAGAGACCGGGGTGGGCAAGGAGGTCTTCGCGCGCACCCTGCATGAGAAAAGCAGCAGGAGCAAGGAATCCTTCATCGCCGTGAACTGCGCCGCCATCCCTCACGACCTTGTGGAGTCGGAGCTCTTCGGCGTGGAGAAGGGAGCGTACACAGGCGCCCTCACCTCGCGCCCGGGACGCTTCGAGCGGGCCAGCGGCGGCACCTTGTTCCTGGACGAGATCGGCGATCTGCCGCTGCCGGCGCAGGCAAAACTGCTGCGCGTGTTGCAGGAAGGGGAAATCGAGCGGCTGGGGGACCACAAGGTCCGCAAGGTGGACGTAAGGCTCGTTGCTGCAACCAACATCGACCTGAAACAGCTGGTGCAAGAAGGAAAATTCCGCTCCGACCTCTACTACCGCCTGAACGCATTCCTGGTCAAGATCCCCTCTTTAAGGGAGCGCAAGGACGACATCATGCTCCTTGCGGAGCGCTTCGTCGAGAAGTACGCGGCGATACAGGGAAAGAAGCTGCGGGGGTTCACCGACAAGGCGAAGAAGGCCCTTTTGGCTTACCAGTGGCCGGGAAACATCCGGGAGCTGCAAAACATGGTGGAGCGGGGGGTGATCCTGGCCCAGCCCGGCGCCCGGATAGAGCTGGACCAGATGTTCTCCTCCACTGCGGAAGATGGAACAGTCGAATACGGGGTCAGCAGCACCGGGAGCCTCGACATCAACCGGGAATCGGCGGGAAAGGAGCTCTGCGAGGTGGTCCTCGAAGGGGGGCTGACCCTTGAGCAGGTGGAGGGGATGCTGATCAGGGCCGCGGTGGAGAAGGAGGGGGGAAACCTCGCCGCTTCAGCGAGGGTCTTGGGTCTCACCCGCCCGCAGCTTGCCTATCGCCTGGGGAGCCTGCAGCAAAAAGGGGATACCTCCTTCCGCCTCCAGGATCCTTTCGCCAGCCCCGACCTCTACTGAGTGCTAGCCTCAGATCCCCTTCCCTCCACCTACCCTGATCCCCTAACCAACCGTTGGCCGCTAAATTTTTTTGCACTATCAAGATCGAACTGTTTCCAACTCTCCCCCTCCCGCCAGGGGAGGGGGAGTTTCGTGCATCCGCTCGCCGCCACTTCCGAATTTGCGGCAGAGTCCCGCGCAGTCATCAATGCTTGACCGCCTTGGCCACGCCGTATCCCGTGGTCTGCCGGACGAACAGTTCTTCGAACATCTCTTCCTCGCGACGGTTGCGGAACAGCAGCGTGGCGGCGACGGTAACGAAAAACCCGATGGGGACGGAGAGTATCCCCGGGTTCTTGAGCGGGAACAGCGGCGCGTCGAGCCCCACCAGCGAGGTCCCGTCCTTGTTCAGCACGTAATCCGATTTCGCCTTTTCCAGCGTTTTCAACTCCGCGGCGGAAAGCCCACCAGCCTCGCTTTGCTTTTTCTCCAGGGCGAGCACGACCTTCTGGGCGTCGGCCGCCACCTTCTTGGGATAGGTCATGTTCGGCGAAACCATCAGGATCCCGATGGTCACCACGGTGCCGACCACCAGGCCGGCGATGATCCCGGCTGAATTGAACCGCTTCCAGAACAGCGCGAAGATCAGGACGGGGAAGTTCGCCGAAGCCACCACGGCAAGCGCAAGGCCGACCAACTGCGCGATGTTGAGATTTTCACAGGCAATGCCGAGCACGATGGCGATGGCGCCGACGAAAAACGATGCCACCCTGGCCACCTTTATCTGGGTCCCCTGATCCGCTTTCCCTTTTTTGAAGACGTTGACGTACAGGTCGTGGGCGATGGCCGCCGAGGAGGCGAGCACCAGACCAGAGACGACCGCAAGTATGGTGGCGAAAGCGACGGCACAGACAAAGGCCAGGAGCAGGTCTCCGGTAACGGTACCCGCCCCGCCGCCGATGTACTGCGCGATCATGAGCCCCGCCATGTTCCCCCCCTTATCGAGCGCCATGATCTTCTGCGGCGTGACGTAAAGGGCGGCGCCGAAGCCCAGGAAGGAAACCATGATCAGGAACAGGCCGATCAGGAACATGGAGGCAACCACGCTCTTTCTCGCTTCCTTGGCGTTGGGAACGGTGAAAAACCGCATCATGACGTGAGGCAGACCGGCGGCGCCGAGGATCCAGGCGAGTCCCAGCGATACCTGGTCCAGCGGGTTCTTGAAGAAAAGCCCCAACTCCAGGAAGCGCTGGCCGTAATCGAATCCCGGCTGCGCGACCGGGTGCTTCATGACGCCGCGCACGTGATCCTGGATCTCCGGGCTGGTCGCAACGCTGTCGAAGAAGGAAAAGAGGCTGAATCCGGATTTCCAGAGTATCCCGGCGGAGAGGACGACCCCGGTGAACATGAGGAGCGCGGCCTTGATGATCTGCACCCAGGTGGTCGCCTTCATCCCGCCCAGCGCCACGTAGACGATGATCAGTGCGCCGACCCCTATGATCGACACCTTGTAGGGAATCCCCAAAAGGAGCTGCATCAGTTTCCCCGCCCCCACCATCTGCCCGAGCAGGTAGAAAATGGAGACCACCACGGCGGAGAGAGCCGCGACCCCGCGCACTACGCGGGACGAGGAACGGAAGGCGAGGATGTCGCCCAGGGTGTACTTGCCGGCGTTGCGGCACGGCTCGGCGATGATGAGGAGGATGGTGAGAAAGCTGATGATGATACCTACCGAGTACATGAACCCGTCCGGGCCGAAAAGGGACATGAGTCCGGTGATCCCTAGGAAGGTCGCGGCGGAGAGGAAATCTCCGGCGATGGCCCAGCCGTTCTGTATCCCGGAAATGCCCCCGCCCGCCGCGTAATAATCGGATGCGGTGGTGGTGCTTTTCGAGGCCCAGACCACGATCCCGGCGGTCGCCGCGATGATCAGGAGGAACATGCTGATGGTGAACGTGCGGTTGGTCTGCATCTTCTTGCCGCCCGGCGCCGGGACCGGTGCCTTGGCAGCGGCGGCAGCCGGCGATTGCGGGGAAGCGGCGAGCCCCGGCGGGACCTTGGCAGCGGCGACTGCTACGGCATTGGGGCCGCCTGGGGCCGCCTGGGCAGACACATCGGCTGCAAGCGCGGAGGCGCCGAAGATCAGTACCATCAGCAAGGGAAGGAACATGTATCTCATTGGCATTCCTCCTTTACGATCATCTCGACGAGTTCAGTGGTGAGGGGATCGAATTCCCGGTTGGATTTGCGCGTGTAGATGATGGCGATGGCCCAGGCCAGCACGAATTGGAACAGGCAGAACAGGTAGCCGAAGTTGAGCCGCCCCAAGATTCGGGCGTTGAACAGATCGGGGAAGGATACGGCCCCGACCAGCAGCAGAAAATACGACGTCGCCCCAAAAACCCACAGCCCTACCAGAAACCTCATCTTCGCCTGGTGCAGCTCCACGAACTTCGGATGGCTGGCTATGGCCGCCCAATCGATTTCCTTATCCACCATTGATTCCTCTCCTTTTTAGGTGTCGCACCAAAAACCGCTTCAATTCATGTTCGTTTCTCCCAGTGTCCGGTCAGGTAGTTGCCCTATCAAAACCCGTATTTCCCTCCGCCGACGCACCTCCCCTCTTCCCCCACCCTGTCCCTCCCCCTCCAGGGGAGGGGACTTTCTGCCAAACTTTCTCCTGATTAATCTCGTTCCCAAGGTCCACCTTGGGAACCAGGAAAAAAGTTTGCTTCTGGCGCATTAACTCCTCACGCAGCTTTGGCCTCATCGAACGGCCTGCACTCCAGCGCCTTCACCAAACCGTGGATCATGGTGTTGTAGGGGGTGGGCATACCGGCCTGCGCGCCGTACTCGACGATCTTGCCGTTGATGTAGTCGACTTCGGTCCTACGTCCCGCCTCGATGTCCTGCAGCATGGAGGGCTTGTGGTTCCCCGCGTTCTTCAGGTAGTTGATGCAGTAGGGGTAGAAGTCGGACCCCAGCGTGAATTCGTTCGCCCTCGCTACCGCGACCCCCTCCTTGATCAACGAGTCCACCAGGTTCAACAGGATGGGGTCGAGTATGATCTGCACCATGGTCTTGCCGGTCACCGCACATATGGCGTTCATGCAGGAGTTCATCACGGACTTGCGCCACACCTTGTCCACGATCCGGTCGGTGTGCTGGGTCTCGAGCCCGGTCCCGCTCAAGGCTTCACAGATGCCGACGGCCGCCTCGCGCGACTCCGGGTCCAACTCCTGGAGAAAATGGGGGCGGTGATGGAAGGCAACCCGCACGTGTGCGGGGCTCAGCGGCACGCAGCCGTAATTGACCACGGCGCGCATCACGGCCTTGGTCCCCAGATGCTTGGCCAGTTCCAGTTCGGTATCGATGCCGTTTTGCCAGCTGACCACGTAGCGCCCGTCGGCGACGAACCCTTCCAGCGCCGAGGCTATCAAGGGGAGAGCGGTCGCCTTCACGGTGACGAAGATGACGTCGGGTGGGTCGCTTACGATATCGTCGAGGGTGGTGGTCACCTTGGCGACCTTCGCTTGGAGCGAATCGGCCCCCTCGATGATGATCCCCGGGTCGAGGGCCGGCACGAGCAGGGTGGGGACGACATCGCAGAGGGTTACTTCGAATCCTCCCCGGGTCAGGAAAGCGGCGAGCACGCACCCGACAGGGCCGGCGCCTATGACCGCGAACTTCTTTGGCGTATAACTGCTATTTCCCTTCATGGCGTCTCTCCTTGCTCTAAAGATTTACTTGATCGAGGATCTCTCGTTAAGCCTCAGCGGAAAGTCCCCCTTCTCAAAGGGGGGTGCCACACCCACAAATCCCCGCCCCCGGAGGGGGAGGGTCAGGGAGGGGGCCAGCCTGTTCTTCCCCCCTCCCGGCCTCCCCCCTCCGGGGGAAGGAGAGCTGGCACTAGGCCGGCTGGGCCTCGGCCATGCCGAAGGCCACGGCGTCCAGGATCTTGATGCCGTTTTGCAGCATCAGCTCTATGGCCCGGTCGTTGTCGTTGAAGCGCAGCACCATGACAGCCTTACCGGAGGAAGGCCCGGTGCCGGCAAGCGCGTACATGTACTCGACGTTGACCTGGTAATCCAGAAAGAGCTTGAGCACCCGGTTGGCGAGGCTACCCGGCCGGTCTTCGATCTCGATGGCGACGACGTCGTCGACACGTGCCGGAAGCTGTTGTTCCATGATCACGCGCCGCGCCTTGGCCACGTCCGACACCAGGATGCGCAGTACGCCGAAGCCCGCCGTGTCGCAGATGCTTAGGGATCGCAGGTTGAGGCCGGCATCTCCCAGCGCGCTGGCCGCCTGGTACAGGCGGCCGGGTGAATTTTCCAGAAAGACCGACAGCTGTTTCAGTTTCATAGATGCCTCCCTCTCTCTATGTTGGCGCCACGGGTGGGACTGGCTCCGTCAGGTGCCTGTCCCCCTCCCTATGTCCCTTCCCTACCGCGCACGGAATCACGCCGTAGCGGCTCCTCCGCGCAGCGCGGCCATATTGACTTCCTCCCCCTTGCCGCGGGATATCTCCCTGACCACACCCTCGACGACCTCCGCGTCGATGGGGAGCCCCTTCATGACCGAGCCGACCATGACCATGTTCACCGCCTTGGCGTTTCCGGCCTGCTGCGCCACCTGCAGCGCATCTATCGCCCGGGCGCCGGGGCAGGCCGCGGCTATCCGCTGCGGGACGTCGCCGGGATAGGTGGCAAGACCCGCCGCCACGGTGCTCGGGTTGATGCACGCCTTGTTGTAGACAAGTTTCCCGCCGGGTTTCAGGTAGTGCAGGTAGCGCAGCGCCTCCAAAGGCTCGAAGGAGATGAGGATGTCGGCAGTCCCCGGAAGCACCACCGGCGAGTGCACCTTGGCGCCGATGCGGACGAAGGAGATGACGCTCCCCCCCCGCTGGGCCATGCCGTGAACCTCGTTTTGCTTTACGTCCATGCGGCTTGCCAGGGCGCTTTCGGCCAGCACCTTGGAGGCCATCAGCACCCCCTGCCCCCCTACCCCGGCGATGACGATGTTAAATGCTTTCATGGCTTCCTCCGCTTGCGACGGTCATGGCGTCGAATTTACAGTGCTGGGTGCAGACCCCGCACCCGTTGCAGATGTTGGGGTCGATGGCGACCTTCGGCTTGTCTCCGGATCCCTGCAGACCGAGCGCGACGCAGGAGGCCTTGAGGCAGGCACGGCAGCCGGTGCATTTGTCGGCCGATACCTGGACCAGCGGCTTTTTCACCCGGTAGCGCAGTATGCAGGGGTTCTTGTCCACGAGGACGTAGGGACCCGGCGTCTCCAGCCCGCGCCTGATGGCGTCCTCGGTCTCCTTCAGGTTGTAGGAGTTGATCTCGTAGACGTTTTCGATTCCCAGCACCTTCACGAGCGACACCATGTCCACCTCTTTTGCCGGATTGCCCTGGATCAGTCTCCCGGAACCTGGGTTCTCCTGACCGCCGGTCATGCCGGTGGTGCGGTTGTCCATGATGATGACCAGGGCGTTCCCCGCGTTGTAGGACATGCTCAAAAGGCCGGTGATCCCGGAATGAAAGAAGGTGGAGTCGCCGATGACGGCAACCGGTTTCTCGGTCCTGCCGGCGATCTCGTTCACCTTGGCGATGCCGTGGGCTGCGCTGATGCTCGCCCCCATGCAGATGCAGGTATGCATGGCGCTTAGGGGAGGAAGCGCGCCCAGGGTGTAGCAGCCGATGTCCCCGGAGACGAAGACCTTCAGCTTGCTCAGGATGGAATAGAGGCCGCGGTGGGCGCAGCCGGGGCAGAAGGTCGGGGGGCGCAAGGGGAGATCGTTCGCCGGCTGCGTCTTCGCGGAGGTGGCCGGGGCGCCGGCAGCCTCGCGGACGATGTCGGCGCAGACCTCGCCGCAAAGCGAGATGCGGTCCTTGCCGATGTCGACCCGGATCCCCAGGGCGCGGATCTGCTCCTCGAAGATGGCGTCCATCTCCTCCACCACCATGAGCCGCCCCACCTTGGAGGCGAAGTCGCGGATCTTTTGCTCCGGCAGCGGGTGCACCAGCCCGAGCTTCAGGAAGGAGGCCTGCGGGAACGCTTCTTTGGCGTGCTGGTAGGAGATGCCGGAGGTGATGATCCCCAGTTCCGGGTCGTTCATCTCCACCCGGTTAAGCGGAGACTCCTCGGCGAAGGCCTGCAGCTTCAAAAGCCGCTCCTCGACAGCTATGTGCTTGATCTTCCCGAAGTTGGGAAGCATCACGTACTTGGGCACGTCTTTGGCGAGATCCCCCACCTTCGGCTCCACCTTCCCCTTTTGCTCCACGATCCCCTTGGCGTGGGAGATGCGGGTGGTGGTGCGCAGCATAACCGGGGTGTCGAAGCGCTCCGAGATCTCGAAACCGGCCCGGACGTAGTCGTAGGCCTCCTGGGAATCGGCGGGATCGAGCATCGGGATCTTGGCGAACTTCGCGTAGTTGCGGCTGTCCTGCTCGTTCTGGGACGAATGCATCCCCGGGTCGTCGGCCGCCATCAGGATGAGGCCCGCGTTCACCCCGGTATAGGTGAGGGTCATCAGCGCGTCGGCCGCGACGTTCACCCCCACGTGCTTCATGGTGGCGAGCGCCCTGCCGCCGGCAAGGGAGGCGCCGATGGCCGATTCCAGCCCGACCTTTTCGTTCGGGGCCCATTCGCAGTACACGTTTCCCAGGCGGGCGACTTCTTCCAGCGTTTCGGTGCTGGGCGTGCCGGGATAGCCGGAGGCAAAGACGCCGCCGGAATCTTCAAAGCTCAAGGCAATCGCTTCGTTGCCGGAGATTATCTTTTTCATGGTTGAGGTTCCTTTATCGCGTTGGCCGTATCGGCTGGCTGTGCGGCGGACGGGCAGGCGGCGTTGCGCCTGCCCGTCCGGTTTTTAGATGTACCTGAGCTCCTTCGCCTTCTCGGTCAGCTCGTCCCGGAACATGGGGTGGGCGACGCTTATCAGCGCCTGGGTGCGCTGGCGGACGCTCTTCGCGTAGAGGTCAGCAGCACCGTATTCGGTCACCAGGTAGCGCACGTGGTTGCGGCTCGTCACCACGCCGGCCCCGTGCTTCAAAAGCGGCGTGATCTTGCTGACCACGGATCCGTCCCTGAGGGTCGAGGTGCTCGGCATGGTGATCACCGCGACGCCTCCCTTGGAGCGGGACGCGCCGTAGACGAAATCCATCTGACCGCCGACCGCCGAGTACATCCTGGGGCCGATGCTGTCCGCGCAGATCTGCCCGGTGAAGTCGACCTCGATGGCGGCGTTCACCGAGACCATGCGCTCGTTTTGCGCCACCACGAAGGGGTCGTTCACGTACTCGGTGCGGCGCAGCTCGATCATCGGGTTGTTGTGCGCCCAGTCGTAGAGACGCTTGGTCCCAAGGAGGAAGCCGCAGACGATCTTGCCCGGGTGCAGGGTCTTCCTGGAGCAGTTGACGACGCCGGCCTCCACCAAATCGATGACGCCGTCGGATATCAGTTCGGAATGGATGCCCAGGTCCTTCTTGCTGAACAGGTGCTTCAAGACCGCGTCGGGAATGGCGCCTATGCCGAGCTGCATGGTGGCGCCGTCGGGGATGAGGCTGGAGATGTGCCCCGCTATCTGCTCGACGATCTCGGGGTCTCCCTCCTCCGCCATGTGCCTTTCGGTCAGGGGCGCATCCACCTCGACGATGTGGGTCATGCGCGAGACGTGGAAGAAGGTGTCCCCCAGCGTGCGCGGCATCTTCTTGTTCACCTGGGCGATGACGATCCGGGCCGACTCGGCCGCCGTCATGGTGAGGCCGGCCTCCCCCCCCAGCGAGCAAAAACCGTTTTCGTCGGGCAAGGAGACGTTCAAAAGCGCCACGTCCAGCGGGAGATGGCCGTTTTTGAAGAGCAGGGGGAACTCGGAGAGGAGCACCGGGGTGAAGTCGGCGCGCCCCTCGTTTACCGCCTGGCGGACGTTGGGGCTGATGAACATGGTGTTGACCCGCACGTGCCCCTGCATCTCGGGGGAGACGTAGTCCTGAGGGCAGATGGTGAGCACCTGGGAGACCTCGACGTCTCGCAGCTCCGGCGCCCGCTTCACCAGCGCTTCCAACAGTTGCATGGGGACGGAGGCGTTGCCGGTCAGGTAGAGACGGTCCCCGGAGTTGACCGATTTGAGCGCCTCGTCGGCAGTGGTGACGCGCGAGTTGTAGATCTCGCGCCAGTTCTTGATTTCCTTCCAGATCGTTGCAGCCATGCCTATCCCTCCTTTTTCGGTTACCGATTAGCCGCTGATCCCGCCTGCGGCGTTGTTTTGTCCATGAGAAAGCACACCTCCCCCTCCGGGGGCGGGAACGCCTGGGCTAAGTGATCCCCTTTCAGCTCGCCGGGTACTCGTAGAACCCTCGTCCCGCTTTTCGGCCCAGGTAGCCCGCCTTGATCATGTTGCGCAAGAGCCCCGGGGGGGCGAAGCGCTCCTGCTTCAGGTACTCGTGGAAGATGTTGGTGACGTGGTAGCCGATGTCGACCCCGGCGAAGTCCTGGAATTCGAGCGGCCCCATGGGCATGTTGCAGCCGAGCTTCATGGCGGTGTCGATGTCCTCGGCAGACGCCACCCCTTCTTCGAGCAGCCGGACCGCGTCGATGATGTAGGGGACGAAGAGGCGGTTCACCACGAAACCCGGCGTGTCCTTGCAGGTGATGGAGGTCTTGCCGAGCGCTTTGGACATGGCGAGGGCGAGGTTCTTGGTCGCCTCAGCCGTCTGCAGCGCGGGAATCACCTCGACCAGCTTCATCACCGGCACCGGGTTGAAGAAGTGCATTCCGACGAAATTCGCCGGATTTTTCACCAGGGCCGCCATCTCGGTGATGGAGATGGAAGAGGTGTTGGTGGCGTAGATGGTGTCGTCGCCGCAGACCGCGTCGAGTTTGGCGAAGAGTTCCTTCTTCACCCCGATGTCCTCGAACACCGCCTCGAAGATGAAGGGAATCCCTTTGAAGCTCGCCACATCGGTGGAGAAACTGATCCGCCCCAGGGTCTCCTCCATCTGGGCTTCCGTCATGCTCCCCTTCTTGACGATCCGCTCCAGGCTCTTGACGATGGTCTTTCTGGCGCGGTCGCACGCCCCCTCGCCGGTGTCCACCACCTGCACCTTGAGCCCCGCCATCGCCGCCACCTGGGCGATTCCCGCCCCCATGCTGCCGGCGCCCGCCATTCCCACTGTCCTGATATCCTCGAAGTTCATGCGTATCCTCCTTTTTGCAATCGTGGTGAGCTGTCTCGATATCGAAAGTCGCGTGGACGCTATCTGCTTAAAAAGTTTGGTTTTCTCTTCTCGCCGAAGGCGGTGAGCCCTTCCTTCGCGTCGTGGGTGAGCAGGTTCGCCAGGCCGTATTTGCGCTCAACCGCCAGCGCCTGCTCCATGGGGAGGTCCACCGCTTCGTTGACCGCCACCTTGATGAAGCCGAGCGCCTTGCCGGCGCCGGAGGCAAGGCGGTGGGCGAATTCCATCACCTCGTCGAGGAAGCTCTCAGCCGGGATCACCCGGTCCACGAGCCCAATGGCGAGCGCCTCATCGGGCCCCATCACCTTGCCCCACAAAAGGATGTCTTTCGCCTTGGCAAGCCCCACCAGGCGCGGCAGCCGCTGGGTCCCCCCCGCGCCCGGCACGATGCCGAGCCCCGCCTCCGGAAGGCCGATCAACGCCTTCCCTGCCGCCATGAAGCGGTAGTCGCACGCCATGGCGAGTTCGCACCCCCCTCCCAGGGCATGGCCGTTGATGGCGGCGATGACCACCTTCTTCATCCGGTCGAGGGTGTTGTTGGCGTCCTGCAAAAGCTTCGAGAAGGCCTCGGATTCGGCCTGCCCCATGGCGGACATCTCCTTGATGTCGGCGCCGGCGATGAAAGCCTTCTCCAGCGCGCTGGTGATGACCACCACGTTCACGTCGTCCATCCCCTCCGCCTCGGTGAAGGCCTTGAGCAGCTCCTCGCCGAAGCCGCGACTGAGCGGGTTGGTGGGGGGACGGTTCAAGCTGATGGTGAGGACCCGGTCTTCCCGGTTCATATTGAGGAACTGATAGCCCATGGTTTCGCTCCCTTTGAAAATGGTTGATGGCTTCGGGCGGGGGCGGAAGGGACTGGCTCCGTAGGTGCCTGTCCCTCTGGCGGAACGCTCCATTCCGCCCAGCCAGCTCACCCGCCCGCTGGATACCAGGATTATGTTGACCCTTGTGGCGTCTGTCTCCCCTCCCCCACAGGGGGAGGGGACGCGAGGCTCCCCGGAATTCCCTGAAGAACCTTTTCTAATTGACCTTCAAAACGAGTGACGCCGCGGTGTCGCCTGCCGCGCAGCCGGAGAAGAGGAGGTAGCCTCCCCCCTTCTGGGCAAGTTCCTCGATCCCCTCGACGATGAGCCTCGCTCCGGTGGCGGCCTGCGGATGGCCGAAGATGAGCGAGGAGCCGTAGTTGTTCATGTTGTCGAGATCGAGCCCCATCACCTTGGCCATGACGATGTCGTTCGCGGCGAAGGGGTTGTGGGTCTTCACCGCGCCCAGGTCGGATGCCTTGATCCCCGCCTCGGCGAGCGCCATCTGCGCCGACGGGGCCACGGCCGCGGCCATGTGCGCCTTCTTGGTCCGGGCGAATCCGAAGGAGAGCAACTGCACCTCGACGCCGGGGTCCGCGGAAAGCTCCCTCGCCTTCTCCCGCGTGGTGACGCAGATCCCCGCGTTGCCGTCGGCCGGGTGGGTCTGGGCGCCGAAGGTGTGCACGCCGCCGGGGAGGACCGGGTTCAGGGAGGCAAGCCCTTCCCTGGTGCTGGTGACCACCCCCTCGTCCGCCTCCAGGAGGATGGATTTCTTCTTGGAGAGCTGCACCTGGGCCGGGAACAGATACCTCTTCTGGAACTCGCGGTCGTTGGCGAGGGAATCGAGGTACTGCTCCTGGCGCCTTAGCGTGAGTGCGTCGCACTCCTCCCGGGTCACCCCGTACTCCTTGGCCACGTTTTCCGCGGTCTGGATCATGGCGTCGCCGGCCCAGGGGTCCCTGCCGAAGTTGTCCATGACCCAGTCCTCGGCGATCTGCTGGCCGCCGGGGCCCGCGGGGTTGGGCCAGGCGGCGTGGGGGCCGTTGGAGAGGCGGTCGGCCATGAGGCACCAGCTGTTCTCGAACATCCCGGTCTCCACCCCCATACCCGCCTGATAGATGGAAAAGGTGGAGGTGGAGCAGGCCTGGCTCACCAGGATGCCGGGGGTGGCTTCGGCCCCCATCAGCGCCGCGGCCCACGGCCCGCTGTAGAACCACTGCTTCTGGTACACGGTGCTCCCCACCAGCAGGTACTCGATGCTCTTGGGGTCCCACCCCTTGCTCTCGAAAAACCTCTTGGAAGTGGCGGCGCCAAAGACGATGGAGTGTTCGTTGGCGAGGGTCCCCTGCCACTTGGCGAAGGGGGTGCTGTAGTAACCGCGGTAGGGTATGTACGCTTTCTTAAGCATCGAAGTTCCTCCTGTTGGTTTATTGTTGGCCGTCGGTGCGGATCAGATCCTGATCCTGCCGTCGACGGCAAAGGCCCCTTTTTCAAACGCCATGACCGGGTTCAGGTCCATCTCGCGGATCATGGGGAGATCGCTCAAAAGCTGGGAGACGCGCTCGATCAACTCGGTGACCGCCTCCCGGTCGATACCCTTCTCGCCGCGCACGCCGTTAAGGAGCGCCGCGGTCTTGATGGAGGAAAGCATCTCCCCCGCCTCCACCCGGGTCACCGGGGAAATCTTGAAGGAGACGTCCTTCAGCACCTCCACGTAGATCCCCCCCAGGCCGAACATCACCAGGTGCCCGAGCCCGGGCTGTTCGGTGGCGCCGACGATCAGCTCGCGCCCCCCGGGGAGGAATTTCTGCACCAGGAACCTGAGTTTCCCGAAGCTCGAAAGCTGCTCCTGCATCGACTCGACCGCGGCGGCGACGGCGGCTCCGTCCTTCAGGTTGACGGCCACCCCCCCCATGTCGCTTTTGTGGTCGATCTCCTCGCAGTCGACCTTCACCACCACCGGGTAGCCGACCGCTTCCGCCGCGGCGGCCGCCTCGGCGGCGCTTCCCGCCATCCGCCACGGCGCCACCGGGATGCCGTAGGCCTCGAAGATGGAATAGACGTCGGTCGCGGAGAGTACCTGGCGCCCCTCCTTGCGCGCCTGGTCGACGACCGCCTGGGCCCGCGCCGCATCCACGCCGCCGCGCTTTTCCGGGCGGCCGATGTCGCGCCGGCGCAGGCGCCCGTACTGGGCCAGCGCCCCCAGGGCCTTGGCGGCGTCCGAGGGGTTCGCGTAGATCGGCACCCCACCTTCTTTGAGGATGTCCCTCGTTTTCCGGAAACGCTCCTGGCTCAGGTCGGTCATGAAGTTGCAGACGATCGGCTTTTTGGCCAGCCGGTTCACCTCCACTATCTGCCGGGCCACCTCGTCTGTGTCGGTGAAGGGGGCGGTGACGAAGTTGATGAAGATGCTGTCAATCCCCTCCTCGGAAAGGAACAGGTCGAGCGCGCCGCGAAACTGCGCCCCGCCTGCCGTCGCCACCACGTCGATCGGGTTCTCCAGGGCCGCCTCCGGGAGCTGGCTCGGCCTCAAGCGCTCGATGGACTCCGCGGAGAGTTTCGGTACGTCCAGCCCGCAGGAGACCAGGACGTCCGTGGCTATGACGGCCGGTCCGCCGGTGTTGGTGATGATCCCCACCCGGTTCCCCTTGGGTATCGGCTGGGTGGCGAAGGCCATGGCGGCTCTGGCCATCTCCCCCTCGTCGATGAAGGAGAGGATGCCGGTCTTCTCGAAGATGAACTCGGTGGCGATGTCGACCCCGGCCAGCGAACCGGTGTGCGAGGAGGCGGCCTTCGCCCCCTGTTCGGTGCGCCCGGCCTTCATGGCGAGGATCGGTTTCTTCGCCGCGACCTCGCGTGCTACCGCCAGGAATTCGCCCGGGTTCGGGAA
The DNA here is from genome assembly GCF_000426865.1 of Citrifermentans bremense R1. Taxonomy (GTDB): domain Bacteria; phylum Desulfobacterota; class Desulfuromonadia; order Geobacterales; family Geobacteraceae; genus Geomonas; species Geomonas bremensis. The sequence goes on from NZ_AUGE01000001.1 coordinate 351,418, forward strand.
CCCTTCGGTGTAAAGGACCACCGCCTTGGTAGCCTCGTCCTCGCCGTAGTAGCTGAGGATCTCGGTCACGGAGATGTCGCAGGCGTTGCCGTTGGAGGCGTAGAAACGCTGCCCCACCCCGAGATCCGCGAGCGCCTGCATGATGAGCGCCCCTACGCCGCCGCTCAGCGCCACCACCGAGACGTGCCCCGGCTCGGGAAAGGTGAAGGTGAAGTTGCAGTACGCCTTCAGCGCCGGGTCGGAATTGATGATCCCCTGGCAGTTGGGGCCGAAGACCCGCACCCCGAACTCCTTGCCGCGGCGCAGGAAATCGTCCTGCAGCTGCGCCCCCTCCTCCCCCAGCTCGCAGAAACCGGCCGAGTTGATGATGACCGCCTTGATCCCCTTCCTGCCGCACTCCTCGATGGTCTGCGGCACGAACTGGCTGGGGATGATGACGTGGGCCAGATCGACTTGGTCGGGAATCTCGTCGAGCGTCTTGTAGGCCTTAAGGCCGCAGACCTCGGGCGCGTTGGGGTTCAGCGGATAGATCTTCCCGCGGTAGCCGTAGCGCTGCAGGTTGCGGATGATGACGTTCCCTATGGAGAGTTCCTTGGTGGAGGCGCCGACGATCGCGACGGCCTTGGGCTTGAAAAGTGAATCCAGCATGGTCATTTCCCCTCCTCGAGTTGTTCGATGAATGCTTCCACGTTGGTTTTGGTCTGTTCGTCGGAGACGCAGCGCATGTCGTTGAGATCGCCGGAGATGACGAGGTACGGCAGCCCCGTCTCCGCCTCCAGGCGCTGCGGCATGCCGTAGCGGCTGTTGGAGTTGTAGGGGCAGGTTTTGGCGTCGTGGTAGACGATCCCGTCGATACGGAATTTCTTCGTCATATCGGCCAGGTAGCGCTCCTTGTAGGCGTCGGAGCGGACGATAAAGAGCTCCAGGTACGCCTTGGCCATGCTGCGCAGCGGCTCTTCCGCGTCGAAGGAGGGGAAGATCCAGCTGGAGCAGTAGGTGGAGGCGACCACGTTGGCCCTAAGCCCCGCGAAGAGCTCGGAGTGCGGCCTGAGGCGCCCCCACACCGGCATGCCGTCCCAGTAGATGCGGAATTGCTCGCCGGCGACCGCCGCCTCCCGCGTAGCCTTTCTCTGCTCCAACTCGGCCAGGAGCACCCGGTAGTACTCGACCGCCTGCGGTGTCCCCCGGAGCACCACGGCCGGCCCCATGTGGATGGTCCCGTCGAAGAAGGTGAGCGGCGCGGGGACCGCTGTGGCCGTCTCCAGGACCTCTTTCCAGAGCTCGGTGCAGTCGCGCGAAAGAGCTACCACTTCCTTCAGCCGCGCGAGGTCGAGGGGCGCGCCGGTGATCTCCTCCAGCACCGGGACCAGCGCCTCCAGCTGCCTCGTCACGTCATCCACGTGGGCGTCGGTCACCTCGTTCACGTTCTTAGGCGAGGTGATGCCGATGCACGGTACCCCCAGCTCCCGGGCGTACCAGGCGAACCAGTCCTGCACGTCGCGGCACTGGTTGGTGTTGTAGACCAGCACGTCGGGCTTGGGGACCGCCGCTATGCCGGGGTAGGCCTTGGCGAGCGGGGTGAACCCTTTGAGATAGGCGCCGAGATCGGAGGTGAGGTAGGAGCAGATGTCGGGCGAGTACCCTATGGCGTTCGCCTCCGGGATCAGGTCGGTGGCAAGGCGCGTCGCTCCCAGCATGGCGGCGTGATTTTCCGGGAAGTGCACGGCAAAGCCCATGGCCCTCAGGAGTTCGGCGGGGCCTACGCTCGTGCACCAGGCGACCTTGCGGCTGCCGCTTGCGGACGCCTGGTTCAGGTCCAGGAAGTAATCGGCCATGATCCTGTTCATGAGGCTCGTGGCCTCTATCTTCTTCCTTGCCGGCTTGGCTTCTTCTTTCATTTCACCCTCCTTAGCAGCGGTTGCGATACGGCGGCGGCTTCTCCCGCCCTGGCGTAGAGCGCGGCGCCGACGGCGCCTGCCAGTTGCGGGAGTTTGGGGAGGAGCACCTCGCGCCCGATCAGCTCCTCCGTCATGCGGACCAGGTACGGGTTGTGCGCCACCACCCCACCCGTCATGACCACCCGGTCGGTGAGCGAATCCATCTCCAGGACCCTCTTGATGACCGAGTAGAAGATCCCCTTGACGATGTCGCTCACCTTTTTGCCGTGCCGGATGCTTTCCAGGACCTCGGTGCCGGAGAAGACCGTGCAGTAGCTTCCCAGTTTGACCATCTCCTCCGACTGCCGGGCCAGGTCGTTCATTTCCTCCAGGGGGATGTCGAGACGCCCGGCCATTTCCTCCAGGAAGGCGCCGGTGCCGGCCGCGCACTTGCGGTTCATCTTGAAGCTGCTCCGCCTGCCGGCAGCGTCCAGCTTGACGATCTTGTTGTCCTGCCCGCCGATGTCGATGATGGATAGCGCCCCGGGGAAGTAATGGCTGCATCCTCTGGCCAGGCACCCGATCTCCGTCTTGCTGGTCTTCGTGACGAAGGGGACGTTGGCCCTGCCGTACCCCGTCGCCACCGCCCGCTCCACGTGGGACCGCGTGGCCCCCGCCATCTTCAGCGAGATATCGAGGCACGCCGACGCGGTCCGGCCGAAATCGGTGCCCGATTTCTTCACCGCGTACCCGATCAGGGCGCCGTCTGCATCCATGACGGCGACCTTCGTCCTTGACGCACCTATGTCGAGTCCGACAAAAACAGGCTTGCTCATATCTCCCGGCTCCTTTTACCGGCCCCGAAACCGCCGAATTAGTAAACTGGTGTTATACATCAAACATGCCAAGGAATATTTTATTCGAGTCGACACGTGCAAGTTATCAATATAATTGATTAAAATTCATCACGCATCAGCTGACGCTGTTTTATTAAATTCGCGGACAGCGGCGATATTTCGTCGGGGGATTTCGAGGAAGGGCTTTGCAGTACCCCCGAAGGGGCGACAAGCGGCGTGAAAAGGGGAGGATTACCGGGGTTCTGATGCAGGCAAGCGAGGGGAGACGATATTTCGTACAGGAGACGATATTTCGTCGGGGTGAAGCAGCGTTCAAGGGAGGTTTGTCTCCCCTCGCCCTCTGGGAGAGGGGCGGGGGTGAGGGGGTGGGGGCAGGTGAAGAAGTGATCAGCGTGTTGGTTTCTCTGCAGCGGGGGGCGGTTCGAGCGTTCCGTTCTTTCTTTTGACGCCGAGCTTCTTGATCCGGGAATGCAGCGTGGTGGGTTTCATGTCGAGAATTTCGGCCGCGCCACCCTTGCCGCGGATGCGCCACCCCGTCTTTTCCAGTATGAAGCCTATATGCTTTCTTTCCGCGGCTTCCATCGTCATCGGCTCGTTTGCGGTCGCGCCGGATCCGTCCTGGATGGCGACCACAAGGGTGCCGCCGTTACTGAGGATCATGGCCCGTTCCACGAGGTTTCTCAGCTCCCTTATGTTTCCCGGCCACCGGTACCGCTCCATGATCTCCATGTTTTTCCTGGGAATGCGCTCGATGGTCTTGCCGAAAACCTTGGAGAACTCCTCCACCATCGCCCATACCAGCAGCGGTATGTCCTCCTGCCGGTCGCGCAGCGGGGGGACGAAAATAGGGAAGACGTTGAGCCTGTAATATAGGTCCTCCCGGAATTTTCCTTCCTTCACTGCCTGCGCCAGGCTCACGTTGGTCGCGGCGATCACCCTCACATCCGCCTTGACCGGCTTCGGGTTTCCCAGGCGCTCGAATTGCCCCTCCTGGATGACCCGCAGCAGCTTCGACTGCAGCTCCAGGGGGAGTTCCCCTATCTCGTCCAGGAAGATGGTGGAGCCGTTTGCCGCCTCGAAGCGCCCGATCTGGGAGGAGACGGCTCCGGTATAGGCCCCTTTTTCATGACCGAACAGCTCCGCCTCGATGAGGGCTGCCGGCAGTGCGGCGCAGTTCACCTTGATCATGGCGCGGGCCTTGCGCTGGCCGGCGTTGTGGATCGCCCTCGCTATCAGTTCCTTGCCGGTGCCGGTTTCGCCCAGGATGAGCACGGTGGAATCGGTGGCCGCCACCTGCTGTATCTGCTGCAGCACGTTGCGTATTGCTTCCGATTTGCCGATGATCTCCTCGTGCTTGTATTCCACGTCGATCTGATCGCGCAGATAGACGTTTTCCGCCTCCAAGCGGTCCTTCAGCTGCCGTATTTCCGCAAGGGCGTTCTGGATTTTCTGGTCGGCCCATTTGCGCTCGAGGGCGTTGGCGAAAACCTCCCATAAAAGGCGGAGCCTCTGAGTCAGTTCGTCGGGCCACTCTTTCTTGACGCTGTAGGAAACGAAGGTGATGGCGCCGACTATGGTGCCGCCGACGCTGGCGGGAATGAACATGATGGACTTGATGCCGCCCTGGTCCTTGCAATACTGCTTTTCCCTCCAGAACCTGTCCGACAGTTCCTCAACGTCGGAGACGCGGAAGATCTCCCCAAGCTGGATCATGTCCATCCATATCGGGATCAGGTTCACCAGTTCTGTCGGGGGTGGCTTGACGCCGGGAAGTGCGTAGGAATGGGTGATGCGCAGACGGCTGCGATCAGGGGTGAAGTACCAGATACTGCTTCTTTCGAAACCGAGAAAATTGACGACCTTTTGCAGACCTTTTTCTATCTTTCGATCCACCTCGCTCACCGGCACGTTGATGAAGGCGGAGGAGAGGTTGGAGAGGAAAGCCTCTACCTGCAGCCGCTCTGTCTGCAGGCTCTGCCTTAGCTTCACCTCGGTTATGTCCTGAACCACCAGGCCACAGCGGGTCACGGAACCGTCGCTCTCCTTTAGGGGATAAGAGCAGATCAACCAGGATCTCTCCTGGGGGTCGCCCGGTTTCGACAGCCGTATCTCAAGGTCGACGAAGGAATGATCCTCATGGATGGTCCGGTTCAGCAACGGCTCCACCACCAGAGCGACGAAGCGGTCGATCTCCCTTATGGTCTTCCCCAGATGCTCTTTTGGGGGCACGGCGTTGATCGCTGCCATCCGGTCGTTGACGTAGATGTAGCGCAGGTCGCAGTCTATGATGGAAACACCGAACTGGGCCTGACCGAACAGCTGTTCCAAATTGCTGAATTTACCTAGGAAAAACTCCGCAGCAGGATCGCTCGACAAGGCCATGGCGTCACCGTATTCATTAAAATGAAAATGTGTACAGGATAATAGCACATCGTTTTAAAATATGCATCAACGAACGACAGGAACATTAAGGGAATCCGGAGCGGCAAGCGCATCGCAACGCGCTTCGCCCGAGCTACCCGTAGATGCCCCTTCGCAGCCTGTCCTGCATCAACTCGTGCATCCGCTCATCGACGTTGGAGGCCGTGATTCCCGATTGCCTGCAGATCTTGCGCACCGGCTCGACCTGCTCCGGGCGCGTCAGATCGTCCAGGCGCTGCAGATGCCCCGTCCTCTTCCCGACCTGGAACAGCATCCGCTCTTCCGGCTCCAACTCCAGGAACCTCCTTGGGACCGCGACCAGGCGCTCCTTGCCTGAGGGCAAAGCGCCGTTTATCTCCTGAAACAGGTTGAAGGCATGGTCGCTTCTCACCGCGCTGGCGATACCGTCGAGGTTTTCCAGGAAGGTGCCGATCTCCCGGGCCAAAACCGCGTCCGGCGCGAAGCGGAAGCTCTTGTCCGAGCTTCCCGGGAAGAGGTCGATCCCTTCCCGGATGTGCAGGTTCCTGAAGCGGATGAAGTCGGGATTGATCCTGTTGATCACCTCGGCGCTCTCCTCGGCATGCTCGCGGGAAAGCTCGGTGCCGCCCAGCCCCGCGAGGAAGTATTCGGAGAGCTCGATTCCCGCCCCCTTCACATTGAGCCCGGCTTGAACCTGCCCCTCTTTGTCCACCCCTTTGCGCACAAGCCTTAGCAGCGTTTCCGAACCGGTCTCCATCCCCACGTGGATCCTGTTCAGCCCCGCCGCGGCCAACTCCCTCAGGGCTGCGTCAGGGGTACGGGCGAGGCTCTCGGAGCGGGCATAGCAGGTGATCCTCTTCACCCCGGGGAACCTCTCCTTAAGGTGGTTGAGAATCCGCGCCAGGTTTTCGGGACGGTAGGTGAAGCAGTCGGCATCCTGCAAAAAGACCGATTGCATCCCGGAGCAATACCAGCTCCAGGCCGCCAGCACCCCCTGGTGGTCCCCCCGCAGGTTCTGCGGCGGCACGCCTTGAGCGATGTTTGTGATCAAATGGTAAATGGTGTCGATGTCGCGGATGACGTCCTCGACCGGACGGATGGAGAACTTCTGTTTCTTGTAGATGGAGCAGAAGGTGCAGCGGTTCCAGGGGCAGTTCCGGTTCACCCGGATCAGGAGGCTGTCTGCTTCGCTGGGTGGGCGGATCGGGCCCTGCTCGAATCCGTTGTATGACGGCATGGGAAACTCCTCAAGGTGGCGTTTACCTGTTCAACAACTCGACCGCCTCCCCTACCCCGTCCAGGGTCAGGGGGAACATGCGCTCCCCCATCAACTGCCGGATGAGGCTCACCGACCGGGTCCATTCCCACTCCCGCTGCGGCGCCGGGTTCAGCCAGACCGCGCGCGGGTACTGGGTCAAAAGCCGGTTAAGCCAGGTCGATCCCGGCTCATCGTTGTCGTGCTCCACGCTTCCGCCGGGCCACTCGATCTCGTAGGGGCCCATGGTCGCGTCTCCTACGAGGATCAGCTTCCAGTCCGGGCCGAACTGGTGGATCAGGTCGAAGGTGGGGAGGTGATGCTGACGGCGGCGCAGGTTGTCGCGCCACACCTTTTCGTAGACGCAGTTGTGGAAGTAGAAATGCTCCAGGTGCTTGAATTCGCTGCGGGTCGCGCAAAAGAGCTGCTCGCACTGCTCCACGTGGGGGTCCATCGAGCCTCCCACGTCCAGAAGCAGGAGCACCTTCACCTTGTTGTGCCGCTCCGGGACCATGCGCAGATCGAGATAGCCGGCGTTGTTGGCGGTGGCGCGAATGGTTCCCGGGAGATCCAGCTCTTCCCTCGCCCCCTCGCGGGCAAAATCGCGCACCCGGCGCAGGGCCATCTTCATGTTGCGGGTCCCGAGCTCCACCGAGCCGTCGAGGTTTCTAAACTCCCGCTTGTCCCACACCTTCACCGCCCGCCGGTGGCGCGACTCCGCCTGGCCGATCCGTATCCCCTCCGGGTTGTAGCCGTAGGCGCCGAAGGGCGAGGTGCCGCCGGTGCCGACCCACTTGCTCCCCCCCTGGTGCCGCTCCTTCTGCTCGGCAAGCCTTTGCCTCAGGGTCTCCAGGAGCTTGTCCAGCCCGCCCAGAGCCTGGATCTGCCGCTTTTCCTCCTCCGAGAGGAACTTCTCCTTGATCTTTCTCAGCCACTCCTCGGGGATCTGCGCGAAGAGATCGTCCCCACCGAGCGTCGCCCCCGCGAAAAACTCCATGAAGACCCGGTCGAACTTGTCGAAGTGGGCCTCGCTCTTCACCAGGATCAGGCGCGCCAGGAAGTAGAACTCCTCGGCGCTGCCGAAGGCGAGCCTTTTTTTGAGCGCCTCCAAAAGGGTCAGGAACTCGTTCAGCGTCACCGGTACGCCCGCGCGCTTGAGCCCGAGGAAGAAGTCGATCAGCATCGCCTCAGGTCCTGAAGCCCAGCCCCGAGCGCCGGGGCTGCCCCTGGAAGAGCTGCAGGTCCTGCTCGTTTTTGAGAAGCGCCCCGTGCAAGGGGGGGATCTGCCTCTCACTTCCCGCTTTCTGCAGCGCCTGCGGCGAAACCCCTTCCGCGACCAGTATCTTCAGCCAGTCGAGGAGCTCCGAAGTCGATGGTTTCTTCTTCAGCCCCGGCATCTCCCTCACCCCGAGGAACACCTCCAGGGCCTCCTTCACCAGGGCCCGGTTCAGGCCGGGGTAGTGCACCGAGACGATGCTCTCCAGCGTCTCCCGGTCCGGGAAACGGATGTAATGAAAAAAGCAGCGGCGCAAGAACGCGTCCGGGAGCTCCTTTTCGTTGTTGCTGGTGATGATGATCGCAGGGCGATGCTTCGCCTGCACCAGCTCCTTGGTCTCGTAGACGTAGAACTCCATCCGGTCCAGCTCGCGCAAAAGGTCGTTCGGGAATTCGATATCCGCCTTGTCCACCTCGTCGATGAGAAGCACCGCCTGCCGTTCCGACTCGAACGCCTCCCAGAGCTTCCCCTTCACGATGTAGTTCCCTATCTCGTGCACCCGCGCATCGCCAAGCTGCGAGTCGCGCAGGCGCGAGACCGCGTCGTACTCGTAGAGCCCCTGCTGGGCCTTCGTGCTCGACTTGATGTGCCACTGGAAGAGCGGCTTGTCCAAAGCCCGCGCCACCTCCTCCGCCAGCATGGTCTTGCCGGTGCCCGGCTCCCCCTTCACCAGCAGCGGGCGCCCCAGCACCATGGCCGAATTGACCGCAAGCTTCAAGTCGTCCGTGGCTATATAGGATTCGGTTCCGTTGAATTTCATGTCGCTAATCCCCTGTAATTTCTTTCCGTTAGCCGCAAAGACGCCCCTAGCCCCCAGCCCCTAGTCCCCGGCATCGCTTTAATAGCCGAGTGCTGCGGAGATATCCGCTGCCCCCTGTTTCAAAAGCGGCACAAGCTCCTGCTCGATCCGTTCCCGATGAAAGCGCTGCGAGGGTCCGAGCATGCTCACCGCTCCGATGACGCGCGAGGTGTAATCGCGGATGGGGGCGCCGACGCTGGTCACACCAAGGTTCAATTCCTCCGACTCCACCGCGTACCCCTGCCGGGCGATCTCCCGCAGTTGGTCCTTCCAGCTCTCCGCGTCGGTGATGGTGTGCGGCGTGTGTTTTTCAAACTTGTTGTTCGAGGTGTACTTGGCGATCGCCTCATCGGCAAAATGCGCCATGAACGACTTCCCCGGCGCGGTGCAGTAGGCGGGAAGCTGCACGCCTAAGGCCGGCATGACCCGCAGGTTATGGTCGCACTCCACCGAGTCGAGGTTTATCACGCTGAAGTCCGACATGATGGAGACGCAGGTTGTCTCGTTGCACTCGCGCACCAACCGCTCCATAACTGTCCGAGCCCCCCCAAGTCCCCGCTGCCGGAGAGCTTTCTGGGCTAGTTCCACCGTCATGAAGCCCAATTGGTAGCGCTCCGTTACCGGGTCCTTGGAGACGTAGTTACGCAGCTGCAGTGTGGCCAGCAATCGGAAGATGTTGTTCTTAGGCAGCTTGAGGCGCCGGCTCAGCTCCGTCAGACCGATCTCGTGGTCCTCCAGGAGGAACTGCTCCAGAACGTCCAGCGCGCGGCTGACGCTTCGGTTGTAGTTCGTGCTTTTCTTACCGGTTTTCATGATCCGCTTCCTCCGGGCTTCCTCCCGGGCTCGCAGGAATTTCAGCTTCCCGCACTTCATTATAGTATTGGAGTACCTAATTACCATAAATAAAACAGCATGTCAAACCAGATAAGTTAAGGGCGTAACTCCGCGTGAAAAAAATGGTGTCGAGATCATTGTCCCCGAGCCGCGCGAAGAGCCATCTACTCTTCGCGCCCCCTGAGGTAGTAGCCCCTGGAGAAGTGTCCCGCTGCCTCGACAGCCCCGGCGACGTTCCCGAAATCGTTGAGGAGTGCGAGCTGAAGACAGGTTCGTACGTAGCGGAAAACAAGCTTGATCGGGGGGCGGCTTTAATTTAGAGTGCGTTAAGCATTTCTGAGAACAGCAGGAGACTGTGGAACCCCTTGGAGATCAGCTTGAAGCCTGCCGGTGCCAAGCGATACACGCTGACAACTGTAAGACGGTTTTCCCAGGGCCAGTTCGCGCTATGGAGATGTAGGAAAGCACGAGCTCGAAGTCCCGAACGCACTCAGCTATGTAGTACGTCCAGAAACAGAAGTTACTTATATAAGGAACCAGCCCCGGTATCCTATATAGGAAACTAGTTTCTTATATAGGATACCGGTTACCTATATAAGAAGCTTTTCTAACTGGTCAATAACATCGTTATACCCATCAAGATAAAGGGGGAATATCATGGGTTGGATTGCTGACTTGCTTAAAGAAATTCCGAGTGCTGCGCGATACAAAGCGGAGCTTGAAGAGATGGAAAAGGAGAATATCGCGCTTAAACAGAAGGTATCTACGCTTGAGACGACAGCAGAAAATCTGAGGCAAGAAGTACAAAGGCGAGACGACCTAATTCAAAAATATGAATCTCATAAAAATCTCCTTGACGACACGAAGTTAGAAGTATTGAAACTGCTATTTAAACAACCAAAACTTCAAACAGAACAAGTAGCTCAATCCCTCAACATGGAATCGCAACTAATAGAATTTCATCTTGCTGAACTGAAGAAAGCCAAAAAAGTCAAACAAGAAGCCTTACCCTCAAAAACCATATATACACCTATCGGATGGTCATTAGATCAAGAGGGTACGCGCTATCTCCTTGAAAATAAACTGGTATAACTCTCGGGTGGTGCCGTCAAGCGGCACACCCTCGTGCACGTTGAACGACAAGAACCGAATGAAGAAATCAAACATATTACAAATCATCCTTTCAGCCGCTGAATTCTTCTTCGTGGCTGTTTTTCTTGTGTCCTGCTGCGCAATCAGATAGGGCACTCGACAAATCCGGAATCGGCGACCCGGAAAAGTTTACTTACTGGGACAGGTACGCTGGTCTCAGCATCAAATATTTTGTACTGCTGTGGGTAGCTGCCGTTATTCTCGCGCTCGTGTTCAGGCGACAGAAGCATTACCCTACGGCAAAAGCATACTGGAGAGCGCTGCTTCCTGATGTTTTGCTGCCCCCATTGGTCCTTGTCCTTGGCTGGATCATCATCCTCATCTAACAAAACAAAGAGAAAACATGAAAAAAAGCTTAGGGGACGATTTTGCCCTTGACCGACAGCCTTTTAATGGGTGACCCCCAGGCCGGCCGTAGGCTTCGTTGAAGAAAGATCCTGCAAAACTCAAGGATGTTGCGAAACACCTCTCAGGAACGCAGCTAACGGAGTGCTAAGACTAACTTCACGATGAGTGTGGGAAGAGTAAACTTGGAAGAGAGGGTATTGAGGAATATTGCCCTGTGAGTATTTTGCCGGTGGTCACTGGCGATTCATACTCAAACGTCTGGAGCCTGAGGATCAAGCATGCGCCCCGGCCCTGGAAAGGCCGGGGGCCCGCAGGGCGCATCAGCCGCCATGATTTACAGCTTTGCGTAACGGCTTCAAGGACCTGAGCCCAACGACAATAGTGCTCATGTTGTGGATAGTGGCGGAAAAAACAGGGGGAGCGGCACCGGTTACCGCTAACAACAGCGCCGCTGAATTGACTGCGACTATGGTGCGGAAATTATGCTCGACAAGGCTCATCGCTTCCCTGCTGACGGCTTGAGCGGTCAGGATGTCCTCCAGGGTGCCGTCCATGAGCAGGACGTCGCAGGCCTCGCGGGCGATGTCGGCGCCATGGCGCATGGAGATCCCCACGTCGGCTTGCGAGAGCGCCGGCGAGTCGTTGATTCCGTCACCCACCATGGCCACGGTATAGCCTTGCGCCTGCAGCTCCTTGACTACCTCCACTTTACGGTCCGGCAGGGCCTGGGCGTGGTAGTCGTCTATGCCGATGCTCGCCGCGATGGTCCGCGCCGTGGCCTCGTTGTCTCCCGTCAGCATGACCACCTTCTTGATCCCGCTCTCCTTCAGGCTGGCGACGAACTTCGGAGCGTCCTGGCGCAAAGGATCGTGAATCGCGATCAAACCCGCCAACTCCCCCCCGACTGCCACGTACAGGACCGAATGCCCTTTCTGCGCAAAATCGAGGATGTATGGCTCTCCTGCCGAAACGTCGACCCCCTCGTCCTCGTGCACGAAGTGCCGGCTCCCGACGACGATCCTCTTCCCCTCCAGCCGGGAAGCTATGCCGTGGGCCAGGATGTACTCGGCCTCGGCATGCTCTTCCAGATGGGAGAGCCCTTCCTCCGCCGCGCGGCGCACCACGGCGCTCGCGACCGGGTGGGGGAAATGCTCCTCCACGCAGGCCGCCTGTTTCAGCACGTACTCCCTCTCGAAGCCGTTCAGGCTCACCACGTCGGCCACCTCCGGGGTTGCCTCGGTAAGGGTCCCGGTCTTGTCCAGCACGAACGCGTCTGCACGGGCAAGCTTCTCCAGGTACTTCCCCCCCTTGATGAGCACCCGGTGCCGCGCCGAGCGAGCAAGCGAGGTGAGGATGGCCAGGGGCGTGGAAAGCTTGATGGCGCAGGAATAGTCGACGAGCAGCACGGCCGCGGAGCGGGAAAGACTGCCGGTGACCAGGAAGGTAAGGCCGCTCAAAAGGAAAGAATACGGGACGATGCGATCCGCCATCTCCTCGCTCTTGCTCTGGCTTTCAGCCTTGGCCACCTCCGCCGCCTCGATGGTCTTCACCACGCGGGCGGCGCGGGTTTGATCGCCGACCTGCGTCGCCTGGATCCGGAGGCTCCCTTCCTCGATAGCGGTGCCTGCGTAGACGGTGACTCCTTTTCTCTTCGCGACCGGGAGCCCCTCGCCGGTAAGGCTCGACTGGTTCACCAGCGCTTCGCCGTCGAGCACCGTACCGTCGACCGGGATCAGTCCCCCCATCCGGACGATCACCGTGTCTCCCTCCACCACTTCCTCCAGCGAAACCAGGACCTCTCCCTCTTCCCTCACCACCCAGGCCCACTCGTCGCCGGTGTGGAACATGTCGGAGATAAGGCGCCTCGATTCCCCGCGGGTCCATTCCTCCAGATAATCGCCGACCTTGAGCAGGGTCACAATCACGGACGCGGTGAAGAACTCGCGGGTGACCACGGCGGCGCCGATGGCGGAGGCGTCCAGCAGATCGACGTTCATCTCTTTCCGCCGCAGGGCAAAGAGCCCCTTCTTGAGGTAGGGAAGTGCGCCGTAGACGGCCAGCACCGGCCGGATCGGGGGAGGTATCAGGGGGCGGGCAAGAAGCATGACTCCCGCGCGTAGCGCCGTCTTTTTCTTTTGTTCCAGCTCCGTCGGCGGCTTTGGTCCACGCGAGGAAGGGATGGGCGCGGCGGCCACCCGCTCCAGGATCGCGCTGCGGGTGGCCTTCTTGCGGTCGTAGCACACCAGCAAGGTGGCGGTCCTGGGAGAAAAGGAAGCCCGCTCGACTCCGGCTAGGTCCCTGAACTGGGCCTCCACCAGGCAGTGGTCCACTGGCGGGAACTTGGGGAGGACAAGGGCGACCCTGAGCCTTCCGGGTATGTCTTGTATTACGCTGTGATTCATGCGAACATCTGCCCTCGTCTCTGGTAGAGGTGGTCTCCGAAAAGGGCAAGGAACACGATCCCGGTCAGGACGTGCAGTTTTTTGAAATGGATGATGGCCGCGCCTACACTCAGGGCGAGTGCGGCGAGCATCCCGTAGTTGACCACCCTCCTGCGCAGCGCGGGGAGGATGGAAAGAGACATCCCCCGCGAAAAGGGAAAATGTCTCGATGTAGCTCCACCGGCTTCAGCTTCTGCGGAAGGTGGCGCCTCCTGCGGCGAATCGAGCAGCTCGGAGATGCGCTTGAGTATCTGCTCCGCCGCCGCCAGCGCCGCGTCGTAGAAAACCAGCAGGCTGCCCACCCGCGTGTTGGCTTCCGCGCTGGTCACACCCGGAGTTGCAATAAGCGCTTCCGTAACCCGCGACAGGAGCGGTTGCTTTTTCAGCCCTTCGTCCCTGACCCTCACCCGTCCATTTAGAAGACTTGCAACGACCATGGCTACCTCCGTTTCACGTCCTTCTCCGCTTCGCTACCCTCTTTTCCGGTTCATCGCTCGTGGCGAGCTCCGAGAGCATCTGCTCCAAACGCGAAAGGCTTGCCTCCGTGTCCTGCTTCTCTGAAACCCTGGAGACAAGGTAAGCCCCCCCCAGGGCAACCCCGGCGCCGAGCGTTACTTTCAGGGCGTTGCCGAGATAACCCATCCCCTTGCGCATTCCGTTGCTTTTGTTTTCCATGCTACCCCTCCCCCTGCTCAGTCTTCATCTTGGCAAGCTTTTCCTCAACCATCTTCTCTATCTTTTCCAGGACATCTTTCTCCCGGCGAACCGAGTCCGCTGTGGCCGCCACGTTGGAATGGTACTGATGCACCCCTTCGGCCACGATGTCTTCCACGTCCTCCTTCACCTTCTCAGCTTTGCCAGCCATCCACTCCTTGAAAGCGTACCCCTCGCGCACAGCCCCCACGGCCGCGGGGCGTACCTTGGAGGAGACTTTGCCAAGCCCCAGCGCGGCGAGAGCTCCAAGCGCCCCCCCTGCCACCAGCCAGAGGTCCCGTTTCTTCAAATGCAAGCCGTCCATGACACCCTCCACTTTTTCTTTACCAGATTCCATATTCTGCTCCTCCCTCTCTTCCTCGTGATTTTTGGACTCATCCTTAGTGCGCTTCTCTGTCTCATGGTGCTCTGGCTCATGGTGCTCTGACTCATGGTGCTTCTTGTGCTCTTTATGCTGCAAATGTTCCTTGTGCTCATTGCGTTCGCTGCTTGCCATCACGCACCTCCAATGGACTTAGCCACTGACAGTTCATCGCAAAATTCGCACAACTCTATCTCAGTGTTTTGCTGTGTCAAGGAGGAAATATGGAGTGATATGAGTATTTTGAGTTGCGAAGCGGGTTTTCTGCCGGTAGGAGGTTCGACTGATTCTCCGATCTGGTTTACTTGCGGAATGCAGTTGCTGCAGGAAGAAGAAAATCAAGCGGAGCGGGAAGAAACGCGTGAAGGGCCATCTCCATAACGAAGTGGCCTACTGAGGATTCATTGCGGTCAGAGGAAATACGCCGCAACTGAGCCAGATCACCGTTCTCTTTGTGCAGGGACACTGTTTGAAGAGAGCTCGTCAGATGCCCTTCTATCTCAGTTCGGGAGACAGCAGCCTCGTCGAACCGAACAAGCACTCGCCCGGTTCTGTGACTTGCCGACACCTCGCTCACGCCAGGCAGCGAACGCATGCTCTCTTCCAGCAGCTCGCATACCTTGCCGCGACCTGTGAGACAGTTTGCTTCGAAACGTAACCTTCCCGGCAAAACACTAAGCGGCGCCATCGGATTCCCTCCTGACAAGCAGATGCTTCTGATCCAGACCTGAAACAGAGATGTGTCAATTTGAAAGTGATTATTACAATCCAGCCTCTCTGATGTCAAGCAGTTTTGACAATCGGTTTCAAATTGTTTCCTTATGACCGCAGTGGGTCGCATCGAGCATAGAGAAACAACTTGATTGTTAGCAGAGGCTTAACTATAAAGTACCATCACTCAGCTTAAGCAGCCTTTCTTGAAGGCGACCGCCTAGCTGCCAGGAGTATGCAATGAAACCACTTCTTCACATCACAAGCGGAGACATCGCGGGGGCAGCTCTTGCCAAGTGCGGCCTCCCCGGGGAGGTCTTCGTCTGGCACGACATCCTCTATGACGGCCCACGCGAGCCGGGATGGCCGGATGACGCCGGGCTTGAGATCCGCGCCGGTTTCATCGAACAATTCACCGGCGGCGGGTTGAGCGGGGAGTATGTGCTTGAAACCCTGAACGCCCAGTACGGCAAACTCGAACGCGCGGCCGAGTTTGACATCATCCTCTGGTTCGACGCCTGTCTCTTCGACCAGTCGATGCTTTGCCACATCCTCGCCTGCCTGAAGTATCTAGGGCGCGAGGAGGCTTCCCTCCTCTGCGTCGACGCCTTTCCCGGCGTCGAACCGTTTCACGGCCTGGGACAGCTCTCTCCCGAGCAGCTTGCATCCTTGTTCGACCGGCGCAGCCCGGTGACGACGGACGAGTTTCTTTTCGCGGAGCGTGTGGACAGGGCTTTTGCGCTTCAGGATCAAGTCGAGCAGGGGGCGCTTGCGGAGTGCACAAATGCGCCGCTCCCCTGGGTTCCTGCTGCAGCGAAGCGATGGCTGAAGGAACTGCCAGACCCGGCGACGGGGCTTGGTCTGCTTCAACAACTGGCATTGGAGGCGATGGAAGCCGGTTGCTGCACCCCGGCGGAAATATTCAAATATGTCTCCGCGCACGATGAACCGCCGCAGTTCTGGGGGGACATTACGCTGTGGGGAAAGATCAATGAACTGGCAGATCGCGAGCCTCCACTGGTGAGGATCGAGGGGCCGTTGCCGAGGCTGCCGCAATGGGAGGGAGGGGCGGAGTTGAGGTTGTTCAAGCTGAGGAGGGAGTAAGATAAAGTCATGCCGCGTAACAAGGGGTTGATGTTCCGCGGCAAACCAGTTAATCTTCGACTTTCTTTTTTTGCCCAACACCCCAGCTTGAAAAGGACCAGAAGAAGGTGACCAGAAAAACCGACGATATCTTTGCTGCGCCCCTGCAGGAAATGATCGATTTTAAATTCGATGAACGCGTAGTCGCAGTCTTTCCCGACATGATACAACGCTCGGTCCCCGGTTACGGGATGATCATATCCAACATCGGCATCCTCGCCGCCGAGTACGCCCAGCCCGGAAGCCACTGCTACGATCTCGGCTGCTCCCTCGGGGCAGCTACCCTCTCCATGCGCCAGCGGATCAGCCAGCCCGGGTGCGACATCATCGCAGTCGACAACTCCCCGGCCATGATCGAGCGGGGCCGCGAGCTCCTGGCACGCGATTCCCAGCCGACCGTCCCGGTGACGCTGATCTGTGCCGATATCCAGGACGTCGTCATCGAGAACGCCTCGGTCGTCGTCCTAAACTTCACCCTGCAATTCATTCCCCAGGAGCAGCGCCTGGCACTGATCAAGCGGATCCGTGCCGGGCTCAGGCCGGGCGGCATCCTCATCCTCTCCGAAAAGATAGCTTTCAGCGAGCCGGCGCGACAGCATTTTCACGTAGAAATGCATCACGACTTCAAACGGGCCAACGGCTACAGCGACCTGGAGATCAGCCAGAAGCGGTCAGCGCTGGAAAACGTGATGATCCCCGAGACGGTCGCCTGCCACCAGGAGCGGCTGCAGGCAGCGGGCTTCTCCTCCTCCGAGCTTTGGTTCCAGTGCTTCAACTTCGCCTCCATGGTCGCGTTCAAATGAGCAACTACGACGCCCTCTATCGCCAGCTAGCCGCGATGGGTCAGGAGCGCTGGGCAGAACAGCTGCAAGCGATCCTGCCGGACAAACTGGCCCTCGAAAGTACCGCCAAAATGGCCGGCTGGCAAAGCGCGATGCAATCGCTGCCGGAAATACACCCTTCCCGAATCGAGCTGCTGGACAGCGTCAGCATCGGCAGCAGCGACGATCTCGGCCAACTCGACCGCCAAGAGCTGATGGCGCACCTCCAGGCCTTTCACCCCTGGCGCAAAGGTCCCTACAACTTCTTCGGCATCGAGATCGATACCGAGTGGCGCTCCGACTGGAAGTGGGAGCGCGTTTTGCCGCACATACAGCCCCTAACGGGACGCAAAGTCCTCGACGTCGGCTGCGGCAACGGCTATCACGGCTGGCGCATGCGCGGCGCCGGCGCCGACTTCGTCCTCGGCATCGAGCCCTTCCTGCTTTCGGTGCAGCAGTTCCAGGTGATGCAACGCTACCTTCGCGATCCGCAGCATCATGTCATCCCCATCGGCATCGAGGAAGTCCCCCCTAACCTCGCCTGCTTCGACAGCGTCTTCTCCATGGGGGTCCTTTACCATCGCCGTTCTCCGCTGGACCATCTTTTCGAGCTGAAAGGGTGTCTGCGCCCGGGTGGGGAATTGATTCTGGAGACGCTGATTGTGGAAGGGGATCGGGAGACCATCTTCATGCCGCCTGGACGTTACGCCAAGATGCGCAACGTCTGGTTCATACCGTCCATTGCAGCGATGACCTTGTGGCTTGAGCGCTGCGGGTTCACCGGTATTGCCTGCGTCGACACCAACCGTACCAGCCGCGAAGAGCAGCGCTCCACCGAGTGGATGCGCTTTGAGTCGCTGGCCGATTTTCTCGACCCGGACGATGCACAGAAGACGATTGAAGGGCACCCCGCGCCGCTGAGGGCGATCTTTACGGCGACGAAGCCTTAGCATAGGGGGCAATGAAACACCCGACAGTGCCCGGGGGCAGAGCTTGCCCCCTAACTTTGTTTGTCGAGGAAAATCAGGTTATACTTCGGGAGAAGATTAAACAGGTAGCCGCAAGATCTTAATCGGAGGCGCGTCATGAACCGTAAATTCTGTGCACTCTTCGCAGTTTTAGCCCTCGTTGCCATCGTTGCCCTCCCGGCATCCGGTTTTGCCGGCTTCATGGATACCCTGACGCAGGGGCTCGAGAAATTCCGCGGCACTGGGAGCAACTTGGACGATTCCACCATCGTCAAGGGGCTTAAGGAGGCGCTCGCCACCGGCACCACCAAGGCGGTCAAGTCCGCCTCCCAGCGCGACGGCTACTTCCGTAACGAAGCAATCAAGATTCTCGTCCCCGAGAAGCTCCGCACCGCCACGAACCTCTTGGGCAAGTTCGGATTTCAGCAGCAGGTGGACGATTTCGAGCTGCGGATGAACCGAGCCGCGGAAAAGGCGGCTCCCATGGCCACCGACTACTTCGTTTCGGCCCTGAAGCAGATGACTTTCGACGATGCCCGCAAGATCCTGAACGGCGGCGATACCGCCGCCACGGAGTACTTCCGGGGCAAGACCGGCGACAAGATCTTTACCGCCTTCAAGCCGGTGGTAACCTCCAGCATGCAGGATGTCGGCGCCGCCAATAGCTACGGGCAGCTCCTAAAAAAACTGCAGGCCGTCCCCTTCGGTTCCGCCGCAGTCGAATCGCTGGACCTCGACAACTACGTCACCGGGAAAGCAGTTGACGGTCTCTTTACCATGCTGGGCGAAGAGGAGAAGAAAATACGGACCGACCCGGCGGCCAGGGGAACCGAGTTGCTGCGCAAGGTGTTCGGGAAATAGTTCCGGCTGTGCAGATAGAGGCCTATTAAAAGTATTTCGCCCCTTCCTTCAGGGTGCTCTCCGAGATGGCAATCGCGTCGCCTTTGACCTCTATCGGGAGATAACCGGGGTTGCAGCCGCCAGTGGCGTTAGGCCCAAGACGGTCGATGGCGAACTTCTGGTTGCAGTTTATGCAGTTCATCACGCTACCTTGCTGTTCATACCCTTTCTTTTCGCGAAAGCAGGAGTCACAGGCGTTAAAGGCGGCTTTGTAACTTCCGTCCGGGGCTTTGGCCACGAAATAACTGATCTCTTTCCCGTTATCGACGTATTTGTAGAACTTCGCTTGCTCGGTCACCTTGGCAACCGGTATGGTGACCACACCGCCATCGATCTTCGCCGTCTCGACTTTGGAGCAGCCGAAGAAAGCCACAGATCCCACCAGCACTGCACCTGCAGCAACCGTCCCACGTACCAAACGCCCCATTCTTGTTCCTGACATGAAGGTCTCCTATATTCCCGTTATTTTTTCGCGGCCCCCAAAACCTTACATCAACCATGCCAGCACGAGTCGCTACCTCTAAGTATCCGAATTCAGGATTTAAGTCGGGAAAAGAAGCTTAACGGCGCAGACGGCACTGAAGAATATTCAAAAGAAGCAGGAGAATAATCTACAGAGATCCAACCTGATCCCCCTCTGCCCGTGACGGCTTTCTTTACACTCCACTCCCAACTTTACACCTCTATCACTTACCCTGTTTTCGCTCCCTTAAGCCAGCACGCCGAGGGACGCAGCTGCCTGTGTCAGAGCCCTCTACCGCTCTTTTTGCTAGGCGCCGGGTTTGCCGGGCATCTCTAAGCAAGTCATTATCACTCGCAATTGGCTTGATAACAGGGTAGAGTTATGCGGCCTTTGGCGTGGAAAGCGCAGGCTTGACGGATGAGGAATTGAAACATGGCATCACTGGATTTTGAGCAGGAAAAAGAACTATTCAGGAAGTACTACGAAACGAACCACAAGCAGTTCACTGCGGCCAAGGATGCCTACGTCGGCATTGTCAGGACATTGATCAGGCAAAGCGATGTGGGCGAGGCCACCAAAATAGAAGGGCGCGTCAAGGACAAAGATGAGTGCATCAAGAAGTTCCAGCGTAAGTACCAGGGCAAGTTGGAGGCCGACGAACAACCCTACCGCATCAGCGACTTCATATCCGACCTGATAGGCGTCAGGATCGTCTGTCTCTACGAGGATGAAGTTCCCGTGGTGTCGGAATTGCTGCAGCGACACTTCAATATACTGAACGTTACCGATAAAACCTCCGCAGTGGAAAGTACGGAAGATTCCTTCGGCTACAAAGGTCTGCACATGGACCTGACCCTGAATCCCGAGGCCGCTTACCCCTGCAAACACCTCCCGGCGGCGGAGATCTGTTTCGAGGTTCAGATCAGGTCCCTGATCCAGGACGCCTGGAGCATGCTGGACCACAAGATCAAGTACAAGAGATCGATCCCCGTAGATCTGAAGCGCAGGATCAATGTCCTCGCCGCCCTTTTCGAACTGGCGGACCGCGAATTCAGGGAGATCAGGAACGCCACTTTGGACCTGATGCAGCAGGCGACGGTCACTCAGATCGAGCCAGCCGACGGCACAGTGGAGGGGTCAGGGCAGGCGGTAGCTGCCGCCGCAAAAACGGTGAACGTCTTCAACTTCCTCCCCATAGCAGGGCATTTCTTCAGGGATTTCCCTTTCGATGACCAAAAGGTGGACGATTTTGTCCAGGACATACTGGAGCGGGACGGCACTTTGCAGAAGGCCGATCTGCACCGGTGCCTGAACGAGAATCTGAAGGTGGTCAGGGAGTACAGCGAGCATGTGATCGCGGAAAACCCCAACCGCACCTTCACTGCCTACACCTCGATCAGGCATTGTCTTTATCTCTATAACCAGGAGAAATTCGAGCGGATCTTGTCGAGAAGAAACAGGGAGCGCTTCGCGGCATGGCTGAAGGTAAACCCGACAACGCAGCAGCTTGTTAATCCGGCTTCAGTTTAATCGCGGGTCGCCTCCCGGCCCTTAGCGCGCGGCAAAGACCGAGGTCGCCCGCAGCTTTAATACCGGACGCGCGCTGAGCGCAGCGGCTACCACACTGACGACCAATACCATGGCAGAGCCGAACAGCGGTGTGTACCACATCATTCTGAACGGATAACCCGCCATGACAGCCGCTTCGCCGGCAATACCACACAAACCGATACCCAACCCGGTGCCGATCAAGGCGCATACCCCCGCCTGCGCAAACACCATCAGGAGCAGCACCCGCGGCGTAGTCCCCATCGCGGTCAGCACCGCATACTGCCGCAGGTTCTCCTGGGTGAAGATGTACAACATAATCCCTGTCACACCGAAACCCACCGACAACGCCAAAGAAAGCATGGCCGCAATGTCGCCTACGTCTTCCGAATTGACCAGGAGCCAGCGCACCGTATCCGCCTTGAAATCGGCCGAGGTGCGGGCCCGGAAACCTGTCGCCTCCTGAATGCGCCGGGCCAGTTCCTGGGCGGTTACTGCCTGAGCGGCGCTGGCAAGGACAAAGGTTAGTCTGCGCCGTTCAGGCGGCAAGATCCTTTCGGCGTTGCCGAGCGCAAGATAGATCAGCGGCCGCGGCGGAAAACGCGGCACCCCCTGCGACACTCCCACCACGACGACGCGATGGTCGTTGACCAGCAAATCATCGCCGGACCGCAATTCCCTGCTCGGCACTTCGAGATGCGGACCGTCGTGCGGCCACTGGTCGGCGGGGTTCGCAGGAGTAGCCAGCTTTCCACTGGTACCGCCGGGATCGACGACCACGGTATCGGGCTGGCGGAGCAGGCGTGAAGAAACGCCATTCCCTATGGGAGGCACGCCGGCGAGGGTAGCGTCATCGACTCCGATCACCTGGAAGGGCTGGAAGCGCCCGTTCGGAAAGCGCACCTCCGCCGTCCCCAAGGCGAGCGGCACCCCGGCTTTCACACCGGCGACGCTGCGCACGCGGTTCAGCGCGGACCACGGCATGTTGCATGCCTGGTCGACCGAACTCACCGCAGGGTCCATGACCCAGACGTCTGCGGTTCCGTTCTCCGTGAGTAGCGCGAATCCCCTCGTCATGAAACCGGCAAAATACGAGGCCGCGAAGGTGACTAGAAACGATGTGAAGGCGATACCGAAGACGAGTCCGGCGAATTTTCCCCGGTCGCCGAAGAGCATCTTGAGAGCGACGTAGATCATTTCACTCACCCTCCCCGTCTGGAACGCTCCACCCCCCGCCGAGCGCCTTGTACAAAGCAACCAGGGCGAGCAAAAGGTTTGTCTCGCTCTGCGCCAGCTCGCCTTGCGCCTGTAACAGGTTGCGCTCAGCCACGAGCACCTCACGGAAGTCCGTGAGCCCGCCCTGGTACCGCCCACGGGCGAAAACGACACTAAGCCTATCTGCGTCCACCGCCTTTATCAGGGCTGCGCGCCTGTCCGCTTCATCCCGGTAACCGGCGAGGGCATTCTCCATGTCCTCCAGGGCGTCCAGGATCACCCGCCGGTACGCGATCAAGGCCTGCTGCTCTTGGGCGTCGCGCACCTCGATCCTGGCCACGATCCTGCCGCGCTGGAAGATCGGCCAGATGATGGAGGGACCGATCGACCACAACACGCTGCCGCGGTCGAAGAAGTCGCCAAACTCCTCGCTAGCCAGGGCGAGAGAACCCGACACGACGAACCTCGGGTAGAGATCGGCTTTCGCAACGCCCACCCTGGCCGAAGCCGCGGCTAGCTGCCTCTCGGCCCTGCGCAAGTCGGGCCGCTGGCGCAGGATATCCGATGGCGCCCCGACAGGCGGCATGCCAGAGGGGACGGGGATGATGCTTTCCGGTTGCAGTTCGCCGGCAAATGCACCTGGGGCCTCGCCCAGGAGCACGCCCAGACGGTGCAGCGCTTTCCGGTAGGAAAGGTCCAGCGATGGTAGCAGCGAGGCTCTCCGCTCGACCTCTGCCTCTGCCCGCACGACATCGAGATCGGTTGCCATCCCGGCGGCAAATCGCGCGCGAAGCAAGGCGAGACTTTCCCTCTGAACGGCGACGCTAGTGGTTGCGATACGGCTTTGCCTTTGGATTCCCCGGAGTTCGAAGTAGTTTCTCGACACCTCCGCGATTAAAGTAAGAACGACGCCCCCGCGCTCGTAGAGCGCCGACTCGAGATCGGCCTGCACCGCCTCGACCGCCCGACGCTTGCCGCCGAAAAGGTCGAGTTCCCAGCTGGCATCGAAACCGGCCTGGAAGAGGTTCTCCGTCCCTGGAGGCTCCACCTCCCCGCCCGGTCGCACCAACACGGGGTTGGGCGCGTTCCTGCTCTCCCGTTCCCTGGTAAAGGAGCCCCTGGCATCAAACGAGGGGGCCAAGGAACCCGTTGCCGCTCCCCTGCGGGCCCGTGCTTCCAGGACCCGTGCTTCAGCCAGCCTCACATCCGGGTTCGCCCGCAGAGCGCGATCGATCAAAGCGTTGAGCAGGGGATCTCCGAATGCGCTCCACCAGGGGGTTTCCGCCGTCACGAGCGGGGCACCGGCTTCCTCCCCCGTGCTCCAGCGTGGCGGCAGGTCCGGCCTCGGGGGGCGGTAGTCGGCCGAAACCGCGCACCCCGCAAGGAGGAGGCAGAGTGCGGCGGCAAAGATGCGACCGCGCCGCGCCGTCACGGCTTCCCGACCCGTGGCGCCCGACTTCCTGCACATTCCGGCGCAACCTGTATCCACACGTCCATCTGCTGGCCGATATAGACTTCCGGCAACCGCTCTGGGTCGAAGCGGTAGATGACCTGCAGCACCCTGGTGTCGGCACGCTCGGTGCTGCTGCCGGTAAGCGAGGTCTTGCGCACCAGGGACGGTTCGATGCGCATGAAATGCAATGAGGTGCGGAGATTTGGATTGCCCGGGACCGAAGCAACCGCAGCAGCACCCGCTCGCACCCGCCAGGCGTCATGCTCGTCGACGTCCACGCGTAGGTGAAACTGCCGGTCGTCGCCCAATACCAATAACGGAGTTGAGGGAGCGCCGCTGGGCGCGAATTCACCCGGCCGCACCTCCACCCGCAGGATTCGCCCCGGTTCCGGCGCCCGGATGGTGCGGCGGCTGGTCTCCGCCTTGAGTTGATCGATCTCCGCTTGGGCTCCTTCCAAAGCCGCCAAGGCTATGGCGACGGCAGCACGACGTGTCTCTAGCTCCTCTAGGCTTATCGCCCGGCGGTCGGGCACGCTGTCCGCTATCCTTAGCTGAACCCTGGCCTGCTCGAACCGGGCTGCCGCCTCCTTTTTTCTGGCAAGAGCCGGCGGGAACCGGGCCCGCAGGTCGCGGTCGTCGATCTGCAAAAGAGGCTCCCCCGCCCTCACCCAGTCGCCCCATTTTACGAAAACCGTCTTTACAATGCCCGGCACCGGCGTCCCGACAGCGACATTCCCGCTGCTCGGCTCGATGATGCCGGCACCAGCGACGAAAGAGGTAAAGGGCCCGGCAACCGGCTGCACAGCAGGGCGGTCGGGCTGCGTAGGGCGATTTTCCCTGATGACCGCGACTACGCCGATAGCCAGACCGACGGCGGCTAGGATGGGAAGAAGATAGCGGCGGCTCACGGTGACGTCTCCCGCGTCCGTCCCGGGTGCGCCTCGACGAGCATGCCGTCTTCCAGATGAGCGATGCGGTCGGCAAACCGGAACAGGCGGATATCGTGTGTCACCACAACCACTGCCCGGTCCGGCGCGAGCGCCTCGCGACGCAGCATCTCCATCACGTGGTCCCCCGAGGCATGGTCGAGGTTGCTGGTAGGCTCGTCACAAAGAAGAATTTTAGGGCCATGCACCAACGCACGCGCTACCGCCACCCGCTGCTGCTCTCCACCGCTCAGTTGGTCCGGCAGCGCATCCGCTCTCCCGCCGAGGCCAATAGCATCCAACATGCGCCGGGCTTTCAAGGCAGCGTCCGTACGCGAAATCCCGTTGATCAGCATCGGCACCGCGACGTTTTCCGCGGCAGTAAGCGATGGCAGTAGATTGAAGGCTTGAAACACAAAGCCGATGGCCCTGCCCCGGAAACGGGCTCGTTCGGTCGCGCTGAAATCCCGGTACACGTGGTCGAGAACCGCACACTCCCCGTCATCCGGATCGAGGATTCCGGCTATCAGTGAAAGAAGAGTAGTCTTACCGCTGCCGGAAGGCCCGACCAGCATAAGCACTTCCCCGTAGCGAATTTCAAGATCCACGCCCCGCAATGCATGCACACGAGCAGCACCGGTACCGTAGGATTTTGTCACCCCTTTACAATTGACAACGGTACCATACGTATCCATGACGCCCTCGCATTCACTTGATTGTCAAACCGAACAAGTTTACAGCAAACCCCATTCAGCCGCAGACGGTAACCGCAAAGAAACGGCTGCGACGTCGGTTCACCTTTCGACTAAAAAGGGGGAGATCTGTCGGCAAAACCAGATCTCCCCCTTTATTCAATCTTCGACTTGACACCAGCTAGGGACTACTTCCCGGACGAATTCTCTATCGATCTTCCGCCGCTTTGCATGTCTTGGCCGACACCTTTCACGGTATGGCAGGCTGACATGGTCACCATATAGGCCAGGACAACGATTGCACCTGCAATTTTGCGTTTCATAGCTTTCTCCTTTTGACGTTCCGTGCTATCTCGCCGGTCACGTTATTAACTTCATCCCATTAGTCATTATATAATTTAAAAGGATCATGCCGCAACGCTTGCCGACTCCTCTCCCCGCTAGACAAAACTGTGAAATTGCAGGTGACATTTTCTGCACCCAAAAGACGCTTACTTTCGCCAGATGCTGCTTTCCTGCGCCAAGTGACGTTTTTCCCCTCTAAGTGACACTTTTTCGGTCCAAGTGATGTTTTTTTGCTCCAAGTGATGCTTTTGGGCTAAAAAGTGACGGTTTTTTCTTTCAAGTAACACTTTTTAAGAAAAAAGTGACGTTTGAACGAAAAAAATGACATTTTTTATTGAGAAAGTAACACTTGGCTCAAAAAAATGACATTTTTTTGGAGGAAGTGATACTTTCGGCGAAAAAACTATCTTTGGAAGAGGGAAGGAGAAGCACTGGCTGAGAAATTAAAAAAAACCGCCCTTTTGGATCTCGATCTCCAAAGGGACAGGGCGTGTAGGGAGAGCTTCAGGCAGGGTTGACGCTTTGAAAATAGGACCAAGGGCCGGTAGTATTGCCTCGGATGCCCCTGATCTTAAACCAGTTGACCTTGGTGCGGTTCAACCCGGTTATGGGTAGCCTTTTGCAGCTAAGTGAGAATAACGCAAGCCTCCAGTTCGACTCTACATTGGGATCGCCGTCACAGACCCAAAGCTCGTATCCCTTTGCGCCCTCAACCTTGCCAACGTTCGCGAACAGGTTCCCTTGCGGATCGAAAAACACCTTGAAGCCATGAGGAGAGTCGATGTTGTGTGAACTAGCGGCGGCCTTCTCCGGAGGTTTGCCGAAACCAAGTTTCTCCATCACGGTCGGATCTTTCACCGAAAGGATTTTGGCGATACCGTGGAGAATGGTGAGGTTCTGGTTCATCACCACACGTTCCGCCTCGCACGCCTTCACCTTTTCCGGATCCCCTTTCAGCGAGGCGGTGTAAGTCGCCTCGTACCGATTGTGGTCGGTGCCCAAGCTCTCGGGATTGGGACACAGCGACAGCATGTAGGCGAACTTTTCCTCGGTGAACACCTCTGTCAGCGCAGCGGATTTCGCAATCACTTCGGAATGGCTATCATGATTTCCAGGCATGCGAACCACCTCCTTGATTAAGTTGCTCCAATACTACAAACACCTTCCCCGATGGCAAGAAATTTTTTTCGCTCTTCCCTAATTTTAACTCCTCTCCAGGAAGAACGCTTTGCGGCTCCCCCCCTCTCTCGCCTGTCGTGGGCGAAAAAAAGGGGGCGACCAACTGACAGGACAAATTCGTCATGCCAGAGGCTGCCCCCTTGTCATCGTGTTTTAGGTCGGGTTATTTGGCGCCGGCCGCCTGCTTGGCGGTAACAGCCTTTTTGCGCGGAGCCTTGGCCTTGATCCCATCTTTTTCGACCACCGGATTGGCCGCAATATACGAACCGGGCTCGGCCGGCACAAGGCTGGCAAAATGGGTGCTGGCGATCTTGCGGGTGGTCCCGTCGTTGAAGTGGATAGATACGCGGTAATCGCTGACCTCGACCACTTTTCCGACCCCCCATTCAACTGCAGAGCAATGGCTGACTACGTCTCCTCTTCTGATGGACATCTCGATTCTCCCTTACCTGGTTAGCAACGTTTACTTCGAATGACCCGGATCGCAACCATACGCATGCCGGCGGCTTGCGAGGTCGAAAGCGGGTTCGAACGTTATCGTGACGGGAAATGGTTCCGTAGCTGCTAAGAGATGCTCGAAGTGGCCGTGACAGCAAGGCTAAAAGGTAGGAACGACTACGGGAACCGCTACAAAAGACGAGGCCCCTGTTTTATTGACAGGGGCCTCGTCCGTTAGTGAGCCGTATGACGGTGCAGGAACCGATGGTCCTGCCAGGTGGCTGAATCTAGACCCTGGTCACGTTGGCAGCCTGAAGACCTTTCGGCCCCCTGACTACGTCGAAGGTGACGCTGTCGCCTTCAACAAGGGATTTGAATCCTTCGCCGGTGATAGCGGAGAAGTGGCAGAAAACATCGTCGCCGTTTTCCTGCTCGAGAAAACCAAAACCCTTGCTGTCGTTAAACCATTTTACAGTTCCGTTTGCCATTACTTTATATCTCCAAAATTTCTGAATTTACCCGGAGTTGTTCCAGATTGAATCTCATCGTAACAGCTTCGAATCTACATAGCAAGCTATTTAAATATCGTTAAACCCTCCCTGGCGCGCTTTGAAAGCTGCACCGCCTTAGTTTCAAGTCACAGGAAGGGGCTTTACTAAGCTCATAGCGCATCTTATTTAACGATTGATAACAACCATTTAACCTGCAGAAACTGAATCGGTTTTTTCAAAAAAGATGAGGGAATTTCAAATCAACTTGCTATTGCATCATTTGTCATAGACAATAGCCCCGCTTCATACAATTGAGGAGATCATATGGCAAAGCCCAATTTCAAATTTCAAAAGCGCCAGAAAGAACTGGATAGAAAAAAGAAGCAGGACGAAAAGATGCAACGCAAGCAGGAAAGGGAGACTGCTTCGACCAAGGACGATTCCGATGCAGTCCCGGCACCTGAAGAAGATGCCCTTCCCCTTCCGATAACCACTTCACACTGACCCCCACGACTTGCCCCTGCCACTTCTTCGGTCAACCCGGACCGACACGGTAAGAGGCGCAGAAGCGACCAGCGCCGGGGTCGGTCTTTTTCACGTCTGCCAATCAGCTCTTGAATTCTGCCCCGCCCGATAGTATCTTTCACATCCCCTTGCCCACCTGGCAATCCTTCGGGATCTGCACTTGTAAAGCCGTTGCCGGGAGTTCCATGGGTCCGGCCCACGACGTCGAGGGGGGATCCCTGCCTTTCCATGACATGACAGGATCTGCTATTGCGAACAGGGAGATTTTAAATGAAGGCGGATTTTTACAGGGGCGCCAGCGCCAACATCCCGATAGCGGCTAGCGTCGCGGCTTACGGCAGCGTACTGGGGATGCTCGCCGCGCAAAAAGGACTTTCCTGGCTCGATCTCCTGTTGATGAACTCGGCGGTTTTCGCCGGTTCGGCGCAGTTCGTCATGGTGGACATGTGGTCTAAGCACCTGCCGGTGATCGAGATGGCTTTTGCCGTCCTGGTGATAAACCTGCGCTACCTGCTGGTGGGGGCTTCGCTGGGGCCGCTTTTTAGCGGGCGGAGCCTTCTGTGCAAGGTCTTTTTGATGCATCTTGTCGCCGACGAGAACTGGGCCGTCACCATGGCCGAACAGCGCAAGGGAACGGCAAGCGTCAGGTTTCTCTTCGGCGGCGGCGTGATGGTCTTTCTCTGCTGGTGCAGCGGAACGCTGGCGGGGCTTATGGGGGGAGGGCTCGTCTCCCATCCGGAATACTACGCGCTCGATTTTGCCTTTACCGCCATATTCACCGCGCTTGCAGTAGGCCTCTTCCAAGGGAAAAAGGACATCCCCCCCTGGCTCGCGGCCGGCGCCCTGGCGCTTATCGCGCACCATTTCCTGCCCGGGAAGTGGTATATCGTCATCGGAGGGGTGGGAGGCGCCATAACAGCGATGCTGGCAGCGCCTAAGACACCGGCCTCGAAGGAGGGCGAGCATGTTCCCGCAAGTTGACACCCAGGCGGTGCTGGCGATAACACTGGCCGCGCTGGTCACCTACTCCTTGCGCCTGGGTGGGCTGCTTCTTTCCGCGCGCTTTCCGCGGACCGGGCGCTTTCGCCAGGGGATGGACGCCTTGCCGGGGTCGCTTTTGTTCGCGCTGGTAATTCCCTCGATCGTGGCAGAAGGGGCATGGGGGGTAGTTGCCGCAGGGTTGACGGCTGTCGTCATGCTGCGGACACGCAACACGCTTTTGGCCATGGTGCTGGGAATGGCGGTGATCTTCGCCGCCCGCAGACTCACGGTGTGAAGAACGGGTGAAAGCTGAAGCGTGAAACAAAAAAGGGGGCTGCTTTTCTCGGCAGCCCCCCTTCCCTTTCGCGAACCGCTACCCTTGCGGTCAGCGTATGGCCTTTGACGGTTAGTGGTAGAGCTCCTCTTTGGCCTCTGAGAATTCGGCAGCTTTTTCCTCGGCGAACTCACGCCCTCTTTGCATTTTCTGGCTGAACTTCTCCTGTGCCTCGGCGGTCATCCCTTTCATCTTAGCGATGGCGTCACCGGTCACATCGGATACTTTCTCGCGCATTTCGTGCCCGGTTTTGGGGGCGTAAAGAAGTGCAAGCCCTGCTCCCACCAACGCCCCGGCTGAAAAGCTAACCACCTCGGCCGTCGTGCTCGTATGATGCCTTCTCATGGCTACCTCCCCGGCGACTTCTCTTCGCCGATTTGTCTGCTACCCGCTCGTTAAATCCTGTGCCCTCTGTGGCTGTACCAGCTTGTGCCCAAAGCCGCGCCTATGGCGTTGGCCAAGCTGCGCCACGCCTGCTTCCTGCCCGGGTGGGTCGTGCCGCTTTTCTTCGAGTCCCGGGCACCGCTTAAAAACGCCTTTGCCGCAGTGGCCGCCAGTGCGACCCCGCCTACCGGACGTGCCTGCTGCCGAATGATACCTCTTTTTGCCAGCGCCCTGCGCAACAGTATGCCGAGCGCGCTCATCCCCAGCGCCGTTGCGGCGCTGCCGGTGCTCTCAACGGCCAACTGCTTCGCCTGCTCTTTTTTGTGCCCCTTGCTGCTCCTTCTCATCATGACCACTGCTGCTGTCGCACCTAACAGCGACAGCTGAAGCGGCCTTTGCTGCACCACTTCCATCACCTTGGCCACGCCCCTCCAGGCGAGCCCTTTCGCCTTGCGTACCCCCTCCCGGCGCAGGTGACTTGGCGAGAGCCTCTGCTCTATGGTTTGCACGGTTTCGGTTATATCGCTTTCCGTATGTCTGATCTGCTCCCGAAGCTTGTCCGCCGATGACTGCTCGTTGATTTTAATGTTTTCGCCCATTGTGCCGTCTCCTTCACGCTTTCCGCCGTCTGTTCAGGCTTCACCTTCATGTGCGCCAGATCCTTTTGCCCCTGGAGCACCAGCGCTATCCCCGCCCCGATGCAGACAAAAGCGACCAGCAGCGCAGCGCCCCAGGCAGGCATTACCGTCGCCAGCCCCAGCACGATCGCCGCCAGCAACACCAGCAACCCCGAGTACAGTAAAACACCGCCTACGCCTATTGCGGCTGCGTCTTTTGCAGCATGGAGCGCTTTCCCCTTCATCTCCACGCTGAAAAGCTCCATCTCCTGCCTGAACAGCATGCGCACTTCCTGCGTCAACTCAGAAACCAGTTCGCCTATCGATTTCTCACCCTTTTCTGGCATGGCTGCCTCCTTTTGTCACCTAGAGCAGGCCAGCAACAACCGCGTTATTTCTTTGCACAGTTTAATGTTAGGAGTTTTCACCGGGCATTGCAAGGCTTGTATTGAGAGAGCGATCGATGCCGGCTTCGAGGCCGGTTTGTCCCAGCCGTATTTGATGCTACTATCACAGTTGTTCCTGCGAACCGGCATCTGTGCACATCCACTCAACTTTTTACGCCATCTGCCGATTAAGACAGCACTGCCTTGCAATTGCCACTGGAGGAAAGAGTGCCACAGAGAACTCCAGATCCAAAAACCGGCAGCGACTTCCGAAGCAAGTCGCGCTCGCTAGGCCTGTGGCTGAGCCCTTTATTGATGCTGGGTGCCTTGCTGCTGGTGTTCGCGGTCATCATCTGGTTCATCGAAGGGAACAACCGGAAGAGCAGGCAGAGCGACCTGAGTTCCAGGGCGAAAACCATTGGCGGAACGGTGCAACTCACCCTGGACGGGAACGAGAGCTACCTGGGCATGCTCGCCCTGGAGCAGGCCGCAGGGAAACTGGACCGGCCCCTGTTCCAACAGCGGGCCAGCCGCTACATCCACGAACACCCGGAACTGATCAACATCACCTGGGTGGACGCCGGCATGTTCATCCGCGACGTGGCGCCTTTGGCCCAGAACCGCCAGATACTGGGGCTGCATGTGGACTTGCCGGAGCCCAAGCGCGCCTCCCGCCTCGCCAGGGACCTGCGCCTGCCGGTCTACACCAGCCCCTTCCAGGCCATACAGGGAGTGACCTCCTTCGAAGTATGGGTTCCCGTCTACCGGGACGACACCTTTTTGGGCCTGTTCGCCGGGGTCTACTCCTGCGAAAAGCTGCTGCAACAGCTGGTCTTGCAGATCCGTCCGAACTTATACCACCTGAGCCTGGTCGACAGGTACGACTCGGTGCTTGCATCCTACCCCGCCCAAGGGGCCCTGGACAAAAACCTGTCCAAGGAGGTGCTCATTACCCCCGAGGACAGCGGCGTCATGCTGCGCATCGAGCGGTATGAGACCGGCTCCGAGTGGCGCCTCCTGATTTTGAAGTTACTCTCGCTGGCGCTGGTCCCAGGGCTGGGCTATACCCTGTGGAACTTGAAGCGCGAGATCGACGAGCGCAGGCGGGTCGAGGAGGCGCTCAAAGAGCAGGCGATGACGCTGGAGCAGGAGGTCAGGGAGCGCAAGGCCGCGCAGGAGCATCTGCAGGACCAGGCGGTCCTTCTGGAGGAGCAGATCGACGAACGCTGGCAGGCGGAAGAGGCGCTTAGGGCAAGCGAAGAAAGACTGCGCCTCTTGCTCGATTCAGCGGGAGAGGCGATCTACGGCATAGACCTGGATGGAAACTGCACCTTCTGCAACAAAGCCTGCCTCAGGATGCTGGGAGCCCACTCCCCGGAGCAGTACCTGGGACGCAACATGCACGAGATCATCCACCACTCCTACCCGGACGGCACCCCGATGCCCCGAAAGGAGTGCATGGTGCACCAGACCTTGCGGGAGGAGCAGGGATGCCACGTGAACGACGAGGTTTTCTGGCGCGGGGACGGCAGCAGCTTTCCGGTCGAGTATTGGTCCCATCCCCAGGTGAAGGGGGGGAAGGTGGTGGGCGCAGTCGTCGCCTTCATCGACATCACGGAGCGCAAGCGCCTGGAGGAACAGTATCGCCAGTCGCAGAAGATGGAATCGGTGGGGCGGCTGGCCGGGGGGGTGGCGCACGACTTCAACAACATGCTGAGCGTCATCCTGGGAGCCGCGGAATTGAGCAGACGCAAGCTGGAGGAAGGCGAGCCGATAGACGCCTACCTGGAGGTGATCACCAACGCCGCCAAGCGCTCCAGCGAAATCACCCGGCAGCTCCTCGCCTTCTCGCGCAAGGAAGTGGTCTCGCCCCGTCCGCTGGACCTGAACCAGCTGATCCGGGAGTCCAACAAGATCCTGGCCAGGCTGATCAGCGAAGACATAGAACTCTCTTTCAGTCCCGACCCGGCGCTTTGGACCGTATCCATCGACCCTTCCCAGGTGGACCAGATCCTGATGAACCTGGCGGTGAACGCCCGCGACGCCATGCCCAACGGCGGCAGGCTCAGCATAGAGACCAGGAACCTACTCCTGACCGGCGATTGCAGCCACGTCCACCCCGACGCGCATCCGGGCGATTACGTGCAGCTGACGGTGAGCGACACCGGGCAGGGGATGGACAAGGCGACCGTCGAGCACATCTTCGAGCCTTTTTTCACCACCAAGGAACTGGGCAAAGGGACGGGGCTCGGGCTTGCCACCGTCTACGGCATCGTCACCCAGAACAGGGGTTTCATCAACGTGTACAGCGAACCGGGCCAGGGAACCGTGTTCAGGATCAACCTGCCGCGACTGGCGGACCAGGCCGATGGGGCTTCCGGCCAGGAGCAGGCGGCGCCGGCGCTGTCGGGAACGGTACTGCTCGTCGAGGACGAGGAGATGCTGCTCTGGCTGGCGACGAAGCTTTTGGAGGAGCTGGGGTTCAGCGTGATCCAGGCGCCGGGCCCCCGTGAGGCGATCGCGATCTGCGAGGACCCGGGACTGAACCTCGACCTCATCCTGACCGACGTGGTGATGCCGGAGATGAACGGCAACGAGATGGTGGCCAAGATCAAGCAGACCCGCCCCGACCAGAAGGTGCTCTTCATGTCCGGTTACACTTCTGACGACGTGGTGCAGCGCGGCATCCTGGAACAGGGGATGCAGTACATCCAAAAACCGCTGGACCTTCGCAACCTGGGAGAGAAAATCGGACAGATACTGGCGGGAAACTGAGACGGGATGGCAGCTACGACTACAGGGACGGAAAGGGGCGGGTGCCGATCGTGAAGATTGAAGAGTATCAAAAAGGGGAGCGGGTGACCATCTCCCCTGGCGAGTATTACGTGACGGCAAAGCCGGGGGTGATCTCCACTTTGCTCGGCTCCTGCATCGCCGTCTGCCTCTACGACCGCGGGCGGCGCCTGATCGGGATGAACCACTTCATGCTGAGCAACCCCCGCTACTCCAGGGATCTGCCGTTGAACACCACGGAGGCGGGGCGCTATGGGATCCACGCCATGGACCTGCTGATCAACGCCATGATGAAGAAAGGCACCTGCCGCCACGAGCTACGGGCCAAGGTCTTCGGCGGCGCCACCATCATAAACCCGGATTCGCCCCACGACAACTTCTTCTGCGTGGGACAGGTGAACTGCAGGTTCATCCTGCAGTACCTGGAGAAGGAGGCGATACCGGTCGACGCCATGGACCTGGGGGGGAATTTCGGGCGGGTGATCCACTTCTCCAACGGGGATTTCGCGGTGCACCGCAGGAAGGTGGATTCGCTTCGCAGCGACAAGCTGGCCAAGCGCGACCGGTACTGCTGGCAAACGGCGATCGAGCAGCAGCAATCCGCCCTCACCGAGATCGACCTCTGGTAATGGTACGCTCCCCGGCAGCTGCGCTAGTTCAGATGCAGCAGCCGGCAGCGCTGCAGATCCTCCCGGCATCCGGGACCCTCAAGTCAGCACGTTGAATGCTCCGTCCTCCCCATCTCGCCGCAAGGCCTCAGCGCCTTGAGCGCCTCTTGCTAGCCGCCTTCCTGCACGGCCACCACAACATTTCACCCCATGGCTTCCTGCTACGGACGGCGCGGCAAAAAGATGTGCAATCTTGCTGCACGATTCCCTGCAGATGCAATTTGAGCGCGTTACGGCAAGATGCTGCCGACAGCTTGTTGGCAACGGCAAACCTGCACAATAAATAAGCAAAACGGTAAAAATCCATGACCCATGGTGAGATATGGCCGACCAGACAAAAGTTATCCACACCGTTATCCACCAAATTGTGTATAGCGAAGCCGCGGTGAGCTTGGCGCTAGGTTCCAGCCTGGAAACTTTATACACTTTCCTGCCGTTTTTTGACGTAACGCCATACCATTGACGATAATTAACTTTATCGCGCTAATGTGAATGACGAACAGCGCCGGGAAGATACCTTCAAGGGCGCCTTTGGACAAAAGTGCCAGCGGGAAAGCATAGTTGAGGGGGAGGGAAAGCATGGTAGCATTTCCGTCTATTAGGCCGAACCAATCATTTCTAATGGAGGCGTGCGCTTCAGTGCCGCGCGCGAGGGGATACGAGCATGAGCTGGGAACGGATGAGCATAGAGGAATATGCGGCCTTCAAGCGAAATGGCGGCGACCGCGTGGTGAAGATCAAGGATACCTGGTGGGTTGAGGCGCGCCCCTTCTTTTTCAGGCCGCTCTTCCCGCTGAGCCGGGTAATTCCCGGGGTGGCCAACTATCCGGTGCAGTCACTGGTGGGGGGGGTGCTGCATCTGGTCCCGGAGCAAGTGCCGTCGAACAGCAACATGAACCTCTTTCTCTACCAGGACATCGCCGGCTACGCACTGGAGGGGATGGACAAGAAGTCGAGGTGGGTGGTGCGCAAGTCGATGGAGTCCTTCCATGCCGAGCGCTTGACCGACGTCGAACTCTTCATCGCTCAGGCGTACCCGGTCTACCGCTCTTTCTATGAGCGGACCAAGTACTTCTACAAGAGCGAGCGGACCGCCGAGAGGTTTTTCGCGCAGTGGGCACGGACGATCTTCAGCAATCCGAAGGTAAAGGTGACCGGAGCGTACCGGCAGGAGAAGCTCAGCGCCGTGGACATCTCCTACCAGGTCGAGGATCTCATCATCGAGGACGTCTTCTTCTCCGATTCCCTGAGCCAGCAGTTGAGGGTCACCGATTTCATGCTGCACGTCCTGAGGGAGCAGGCAAGCCGCAGCGACGCCCGCATGCTCTTCAGGGGATTCCCCAGCGGCAAGGAGAGCCTGGACCGCTCGAAGCTGATGAGGGGATGCCGGATGATGGCGCTGCCGGCGCACTGCAGGATAAACCCGCTGGCACTCTACCTGGGAAAAACCTTGATGAACGGCAGCTACCGGAAACTGGCGGCCATGATCGCTGCGCCAGAGCAGGACGGGAAAGAGAATTAGCAGTACGCGGCGATTCAGCCGAGGACTGCGACCCGCTTGAGCTCGATGTTGCGCAAAAGGGAGTCGTAGGGGCGGGCAGAGCGCTCCACCCCCTCGGTCTCAAGGCGCCGGGCCAACTGGTTCAGATCGACCCCAAGGCCATGAAGCCTCTCCAGTGTGGTCAGAGCCTCCTGCACCCCCTCGTCCAGGCGCCCCGCCGGCCTTTTCCCGTGGTCCCGGTAGGCGGCGATGGCCTCCAGGGGCATGGCGTCGACGGTCCCTGGGCCCAACAGCCCTTCCGGCCTCCTCAGGCCGGCAGCGTCCCCCCCGGTCCCGGCACCGGCGAAAACCAGCCGCTGCTGCCTCGCCCCTTGCGCGGCAAGGGCCAGGTAGCGGCCGCCGGAATGGATCTCGCGGTTCACCTTGCGAAACACCTTCGCGCACGCTACTCCCACCTCACCCTTTAGCGCCGCAGCCATCCTCGCCTCGCCTCCATCCTTCTGCGCCAGCCTGGCAAGCAGCGGATCCACCATGGCATCGATGCGGCCGACGCTAAGGGTGGCCGCCGAGGCGACCCCAGCCAGGGGAAGCCCGCGGGCGGCGCGCTCCGAGAGCCCGTCCTGGTAGGCCTCAGCCGCGGCCAGATAGCGGGAGACGGCGAAAACCAGGGTCACGTTGACGTTGATCCCCTCCCGGACCAGCTGGCGCAAGGCGGCTACACCCTGGCAGGTGCCGGGGATCTCGACCAGGAGGTTAGGCCGGTCGACCAGCTCCCAAAGCCGCCTTGCCTGGGCGAGCATCGCGGCGCCGTCATGCGCCAGGTGCGGGGAAAGGGCAAGGCTTACAAAACCGTCCCTGCGGTCCAGCCGCAGGTACAGGGGATGCAGGAGGTCGGCGGCCAGCCGCACATCCTCGGTCAACAGCGTCTCGTAGATCCCTTGCGCATCCTGCCCCTGCCGCGCCAAGAGGGCGATGGCAGCGTCGTAGTCGCGGCTGGCGGCGATGCTCCGCTCAAGGTGGGCCGGGTTCGAGGTGACGCCGCTGACCCCGTCCTGGACCAGCGAGATCAGTGCCCCGGAGAGCAGCATGGGACGGCTGATGCCGTCGAGCCAGACGCTCTGTCCGCACTGCACCAGGTTGCTAAGCGGCGTTTCTCTCATGTCTCGCTCCTAAGGATTCGGAGAAGGTGCCTCCGGCGGTTTTTCGGGCGCCGCGCCCACGCCGGGGCCCGCGCCCCCTGTCAATTGCAGCGCCATGCCGCAAACATGGTCCACGGTGAAGCCGTACTCCCTCAAGACGACGTCTCCCGGGGCGGAGGCGCCGAAATCGTCGACTCCCAATACCATCCCCCCGGATCCCAGGTAGCGGTGCCATCCCTGGGTCGCCCCCGCCTCGATCGCCAGCCGCGCCGTCACCGCAGGCGGCAGCACGAAGTCCCGGTACTCCTGCGGCTGCTCGTCGAAGAGCTCCCAACTGGGAAGTGAGACGACCCGGACCGAGAGGCCGCGCTCCTCAAGCGAATGGCGCGCAGCCAGGGCCAGGGAGAGCTCGGATCCGGTGGCGATGAGGATCAGGCGCGGCGCCCCCTGCCGCGCCTCGGCGAGGACGTACCCTCCCCGGAGCACCCCCGCCGCCGCACCCAGCTCCTCACGGTCCAAAGTGGGCAGCGCCTGGCGCGAGAGCACGAGGGCCACCGGCCGCCCCTCCACCTGGAGCGCCGCGCGCCAGGCCTCAGCGCACTCGTTGGCGTCCCCGGGCCTAATTACCACCAGGCGCGGGATGGCGCGCAAGGAGGCCAGCTGTTCCACCGGCTGGTGGGTCGGCCCGTCCTCCCCCAGCGCTATGGAGTCGTGGGTGAAGATGTGGATCACCTTGAGCCGCGACAGCGCCGCCAGCCTGAGCACGGGGCGGAGGTAATCGGAGAAGATGAGGAAGGTGGCGCCGTAGGGAAGCGTGCCGCCGTGCGCCGCCATTCCGTTCAGCATGGCCCCCATGGCGTGCTCGCGGACGCCGAAGTGCAGGTTCGCCCCGGCGCGCCCCCATGCCCCCCCCACCGCCCCCTGCCTGTCCCGCGGGTCGAAGCTTTCGGGCTGGAAGTCGCCTTTGCCGGTGAGCGCGGTGAGCGTCGAGGGGTTCAAGTCGGCGGAGCCGCCGAAAAGCTGCGGCACCCTCTGGGCCAAGGCGTTCAGCACCTTTGCCGAGGCTACCCGCGTCGCCATCCCCTTGGCGTCGGCGGGGAATTCCGGCAGCGCCTCCTGCCACCCCTGCGTCAGCTCCCCAGCCAGAACCTGCTTCAGCTCGGCGCTCTCAGCCGGGTACGCCGCCTCGTAGCCGGCCATGACCGACTTCCAGGCCCGCTCTTCGGCGGCGCCTGTCACCAGCGCCTTGCGAAACCGCGCCAGCGCCTCGGGCGGGATGTGGAACTGCGGCTCCTGCGGCCATCCGAGCGCATACTTGGTGCGGCGCACCTCCTCCGCCCCAAGGGGCGCGCCGTGCGCCTCGAAGCTGTCCTGTTTCTGCGGCGAGCCGAAGCCGATCCGGGTGCGCACCATGATCAGGGAGGGGCGCTCTTTTTCCGCCCGCGCCTCATCCAAGGCTCGCCCGATCGCCTCAAGATCGTTGCCGTCGGCAACCTCGAGCACCTGCCAGCCGTAGGCCCTGAAGCGCGCGCCGCGGTCCTCGGTGAAGCTCAGATCGGTTGCGGCGGCGAGCGTGATGCGGTTGTCGTCGTATAGGCAGATGAGCTTTGCAAGGCGCAGGTGCCCGGCAAGCGAAGCCGCCTCGGCCGCCACCCCCTCCATCAGGTCGCCGTCCCCGACAAGGGCATAGGTGAAGTGGTCCACGAGCGTGAACCCCGGCCGGTTATAGCGGGCGGCAAGATGGGATTCTGCTATCGCCATGCCGACGGCGCCGGCGCCCCCCTGCCCCAAGGGCCCGGTGGTCAGCTCTACCCCCGGAGTA
Source organism: Citrifermentans bremense R1 (assembly GCF_000426865.1). Lineage (GTDB taxonomy): Bacteria > Desulfobacterota > Desulfuromonadia > Geobacterales > Geobacteraceae > Geomonas > Geomonas bremensis. The sequence goes on from NZ_AUGE01000001.1 coordinate 390,175, forward strand.
AGCCCCCGCTCCGGGTGTCCGGGGGTGCGGCTTCCCCACTGCCGGAAGCGTTTCAGCTCCGACAGGGGGAGGTCGTAGCCGGTCAGGTGCAGCAGGGAGTAAAGCAGCATGGAGCCATGCCCCGCGGAGAGGACGAAGCGGTCCCGGTCGAACCAATCCGGGGAGGCGGGATTGTGCCTCAGGAAACGGGTCCAGAGCAGGTATGCCATGGGGGCTGCCCCCATCGGCATGCCGGGATGGCCGCTGTTGGCTTCTTGGATGGCGTCCACCGCCAGGAAACGCAAGGTGTTGATGCAGAGCTGGTCCAGGTTCCCGGCGCTGGCCGGATCTGATTCGATGGTCATGGCGCTGCTCCTTCACATGAAGTTGTGGGGTTGCGGGGGGGGCCAAGGTATTTCCCTGGGTGCCGCCCCGAGCCACTATAGCAAGTGATGGAGCAAAGATGAAGACATGTTGAGCTACTCGGTGCTGTCGATGAAGCGCAGCGCCTCCTCCTGGTAGCGCTCTCCCGCCACCTTGAAACAGGCCACGGAGCGGTCCAGGTCGGCCCAGACCTCCTCGGAGAGTTTCAGCCCCACCGCCTGGGCGTTTTCCTCCAGGTAGCGCAGATGCTTGGTGCCGGGTATGGGGACCAGGTCGCCGCCGCGGCGCAGTATCCAGGCAAGCGCCACCTGGGCCGGGGTCGCGTCGTGGGCGCGGGCGATGTCGTTCACCATGGAAACCAGCCTGAAGTTGTGGCTCAGGTTCTCCGCCAGAAAGCGCGGGTTCTTGCGGCGCCAGTCGCAGGGCTCAAGGTCGTCCGGGGTCCTGATCTTGCCGGCCAGGAACCCGCGCCCCATCGGGCTGTAGGCGACGAACCCGATCCCCAGCTCCCGCAGCACCGGCAGGAGCTTGTCCTCCACCCCCCGCTCCCACAGGGAAAACTCGGACTGTACCGCGCTCAGCGGATGCACCGCATGCGCCCGGCGCACGATGCCCGGCCCCACTTCGGAAAGGCCTATATAGCGGACCTTTCCCTGCTGCACCAGTTCGGCCAGCGCGCCTACCGTCTCCTCGATCGGGACGGCGGGGTCGAGGCGATGCTGGTAGTAGAGGTCGATGTAGTCGGTACCGAGCCTCTTGAGTGAACCGTCAATAGCGCGGCGCACCTGGGCGGGGCTGCTGTCCAGACCGATCTCCCGGCCGTGGGGGCCGAACCTCCAGGCAAACTTGGTGGCCAGAACCAGCCGCTGGCGCGGCACCTCTTTCAGCACGCGCCCCAAAAGCTGCTCGTTGCAGAAGGGTCCGTAGACCTCGGCGGTATCCCAGAAGGTGATCCCCAGTTCCACCGCCCGGCGCAGGACGTTGATCGATGCAGCGTCGTCCCTGTGCCCGTAGACATAGGACATCCCCATGCAGCCAAGCCCCAGCGCCGAAACTTCCAGTCCCTGCTGCCCCAGTTTCCGTTTGTGCATATCCGCCTCCTGACCGTACTAGCACCTTTTGTCGAATACCAGTCTCATCAGCGGGATGGTGCTGGCGACTCCCGCCATGAACAGGCCCCACCCTGCCGCCCTGCGCCCCCTGGGGCTGAAGCGGTCGGCAAACAGCAGCCCAAGCCCCGCTCCGAGGACCACTCTCGTCACCGCTATTGCCGACAGCTGCGGCAGGGTCAACTTAGCTTTTTTCATCTCTCTACCTCCAGTTGCAGGGGCACGGCGCCAACAAAAATAGCCCATATCGTCTATGGGCTATTTTCGTGGCACCGTGGATACCGTTGCCAGAGGCCAGGGTGCTGCCGACTACCCGGTTGCACCTGGCCTGCGGCTACTTCGTGACGACGCAGTCGATGACGGCGTTGATCCTGCGGTTTTTCTGGCGCCCTTCTGGCGTGTTGTTGTAGCTGATGCGGCGGGTCGCGCCGTACCCCTTGGCGGAAAGGCGGGAGCGCTCGATGCCGAAGTTGTCCACCAGGTAGTTGACCACATTCTGGGCGCGCTGCTGCGAGAGCTTCATGTTCTTTTCGGGGGATCCGGTGTTGTCGGTATGCCCTTCGATCACGGCGGTGGTGGTGTTGTAGCGCTTCATGTAGTCGGCCACCTTGGCGATCTCATTGCGGTACTGCGGCTTCACGTCAGCCTTGCCGGGATCGAAATCCAGCACCAGCGCCATGCAGAGCCTGTCCGGAGGAGTAACCTGCTGCACGTCGAAGGCGCAGTCGATGATCGCCTCGATGCGGCGGTTTTTCTGTTTACCCTCGTCGGTCGCGTTGTCGGCGATGGGGCGGGTGAAACCGTACCCCTTGGCGGAGAGACGGGAACGCTCGATGCCGTACTGCTCGACCAGGTAGTTCACCACTGCCTCGGCGCGGCGCTGGGAGAGATCCTGGTTGTGATTGTAGGAGCCGACGTTATCGGTGTGCCCTTCGATGACGGCCGTGGTGGTCGGATACTTTTTCATGAAGTTGCCGACCTGGGCGATCTCTTCCTTGTATTCAGGGCGGATGACGGCCTTGTCGATGTCGAATTCACCCTGCAGGGTGATGCAGTACTTGTAGTGCTCGGGGGTCGGCTCGGCTGCCGGAACCTCGAGCGGGGGCTCGGGTGCAGGGGTAACCGCAGCGGGCTGCTCGACTGGAGCGGCAACGGCCTGGGCGGGAGCCGCAGCACGCTCACCGCCGCCGAACAGGAAGGTCAAGCCGAGGGAGTATTCCCAGTTACGGGCAAGGTCACGGCCGCGGCTCAGGTGGTTGGACATGAAGTCGACCAGATAGCGCCCGTCGGCCCTGAGGGCCACGTTGTCGGTCATGAAGAACTTGACGCCGCCGCCCGCTTCGGCGGTGCCGTCATGGGAGTTGCCCGCGTCTGTCCGGATGGTGCTCCCGCCGCCGCCGATTGCGAGGTAGGGAACGACCGGAGAGTCGGCGAGGATGTTGTAGACGAGGTCGAGGCGGTACGAGTAGACGCCGACGTTGTGTTTGTTTGCCTTGTATTCAGCCTTCATGTAAGTACCGACCAGTTCCGCCGCGAAGTGATCGGTGAAGTCGTAACCCAATCGCAAGCCGCCCAACGGGCGGTTCTGCTTGAAATAGGCTTGGCGGTCGTCATCGAACCCGTAGCCGCCGACAAAGGGGGAGATGGAAAACGCCCCCGCTCTTTCCCCGGCCTGCGCGATGCTGGCCAGCGCCATCACGGCCAGGGCCATTATGCAGATAATGCTGGTGAGTTTTTTCATCCTGTTTCCTCCTTGGTTTCGGAAAGAACTCCTGATCCTTCCGGTAAATTGGAGTTCCGCCATTATGGCGGACCCGGTTTCGGTTTCCAGCCTGCCGGACCGGCAGCTGGCAATTCCTTCAAGCAGTTCCGTGGGTAGCGGCGCGCTGCACCCCTTCCAAAAATTAACGGGTACCAATATATACTTAATCCATGAGGTGTCAACCCCACATGAGCGACAGCTAACATTTCTATTCATTACTAAAGGCCGCGCACCCGGGTCATCTCCCTCCCCTGCCCGACCTCCTCTACAGGCAATCCGGCACTGAGGTAGGCCTTAAGCCCCCCCGACAGGGCGTAGGCACGGAGACCGCGCTCCGTGAGGGCCCGCGCCAGTTCCAGCGCAGGTTCGTCCCCCGGCGCCGCGCAGCAGACCACCACGGTGCGCCCCTCAGGTATCTCCGGCAGGTGCCTGCGCGCCTCGTCGTCCGTCAACAGCAGGGCTCCGCGCACCTTTCGCAGGGTGAAATCGGCGTCGCCTGCATGCCGCAGTTCGATAAGAAACAGCGGTTCGTCCGCCTTGATCCGCTCGCGGACCCATTCCGTGCTGACCGCCAGATCGCGCTCCATCCGTCCCTCCTAGTCCTCTCCCTCATCCCCCGCCTTTTCGTCCACGTGCTTTGGCCCTCTTTTGCGCCTGATGCTGAGATAAACCACGCAGAAGATTGCCAGGACGATTAAGAATGTGAGGCTTAGGGCGAATGTTCCAAAAGAATGCGGTGTGACAACGTGCACGGGTGCCTGTGTCTGTGCCTCTGTTTGCGTCTGTGTTTGCATCTGCGGTTGTGTTTGCGGCTGCGTCTGCGGTTGTGCCTGGGTCTCTGGCATCGCGTGCCTCCTTGACAGATCCTGCCGCTCCACCTTGTCGCGGTAGCCTTTGGCGTCACAAGCGCCGTTGTCTCTGTGATAATGTGAAGGGAGCGATACAGTGTTGATAGAACGTGCTCTGACTCTAGCGTTATATTTTTTCCTGCCTCGTGCCGCAGCACCCAACAAAAGTATCTTAAAGAAATTTAATGTCAAGCCAAAGAGTCATATCTGCCGCGGCTGAATGGCAATTCATATCGTTCAGTCAGACAATCTCGATGCAGTGACAGGAGTTGTCGCAGCGGTAGTCGTGACGTGGAAGGGAACGATCTTGGGCGGCAGCGTGTTAGAAGACATTTGCAGGCAGGAGGCCTTGGCGGCAAGTGGCGGAAATATCATGAGACAAAAATCAGTGGGCTTTTAAGGCCAAAGGGCATATTATTCCCACAGTTTCACCTCAACATGAAAAAGCGAGTAAAACTATGAAAGTATCGGATATAGCACACCCGGCGCAGTTGCAGCAGGTAGAGGAAAAGGAAGCGAAGAGCACAGCGGCCAAGGAAAGGACGGCGGCAACGCCGCGCAAGAAAGGCGACGTGGTCGAGCTCTCCACGGCGCTGGACCAGCAGAGCACGGTGCCGCAGGAAGAGTTGCAGGCGCAGCGGGTCGCCTCGATCAAGTCCCAGGTAAAGGCGGGAACCTACCAGGTCGATGCGCGGCTGGTGGCGCAGAAAATGCTCTCCGGCGATTCCTGGATCTAGAAAAGGGAAGGTTCAACGAAAAAAGGGCGCGCCACTTAACAGGTGGCGCGCCCTTTTGTTTTATATAAGCGCGGTTCTGTTACGCTGCCGCCTGCCGAGTCGCGGGACCGCTGGAGCTAGAAATCGACCAGCCCGACGATCCTGCGCAGCAGCACCAGGACGTCGCCCACATCGACTGCGCCGTCTGGCTGCGGGATTCCGTTCACCAGCGGGGCCAGGTCGCCGTGTGCGAAAAGCTCCGCGCTCATGGGCTCTAGCCCCAGCGATCCCCTCAGCAGCCGGGCGGCGTCCTGCAGGTCGACGCTGCCGTTGCCGTCCAGGTCCCCCGGTATCAGCTCGACGCGGATCAGGTTCCTCTGCGCCACGCCCGATTCTCCCGCGCTGCCTCCCCCCCTGGCCCTGATACGGATCTCGCCGGTCCGCGAAAGCGTCACCTGCTGCTCGAACCCCCCCGCCGAGATCAGCGGGGTGAACGGCACCCCATCCACCTCGAGGGTGACGCTCCCCGGCTGCTGCAGGGTCGTGCTGCCGCGGATGGTGAGCGACTGCCGCTCGGTGCGCAGGTCCTGTGCCGGCTCGGTGATCGCTATGGCAGGTCCGCGCGGAGCCAGAATCACGCTCCGCTTCACCCGCGAACTCCGCCCGGAAAGCTCGGCCGCGAACTCGATGGTATTCACCCCCTCGGAAAGGTAGGCGCTGCCGGTGAAGCTCCCTTGCTCCACCCCCAGCAACTGCGGCGACGCCCCGTTCAACCAGAGGGTGACCGCGCTCCCCGGGGTGACGCTCCCTTTCACGGCACAGGAGGGGGTATCGGTGACGCTGTTGTCCGACGGGAAAGCCACCGAGATCACCGGCGCCAGGGGGTCAAGCGTGATGTTGAGGGTCCGGGTGGTCCGGTTCCCGGCGCGGTCGAGGGCGGAGACGCTGACCGAGTTGGACCCGGGGGCGAGAGCGACGGCGGAGCTGAAAGATGCCGCCTCGGCGGTCACTTCCTCCCCGTTCACCGTCAGGGTGGCGATGCCGGAGAGGTCGGATGCTTCCCCCATGAGGTTCAGCACCGGGTTTGAGGTCACGGCCCCGTCCGAGAGCGCGGAGAGGGAAAGCGCCGGCGCCACCCCCTCGCTGGCTACGGTCAGCGGCTGGGAAACCGGTAGAGCGGGCTCGAAGTCGTTGTTGCCTGTTTGCCGCGCGGTGATGACGCAGGTCCCCGCCCCGACGATGGTGACCATGTTCCCGGTCACTTCGGCGACCAGGGGATCGGAACTCGCGTAGCTCACGGGAAGGGCGCTAGTGGCGCTTGCCTGGAGGGGAAAGGGGGGATCCCCCACCACCTTCTGGGCCAGCGAGGAAAAGGCGACCCCCTGCCCGCTCTTGTGCACCACCAGGGGCTGCAACCTTTCGGGCGCCGGTTCCAAGCTCCCGGTCCCCGGCTGCGACACGGTGATCACCGCGCTTCCAGCGCCGGTTATGGTGACCGTCTGCCCGTTCACCTGCGCCACCTCAGGATTCGAGCTCGCGAAGCTCAAGGTGAGTCCGCTGCAGGCCGAGGCGACGATATTAAAGGGGGGGTCGCCGAAGGTCCGCTCCGGTATGGGGGGGAAGTAGATCTCCTGGCAGGACTTGAAGATGCGCAAGGTGCCGTCGACCGGCAGGAAACGGTAGTTTTGCGAAGAAAGCGTCCCAAGGGCGGCCGCGATGGCGTACTCCCCGACGCTGCTCACCAACAAGGCCGCGGTGGAGAGCGAGGGGCTCCCCGAAAGAACCGATACCCCTTCCCCCTTGACGAACCCAAGGTAGCTCGCGCTGAGCGCGGGGTTGGGCGTCAGGTAGGCGCGGACCTTGTCGTCGGCGGCGACGCGAAGCGGAGCCTTGGCGACGGTAAAGGAGACGGTGACATCCTCCGCGGGCTCAAAGCTGTCGTCCCCCCCCTGCGAAACCGTGATGGTGGCGGTCCCGGCACCGATGATCCGTATCTCCCCCCCGACCACAATGGCGACCCCGGGGTCGGAACTGGTGTAGGTCAGCGGCAGGCCGCTGGTTGAGCTCCCGCCCGGGTCGAAGTCGGGGTCGCCGTAGGTCTTGTCGGTGAAATCGCCGGGATCGATGGTCTGCTCCTGCTTGACCGGCTCCGGCTTGAGATAGAAAACCCGGATGGTTTCCATGATCGGGCCGGCCCCGCCCCTGTGGTTGGTCATGTACCCCCGGGCGCGCAGGAAACGGGTGGCAAGCATACCCGAAGCGCCAAGGTCGAAGCCGTTTCCGGAGAGCTCCCAGTTCGCCGTCCCGGCGACCCTCTCAGCCGGCCCCAGGGGGAGCCACTCCACGCCGTCCGGAGAATGATCGAAGGTCACCCGGGCGAATTCCGGCCCCGTCCCGCGTCGCTCCCAGCGCACCGCCTTGCCGTCGGGCTGTACCACCACCTCCTGCGGCGCCCACCCGTCGCTGAAGCGCTCCAAAACCCTCTTCTCGATATCGTCGCCGATGCTGCGGAAAGCGCCCGCCATCACGAGCTTGCCGTCGAGCTGCTTGCCGACTGCATTCACCATGTTGAGGTTGAAGTCCGCCCTCTTGCCGCCAAGAAAGCCGTAGTCGAAGTCCGGGTCGAGCCCCCCCTTCGGGGTCAGGCGGGCGATGTGCCATCTCGTAGCCGTGGTTTCCTTGCCGTCTCTGACCGTGTTGAAGTTCCCGGACACGATCATGTTGCCGTCGGCCTGCACGGCGATGGCGTAGAAGGAGCCGGTGAGCTCCCTCCCGTCGGGCCTTATGTATGTGGTCTCGACGTTGAAGGTGTTGTCTATGGCGCCGTTGTTATCGACCCTGAGGATGTGCCTTTTCCAGCTCTTGCCGTCGGGGCCGGTATAGGTGGAGGTGAAGGTGCCGGCGACCATCAGTTTACCGTCGGCGGTCTGCTGGATGCTGTTGATCATGCCGACGCCGAGCTGCAGTTCGTTAAAGCTTTCGTCCTTGGTTCCGTTTTCGTTCAGGCGCAGCACCCCCCCGTTGGTGGTCCCGACCACGATCTTCCGCCCCTGCACCGTCAAAGCGGTGATCTCCCCGCCGATCAGGGAGGGGGGCAGGGCGTACACGTTTGCCGCGAAAGTGGCGTTGACATCGCCCGCGTGGTCCACCTTCGCCAGGAAAAAACGGGGGTTCAGCTCGGCGCCGGATTCGTCATAGTAGGGGTCGGAGCTGGCGCCTGCGATGAAGATATCCATCTCCGGCGTTTGGTCGGGGAGCATTTTGCCCGTCGGCGTCATCCCGACTGCGCGGGCCATCTGCAGGCCGGGCATAACCTCTCCCGCGATCAACAGGTTCATCTTGTCATTGAAATCCGAATCGAGAGCGCCGTTCGATTTTAGGCGGAACACCTGATTTTGCGGCGCCCCGTTCATGACGCCGAATTGCCCTGCGACGAGAATGTCCCCGTTCAGATAGGGCGCTATCACCAGGACGCCGTTGTTCAGCTGCAGGTTTCCCGGCGGATCCAGGTCGAGGCTCCAGTCCTTTTCCAGCCTGGCGAAACGGTTTCTTGCTGCGCCTTCTACGTTGCTGAAGAGTCCGCCTATGTCCATTTTGCCGTCCGGGTGGGCGTAGAAGGTGAGGATGTTGGCGCCAATGTCGGTGCCATCCATGAGCGAGACTATCTTGGATCCGATCGCGACCGCACCCTCATCGAGATGCCCCTCGGGGTAGAACCGGGCCAGCTTGGTGCGGGGGGCGCCCGCCACATTATCGAAGTCGCCGGCGATGAGGATCTTGCCATCCAACTGCACCAGGGCGGCTGCCACCTTCAGGTCCGGGGCGGGGTCGAAACCGTCCAGGGTGCCGTCGATATTGAGGCGGGCCGCGTGGTTGCGGGAGGAAGCAGGGAGGGCAAGGCCGGGTTTGGTTATTTCGGTGAATTCCCCGCCGATGACGAACTTGCCGTCCGGCTGCAGCGCCACGGCGGCGACGCTGCCGTCGGGAGCGGGATCGAAATCGTCTATGGTCCCGTCGCCCGCGGTGCGCGCTAGGTGCTCGCGGGGGTGGAATACCCTACCCGCGCCGACATGGATACCGGTGAAGTCGCCTCCCAACACCAGCCGGCCGTCCACCTGCACCGCCAGCGCACGCACCGCCCCGTTGGGATAGGCGCGGAAGCTGGGATCGGGTAGACCGGCGCTGGTGAAACGGGCCAGGTACCCGGCGCTCCCTGTGAAGCTCCCGCCCGCCACCACGTTCCCGTTTTGCAGCGCGATGGCGAAGACCTCGCCGCCGCTTACCCCCCCCGAGAAGCTGGATTTAAGGGTCCCGTCGGCGAGCGAGATCCTGGCGATGTTGCTGCACGGGGCGGTGTGGGAGACCTGGCTGAAGCTCCCGCCGACGACGATGTCGCCGGAGCCTGGGGGGAGGACCAGCGCGTTCACTACGGCCGCGGCCGAGGTGATAGGGTCGAAGTTCTCCAGAAAGCCGTCGCCGCTTCTTATCCGCGCCAAGGCGTTGCGATCCACGTCCCCTTCGGGCGTGGCGATTTTGGCGAACGCCCCGCCGATGACGATGGAGCTCAAGGCGGAATCCGCCTGGTTCCACTGGATGGCGATGGCGTTCACGCTCCCTTGGGGGGTGTGATTGAGGGTGGTATCGAGGGTGCCGTCCGGGTTCAACCGGGCCAGGTTGACCCTGGTTGTCACGGGAGTGCCGCCGGTCAGGGTGAAGGAGCCGCCGATGATGACCTTGCCGTCCCAGGGCTGCACCGCGATGGAGCGAATCCCGGCGCCGCCTATCTTGACGCTGCTGTAGATGTCGAAGCCGTCGCGCAGGGACGAGACGGCGGCTTGGGCGCGGCCAGCCAAAAACGAGAGGAAAAGTGCGACCAGCAGAATCAAAAGCGGTCTTGGCTTCATCTTATCGTCTCCGGTTTGATAGGTCAGCGTTCCTGGATGTGGACGATCTTCTTAACCGGACGCAGCCCGCTGTTGGACACAAGCCTGATGCCGCCCGGCTTTCCGGCCACGCTGCCGGTGCGCCTGTTGTCCCTTTGTTCGAACCCACCCCCCAGATCCATCGACTGAAGGCTGCCGGTCGCCACCCGCACCAGCGCCCTCCCCTTGATCAGCCCCTCCGGCGCAAAGGCGCCGGTATTGTAATAGACACGCCAAAGCGAGGAGGTGCCGAACTGGCAGGGGTCGGTGCTGGGCTGGAAGGTAGTGAAAAAGACGGCCCCGCTGGTGCTGGCAGTCGCCGTGGTCAGCACCCTCTCGTCTCCCAGCGTACCGGAGGCGCGGTCAAGATCGATGCGCCATCCCTTCTTGTCCTTCATCTCTGCGGTTTCCCCGCTTTGATCCGCCAGATCGGAGGTGAGGACTTTGGTCTTCTCCCCAGGCTCGCGAAGACAGAGTTCGTCCAGCTTGTTCTCCTTCACGTAACATGGCTCCTTCACCCCGTACAGGGCAAGCCTCGGCTTGTCCGGGCCATTGAGGTCGTCCTCCTTGAAGAAGTACCTCCCCCCTCCGAAGAAGAGCCAGAGGTTCTTATCCTTGCGGTCCTGAAGCCGCGCCACCCCGCTCGTCACCGGGCCGATGCCGTCGATGAGCGGGTTCCAGACCCACTCCGCCGGGTTCTTGCTTTCCCTGGTGACGATCCTCCCCACCCCGCCGTCGCTCCAGGTGCCGGAGGTCTCGTGCTTTTTCGTGTAGCCGACATAGAGGGCGTCGTCTTGGTAGTTGCCCAAGGCGCTGCTATCCCACTTGTCCGCGTCGATCCCTCCTCCGCTCAAGGAACCGGCAAAGGCCTTCTCTACATTTGTTTCCATGGTCCGCAGGAGTTTTCCAGTGGCCAGGTCGAGGACGAAGAACCTGAGCGGCTGGCTGGAGCGTCCGAGAAACTGCTGCGAGCCGGTGTCGACCGGGCCGGTCGGCCCCGAGCCGAGGACGGCGAACCACTTGCCGCCGGAGCGCACGATGGCGCTGCCAGCCGTGGCGAAGCCAAGCTGCGGGTCGCTGAACTCCCAGAGGAGCTTCGGTTTTTCCGGGGCGGTGATGTCCAGGGCAAAATAAGAGGAATAGCCAACCTTGTCCGCAGCGGTGCCGGAAGGCAAGGGAACGCAGTCGGCGCCGCTAACGCAGGTTGCGCCGCCAAGCCCCATCCCCCCGATGAGGACGGTGCGCCAGCTGTCGCTCCCCTCCCCGCTCCCTATCTGGACGTCGGCGAGGGTGATGCCGCCGTCGACGTAGTAGAGGTGGCGGTAGTTGGGATGGGTCAGGTACTTGAGGTAGGGAAGAGCGTTCTTGGGGACGAAGGCCCATTCCTCCTTGCCCAGGCTCTCCCCTTTAAGACGCGCCAGCGTAGCCCCGGTGACGTCGGGGTCGAGCGTCCCCAGCCGGAAGGCGTGCAGCATCCCGTCGTTGGCGCCTACGTACACCATGCCGCGCGCCTTGTAGGAATCGGTGGCTGTGAATTCGCCGTAGCTGGTGTCGCCGTACCCCCTTGGCGCCGGCAGGTGATAGCTCCCCAGCGGCACCGCGGACTGCATCTGAGGCGAGGAGGAGATGATGTCGCCCAGTTTCCAAACCGAGGCATGGTCCTGATTCACCCCCGGCACGACCAGGCTGCGGCTTCTGTACCCGGAGATCTTGCGCCCCCTGATGTATTCAATTATGTCGTCTGCTTCCTGCGCCCCCACTGCCTGCAAAAGGCCCTGGATGCCGGTATTGTTCGCGGAGGTGTCGAGGGCGGCTGTGCTGAATTCGACCAGGTCGCCCGAGAGCTGCGTGTAAATGGTGCGCGTCGACGAACGCCTAAGCCACAGGCTCCGTCCCGCGCGCCAAAGGCTCCGCACGTCGTCCAGCGATACCTCCGCGGGCTGGTCCGTGATGAATCTGTCCTCGTGCGCCGGGGTGCTGTCGCCGCTGCCGTCGCCGTTTTTGTCTTTGAGCAGATAGGCATGGCTTTCGTTTCCGGAGCTGTCATAGACTACGTCCAGCACCAGGTTTTCCTTGAGCTTCAGCGTCTTTTGCTCCGGCGTATCCTCGCGGATGGTGTTCTTCTCCCCGCTCATGATCCCGACGAGAGGGTCGATGTAGTACCAGAGGGCCTGCACCTCCCCGATCCAGGCGGCGGAGGTCTTTCCCTGGTCGAAGCTCTTCAACGGGTGGAACTCGTCCTGCAGATAGAGCGCACCATTGCGCTCGCCGGTGGAGAGCATGGCAGGCGAAGTGCCGGAACCTCCGGCTATGTCCTGCATCATACCGCGCAACGCCTTTTCCAACTCAGCCATGTCCTGCGCGTTGGCAATCTTCCCCCCCCCGTTGGCAGCTGTCATCTGCATCATTTTTTCCGCGATCGCCTCCGTGCCAAGACATCCGCCTGCCGCGTCCCGCTCCGCACAGGGAGGGCCGGTATAGACCACGTAGGTGGAGATGTAATCCTTGTTGTTCACCAGCGGTTGCGAGAAGTCCGTGATGTTCTTATGCCGGGCGATCCAGGCCAGGTCGTCGAGGTTGTAGCTTCCCTGGAACGGTGGACGTTCTTTCCCGACGGTCGTCAACGAGGCAGGCATCCCCTTCCCACTTCCCCAGCGCACGACCGCGTCGGCTACCAGGTCATTGACCGCCTTATGCAGATCCGCGGACGAAGTGCCGTCGGTGAGGATGAGGACGTTGTTCTTTTGGCAGGTGTAGCGGGAAGGACTCGCCCCGAAATCGCCGCTTTGCAGGCGCAGATCGCTGCGGCCCGAGAAGTAACCCATGGCATTGTAGAAGGATTCGGCGAGAGGAGTCCAGGCATCGGCCCTGATCTGGTCGACCGTCGCTATCAAGCCGGAAAGGTGATTTCCCACCTCAGGGGCTACGGCGGCCACAACCTTTCCCCCGTCGCTTCCCACCGGGTGTTCAACGCAGCTGTACTGTTCTTCGCAATCGGCGGAGCTTTTGCATGACCGTCCCGAATCCACCCCGCCCTTCACGCAGTGCTTCACCATGCAGGGGATATCCCCGTAAGCGAGCTCCCCGGCCGCCTTGCAGTCGAAAGCTGCGCCGCTGTCGTTGAAGATCATGGCTCCGATGTTGATGGCCGGGGAGAATTCCTGGATCACCCCGGCCGGCGCCGACGGGAGCACTACCTGCGCCTGTAGCGTCCCCGTCACCGTCCCGAGGTTTAAAAGCCCCAGTTCCAGGAGGTAGGCCGGGACTTCCATGTTTCCCGACATGCCGGCGCTGTCCAGAGGATCGGTGGGGGGGGCCTCCTTTACCGCCTCCAGACAGAACTCCTTCGCCTTCATTTCCGTTTCACCTCCGTCCTCTATGCCGTGCCCGTCCCAGAACTCCCCCAGGTATGGATAAGTTTTGCCACTGCCGCAGATGCGGTCGTAGAACCCGGCCCTCTCGGGCTCCTGGTTGTGGATGTTAATTATTCTGAGCCTGCAGTCGTCCGCGACCATGGTGGTGAAAAACTTCTTGGGTTCGAGAAGGCGGCCGAAAAAGCAGCTGGCCATGGCGTCGTTGTAGGTCCTGTAGGCGCTTGGGATCTTCTTCCCCTCTTCATCTACACCCTGCCACCAGTTGTTCGCGCCGAGGCAGCTTAAGCCCCCGATGCGCAGGTGGTCCCTGATCTTCCCAGCCTGGAAATCCCTCACCGCCTGGGCGCAAGCCTTGGCGTTGTACGGTCTGTCGTAGATTTCGATCCGGGTCGCTCCGCCGGCACGCTCGGGGCCCTGGTAGTCCGTATCGGAGGCGGCAGGGCCGCGCACGGCGAAGGTGACCTGGGGGGCCTCGGTAGCGACCTTGATGTACTTCTCCCCCCGGCAGCCACGGCTTTCGGCCTGTAACCTACCGGTGTTTTCGACGTATTTGCCGCCGGTCAGCACCCGTTTTTGCAGGTCCAGTTTCGACATCGACAGCCAGTTGAGGAACCTGCCGCTGGCGAGGAAGCGGTCTAATGTGCGAGGTTTCGATTGATCGACGGCAGCCGCCATCCCGACGCAGAGATACCCCTTGTCCACCGTGTTGCAGCCGCCTGGAAGCTTTGCGCTCGAGGTCTTGAAGCCGCCGGCTGCAAAGTCGTAGCTGTAGACAACCCCTTGGTCGAAGTATCCGGAGTACGACTTTGAGTCGGAGTAGGTTTCGTCGATGCAATAGGCGTTGGGGTCGGTGTAGGCCAGGTCGTAGAGGCTAGCGGAGTTGTCCAGCATGAGCAGCAGGTTGGGTTTTACCCCGGCTCCTGCCGACGGGGGGACGCTGCAGTAGGGGAGTCCGGGAAATACATCGGCTGCGAAGAGCCTCCCCGGGGCAGCCAGCAGGCAGACGTTCAGTATGCAGAGCCAAAACAGGACACGGGGCAATGCGGTGCAGACCAATCTACCTTTTTTCATGGCTCCCTCTTCTCAAGACGTACCGGCGCAGCGATTTCCCATGAGAAGCAGAGCCGACGGCGCCTTAGATTATAATTTACTAAGCATAACAGGCCTAATCGGAAAAAAAAGTTACTGCGACTCTAATTTGACACTCCAGGCGAGCGGGTTAACATTCAACTGTCCGTAATATCGAGCCGGAAATCTTCTGCCTCGGAAGGACTCCCTCGGCAGAATCGTCTTCGTTTTGTGGCACCGGTCCAGGGCCGGATGGAGCATGGGACATGAAAGATCTTCAGCAGTGGGCAGAGGAAGACACCTTCGGGGATTTGCTGAAACGGCGGGGGGTAAGCAGGCGTGAATTCCTCTCCTTTTGTGGCAAGATGGCGGCGCTGATCGGCGCCGGCGGGGTCTTCGCGGGAAGCCGGACGGCATGGGCACAGGAACTTGCCGGGCGGCTGGAAGGGGCGCGGCGCCCGAGCGTGGTCTACCTGCAGTTGCAGGAGTGCACCGGCTGCCTGGAAAGCCTGCTCCGCTCCGCTAGCACCCCGGTGGAAGAGCTGATCCTGGAACAGATCTCCCTCGACTACAACGAGCTCCTGATGGCTCCCTCGGGAGAGGCGGCCGAACAGGCGCTCGCCACAGCACAAGGAAAGCCGCACCTCCTCTTGGTGAACGGTTCGGTGCCGCTCAAAGACGGCGGGGTCTACTGCACCATCGGCGGCCGCTCCGCGCGCGACGTGCTGGAGCGCGCCGCGGCCAACGCCACCGCCGTCGTTGCCATAGGTGCCTGCGCCGAGTACGGCTGCGTCCAGGCCGCAGCCCCCAACCCCACCGGCGCAGTAGGGGTAGCCGACGTGATCAGGGACCGCCCGGTGGTGAACGTGAGCGGCTGCCCCCCCATCGCCGAGACCATCAGCGCCACCCTCACCTACTACCTGGCCTACGGCCGCACGCCACCTCTGGACGGGCTGGGGCGCCCGCTCTTCGCCTACGGCCAGCGCATCCACGACAAGTGTCCGCGGCGCGCGAGCTTCGACGCCGGGCAGTTCGCGGAGCGCTTCGACGACCAGAACGCCCGCCTGGGGCACTGCCTGTACCGCTTGGGGTGCAAGGGGCCGGCCACCTTCGCCCCCTGCGCCACCATCGAATGGAACGACGGGTTGAGCTTCCCGATCAAGGCTGGGCATCCCTGCCTTGGCTGCACCGAGCGCCATTTCTACGACCGGATGACCCCGTTCTACCGGCGTCTCCCCGGCATCGTGGTTCCGGGGATCGGGGTGGAGGCGACCGCCAACACCATAGGCGTTGCCGCCGTCGCCGCCTCGGTCGCCGCGGTCGCGGTCCACTCCGCGGCGACGGTGATAGCGAAGCACCGAGCGCGCCGGGCCGAGCCGGAAAGCCTGCCGCTGGCGGTACTGGGAGACCGGAAGGAAGCTGACGAGAAGGATAAGGATTAGGCCTTCCCGAGCGGCAAGGAGAAACAAGATGGCAACGGAGCGCATCGTCATTGACCCGATCACCAGGATCGAGGGGCACCTGAGAATAGAGCTTGAGGCGGAGGGGGGCAGGATCGGCAATGCCTGGGCCTGCGCCACCCAGTTTCGGGGAATCGAAAAGATCCTCGAAGGACGGGACCCGCGCGACGCCTGGGCTTTCGCGCAGCGTATCTGCGGGGTCTGCACCGGCGTCCACGCCATCGCCTCGATACGGGCGGTAGAGGACGCCATCAAATGCCGTATCCCCGAGTCGGCCGAGCTGATCCGGAACCTGGTCTCCGGGATGGCGACCCTGCAGGACCACGTCATGCATTTCTACCACCTGCACGCCCTTGACTGGGTGGACGTGATGAGCGCGCTTGCCGCCGACCCCGCCGCCACCTCGCGCCTTGCCGCCTCCGTCTCCCCCTGGCCCAACAACTCCGCCTCCTGGTTCAAGGAGGTGCAGCAGCGGGTCGCGACCTCGGCCAAGGGAGGTCTCGGAATCTTCGCTTCCGGCTACTGGGGGCACCCCGCCTACCGCCTGCCGCCCGAGGCGAACCTGATGGCGGTCGCCCACTACCTGGAGGCGCTCAAGTGGCAGCGCGAGGTCATCAAGCTCCACACCATCTTCGCCGGGAAGAACCCACACCCCAACTACCTCGTGGGTGGCATGGCGACCTCCATCAACCTGGACAACCAGCTCACCATCAACAAGGTGCGTCTGGACCAGTTGGGGGAGCTGATCCGGGAAGCGCGCCGCTTTGTCGACGAGGTGTACTACCCCGACGTCATGGCCATCGCCGGCTTCTACCCAGAATACGCCTCCATCGGTGTCTCCTCCCCCACCCTCATGGCCGTAGGCGAGAGCGCCTTCTCCTGCTCCGGCACGCCGGCCGGGAAACCGGTCGCAGCAGGTCTCCTCATGGATGGCGACTACCGAACCTCGCACCCTTTCAACCCCAGGATGGTCGCCGAGTACGTCTCCTCCGCCTGGTACCTATACCCGGAGGGGGACCGGCAGGGGCTGCACCCGTGGCAGGGGAGGACGGATCCCAACTACACCGGTCCCAAGCCCCCCTACCGCCAGCTTTCCGACCAGGAGAAGTACACCTGGTGCAAGGCGCCGCGCTACGACGGCCGCCCGGTCCAGGTCGGCCCCAACGCGAGGATCATGCTGGCCTACGCCCAGGGGCACCCCGATACGGTGCAGCTCGCCAACCGGGACCTGGGAAAACTGAGAGCCGGGGTCGAGGCGCTCAATTCCACGCTCGGGCGCACCTACTGCCGCGCCCTGGAATCGGTCATCCTCGCCCGGCGCATGGAGGAATGGTTCGCGGCCTTGAACGAGCGGATCAGGTCCGGCGACGTCTCCACCTTCAACGCCGAACTCTGGGAGCCGGAAAGCTGGCCCAAACAAGCGCAGGGAATGGGTTACCTGGAGGCCGCGCGCGGGACGCTCTCGCACTGGGTGGAGATAGAAAACGGGCGCATCGCCCGCTACCAGTGCGTGGTTCCCAGCACCTGGAACAGCTCGGGGCGCGATCCCAACGGCCTGATGGGCCCCTACGAGCAGGCCCTAGCGGGGGACAAGAAGCATCCGCTGGCCGACCCCAAGCGCCCCGTCGAGGTGTTGCGCACCATACACTCCTTCGACCCGTGCCTATCCTGCGCCGTGCATCTGCTGGTGCCGGGGGGGCCGGCGTTTGAGGTGAAAGTGCGATGAAGATCTTCGACATCCCCGAGGACGAGATCCGCATCGAGCTGGGGGACCCTGCCCCCTTCGACGGCGGCAAACGGCGCGAGCTGATGCTGGCCGCGGCGCTCGGCGCCCCGGTCGGCACCCGGGACCCGGTCGACCTCGCCTTGTTGAGCGCGGCCTCGCGCAAAGAGGACCTGCGGCACTTTGAGCAGACGGCGTTCACGCCGCTGGAGCCGCGACTGGCGCGGAGCATCGCGCGGGTGCGCCGGGTGGGAACGGAGGAGGAAGAGTTGATCGCACGCGGCGAGGTCGACGCCATCCTGTACCTCTGCCGCGCCGACGAGGCGACCCGTTTCCGGGCGGAGTTGCAGGCCGAGATGAGGATGACCCGCGGCTACCGCGCGCTCGGGATCGCCAAGGCTAAGCCGGAGCCGAAGGGGAACGAGAGCTGGACTTTCATGGGGTACATCCCCATCCGCGCCACGCGGCATAAAAGCACGCACAGCGAAGAGCCCGCCGACTTCAACTACGTCACCGTCTGGGACTGGCAACTACGCGTACTGCACTGGCTTTCGGTCTTCCTGATACTGGTGCTGTCGCTCACCGGCCTATTGATGGGGAGCAGCCGTTTCATCTACGGCGTCACGCAAGGGTATTCCAACTACCTGAGCTGGCTGAGGCTCACCCACTTCGTCGCGGGGTGGTTCCTTCTTTGCGCCGCCATCCTGCGCATAGCCGGGCTCTTTCTCGCCTCCAACCGCTTCCAGCGCTGGTACGCCCTCTTCCCGGTGAAAAAGCGCGACCTGAACAACCTGGTACAGGTGGTGCAAAACTACCTCTTCTGCCGTTTCGAGCGCCCCCCCCACTACATCGGCCACAACCCGCTGCAGCAGATCGCCTATACCGCCATCTTCGGCGTCGGCCTCGCCGCACTTTTCACCGGGTTCGCGCTCTACGCGCTCTACGCACCGGACCATTGGCTTTTGCGCTACTTCGTCTGGTTCGACGATCTGTTCGGCGTGCAGTACCTGCGCCTTGCCCACCAACTGATCATGTGGATCTTCCTCGCCTTCATCCCGATCCACGTCTACCTCTCCATACGCGCCGATACCGTAGAGCGCGAGGGGGCTCTCTCCTCCATCGTCAGCGGCGGCCGCTGGTGCCGGAAAGGAACGAAATTCGAGGACGGTTAGCTATGGGAATCGGCGTGAGGTACCTGGGAAGAATCGCCTCGACGGCGGTAATAGCGCTGCTATTGTGCGCTGCGTCAGCCGGCGCCGCCAAGCTCCGCTCTCTTTGCGAGATCAGCTACCCCAGCGACTCGCGCATCCCCTGGAGCTGCGTGAAGCTCAAGTGGGGCGATACGCCGCAGGCGCTCTTCGGCGACTACTGGAAGGACGTGCTCCGCTTCAACCGGCTGGACCGGCGCCATTTCCTGGGCGGGGCGAAGGTCAAGGTGCCGAAGAACCTGGCGCAGGTCAGGGACTTCAACCCGATGCCGCTCACCTACCCGGATGCGGCTAAGGAGCCGAAGTTCATCATGGTGGACCAGGCCGAGATGTTCCTGGGGGCCTATGAGCACGGCAAGCTGGTGTACTCCTTCCCCATCGCGCTGGGCATCCAGGGGAAGATGGTTCCCAACGGCAACTTCCGCATAGACGCCGCGGACCGGCGCCACCAGTCGAACCTTTACCAGGTTGAGGAAATCGGCCGCCCCTACCCGATGCACTACGGGCTCAGGTTCTGGGTCGACAAGAGCAAAGAGGATTGGCCGACCTACTGGATCCACGGCAGGGACCTTCCCGGCCACCCCGCTTCCCACGGCTGCATCGGCCTTTACGACGAGGAGATGCAGTACGACTATTACCGCAGCTACGACCGCAAGGTGTACCGGGACAAGTACCGCCCGCTCACCCGCCCTTTCCTGGAGGACGCGAAGACGCTGTACCAGTGGGTGGTCCCTGCGGCCAGCGACCCGGGAGAGTTCCACAAGATAAAAAATGGCCAGCCGGTTCTCATCACCGGCAGGCCTCCTACCTGAAGTTCAGCGGGGCAAAAGAACAAATGAAAGGCAGGACATACGAAAAAGGCCGCATCCGACACCGGAAGCGGCCTTTTTTCAGTTTGAGCGATGGCAGGGACGGGGGCGCCCCTGCCGTTCACAATGGTCAACGCCAGTGGATGCAGGAGACCGGGCAGACGTCGATGGCGTCGTTTTGTATCTCCTCTTCCGACGCACCGGTCTGATCATAGCATTCGGCTTTGCCGTTGTCGGCGAACCTGAACACTTCCGGCACGTTGTCCGTGCAAAGACCGCAACTGATGCAGACATCCTGATCGACCCAAGGCTCTCGTGCCATGGTAATACCTCCGCGTTTTTGGATTGGTTTTGCTTCGACGCCTATATGCTCTTCTCGAGCTTCTTCCTCTGCTCTTCCAATTTTTCCAGCGCCATGTCGAGGGCGGACAGCAGCATCTTTTTGGAATCCTTGCTGAGGTTCGCCTTCTCCTCCACGAATTCGGTGGCGCGGTTGGTCGCGGTATCGACGAAATCCGAGACGGTTTCGGCGAAATCCGAAACAGCTTCATTAGCTCTGCCGCTCACCTCTTCGGCCAGCGAAGAGAGGTATTGCCTGGTCTTCTTTCCCGCCTGCGGGGCCATCAGGAGCGCCAGCCCGGCTCCGATCAAGCCGCCGACCAACAGAAAGACGGCATCCCCTCCTGTGCAGCTTTCTTTGTGTCCCATTAGTTTTCTCCTTGATCCGGGGTGGTTTTAATTACAGCGGTAATACTACCACAAAATTAAATTCGTCAAATGTAAAGCCTTTTCTTCTGCACCAGGATTTTTTCTTTCCTTTGCCTGCTTAAAGTTGGTTGCCAACGGTTTTGGCTTGAACTTTTGGCCGTTCCGGTTTCCTCAGTTTTTTCTCCGTGGCTAACGGTTTCACGGTTTTACCTCTTTTATGACACGCAGCTTATGTGTAAGATGTCGTCTCCCCTCTAATAAGGACACAGGAAGGAAAGCTGCCATGAACGTCGAACAGATGAAGATCGTCGTGAAGGAGATCCTCTCCAAGACCGACCTCACCCCCTGCATCGTGGGACACCGCGGCGTCGGGAAGAGCGCCGGCATCATCCAGAGCTGCCGCGAGCTGGAGCGGCGCTACGTTTCGCTACGCCTGGGGCAGATGGAGGTCGGCGACCTGGTCGGCATCCCCTTCCGTAGCGGCGAGGTGATGCAGTGGTCGCGCCCGTCCTGGATCCCCGGGGATGACGAGCCACCGACCGTGATCCACTGCGACGAGCTGAACCGCGCCCAGCAGGAAGACACCCTGCAGGCGATCTTCCAGTTCGTCGAGCCCCCCGCCGAGGGGATGCTTCGCGCCATCCATACCCACAAGCTCTCCCGCCGCCACAAGGTGGTGGTGAGCATCAACCCTCCCGACGGAAGCTACCAGGTGGCGACGCTCGATCGCGCCCTGGTGGACCGCATGGTGATGCTTTACGTCGAGACCGATTACCAGTGCTGGGCCCGTTACGCGCAAAGGCGCGACCTCGCCGGCGAGGTGCGGCAGTTCCTGGGGGGAAACCAGAACCTCCTGGCCAAGCAGGGGATGCCCATGGACTTGCAGGTGGAGCCGAGCGAGCGGGCCTGGGAGATGGTGAGTACCCTGAAGAAAAACTGCCGTTTTCCCGCCGAGCTGGAGATGGAGGTCTACGCCGGGGTGGTAGGGAGGGAAGCGGCCATCACCTTCATGCGCTGGCTCTCCGACCGCCAGGGGCGCCCCTTAACCGCCCCTGAAGTCCTGAGCGACTGGCCGGCCGTGGCAAAGCGGGCCGAAGCGCAGCGCGACGACGTGCAAGCGGCGACCATCAACGACCTCACCGCGACTCTGCAGGTTTTCCCGGAGTTGAGCGACGAGCAGGAGGAGAACCTGGTCGCCTACATCGCGCTGCTGCCGCGGGACCTCCGCTTCGGATTCGTGAAGACGCTCCTGAAGATTCCCGAAGTAGCCCTCCGCCTGGTCCGCGACAAGCACGACCACGTGATTTACGACGCGATCCGCGCCATCAACCAGCAGGCGGGGTGACCGGGGTGTCCGCAGGGCTGGAAAACGCCGTGGTCAGGCTGTTGCGCGAGCGCGCCTTTTATGGGCACTTCCTCCTGAACCTGCGCCGCGAGGAGCGGCCTATGGGCGGAAAGCCCGCGGGAGTCACCATCCGTAACGGCACCCCTATCCTGGCCGTGGATCCCGCCTGTTTCGGGGCCTTTTCGGCGACCGAGCAGCAGGCGATTTTGGAACACCTGGTAAAGCACCTTTTGCACCTGCACATGCTGCGCGGCAAAGGGCGCAACGCGCACGACTGGGACGTCGCCTGCGACCTCGCCATCAACCCCGGAAGCGTGGGGCTTCCAGCCGATGCGCTGTACCCCGCTCAGTACAAGATGCCCGACGGCCTCGCCGCCGAGGAGTACTACCAGCAGTTGGTCCCTCCCTTCGACATCGGCAACCTGGATGGAAGCGGGTTTGGCGACGCGGAAGAAGAACGGCAAGGTGCCGCGGGCACCGGAAAAGGCGAGCCCGCCGCCTCGACCCTCGACGACCACGCCCTCTGGAGCGATGCCGACAGCACGCCGCTTCCCTTGGCGCAGGAGATGCTGGCTACGCTCACCCGAGAAAGCCTGCGCGGCAGCGATGGCGAAGCTCCACCCGAGATCAGGGAGGTAGTTGAAGGGCTTTTGCGTCCCTCCCCCATCCCCTGGCGCCAGGTGCTGCGGCAGTTCGTCGCTACCGCCGGACGGCTGGGGAGGGAGGGGACCTGGATGAGGGAGCATCGCCGCTTCGCGCATGCCACCCCCGGAACCCGAAAGCGCCACCGCCTCAACCTGCTGGTCGGCATCGACGTGAGCGACTCAACCAATTCGGTGGAGCTGCGCGAGGCGTTCGCCAGGGAACTGGTCCAGATAGCGCGGGGCCGCGACGCCTCCATCACCGTCCTTTACGCCAACAGCAAAATACAGGAAGTGGAAGCCTTCAAGGGGAGTGCCTTCGCCCCCGAACGCTACGACGGCGGCGGTTTCACCGATTTAAGGCCGGTGTTCGCCTATGCGAGGGCCATGTACCCCGTTCCCGCAGCGGTGATCTACCTGACCGACGGCATCGGGCCCGTTCCCGAGCAGATGGAACTGCCGACCCTCTGGGTGCTGACCGCCGAGGGGGAGAAGCCGGCGCCCTGGGGCGTCGAACTGAGACTGGAGGTTTGAGCTAATGAAAGATACAGTGCAGCCGATGACAGCCGAATCGGTGGGGGAGCTTTTGAGGGAAGCCGGGGCCGAGGTGATGGTCAGGTCCGGCAGGAGTGACAGCTACAGCGCTCCGAGGGAATTTTCCTTCGAGGTAAAGGCGCTTTTTAAAAACGGGATGGGGCTTCACGTGGTGGCGCGCCAGTTCAACTATCGCGACCCGTGGGAAGCGGAGGGGCGGGTAAACGACCTGGTCGACGTCATGCTTTTGCGTGACGGAGCCCTGACCCCGCTCCCCAAAGGCTACCCCTACTTCCAGGGTATCGACGAGGAATGCGGCCTCGACGAGGAAAAGCTGCGCGAGGTGATCGACTGCGTGAAAAAGGTGAACGTGAAGCTTTATCTGCTGCAGGAGATGACGGGAGATCTTTAAAAAAGGGGGACAGGCTACTTTTTGATTTGAAAAAGTAGCCTGTCCCCCTTTCAGTAAAGAGGTCAATCCAGGCAGCGGAAGACCCCGGAGCTCCAGAGGCAGCTGCCGCACGGCTCTGTGTTAACGTAGCAGTCCTGCTCGAACCGCTCGGCCTGGACCAGGTCGCAGGGAGAAGTGTTGCATTCGGCGCAGGAAGGGTAGTCGTGGCGCAGCACGTTTTGCCGGTAACGTAGGAACTCCTCGGAATTCCAGATCTCCAGCACGCCGCGCTCGGCGACGTTACCGAAGACCCGTGGCTCCACGGCATGTTCCCAGCCGTTGGCGAAGGAACGGCAGGGGTGCCAGAGGTGATAGCAGGGATGCATGCCGCCGTCCCAGGAAACAAAGGCGCTCCCCTTTTCGACGAAACCGCAGCCTCTCTTCTCCCTGCGCGCTATCTCCGGGAGCCTCAGGTCGATCCCCGCTTTGCGCGCCACCTGGGCCGCCTCCTCGAAAATCCCCTGACTCTGCTCGATGCGGGCGGTGTTCATGGCGAAGAGCCTTTTCAGGTCAAGCGTGATGCCGCGCTGCTGCGCGTCCGCCTTCATGGCCGCCACGAAATCTACGATGCGCCGCTCCTCGGCGGACTTCTTGTAATTCCAGAGGATGTCGAAATAGCGCCCTATCTCCACCCCCTTAAGGTCCGCCTTGCTCTGCCAGCACTGGAACAGCGTGATCGCCTCGTCGCTGCAAAGGTCGTAGCTGCAGTTTTCCAGGTGCGGTTCGTCGAACGGGTGCAGATGGGAAACGATGGCGAAGGCTACGCCCCGTTCCGCGGCCCAGGAAAGCGCCGCCGGCAGCTGCGCCAGGTTGTCGCGCATCACCACGAATTCCACGCCGATCTCCATCTCGGGACGGCGGCAGGCTACCTTCGCGGACAAAAGCGCCTTGCAGGCGTGCTCCAGGTCGGCGAGTTCGCTTCCGGCGCGGATGGCGCTGAAGGTCGAGGCGTCGACCCCGTCCATGGAGAGGCAGATCTTGTCCACCCCCGCGTCGAGGAGCGATATGGCGCGCAGGTGCGAGAGGAGCAGGCCGTTGGATTGGAACCCGATCCAGCTCCCGTTGGGCATGCGGCTCTTGGCGTGGCTTATGTACTGCTCCAGCCGGGTGTTTATCAGCGGCTCACCGACGCCGTTCAGCACCAGGGCGTCAAGGTTCGCGAGCGCCGGTTCCAGCGCCTGGAAGATCTCCGGGGAGAGATCGCCGTCCCGCACGCTGCCGCCGGAATTCTGTTTCATGCACATGACGCAGTTCAGGTTGCAGCGGCTGGTCGCCTCCACGAAAAGCTTGGAGGGGTACTCCAGGAAGGCGGGCTCTGTTGCCTGGAATTGGGAAAGCGCGGCAGCGGTACATTGTCGCATGGTGATCTTCCTCTGATTCAATCCTTCGAGCGTCTAAGCCCTACCTTTCAATCCCTCTGCGACGATTTCCGCGATGTCCTTCACCTTGGTTTGCCCGCTGGCGCGGTCCTTGAGGCCGTCTTCCATCATGGTCATGCAGTACGGGCAGGTGACGCAGATGGTGCCGGGGGATCCGGCCAGCGCCTCGTTGACGCGGTTCAGGTTGATCCTCTCTCCCAGGTGCTCTTCAAGCCACATGCGGCCGCCGCCGGCGCCGCAGCAGAAGGAATTCTCGCGGTTTCTCGGCATCTCCGCGGGGGCGGTACCGGTCGCCTGGGCGATGACCTTGCGCGGCGCCTCGTAGACGCCGTTATGGCGCCCGAGGTAGCAGGAGTCGTGGAAGACGATGTTCCCGCCCGTCGCCTCGTGCATATCCAGCTGCAACTTCCCTTCCCCCAGCAACTGCTCGATCAGCTCGGCGTGCGGGATGACCTCCAGTTCCAGGCCGTACTGCCGGTAATCGTTTTTGAGGGTGCTGAAGCAGTGCGGACACTGGGTGATCACCTTGGTCACCTTCTTCTCCTGGAACATGGCCACGTTCTCGCGCGCCATCTTGTCGAAGACATATTCGTTACCCAGCCTGCGCACGCTGTCGCCGCAGCACTTCTCTTCCTTGCCGAGGATTCCCCAGGAAATGCCAGCGGCGTCGAGGATCCGCGCCATGGAAAGGGTCACCTGCTTGGCGCGGGAGTCGAAGGAGCCGGCGCAGCCGACGTAGAAGAGGTATTCGGTCTGGCCCGCCTCGAACGGTTTTACTTCGTGGCCGCCGACCCACTTGCCGCGGTCGCCGGGGGCGATCCCCCACGGGTTGGAGCGCTGTTCCATGTTCTCGAAGAGGTTCAAAAGCTCCTCGGGGAAATCCGCCTCCATCTGGACCAGGTGCCGGCGCATCTTGTTGATCTTGGGCATCTGCTCGATGAAGACCGGGCAGGCGTTAAGGCAGGCGCCGCAGGTGGTGCAGGACCAGAGGGCGTCGACTTCCACGCTCCCCTCCCCTTCCCCGATCACCGGAACCGTCGCCACGCCGCCGCGCTGCAGCTGCGCGCCGTTGGCCAGGAGGTTCACCTTGATGTCGTGCATTACAAGGCGCGGGTTGAGCGGTTTCCCTGTAGCGGCCGCGGGACAGGCGTTTTCGCAGCGCCCGCACTCGGTGCAGGAGAAGGAATCGAAGAGGTCCTTCCAGGTGAAGTTTTCGATGCTCCCTGCGCCGTAGACGTTCCCTTCGGCGAACTCCTCCCGCGCCTGGGTGTTGGGCGTACCGAGCCCCTTGAAGTAGCAGTTGGGGATGGCGGCGAGGATGTGCATGTGCTTGCTGTAGGGGAGGTAGTTGAGGAAGAAAAGAAGCACCCCGGCGTGGAGCCACCAGGAAGCTACCCCCACTGTGCCGAGGGTTTCCGGGCTCAGGCTGGAGAGAGCGGCGGCGAGCAACGAGGAAAGCGGCATGACGTGAGCCGCGGGCTCGTGGCCCAGAGCGATCTCCGCGGCATGAAAACTGAAGTAGGCCAGCATCAGCGTCCCGATCATGGAGAGGATGGCGAACGCCTCGCCGGTACGCGCGCCTTTGTACGGCGGAGCAACCGCCCTCCGAACCAGGGCGATTACGACGGCGGCCAGGGCGAAGAGCGAGACCAGGTCGAACGCAAACAGTAGCGGCTGGTAGAGCGCCGCCGGGAGCAGCAGGGAAAGCTTCGCCGCCGGAAAGACGCCGGAGATGAGGAATTCCGTATTGGCCACGGCCAGGATCAGGAAGGACCAGAAGATGAAGACGTGGTTGACGCCGAATGGGCGCTTTACCACCCTTTTTTGCAGAAAGGCGTAGACGAACATCGCCTGCAACCGGTCCCAGGTGTTGGAGAAGCGGTCCTCGGCGGCGCCGACGGTGACCAGGCTGAAACGGCGGTAGCAGCTCCAAAGGAAGATGGTGCAGGCCGCAGCCAGAAGCGGCGTAAAGATAACAGGATCAGGTTGCATAGTAATATCCCTTCTCGAAGTTAAGTCCCCTCTCCCTCCGGGAGAGGGTTAGGGTGAGGGCAGCGCCCCAACCGGGTTACCCCCCTTACGCCGCCTCGACGTCCCGGTCGGCGGGCTGGCCGCCCGGGTTCTTCGCGGCCTTCAGCTCGCGCAGTATGGCGGTGATAGCGGGGACGATCTCGAACAGGTCACCCACGATGCCGTAGCTCGCTACCTCGAAGATGGGGGCTTCCTTGTCACGGTTAATAGCGATGATGAGATCGGAGTCCTGCATCCCCACCAGGTGCTGAATGGCGCCGGAGATGCCGCAGGCGATGTATATCTTCGGGCGCACCGTCTTACCGGTCTGTCCCACCTGCCGGTCGCCCGGCATCCAACCCGCGTCTACTGCGCTGCGGGATGCACCGACCACGCCTCCGAGTTCATCGGCCAACTCCTGCAGGATGGCAAAGTTCTCCTTGGCCATCATGCCGCGTCCGCCGGAGACGATGAATTCAGCCCCGGCGATATCGACGTGTCCCGCCTTGCTGTCGCGGATCACCTGCAGCACCTTGGTGAAGACGTCGGACTCGCTTAAGGGGAAGGAAGCGTGGACGATCTTGCCGCTGCTGCCGACGGTTTGCGCGGGCATCGGCATCACGTGGGAGCGTACCGTCGCCATCTGGGGGCGGAAGCGGTCGCACATGATGGTCGCCATGATGTTGCCGCCAAAGGCAGGGCGGGTCTGCATCAGGTTCCGTTTGGGGTCGATATCGAGGCCGGTACAGTCGGCGGTGAGCCCTGTCTTGACTCGGGTCGCCACAGCGCCTGCCAGGTCGCGCCCCATGCCGGTCGCACCCATGAGGACGATCTCCGGTTTGTAGCGCTCGATCAGGTGGCAAAGTGCGTCGAGGTACGGGTAAGTGCGGTAGTACTCCAGCACGGGCTGGTCCAGTAGGTACGCCTTGTCGGCGCCGTAGGTGAAGGCCTCATGGCAGAGGTGCTCCACCTTGTGCCCCATGACCACGGCACAGAGTTCCACGCCTAGCTTAGCGGCGAGTTCCTTCCCCTTCCCCATCAGTTCCCAGGAGACGCGGGCCGCTTCGCCCTCCGTCTGCTCCACGAAGACCCAGACGCCTTGGTAACCGGCGACGTACTCGCGTCGCGCCAGCTCCTCCGGGTCCGCCTCGTCCTCGGCAAGGTCCTGCTGCCCGGCGAGAGCCGCCAGAATCTCCAGCTCTTCCTTGGTGTAGAAGATCTCCAGGGCGGAGCCCGGGCAGGCCTTCACGCACTTAAGGCAGCCGATGCACTTGGAGAGTTCTATTTGCGGCTCGCCCGCATCGCTCATCTGGATGCCGTCTACCGGACAGCTGCTCTGGCAGCGCGCGCCGCAGGCGATGCATTTGCCCTCTAAGAGCCGAACCTTCCCGCGCGGCTTCTTCAGTTTAGGTTTTGCCTCACTCATCATTCTCCCCACTTTCGGTCACGTCCATCACGTCCACCAAGTCCATGGCGTCCATTCAGTCCACAAGGTTTGTTAGTGACTACACCGCCAGCATGTCCCTGGCCAAAAGCCGCTCCACCAGGAGGCGCGCGGTCCCCTTCGGGTCGTTCAGGCCGTCGCCGAGCATCTCGCCCTTGCTCCGCTCGGGAGAGAAGATCCTGCTCACCCAGGTCGGCGACCCCTTGAGCCCGATGCTGTTGGGATCGAGCTTCAGCTCGCTGTTGTCCCAGACCCGGACCTCACCCTTGGCAGCCTTCAGGCGCATCGGCACCGTTGGGTAGCGGGGGCGGTTCAGCTCGCGCACCACGGTGATCATCGCGGGGAGTTTCGCTTCCACGATCTCGTAGCGCCCTTCCAGCTTGCGCCTGACCCTGATCTTCTTAGACAGGAAATCCAGGTGCTCGATGCGGTCCACAAGGGTAAGCTGCGAAAAACCGAGCCGTATCGCAATGCCCGGGCCGACCTGCGCGGTATCCCCGTCGATGGTCTGCTTGCCGCAGAACACGATCCCCACCTCATCGTCCTGCGCCAGCTTGCTGATGGCGGCAGCGAGGACGTTGCTGGTGGAAAGGGTATCGGCGCCGCCGAAGGCGCGGTCGGAAAGGAGGATGGCTTCGTCCACGCCGAGCGCGAGCGCCTTTCTGAGCGCCGCCTCCGCGTTGGGCGGGCCCATGGAGAGAGCCGCGGCCTTGAAGCCGTAGCGTCCCTTCATGCGCAGGCTCTCCTCCAGCGCGTGTGTATCGTAGGGGTTGATGATGAAGGGAATGCCGTCGCGCACCAGCGTGTTGGTCACCGGATCGATCTGCACCTGGGTCGTGTCCGGAACCTGTTTAATGCAAGCAACCACGTACATGGGTCAAAACCTCTCTCTTCAGTTAGCTTTTATCCGCTCTCAGCCACGTCCATCGGGTCCACCAGGTCCATAAAGTCCATGTGGTCCACCAAAGCTTTTAGTGGCCGTTACTGCTCCAGCGGCGCTTCCATGCGCTTGGAAAGCTCCCACTGCTCCTTGAACAGGGCGAATGCCTCGCGCATGATGGAAGAAGCTTTCTTCCCCTTGCTGTCCATCAGCTGCTGAATGGCGTCCCTCTCGTCGTCGCTCATGCGGATCGAGATGATGTTGGCTTTCTTCTGGCTCCGGTCCTTCATACACTCCCCCTTGCTTGCTGCTTCCTTTGTTATGCTGCCTGGTTACAGCAGCTCGATCTCGTCTGAGGGTCTTACCACTCCGCCGCTCACCACCGTGGCGAATACCCCTTCCTTGGGCATGACGCAATCGCCGGCCTGGTAGAAGATGGCGCAGCGGGTATGGCAGACCTTTCCGATCTGGGAAATCTCCAGCACCACCGGGCCTATGGCCAGCCGTGAGCCGATCGGGAGGTTGACCAGATCCACTCCGCGGGTGGTGATGTTCTCCGCGAAGTCGCCGGGCCCCACGGAGAGCCCAAGCGAGACCATCTTATCGATGCTCTCCTGGGCCAGGAGGCTCACCTGGCGGTGCCAGTCGCCGGCATGGGCGTCGCCGATGATGCCGAAATTTTCCCGGACATGCACCGACTCCATCGGCGTCTTTTTCTCCCCTTTGCTCTTGCTCACGCTTACCGCGACTATCGAACCGGACATATCTCTTTCCTCCGTAATCCCTGTCCCTGATCCTGGTGCTGAAGGCTACTGTTCGCTGCCCCCAGTCCCTAGCCCCTGCTTTTATCCGCCGATGCGGGACATGTTGACCGTTATCTTCTCCGCCTCCGGCTCGGCTATATGATGCCGTCCGGGCTTGTGCGTCACGATGCGCCGGATCTCTTCCTGCAGCCGGTAGGGATCGAGGCTTAACAGCAGCGGTTTGAGATCGACACTCTGGTCGGAGAAAAGGCAGCCGCGCATCCTGCCGGCGGCGGTGACCCGGATCCTGTTGCAGCTCTCGCAGAAGTGCCCGGAAACCGGGGTGATGATCCCGATGGCCCCGGCCGCGCCCTCTATCTTGAAGTTGCGGGCCGGTCCCGCCATCTCTGCACCCACCATGGGGAGGAGCGGATAGCGCTCGGCGATCCGCGCGAGAATCTCGCTCCCCGGCATGCTTTGCGCGTTCCACCCCTCGTCCTGCAGGGTCGGCATGTACTCTATGAAGCGCACCGTGTACGGTTTTTCGATGCTGAGGGCGGCGAAGTCCAGGATCTCTTCGTCGTTCACCCCGCGCATCACTACCATGTTTATCTTGAGGTTCGAGAAACCGGCCTTTTCTGCTGCCTCTATCCCGGAGAGCACCCGCTTCAGGTCCGCTCCTCGGGTAATGCGGGCGAAGACCTCGGGCCTGAGCGAGTCGAGGCTTATGTTGAGCCTCGCCACCCCGGCGCGCTTTAAGGGCTGGGCCATCTCTTCCAGTTGCAGGCCGTTCGTGGTCAGCACCAGCTCCTTCAAGCCGGGCACTCGCGACAGGCGCTCCAGGAAAGGTACGATCCCCTTCCTCACCAGTGGCTCCCCGCCGGTGACCCGGATCTTCTCTATACCCTGCGCTATGCAGGCGCCCGCCACGCGGTAGAGCTCTTCGTAGCTCAGCATCTCTTTATGCTCGAGCTTCTCCACGCCCTGCGCCGGCATGCAGTAGCTGCAGCGCATGTTGCAGCGGTCGGTGACCGAGAGTCTCAAGTAGTTTATGCGCCTGCCGTAGGTATCGATCAGTGCCATGCCGCCACTCCCATTTACTTGATCTCCCCCCTTTGCAAAGGGGGGTTGGGGGGATTTTATTGGAATGAAGGGGTCCGCCTCGTGTACTGCCTGTTTGTATACAAAGGCAATATCGGTACCAACTGCGACAAAACGTCACACAAAAGTGCGGCGTCATGGGGAGATGGGGCACTAACATAGTGAATACATGAGGAACAAAGGTTTTTCGCGCTGCGGCAGGGGAGCTTTCGAGGCAGCGATGAGATGATGTATCACTGACCAAAACAACCGTACCACAACGGAGCAATCGCTCCATTATGGAACACGGCATCTGTTACTTTTCAGAACGAGGGGTCAAAGAGGGGGTAAAAGTCGTGTAAACAGGGTGCGCGTTAAGTATACGGTATCCTGAAAAAAAATAACAGATGCCGAAAAAAATACGACTCTGGCAAATTCTGGTATGGGGTTTGCGATAACCTAGAAAACCGTTTTAGGACAGTGTATGCAACTAGGACCTACGCAATGGTTAAACAACCGGGCTTGAAATCCGGACACAACAACAGGGGGAAAGACAAATGGCATTAGGAGAGCAGACGTACGGTTTCTACATTCCGACAGTATCACTGATGGGTATTGGTTCCGCTAAAGAGACCGGTGGCCAGATCAAGGCGCTGGGCGCATCCAAGGCGCTGATCGTTACCGACAAGGGCCTCTCGGCCATGGGCGTTGCCGACAAGATCAAGTCCCAGGTGGAAGAGGCCGGTGTTTCCGCAGTCATCTTCGACGGCGCAGAGCCCAACCCGACCGACATCAACGTGCACGACGGCGTGAAGGTGTACCAGGACAACGGCTGTGACGCGATCATCTCCCTGGGCGGCGGTTCCTCCCATGACTGCGCGAAAGGCATCGGCATGGTCATCGGCAACGGCGGCCACATCCGCGATCTCGAAGGCGTGAACAAGACCACCAAGCCGATGCCGGCATTCGTGGCCATCAACACCACCGCAGGCACCGCGTCCGAAATGACCCGTTTCTGCATCATCACCAACACCGACACCCACGTGAAGATGGCGATCGTCGACTGGCGCTGCACCCCGAACGTCGCGATCAACGACCCGCTGCTCATGGTCGGCAAGCCGGCGGCACTCACCGCTGCAACCGGCATGGACGCACTGACCCACGCGGTCGAGGCGTACGTGTCCACCATCGCCACCCCGATCACCGACGCTTGCGCTATCAAGGCAATCGAGCTGATCGCCGAGTACCTCTCCAAGGCAGTTGCCAACGGCGAAGACCTCGAGGCGCGCGACAAGATGGCTTACGCCGAGTACCTGGCCGGCATGGCGTTCAACAACGCTTCTCTTGGCTACGTTCACTCCATGGCTCACCAGCTGGGCGGCTTCTACAACCTGCCGCACGGCGTCTGCAACGCCATCCTGCTCCCGGCCGTCAGCCAGTACAACCTGATCGCTTGCCCGAAACGCTTCGCCGACATCGCGAAAGCACTCGGCGAGAACGTCGACGGCCTCTCCGTGACCGAAGCAGGCCAGAAGGCAATCGACAGGATCCGCACCCTCTCCGCTTCCATCGGCATCCCGACCGGCCTCAAGGCCCTGAACGTCAAGGAAGAGGACCTCACCATCATGGCTGAGAACGCGAAGAAAGACGCTTGCCAGTTCACCAACCCGCGCAAGGCAACCCTTGAGCAGGTCGTCCAGATCTTCAAGGACGCAATGTAAGACGAGCAGCAGCATCGCAGCAAAGCTCCCCTCCCCCTGGCGGGGGAGGGGTTTTTGAATCTCCGAGCCATGCGCCGCCTAAAAGGGACCACCCTCACGGAGCCAGGCCAACGGGTTTCGCTGGAAACGGCGGAGCCTCCCTCTTGGAAAGGAGCGCCGGCACCGATGCCGGAAACTAATTAAAAGGGAGCTTGAAAAGCATGGATAAGATTTTTCGCGTCAACATGACCGACCTCACCACGAAGATCGAAGCAGTTCCGGCAGCCTGGGCGGGCCTGGGCGGCCGCGCCCTGACCTCCACCATCGTGGCAGCTGAAGTACCGCCGACCTGTCATGCGCTTTCCGCGCAGAACCTCCTCTGCTTCGCACCGGGCCTTCTGACCGGCACCGCCGCAGCCAACTCCGGCCGCCTCTCCGCAGGCGCCAAGAGCCCCCTTACCGGCGGCATCAAGGAGTCCAACGCCGGCGGCACCGCCGCGCAGATGCTGGCTAAACTCGGCATCAAGGCCCTCATCATCGAAGGCGCTCCCAAATCCGGCACTTGGTACAACCTCTCCGTAGGCATCAACGGCGTCACCATCAACGAAGAGAAAGAACTCTTAGGCGTTGGCAACTTCGCCGTCATCGACGCAGTCGAAAAGCGCCTGGGCAAGAAGACCGGCGTTCTCACCATCGGCATCGCCGGCGAACTGAAGATGACCGCAGCGAACATCTCCGTTAAAGACCCGGACAGCAAGATCCGCAGCCACGGCCGTGGCGGCCTGGGCGCAGTCATGGGCTCCAAGCAGATCAAATTCATCTCCATCGACGGTGAAGGCGCGAAACCCGTGACCATCGCAGATCCGGAGAAATTCAAGACCGCGGCAAGGGCGTTCTCCAAGGCACTTCTCGACCACCCGGTTTCCGGCGAAGGCCTGCCGACCTACGGCACCAACGTCCTCGTCAACATCCTCAACGAAGCAGGCGGCCTCCCGACCAGGAACTTCACCACCGGCCAGTTCGAAGGGCACGATAAGATCTCCGGCGAGACCATGCACGACACCATCGCGGCACGCGGCGGCAAGGTGAAGCACGGCTGCCATGCAGGGTGCATCATCCAGTGCTCGCAGGTCTACAACGACAAGGACGGCAAGTACGTCACCTCCGGCTTCGAGTACGAGACCATCTGGGGCCTGGGCGCTGACTGCTGCATCGACAACCTGGACGACATCGCGAAAGCCGACAACCTGATGGACGACATCGGGATCGACTCCATCGAGACCGCCGTCATGTTCGGCGTCGCCATGGAAGCCGGCATCCTCAACTGGGGCGATTCCAAAGAGATGCTCCGCCTTCTGACCGAAGAGATCGGCAAAGGGACTGCCCTCGGCCGCATCCTCGGCGGCGGCGCCGGCTCCGTCGGCCGCACCTACGGCGTCACCCGCGTCCCGGTGGTCAAGAACCAGGGGATCCCGGCCTACGACCCGCGCTCCGTCAAGGGTATCGGCATCACCTACGCGACCAGCACCATGGGCGCGGACCACACCTCCGGCTACACCATCGCCACCAACATCCTGAACGTCGGCGGCTACGTCGACCCGCTCAAGAAGGACGGCCAGGTCGAGCTCTCCCGCAACCTGCAGATCGCAACCGCTGCGGTCGACTCCACCGGCATGTGCATCTTCGTGGCCTTCCCGGCTCTCGACATCCCCGAGTGCCTCCCGGCCCTGATCGACATGATCAACGCCCGCTTCGGCATCGCCCTTACCGGCGACGATGTCACCAACCTGGGCAAGCATGTCCTGAAGCTTGAGCGCAAGTTCAACCAGGAAGCAGGGCTCACCAACGTGCACGACCGCCTCCCTGACTTCTTCAAGAACGAGCCGGTGGCGCCGCACAACGCGGTGTGGGACTTCACCGACGCAGAGATCGACGAGTTCTGGAACTTCTAATAACCGCTCCACTCCCCGGCGTGACGAAAGTCACGCCGGGCTTTTTCGTTTCTACACACGAATGCGCAGGTGCCACATGCTGATCACGCTCAAGCTTTTCGCGACATTTAGAAACGGCAGGTTCAAGGTGGCCGAGCAGGAACTCCCCGAAGGGACCGACGTGCGGGCGGTAGTGCTCAGCCTCGGGCTCACCGAGGAGGAGATCGGCATCGTCATGCTGAACGGCAGGCACGGGGAACTCGACTCCAAACTCTCCGACCACGACACCCTTTCACTGTTTCCATTGGTAGGAGGAGGCTAACATGCTCAAAGCTGTCACCTTTCTCAAGGAATCCACCCAGGGGGGAATGCTCTCCTGGAGCGCCCAGAGCCAAGCCGTGGTCCAGTTCGGCCTGAGGTGCCACGAGGTCGAGGCACTGGCCCTGGAAAACGGGATCTTCCCGGCACGCTACCAGCGCAACCGGAACATGATCTCGATCGAGGAGCAGCTCAAGCTGTTCCGCAGCCGCGTGGCGGTGATCGGCTGCGGGGGCCTCGGAGGGTACGTCATCGAGGAACTGGCCCGCATCGGCGTCGGCCACATCGTGGCCATTGACCCCGACATCTTCGAGGAGCACAACCTGAACCGCCAGATCCTCTCCACCCCGGCGACGCTCGGCAAGGCCAAGGTCGAGGCCGCCGTGGACCGTGTGGCTGAGATCAACCCCGCCGTCACGGTTACCCCCATCAAGGACTACTTCTGCCTCGCCAACGGCTC
The DNA here is from genome assembly GCF_000426865.1 of Citrifermentans bremense R1. Taxonomy (GTDB): domain Bacteria; phylum Desulfobacterota; class Desulfuromonadia; order Geobacterales; family Geobacteraceae; genus Geomonas; species Geomonas bremensis. The sequence goes on from NZ_AUGE01000001.1 coordinate 425,161, forward strand.
CGAGCAACTGGCCGGCGCAATGGTAGCGGTCGATGCGCTCGACAGCATCCCCTACCGGTTGGAACTGGCAGAATTTTGCACCGTGGCAGGGATACCGATGGTCCACGGCGCCATCGGCGGCTGGTACGGCCACGTGGCGACCCAGCTTCCCGGCGACACCACCGTGCAGAGCATCTACCGCCACTGGGTAGCGGGAAAAGGGATCGAGCAGCAATTGGGAAACCCCGCCTTCACCCCGGCCGTAGTGGCGAGCCTGGAGGTGGCCGAGGCCTGCAAGATCCTCCTCGGCAAAGGGGAGCTTTTGCGCGACCGCAAGTTGAGCATCGACCTGCTGGAGATGGAGGTTCACGAGATCTCCTACCCGAAGGTGCCCCCGGTCGAACTGGTCGTCGCGGCCTAACGTTGTACTGTGCAGGGCGGGCGTTCTTGCCGCGGTTGCAAGGCGCCAACTCTGCCACAGAGAAGTGCGAGGTGTGACATGCCAAGCTTTGAAGAAGCACGCGATATCATCCTGGCCAGCGTACACCCCCTGGGAGAGGAGATGGTCCCCCTCCTGGAGGCGGTGGGCCGGGTGGTGAAACGGGACGTCGTCGCCCCCTGGGACCTGCCTCAATTCGACAATTCCGCCATGGACGGCTTCGCCGTTCGCGCCGCTAATTGCAGCAAGGTTCCGGCGGAGCTTAGCGTCACAGGATTCCTGCCGGCCGGCGGTGACGGGCCGGCCGCGCTAGAGACAGGGTGCGCGGTACGCATCATGACCGGCGCCCCTATTCCCCCGGGGTGCAACGCGGTGGTCCCCGTTGAGGAAACCGAGGATATGGGCGACCGTGTGGTGATCCGGCACAAAGTGCTGCCGCGGCAGCACATCCGGCATCAAGGTTCCGACGTCGCGGCGGGAGCGCCGATAATGGAGGCCGGCACCACGGTACGCCCCGCCGAAATCGGCATGCTGGCGGCCATGGGGCAGGCGCTGGTCCCGGTCCACAGAAAGGTCCGCGTGGCGATACTTTCCACCGGCGACGAGCTGATTGAATTGGGCGAAGCCCCGTCCCCCGGGCGGGTGATAAACTCCAACGCCCTCTCGCTTGCCGCCGCCGTGCGCGAGGCGGGAGCCGAGCCGGTGCTGCTGGGGATCGCCAGGGACGACATCGAGAGCCACCGGGAGAAGATACATCAGGGGTTCCGGTTCGACGCCCTGATCACCTCGGCCGGAGTATCGGCTGGAGACCGCGACCTGGTCCGGGAAGTTCTGGCAGAGCTCGGGGCGCAGGAGCAGTTCTGGAAGATCGCCATGAAGCCCGGCGGCCCGACCGCATTCGCCCTAATGGATGGAAGGCCCGTCTTCTCGCTTCCCGGCAACCCCGTGTCCACCATGATCACCTTCGAACTGCTGGTCAAACCGGCGCTTTTGAAGATGATGGGCTACCGGAAGGTGGTGCGCCCGTTCGTGAAAGGGATACTCGCGGAGGATGCCCACAAGAAGGAAGGAAAGACCCACTTCATCCGGGTTACCGTCAAGAAGAGGCATGGCCGCTACGTCGCCTACTGCGCCGGGGACCAGCACACCGCCATACTGAGCACCATGACCAGGTGCGACGCTCTCGCCGCCCTCCCCTCCGAGGCCACCTTCGTTGCGGCAGGAAGCGAGGTCGACCTGGTCCTCTTGAGGGACGTGGAGCTGGTGCCGGAAACCACATCGTAGCCGCAGGCACAGGAGAAACCATGTTCAACCACTTCGACGAGCAGGGACAGGCCATCATGGTCGACGTGAGCGGCAAAACCTGCACGCTCAGGACCGCGACCGCACAGGCCCGGGTGCTGCTGAAACCGGCAACCCTGGCCGCCATCCTGGAAGGCTCGGTCGCCAAGGGGGATGTCCTGGGCGTCGCCCGCTTGGCCGGCATCGCCGCGGCCAAGAAGACCCCCGACCTGATCCCCCTCTCCCACCCGCTGGCGATTCATCACGCGGCCATAGAGTTCCGGCACGACCCGGCCACAGGCGAGCTGAAGATAGAGGCGACGGTACGGGCCTTCGAGCGGACCGGCGTCGAGATGGAGGCGATGACAGCCGCCTCGGTCGCGGCGCTCACCGTGTATGACATGTGCAAGGGGAGCGACAAGTCGATAGCGATAGCGGAGGTGGTGCTGATGTTCAAGGAAGGGGGCAAGAGCGGGACCTTCCGTCGCGGCGAGTCGTAGAGCCGGGGGAATCCATTCTCTTTTTGCTATATACCTTTTCCTGAATATGAGTTATAGTGCTCGCATCTCAGGAGGTGAACCCGAACATGAACGAACTATTGATGCTGGTCGGCTTCTTTGTTTTCTGGGTAGTGCTGCAGCGCTACATCCTCCCCAGGCTTGGGGTCCAGACTTGAATGTCGCCATCGTGCGCCCCCGGGGACCGGGGGGAAAAAGAGAAGAAAGAGCAGGAAAAATGAGAAGGGGCGCCGGTTGAAAACCAGGCGCCCTTTCCTTTTTGCGTGTGATGTTTAGCTTAAAGCTGAAGCTTGGGAAACAGGGAATGAAGTCCCACTCCCGTCAAGGGAGGGGGAGTCTATCTGCGTTTTAGTAGCGGTAGTGCTCCGACTTGTACGGCCCGTCCTTCTTCACGCCGATGTAGTCAGCCTGAGCGTCGGTGAGCTCGGTGAGCATGGCGCCCAGTGTCTTCAGCTGCAGGCGCGCCACCTTCTCGTCCAATTCCTTCGGAAGGGTGTAGACGCCGACCGGGTACTTGCCGGGGTTGCAGAAGATCTCCATCTGCGCCAGGGTCTGGTTGGCGAAAGAGGAGGACATGACGTAGGAGGGGTGCCCGGTGGCGCAACCGAGGTTGACCAGACGCCCTTCCGCCAGGAGGATGATGCGCTTGCCGTCCGGGAAGATGACGTGATCCACCTGCGGCTTGATGTTCTCCCACTGGTACTGCTTCAGCTTCGCGACCTCGATCTCGTTGTCGAAGTGGCCGATGTTGCAGACGATGGCGTTGTGCTTCATCGCCTTCATATGGTCATGGGTGATGACGTCGATGTTGCCGGTGGTGGTCACGAAGATGTCCGCCTTGTCAGCGGCCCATTCCATGGTCACGACCTTGTAGCCTTCCATCGCCGCCTGGAGCGCGCAGATCGGGTCGACCTCGGTCACCCAGACCTGGGCCTGCAGCCCGCGCATCGCCTGGGAGCACCCCTTGCCCACGTCGCCGTAGCCGCAGATGACCGCGACCTTGCCCGCCACCATCACGTCGGTGGCGCGCTTGATCCCGTCCATGAGGGACTCGCGGCAGCCGTAGATGTTGTCGAACTTGGACTTGGTCACCGAGTCGTTGACGTTGATGGCCGGGAACTTGAGCGTCCCTTTCTCGTGCATCTGGTAGAGGCGGTGCACGCCGGTGGTGGTTTCCTCGGTGACGCCCTTGATGCAGGCCGCGGTCTTCGAGTACCAACCGGGGTTGGTCTCCAGGCGCTTCTTGATGGCGGCGAAGAGGAACTGCTCCTCCTCGCAGGTGGGGTTGGCGATGACGCAGGGATTCTTCTCCGCGTCGCTTCCCAGGTGCAGCAGCAAGGTGGCGTCGCCGCCGTCGTCGAGGATCATGTTGGGGGCGCCGCCGTCGTGCCACTCAAAGATCTTGTGGGTGTAGTCCCAGTACTCGGCCAGCGTCTCGCCCTTGTGCGCGAAGACCGGGATCCCTGCAGCCGCGATGGCTGCAGCCGCGTGATCCTGGGTAGAGAAGATGTTGCAGGAAGCCCAGCGGACCTCGGCGCCCAGAGCGGTGAGGGTCTCGATCAGCATTGCTGTCTGGATGGTCATGTGCAGCGAGCCTGCGATGCGCGCCCCTTTGAGCGGCTGGCTCGCGGCGTACTCCTCGCGGATCGCCATGAGGCCCGGCATTTCGGTCTCGGCGATGATCATCTCTTTGCGGCCCCAGGCCGCCAGCGACATGTCCTTTACGATGTAATCGTTTTCTTTCATAGATGCTTCTCCTTTTGGTGGTGTTATCTGCAACAATCGTCTTTCAAGGGGGGACAGGCTACTTTTTCGTATAAAAAAGTAGCCCGTCCCCTTTTATTCCTTAACCGCCTTTACCAGCAGGACGACCTCTTGTCCGGCCCCGGCGGCGATCCGCTCTATCTCTACTGCGCCGAAACCGGCTGCGGCGATCCAACCTCTCAGTTCGTCTTCTTCGAACCCTAGCCACTGATCCGCCAACTGCTCGCGGGCCCATTCCCGCTCATGGCGCGCCAGGTCAGCCAAGACCAGCGCCCCGCCGGGCTGTAGCACACGCTGAATCTCGCCCAGTACAGTCATTGGATCGGCGGCATGGTGCAGCACCATGTTCGCTATCACACACCCAGCCCCGCCGTCGGCTATGGGAAGATGCGTCATCTCGCCCAACCGCAACTCGGCTCCCTGCTTTCCGCCGCTGCTGATGCGCCGGCGCGCCTCTTCGAGCATGGCCGGCGAATGATCCACGCCGATAACCTTGGCTGCACGCAAGCATAATTCGGGCAAGAGCGCGCCGGTGCCGACGCCGATCTCGAGCACGGTTTCCACGGCCGGAATCCGGCCCAGCAGACGGTCCAGGTAGGGCGGAACCGGCAGCAGCGTGCGCGACAGGACATCCCACTGCGCCGCGTGCTGGTCGAAAAACTCAAGGCTGCGCCTGCGCCTCGCTTCCAGGGCCAGCGCGACCGCGGCAAGATCTTCGTTTCGCTCCGGAAGCCGCTCCAACTCCTGCTCGAACTGGGGACGGATGGCGCAGAAAAAGGCGTTTCCCTCTCCCGCCCGGTAGTAGCTCCAGGTTCCCTGGCGCTTGACCGACAGGACCCCCGCCTCGGTGAGGATCTTCAGGTGCCGCGAGATGCGCGACTGCCCCATGCCGAGGATCTGGGTCAGCTCCTGCACCGTGAGTTCGGCGCGCAGAAGCGCGCCAACCAGACGGAGGCGGCAAGGATCAGCCAGAGCTTTTAGTAAATCGATCATATCCATCAACCCTGACGGTTCTATTAAATCAAGTTTTCTTGATATAGCATATGCAAGGAACGGCATCAAGCGCAAAGTTGAATTATTTAGCTCCAATCTTTGGCCTGAACCGGCCGCAACGCCCAATATGCTTCATGGCACCCCCCTCGCCCGGCCTTCGGCCACCCTCTCCCAGAGGGAGAGGGGCGGGGGTGAGGGAGGTTGATGATAAAAAATCCCCCTGCGGCTCAATGGCGACAGGGGGATCTTGTTGATGAACGATGATGGCGGCAGGAATGCCGCTGCTATTTGGCGCGCGTTACGCGGCTTCCTCGTGAGAGACGGCGCCGGTTTCCGCGAAGAGCTCGTCGAAAATCTCCTGCACGGTCTCGATGCGGGTTGCCTTGTAGGCGTTGGTGCCGCAGAAGATAAGGCCGCTGTCGACCTCGCCACGCTGCGCACGGTCCAGGGACCTGACGATGCAGAAACGCTCGCCGCTTTCCTTGTAGGAGCACTTCTTGAGACAGCCGTGGCTGCAGGAGGAACCCCGGTCCCGGTCGTAGCCGATGATCCCCTGCTGGTTGGTGAGAATGGCGCGCCCCGGAAGACCTGCAGGACTCATGATGAGACCGATGTCCTCCTTCTTGCAATCCAGGTAGGCCTGCTTGAAGGCGTCGTCAGCGTCGCACTCCACGGTGGTCACGAAGCGGCTCGCCATCTGTACCCCGTCTGCCCCTTCGGCGAGGGCGTGCAGCACATCGGCGCGGTCCCAGATTCCGCCGGCGGCGATGATGGGGATGTCGAGGTTGTATTCGGTACGGAAGAACTCCTTTACGCCGCGCATGGTCTCGTACTGGTCGTAGTCGCCGTTGCCGATGTTTTCTATCTTTTCACCCAGGTGGCCGCCGGCGGTGTCGGGATCCTCAACCACCACGGCATCCGGGAGGCGGTTGTAGGCCTTGTCCCATTTTTTGGCGATCAGCTGCGCGGCGCGCACGGAGGATACGATCGGCACCAGCGCCACGTCGGGTGCGTGCGCGGTCAGTCCCGGCAGGGTCAAGGGGAGTCCCGCCCCGCAGACGAGCACTTTGGCGCCGCCTTCGACGGCGGCAACGACCAATTCCTCGAAGTCGGTGAGGGCGACCATGACGTTCACGCCGACGATGCCGTCGGGCGCAATCTCATAGGCCTTGCGCAGTTCCTCTTTGAGAGCGAGGGAGCTGTTCTTGAGATAGTTCGAACCGTTGAAAAACTCGCTGTTCAAGACGATGCCGGGTGAAGCGACAAGGCCGACCCCTCCGCACTTGGCTACGTGCCCTGCGAGAGATCCTGCCGAAATGCGCACTCCCATGCCGCCCTGGATGAGCGGGTAGCGTGCCTCGTGTTTTCCTATGCGTAACGGTTTAAACATGTCTTCCCTCCTGAGCTGGACCTGCACGTTTACACATTATCAGAGAACAGTGTTTGCTTTTGTAATAGTAATGTAAAACGAAGCCCTTCCCCTCCAATGAGATACCCCTTGCAAAAACGGACCTGCGATGCTACAGGTGGGTGCATGAAGTCGCAAAGAAAACTCTCCAACCCGTTGATTGCACTGATAGGAATCCAGTTGATCTGGGTGGTCATGGTCATCTCCTGGGTTTACTGGTTCGTGGGCCGCAACAAGGAATTCCGCCAGCTGGCGCTGCGCTACAAGCCGGAGCTCGTAGCCCAAGGGGTGGAGTGGCTGGTACTGGTCGAGGGGCTTTTGATGCTGGTCGCCGTCTTAGTCGGCGTCTACGTCATCTTCCTGTACTGGCGGCGTCAGGCGAAGCTCTACCTGCAGCAGCGCAATTACATCTCGCAGCTCACCCACGAGCTAAAGTCACCGCTCACCTCGATCCAGCTCCATCTGGAGACGGTGAAGCTCAGGGACCTCCCCAAGGACAAGCTGGACGGGTTCATCGACACCATGCTCTCGGACACGGAACGGCTCAACGTGCTCACCAGCAACCTGCTGATGGCAACGAGGATCGAGTTCCGCCAGTTGGGAGAAAAGGCCAAGAAAATCGACTTCTCCGAGTTTGTGAAGGATTACCTGGAAGGAAAACGGGGCGAGCTGCCGGAAGGGGGACGCCTCACACTGGAGGTTGAGAAAGGGATCTCGGCGGTAATCGACGTCGAGGGGATGGAGATGGCGCTGCGTAACCTTTTGGAAAACGCCCTGCTCTATTCGCCGGTATCCCCGGAAATACGGGTTTCCCTGCGAAAAAGCGGCAAGCAGTGCCTGCTCGACTTCCAGGACAATGGCAAAGGGTTAAAGAAGAACGAGTTGAACAAGATCTTCGAGATGTTCTACCGGGTGCGCACCCCCGGTGAAAACATCCGGGGAACCGGCCTTGGCCTTTACATCGTAAAGTCGGTGGTGAACGCCCACGGCGGCAAGATCACCGTCAGCAGCGAGGGGCTCGGCAAGGGGTGCACCTTCCACATCGCGCTGCCGCTACCTGGCGGCCAGCAGCAAAGAGGTTAGCGGCATGGCGGGAGAAAAGCCACAGATACTCCTGGTCGAGGACGAGATGCACCTGGCGCGGGGCATTACCTTCAACCTGGAGCAGGAAGGCTACCTGGTAAGCCACGTGGAAAGCGGCGAGGAGGCGCTGGAGAAGGTGAAGGTCGAGAAGTTCGATCTCATCATCCTGGACGTCATGCTCCCCGGTATCGGCGGGTTCGAGGTATGCGAGAGGATAAGGACGCTGGACTCCAGGGTGCCGGTGCTGATGCTGACGGCGCGCTCTGCTGAGAGCGACCGCATCCATGGCCTGGCCGCCGGCGCCGACGATTACCTGATCAAGCCCTTCAACCTGAAGGAGTTCCTGCTGAGGGTATCGGGGATGTTGAGGCGCTCCGCCTGGTACCGTCCGGAACCGGTGGAGGAAGGGTACCGTTTCGGCGACAACGAGGTGTTCCTCCTCTCTTACCGGGCGCGGACCCGGCAAGGGGAGATCGACCTGACCGACCTGGAAGTGCGTATGCTCTCCCTGTTCTTTCACCGCGAGGGGGAGGCGATCCCGCGCGGGGTGATCCTGGAGAGCGTCTGGGGGTACTCAACAGACGCCGAAACGAGGACGCTCGACAACTTCATCGTACGGCTGCGGAAGTACTTCGAGCCGGAGCCCTCCCGCCCCATCTTCTTCCAGACCGTGCGCGGGGTCGGCTACAGGTTCAGCAGGAACCCATAACTGCCGTTCAACGTTCTACGTTCAACGTTCGCTGCCCCACCGCGGAGTCGGCAACGTCCTCCACACATCCAACAGTTGGTTCACAAGAAAAGGCCCTCTGGAAATTCCCAGAGGGCCTTTGTTTTTGAACGTCGAAACGTTGAACGGGTTATAAAGAAAGGCCCCCCGGAATTCCAGAGGGCCTTTTTTGTTTTACGTAGAACGTTGAACGTTGAACCGGTTCTTACAGTCCTGCTTTTTCCCTGATGATGGCAGCCTTGTCAGTGCGCTCCCAGGTGAACTCGGGAAGCTCGCGACCGAAGTGGCCGTAGGCAGCGGTCTTCCTGTAGATCGGACGCAGCAGGTCGAGCTGCTCGATGATGGCGCGGGGACGCATGTCGAACACCTCACGCACGATCTCGGAGATGCGCTTGGACGGGATCTTCCCGGTGCCGTTGCAGTCGACCATGACGGAGACCGGCTCGGCGACGCCGATGGCGTAAGCCACCTGAACTTCGCACCTTTCGCAGACGCCCGATGCCACCAGGTTCTTCGCTACGTAGCGCCCCATGTACGCGGCGGAACGGTCCACCTTGCTGGGGTCCTTGCCGGAGAACGCGCCGCCGCCGTGAGCGCCGTGCCCGCCGTAGCTGTCCACGATGATTTTACGGCCGGTAAGGCCGCAGTCGCCCATAGGGCCGCCGATGACGAAACGTCCGGTCGGGTTGATCAGGAACTTGGTCTTGGAGTCCATCAGGTTGGCCGGGATAATCTTCTTCACAACTTCCTCGATGATCCCTTCCTTGATCATCTCGTAGGAGACCTCAGGGGAGTGCTGCGAGGAAATGACCACGGTATCCACATGCACCGGCTTGTCGTCGATGTACTGGATGGAAACCTGGGACTTGGAGTCGGGACGCAGGAAGTCGAGCACGCCCGCCTTGCGAACGTCGGCCAGACGCGACACCAGCTTGTGAGCCAGCAGTATCGACATCGGCATCAGCTCAGGCGTCTCGTTGCAGGCGAAACCGAACATGAGGCCCTGGTCCCCCGCGCCCTGCTCCTTGAACATCCCCTCGCCCTCGGTAACACCCTGAGCGATGTCTGGGGACTGCTTGTCGATGGAGGTAAGAACAGCGCAAGTTTCCCAATCGAAACCCATGGCGGAGTCGTTGTAGCCGATCTCGCGGATGGTTTCGCGGACGATCTTGGGATAGTCGATGATGGCGTTGGTGGTGATCTCACCGGCGACGACCGCCATGCCTGTCGTTACCATCGTTTCACAGGCTACCCGCGACTTGGGGTCCTGGGTCAGGATGGCATCCAAAATGGCGTCTGATACTTGGTCCGCAACCTTATCCGGATGACCTTCAGAGACAGACTCGGAGGTAAAAATAAAATCCTTCATTTCCATACGGTAAAAACCCCCTTACGAAGTGTGCAGCAGGTAGCCTAAAGCTGGGGAATTGTATAGTTGCTAATTCTCTTTGTCAATAATTAAATGGGACCAATTTCAATGATTTTGGGCCGATAGAGACAGGCGCCAAAGGTTGGTTAATTGATTCCAATTTTTTATCGGATACAATCTGCTTTTGCTTAGCCCAATGCCACATCGACCTCAGTCTCAGCTATTGCAGCTACAGGCCGTGCTCCTGCTAAGAGTGGCGGCCAATCGTCTGATAGCGGGAGTCTTTTGGAAAGGAGGAATTATGAGAGTATTTTTTCTTTTGCTTCTCTGCTCAGTCATCACCGGTTGCGGTTCCTCAGGCTCTGCTGGAGGAAGCGGCACGGAAGGAAACGTCCTGGTACCGCAGCCGACTCCCGCGCCGGCGCAGATTGTCATCAGCACCAGCGGTCCCGCCCCCGATACGGTGCTATACGGCGCACAGTTCACGCTGGCCCTTCCCAAGGCGTTAACCGTTCCGGACGCAGCGGGGAACCTGCTGCCGGCCGGCGTGCTGCAACCAGCACCCAGCGGGAGTTTCGCCGGAGCAGCTTTCGTCGGCACCGGCTCGGAGCCGGGACAAGTGCTGCTGGTCAACATCTCCCACCCCGGGGGATTCACCGTCGGCCCCCTGGCCACCCTGAACTGCACCCTTGCTCCCGGGGCCAAAGTCGCCTCATCCGAAATCGTCCTCTCCGGCTTTTCCGCTCGCGACTCAGATGGCGCCACCATCGCCGGAGTAATCCCCCACCTTGCCCTCAAAACGCAATGAGCGGCTGACGGAATAACCGCCAGCCGCCCATCTTTCTTTCGCTCTGCAGGAAAAGACGAAGCTTACTCCTCCACGAGCCTGATGGAGTTGATGAACACCGGCTCGACCGGGACATCCTGGTGCCCCGCCTTGTTGCCGGTCTTCACCTCGCGAATGGCGTCGACCACGTCCATCCCTTCGATGACCTGCGCGAATACCGCGTAGCCGAAACGGTCCGGGGTCTTGCCTGAGTGGTCGAGGAAGGCGTTGTCCACGACGTTGATGAAGAACTGCGAGGTCGCGCTGTCCACAACCGAAGTCCTGGCCATGGCCAGGGTGCCGCGCAGGTTTTTAAGCCCGTTGGTGGCCTCGTTCTTGATGGCGAACTTGGTCTTCTTGGGCTGCATGTCGGTGTCCAACCCGCCGCCCTGCACCATGAAATTCTTGATGACGCGATGGAAGATCGTGCCGTCGTAGTAGGCGTCTTTGACATAGGAGAGGAAGTTGCGAACGGAAATCGGGGCCTTGTCCTTGAAGAGTTCGATCTTGACGTTGCCCATCGAGGTCTCCATGAGGACCACGGGATTCTTTTCTTCAGTCATTGCTATTACTCCTTTTAATTTGATATGGTCACCGGTCATTGCAGTTGCAGTCTTCAATACCATACAACCACGGCCGGTGGAAACTTTTTCCTCATTGTTGACGCGCTGAGGCCTGACGGTAATACTGTAGCGACGTCGTGTGTAACAGATGGAAACGAAACGGCAGGTTTCAGCCTATACCCACAGGAGAGATACATGAGATTAACCAGTTTCACACTGTTGGCGGCACTAGCTATCTCAATCATCACGACCCCTTTCCCCTTGGCTGCGGCGGAATTGCAGGCGCAACAGGTGGCGAAGGTCGGGGAACCCGCTCCGGATTTCACCCTGGATGCCTGGGTAGGGACCGCCCCCGGCAAGGAATTCAAGCAGATAAACCTGAAAGAGCTGCGCGGCAAGTGGGTGGTGCTCTTTTTCTATCCGATGGACTTCACCTTCGTCTGTCCCACCGAGATCAAGGGGTTCAACGACGCCCTGGCGCAGTTCGAGAAGCTGGACGCCGTGGTCCTGGGCGCCTCCACCGACAGCAAGTTCTCGCACCTGGCCTGGGTGAAGCGCGGCGACCTGGGGGCCCTCGCGTATCCGCTCCTTTCGGACATCAAGAAGGAGACGGCGCGGAAGTACGGCTGTCTGGACGAGAAGGACGGCGTTGCGCTGCGTGCGCTTTACATCATCGACCCGCAGGGAGTGCTGCAGTACCAGGTGGTGCACAACCTCGATGTGGGAAGGAGCGTGGATGAGACGCTACGCGTGCTAGAAGCGTTGCAGACCGGCTCGCTCTGCCCGCTCGGCTGGAAACCAGGCCAAAAAACCCTGGGAAAACCTTGAAATTCTTCAAACCAAAACCCTTGGCAAGGAGAACAACTGAGGACTTCTGAGAAACCGAAATCCGAGGAACCCAAACTCAAGAACAACTGAAATTCTCTTTCCCGACAACCACAGTTTTTTCGTGCCCCCCCTTTGAGATGTACGAGGCTATTGCGTCCCCCCCTTTGCGAAGGGGGGACAGGGGGGGGTCGCCTCCGACGGTTTTCCGCCCTTACCCCATCATCGCTTTCATCTTGGCGAAGAAGTCTTCCGCGCTCTTCTCGGCCTCTTCGGGGGTCACTTCCTTCACCACGCCGCTTTGCTGCACGTTGAGCACTCCCCCGGGTATCTCTTCGAGAAAACGCGACGGCACGCGCTCCTCAAGCTTTCCGTACTTCTTCCGGAAGAGCGTCCGGGTCATCACCAGCTGCTGCCGCGCCCGCGTGATACCCACGTAGCAAAGGCGCCGCTCCTCGTCGATGCTGTCGTCCTCGTAGATCGCGCGCTTGTGGGGCAGGATCTCGTCCTCCATGCCGACCAGGAACACGAAGGGGAACTCCAGCCCCTTGCTGGAATGCAGCGACATCAGCGTCACCGCGTCCTTGCCGTGGTCCTTCTTGTCTTTTCCGGAGAAGCGGTCCTCGTCCATCAACGACACCTTCTCGATGAACCCTCCCAGGGTCGCCTCGGGCACCCGCTCCTCGTACGCCGCCATCGAGTTGATGATCTGCTCCACGTTCTCCACCTTGCGGCGGGCGGCCTTCGCGTCGTCTATGGTGCGGAAGATCTCCTCTTCTATCTTCAGTTTCTCGAAAAGGGCCTTCCCTTTCTCGGCGAGCCCCCCCTCCGCCCGGAAAGCTTCGGCGGCGTCCAAAAGCGTGTGGTGGAAGGCGCGGACCTTGTCCTTGATGACATCGGAAATCCCCTCGATCTCCTCCACCCGGCTGAAGGCCTCGAAAAGAGGGATCTCCTTTTCCAGCGACCACTGGTTGATGCGGATCACGGTGCTGTCGCCGATGCCGCGCTTGGGGAAGTTGACGATGCGCAAAAGCGCCACCTCGTCCAGCGGGTTTGCGATCACCTTCAGGTAGGAGAGGGAGTCCTTCACTTCCTTGCGCTCGAAGAACTGGGTCCCCCCCACCAGGACGTACGGTATGTCCTCGAAGCGGAGCTGCTCCTCGAAGGCGCGACTTTGCGCGTTGGTGCGATAAAGGATGGCGAACTGGCTGTAGGGAGCGTCCTTTTTGTAACGCTCCAGCTGGATCCGCTCCACGACGCTCGTGGCCTCCTCCTCGTCGTCCTGCACGATGCAGAGATCGATGAGGGGCCCCTCCCCCGAGGCGGTCCAAAGCCTCTTCGCCTTGCGCACCTTGTTGTTGCCGATGACGCTGTTGGCCGCTTCCAGGATGTTGCCGGTGGAGCGGTAGTTCTGCTCCAACTTGATGGTCCGGCACCCCTTGAAATCCTTCTCGAAGTCGAGGATGTTGCCGACGTCCGCGCCGCGCCAGCCGTAGATGGACTGGTCGTCGTCCCCGACGACGCAGAGGTTGCCGCACCCGGCTGCCAGAAGGTTCACCAGGAGGTACTGGGAGGAGTTGGTGTCCTGATACTCGTCGACCATGATGTAGCGAAAGCGCTCCTGCCAGTGTTTGAGGACTGGGGGGTGCTGCTCGAGAAGTTCCGCCGTCAGCATGATGATGTCGTCGAAATCTATGGCGTTGAACGCCTTGAGAGCGGACTGGTAGCGCGGATAGACGAGCCCCGCCATCATGTCGATGTCGTCGGTCGGGTTGGGCGTGAACCTCCCCGGCGGGATCAGCTTGTTCTTCGCGCCGGATATGCGCCAGATGATGCTTTCGGCGTCGTACTTCTTGCTGTCGGTGTTCACCTCGCGGACGATCTGGCGCACGAGCCCCACCTGGTCCGCGGTGGAATAGATGGAGAAGTTTTTCTTGTAGCCCAGGCGCTCGATGTCCCGTTTCAGCACGCGCACGCCCAGTGAATGGAAGGTGGAAAGAACGATTCCCTTCGACTGCTTGCGCCCCACCAGGTGCTCCACCCGCTCCTTCATCTCCTTGGCGGCCTTATTGGTGAAGGTGACGGCGAGGACCTGGTCGGGCGGCACTTTCTTGTCCAGGATGAGGTGCGCGATGCGGTAGGTGATAACCCCGGTCTTGCCTGAGCCGGCGCCGGCGAGGACCAGCAGGGCCCCCTCCGTGTGCTTTACGGCGGCCAGCTGTTCGGGGTTCAATCGTGACAGGTCGAGCATGAAAACCTCATCAAAAGCGGGTATTTCCGCCGGCAAGGCGGCAGCTTTTGCCGCGGCGCGGACGAAAAAAGAGCCGCGACCAGGAAGGCGCGGCCCCACATAGTTACCAGAACGGCAGGTCCAATGCAAGCCGCTATTCCGTGGCGGTTTCAATCGCCGCCGCGGTATGCTATAAAGCTTGCTTCAGCGCAGGGGTCCCCCCCTCACCCGCCTTTCCAAGTGGCGGTAAAGCAGGCCCGGGGGCCCTGGTAGCCGACAAAGAAATTAAAGACCGAAAGAGGTTCACGGAAATGGATAAAACTGCCGCGGCTCAAAGGATCAAGTGGTTAAGCTCGGAGATCGAGCGCCACAACCGGCTCTACTACGAACAGGACATGCCGGAGATAACCGATGCCGAGTACGATGCGCTCTTCCGTGAGTTGAAGGAACTTGAGGCCTCCTCTCCCGACCTCGCCCTCCCCGATTCCCCCACCGGCAGGGTCGGCGGACGCCCGGTGGCGAAGTTCACCCAGGTGCGCCACACAACGCCCATGCTCTCGCTGGAAAACGCCTTCACCGAGCAGGACATCATCGACTTCGACGACCGGGTGAAGCGCTTCGTGGGGCTTTCAGGCGGAGCGGAGATCGGTTACGTCTGCGAGCCGAAGATGGACGGCGTCGCCGTGGAGTTGGTGTACCGTGATGGGCTCCTCGCCATCGGCTCCACCCGCGGCGACGGGTTGGTGGGCGAGGAGGTGACCCAGAACCTGAAGACCATCAAGGACATACCGCTGCGGCTGCAGACGGAGGAGCCGCCGGGACTCTTGACGGTGCGGGGCGAGGTGTACCTGCCGCTGGAACCTTTCCGCAGGTTCAACCAGGAGCGCGAGGAGGCCGGGGAGCCCCCCTTCGCCAACCCGAGGAACGCGGCTGCGGGGTCCCTGCGCCAGCTCGACTCGAAGATCACCGCGAAGCGGCCACTCAGCATCTTCTGCTACGCCCCGGGCGAGGTGGACGGAGTCGCCTTCCAATCGCAGAGTCATTTCCTAAGCACCATCCCCACCTGGCGCATCCCGGTGAACCCGCTGACCAAGCTCGTCTCAGGCGTGCAGGGGGTGCTCGACTACTACCGCGAGATGATGGAACAGCGCGACGATCTCCCCTACGAGATCGACGGCGTGGTGGTGAAGGTGGACCGGTTTTCCCTGCAGCGCGACCTGGGGGAGAAGAGCCGCTCGCCGCGCTGGGCCATCGCCTGGAAGTTCCCTCCGCGCCAGGCGACCACGGTGGTCAACGACATCGTGCCCCAGGTGGGTCGAACCGGCGTCATCACCCCGGTGGCGCACCTTGAGCCGGTGAACGTCTCGGGCGTCATGGTCTCCCGCGCCACGCTGCACAACTGGGAGGAGATGGAGCGCAAGGACATCCGCAGGGGCGATACCGTAGTGGTGGAGCGAGCCGGGGACGTCATTCCCGCTGTGGTGCAGGTTCTGACCGAGAAAAGGCAAGGGAGCGAGACGCTGCTCCCGGTGCCGGAGGCGTGTCCTGTTTGCGGAGGCGAAGTGGTGAGGATACCGGGCGAGGTCGCCGTGCGCTGCGTCGGCCTCAACTGTCCCGCGCAGGCATTGGAACGGGTGAAGCACTTTGCCGCCCGCCGCGCCATGGACATAGACGGGCTGGGGGAGAAGTTCATCGAGCAGCTTCTGAACCTCAAGCTGATACGGAACGTCGCCGACATCTACCGGCTGACTGAAGAGGACTTCATGCAGTTCGAGCGCATGGGGAAGAAGCTGGCGGAGAACCTTCTGAATTCCATCGCCGCCAGCAAGGAGCGGGAGCTTTCCCGCCTGATCTTCGCGCTCGGGATACGGCACGTGGGAGAGCACACCGCGAAGCTTTTGGCCAGCGCCTTCGGGAGCATCGAGAACCTGGCGGCGGCGAGCGAAGAGGAGTTGACCTCCATCCGCGAGGTCGGGCCGCAGGTGGCGGCGAGCATCGCGGATTTCTTCAAGAGCGAAGAGAACCTGGAAGTGCTCAGGGAGTTAAAGGAGCACGGGGTTAATCCCAAAGCAGAAGAGAAGCGGGTCGGCGGCAGGTTCACCGGCAAGACCTTCGTCTTCACCGGTGCCCTGGAGAAGTTCACGCGCGACGAGGCGAAGAAGATGGTGGAGCTGGAGGGGGGCCATGCAGCGGGCTCCGTGTCCAAGAAAACTGACTACGTCGTCGCCGGCGCCGATGCCGGGAGCAAGCTGGATAAGGCGCAGCAGCTGGGCGTGCGGGTGTTGAGCGAAGACGAGTTTCTGGAGTTGATGCAGTAGGGATTCAGCGGTGCTCTTTACGGTAGTGGTAGAGCCTTTCGGTGAAGCCGCCGTTTTCGGCGAAGTCACTCGCCAGCCGGTCCATCTGGCGCTTGAGCAGGTAGCTTGCCTGGTGCGTCAAGCAGAGCAGGATGTTGGCGCTCACTTCCGCGCTGGCGCTACGAAGCGCCTGCAGCGCAGACAGCAGCGGTTCGTCGAAAAACTCAGACCTGTCAGACCTGTCTGACCTGTCTGACCTGTCTGACCTGTCTGACCTGTCTGACCTGTCCGACCTGTCCGACTGGTCCGACAATGCCTTTCCCCTTTTCAGCTTCCCGGCGAGCCTGGCCCGCATGGTGCGCACGCGCGCCGAATCCTTGTCCCAAATCTCCAGCCGGTTCTGCCGCAGATAGTCTTCGTAGTCCCGGATCAGCTCGCCCAGACTGGCCCGGGCTACGCCGGTCAGCTTCAGCTCGGTCTTTTTGGAAGTCCCGGAGGCGAGCGACCCTTCGGCTATGTTCTGGACCCCGCTGCGCGCGGCCTGCACCATCTGGTCGTGGGTGCGCGAGCGCTTCTGCACAAACCGGTCGCAAAAAAGCACGGTGCCGTCATAAGCCGCCAGCGCAACGGCGAAGCTACGCAGCTTCCGGAAGCCTCCATGAGGCAGTATCAGTTCGCAAGCCTGGTCCATACCGGCTCCTCGTTGTTGCCCCTCACTTGGCCAGCTTTGCGGTGAGAGCCGGGACGAACTGCATCACGTCCGCAACTACCAGCACGTCGGCCACCTCTCCGATCGGGGCTTCTTTGTCCTTGTTGACGGCTACGATGAACCCTGACTTCTTCATCCCCGCCAGGTGCTGAATCGCCCCGCTGATGCCGCAGGCGACGTAGAGCTTCGGGCTCACAGTCTGCCCGGTGGTGCCGACCTGATGCCCGGCGTCGATCCAGCCGCTGTCTACCACGGGGCGACTCGCGCCGACCTCGCCTCCCAGGGCACGCGCCAGCGCGGCGATGACCTCGATATTCTCCTTCTTGCCGATACCGCGCCCGGCGCTCACGATCACCTCGGCCCGGCCCAGATCCACCCCTTTGGGCGGCGGGGGCTCATAGCCTAAAAACTCTACCTTCCCCTCCCCCTCCGCGTCCGCGTCGATCCGTTGCAGCGCCGGCGCGCCTCCCGGCTTCACTACCGGAAAAGCTCCCAACTGCAGGGTGAGCACCACGGGAGAGCCGACCGGCTTTGCCTTGCGCCGCATCTTCTGGCTGCAACAGGGAAGCTCGAAACCATCCTCGGCGACCGCCACCACCTCGGAAAGCTGCGCCACCTTGAGCCCCGCCGCCACCCGCGGCGCCAAATCCCACCCGTAGGAACTGTGCATCAACACCACGTAATCGGGCTTTTCCCGCTCGACTGCGGCGAGCACGACCCGCTTGTGCAGGTCAGGATTGCATTCGCCGTACTTGGCGACGTCAGCCAGGTACACGGTTCCCCCGCACTCAGGGAGCTCCCCCTCTTTCCCCACCAGCAATACGACGGCGTCCGCGGGAAGCTGCGCCGCGAAACCAAACAGCTCGTAGCTGTAGTCCAGAATTTTCCCGTCCCTGCACTCGGCTATCAGCAACGCTTTCATATCTCCCCCTAGCGTAAAAGCCCCGTTTTGTCCTTGAGTATCCCGATCAGCTTGTCCACCTGATCGGCGACGTCCCCTTCGAGGACGACGCCGGTCCCCTTCTTGGCAGGGGCGTAGAAGCCCGCCATCACCGTCCGCGGCTCCTCGTGCAACAGTTCGGACACCGGGATGGTCAGGATCTCCTTTTTCTTGGCCTTCATGATGTTGGGGAGCGTCGGGTAGCGCGGCTGGTTCAGGCCCAACTGGCAAGTCACCAGGGCCGGCGTCTTGAGCCGCACCACTGCTCTCAGTCCCCCTTCGAGCTCCCGCTTGACGGTAACGGACCCGTCAGCGTATTCGAAACCGATCGCGGTAGTGGCACAGGAGTACTCCAGCAGTTCGGCCACCATGGTTCCCACCTGGGCTGAGCCGCGGTCCTGGGACTGCAGCCCGGTGAAGATCAGGTCGTAGTTCTCCCCTCTGGCGCTGGCGGCTATCGCCGAGGCGATCTGCCAGGGATCTTTCAATTGGGAGGCGCTGTCCTGCACATGCATCCCCCGGTCGCACCCCATGGCGAGCGCCTTCTTGATTCCCTCCACCACCCGGTCTGGTCCCAGCGACAGCACGGTCAACTCCGGCTCGCCTCCCAGCTTTTCCTTGAGCCTGACCGCCTCTTCGATGGCGTATTCGTCGTACTCGTTGACGCGGAAGGCCATGTCTATCTCCGAGTACCAGACGCCTGAAGCATCGGGCCTGAATCTGGATTCCATGTCGGGGACCTGCTTTATGCACACCAGGATTTTCATGATGATCTCCTCCAGACCATTAATTGCCATTCCGCGATGCCGGCGCAAGGTCTGCGAAAGCAACATAGGAGAGGATATAGGACGACGTACCGCTGTCAAATGAACTAATGAAAGGTGCAGCGGTCGCCGGCTGCGGTTCGCGAAACTGACGAAGGATTTTAATAAGGGATGCCGTGTGGGATATCTAAGGGAAAGGGTGAGCAGGGATTAGAGCGACGGAATACAAATCGTCACTGTTTATGAAAGGGTTTAATAAAAATGTAGATTATCAGCAGGAAAGGAAAGGAAGAAAAAGCCGCTACGAGATTCCCGGCATATAGCTGCCAGGTACCAAATCCTACGACGGCCAGGGTGAAAAAGATGATAAAAAGTGCGGCAGCTTTATTCATAGCGGGGATACTAACCAATATGCGGCGGCCTTGTCCAGTATTTAATGTACGACAAAACCGCGGTGTGACGGGTCTCAGCGTTACGGGGTATTCCAGTCCCAGCAGAACTTCAGTTCATCCTCGGTGACGAACAGTTCGCAGCAGGTTTTTTTGAAGGAAGCTTGGTCGGCTGCGCCATCCACTTCCTCCTGAACCGCTTTCTCGATCTCGGAATCGGAAAGATCCATCTTTTTCTCAAAGGAGCCATCGATGAGCCCCTCCCGCCACCCGGCCTCCTTCAATTGCTTCTTGAACAGTCCGATATGGATCGCGTTGTTGACGCCGTAATCGACCAGCAAAAGCACGTTCTTGGCCATACCCGCCTCCGGTAACCGCTGTGATGCCACCAACTACCCCTTCCGGCCCGATTTAGATTACCACAAAAGCCTCCGCGCCGACTCGAACTCCAAAAGCCTCCCCGAGAGCGGGTCCCGAAACCGCACGCGCCTTGCCAGGAGTTGCAACGGCCGGTCGAAGTCGTCGGGCTGTTGGGGCTGAAGTTGCGGGTAAAGGCGGTCATGCAGAATTTGCAACCCGAGCCCGCTCATGTGGACCCGCAGTTGATGAGTCTTCCCCGTCACCGGTGTCAGTTGAAAACGAGCAGCGCCATCTCGTTGCTCCACCAACCGGATGAGCGAACGGGCGTTGGGGGGACCTTGCTCCGTTCGCATGGTGAACCACGGTTCCCCATGCACCAGCCTGTTTTCCACCAGCCATTCCGCCTGCCCCGGCTCGACCGGAGCTGCCGATATCGCCTCATAGCTCTTTTCGATGCTCCCCTCCCGGAACAACTCGCCGTAACGGCCGCGCGTTTTCGGGTTGGCGGAGAAAAGGACGATCCCGGCGGTTTCGCGGTCGATCCTGTGCAGCGGTACCAGGTCATGGATGCCGGTCGATTCCCTCAACCGGTGCAGGAGGCTTTGGCTGAGGTACTCTCCCCCCGGCGTCACCGGCAGAAAATGCGGTTTGCACGCCACCAGGAGTTCGTCGTTTTGGAACAAGATCTCCTCGGCAAAGGGAATCACCTTTTCATTCTCGATCTCCCTGAAGTAGAAGATCCTTTTTTGGGGAGCGTAGCTGCTGGCGCTGGTGATGGGAGTCCCATCCTCACCCAGGACCTTTCCCTGGGCTATGCGCCGCTCCCAGCAGCTGCGACTTACCTTCGGGAAACGCCCGACCAGAAAGTCCAGTACCGACGGGTACGGTTGCTCCATCCGGGGCATGGTGACTGTGGCGCGATACGGGGAGACCCCCATGCTGTCGTCTCCTTTTTGCTGTCGGTGCCGTATGCAGTGCCGCAATCGCCGGACTGCGAGGGAGGATGAACGGGCGCAGCATAGCACGTAAGAAAGGAAAAGGGGACAGGCTACTTTATTTTTCGAAAAAGTAGCCTGTCCCCTTTTGGGGCGCCGGCAAAAAAAGGGGGCAACCCGTCGGTTGCCCCAGTACTGGACGGCCCGGCAGAAAGGACCGATCACAAAGGTTGAATAGCAAGCACGGCTCACGCATTGATCCGGAAAAACCTGCCGGGGAGCCTTGGGCAGCGCAGCAATGAGCAATCGTTTTATTTATCCCAAGATCAGCAAAAACGACCTTCTACCCCCGCCCGTACAGCCTATGGCTCTGGCAAGCAAAACCCCAAAACTCTGCCGCTTTTGACAACCGCGCTTCTCATTGATATACTAAAAACATTGTTTTGTAAATGCCAGTTTTACACCTGGAACGACAGTTCTGTTTCAACTACCACTGAAGCGGCGGCAACCGCCACGACACCCGGCGAGTTACCATGGGGCGACAAGCGCCGCTTAGCTTCCCGCAGCAGGGCGAAAGAAATTGACAGCCGGAGCGCCATGCACTAGATTACGCTTAATTTTTTCCCCACGAGGACTCAAATGGACGACATCAAGGATGGCGAAGAAATAACCCCGATCGGGGATCTCGCCATAGCACTCGGACTTACCACCAGGACCATCCGTTACTGGGAGGAAGTCGGCATCATCGAAAGCGTGCAGAGAAACGACGGCGCGACGCGCGGCTTCACCCCGTACTACGTGCGCCGCATCAAGTTCATCATCAAGCTAAAGGAGCTCGGCCTCACCATCAAGGAGATGCAGGACCTATACGTAGCTTACGGCGAAGCGAAACAGACCGAGCGCATGGTTCCCCGGCTGGTGGAGATACTGGACGAGCACATCGAGAAGATAGACGAAAAGATGGCGAAGCTGGCGTCGCTTAGAAAAGACATCGTCTCTTATCGCCAGAAGATTTCCACCAAGTTCGGCGCCGGCCGTGACGGCGACGGCAACAAAAGTGACTCGTAATCACCGCTTTCCTTACGGGGCATCGTCCAGCGGCGACGCCCCTTTCCCTTCTTATCTACCCGACTCCCCCCTCGCCCCAGTTGTCATCCAAGCCGCCTCAGGCGCGAGCGCGAAACTGCCGTGACCTTCATCGCAGACCTGCACATCCATTCCCGCTTTTCCATCGCCACAAGCCGCGACCTCGACCTGGCCTCACTCTGGCGCTGGGGACAGTTGAAGGGGATCCGCGTGGTCGGTACCGGAGACTGCACCCACCCCGTGTGGCTTGGGGAGTTGGAGCGGGACCTGGTGGCAACCGAGTCCGGTCTGTTCCGGCTGCGCCACGCCCCGCCGCAGCACCTGGTTCCCGCCAGCTGCCGTGCGGAGGTACTCTTCATGCCGACCGCCGAGATCAGCTGCATTTACCGCAAGGGGGGGCGCACCAGGAAGGTGCACTGCCTGGTCCTGCTCCCGGACCTGCAGGCGGCGCGCCGGCTCAACCTGCTCCTTTCCCGCATAGGCAACCTCGGCTCCGACGGCCGGCCCATCCTGAAACTAGACGCGAAGGAGCTGTTGCAGATGGTGCTGGAAGCGGCTCCCGAGGCGCTGCTGATCCCGGCGCACGCCTGGACCCCGCACTTCTCGGTGTTCGGCTCCGGCTCCGGCTTCGACTCGCTTGCCGAGTGCTTCGAGGAACTCACCCCGCACGTGCACGCCATCGAGACCGGACTTTCCTCCGACCCCGCCATGAACTGGCGCATATCGGCCCTGGACGGCATCACGCTCATCTCCAACTCCGATGCGCACTCCGCGGCCAAGCTCGGGCGGGAGGCGACGGTGTTTCGGACCGACCCCTCCTGCCGCGGGATCCGGCAGGGGATAATTGAGGGAAACGGGGTGGCCTCGACCATCGAGTTCTTCCCGGAGCAGGGGAAGTACCACGCGGACGGGCACCGCTGTTGCGGGGTGCGCCTCACCCCCGCGCAGACCATTGCCAACGGTTACCGCTGCCCTGCCTGCGGCGCGAAGGTGACGGTCGGGGTGCTGCACAGGCTGGAGCTGCTGGCGGACCGGCCGGAAGGGGCAAGACCGGAAAACGCCCCCCCCTTCCAGTCGCTGATACCGCTTCTGGATCTGATCGGGGGGGCGCTTAAGGTGGGGACGGGGACGAAAAAGGCTCAGGCCCTTTACTTCCACCTGCTGGAGCGGATCGGCAACGAGTTCCACATATTAAGAGATGCGCCGGTGGGGTTGATAGAGGAGGCTGCCGGCGCCACGCTGGCGCGCGGCATCGGCAAGATGCGCCTGGGCGAGGTGGAGATCGATCCCGGCTACGACGGCAGGTTCGGGACCGTCTCCATCTCCCCTTTGGCGTGAAGAGGGTTACTTCAAAAGCTCATCCAGCTTCTTGGTGTCGGCGCCGATCACCTGCTCCCCCTTGACGAAGAAGGTCGGGGTCCCCTGTATCCCCACCTTCCTCGCCAGGGCCAGATGCTCCTGGGCCAGCTTCTTCACCTCGGCGCTCGCCGGCTTGGCGGAGGCCGGAATCTCCTCGCCCAGCATCATGGCGTCGTAGGCCTCAGCCTTATTCTCGGCGGAAAGGATGTACTCGATCTTCTTGATGGCCGCCGGGTGCGCCAGCGGTGCGAAGAAGACGTACCTGGTCACGTCGCTTCTCTTGGTGAAGTACTCGGAAGCCTTCCTGCAGTATGGGCAGTCGGGGTCGGTGAACTCGATGACCGTCTTCTTGCCGTCCCCCACCTTGACCGCCTTGTCGAGCGGCAGCTCCTTGACCGCTTCCATCGCCTTGGCCGCAACCTGCGAGCTAAGCGCCTGCTTCCGCTCCGCCGTACGGCTCTTGAGGTCCTTCCCCACGATCTCGCCGGTGAGGATGAGATCCTTCTCCGGGTAGTAGTAGAAGATGTTGGGCCCGGAAACGACCTCGTACACGCCCTTGATCTCTGTGGGGGTCATGCTGTCGAAGGGGACTTGGGGGAATGCGCTGCGAAAGGCGCTTTCAGGGGAGATCGGGGCGGCGAACGACACACCTGCCAGAAGAAGCAGCGCCGCCGCGGACAAACATGCTGCCAGGATTCTCCGAGTAAACCACATAAGGCCTCCATTCTAGTTAATTAAAATTGCTGGCCGAGCCAGCGGCAACTATAGCATATGTTTCAGGAAAGGTGGAAGCGCGAGGAAATTTTTCCGGCGCCGAAGGCGGCGTGGGCAGCACCCAGGACACCGGCGTCCGGGCCAAGGGCGCCCTTGACGACGCAGGCGGCCGCCCCGGGAAGCGCGAGGGTACGGGAGCGTATCTCCCGGCGCATCGCCGGGGCCAGTAGCTCGAAACTCTCTGACACACCTCCTCCCAGCACTACCGCTTCCAGGTTCAGCAGGTTGAGCACCCCGGCCGCGGCGATGCCCAAGTAGCGGCCGGCCTGCTCGAAACGGGCGACAGCCGCGGCGTCCCCGCCCACCGCGCGCCGGGCGACGGCAGCGGCGCTGTCGTTGCCCGCGGAGATGGCGGTGGCGAAGGTGTACTGCTCCAGGCATCCCCGGTTGCCGCAGCCGCAGGGGCGCCCGTCCGGCTCCACCGTCAGGTGCCCCAATTCGCCGGCCAACCCGTTCGCCCCGGTCCAGAGCCGGCCGTCAAGTATCAGCCCAGCTCCCACCCCCGTGCCGATGGTGAGCATGAGCCAGGAGCGGTACCCTTTTCCCGCGCCGAAGCGCTGCTCGCCGACGGCGCAGGCGTTGGCGTCGTTTAAGACCAGCACCGGCACCCCCAGGGCGCGCGAAAGCTCCGCGCCGAGGTTTACCCCCTGCAGCGCCGGGAGGTTGACGCTGGAAAGGACCGCACCTTCACCCGAGACGAGACCGGCGACACCGATGCCGACGCCGGCGACCCTGACTCCCCGGGCCAGCGCCTCCCTCTGCAGCTGTTGCACCCTCCCCTGCAGCCGGGCTACAAACGGCGCGGGAGCCGTCACCGTCTCCGTCGGTTCGCTCACCCTGCTAAGCACCGCGCCGCCTTGGTCCACCAGGGCGAAGCGAAGGTTGGTCCCCCCGACGTCCACCCCGATACAGACACTTTCCATCACCCCTCCACCGCCGCCTGGAAAAACGGTAGCAGCCGGTCGTAAGTCGCCAAAAGCGCCTCCGGGATCACCCTGACATCCGCTACCACAGTCATGAAGTTGCTGTCCCCGTACCAGCGCGGCACCACGTGCAGGTGCAGGTGGTCCTCGACGCCTGCGCCCGCGGCCTTGCCCAGGTTTATGCCGATGTTGAAACCTTGAGCGCCGCTGGAGTGGGCCAGTATGTCCCGGCAAAGAGCCACCTCGCGCATCAGCTCCAGCAGCTCGTCCGCCGTCAGTTCGCCCAGGTCGGCGCTGTGGCGGTTAAGCGAGATCAGCAGATGCCCGTTGGAATAGGGGTAGCGGTTCAGCATCACCCGCGAAAGCCGGGTGCGCCTCAAAATCAGCAGCTCCCTGTCGTTACCTTGCGCACAGAAGATGCATTCCGTCGCCGGCGGCTGAGTCAGATACTCTACCCGCCATGGTGCCCAAAGATTGTCCATCGCACCCCTCCGTTGCCCACTGACTGAGGGCTTGGTCGAAGAACGGCAGTCAATGCCGCAACAGAATCAATTTACAACGACCGCATGCCATTGACAATGGAATCGACAGTTTTGACAGCGACAAGAAGCTCTTTTCGAAGCTCAATGCCTTTAGCATTGCATTACGCGCCGCTCATTGTAGCGGTCCTGCGCCATGCTATACTTGTGGCCTTTCGGCCCTGCACCTCGTCTTAACAACCCGGACCGGAACAATGACAGATAGTACTTGTTTGGTCAATGAGCTGATAGCTCCAGGAGGGTAATTTATCTTGAGGAGGTAGCAATGACAAAGAAAATGGACGCTCTCGAATACCATGCAACCGGGCGCAAGGGGAAGATCGAGGTCATCTCCTCCAAGCCGTGTCTTACCTCCCGCGACCTCTCGCTTGCCTACACCCCGGGTGTCGCCGAACCGTGCCTTGCCATCGAGCAGGATCCCGAGCTCGCCTACCAGTACACGGCGAAGGGGAACCTGGTCGCGGTAGTTTCCAACGGCACGGCGGTCCTGGGGCTGGGCAACATCGGAGCCATCGCCGGCAAGCCGGTCATGGAGGGGAAAGGGGTCCTCTTCAAGCGCTTTGCCGACCTGGACGTCTTCGACCTGGAGGTGAAGTCGGAGAACCCGGACGACGTGATCAAGGTGGTGCAGTTGCTGGAGCCCACCTTCGGCGGCATCAATCTGGAGGACATCAAGGCGCCGGAGTGCTTCTACATCGAGGAGGAACTGAAGAAGACCATGAACATCCCGGTCTTCCACGACGACCAGCACGGAACGGCGATCATCTGTTCGGCGGCGCTCATCAACGCGTTGTCACTGGTCGGCAAGAAGATCGAGCAGGCAAGAATCGTGATCAACGGCGCCGGCGCCGCCGGGATCGCCTGCGCGAACCTCATCCTCTCCCTCGGGGCAAAACCGCAGAACCTCTACATGTGCGACACCAAGGGGGTGATCTACAAGGGAAGAGCGGAGGGGATGAACCCCTACAAGGAGCGCCTGGCAAACGACACGCCGCTGCGCACGCTCGAAGAGGCGATGCGCGGAGCCGACGTCTTCATCGGGGTCTCGGCCAAGGGCGCCGTCACCCAGCAGATGGTGCGCGAGATGGCCAAGGACCCGGTGATCATGGCCATGGCGAACCCGCACCCGGAGATCACCCCTGAGGAGGCGCTCTCGGTCCGCTCCGACGTCATCATGGCGACCGGGAGGTCGGACTACCCGAACCAGGTGAACAACGTGCTCGGTTTCCCCTTCATCTTCCGGGGCGCGCTCGACGTCAGGGCCAGCACCATCAACGAGGAGATGAAGAAAGCCGCGGTCTTAGCCCTGGCGGAACTGGCGCGGGAGGATTGCCCCGACTCGGTCTGCCGCGCCTACGGCAACGAGAGCTTCACCTTCGGGAGAAACTACATCATCCCCAAACCTTTCGACCCGCGCGCGCTTTTGCGGGTGGCCCCGGCGGTGGCCCAGGCGGCCATGGATTCGGGGGTCGCACGCATGCCGATCGAGGAGATGGCCAAGTACACCGAGTGGCTCGAAGCGCTGCAGGGGCGCGCCAAGGAGACCATGCGGCAGATCATCAACAAGGCTAAGTGCGACCCGAAGAAGATCGTCTTCCCGGAAGGGGACAACGAGAAGATCCTGAGGGCGGCCTACGCGCTGATAGAGGAAGGAATCGCCCATCCCATCCTGATCGGGAACAAGGCCAAGGTGCAGGAGAAGATAGCCGAGCTGGGGATGGAGCTCAACGCCACCATCGTCGATCCCGAGACCTCGGAACTGACTGAAGGGTACGCGGCGGAACTATACAGCAAACGCCAGCGCAAGGGGGTGACCCTCTCGGAGGCGCGCCGCATCATGCGCCGCAAGTCCAGGAACCATTTCGGATCCATGATGGTGCACATGGGGGACGCGGATACCCTCCTCTCCGGCATCGACTCGCACTACCCCGACACCATCAGGCCGGCGCTGGAGATCATCGGCAGGCAACCGCAGCTCTCCGGCGTTCACGGCATGTACATGATGGTCTTCAAAAAGGGGATCTATTTCCTCGCCGACACCACGGTGGAGATCGACCCGACAGCCGAGGAACTGGCCGAAACCGCGCTCCTCGCCGCGGAAAAGGTGAAGTTTCTCGACATCGTCCCCCGTATCGCCATGCTCTCCTTTGCGAACTTCGGCTCGGTGAACCACGACCTCACGGTAAAGGTGAAAAGGGCGGTGGAGATCGTCAAGCAGAAGGCGCCGGAGCTTGAGATCGACGGGGAGATGCAGGCGGACACGGCGGTGACCCCGGAGCTTCTGGAGAACTACACCTTCTCCACCCTGACCGGTCCCGCCAACATACTGATCTTCCCGGACCTCAACTCCGGGAACATCAGTTACAAGCTTTTGCACCGGCTGGGCGGGGCTGAAGCGATCGGGCCGCTTTTGATGGGAATGAGAAAGCCGGTCCACGTGCTGCAAAGAGGGGACGACGTCTCCACCATCGTGAACATGGCGGCGATAGCCGTGGTCGACGCCCAGAACCAGTAACGGGAACGCGGTACCGGCGCCCCTCCCCCACCCCAACCCTCCCCCGCTGGGGGAGGGAGGTGGACGGAAGATCATCGGGAACATTTTTAGAAGGAGAAACAATAAATCTTTGCCGTTTTGTTCCCGCCCCCGGAGGGGAAGGGTCAGGGAGGGGGCAGCTCGCTGGACATCCCATCACCAGAAAGGAAAGGGGCACCGTGAATACGGAGCCCCT
Organism: Citrifermentans bremense R1; assembly: GCF_000426865.1. Classification (GTDB taxonomy): domain Bacteria; phylum Desulfobacterota; class Desulfuromonadia; order Geobacterales; family Geobacteraceae; genus Geomonas; species Geomonas bremensis. Next base: position 452,970 of record NZ_AUGE01000001.1, read on the forward strand.
TCTTCGTCGCGCAAGGCTTCTTTTCATTGCCTTGTCCCCGGCTTATTTGCTATACATAAACGCTGTGTCAGCAGGTAATCAGGTGAGAAGGACGGGCAGTACCCATGGATGAAGTATTAGCGCCGCTTGACGAAGCGGCCCAGCCGATAAAGCCCAACAAGCAGTTCATCACCGGACTTGCGGTGTCTTTGGCACTGCACCTTTTCTGCGCCGTCATCCTCATCGGCCTTCCCGGCGGGGGCGAACCGCCGCGGCCGCCGGTCACCTACGTCGACCTCAACTCCATTCCCACTCCTCGCCCCGCGGCTCCGGCTATACAGCCTGCCGCTTCCGAACCGGAACTTCCCGAGCCCGATCCCGCCAAGGCCGAGCCGATACCGGTCCCCGAGACCCCGCCCGCACCGCCGCAGCAGGTCGAAAAGCAGCAGACCGCGGCCCAGCCTGCCCCCCCGCAACCGGCGCCCGCCGAAGAGAGGTCCGCGACCACCTTCGGGATGGGGCTCACCAAGGGGTACTTCAAGAGCCTGAGCGACGGCGACACCCTCCGCCCCGATGTGAAGGCTTACTACCTGGAAATCTTGCAGGGAGTGAATAACAAGTGGTGGCTGGAGCAGAAGGACCAGAAGGTGAGAACCATCGTGGTCAACATAAGCGTGGCGAGAAACGGCGAAATCGTGGGGAGCTTCATCCTGCAGAGTTCGGGGAACATCGTCTACGACCGGATGGTGCAAAAGACCCTGGAGAGTTCGGGTCCCTTGCCGCCGCTTCCTGCCAGCTTCCAGGGCGACGTCTTCAACGCCCCCATCCGCTTGGTCCCACCGCTGAACCTGATGGCCTGGTAGCGGACGCTACCCTTCTTCCAGTTCCAGTTCGATAATGTCCAGTCGCTCCTCGCCGGAAAGAGCGGAGAGCCTCCGGGAGGCGTCATGGTACCCGGGGTTGGCGCGAACGACCTCCCGGTACAGCTCTATCGCCTCGTCCGGCGTGCCCGAATCCTCCAGCAGCACGGCCAGCTCATAGGCGATGCAGACCCGCTCCGGCTGGGAGATCACCTCCAGGGACAGGCCTCGGCGCAGCAGGTCCTCGGCCCGGTCCGCCTCCCCCTTCTCGCGGTAGCAGATGGCCTGCAGCGTGAGGCAGTCCAGCCGCCGGTGAGGGTTGCGCGCAGCGGTGTCGAACTCCTTGATGGCGCCGCCGTACATCCCCATCTCTTTATAGCCGATCCCCAGATCGTAGTGCGACTCCAACTCCTCGATGTCCAACTCCGTCTCGGGGGCATCCCCGCTCTCCGGATAGATCTCCTCCCACCCGCGCAACCGCTGCGAGCGGGCGGGCGCCGACGCGTCCATCCGAGCGGGCTCTTCGTCCTGCGGCGCCTCCGTCGGGGCCTCCCAATCCTGCACCTCCAAAAGCTCCGGCGCTTGCACTTGGGGCAGTTCCTCCGCTTCCGCAAGTTGCTCCGGTTCAGGGAGATCTTCCAGTTCCGGCAGGTCTTCCGCCGCGGAAAGCTCATCCGATTCCGGATGTTCTTCCCAGGGGAGGTCCGCGCCCGATTCCTGAGGCAGGCTCAGCTCCAACGCCGCAGCGTCGACATCCAGCTCGACAACTGGGGCCGCCTCCTGGTCCAGCGGCTCCTCTTCCAGCGACTGCACCACTTCGTCGAAGTCGAGTTCCAGGGAAAAATCGAGCTGCAGGTCGATCCCGTCCTGTGCCAGGGGCTGCAAGGGAGGCTGCGTCGCTTCAACAACGGGAACGGGTGGCACCGGGGATGCTGCCTGGGAAACGGAAGACGCCTCGGGGGCGCTCTCCAGCGGCAGGTCGTCGTCCAGGTCGAGTTCTATCTCCTCTTCCCATGAGGCAAGCGCAGGAGCTTCGTCGGGAGCGGCGGTGGCGACAGCCGGCTCCGGTTCCCAGGAGCCGACGGGGGGTGCCGGTTCCGCAGCTACTGCCGGCACGGGTGGATCTAGAGGATCGGGGAGTTCTTCGCCGGCATCCCCTTCCCCCTCGCTCTCCCAGGGCGCCGGGACGTCAGCGTCCACGCCGGGAATATCGTCGCAGGAATCGAACACTTCCAAGGCGCCCGGCGTCGCGGCATCCATTTGCAGTGGGGCAGCGTCGGAAGATTCCCTCGGCTTGTCGGGGAAAAGCTGCTGCAGGCGGAAGGCGACCACGTCCGCATCCGCTGAGTGACCGCGTGCGCGCAGCGATGCCGCCAGCTGCCCAAGGGCCGAATAGGAGTCGTCCTTGGCACCGGTAGCAAAGAGGAGTTCGGCATGTTTGAGGCGGGTGGCGCAGTGCTCGGCATCCACGCCCAGCATCTGTTCCACGACCTTGAGCGCCTCTTTGAGGGCGCCTTCTTTTTCGAACTGGGCCGCCACCCGGCCGTACTCGGCCAGCGCGTTGCCGGTCAGCCCCTGTTGGTGGTTCAGGGAAGCGACGGTGAGCGCTACCGCGGTGTTGCCCGGCGAAAGACGCTGTATCTGCTTATAGATGGCGATTGCCTTGAGGAAGTAGGAGTTTTCAGCGTAGTGCTTGCCGATAAACTCATACTCCTGAATCGCCTCTTCCTTGCGGCGGTCCCGCACCAGGAGTTCGGCCAGCCTTTGACGGTAACGGACGTCGGAGGGATCCAGGGCCACCACTTGCTGGTAATCCTTGATCGCCTTGTCGATCTGCCCTTTAAGGACGAAGCGTTGGGCGCTCTCCAGAATTTTTTCTTTTTTCGTAGCCACTTATAGCCTCATTAGACCAAAAAATCCGAGCTTCTAAAACTAAAGCAAACGGCGTCCGGTGTCAAGGACCATGCTGACGCAGTTCCCGGACTATTTCCTTCAATCTCGCCAGCTCTTCCTTTCGCAGCGGCCGGTCCCGGTAGACGGCGCCGCCGTACACGGCTGCGAACTCGCGGATCAGGGGGTCGTCCAGGCGCGCCGACAGCTCGAAGAGCCCTTGCTTCCCGCTTGCGTCCCCCGGGTAGCGCTTGCGAGCGGCCCGCAGCATCTTCCTCAGCACCCTCTCTTCCTGGCTTGCCGGCCTCTTCTTGAGCCACAAGCCAAGCGCCGCCAGCGGCAGCATGAGCAACAACAACGCCAGCGAGCCGCGCAGGAAGCCCGCGGGGAGACGCAGGTCGCGCGCCTTGCTCCCGGCCCGCCTCACCAGCGCGATCTGCTTGTCGAGGTCGTAACTTACCACCGCCTTGTCCCAGTAGAAGCTGACGGCATCGAAGTACATCGAGATTCCCCTGGCGGAGGCGGCGCGCCTTGCCGACCCGAGCGCCCAGGCGCTGGGATCCACCGTCTGCCACCCTACCCCCTCGAGGTACGCCTCGACCCAGACGTGCGCCATGTCCTCGGTCACCAGGTAGTACCCCCCCATGTCGTTGTAGGTGCCGCCGCGGTACCCCCCGACCAGCCTGGACGGGATGCCGGCCATTCTCAGCAGCGTGGCATAGGAGGAGGCGAAGTATTCGCAGTTGCCCCTCCTTTTGTCGAAGAGGAACGAGTCCAGCGGCTGGGGGCCGACCGGGAGCTCGGTGTTGGCGTAGGTGATCCTCTGGTTGCGGAAGAATGCTTCCAAAAGCCGCATCCGCTCCGGGGGACCGAGGCCGGCGCGGGCGAGTTCCCGCCCCTTGGCCAGGATGCGCTCGGGGAGCGTCGCGGGAAGCTGCAGGTAAAAATCGCGGTCTATCCCCCCCTTCACCTCCAGGGGTGTGCCGAGGACCGAGGTCGCTACGTACTTCACCTTCCTGTCCAGCGGCCGCCGGGAAGTGAAGACGGCGTCGTTGGCCTCGTCGTGGCGCAGCCCCGAGATGCTGCGGGGGGTATTCAGGGCGAGGAGGTAGGAGCTCTGCGAACGCTCCGGGTAGATCTCCTGGAGCACCGCGCCGCCTTTTTGGACCGGTGGCAGTTCCTCGGGGACCGGAAGCCTCACCCACGAATCGCCGCGGAACCCGTTCAGCACGACCCCGCGCCAGTAAAGCTTGTCTTCCGGGAGCCTGCCGGTTATGGCCCTGAGCACCGCCCCTTTCACCTCGGTGACGCTGGCCGCGTCCCCAGGCTGGACGCGGTCGGATAGCCCGGTCTTCTTCCCTGCCGTCGCATCCAGGAAATGCCACAGGGGGTACTGCGTCCTCGGCAGGAGCACGAAGAGCACGAGCAGGATGGGGAGCGAAGCCACGGGCATAAGCACCGAGACGGCAAGCACCTTCTTCCCCTGGTCAGGGGCAAGGACGATGGCGGGGTCGTGGGCATGGAAGGTGAGCAGCACCAGCGAAACTGCCATGAGGAGCAAAAGCAGCAGCAGGTAAAGCAGGAAGATCGCGGAAATCTCGTAAAGCGACGAGGCGGCCAGGCAAAAGAGCGACAGCGCGAAGGCCTGCAGGTAATGCCTGCCGCTTCTCTCGCCCAAGAGCCTCACCGCCAGAAAGAGCACCAGGAGGTCCCCGGTAACAGGTACCAGGCGGTTCAAGCTGAAGCCGACGGCGTAGTAGAGAAAGAGCGCGATGGAGAGGGGGGTGAGCAGGCGCGCCGGCAGGGCGCGGCCGGTACGCTGCAGGTAAAACGCCCCCAGGAGCGAGACCGGGAAGAAGTAGCGGGGGAGCGGGTCCAGGTACGGCTGCAGCGGGAGGTACCCGAGGAGCGCTATGCACCCGGCAAGAAGGTTCAGCAGCTTTTCAATCTTTAGCTTCGCCATAAAGGGCAAGTTCTCCCAGAAGTTTGAGCCGGTGCCCGCGGGTCGGCGCCGCCGGGGCGATCACCTTCTCGCCCAGCTTGAGCCCTACCTGGCGCCCCCCCTTCACCAGGCGGTTCACCAGAAAACAGCAGCCGCAAAGCCGCTGCTCCAGGTCACGGCCGGGGATGCGCTCCAGGTCCAGGGTAAGCGGCTCCCCCGCCGTCGACGAAAGCTCCTTCACCTTGAAGACAACGTGCTTGGCGGAGAGGCGCCAGTGGATCAGCTTGAGCGGCTCCCCTCCCCGGTAATCGGAGATCTTGGCGAGTTCCCCTTCGTAGCCGGGGGCGGCGGCCGCAACCGCCTCCCCGGTATCCGGCTTGCCACCCTGCAGCGCAAGCCCGAGAGGTCGCGGCGCGGGAAAGACGATGAAGGTCGCGGGAAGGTCGATCCGGCTGTAGCGGATGAAGAAATTCACGGGGAAACGGGAGCTGATCACCGCGCTGGGAAGGCTGCTGCTGCCGCGGGAGGAAAAGGTGAGGAAAAGCGATGCCGACTCAGGCCGGCGCGGCGGGAGCATGAGAAACCAGACGAAGCCGGACGAGACCCCGACGTCGATGAGAAAGGAGGGAAGGAGTTTCTTGCGGTTCTCCAGGTGCACAGCCAAAGGCGTCGTGGTGCCGGCGTAGACTTCGTCGGGAAGCTGGACCCGGGCGGAGAGCCCCCGGAGGTTCAGCCAACCAAGGACACCGGTCACCGCCATGAACCCCAGCATGGCGGCCACGATGAGAAAGAGCAGGTTGTTCCCGGTATTGACTGCGGAGACGCCCAAAAGCAGCGTGGCGGCGATGTACAGCCCTCCCCCTTTGGTGAGCTTTATGTGAGGGGGAGCGGTATCTCTTTTAGGATCGCGTTTAATATCTGCTCCTTGTCCACCCCTTCGTGCTCCGGGCGGAAAATGAGGCGGTGCGGGCAGACCGCGTGCGCCACATCCCGTACATCCTCCGGCGCTACGAAGTCCCGTCCGTTCAGGTACGCCGCGGCCTTGGCGGCGTCGACCATCCCGATGCCGCCGCGGGTGGAGAGCCCGGCCTGGATCAGGGGATGGTTACGGGTGGCCTTGATGATGGCGTAGACGTAGTCGGTCACCTTCTCCCCCACGTAGACATCTTTCTTCACCGACCCGATCGCCTCGACCAGCTCCTCGTGCGTCACCAGGGAAGGGATGTGGAGGATTTCGTCCCTGATGCTCCCCTGCCTCAGGATCCCCTTCTCGATCTCCTCGGGGGGGTAGCCTATGCCGGTCTTGATCAGGAAGCGGTCCATCTGCGATTCGGGAAGCGGATAGGTGCCGACCTGCTCCACCGGGTTCTGGGTGGCCAAGACCAGGAACGGTTCCGGGAGCCGGTAGGTGACACCTTCCACCGTCACCCGCCGCTCCTCCATCGCCTCCAAAAGCGCGCTCTGCGTCTTCGGCATGGCGCGGTTGATCTCGTCCACCAGCACTATGTTGTTGAAGACCGGGCCCTTGATGAAATTGAAACGGCCGGTTTCCCTGTCGAAGACGGAGAGCCCGGTGATGTCCGAGGGAAGGAGGTCGCTCGTGCACTGCACCCGGCCGAAGGAGAGCCCCAGCGCGCCGGCGAAGGCTAGCGCCATGGTGGTCTTCCCGAGCCCCGGGATATCCTCCAGAAGGACGTGCCCGCCGGTCAGAAGCGCCATGAGGCTCAGCCGCAAGGCCCGCACCTTCCCCTTCAGGTGCTGGCGGGAAAGCTCCTCCAGCACGTTGTTCATCTCGTCAACCCTTGGAAGTCGGCTCAATCCTTTACCTCCCCGGCCAGTTGCCAGCCCTCATTATACCGACAGCCCCGGAAAATAAACAGGGGCGCCAGACGACGCCCCCTTGACCTTACCCTGTTCTTTCGCCAGCCTCGATCCCCGGCTAGAGCTGCCCCATGAACTTGTGCGTCTGGGGGATGACCCGGACCTCGTTCAGGCCCGAGCAGAGTTCCTGGAGTTCCAGCATCCTCAGCGCGGGGAGCGCGACGGTGCCGCTTCCAAGCGTCATCGGCTGCAGGATGAGGGGGATGCCGGGGTTCACGGCCAGGATCATCTGGCAGGAACGTTCGATCTCCCAATCCTCGGTGCTCTGGTCGACGACGATCTTCACGAAGACGCTGGTCTTCGACGCCGTTTCCAGGAAGGCGCGGTGCGCGTCCCAAAGATTCGCGCAGCCTGAGGTGGAGGGGAGCTTGAAATCCATGCCGATGTAATCCAGGTGCGGCATGAGCGGTGCCAGCTGATCGGGAAGGGTCCCGTTGGTCTCCAGATAGACCGGAAGCAGCGTTCTCAGCACCGGGAGCCACTCTTTCAGCTCTTTCGCGTACAACAGCGGCTCTCCTCCGGTAACGCTGATGGAGTGGTGGATGCCGGGCCACCCCTCGGTCCAGCTCTCCAAAAGCGTGGCGATCCGCTCCAGGCCGACCGGGTTCGGCACCTTGAAGAAGTCCCGCCGCCCCGGGGTAAGTTCCAGCAGGCACTCCTTGGGCGTCTCGCTCATGCCGGGCGTATCGCAAAATGAGCAGTTCAGGTTGCAGCCGGCAAGCCTCAGGAATACCTGGCGCAGACCCACCAGGACCCCCTCGCCTTGGATCGAGGAAAAGCATTCCACCAAGGGGGCGCGAAGACCCTTACTCATAGTAGCTCGCGGCCGCGAAATCCGACTCCCACACGGTGACCATCTCCACCTTCACCTTGTCGCTGCCAAGGATCTTGGTCAGCTCATGATAAAGGTAGCGCGCGATGTTCTCGGAAGAGGGAGAGACCTCCAAGAAGGGGGGGAGTTCGTTCAGGTACTTGTGGTCCAGGGTCTTCAAGAGGGTGTTGGTCTCCCGCTTGAGGATCTTGAAGTCGATGCCGAGCCCGGCCTTGTCCAGTTCGTTGGTCGTTACCGATACCTCGACCTTCCAGTTGTGGCCGTGCAGGTTCTCGCAGTCCCCCTGGTAGTTGATCAGGTTGTGGGCTGCAGCGAAGGCAGTGTGAATGGTGAGACGAAACATGCCACCCTCCGGGGTTTTCATTATTAACAGCCGGCCCAATATAGCATAAAAGACAGGCTAAGGTTAAGGTTAAGGTTGGGGTGTAGCGGATTTAATTGGACATGCGGGGGCTCGGGAGAGATCAACGCGGAGCTGATGCCTGACCGGTTTCAGATGTTTATGCTCTCACCCGGCTCAAGCCTTGGGGGCGCGGGGGTGGTGAACGACGTGTAGGCGAGCACGAAGAAGAGGAAAACAAGGGAAAAAAGCAGCATGATGCCCGGCGCCAGGCGCGCCCTCGGGTGGGGGGCCTCGCTCTGCAAGAGCCCGATAGCGGCTACCAGCACTCCGAACCCGCCCAGGACGCCGGCGAGGAAAAAGCCGAAGAATACCAGCCGCGCCTCCCCGTCCAGCCCGAGCAGGAAAAATTGCCCCAGGCTGTCGTGGAAGAAGGTGGCGACCATGAGGGAGATGATGCTGGCGCAGATGGCCCTGATCCCGCTGCGGACGGTTTTTTTACGCATGGAGTGCTGACCTCGGTCCCGCTGGGCGCATCATTCGCACCAGCTCACGTCCCCGACCCCTTTCCTGAGGAGTTCGGGAGAGTCGCCGATGAGGCTTACCACGGAACTCACGTCGGCGGAGAGGTCGCCGCCGTCGACCACGAGATCAAGGAGTTTCCCGAGTTCGTGCTCGACCTGCCAGGGATTGCCGATGGGGTCTTCTCCGGATAGGTTGGCGCTGGTGGTGACGATGGGGTGGCCCAACTCCTTCACGATGGCAAGGCAGATGTTGTTGTCGGGCATGCGTATGCCGACCGTTCTCTGCTTGGTCGTGACCAGGTCCGGCACCACGCTGTTCGCCTCCAGGACGAAGGTGTACGGGCCAGGCAGCAGCCGGCGCAGCTGCTTGAAGGCGTAGTTGGAGACCCTGGCGTAGCGCGAGATCTCGGATATGTCCGAGCAGATGAAGGAAAAGGGTTTCTTGCGGTCGCGCTGTTTGACCTGGTAGATCCGCTCGATTCCCTTCTTGCTGAAGATGCTGCAGCCGATGCCGTAGGTGGTATCGGTGGGGTAGGCAACCACGCCTCCGTTTTTCAGGATCTCCACCACCTTGGCTACCAGCCGCGGCTGCGGATTGTCGGGATTTATTTCCAGGAGCATGTCTAGTCACCGGGTTTAATCTCAGAAGAAGCGCATGGACCAAGTGGGGCGTCTTCTGGATCAGGATGTCGTCCACCATAGTTCGCGTCGGCGCACCACAGTCTCAGGGCGGTGTTATATATAATATATAAACGTGGCCCCGTCCACCATTGATCTTAGCTGTTCGGCCTCGTTGCCGCTACATCCTTTCCTCGGACTCCCCTGATCCAGCCATGCCGCGCTGTCTGCAAGAACAGGCAAGAAGCTGTTCCTTCCCGCCTGCCGCGAAGAAGCCGCGCGAACTTCCTACAGATGGTAATCCCCTGCCGCTTCAGGCTGATAGAGAATCTTCTTCACCTTCAGATTCTTCATCCCTCCAGGTACGGGCCAGGTGATGCTGTCTCCGGTTCTAAAGCCGATCATCGCGGTACCGACCGGTGCCAGAATCGAGATCTTGCCGCTGGCCAGATCCGCCTCGTTGGGGAAGACGAGCGTGTAAACCAACTCTTCCTTGGAATCGAGATCCTGCAGGCAAACCTTCGAATTCATGGTGATCACGTCGGGAGGGATGCCCGCCGGATCAACCACTTCAGCCCGGACCAGTTCCTCCGCCAGTTCTTGCAGGTTCTTGCTGTCCCGCGTCTGGGTGGAGCGCGCCTTGTCGATCAAAGCCTCCAGACGCTCCATGTCGAAGTCGGTTACGACTACGTGCCGTTGCGCCTTCTGGGTATTTTTCATGGTGAAACCTCCTCGATGTAGTATTGCCGCCGTCAAGCAGCGGGGAATCAGTGCCAACGGTTCAGCATCAGCATGACCGGCAGTATCGCTCGCGCCCCCTCGACCACGGAGTGGCGCGGGTTGTCGGCAACGCAGATGCTGATGCCGATCCGCTCTTCAAGATAGCGTCGCACCCCGGGGATGAGAGCGCCGCCGCCGGTCAGGCAGATCCCGCTGTCGATGACGTCGCATCCCATTTCCGCAGGGAGATCCCGCACGAACAAGGAGAGCTTTGCGGCGATCTCTTCCAGCACCAGTTCGATCGATGCCGCGACCGCGACGCTCCCTGCGTCTTCCGGAGATCGGGCAAGGCCAAAGCGGCGCATCAGGTCGTCGGCGAGGTCGTCGCCGTACTCGCCGCCGATGTTCTTCACGATGGCCGAGCGCATCCGGGCGCACCCGATCCTGACCGCGCAGCAAGCGCGGATTTCGCTGGAGCTGATGATCGCGCAGTCGGTGACGCCTTCGCCTATATCCACCACCATCCTGGCGTAGGGCGAGGAAACGTCGATACCTGCGCCGATCGCGGCAGCAAGCGGTTCGGGGATCACAGCGGCCGATGCTGCCCCGGATCTCATGATGGAGTCGACCAGCAGCTGCCGTTCTTCATAACGCGCGTCGCTGGGAGCGCAGGCCAGGACGCAGGGCTTGACGATGCCGCAGACCCGGGCGCGATCCAGCAGCGGCTTCAGGATATGCCATGCCGTCTCCCCGTCTACCACCACCCCACCGCTAAGAGCCCTTTTCCTGCCGATCATCGACGGTTGTTCCATCAACCGGCTCCCTGCAGCTATGCGCGTAGTTGCGGTTCCGACATCCAAGGCGACGTGCGGCCTCCAGTTGGTAGGCTTTAACAAGGGAATCATGACAAAGCTCCATAAAAAAAGCCCCCCACTGACTGTGTCGGTGGGGGGCTTTGGGAAAACATGCTGTTTAAGCCTATACGATCCCCTCCGACACAGTGACAGACTGCGCGTCACGACGTACCGGAACGATTTCCAGAAGAGAGAGGATCTGCTTGAACTGTGCATGAATGGGTGCCATCTGTTTCTCCGTCGTTTTTTAACAGCCTTGAATCTATCAGAATAAGCGAATTGAGTCAATCCGCTGCACCTCTGTCTGCCGCGTGAGCGGCCGTTACTAAAAGAGCGTGCCTACTGCCAGCCTACGGGTTAAGACCGAGCAGGGGCTCGTGGACGAAGAGCCCGTCCTTCTGGATCAGGATGTCGTCGAACCACAGCTCGCCGTCGCCGGCCAGTATCTTCACCATGTCCCAGTGCACTGCGGATCGGTTGCCGTTGTCGCATTCGTCGTAGGCCTGCCCGGGCGTGAAGTGGATGGAGCCGAAGATCTTCTCGTCGAAAAGGATGTTGCGCATCGGCACCGTGATCTTCGGGTTGACGCCGATGGCGAATTCGCCGACGTAACGCGCCCCATCGTCGGTGTCGAGGATCCGGTTCAGCTCCTCGTCCATTCCCGGCGAGTTGGCGCGGACGATGCGGCCGTTCTCGAACTCGAGGCGGATGTTGTTGAACTCCTTCCCCTGGTACACGGTGGGGCAGTTGTAGGTGATGTACCCCTGCACCGAATCGCGCACCGGCGCGGTGAAAACCTCGCCGTCCGGGATGTTGAGGCGCCCGTCGCACTTGATGCCGGGAAGCCCCTTGATGCTGAAGGAGAGATCGGTGTCCGAGGCCTTGATGCGCACCCGGTCCGCCGCGTCCACGCATGCTTTCAGCGCATCCTGCTTCCTCGACTCCTCCTCCCAATCCATACAGCAGGCCGCGAAGAGGTAATCCTCGTACTCGTCAAGGCTCATGCGCGCTTCCTGGGCTGCCGACTGGGTCGGATAGCGGGTGATCACCCAGCGGGTGTGCTTCACGCGCTGGTCGATGATGGGGCGCACCACCTTGGACCAGGCGATCATGCTGGCCTGCTTCGCCTTGGCCATCACCATGGAGTTGTCCGACGCGGTGAGCCCGATGTAGACGTTCGCCTGCTTCATGAAGTCCAGCTTGTGCTGGGGGAAGTAGGAGAGCTGCTCGGCGCTGGCCAGGTTGTAGAAGTAGCGGTTGATGTCGGGGATGGTGAACTCGTACTCGACGTACTTGGCGCCCCGCTCCAGGCAGAGCGCGTAGAGCTCCTTGACCAAAGGCGCGCCTTCGGTGCCGGCGCAGGAGATGAGCACCACGTCGTCTTTCTGTACGCGTGCCGAGTAATCGACCAGGACTTCAGCGAATTGTCTTAAGCGAGGATCTTTCATGTGCCTGCCCCCGATGGTTGTTCAAGAATGGGTGACGCGGCTGCCCGGCAAGACCGCCGGCAGGATGTGGTTGTAGGAAGAAGGGATTATTGAGAGAGCAATATGAGACACAGAGTCTTAGTCTTAGTCTTAGTCTTAGTCTTAGTCTTAGTCTCAATCTTAATCTCTATCTGCTTTTTTCTCTATCTCCCCGTGTGCCCGAAGCCGCCGGCGCCGCGCGCGGTGTCGCCCAGTTCCTCGACCTCGACGAACTCGGCGCGCTCGCAGCGGGCAAAGACCATCTGGGCGATGCGCTCGCCGTCGCTCACCGTGAACGGCTCGCTCCCCAGGTTGATCAGGATCACCCCGATCTCGCCGCGGTAGTCGGCGTCGATGGTTCCCGGCGAATTGACGAGCGCGATGCCGTGGCGTAAAGCGAGCCCGCTTCTGGGCCTCACCTGCGCCTCGAACCCCGGCGGGAGTTCTATGGCAAGCCCGGTGGGTACCAGTGCCCTCTCGCCCGGCGCCAGCACGAAATCGGCGGAAAGCGACGCGCAGAGGTCGACGCCGGCAGCGTGCTCGGTCATGTAGACCGGCAGCGGAGTCGCTCTCAGCCTCTTTATTCGGACAGGGAGGTTCCCCATATCAGACGTTTATGTCCGAAGCTTTGAAAGAAGGCGTGCCGATCCGACCCAGCATGACCAGGGTCAGCGCGGAATTGTCGAGGATGTCTACGGCGAGGGACTGGATGCTCTCGGCGGTTACCCGGTCGAACCCCTCCATGATCTCGGAGAGCGGCAGCGGGGTGCCGAAGTAGATCTCGTTCTTGGCAAGGCGCGACATGCGGTTGTCGCTGGATTCCAGGGAGAGAAGGAGGTTTCCCTTGAGCTGCTCGCGGGCGCCGTCCAGCTGCTCGGCCGGGACCGGTTCTCTTTTGAAGCGCCCGATCTCGCGCAGCATGATCTCGAGGAGTTCAGCCTGGTTTTCGGGGCTCGCGCCGGCGTAGACCACCAGCGAACCGGCGTCGGCGTGGGAGGCGATGTAGGAATAGACGGAGTAGGCAAGGCCGCTTTTCTCGCGCACTTCCTGGAAGAGCCGGGAACTCATCGAGCCCCCCAGGATGGCGTTCATGATGAAGGCGTCGTAGCGCTGAGGGTGGCTTTGCTGCACCCCTTTGAGGCCGAGGCAGACGTGGATCTGCTCCAGGTCCTTCTCGACCAGCTCGATCCTCCGCTCGTATACCGGAGGCGCCGACTCGGTCCTGCCGTTGCCGGAGGGGACGCAGTGGAGGTACTCCTCCAGGAGAGCGGTCAGCTTATCGTGGGTAAGGTTGCCGGCGGCGGTCACGATGACGTCGTCGGAGCGGTACATCTGCTCTTTGTAGGCGATGATCGAGTCGCGGGAGAGGCCGGTGACGCTTTCGGCGTCGCCCAGGATGGACATCCCCAAGGGGTGCCCCTTCCAGAAATGCTGGTGAAACAGGTCGTGGATCAGGTCGTCGGGTGTGTCTTCCATCATGTTGATCTCTTGGAGCACCACGCGGCGCTCCTTTTCGATCTCTTCGGGGTCGAAGGTGGAATGGAGGAAGATGTCGGTGAGAAGGTCGACGGCCTTGGGGAGGAACTTGTCGAGGACCTTGGCGTAGTAGCAGACATACTCGCGGCTGGTGAAGGCGTTCAAGACGCCCCCCACCGAGTCGATCTCGCGGGCTATGTCGAGGGAGGAGCGCCGTTCGGTCCCCTTGAAGAGAAGGTGCTCGATGAAATGGGCGACGCCGTTGGACTCCCGCCGTTCATGGCGGGAGCCGTTGGCGACCCAGATACCGATCGATACCGAGCTGGCATACGGGATACGCTCGGTGATGACGCGTATCCCGTTATTTAGAATGGTCTTTTTAATCATGGCTAGAACTATACCCGGATTGCCATAAATTGCCAGCTTTCAAATGAGAAGGATTATTCGGTGAAAGTCAGTCCCAGAGCCTCTTTACGGGAGAGCTTGATCTTGCCCTGCTTGTCGATGCCGATGCACTTGACCAGGACCTTGTCGCCCTCTTTGAGGATGTCGCTCACGTTCTTGACGCGCTCGGTGTCGAGCTCGGAGACGTGGACCAGGCCGTCGGTTCCCGGGAAGATCTCCACGAAGGCGCCGAATTCCATGATCTTTTTGACGGTGCCCATATAGAGCTTCCCTTCCTCGGCCTCGGCGGTGAGGTTCCTGATCATCTTGATGGCGAGGTCGCAGGCTTCCTTGTTGGTGGAAGCGATGTTGATCTTGCCGGTGTCGTCGATGTCGATGGAGACGCCGGTCGCTTCGGTGACGCTCCTGATGTTCTTGCCGCCGCTTCCGATGACGTCGCGGATCTTGTCGACTTTGACCCAGATGGTGGTGATGCGGGGCGCGAAGGCGGAGAGGTCGCCGCGCGATGCCGCGATGGTCTTGGCCATCTCGCCCAGGATGTGGATCCTGCCTGCCTTGGCCTGAGCCAGCGCCGCGCTCATGATCTCGCGGGTGACGCCGCAGATCTTGATGTCCATCTGCAGCGCGGTGACGCCTTCGGCGGTACCGGCCACCTTGAAGTCCATGTCGCCCAGGTGGTCTTCGTCGCCGAGGATGTCGGAGAGGATGGCAAAATCGTCGCCTTCCTTGATGAGGCCCATAGCGATGCCGGCAACCGGCGCCTTGATCGGGATGCCTGCGTCCATCATGGACAGCGAGCCGCCGCAGACAGTCGCCATCGAGGAGGAGCCGTTGCTCTCGGTGATGTCGGAAACGATCCTGATGGTGTAGGGGAAGTCGTCATGCTTCGGGAGCACCTGCTGCAGGGCGCGCTCGGCGAGCATGCCGTGGCCGATCTCGCGGCGCCCCGGAGCGAGGCGGAAGCTGGTCTCGCCGACGGAGTACGGAGGGAAGTTGTAGTGCAGCATGAACTTCTTGCGGGAGTCGCCGTAGAGCGAGTCGATGCGCTGCTCGTCGACCGAGGTGCCGAGGGTCGCCGCCACGATGGACTGGGTCTCGCCGCGGGTGAAAAGGGCGGAGCCGTGCGCGCGCGGCAACAGGCCAACCTCGGTGGAGATGTTGCGGATGGTCTTGGTGTCGCGGCCGTCGATCCTCTGGCCGTCCTTGATGATGTGCTCACGCACGAGGTCGTACTCGAGGTCTTCGATGAACCCTTTGATTTCTTTCTCGGCCCCCTCGAACTCAGCGGCAAGAGCCGCCACGGTCTCGTCGGCGATGGCGTCGATGGCAACATGGCGCTCCACCTTGGTCTTGATGCGGACCGCCTGTTTCATCCCTTCTTTGGCGAGAGCGTCAACGCGGGCCTTCAGCTCCTGGTTCACCACCGGAGCCGGGATTTCGCGTTTCGGGGTGCCGACTTTCTTGGCGAGCTCGAGCTGGGCGGCGAGGACCGGCTGCACCGCTTTGTGGCCGAAGAAAATGGCTTCCAGCAGGTCGTCCTCGGAAACCTCGGAGGCGGAACCTTCCACCATCAGGATTGCGTCCTGGCTGGCGGCGATCACGATCTCGAGGTCGCTCTTTTCTTCCTGCTCCGCGGTCGGGTTGGCGATGAACTGGCCGTCCACGCGGCCGACCTTGACGCCGGCGATGGGGCCGGCGAAGGGTACGTCGGAGACCATCAGGGCCGCGGAGGCGCCGATCATGGAGAGGATGCCGGGGTCGTTGTCCTTGTCGGCCGAAACCACGGTCGCCATGATCTGGGTGTCGTTAAGGAAGTTCTCCGGGAACAGCGGACGGATCGGGCGGTCGATGAGACGGCAGGTCAGGGTCTCGTTGTCGGAGGGACGCCCCTCGCGCTTGAAGAAGGACCCGGGGATGCGGCCGCCCGCGTACGCCTTCTCCTGGTAGTTGACGGTGAGCGGGAAGAAGCCCTGCCCTTCCTTGGCGCTCTTCATGGCGACGGCGGTGACAAGCACCATGGTGTCGCCGCTTTTGATCATGACTGCGCCGCTTGCCTGCTTCGCGATCTTTCCCGTTTCGATTGTGATTGTCTTGCCACAGCATTCTGCCTGTACGGTGTGTACCATTCTTCGGCCTCCGATTTAAACTTTTTTACGGTTGGTGTTGGGGCCGCCGATAAAAGCGTCCTGCGAGCCGGGCAAGCCCACAAGGCGGTTTTATCCACGCCCCCAACAAGAAAAAGGGCACAAGGCCCTTAAGTGACTAATGTGAAAGGCAACATACCCGCAAAGGTATGTTGCCTTTTCCTTACTTTACCTTCTGATACCGAGTTTAGCGATGATGGCCTTGTATCTCTCCACATCTTTCTTTTTCAGGTAGTCGAGAAGACCCCTTCTCTGACCGACTATCTTCAGCAGACCGCGGCGGCTGTGATGGTCCTTTTTGTGGGTCTTGAAGTGCTCAGTCAGATAGGTGATACGCTCAGAGAGAAGCGCGATCTGCACTTCAGGAGAGCCCGTATCAGAGTCATGCAGCTTGTGAGCATTGACGATTTCCTGCTTCTTTTCAGTTACCAGCATTTAATTTTCCCCCTTCATACTTCCTTGTTATAGATTCTGCCAGCGCCGAGGTAAAGCCGCGGCAGGTGAAACATCCGAACTTTGTACCATAGAAAGTACTGGCTGTAAAGCATAATACTAGTTGAATACACGAGCCAATCGCAGTCCTTTGAGCATGTCGTACTCGGCTACTGCAGCAAAGCGCTCCCCCTGATAGAGTCGCACCTGTTCGCCCTGCTGGAACTCTCCAGTCGCCCCGGCGAAATCCGCAGCTGACGGCACCACGCCGTTTTGCACTTTCCTTCCCCCCGCCTCGGACAGCTCCAGCCTCCGCAGGTGGTCGAGCGCCCGGTCCAGCGGGAGAAGCAGGCCCTCCTGGTTGACCGCCTCGGCCAGCGCCTCGATGCTGATGGCGTCTTTTTCGCGAAAAAGGCCGCTCCTCGTGCGCCGCAGCTCCAACAGGTGCGCCCCGCAGCCAAGCGCCTCGCCGATGTCGCAGGCAAGGGTCCTGACATAGGTGCCGCGCGAGCAGGTAACGGTGAAGCATGCCTCGGGAAGCCGGATCCAGTCAAAGCTAAGCGAGTGGATTTCCACCTCGCGCGCCTCGCGCTCCACCTCGATTCCCTTACGCGCCAGTTTGTAAAGCGGAACGCCCCCCTGCTTTATGGCGGAGAACATGGGAGGCATCTGCTTTTGGAGCCCCAGGAACTGCGGCACCAGCCGCTTCAGGTCGGCTGCTTCCAACTGCGACCAGTCGCGCTCGGAGAGCACCTGGCCGGTCAGGTCCTGGGTATCGGTGGCGATACCGAGCCTCATTACGGCGCGGTACTCCTTCTCCGACTCGTCCAGGAACTGGATCGCCTTGGTCCCCTCGCCTACGGCAACTGGCAGGACGCCTGTGGCGAAGGGGTCGAGCGTTCCGGTGTGCCCCACTTTTTTCTGGTTGATGGCGCGACGCACCTTAAACACGATGTCATGGGAGGTGACACCGGCCGGCTTGTCTATCACGAAAAAGCCGTTCAGCATCAGCGCATCTGCTCCAGTCGGTCGAAGACCAGGGCCTTCACCTCGGCCAAGGTCCCCTTCACGGTGCAGCCGGCGGCGTTATGATGCCCGCCGCCGCCGAAGGAGGCGGATACGGCGGAGACGTCCACCTTCCCCTTGGACCTGAAGCCGACCTTGAAAAGCCCCTCCTCGATCTGGCGGAAAAAGAGCGCCACCTGCACTCCCCTGATGGAGCGGGGGTAGTTGATGAAGCGGTCGGTGTCCTGGGCGGTGGCGCCGGTCTTCTCGTACATGTCGAGAGTGACGGTGACCGAGGCGTACTCCCCGGAGGGGGAGACGGTGAGATCGGAAAGCGCCAGTGCGAGGAGCGCGATACGCTGCAGCGGCTCGCTCTCGTAGAGGTTCTCGTTCACGTCCCAGGCGTTGACCCCCTTGCCGATCATCTCGCCGGCGATGGCGAACGCCTCGGGGTCGGAGTTGGAGTAGTGGAAGCTCCCGGTGTCGGAAAGGATGGCGGTGTAGATGCAAAGCGCAGCGGGATAATCCACCTCGTCGCCGGCCGCCTTGATGATCCGGTGGATGAGGGCCGCGGTGGCGCTCGCCTGGGGATCGATCAGGTTGCAGACTCCGAAGTTCTCGCACCCCAAGTGGTGGTCGATGTTGATGAAGCGGCCGATCCTCTTGTTGCCGGTGACCGCCTTTCCCGCCCTGCGGAACTCCCCCACGTCGAGGACGAAGCAGACGTCGAAGTCCCGCTCCGGCATTTCCGCATAGACCTGGTCCGCCATGGGGAGGAAGGAGCAGTTGTCCGGGACCGGATCGCTCAGGTACACGGTGACGTCCTTGCCGCGCCCGGAGAGGTAATTGGCAAGGGCAAGCGACGAGCCGACCGCGTCCGGGTCGGGACTCTCGTGGCTGGTGATCAGGAAGCTGGAGCCGTTGTCGATCTCCGCCAGTATCCGGGTTATCTCAGCTTTGCTCGCCGTCATCCGTTGCCCCTATCTCCTTCAGAATCGATTCGATATGCTGGCCGTAATCCAGGGATGTGTCGTACTTGAACAGGACCTCGGGAACGAAGCGCATCTTGAGCGCCTGCCCGATCTCCTTGCGGATGTAACCTTTGGCGGAGTTGAGCCCCGCCTCGCTGTTCTTTTTGTCCTCGTCGCTGCCATGTACGGTGAAGTACACCGTCGCCTGCCTGAGGTCCGGGGTCATCTTGACGCCGGTGATGGTGAGAAACCCGATGCGCGGGTCCTTGAGCCCCTTGATGAGGAGTTCGGAGATGATCTTGTGGATCTGCTCTCCGACCTTGTCTGAACGCTTTACCATTTTCTTTTTCTCTCTGATCTGCCCGGGAAAAAACCAAGGCGCAAACGGTTAAGGGGAGAGGGCCTTCCGCGGCCGGATGCCGGACGCGGGACGCCGCTCTCCCCGTTTTGTCGTGGTGCTACAGCTTGCCGGCTACCTTCTCCATCTCGAAGCACTCGAAGATGTCGCCGATTTTGAGGTCGTTGTAGTTCTCCAGGGACATGCCGCACTCGTAGCCGGTGGCCACTTCCTTCACGTCGTCCTTGAAGCGGCGCAGGCTTCCCAGCTTCCCTTCGTAGACCACCATGTTGTCGCGCAGAAGGCGGACCTGGGCGTTTCTGACGATCTTGCCGTCGGTGACGTAGGAACCTGCGACCATGCCGGCCTTGGGTACCGAGAACACCTCGCGGATCTCGGCGCGCCCCAGGTACTTCTCTTTGAAGGTCGGCTCCAGGAGCCCTTCCATCGCCTTCTTGATGTCGTCCACCGCGTCGTAGATGATGTTGTAGAGCCTGACGTCGACCCCTTCCTTCTCGGCGAGCGCCGCCGCCTTGACCTCGGGACGGACGTTGAAGCCGAGGATGATGGCGTTGGAGGCGCTGGCCAGGTTGACGTCGGTCTCCGTGATGGCGCCGACCGAGGCGTGCAGCACGTTGAGGCGGATGGCATCGGTGGTGAGCTTTCTGAGCGACTCGGCCACGGCCTCGACCGAACCCTGCACGTCCCCCTTGACGATGGTGTTCAGGTCCTTCACCTCGCCCTTCTGGATCTTCTCGTAGAGCTGCTCCAGGGAGAGCTTGCTGTGCTTGGCGAGTTCGGACTCGCGCAGCTTCATCTGGCGGTGGTTGGCGATCTCTTTCGCCTGCTTCTCGTCGCCCATGGCCACGAAGATGTCGCCTGCGTCGGGAACCCCGTTGAAGCCGATGACCTCGACCGGCATGGCCGGGCCCGCGGCAAGCACCTTGTCCCCGCGGTCGTTTTGCATGGCACGGACGCGTCCGTAGTGGACCCCGGCCACGAAGTAGTCGCCGCTTTTCAGCGTCCCTTCCTGGACCAGGACGGTCGCGACCGGGCCGCGCCCCTTGTCCAGCTTCGCCTCGACGATGGTGCCGCGGGCGGCCTTGTCCGGGTTGGCCTTAAGTTCCAGAACGTCGGCCTGCAAGAGAACCATCTCCAGAAGCGACTCCAGGTTGATCCGTTTCTTGGCGGAGACCTCGACGAAGATGGTCTCGCCCCCCCACTCCTCTGACACAAGACCGAACTCCATCAGTTCCTGCTTCACCTTGCCGGGGCTCGCCTCCGGCTTGTCGATCTTGTTGATCGCCACGATGATGGGAACGCCGGCAGCTTTGGAGTGGTTCACCGCCTCGCGGGTCTGCGGCATGACGCCGTCGTCCGCCGCCACCACCAGGATGACGATGTCGGTGACCTTGGCCCCCCTGGCGCGCATGGCGGTGAACGCCTCGTGGCCCGGGGTATCGAGGAAGGTGATCTTCCTCCCCTTCAACTCGACGTCGTAGGCGCCGATATGCTGGGTGATGCCGCCGGCCTCGCCTGCTATGACGTTGGCTTCGCGGATGGCGTCCAGAAGCGAGGTTTTGCCGTGGTCGACGTGACCCATGATGGTGACGACCGGCGGACGCTTCAGCAGGGACTCAGGCGCATCGGGCTCCGCCTCCAGGATCTCGTCCACGTCGAGCGCCACGTTCTCGATCTCGTAGCCGAAGTCGGTGGCGAGAAGGGTTGCGGTATCGAAGTCGAGCGGGTGGTTGATGGTGGCCATGACCCCGAGCTTCATCAGCGCGCGGATCAGGTCGGTGGCCTTGATCCCCATCCTCTTGGCGAGTTCGCCCACGGTGATGGACTCGGAGATCTTGATGATCCTTTTGATAGCCTTCGGGACCGTGATCTCGGTCTTCTTGCCGATCTGGACCTTCTCGTATTTACCCTTTTTCCCCTTGGAACGGGGGCCTGGCTCGAAAACGCGCTCGCGCTTGTCGAGGATGTCCTTGAAACTGTCCTTCTTCCCCTTCCCTGCTGCGGCGGGTGCGCCCTTCTTGCCGTTTTTGGCGTAGTCGGTGCCGCCGGCAGGGGCCGGCTTTCTCCCTTTGCGGCGGTCGTCGCCCAGAAGCGGCGGCGCATCTATCGGAGCAAGCGGTGCGGGACGATCAGGACGCCCGCCGGTGGGTCCGCCGGGGCGGCCGGTGGTCGGACGCTCGCCGGGACGGCCAGGGGCGCCGGCGGGACGCGGCCCACCCGGTCGGGGCGCGGGGCGCTCGGTGCCGGGGCGCTCGACGCCGCGCGGCATGCCGGGGCGCGGCGCGGGGCGCTCGCCCGGGGCGGTGCGCTGGTATTCGCGGCGCTCGGCGGGGCGCTGCGCGGGAATCGGGATCTCGACCCGCCCCAAGATCCTTGCCCTGGTGGGGGTCGCCTTTTCGGGCTCCTGCTCTTCGGCCTTGGCGGGGGCCTGGGCCTCGGCGGAGGCTGCCGCTACCGGCGCCGCGGGTACTGCCGGGGCGGGCGCTTCCGGCTTCGCTGCCGGCTTAGCTACCGGGGCTTCTGCCGGTGCCGGGGCCGCGGGGGCGGCTTCCGCGGCGGGTGCCGCCGGAGCTTCCGCAGCCTTGGGTGCGGCGGCAACGGGTGCCGGCTCGGCCGGTTTTTCCTTCTCGGGCTTCGCTGCCTCGGCGGGTGCCGCTGCGGGCTTAGGCACGGGCGCAGCCTCTATGATGCGGGCGCGGACCGGTTCTGCCTGGCGCGGCTTGGGGGGCTCAGCCTTCTCGGCCTCGACCTTCTCGGGCTCGGCCTTTTGCGGGGCCTCTTCCTGAGCCGCGGGAGCGGATGCGGCTTCGGCGGAAGCGGCCTCAGGCTCGACGGCCTTGGCCCGGCGGCGGATCAGGGTCGGCTTGACCCGGACTTCCTCCTGGGAGACTTCTTTGTGGGGTGTCTGCGCAGGGGCGGACAGCGCCTTGATATCCGAATCCTCAAGGACCGCCATATGGTTCTTTACCGACACACCAGCGTCGGCCAGCCTTGCCATAAGCTCTTTATTGTCTATCCCCATCTGCTGCGCCAGCTCATATACGCGGGTTTTGCTCATCTACTCACGCTCCTCCTCAAAGAAGTTCCTGTACTTTTCAATTTCCAATTCAATAGACCCGACAAAGCCGCTCTCCGTCACCACGAGGACACTCCTAAGCTCTTTGCCCAAAAGCGCCCCGAGGCGTTCCTTGGTGAACAGGGAGACGCACGGTACCCCCCTAAGCTTCGCGACGGCGCGGAACTTCTCCCCGATGTCGGCGGAGATGTCTGTGGCCAGAAAGAGGATCCCGGCTCCGCTCTTTTTCAGCTTCTCCAGCGCCTGGTCCGAGCCCGAGACGATCTTCCCGGCCTTGTTGGCCAGGGAGAGGTAGGAGGCTATCCGCTCCTCGAGCTTTTCTACTACCTGCCGCGCCAGCCCTTCCGGGTCGACCTGGGCGACCTCGGTTTTGAAGCCGCGGCCGAACTGCCTTTTTTGCGCCGCCTGCTTGAGGCAGCTCCCCTTCATGCAGGTATAGGCACCGCGTCCGGGAAGTTTCTGCTGCAGGTCGGGGACTACCGTGCCGTCCGGGGCCAGCACCAGGCGAAGCAGGCTCCCCTTGTCCTTGGTCTCACGGCAGGCGAGGCAGCTTCTTTGCGGGTTGGCCTTGGGCATGCTGCGCTAGATCTCCTCTTCGGCCTCGACCTGCGGCTGGGCTTCCGTCGCCTCTTCGGCCGGCTCCTCTTCCACCTCGGTGCCGTCGTAGGAGGCAAACTGCTGCAGCTCGGCCTCGGCCATGCGGGTCTCGCTCTTGATGTCGATCTTCCAGCCGGTAAGCTTCGCCGCCAGGCGCACGTTCTGGCCGCGCTTGCCGATGGCAAGCGAAAGCTGGTCGTCCGCCACGATCACCTCCATGGCGTAATCCTCTTCGTCGACGTACACCTTGGTCACCACGGCGGGAGCCAGCGCGTTGCAGGCGAAGCGGGCGATATCCTCGCTCCAGGGGATGATGTCGATCTTCTCGCCGCGCAGCTCGGAGACCACGTTCTGCACGCGGGATCCCCTCATGCCGACGCAGGCGCCGACCGGGTCGACGTCGGAGTCATGCGAGTAGACGGCGATCTTCGCGCGCCCGCCCGGCTCGCGCACCACGCTCTTGATCTCGACGATCCCCTCCGCGATTTCCGGCACCTCCGCTTCGAAAAGCTTGGCGAGCATGGTGGGATGGGTGCGGGAGAGCATGATCTGCGGCCCCTTGGTGGTCATGCGGATCTCGGTGATGAGCGCCTTGACGCGGTCCCCCTGACGGTAGACCTCGCGCGGGGCCTGCTCCTTGTGCGGCAAAAGCGCCTCGGCGCGACCCAGGTCGACGATCAGGTCACCCTTCTCGAAGCGGCGCACCACGCCGTTGACGATCTCCCCCTGGCGCTCCATGAACTCGTTGAAGATGGTCTCGCGCTCGGCCTCGCGCACGCGCTGGATGATCACCTGCTTTGCGGTCTGGGCGGCGATCCTGGAGAAGCCGGAAGCGTCCATCTTCATGCCGATGGAGTCGCCGATCTCTACCTCAGGATCCTCCTCGCGCGCCTCGTCCAGCTCAATCTCGCGATAGGAATCCTGCACCTCTTCCACGACGGTAACGAATTCGAACAGCTCCACCTCGCCTTCCTCGGGATTGTAGTGCGCCTCAAGGTCGCGGGTATTGCGAAACTTCTTGTTGGCAGCGGTGAGGACAGCCTGCTCCAGCGCCTCCACTACAATGCTCTTATCGATCCCCTTCTCTTTTACGATCTGGTCGATCGTGTGCTTGAGGTTAAAGCTTGTTTCCACGTCACGGTCTCCTTCACTTGCTAGGTATAGTCAATTTTTAGAATTCGAATTCCAGGTTCGCCTTGGCCACCTTGTCCAAAGGGACGCGGGCGTGCTGCCCCTCGGTGAGATCGATGCCGATCACGCCGTCCGCTATGCCGGTGAGCTTCCCGGTAAAGGTCTTGCGCTTGTTGCCAGCTTCGTCGGCGAGCATCTCGAAGGTCTTCACCTTAATCAGGTGCCCGAGGAAACGCTCGTAATCCGCCACCTTCTTCAGCGGTCGGCATATGCCGGGGGAGGAAACCTCCAGCGTGTAACGCTCCGGCATGAAATCTTCCACGTCGAGGATGTCGGAGAGCTGCCGGCTCACGTCGGCGCAGTCGTCCAGGTTGATGCCCCCTTCCCGCTTCTCCAGGAAAACCCGCACCACCATATCGCGCCCCTCGCGCTTGTACTCCAGGTCGACCAGTTCGATGCCGAGCGGGGCGCCCACTTCCGCAATAATCTCAGTTACTCTTTCTACTACGTCGACCTTCGCCATCTCAAGGATTTCCCATAAAAAAAAGCGAGCCGGAGGAGCTCACTTTTGAGTGAACGTTAACATGTGCCCAATATTTAGCATGGAAGAGTTCTTTATGCAAGCGCTTTTTTTGGAAAACTCGGCCGTTTTCCAGCATTTCGAGCCGCGTCGACGGCTGATAGAGCGGTCATTTTGCCTGTGCAAGATAACCGGCGCCAAAGACGATGGCGCGAGGTCAATGAGGCATATTTAATATTGCATGGACTTATTTTACTTCTGTCGCTACCTTGCCTGCACCGATAGCTCTCTTTCGCTGTGCCTGCGACAGTCGTTGCAGTGTCAGTCCAGGAAAGGATGAGGGACTTCAGGGCTCGCCCAAATACTGCCCGGCCAGCAATCGCTTCACTTTTAAACTTTTAACTGCTATATATTGACGTTGCCGAAACGGCAAAACCACCTACAGCAGAAAGAGAATCCACATGAAATACATAAGCACCAGGGGAAAGATAGCGCCGGTCGGTTTCAAGGACGCGGTCATGATGGGACTTGCCACCGACGGCGGGCTGATTCTTCCGGAATCGATCCCGCAGCTCGACCGCAGCACCCTGGCCGCATGGTCCAAGCTCCCCTACCGCGAACTCGCCTTCAATGTCATCTCCCTTTTCGCCACCGACATACCGGCTTTCGACCTGAAGGCGCTCATCGACCGTTCCTACGGCAGCTTCGAGCACGAGGAGACCACCCCGCTGGTGCAAAAGGACGGCGTCTACATATTGGAGCTCTTCCACGGCCCCACCCTCGCCTTCAAGGACGTGGCGCTGCAGCTTCTGGGGAATCTCTTCGAAT
The DNA here is from genome assembly GCF_000426865.1 of Citrifermentans bremense R1. Classification (GTDB taxonomy): domain Bacteria; phylum Desulfobacterota; class Desulfuromonadia; order Geobacterales; family Geobacteraceae; genus Geomonas; species Geomonas bremensis. The sequence continues at coordinate 477,819 of NZ_AUGE01000001.1, forward strand.
ACCTTTTGAAGGAGCGCGGGGAGAAGATGAACATCCTCGGCGCCACCTCGGGCGACACCGGGAGCGCGGCCATCGCCGGGGTGCGCGGCAAGGAGAACATCAACATCTTCATCCTGCATCCGCACCTGAAGACCTCGCCGATCCAGGCGCTGCAGATGACCAGCGTGCTCGACGAGAACGTGCACAACGTCGCGGTGGAGGGGACCTTCGACGACTGCCAGAACATCGTGAAGACCCTCTTCAACGACCTGCAGTTCAAGAAGGAGTACGCGCTCGGCGCGGTGAACTCGATCAACTGGGCGCGCGTTTTGGCCCAGGTGGTCTACTACTTCTACGCCTGGGGTAGGCTCCCGGAGCAAAAAGAGGTGATCTTCTCCGTCCCCACCGGCAACTTCGGCGACATCTTCGCCGGCTACCTCGCGAAAAGGATGGGGCTCCCGGTGGAGAAGCTGCTTTTGGCCACCAACGAGAACAACATCCTCGCCCGCTTCGTGCAAACCGGCGACTATTCGCTCGGCAAGGTGGTGCAGACCGTCTCCCCCTCCATGGACATCCAGCTCGCCTCGAACCTTGAGCGCTACCTCTACTACCTCTGGGACGAGAACCCGGAGAAGGTCTGCAGCGCCTTCGCCGAACTGCAGTCGACCGGCAGGATCGCGTTCACCAAGGAGCAGGTGCTAAGGGTGCAGGCGGAGTTCATGAGCTGCACGGTGGACGAGCAGAAGACCCTGGATACCATCGCCTCCTTCAACCGCGAAACCGGCTACCTCCTCGACCCCCACACCGCGGTCGGCGTGCGCGGCGCCCTGGAATGCGCGCCGGGTCACCCGAGGGTCGTCTGCCTCGCCACGGCGCACCCCGCGAAATTCGGGGATGCCGTCGAGCGCGCCGTAGGCTCCCCTCCCCCGCTCCCCCCGGCGCTGGCGGCCCTGGTGGGGAAAGAGACCCGCTGCGAGCTGATGGCGCCCGACCAGGAGAAGATCAAGGCGTTCGTCAAGGCCAAGGCGTAAAGAGCAGCATCAGGCGGATCGGCTCCAGCCGATCCGCCTGCCGAGGAAGACCCCACATGCCCCTCCCCCTGAAAATCGACTGGACCCTCATCGACACCGTACTGCTGGACATGGACGGCACGCTCTTGGACCGGCACTTCGACGACCACTTCTGGGTGGAGCACGTCCCCAAGCGCTACGCCGAGAAACACGGAGGCACCGTTCAGGCGGCCAAAGAGAAGCTGTACCGCATGTTCCGCTCGCAGGAAAACACCCTCAACTGGACCGATCTCGACTACTGGTCCGAGCAGCTGGGGCTCGACATCCCGGTTCTAAAGGAAGAGCTGAACCACCTGATTGCGGTGCACCCTTTCGTCACCGAGTTCTTGCTCTTTTTGCGCCAGCACGGGAAGAAGACGTACCTGGTCACCAACGCCCACGGTAAGACGCTCAACTTGAAGCTGCACAGAACTAGGATTGGGAGCTACTTCGACGGGATAGTCTCGGCCCACGACCTGGGACTTCCCAAGGAGGATCCGGCCTTCTGGGGGAAACTGCAGCAGGTGATACCGTACATACCTACGCGGAGCATGCTCGGGGAGGACAGCGAGACCAACCTGGAGACGGCGCGGCTTTTCGGCATCGGCTACCTGATCCATGTCGGGCGCTTCAGCTCCACCTCCGTCCCTTCGCTTTCCGAGCGCTTCCACACCATCCACTACTTCAGCGAGCTGATCCCTCGCGACGGCGGCATGACCGTCAATATCTGACCGGCGGCTGCACCTTCTTGCCGAGGCCGTACTTCTTCATCAGGTCGTACAGGGCGGGGCGGCTCACCCCGAGGAGCTCGGAGGCCCGGGTCATGTTCCCGCCGCTGTTGCCTACCGCCTCCTCGACCATCAACCTCTCCACCTTGTCGCGCGCTTCCCGCAGGGTCATCTGCCCCACCAGGGCGCCCTCCTCCTCCCCCTCGCTCTCGCCCCCGCGACCCCGCCGCTCGGGCGGGACCCTCACCAGGCGCGCCCGGTAGGAGAGGCCGGTCTCCTGCAGCTGACCCGTTTGCCTGGGCGCGAAGAGCTGGCCTAGCGCCATGCACTGCCCGGCGATCCCCTCTATCCCCGCTGTGGTCCGCTCCAGCGTCTTCTTCAGTGCCAGATGCTGCTCCTCGACCTCGCTCAGATGAAAGGCACGCCGGACGATGACCTGCAACTCCGCCAGTCCGGCCGGCTTCCAGTGGAAGTCGTAGGCGCCTCGCTGCAAGGCCGAGTGCACCTCTTCCCGCTGCGCGGGCAAGGCGAGCAGCACGACCTTGGTACCAGGCCGCAGCTTCAGCATCCCGTCCATGAGCCCCACCACCCCTTCAGGGTCCCCCACAGGGTCCGGGCCGAGGCCAAGGAGCACCACCTTCGGGGAAAGCTGCAGGAAGAGCTTCATGGCATCGGAGCGCCCCTCTGCTTCAACGATTTCGTATTCCAGGGAAAGCACCGATTCCAATTGCAGGCACAGGGGCTTTTCCGCCTCAACCACCAGAAGTTTTTCCATGGACAACCTTCTCATTTGTTTTTTCGGGGATCAGCATCACCTGCGGAAACGGGGAATCTCAACTCCCTCCTCGCTTTGCAGCTGGAGGCGTCCCGATGAGGAACTGGAGGCATTTTCTTTTCATTGGCGTTTTTTAACAACGAGTATTCTTATCGCACCGCTAACTGTTGTCAAGAAAAAGGATTGTCCTCTTGACGATGGCTTCCACTTGGCGCGGCCCTGCCCTTTCTTGACACTGCTTAGCCCATGCATTACTATCGGTTGCATTTCCATGAAATCATTGACGATTCACCAAGCATCAAGGGAGAAACCATGCAAAGCGACCTCAATTGGGATACGACCCCGCTCTACCCCGCCCCTTCCGCACCGGAACTTGCCCGCGCCTTCGAAGAAGGGACCGGCCAGGTGGCCGCCTTTCGCGAGCGCTACCGCGGAAAGGTGGCGGAGCTCGACGCAGAGGGGCTCCTGGAAGCGCTGAAGCAATACGAGTCCCTGCAGGAGAAGCTGGCGACGCCTCAGCTCTACGCCCACCTTCTCTTCGCCGCGGACAGCGAGAACGACGAGCACAAGCGGCTGTCGCAGAAAGCCGAAGAGTTCGGCAACGCCATGGGGAGGGAGCTGATCTTCTTCGACCTGGAACTGATCCAGATGGAGGAGGAGCCCTTCGCGAAGCTTGCGGACGACCTGCTGCTGGAAAACTACCGCCACTACCTGCAGGTTTTGCGCAAGTTCAAGAAGCACACCCTGACCGAGCGGGAAGAAAGCCTTCTAGCGCAAAAGAGCCTGACCGGGGTGCAGGCGTTTTGCCGCCTCTTCGACGAGGTCTCCGCCTCGCTGCGCTACACCCTGGAGATGGAAGGAGAGACGCGGGAGATGACCGGCGAGGAGCTCCTGGCGCTCTTGCACCACCCGGACGCAGGGCTTAGGGAAAGGGCCTTCGGCACCTTCCTCAAACGCCACGAGGAAAACGGCATCATGTTTTCCGCCGTCTTCAACAACGTCGCCTTGGACCACTCCCAGGAGCTGGAGCTTAGAAACTACAGCCATCCCATGGAGCCTACGAACCTCGGTAACGAGATCCCCGACGAGGTGGTAGAAAGCCTGATGCGGGTCTCCGAGGAGAACTACCCGCTGGCGCAGGAGTATTTCCGTCTCAAGGCGCAGCTTCTGGGCATCCCGCGCCTGAAGAATACCGACGTCTACGCCCCCATCTCCGAGAGCGACCGCAAGTACAGCTTCGAGGAGGCGCGCGCCATGACGGTCGCTGCCTACCGCGGCTTCTCCGACGAGTTCGCCGAACTCGCCGATTCCTTCTTCACCGGCAAGAGGGTCGACGTCCTCCCTCGCCCCGGCAAGAGCGGAGGCGCCTTCTGCATGGGGATGATCCCGTCGCTCCCCCCGTACCTGCTTTTGAACTTCACCGGAAACCTGCGCGATGTATCCACCATGGCGCACGAGGTGGGGCACGGCATCCACTACCTTTTGGCGCAGCGCCAGAGCATGCTCAACTACCATCCCCCGCTGCCGCTGGCCGAGACCGCCTCGGTCTTCGGCGAGATGCTTTTGACCCGGCAGCTTTTGGAGCAGGAGACGGACGTGGAGGTGAAGAAATCGCTTCTCTGCGCGAAGATCGAGGACATCATCGCCACCACCTTCCGGCAGAACGTCCTTACCAGGTTCGAGGAACGGATGCACTTGGAGCGGGCGAATGGGCTTCTGACCGCCAGCGAGCTCTGCGACATGTGGTGGCAGGAGAACGCGAAGCTCTACGGCGACGCCGTCGAGATGATAGAGCCGTACCGCTACGGCTGGAGCTACATCTCCCACTTCATCCACGCCCGTTTCTACTGCTACTCCTACACCTGCGCCGAGCTGGTGGTGCTCTCCTTGTTCCAGCGCTACCTGAAGGAGCGCGAGAGCTTCGTGCCGGTCTACCGCGACATACTCGCCGACGGCGGTTCCAAGTCCCCCGGCGACACTCTCGCCCCGGGAGGGATCGTCTTCAGCGACCCGAGCTTCTGGCAGGGGGGGTACGACCTGCTGGGCGACCTGATCAAGGAGTTGAAGGCGCTGTTGTAACGCTTCTGCATGCAGGCCCGTAAAGAGAGAAAACGCAAAAAGGCCCGCCGGTTTCCAGGCGGGCCTTTTTCATTGCTGCTTTGTGCTTCTTTATTACATCTCGTCGAACTGGAGGTACTTGTAGACGTTCGCCTTGTTCGGCTCGACCTTCTCCTGGTACGCCGCCAGGTACTCGGCCGGGGTCGGGAGCTTGCCGAGGTTGACGGTGACGGCCCCCAGTTCCGCGGAGCCGAGGAACACCTTGGCGCCGTTGCCGATCCTGTCGTCGAAGTTACGGGTCGAGGTGGAGAACATGTTCACCCCGTCGGGCACGCGTGCCTGGTTCCCCATGCAGAGCGAGCAGCCGGCGATTTCCACGCGCGCGCCCATGGCGCTGTAGACGGAGAAGTAAGCCTCGTCCTTAAGCTTCGCCTGATCCATGCGGGTCGGCGGGCAGATCCAGGTACGGACGTTGGGGTTGAACTTGGTCCCCCTCCAGATCTCGCCGGCGGCGCGGAAGTGGCCGATGTTGGTCATGCAGGAACCGAGGAACACGTCCTGGATCGGGGTGCCGGCAACCTCGGAGAGGATCTTGACGTCGTCCGGGTCGTTCGGGCAGGCGAGGATCGGCTCGGTGATCTGGGCCAGGTCGATCTCGATCACCGCGGCGTATTCCGCGTTGGCGTCGGCTTCGAGAAGCTTCGGCGCCTTCAGCCACTCGTTGGCTGCGTCGATGCGGTTTTGCAGGGTCTGCGCGTCCTGGTAGCCGTCGGCGATCATCTGCTTCATCAGCGCCACGTTGGAACGGAGGTAAGTGGCAACGGATTTCTCGGAGAGTTTGATGCAGCCGGCTGCGGCGCTACGCTCGGCGGCGGCGTCGGTCAGCTCGAATGCCTGCTCGACGGAAAGCTCCGGAAGCCCTTCCATCTCCAGGATGCGGCCGTTGAAGATGTTGACCTTGTTCTTCTTGGGCACGGTGAGGAGCCCCTGCTTGATGGCCCAAAGCGGGATGGCGTTGACCGCGTCGCGCAGGGTGATGCCGGGGTTGAACTTGCCTTTGAAGCGGACCAGTACCGATTCCGGCATGTCGAGCGGCATGAAGCCCAGGGCGCCCGCGAAGGCAACGAGGCCGGAACCTGCCGGGAAGGAGATCCCGATCGGGAAACGGGTGTGCGAGTCGCCGCCGGTACCGACGGTGTCCGGCACGAGGAGACGGTTGAGCCAGGAGTGGATGACGCCGTCGCCGGGCTTCAGGGGTACGCCGCCGCGCTCGATGATGAACTGCGGCAGGGTCTTGTGCATCTTGACGTCGGCCGGTTTCGGGTAGGCGGCGGTGTGGCAGAAGGACTGCATGAACATCGGCGCCAGGAACTTGAGGCAAGCGAGTTCTTTCAGCTCGTCGGCGGTCATGGGACCGGTGGTGTCCTGGGAACCGACGGTGGTCATCTTCGGCTCGCAAGCGGTGCCCGGGAGGATGCCGGTGACGCCGCAGGCCTTGCCTACCATCTTCTGCGCCAGCGAGTAACCCTGGCCTGCCTTCGGCACCGGGTTGACCGGGAGGGTGAAGACGTCGGTCGGCGCGAGGCCGAGAGCCTTGCGGGCGCGGTCGGTGAGTGCGCGGCCGATGATCAGCGGGATCCTGCCGCCGGCGCGGAATTCGTCGGAAAGGGTGTTCGGCGCGATGGTGAAGGTGGAGAGGACTTCGCCCCCCTCGCTCCTGATCTCGCCCTTCTTGGAGTCGATCACGATGACGTCGCCGGTCTTCATCTTGGCCACGTCGGTCTTGATCGGGAACGCGCCGGAGTCCTGCGCGGTGTTGAAGAAGATCGGCGCGATGACGCCGCCGATGATGATGCCGTCGCGGCGCTTGTTCGGGACGCAGGGGATATCCTGGCCGATGTGCCACAAGACGCTGTTGCAGGCGGACTTGCGGGAAGAACCGGTACCCACGACGTCGCCCACGAAAGCAACCTGGAACCCATCGGCCCTGAACTTGGCGATGGTGGCGTTGCCGTCCGGGAAGCGGGTCTTGCCCATGGCGAGTGCGTGCAGCGGGATGTCCGGGCGGCTCCAGGCGTCGCCTGCCGGGGAGAAGTCGTCGGTGTTGATCTCGCCGTCGACCTTGTAGACCTTCACCTTCACGGTCTCCGGGAGGCCCTTCTTGGAGGTGAACCACTCGGCGTTGGCCCAGGACTCGATGACTTTTTTTGCGGAGGCGTTGGATTTGGAAAGCGCCAGCACCTCGTCGAACGCGTCGTAAACCAGGGTGGTGCCGCAGAGAGCCTTGACGGCCTCATCGGCAAGCTCGGCGTCCTTGAGCGCTGCGACCAGCGGGGCTACGTTGTAGCCGCCCAGCATGGTCCCGAGGATCTGGACTGCCTCTTTCTTGGAGATGAGCGGGGATTTCTTCGCGCCGGAAACGATACCGGCGAGGAAGGCGGCCTTCACTTCGGCTGCGGGGTCGACGCCCGGGGAAACCCTCTCCTTGAGGAGCTCGAGCAGGAACGCCTCTTTGCCGGCCGGCGGCGCCTCCAGCAGTTTGCAAAGTTCCGCGGTCTGCTCCGGGTCGAGCGGCTTGGCGGGGATACCGAGTGCTTTTCTTTCTGCCTCTTGCTTCAGATACGCTTCAATCATGGTCCCTCCTCAGATTTTGTGCAGCTATTTACGGCAGTTATGGAGACATAGTCTTGACAGACGAGCTTCATTTGAGTGGATACTGTATACAGTTTTTACCCCGCTTTGTCAATTGCTGAAAAAGGAAGATAAAACGCCGGTTCTGACATTTCCGGCGAGGTGCCGTTTTTTTCGAAGCTGGAGTTGGCTGAAGCGGAGAGCGACGGGGTGTTGATTGGAAAAATAAATGACAGGCGGCGAAGGATGAGGGTCAGGCGTGCGGGACCAGAAGTTGCTCGGGGTGGGCGTACACGGTGAATTTCCCCACTTTCAGATAGCCGATGAGCACGATGCCTGCCTTTTGGCAGATGGTGACGGCCATGTCGGTGGGGGAAGTACGGGAGGCGATGAGCCTCACGCCAAGGGTCGCCGCCTTCGCCGCCATCTCGGCGGAGACTCGCCCGGAACTCACCAGGAGGGTTCCCTCCAGCGGCACCCCCCGCAACAGCGCCTCCCCGGCCAGACGGTCGACGGTGTTGTGGCGGCCGATATCCTCGGCATGCAAGAGGAGCCTCCCCTCGCAGTCTCCGACAGCGGCGGAATGGACTCCGCCGTGCTTGCTGTATTTCTCAGAAAGAAGTGCCAAGCGCTTCATGAGCTCGAAGACGGCCGCGGCCGGGACCGGGGGGGAGTCGCTCCACCGGTCTTCCAAGGTCTCTGCTCCCGGGAGGCTGAAGGTGATGCCGGTGCCGCAGCCAGAGGTCAGCACAGGCTTCAGGTCGGCAGGGATTTCGCCGCGTATCCGGACGTTGGCGATGCCGTAGTCGTTGCAGACGCTCAAGATCAGGAAGTCTTCGGGGGCCGCAACGAAACCCTGGACCCGCAGGAATCCAGCCACCAGGAACCGGAGGTCATGGGGCGAGGCGATCAGGGTGACCAACTCCCGGTCGTTCACCCTGAGCACCAGCGGGAACTCCTGCACCAGGGGGGCCTCCCCCGGGATAAGCTCGCCGTCTGCGTATCTGTGAACTTGGTTCATAAGACTCTTTTCTTCCCACGCCGCTTAGGTGCCCCCGCGGTTCCGGGCACCGTGCTCTGGCAGCACCCCCCTCCCAGCCTCCCCCTCCGGGGGAGGAGCGCGGCTACTTCACCCCGCCGATGCAGAGGTACTTGACCTCGAGGAAGTCCTCGATGCCGTACTTGGATCCTTCGCGCCCGATGCCGGATTCCTTGACGCCGCCGAAGGGGGCGACGGTGGTGGAGATAAGGCCGGTGTTGATGCCGACGATGCCGTATTCGATGGCCTCGGCGACCCGCCAGACCCGGGAGACGTCCTGGCTGTAGAAGTAGGCGGCGAGGCCGAACTCGGTGTCGTTGGCCATGTGTATCGCCTCCTCTTCGGTCTTGAAGCGGAACAGGGGCGCCAAGGGCCCGAAGGTCTCCTCTTTCGCCACCAGCATCCCGGGCTTCACGTCGGCCAGGACGGTCGGCTCGAAGAAGCTCCCCCCCAGCGCGTGGCGCTTGCCGCCGGTCACCACGCGCGCGCCGCCGGCGAGCGCGTTCTGGATGTGTTCCTCTACCTTCTCCACCGCTTTCATGTCGATCAGCGGACCCTGCTGGGTCTCCCCTTTCAGGCCGTCGCCGACCTTCATCCTGGCGACGGCTTGCGCGAGTTTGTCCGCGAAGCGGTCGTAGACGCCGTCCTGGACCAGGAAGCGGTTGGTGCAGACGCAGGTCTGGCCGGTGTTGCGGTACTTGGAGATGAGCGCGCCCTCGACCGCGGCGTCGATGCCGGCGTCGTCGAAGACGATGAAGGGGGCGTTGCCGCCAAGCTCCATGGAGACCTTCTTCACGGTGCCGGCGCACTCTGCCATCAGCTTCTTCCCGATCTCGGTAGAACCGGTGAAGGTGAGCTTACGCACGATGGGGTTCGCCGTCATCTCCCCGCCTATGCCCGCGGCGGAGCCGGTGACAACCGAGAAGACGCCGTCGGGGACCCCGGCACGGCGGGCAAGTTCGGCAAGTGCCAGCGCCGAATACGGAGTGGCGGTCGCGGGCTTTACCACCATGGTGCACCCGGCGGCGAGCGCGGGCCCGGCCTTTCTGGTGATCATGGCGGAGGGGAAATTCCAAGGGGTTATGGCGGCGCAGACGCCGATCGGTTCCTTCAGGACCACGATCCTTTTATCGCTTTGATGCGGCGGGATCACGTCGCCGTAGATCCGTTTCGCCTCCTCGGCGAACCACTCCAGAAACGACGCGGCATAAACGGTTTCGCCCCGCGACTCGGCCAGCGGCTTCCCCTGTTCCGCGGTCATCAAGACGGCTAAGTCCTCCTGGTGTTCCAGGAGCAGTTCGGACCAGCGCCTGAGGATGGTGGAGCGCTCCTGCGCCGTCTTCGCGCGCCACTTGGGAAACGCGGCGTTGGCGGCTTCGATGGCGCGCCGGGTCTCGGCGCCCCCCATCTTGGGGATGGTTCCGAGCTTTTCGCCGGTGGCAGGGTTGGTGACATCGATGCTCTCGCCGCTGTCCGCGCCGGTCCATGCGCCGTTTATGTAGCAGAGCTGCTGGAAAAGATTGCTGTCCTTGAGAACTAACATCGGCTCCTCCCCCTGGAAACTCATATATGATGTCGACGGCTCGACAGGTTAACGCCGGCTGATGCCGGGGCAGATTGTGTATACCTCATCCGTAATCCGGCGGCAACAGGAAAAACCTGAGTGAATCCCGCGCCTCACGACGCAGATGCCCCCAAGGCTCTGGGGCAGGCCGAGGGGGCACCAGGGGGAGGGGACTGGCTCCGCAGGTGCCTGTCCCCCTTGGCTCTACCCCCGTCGGATCATTCCTTCTGCTGGGCCGGCTCCTGCGATTGGGCCAGGAAGTTGGCCGTGAAGATGTAGTCGTCGAGGTAGTCCACCCGGCCGTCGCCGTTCAGGTCGGCGCCCGCCGCCAGGAAGTTGCGGAAAGCCGCCTCCGGCGCCGCGGGAAGACGAACAGCCGGCGCCACGATGAGCGGGAATTCCTGGGAAAGCCCGTGGTAGAGCATGGTGATGCTGGCGTCGACCACACCGGCCTCCGGTCTCACCTCGACCTCCCATTCCCCTTCGTCACTCCGGCTGACCGAGACGTAGCGCACAGCTTTGAAAGCGAAAACCGGTGGCCGGTCTCCGGTTTCCATGGCGATGACCAGGGTCACCGTACTGCTGCCGTCCGCAATCGCTATGGCCGGGATCTGCAGCAGCGGGCGCTCCCCCGCCGCTTTGAAAAGGGAGGTCAGGTTGGCGAGGGTCCGCTCCCCCTTGAACTCCCGGAAACGATCCAAGACGCTCGGCAGGTGCACCGGCTGGGTCACGGCTTGCGGCGCAGCTTTCGGCTCGGGATCGCGCGGCTCTACCGGCGCGGGCTCTCTGCGATGCGGCTGGAGTTCGGCGACTTCCTGGCGCTCGGCCTCCTGGGGCGCGCGCTTTGGCTCCGCCGGCGCGACTTCCTCATGGGGGAGCGTCACGCTGCCACCCAGAACGACAGGAGCCGGGCGGCTGGGGTGCGAGGTGGCATCGATCACAAGCGGCTCGTCCTTATCCTTGGCGCCGTCTGCGGGAGGAGCCTCGGCGGAAGGCTCCGCGTGCGTCGGGGTTTGCGGATTGTCGATGGCGGCGGGGGCGATGGGAAGCTTGTTCCCTTTTTCATCGATCAGGGAGGCTGTCAGCGAAGTGATCGCGCCGGCGGACTCCCCGACGCGTTCAAAGGTGATGGTGGCGATGACGCCGCTTGCTGTCGCGATCCCTTTGGAGCCGACAATGGCAAGCCTGATCGGGTTGCTCGGGTTGCTGGAGTTCAGCATGTCCTTTACGAGGCTTCCCATGGCGATGTGCGGTGTGGAGAGCGTGTTTCTGTCGTAGCCGATGGTGATATCGAGCCCGGCGACGCCTGCCATCTGCTCCCCGCGCAGCACGAATACGCCGTCGGCCGAAGGCGAGGCGATGGACAGAAACGGCGCGGCGAGCAGGGGAGCGGGAACGATCAACAGCATGAACAGTATCAACGATCGGCGGCACGCACTTCTTATGGACATTGAAAACCTCTTAACTGTGTAGTCGGGAGCCGGATTGGACAAGGCTCCACTTTAGTCAGTGCCGCTTGAACTGTCAAGACACGTGTCATACAGCCCCAAGGCATAAAAAAAGGAAGGAATAGCAGTACTATCCCTTCCTTTCTCATGCTTCATTGTCTCCGGTCCATCAGGAGGGGAGTTTGCCCATCGTCTTCAGGATCTCCCACCCTTTCAGGAGGTCGAGCGCGCGCAGCACCTGCGAGTCGCTCTTGATCAGTTCGTCGGTCTTGTAGGGAGCCGGCTTGTCCTTCTTATCCTCGCCCCCCTCCTTTTTATCCCCTTCGAAATGGTTCTCGAGGTCCTTCTCCCTGATGTGCATCCCTTCACGCTTCTCGCTGGTGGCGGCAAGATCGACCTTCTCGGCGACGATATCGGGGGTGATCCCCTTAGCCTGGATGGAGCGGCCGCTGGGCGTGAAGTACCTGGCGGTGGTGAGCCTCAGGCCCGAGTTGTCGGCGAGCGGGATGATGGTCTGGACGCTCCCCTTGCCGAAACTCTGGGTCCCCATGACGACGGCGCGCTTGTGGTCTTGCAGGCACCCGGCGACGATCTCCGAGGCGCTCGCCGAACCGCTGTTGATCAGCACCACGATCGGGTAGTCCGGCTGCTTGTGCCCCTTACGGGAGGTGAAGCGCATCTGGGAATCCTTCTCGCGCCCCTCGGTATAAACGACCAGCTTCCCTTCGGGGATCCAGTGCTCGCTCACCCGGACCGCCTGGTCCAGGAGCCCGCCCGGATCGTTGCGCAGGTCGAGCACCAGCCCCTTGAGCTGTTTCTGCTCGCCCTGAAGGGCCTGCAGCGCCTTCTCCAGGTCGTCGTCGGTCTTCTCCTGGAACTGGGCAATCCTCACGTAGCCGTAGCCGTCGTCGAGCACCTTGTGCTTCACGCTCTTGACCTGGATGATGTCCCGCTCCAGCACGAATTCCTTCGTCTTGTCGAACCCCTCGCGCATGATGGTGAGGGTGACCTTGGTCCCCTTCACCCCCCTCATCCTCTTCACCGCATCGGTGATGGTGAGGTCCTTGGTGAACTTGTCGTCGATCTTCAGGATCTGGTCGCCTGCCTTGATGCCGGCCTTGAAGGCGGGGGTGTCCTCTATCGGGGAGATGACGGTGAGGATCCCTTCCTTGACCGTGATCTCTATGCCGAGACCGCCGAAGGAGCCCTTGGTGTCGATCTTCATTTCCTTGTAGGTTTCAGGGGGCATGAAGGAGCTGTGGGGGTCCAGGGAGGTGAGCATGCCGTTGATGGCACCGTACACGAGCTTCTTGGTGTCGACCTCTTCTACGTAGCTCTTCTTGACGATGGCCAGAACGTCGGTGAACAACTCGATGGACTGGTAATCGTTGCCGCCCCCCTGGGCGGCGCATCTGCGTTGCATGCCGAAGCCGATCACCAGCGTCAGCAGGCACACGGTTGTGACAAACAGCGTTGTCTTCTTCAATTTGCTGCCTTTGAACATTTTGCCTCCCTAGGATTTTGTTGCGGTACCCTGCTTATCTGAACCAGGGGGAGGGATCGACTGGTTTCCCCTGGTATCTGATCTCGAAATAAAGCATCGGCCCTTTGCTTGAATCAACGTCACCCACACTGGCCAGGACTTCGTTCTTTGATACCTTCGCCCCGACCCTTTTCGTCATCGATGAGGCATGGGCGTAAAGACTGAAGAAGCCGTCCCCGTGATCGACGATGATCATATTACCATAGCCTTTGAAATAGTTCGCAAAAATCACTTCGCCGTCATAGATCGCGTGAATGGCGGATCCGGCTGGCGCAGATACAGAAATGCCGTTGCTGACAGTGAAGGAATCGAACTCAGGATGCTTGTGCCTGCCGTAGCGGTCCACGATCGTCCCCTTCACCGGCAAGGAGAGCCTTCCCTTCTGCGCCCCGAGCCCCTGGTTCGGGACCGCGACGGACCTCGGAGAGACGACTTGCGCCTTATTGTCCCCCGCCTTACCGCGAGCCTTGGAACTATACGCTTTTCTACTTCTGGCTTCAAGCTTTTGGATCATGCTCTGCAGGCGCCCGGCATTGGCCTGCAATTCTTTGAGTGAGGCCTGGTACTGCTGCTTGTCCTGCCTCACTTTGACCAGGTAGTTCGCCTTCTTGCTCTTCTCCTGCTCTATCTCGCGCTTCTTCGCCTCTATGTTGCGCCGGATCCCTTCCTTGCGCGTCGCGTCCTGCTCAAGTTGCTGCTTCAACAGGTTCAGCCGCTGCAGGTTCTCGTTGTACTGCTGAAAGAGCTTCCGGTCGTTCTCCAGTATGCTCCGCATGTAGCGGAGGTTCTCAGTCATCTGCGGGAAAGACTCCGAGGAGAAGAACACCCTGAGGTTCCCGGTATCCCCTCCCTTGTAGAGGGCGGCGACGCGGCGGTTGATCTGAGCCCGCTTGCGCTCGGCCTCCTGGCGCTCGCTCTCTATGTCCACGAGCGTCTTGTCGATTCCCTTTTCCACGGAGGCCAAGTCGCGCCCCAAGGAAACCAGGCTCGACTGCTTCTCGGCCAGAGTCTTCTGGATCTGCACCAGCTCTCCCGAAACCTTGGTCTCCACCTTCTGGGTCTTCGAGATGAGCCGGTTCTTTTCCTTGATCTGTTTCTTTATGGTCTGCAGCTCTTCCTTGGCCCCCGCGCAGCAAAGGGAAGGGGCCAAAATCAGGGCCAGACAGCTTATCAGGAGAATGTGACGCATGCTAGATGTTTATGAACCTCTTCAGCGAGGTCGCGCTCCCGATGAAGCCGAGCAGCACGCCTCCCAGTACCACCCCAGCCAGGTGCGAGGGGGGAAGAAAGGAAAGCCCCGCCGAAGCCGGGTTGATGCCGAGGAAGTCGCCGGCGTTCTTCAGGAAGGCGAAGTAGCACCCCAGAAGCGCCAAAAGCGAGATCACCGCCCCTGCGGCCCCCTGCAGCACCCCCTCGATGAGGAAAGGAGCCTTGATGAAGAAGCGGGTTGCCCCCACAAGACCCAGGAGCTCCAGCTCGTCCTTCCTTGCGTAGATGGTGAGCTTGATGGTGTTGGAGACGATGAAGAGCACCGTAATGGTGAGGAAGCCCCCGAGGAGCGCCCCCATCAGGCGGAATAGGTTCATGAAAGAGTTGAAGCGCCTGACCCACTCCTCGCCGTACTGCACCTCGGTGATCCCCTGGATCTGCTTGAGCTTCGCCACGTAGGCCGCCACCGACTCGTTGTCGCGGTGGTCCCGGTCCAGGCGGATCTCGAGCGAGGCGGGGAGCACTTCGGCGGAGATCCCCTCAAGAAGGGACTCCTGCCCCTTGAGCCGGCTCCGCAGGCGCTTCTCCGCCTCGGCCTGGCTCACGAAGAGCACCTTGGCGGTGCCGGGTATGGCCTGCACCCTCCCCTTCAGCGCTGCCACCGCCAGCGGAGCCGGCTCCGCATCGAAGTACGCGGTCACCTGCACCTTGTCGCTCCACCCCTCAGCCATTCCGGAAAGGTTCACGTAGACCAGCAGAAAGAGCGAGGCGATGAGAAGCGCAAGCGCGATGGTCCCGACGGTGACCGCGCTCACGAAGACGTTTTGCCTGAGGTTCGCGACGGCGCGGCTGGAGTAATAGCTCAGACGCCCGAAGAAGCCCTCCTGCGCCAGCTTGGGACGGACCGCCTTGTTAGCCTTGGACATCGGGCACCTCCACCATGCGTCCCTTCTCCAGCCGAATCACCCTGCGGTGGGAGTTCTCGATCACGCGCCGGTCGTGGGTCGCCACCACCACGGTGGTGCCGCGGATGTTCGCCTCCTTGAAGATGGAGAGGATCTGTTCCTTGTTCTCGTCGTCCAGGTTCCCGGTCGGCTCGTCGGCAATGAGTATCTTGGGGTCGTTGACCAGCGCCCGGGCCAGCGCCACGCGCTGCTGCTCGCCGCCCGAAAGCCTCAGGGGGGTGGAGTTCACCTTGTCCTCCAGCCCCATCGATTTCAGGATGTGGTACACCTTCTTGCCGATATCGCGCTTGCCCCACCCCAAGACCTCCAGGGTGATGGCCACGTTCTCAAGGACGGTGCGGTTGGGCAAAAGCTTGTAGTCCTGGAACACCACCCCGATGGAGCGGCGCAGGTAAGGGATCTCCTTCCTGGAAAGCCTGGTGACGTTGGCGCCGTCGATTACCACCTGGCCGCGGGTGGGGGAGAGTTCGGCGTAGATGAGCTTCAAGAGGGTCGACTTCCCCGCTCCCGATTGCCCGGTCAAAAAAACAAAATCCCCTTTGGGGATTTTGAGGGTTACATCGGCCAGAGCCGCAGATTCGGCCTGGTACGACATCGATACGTTGTGCAGTTGGATCATTTTCCTTTAGGCCTCTTCTGTTTCGTGAGGGTCACCACTCGTTGTACGCCACGCCGTTGGACCCCATCAGGGTCGAACCGCTGTGCACGTCGTAGACTCCTGTGGCCGGCTCGCCGGAATCGGTGGCCGGAGGGGCGGCGGTGACCCAGGTTTCCCTGGACTTGGTGAACGGGTCCTTCGGTATCTCCCTCAGGTATTTGTTCTTGTTTTCCACGAGCTCCTGCAGCGTTTCCGGGTATTTACCCTGGTCGGCGTAGTACTGGTCTATGGTGGAGCGCAGGGTGTAGAGATCCTCGCGCAAAACCGATTCGCGCGCCCTGACAATACCCCACTGGTAGTTGGGCGCAGCGATGGCGGCCAGGATGCCGATGATGGACAGGACGATCATCAGTTCGATAAGCGTGAAGCCACGCTGTGTCTTTGCAATCCTCTTAAACATGAGGTCACCAGTCCTTGTATTTGGTGCCGTCGATCGCCGTCCCGTCGCTCAGGGAATAGACGTCGAAGACATCTTCCCCCCCCCAGGTGGTGCTGTCGGGTTCGTCGTTGTGGGAGCGCATGCCCCAGCCCGGTTCATCACCCTGAGGCTTGTAAAACGGGTCCGGCGGGATCCTACGCAGGAACTTCTTTTTGTACCCCAGGTACCCCTTTATGTCGTCCCCTTTTACCAGCACCTCGAGGGTTTCCGGGTACCCCTCCGGCTTGTTCAGCGAAGCGGTGATCTTCTTCTCGTCGACGCCGCGGTCATAGATCTTCTTGTACTCGTCGATGGCCCCCCTGATCTCGCGCAGGTTCCGCCTGAGCTCGATCTCCTTGCTCCGCTTGGAAGCCATCTGCGCGGAAGGGAGTATCAGCGAGGAGAGGATGATGAGTATGGACAGCGTCACCACCAGCTCGATCAGGCTCAACCCGCGCTTGTCGTCAAGGATTTTCCACATGATCTGAAAGCCCCGAAAGGCTACTGTACCTCCACTACGGACTTAAAGGCTGTGACCGGGATCTCCTCGCCTGTCTTTTTGCTGAAGTTGGTGTTGTTCACGGAGACAGCGGCCGATCCCGTCCCTATCGCCTTGAAGCTGATGTTGGCCAGGATGCCGTTGGCGGTTCCGGTCGGCTCCTCGCGCATGCCGGACATCCAGATCTCACCCTTTTTCTTGTCAGCAAAAGCCTGGAAGGTGGAAGGTTTCCCGGGTTGTTTCAAGAGGTTCCCCTCGGACTGCGAGATGGCGTCCAGGAGCTTGGGATCGTAAGAGAGCACGAAGACCGCCTTGTACAAATCCCTCATCCCGGACCCGTTCACCTGCACGTTGAACTGGTCGTTAAGTTTCACCTTGGCCGGGAGGCTCAGCGCGATCAGCGAATCGGTCAGAAGCGGCTGCTTCGCGGCTGCGGGTGCGGCGGGAGCGGGAGCTGGAACCGGAGCTGGAGCGGGAACCGGAACGGGAGCGGGCACAGGGACAGGGACAGGCGCGGGCACCGGGACGTCCCCTGCTGCCGGAACGGCGCCGGGGGCAGGTGCCGGAACTGCCGCGGCAGCTCCGCCTGGAGCGGTAGCGGCACCAGCAGGAGCAGGAGCCGGGGCCGGAACAGGAGCCGGCACGATCTTCTGGACCGGCACCAGGTTAGGCAGCGCCCTGGGGGCGGGCTTGGCTGCGGCAGGGGCCGCGGCACCCTCGGCAGCCTCGGGGTTGACGAAGTCCGGCTCCATGAAGGAGGAATACGGCTGGTGCGACGAGGGCTCGTCCTCGCGGCCGGACCAGAAGGCGGCTACGTCGTTGTCGGGAACGGTCACGCCGCGCACGATTCTGGGGGTGATGGCAAGCAGCAGCTCGGTCTTGTCCTTCTTGTCGCTGGTGTTGCTGAACAGAGGGCCAAGAAGCGGGATGTCTCCCAACAGGAAGACCTTGCTCTTGCTGTCGGTCTGGGTCTTCTGGATCAGCCCCCCGATGATGCTGGTCTCGCCGTCCTTGAGCGAGAGCACCGTGTCAAGATTCCTCGTTCCTATTGTCACGACCGTCGTCGCCGAATCGGCCCCCCCGACTGACTTCTCGCTAAGGATGGAGCTCACTTCCAGTCCAAGCTTGATGGCGACCTCGTTGTTCAACTGGATGGTCGGTTCGGCGTTCACCTTGACCCCGACGTCGACGTATTGGACGTTGACGCTCACGCCGCCGCCGGTAGGCGATGAGGTCGTGGTTATCGGCACCCTGGTGCCGACGTTGAACTTCGCCTTCTCCCGGTTTTTCACCCTGATCTTCGGGTTGGAGAGGGTCTCGCCGTTGGAGAGGGTCTTGCCGAAGTTGAAGGTGGCGTTGGGGACGGTGAGGTAGCCGTTATACCCCCTCAAGTTGAATACGTTCAACAGGTTGGTCGGCCCGGCGGAGGAAGTGGGCGTACCTGCCGCAGGCGTAGTGGTCGTTACAGCGCCGAGAGTATCGGCGAGGAATTGGGTATCGTTGCTTCTCGGCGTGGTAACCCCCAGGGAGGTGGCGTACCTGGAGAGGAGCAATCCGAAGGTCTCGGCGTTCTGCTTGGAGAGCTCGAACACCTCCACCTCGAGGAGCACCTCGGCGTCGGGTACGTCGTTGGCCTCCAGGATCTTGCGCGCCACCTCGATGACCTCGGGGGTGTCGCGGATGACCAGGGCGTTCGCCTCTTCGTTCACGTAGATCTTCTTCACCTGGAGCATGGTGCGCACCAGGTTGACCGCCTTCTTCGCGTCCAGCTTGTTCAGGTAGAAGGTCTGCAGGAAGAGTTCTTCGTACTGCTTGACCTTGTCCGGGGTCTTCGGATAGATGATGATGGTGCTCTCGTTCAGGATCTTCTTGTCCAGCTTCTGCATCCCGGTGATCAGTTCCATCGCCTGCTGGAACGAGCCGTTCTCCAGGTGCAGCGTGACGTTCACGTCTTTCACCGCTTCGTCGAAGACGAAGTTGATGCCGGAGAGCTGGGAAAGGATGGTGAAGATCTCCTTGATCTTGGCGTCGCGGAACTTGAGGGTGATCGGCTTGTTCGACTTCAGGTTCAGCTCGAAACCGTCCAGCTTCTGGCGCTTGTTGGCGATGATGCGATCCAGCCCTTCCTTCACCTCCTTGTTGCTCGGGTCGAATTCAAGGGCGTGCTTGAAGGCGATCATCGCCTCGCGCGGTTTGCGGTTTTTCTCGAAATCGAGCCCCTCCTGCAGGTAGGTCTGGGCGTTTCTCAGCTTCAGCACCTGGTCGGCCTGGTTCTTGGCCAAGACGTTCGTGGGGTCCATGGCGTAGGCGCTTTGAAACTCCCTGAGGGCTTCGTCGTAGTTCTTCTTGGCGAAGAACTCCTCCCCCTTCTTGAAATGCGCGCGAGCCGCCGTCTCGGTGACGTTCAAAAGCTTCACCCGGTACTCGCCGATATCGGGGTTAGCAGCGGCTACCTCGGCGTACTTCACCAGCGCGGCGTCCAGGTTCCCCTCTCGCTCCAGCTTCTCCGCCTTGCTGAAAGCGGTGCGGCCGGACGTGCAGCCCGAGAGAGCCAGTGCCACCAGCATCACGGTCAAGATCGGTCTTGGTCTATACATGCAGTTGCTCCTTAACCTATTACTTGGTGCGGCGCGCAAGCGACCTGTTCTCGACCAGGGGTATCACCATCTGCTGGTCGGTGGTCAGGGACTTAATGGTTAGAGCCTCTTCGGTCAGGTCGGTCACCTGGAACCTCGACCCGAGTTTGGAGCCCTTCTTCGCCAGGATGATCTCGTTGTTCGTGGAGAGAAACACGGTCTTCTCACCGTTCTTCTTCAGGTAGCCAAGGAAAACGAACTTCCCCATCTCCGCCTCGTCCAACTGCTCCTGCGTAGGCGGCGGAGGGGGCGGCGGCACAGGCTGCGCCACCGGCATCGGAGGCGGAAGAGGCGGCAGTTTGACCGGCGGGGGCGGAGGCGGCAGTTTGAGCGCCGGCGGCGCCTCACCCTTGAAGATGGGAGAAAAGATGTTGCGCCGAAAGCCGCTGAACGAAGAGAGCTCCTGGTCCAGTTGCGCCAGGTGCACGCTGCTGCTGTCAGCCACCCCCTTCCGGGCAGGCGCCTTTTTGCTCCTCGACACCGAAGCCGCCATCCCCGGGCGGTTCTTCAGCGTGGCCACCTCCTGCTGCCGGGGAGAGCGCAAGAACGAATAGCCGACGGAGCCCGCCAGAACCAGCAGCAAAAGGAATAGCACGAGCTTCTGGCGGTTCATGCCCCCTCCGTCTTCATATACACCGTGGTCTGAACCTTCAGCGTCACCGTCTCCTCGGTCGCACTCTGGCTACCCAGCGAGATGGAGTCGACCGTAACCAGTTCCTTGTAGCGCAGCAGGTCCGCGACGAATTTCTTCACCGAGGCATAGCGCCCGGAAACGGTGAAGGAAACGCCGTAGGTATCGATCTGCTTCTGCCCTTTGATCTTGGCCGGTTTGTAGGAGACCCCTTTCAGGGAAAGGGCATTGCTCTTGGCCGTGTCGAAGAGCTGGCTCATCAGCGCGGGGAACCGTTCCTTCGGCACCAGGCGTTTTTGGAACTCCCCCAGGTCGCGCATCCCGTTGTGATAGCGCGTGGCGTCGCCCACGGCCTCTCCCTTGGCAATGGCGTCCCTTTTGGCAAACCACTCCAGCTGCGCCTTTTCCAACGCCGGGCGCTGCCAATAGGAGAGGTAGAGCTGCATCGACACCGCGAGCAGCAGCAGAAAAGCCAGGAAAGCCAGCGATTTGCTCCTGGCGGCGATGATGTCGCGTACGATCTGATAATTCATCGGTAACCGACCTTGCAGGAGATGGCGAAGCCGATGCCTTGTTGGCTCTTGTCCACCTTGAGCTCGCTCTGCGACAGGAGGTACACCTCCGAGAAGTTGGGAGACTGTTCCATGTTCTCCAGCAGCGTGCGCAGGTTCGAGAAGCTGTAGGCTACCCCGGTAAGCTTCAGGGCTTGATCTTTCAAGACCGGCTCCACCTGGGTCAGCGCGACCCCGGCGGGGACCACCCCTTCAAGCTTGTCCAGGAGCGCGAGCCAGTTGAGGGTCTTTTTGTCGATGATCTCGTTGGCGAAGGCGACACTGCTCTCCAGGGACTTCAACTGCTCCGGGCTCACCGGAGCCGCGCCCGGACGCGCGCTGTTCGCCGCGGCGCTATCCCGTTTGACCGTATTGAACTCCACCTGGTTGTTGGCGATCTCGCGCACCTGGTAAACGAGGAGCGCAGCCAGCAAGAGCCCGGCGCCGAAAAGCGCCGCGTTCAGCCGGCGCATATTGAGGTAGCGCCGGGTAGCCAGGTTTATGGTCAGTTTCATGACAGGCTCCTAAGGGCAGCGCCAATCGATCCAGCCAACCCGTGCAGTGCCGGCCGGTCCAGCCCCAGGGCCGGGCCCTGCTGCACCATGCGCTCCATGTCGAGCAGCACCGGCTCAAGCCCAGAGGCCTCCGCCACCAGGGCGCGGAACGACTCGGCGTCAGCGGGGGCGGCCATGCAAAAGACTTCCCCCACCGCCTGACCCGGGAAACGATCGCCGTAGACCAGGAAGGAGCTGTTCACCTCGCGGTAGAGGTTCTGCACCTCGCCGACCCCTTCCTTGGTGCGGTAAAAGCTCAGCACGCCGGCGTGGAAGATCAGCACCGTCATCGCCCCCTGGTAGAAGGTGACGAACGCGCCGTCGTCGGAGATGTCCAGCCGCGGCGCGAAGAGGCGGTAGAAGTTGAAGGAGGTGAAGTCGATCTGTTTGGGCTCCAGCCCAGCCTGGATCAGGAGTTCCTCGTACTGAGTCACCACCGCCCGCGACACCAGCGATACCAGCAGGGAAACAGCGCCGCTCTCTTTCTCCTCGAGGGTCTGGTAGTCCAGGTGCACCGTGCCGATGTCGAAGGGAAGGCTCTTTTTGAGTTTCCAGCGGATTACCTCCAGTCCCTCCTCCCGGCTTCTGAAGCGTGCCTCCAGGTCGAGCAGCACCACGCGCCCCACCGCGTCCGGAAGCGAGACGCTGACCGAGCGCTCCCGGGTCAGTAGACGCAGATGCCCTTCCCGGAGCGCGGTGACGAACCCGTTGGGGTCGTTCACGTTCGGTTCCCGGCGCGACAGGGTCAGCATCCCGGGCGCAAAGGGGAGGGAAAGCCCCGTCTCCACCTTCGGCGTTTTGCCGCCGCTCACCATGGCGAAGCTGAGCCCGCCGGCGGAGATCTCGAGTCCCAGAGCCGTCCTGGTCATTAGCATGGCTGGCACCTACTCCACGAAAGTGACACGGTTGATCTCCTTTATCGTGGTCTCGCCCGCCAGCACCTTGGCTACCGCGCTCTCCCGCAGGAACATGGTCCCTGCTGCCTTGGCGGCCTTCTTGAGGGTGGCCACCGGTGACTTGGCGATGATCAGTTCCCTGATCTCGTCGTTCAGGTCCAAAAGCTCGACGATGGCGGAGCGGCCGCGGTAGCCGGTACCGTTGCACTCGTCGCATCCACGGGCCTCGTAGAGGGTCAGGCCGCGGGCGCTTTCCGGGTCGATCGCCGATTCGCGCAGTTCGTCGTCGGTAACCGTCACGGGCTTGCGGCAGGCGGGGCAGATCTTCCTGACCAGGCGCTGCGCCATGACGCAGTTAAGGCAGGCCACGAAGTTGTAGGGATCGATCCCCATGTGGGTGAAGCGGCCGATGACGTCGAATACGTTGTTGGCGTGCACCGTGGTGAACACCAGATGGCCGGTAAGCGCCGACTGCACCGCGATCTGCGCCGTCTCCGAGTCCCGGATCTCCCCGACCATGATCTTGTCCGGGTCGTGGCGCAGGACGGAGCGCAGGCCCCGGGCGAAGGTGAGCCCCTTCTTCTCGTTGACGGGGATTTGGGTGATGCCGGAGAGGACGTACTCGACCGGGTCCTCGATGGTGATGATCTTTTCCAGGCCGGTATGGATCTCGGTCAAGGCGCCGTAGAGGGTGGTGGTCTTGCCCGAACCGGTCGGCCCGGTTACCAGCACCATGCCGTAGGGCTCCTTGATCATCTTCCGGAAACGCTTGATCTCGCGGGGCGCCATCCCCAGCGTCTCCAGGGTGAGCCCCCGCAGGTCGCTGGCGATGCTCTCCTTGTCGAGGATACGGATGACCGCGTCCTCGCCGAAGGCGCTAGGCATGATGGAGACTCGGAAGTCGATGGACTTGGAGCCGATGCGGACCTTGAAGCGGCCGTCCTGCGGGATGCGGCGCTCCGAGATGTCCAGTTCGCTCATGACCTTGAGGCGGGAGATGAGAGGCCCCTGGAAATGGGAGTCGATGGGGTCGGTGGCCTTGTAGAGGACGCCGTCGATGCGGTACTTGATGAGGACGCCGTCCTGCGCGGTCTCGATATGGATATCGGAGGCGCGCCTGGTGAGGGCATCCAGTATGGTGGAGTTCACCAGCTTGATGATGGGGCTCGTGTCCGCTGTGACGTTCTCGACGGAGAGGATCTCCTCCCCTTTGTCGGTCTCGGTCACCAGCTGCAGCATGAAGTCCTCGGAGACCTCCTTCAGCACCCGGCTGGTCCCCTCGCCCCGTTTCAGATGGTAGGCGATCTCCGATTCGGCGGCCACCTTGAAAAGCAGAGGACGCTCGAGAAGGAGCGCCATCTCATCCAGCTGCAGCACCGCGGTGGGGTCTGAGATGGCCACCACCAGCAGATCTCCCTGCAAATCCAGCGGCACGAAGTGGAAGCGGAACATGACCTCGGGCGGGATGAAGTTGAACAGGGATTCGTCCGGGCGCACCCCCTTCAGGTCCACGTACTCGAGGCCGAACTGCTCGGCGAGCGCCATGGCCAGCACGATGTCGCTGATCAGCCCGTCGGCCAGGCAGATGATCCCCAGCCGTTCCTTGGTGCTATGCTGCTTGTCCAGCGCGTAGGCGAGCTGGTCCTGAGTCAGGTCCCCCCGCTCCAGCAGGATGTCGCCCAGTCTTTTCTTGCGGAAAGGTTTCAGCATGATCCCTCTAGCCGACAGTGCTGGCGATCTTGAAGATCGGCAGGTACATGGTGACGATGATGACCCCTATGACCACACCCATGGCCACCATGATCGCCGGCTCGATGGAGGTGGTGAGTACATGGAGGTCCCTTTCGATCTCCTCTTCGAAGTAATCGGAGATGTCGGACAGCATCTCCTCCAAAGAGCCTGTGGTCTCGCCGACGGTGAGCATGCGCAGCGCCAGGGGGGGCATCAGCTTCATGCCTTCAAGCGCGGTGGAAAGCTTGCTCCCCTCCTCTACGCGGTGCACTGCGAGGAGCAGGCCGCGCTCCAGTACCTTGTTGTTGAGCGTCCCCACCGACATCCGCATCGCCTCGACGATGGGGATACCGGAGCCCAGCACGGTGGCCAGGGTACGGGTAAAGCCGGCAAGGGCGTAACGGCTGGTGATGGCACCCAGAAGCGGGGTCTTGATCTTGAAGCCGTCCACCGTATAGCGTCCGGATTCGGTCTGGCTCCAGCGCTTGAAGAGGGTCATCGCCACGCCCCCCATAAGCAGAAGCAGAGGCAGGTAGTGCCGCAAGAGCCCGGTGAAATTGATCAGTATCTGGGTCGGCATCGGCAAAGCGGCGCCGGAATCCGCGTAGATGGTGCTGAAGGTCGGCACCACGTAGATGAGCAGCAAAGAGACCGCCACCGCCGCGACCGTGACCAGGATGGCGGGGTAGATAAGCGCGCCGATGACCTTGCCGCGGAACCCCTCGGTTCTCTTGAGAAAGGCGATGTAGCGGCGGATCGTCTGCGGCAGGTCCCCGGTCCTCTCCCCGGCACGGACCGACGCGATGTAGAGATGGGGAAACACCCTCGGAAACTTCTCGAAGGCGGCGGAGAGCGCCAGTCCACCTTTCACGTCCTCGCGGATCGCCGACAGTATCTCGTTGAGCTTGCCCCCTCCCGACTCCAGGATGGTGTCGAGCGCCTGCAGGATGGGGAGTCCGGCCTTGAGCAGCACCAGGAGTTCCTGGTTGAATAACAGCAGCTCCTTGTTGCCGATCTTCTTGCGCCCGATCCCCGATTCCAGCAGGAACTGGAACGGCTTCTTGCGCACCTCGAAGACGACGTACCCTTGCTCTTCCAGGCTCTGCCGGAGCAAGCCGGCGTTGACCGCGTCGAGGTCCTTGACCAGGATCTTGCCGTCGGAGGCGCCTATTTTACAGGTAAAGACGGGCATAAGGCACTATGAGTACCACAAATAGGCTTGAATTAAAACCTTAAAAGAAAACCAATTCTGCCTACAGAGGCGATCAGGCCTGAGTCATGCCAACGGCCCACGCGACGAAACAGACGAGCACGCCCGCACCCCATTTGAGGGCGGCGGAGCGGTCGAAGCTGTCCCGGGCAGGAAAGGCCTTGAGGATCAGCAAAATAGTGCAGGCGACGAAGCCCCAGAGCCCGGCGAGGCAGATTATGGACCAAAGCGTATCGGACATCACACCCTCTCCTTGGGCAAAAGGCACCGCAGCAGCGAGCCGAACTTCAGCTTCCATACCATGACCACCGCCTCGCGCACGATCCTCTTGGACATCTTCGAGGTGCCGGCATGCCGGTCGATGAAGATGATGGGGACCTCGCTGATTCGCAGCCCCTTTTCCTTGCAGCGGTAGTTCATTTCGATCTGGAAGGAATAGCCGTCCGAGCAGATCTTGGTGAGATCGACGGCCTTCAGCGTCTCGGCTCGGAAGCATTTGAAGCCGCTGGTGCAGTCTGAAATAGTAAGGCCGGTGATGACGCGCGTGTAGACGCTGGCGAAGTAGCTCAGCATGAGGCGGCGCAGCGGCCAGTTCACCACGCTTACCCCGTTCAGGTACCTGGAGCCGATGACCAGGTCGGACTGCTTCATCTCAGCGAAAAAATAGGGTATCACCGCGGGATCATGGGAGAAATCGGCATCCATCTGTACCACCACATCCGCCCCGAGCGCCAGAGCGCGGGCGAACCCTTCACGGTAGGCGGATCCAAGCCCCAGTTTTCCTTTCCGGTGCAGCACCGTCACCCGGCCGGTTTCCGCCGCCAGCGCCTCGGCCACGTCCCCTGTGCCGTCCGGGGAATTATCGTCCACGACCAGCAGTTGAAGGGCAGGGTCGAGGGAAAGTATCTGCCTGGCCAACATCTCCAGGTTGTCCCTTTCGTTGTAGGTGGGTATCACCACGATCGGTTTGATGGGTTTCAAGAGGGACTCGCTTTCTATTCCTAAAATAGACGGAAAAAGACCGGAAAGATCCCGCCACCGCGCGCTGCGCCTGGAAAGGACCTCGCAGAGGATAAACGATTTGCCTTTACCAAGTCAAGACAAAGGGGGGCAAGGCAACGGGGTGGCAAGACAGATGCTTTCCGAAGGAAGCGCACGGCACAGAAGGCAGGTGCGACTGGCACAACTGCCGATCGCAAAGAAAAAGGGAAGATCGCGTTAGGCGAACTTCCCTTTTAATGGCGGGGTTGACGGGGCTCGAACCCGCGACTTCCAGCGTGACAGGCTGGCACTCTAACCGACTGAGCTACAACCCCAAGACTCGAAGACGGTTCAACGTGCGAAGTTCGACGTTAACCGCCTTGTTCCTGGGTCCATGGTTCCAACGTTGAACGTTGAACCTTGAACGGATTCTTTTGGTGGGTGAAGAGGGGATCGAACCCCCGACATCCAGCTTGTAAGGCTGGCGCTCTCCCAGCTGAGCTATTCACCCATTGAATATGTATGGCGGGGTTGACGGGGCTCGAACCCGCGACTTCCAGCGTGACAGGCTGGCACTCTAACCAACTGAGCTACAACCCCGCATGTACAGCGTTTCCGGCAAAAAAACAGCGTTAGCTGTTTACCAGGTCCTTCAAGGTGTTGCCCGGCTTGAACTTCGGCGCAGACGAAGCGGCAATCTCGATCTTCTTGCCGGTTTGCGGATTCTGGCCGGTCCTGGCGGCGCGCTCGGCGACGCTGAAGGTACCGAAACCTACCAGGGTCACCTTATCGCCGGTGGCGAGGCAGTTGGTCAGTGCGTCCAAAATTCCCATGAGGGACTTCTCAGCATCAACCTTGGTTAACTGGGCTTCTTCTGCTATGGCGCTTACCAGCTCTGCCTTATTCATTGATCCTCCCGGTTTGCATCGCAAAGTGAAGACATCTTATACCAGAGCGCCGTCGCGACTGTCAACCTTTTTTCTGCGGCTTTTTTTCTAATGTGGCACAACTGAATTTTCGGTCGCGGCGACGGCAGCATCACCGTAGATCGCCGCCGGAGCAAGCCCTACCGGCGCGAGGAGCGCGTACCCCAGCACCTCGTCCATGTGGGCCACCGGGTGCACCGTGATGCCGGCGCGGATCTCCTTGGGGATCTCGGCCAGGTCCTTCTCGTTCTCCTTGGGGATCAGCACGGTGCGGATACCCCCCCGCCCTGCCGCCAGGAGCTTCTCCTTGAGGCCGCCGATGGGGAGCACCGTGCCGCGCAGGGTCACCTCGCCGGTCATGGCGATATCGCGTCTCACCGGCCTCCTGGTGAGCGCCGAGGCGAGCGCGCAGGCCATGGCTATCCCGGCCGAGGGACCGTCCTTCGGTATGGCCCCCTCCGGGACGTGGATGTGGATGTCCAGATGCTGGTAGAAGTCCTTGGCGAACCCCAGAAGCTCGCCGCGGGAACGGACGTAGGTCATGGCGGCCTGCGCCGATTCCTGCATCACCTCGCCGAGCTTGCCGGTCACGGTCAGCTTCCCCTTGCCCGGCAGCGACACCACCTCGATGTTCAGGAGTTCTCCCCCCACCTCGGTCCAGGCGAGACCGGTCACGAGCCCCACCGCGTCTTCCAGCCCCGCCTCTCCGTACTTGAAGCGCGGCGCACCCAGGAAGCCGGCTATCTGGCGCGGCTGCACGCTGCGACGCAGCTTGCCGCCACCGGCGACGGCGAAGGCGATCTTGCGGCAGACGGCGCCGATCTCACGCTCCAGGTTCCGGACGCCTGCCTCGCGGGTGTAGCGGCGGACCAGCTCCAGGACGGCCGCATCGGTGAAGCCGATCCCCTTCCCTGCGAGCCCGTTCCCCGCCGCCTGCTTGGGGACCAGGTACTCGCGCGCGATGGCGAGCTTTTCGTGCTCGGTGTAGCCGTCCAGCCGCACCACCTCCATGCGGTCCAGAAGCGGCCTCGGTATGGTGTGGCTCGAGTTGGCGGTGGTGATGAACATCACCTGCGAGAGGTCGTAGTCGAGGTCGAGAAAATGGTCGTTGAAGCAGTTGTTCTGCTCCGGGTCGAGCACTTCCAGAAGCGCCGAGGCGGGATCGCCGCGGAAGTCGGAGCTCATCTTGTCGATCTCGTCCAAAAGAAAGACCGGGTTAGAGGAGCCGCACTTCTTGAGCGACTGGATGATCCGGCCGGGCATGGCGCCTACGTAGGTGCGCCGGTGCCCCCTGATCTCCGCCTCGTCGCGCACCCCGCCCAGCGAGATCTTCACGAAGTCGCGGCCGGTGGCTTTCGCGACCGAGCGGGCGAGCGAGGTCTTGCCGACCCCGGGAGGGCCCACCAGGCAGAGGATGGGGCCCTTCATCCCCGGGGCGAGCGCGCTCACCGCCAGGAATTCGAGGATCCTGAGCTTCACCTTCTCCAGGCCGTAATGGTCGGCGTCCAGCCGCTCCCGGGCCACCTTCAACTCACGGTTTTCCTCGGCGTAGGCGCCCCAGGGAAGCGCGAGGAGCCACTCCACGTAGTTGCGCACCACCGAGGCCTCGGCCGACATGGGAGACATGAACTTAAGCTTCTTGATCTCGCTTTGCACCTTCTGCTTGGCCTCGGGCGACAGCGGCAGCTTGGCCGCCTTCGCCTCAAGGGCGCGCAGCTCCTGCTTGAACTCGTCTTTGCCCCCCAGCTCCTTCTGGATCGCCCTGATCTGCTCGTTCAGGTAGTAATCCTTCTGGGTCTTCTCCATCTGCTTCTTGACCCGGGCATGGATCTTCTTCTCGATCTGCAGGATCTCGATCTCCGCCCCCATGAGCGACAAGAGCCGCTCCATGCGGCGTGCGGGCTGCACCGCGGCCAGAAGCTCCTGCTTTTGCGCCACCTTAAGGTTCAGGTGCGGGGCGATGGAGTCGGCCAGGCGGGAGGGGTCCGCGATCGCCTGCACCGACTGCAGGATCTCGGACGGGACCGAGCTGTTCAGCTCGACGTAGCTTTCGAAGGAGGCGAGCACCCCGCGCTTGAGCGCCTCGTTCTCGCTGTCGTTGCCGTTTTGCTCCTCGAGCACCTCGACCTCGACCTCGAAGTATTCGCTGTTGTCGGAGAAGGAGGCGATGGAGCCGCGCCGCTTCCCTTCCACCAGCACCTTCACGGTCCCGTCGGGGAGCTTCAGTAGCTGGATCACCTGGCAAAGGGTCCCGACCGTGTAGATGTCGCCAGGCTCGGGGTCCTCGGTCTTGGCATTTTTCTGCGTGGCCAAAAGGATCAGCTTGTCGTTTTGCGCCATGGCCGCCTCCAGGGCGAGCACCGACTTCTCCCTCCCGACGAAGAGGGGAATCACCATGTGCGGGAAGATAACTATGTCCCTTAATGGAAAGAGAGGGAATCTTTCCGGATTCCCCCTCCTTTTACCTCTGGTTCTCGCTTTTTCAGTCATGTTTTCCTGTATGCTCAGGCGCTTTCCGCCACGTTCTCGTAGACGATGATCGGCTTTTCCTTGCTGTAGATCACCTCTTCGTTGATGACCACTTCCTTCACCATGCTCTGGGAAGGGATCTCGTACATGATGTCCAGCATGGCGTTTTCGAGGATGGAGCGCAGGCCGCGGGCGCCGGTCTTTCTCTTCAGCGCCTCGCGGGCTATGGCGACCAGGGAGCCGTCGGTGAACTTCAGCTTCACGTGCTCCATATCGAAGAGCTTCTGGTACTGCTTGATCAGCGCGTTCTTCGGCTCCTTGAGGATCTGCACCATCGCCTCCTCGTCGAGCTCGGAGAGCGAGGCGAGCATGGGAAGGCGCCCCACGAACTCGGGGATGAAGCCGAACTTGAGGAGATCCTCAGGGGTCACCCCGGCCAGCAGTTCGCCCGCCTTCTTCTCCACCTTCTTCTTGACGTCCGCGCCGAAGCCGAGCGTCTTGACCCCGATCCTCTGCTGGATGATGCTGTCCAACCCGGGGAAGGCCCCGCCGCAGATGAACAGGATGTTGGTGGTGTCCACCTTGAGGAACTCCTGCTGCGGGTGCTTGCGGCCACCCTTGGGGGGTACGCTCGCCACGGTCCCTTCGATGATCTTCAAAAGGGCCTGCTGCACCCCCTCGCCCGACACGTCGCGGGTGATGGAGGGGGAGTCGGACTTCCTGGCGATCTTGTCGATCTCGTCGATGTAGATGATCCCCTTCTGCGCCTTCTCCACGTCGTAGTCGGACGCCTGCAAAAGGGTCAGGATGATGTTTTCCACGTCCTCGCCGACGTAACCCGCCTCGGTCAAGTTGGTGGCGTCCGCCATGGCGAAAGGCACCTTGAGGATGCGGGCCAGGGTCTGCGCCAGGAGCGTTTTGCCGCTGCCGGTGGGGCCCAGAAGCAGGATGTTGCTCTTCTGCATCTCGACGTCGCCCGGCTTGACCGCGGCCTCGACCCTCTTGTAATGGTTGTACACGGCGACGGCCAGGACCTTCTTCGCCCTGGACTGGCCGATCACGTACTCATCGAGGACTTCCTTGATCTCCTGCGGCTTGGGAAGTTTCCTCACATCGGTTGCGGTGGCATCCTCCAGCTTGGACTCCTCCGCGATGATGTCGTTGCAAAGCTCGATGCACTCGTCGCAGATGTAGACCGTAGGCCCCGCAATCAACTTCTTTACCTCTTCCTGGCTCTTCCCGCAAAAGGAACAGATCAGCGTGTCGGAACGGTCATCTCTTCTGCTCAATTGGCACCTCCGGTGACGACGTTTCTAGTCACAATGGCATCTATGATGCCGTAATTCTTGGCCTCTTCGCCCGACATGAAGTAGTCGCGCTCGGTATCGGCCGCTACCTTTTCCACGCTCTGGCCGGTATGCTCGGCCAAAAGCGCGTTCAGTTGATCCTTCATGCGCAGGATCTCTTTGGCGTGGATATGGATGTCCGTCGCCTGCCCCTGGAAACCGCCCAGGGGCTGGTGGATCATGATGCGCGAGTTGACCAGCGAGTACCGTTTCCCCTTCTCGCCGCCGGACAGAAGGAACGCGCCCATGGAGGCGGCCTGCCCGACGCAGATGGTGGAGACCGGCGCCTTGATGTAGCGCATGGTGTCGTAGATGGCCATGCCGGCGGTAACCACGCCGCCGGGGGAGTTGATGTAGAGGTGGATATCCTTGTCCGGGTCCTCGGCCTCGAGGAAGAGGAGCTGCGCTATCACCAGGTTCGCGACGTTATCGTCGATGCCGCCGCCCAGGAAGATGATCCTGTCCTTCAGCAGGCGCGAGTAGATGTCGTACGACCTCTCGCCCCGGCCGGTCTGCTCCACTACTATCGGTACAAGCATGGACACTCCTATTTAATTTCCGCCTTGGGGACTTCGGTCACCTTGGCGCGGTCAAGGATGAACTGCACCGCCTTGTCTTCCCTCATCTGGGCCATCAGGTTGTCCTTGGCCCGCTCGTTGGTCTTGTACAGCTGCGTCACCTTCTCCAGGTCCTGCCTGGTCTGCTCGGCGATCACGGAGAGCTGCGCCTCGAACTCCTCTTCGGTCGGCTCGATCTTTTCCTTCTCGGCGACCGCGTCCAGAAGCAGCGAACCTTTCACCTGCTCACGGGCGTTATCGCGGAACTGCGCCTTGTAGCTGTCGTCGGTCATCCCCATCATCTCCAGGGAAAGCCTCTGGGAGGCGAGCCTCTGCTTGGTGCTCTCCAGCATCATCTGCGCCTGGCGGTCCACCAGCGCCTCGGGAACCTCGAGCTCGTTCTTCTCGATCAGGGCCTTGATGAGGCGGTCGCGCAGTTCGGCGTTGATGCGGCTGACTTCCTGGGCCTCGTTCATCTCGGCGAGCTTGGCCTTCAGGAGGTCCAGGGTCTCGAACTCCTCGCCGAACTCCCTGGCGAAGTCGTCGTTCAGCTCCGGAAGCTCCTTCACCTTGATCTCCTTGACGGAGACCTCGAAGTCGGCAGGCTTGCCGGCCAAGTCGGCGTTGCCGTACCCTTCCGGGAAGTTGACCTTGATGGTGCTGTTGGTCCCGACGGTCATGCCGACCATCTGCTCCTCGAAGCCGGGGATGAAACGCCCGGAGCCGAGTTCGAGCTGGAAGTCCTCGGCGGAGCCCCCCTCGAAATAGACGCCTTCCATGGAGCCTTTGAAGTCGAAGGTGACGAAGTCGCCCATGGCCGCTGCATGCCCTTCGGGTGCCGGACCAAGCTGGGACATGCGCTCCTGCATCTCCTTCAGGCGCGCGGCTACGACGGAATCGTCGATCTCAAGCTTCTCTTTGACCACTTCGAGGGCGGTGTAATCCTTCACCTCGACTTCCGGGAAGACCTCGACGGTGGCGGAATATTTGAACGCTTCGCCCTTTTTCAGCGGGTCGCTCTCGATCACCGGGTACCCGACCGGGTTCAGCTTCTGCTCGCTCACCGCGCTGAAGTAGGTTTCCTGGACCAGGTTTTTCACCACGTCGTCGGCCATCTTCTCGCCGTAGTGCTTCTCGATCAGGCTCATCGGGACCTTGCCCTTCCGGAACCCCTTTATGGCGGCATGCTTTCTTATTTCGGCATAAGCTTTGTCAACTTCAGCAGAAACTTTGTCTGCCGGGATTTCGAAGTTCAACTTCTTCTTGATGCTGTTGACCGATTCAACACTGATCTGCATGAAAATTCCTCTCTTTTGTTCACATTATAGGGCAGGCTCTCTGCCGTAATGCCTGATGGCACGGGGTCTGGGCGGGAATTCTGATGACGGGTCGTCGGGGCATCCGCTGGGGAAGCTGCCTCCCGTAAGAGGCCAGGAAGCGGCGCTCGTCGGTTTGGCGCACGCAACAAGAGCGTAAGGTACCAAAGGGGGAGGGAATTTGTCAACACAGAATTAGATTTGTTCTATCAACGATTTAACCTGCCGCACGGGGGGGAGAGCCCGTCGCAACTAGAAGGCGCGAAAGGCTTCGCCGCGCCCCCGGACAGAGCCGGAGGCGCGGCTGGCGCTTTTAAAAACTAGTAGGCCTCGTGGTCCCCGGCCAGGGTCTCGGCGCTGACCCGACCCCGGAAGAGCCGGTAGACCCAGACCTTGTAGGCGATCACGATCGGCACGAAGACGAAGGCGACCACGGTCATGATCCGCAGCGTGTAATCGGAGGAGGAGCTGTTGTATATAGTGAGGCTGTAAAGCGCGTCGAGGTTCGAGGGGATCAGGTTCGGAAAGAGCCCGATGACGCCGGTGAAAACCACGCCCAGGATGGTGGCGCAGGATGCCGCGAAAGCCGCCAGGGTGTTCCCCTTGGCAAGGAACAGCCGGACGGCTAAGAGCGCTGCCACGGCCAGGAGCGGCACCACGGCGAAGACGGGGGCGGCGAGGTAGTTGTCGTAAAGCCGCGTTGCGAAATTGCTGTAGCCCAGAAAGCCAACCGCCACCACCAGAAGCGGTATCCAGAGCGCCTTCGCCGTCTCTTCGGCGCGACGGCTCAGGGCGCCGGTGCTCTTCAGGGCCGCATAGAGCGCGCCGTGCTCCAGAAAGAGCAGTACGAAGAGAAGGCCGCTCACCACGCCATAAGGGTTCAACAAGTAGATGAGAGAGCCATGGTAGCCCGCCTCGTCCATGGGGAGACCGGCGAAGATGTTGCCGAAGGCCACCCCGAACAAAAGCGCCGGGATAAAGCTTGAGACGACGATGGCCCAGTCCCAGCACCCCTTCCAGAGGGCGCCGTCTTCCTTGCCGCGGAACTCGAAGGAGACCCCGCGCACGATGAGCGCGAAAAGAAGCAGCAATAACGGGGTGTACAGGTAGCTGAACATCAGCGCATAGGTGGTCGGGAAGGCGGCAAAGGTGGCGCCCCCGGCGGTCACCAGCCAGACCTCGTTACCGTCCCATACGGGGCCGTAGCTGTTGATGAGGACGCGCCGGTCGGTATCGTCTCTGCCGAGCACGCGGTGCAGCATGCCCCCTCCCAGCACGAAACCGTCCAGCATGAAATAGACCCCCCACAGAACACCCCAAAGCACAAACCAAACGATATGCAGATCCATTTGCTCCCCCTATTTTCCGAATGCGCCGGTGGCGCCAATGCTCGTTTCTTCCGGCCCCTTGCGGGCGAACTTCGCCAGAAGGTAGATATCGACAAAGCCCAAAAGCCCGTAAAGGAGGGTGAAGCCGAGCAGCGAACCGATCACCTGAGACAGGTCGATGCTCTTCGACACCGCGTCCGAGGTCCTCATGAGACCATAGACGATCCAGGGCTGCCTCCCCACCTCGGACACCACCCACCCCAGTTGGTTGGCGATGTAAGGGAGCGGGATGCAGAGGACCATCGCGCGCAGGAACCAGGGGTATTTCTCCAAAAGGTTCCTGCGGTGGAAAAAGATGGAGACGGCGGCGAGGACGATGAAGAGCGTCCCAAGCCCTACCATGGCGCGGAAGCTCAGAAAGACCGGGAGCACCGGCGGGCGGTCCGCCTTCGGGAAGGAATTCAGCCCCCGCACCTCGGCGTTCAGGTCATGATAGGCCAGAAGGCTCAGCATACCCGGAACCGGGAAGGCGGAGACGAGGTTGCACTGGTTCTTCTCGTCTGGAAACGCGATCAGGTGCATGGGGGCGTTGCGGCAGCTGTCCCAGATGGATTCCATGGCCGCGAACTTGGCGGGCTGGGTCTTGGCGACGTCGACCGCGTGGAAATCCCCGATGACGGCTACCATCAGCGTGGAGGCAAGGGCGAAGACGGCACCCATGCCGAAAGACGCCTTGAAGAAATCGCGGTTGCGCCCCCTGAGCAGGTGCCAGGCCGACACCCCCATCACGAAGAAGGCCCCCACCGTGTAGCCGGAAACGATCTGGTGCCCGAATTTCAAAAGGCCGAACGGGTTGGTGATGAGCGCCATGAAGTCGACCATCTCGGCGCGGCCGTTTCTGAGCACGTACCCCACCGGGTGCTGCATCCAGCCATTGGCCAGCAGGATCCAAAGCCCAGAGAGGTTGGTCGCCAGCGCGACGATCCAGATCGAGGCCGCATGCATCTTCTTTCCCACCTTGTTCCAGCCGAAGGCCCAGACGCCGATGAACACGGACTCCAGAAAGAAGGCAACCGTGGCCTCGATGGCGAGCGGGGCGCCGAAGATGTCACCCACGTAGCGGGAGTACTCGGCCCAGTTCATGCCGAACTGGAACTCCAGGGTGATGCCGGTCACCACCCCCAGCGCGAAGTTGATCAGGAAGAGCTTCCCCCAGAACTTCGTCATCCTCTTGTACATCTCGTTGCCGGTGACCACGTAGCGGGTTTCCATGGCGGCGACGAGAACCGACAGCCCCAGGGTCAACGGGACAAAAATGAAGTGGAACATGCTGGTGACGGCAAACTGCAGCCTGCTCAAGGTCAATACATCCATCTGTGCGCTCCTTTGAATAAAATGCACGTTTTGGGGCCGGGGGCCCGTACTTCTGTCATTAAGACCGGATCAAGCCTATGGCGTATACGGGATCAACAGGACCTTCTTTATCTGATTTGCGGACAAAAATTTTTTCGAGCGCGCCCCTATTGCTGCTCCGGGCTGCGCGCCAGGGAGTCGATGGTCACCCCGTCCAGGATGCGCACTACCTCGGTCTGCACCTGCTTCCAGACCCCGTGAACGCGGCAGGGGCCTCCCCTGTCACAGGCGCTTCCCAAAAGGCATCGGTTGGGAAGGATCGGTCCCTCCACCGCCTCTACCACTTCCCGCAGCGTGATCTGCGAGGCGGGGCGGGCGAGAACGAAGCCGCCGCCGGTGCCGCGCGAGGAGGTAACCAGCCCCAGCTTCGCGAAGCTCTGGAAGATCTTGGCCAGGAAGGTCTGAGGGACCTCGGCCGCTGCGGCGATCTCGCTGATCAGCGAAACACGGCCAGGCGGCTGCTGTGCCAGGTAGATGATGCCACGTATGGCGTATTCACCCTTTCGGGTCAGTTCCATCATAAGAACACCTTTAGGACCAAATTTATCCCTTTTATAGCGGAGCATCCGGAACCTGTCAAGCGGAAACTCCAGGAAAATTTCCGGCGGCTGTCAGGGGAGAAACGATGGCGAACCTGCAAGGTCATGGAGCACGGGCGGCGGGGGGACGACGAAAAAAGGGGACCGTTTGTGCGGTCCCCTTTCATGGGCGTGTGTGCATTCGGTTGTATCAGCCGAGCAGGCTGTTGAAGTTTCTCGCTCTGTTGGCCAGGATGGTCGGGTCCAGGACCTCTCCGCAGCAGGTGCATTTCCAGGCATCGAAAGATCTGACGAAGTCGTAATATTTTTCGGCAAACATTCTACCTTTGCATTTAGGACATTTCATAAACCTTACCTCCCAACAAAAAGTTGATTAAAAGACTTCATGTGCGGAGCTATATTTCACCATGCATGCCAAGATGAGGATTATAAATCGATTGTAATCTAATGAAAGCTTTGCCAAAGTGTAACCTTCGGAAAAAAAGGGATTTACGGACCACTAGAAATATTTTTTGATAACCTCCAGTTTTGCCGGCCCGATCCCCGGCACCCGTAACACCTCATCCAGGGAGCCAAAAGCGCCATTTTCGTGACGCTCCGCCACGATCCGTTTCGAGAGCACAGGCCCTATCCCCGGCAAGAGCGCCCATTCCTTCGCCGACATCCGGTCCGGGTCCAGCGGCACCTGCAGCAGCATCCTTTCCTGCGCTCCCATTTTTGTGATTGAAATCACGGCGTTTTTTCCGTCGGGAATGCTAAGGTTGAGGACGTCCCCGGTTTGCAGCAGCGCCGCGCCCCCTGCCGGGAGCGCTCCCAGAGGCTCCGGATCGGCAACCGTCATTTTTATGGCGCTACGCACCGAGGTACCGACGGGAAACCGATACACGCCGGCGCGGGGAAATCCTCCCGCCAGTCGCACCGTGACACTTTCGCCCCGCGCACGCAAAAAGGCCGCTTCCTCACCCCTCGGGGCGGGAAAGCGGCCTTTCACATAGAGCGTTACAGAGAGGAGCAGGGCGAGACACCAGATGGCGAGTCGGCTGCTCGTCGGCATCACTGCTTCGGCACTGCCGCCTCCTCATCCTTGTGGAGCTTGAATTCAATGGCATCGATCAGGGCCTGGTAGGAGGCCTCGATGACGTTGGAGGAAACGCCGACGGTGCCCCAGCGCCCTTCCTTATCGCCGGATTCGATCAGCACCCGGATGGAGGAGGCCGTCCCCTGCCCTGCCGGGAGCACCCTTACCTTGTAGTCGTGGAGCTTAACGTCCCGAAGCTTGGGATAGAACTTCTCCAGCGCCTTCCTGAGCGCGTTGTCGAGCGCGTTGACCGGGCCGGACCCTTCCGCCGCCGTGTGCTCGATCTTTCCCCCCACCTTCACCTTGATGGTAGCCTCGGAGATCGGCTGCTCGTCCTCGTGGCGCTTCTCGTCGATGACCCTGAAGCCGATCACGGAGAAGAACTTGCGGTGCGTGCCGAGCGCGCGCTTCATCAGGAGCTCGAAGGAAGCCTCCGCCCCCTCGAACTGATAGCCGCGGTTCTCCATCGCCTTGATGTCTTCCAGGATCTCCAGGGTCACCGGGTCCTTGCTGTCTAGGTTGATGTTGAACTCGGTCGCCTTGGCGAGGATGTTGGCGCGCCCGGAGAGGTCGGAAACCAGCACCCTGGTGGTGTTTCCCACCAGCTCCGGCCTCATGTGCTCGTAGGTCTCGGGGTGGCGCTGGATGGCGGAGACGTGCACGCCCCCCTTATGGGCGAAGGCGGAGTTGCCGACGTAGGCCTGGTGCTTGTCGGGCGCCAGGTTCGCCAGTTCGTAAACGTAGCGGGAGAGGTCGCGCAACTGGCGCATCTGCTGGTCGCTCACGCACTCCATCTTCATCTTCACCTTGAGGGCCGGGATGACGGAGCAAAGGTTTGCGTTGCCGCAGCGCTCGCCGAAGCCGTTGATGGTCCCCTGCACCTGGACGATGCCGCTTTGCACCGCGACTATCGAGTTGGCGACGGCGCACTCGCTGTCGTTGTGGGTATGGATGCCGAGCGGGGTGATGATCGCCTTTTGCACCTCGGCCACGATGCTGGCGACCTCGAAGGGCATGGTCCCGCCGTTGGTGTCGCAGAGGATAATGCAGTCGGCGCCCGCCTGCTGTGCCGCCAGCAGGGTCTTGATCGCGTACTCCGGATTCGCCTTGTAGCCGTCGAAGAAATGCTCGGCGTCGTAGAACACCTCGGGCATGCGCGCCTTCAGGTACTCCAGCGAGTCGAAGATCAGCTCCAGGTTCTCCTCAAGCGGGATCCTGAGCGCCTCGTGGACCTGGAAGTCCCAGCTCTTGCCGAAGATGGTGACCGCATCCGCCTCGGACTGCACCAGGGTGCGGATGTTCTGATCCTTGTCCGGGGTGATCTTGGCGCGCCTGGTGGAGCCGAAAGCGGCAATCTTCGCCTGGGAGAGCTTCTCTTTCTTGATGTCCTTGAAGAAGGCGACGTCCTTGGGGTTGCTCCCGGGCCACCCTCCTTCAATATAGGCGATCCCCGTCTCGTCCAGTTTATGGGCGATGCGGATCTTGTCCTCCACCAGGAAAGAGATGTCTTCTGCCTGCGTTCCGTCCCTAAGCGTCGTATCGTACAGTTTCACCAAGCTCATATCACCCCATCCTTCACAAAAAACCGTTCAACGTTCAACGTTCTACGTTCTACGTTCAACGTTTGATGTTCAGCATTTTAAAGGTCACCGCCATTCGTATGCCGCCCGACGTCCCAAGGCATCCCGCAGCAGGGGGACTGGCACCTTGCGGAGCCAGTCCCCTGCGCAGAAGGTTCCGGGACGTCGGACGTCGAACGTTGAACGGGTGTTATTTCGACAGGCCGAAGACGTCGTGCAGCACCCTAACGGCGAGTTCGGTGTATTTCGCGTCGACTACGACGGAGATCTTGATCTCCGAGGTGGAGATCATCTGGATGTTGATCCCTTCTGCGGCGAGCGCCTTGAACATGGTTGTCGCGACCCCTGCGTGGCTCCTCATGCCGAGGCCGACGATGGAGACCTTGCTCACGTTCTCGTCGGAGAGGACTTCCTTGGCATTGATCGCCTGGGCGGTCTCCTGGGTGATGGACAGCGCCTTCTTGAATTCTGCCTGGGGCACGGTGAAGGTGAAGTCGGTGGAACCGGCCTCGCTCACGTTCTGAACGATCATGTCCACGGAGATATTGGCATCGGAGAGCGGCGACAGGATCTGGGCGGCGATCCCCGGCTTGTCCGGAACCTGCATCACGGCTATTTTCACTTCATCCTTGGCATAGGCGATACCCGAGACGAGTACTGCTTCCATATCTTTATCCTCCTTGGTAACCATGGTTCCGAGATTTTCGTTAAAGCTTGAGCGGACATGGACGTCGACGTTGTACTTGCTGGCGAACTCGACGGAGCGGATCTGGAGCACCTTGGCGCCCAGGCTGGCCAACTCCAGCATCTCCTCGTAGGAGATGCGCTCGATCTTCTTCGCGTCCTTGCAGATGTTGGGATCGGTGGTGTAGACCCCGTCAACGTCGGTGAAAATTTCGCAAACGTCCGCTTTCAGAGCCGCCGCGAGAGCGACCGCCGAGGTGTCCGAGCCGCCGCGCCCAAGCGTGGTGACGCTGCCTGACTGGTCGACGCCCTGGAAGCCAGCGACGATGAGGATGGTCCCTTCCTTCAAATCGGTGCGCATCTTGGCGTCGTCGATCTTCTCGATGCGCGCCTTTGCGTAGGCGCTATCGGTCAGGATGGGGACCTGGAAGCCCAAGTAGGATTTCGCTTTGTACCCCATGGATTTAAGGCACATGGCCAGCAACGCGATGGAAACCTGCTCGCCTGCTGCAACCAGCACGTCGTATTCGCGGTTGTCCGGGAATTCGCAGACTTCGTTGGCAAGGGCCACCAGCTTGTTAGTTTCGCCGGACATGGCAGAGACTACCACCACCATGTCGTTGCCGGCATCGTAGGTTTTCGCCACCCTCTTAGCGACGTTACGAATCCGTTCGACGGAACCCATCGAGGTGCCGCCGTACTTTTGGACCACCAAAGCCATGTCAGTCCTCCTTATACTCAACTGTTAATCCCCGGAAAGCATCCCCCGGTGGTTTGGAGGTACCTTTATTAGCAAGAATAGAGTTCACGGTCAAAACATTTTTTTAAGTAAGAGCGGCCAAGGGACCGGAATGGGAAAATATTCCTCTCGCAGGTGGGATCGGTAAAAAATACAGCCCCGCATCATGAGACGAGCGGGGCTGCGGCTTGAAACAAGTTGCCCGGCCTTTGACGCGGCCGGGCAACCCGCTGTTTGAAGATGCTGTTTATAGCAAGAGGTCAGCAGGGGAAAAGTGCTTTCAAAACGGCATTCGGCCGTGCCCCTTCGGCGTGAAAGCAAACGCAGCGCCCCTCCCCGCGGTGGCTCAGCTCGACGGTGAGGAGCTCTTGGGGGACCTCGTCTTCCAGGCGCTCGGCCCACTCGACCACGCAGGCCCCGTCGCCGGAGAAGTACTCCTCGAAACCGAGGTCGGCCACCTCGTCCGCCCCCTGGAGGCGGTACAGGTCGAAGTGGTACAGCGGGATCCTCCCCTGGTAGACGTTCAAGATGGTGTAGGTGGGGCTTGTCACCGGCGTCTCCGGGTCCACCTCGAGCCCCAGGGCGATCCCCTTGGCAAACTGGGTCTTCCCCGCCCCGAGTTCCCCGACGAGGGCGACGAAATCCCCCGGCTCCAGGAGCCTGCCGAGCCTCGCCCCCAACGCCACCGTCTCTTCGGAGCTTTTGGTCTCCACGCTCGGCATCGGCTAGCCGATCATGGTCTTGACCATGTCGATGCGGCCGATGATGCCGACCACGCGCCGTCCCTCCACGACCGGCACCGCCTGAATCCGCTTGCTGGTCATGATGTCGGCGACCTCCGAGACCGGCGACTCGGGCCCCACGCTGAAGACCTCTTCGGCATAGATCTCCCCGACGGTCTGCCCCGTCATCTTCTGCAGTTCCTTCTCGAAACGCTTGTCGCTTTCCAGGTAGATGACCCAGTCGAAGATGGAGACCACGGTGGGGATGTGCAGGTTCTTGTCCTGCTCGATCAGGTCGCTTTCCGAGACGATGCCGACCAGGAGCCCTCCCTCATCGACCACCGGGACGGTGGAGATGCGGTGCTGGGCGAAAAGCTGGGCCAGGTCCCTGACGGTGGTGTCGCGGCGCACGGTGATGACCTCTTTGGTCATTATGTCTTTTGCTTTGAGCATGGTGGTTCTCCCTTTTATTGCAGTTCAGTGCATCGATGTTGCGGCCGCGCCGCCGTTTGCGGCGGTAAGCCGCTGCAGCGCCCTGGGGAGGGCCTCCTGCACGTCGGTTGCGACCATGCCGCGCGTACCCATCTTCTCAACCAGGAGGTCCGCCGCGTAGCCGTGGAGGAAAGTTCCTAAGCGGGCGGCGGCAAAGGGGTGGTACCCCTGGCCCAAAAGGGCGGCGATGACGCCGGTCAGGACGTCCCCCATCCCCCCGGTCGCCATGCCGGGGTTGCCGCTGCCGTTGATACTGACGCCGCCGTCGGGCGCAGCCACGATGCTGCGGGCCCCCTTGAGGACGAGGTAGACCTGGAAGCGTGCGGCGAAGTCGCGGGCGCAGCCGATGCGGTCCGCCTCGACCTGCGGGATCGAGAGCCCGGAAAGCCTTGCCATCTCCCCGGGATGCGGCGTCAAAAGCGTCACCCTCCCCCTCCGTTGCAAGAGAAGCTCAGGTGCCTCCGCCACCGCGTTCAGCCCGTCGGCGTCGATGACAAGCGGCGCCTCCAGGAGGGCGAGGAGCGAGTGCACCAGGTAAACCGTGGAGGGGGCGGTCCCAAGCCCAGGGCCGAGCGCCACCGCATCCTTCCCCTTGGCGACCGATAAGAGTTCATCGAGCGCCCCCGCCAGGAAGTACCCCTTGTTCTCCCGCCCGACGGGAATGGTCATCGCCTCGGTCGTCTTCGATTCCAGCACGGGGTTGAGCGCCGCGGGAACGGCAAGGCTCACCAACCCCGCCCCGCTCCTCAAGGCGCTTTGGGCGGCCATGGCCGCGGCACCGCTCTTCCCGGCGCTCCCGGCGATGATGAGGCAATGCCCGTTGCTCCCCTTGTGGGCGAGAAGGCTCCTTTTGCGGATCATCGACCGCGCGCTCACTTCGTCCACGAACTCGCACCCGGGCGCCTCGTCGATTACAGCCTGCGGCATGCCGATATCGACGACCGCCAGGCGCCCGCCGAACTCCGCTCCCGGGTAAAGCACGTTGCCAAGCTTCGCCAGGGCGAAGCTGACCGTCAGTTCGGCACACACCGCCCGCCCGAGCACCCGGCCGCTGCCCGCGTCGATCCCTGAGGGGATGTCGACCGCGATTACCGGAACGCCGCAGGCGTTGACGATGTCGATGGCCTCCCCGTGGATCCCCCCCACCTCGCTGTTGATGCCGGTGCCAAGGAGCGCGTCGACGACGACGGCGGCGCTTTTGAAAAGTTCCTCGTGCCCGGCGAGCCCATGGGGGAGCGTAGTAACCACGCCTGGGTCCAGGCGCTCCAGGTTGGCGGCGGCATCCCCGGTCACGGCTTCCGGCGCGGCCAAAAGCAGCACCGGCGCCTCCCACCCCCTCTGCGAGAGCAACCTGGAGATGACGAAACCGTCGCCGCCGTTGTTCCCTTTGCCGGCGACGATGACCGCCTTTTTCCCGACGCCGTCTCCGAAGCGCTCAGAGATGGCGTCGGCGCACGCGGTGCCGGCGCGCTCCATGAGCGCGAGCCCCGGGACCCCGAACTCCCCGATGGCCCTTTTGTCCATCGACTGCATCACCTGTCCCGTGACCACCTTCATCTAGCGCTCCAGTACCACCATGGCGACGGCGCATCCCGCGTCGTGCGACAGCGACAGGAAACAGGAGCAAAGCCCCGCCTGCCGGAAGAGTTCCTCGGCGCGCCGGTAAAGCCTGAGCTCCGGCTTGCCCAGCTGGTCGTTGACCACTTCCATATCCTTCCAGGAGATGCCGTCGCGCAGGCCGGTCCCCAGCGCCTTCAGGAAGGACTCCTTGGCCGCGAAGCGGAGCGCGTAGTGCTGGGCGCTATGTTTCTTAGCGGAACAGTACTCTATCTCGGAGGGTGTGAAGATCCTGTCGAAGAGGGCGTCGTTCCCCTGCTGCAGGAACTTCTCGAACCTCGCGATCTCAACTATGTCAACGCCCGTGCCGTAAATCACAAAAGCTCCTGTCTTCCGGGAGATCTGTCAGATCGAATCAATCTCGCGGTCCTGCTAACACTATAACCGCTCACGCTGATACTCACAACAACGCTCACTGAGCCTTGCCGGCCGACGCAGGCAGCGCTTGCTGCCACTCGCGCAGCAACCCCGGCAGGTCGAGCGACCAGTCGGAAAGGGCCTTGGCCACCGCCTTCTCCATGGTGGCCCGCTCCCCCAGGTTCTTGAGCACGTTCTGAACGGCGTACCACCCGTAGCGGTTCACCATGAACTGGACCATGGAGTAGCTCTGCTGGTAGGCGAGGCCCGCCTGCTGACCATCCATGGAGGTGAAGGGGCCGGAGAGGGTGACCAGAGGCAACTGATGCGAGGCGTCGACCAGATTCGGGTTGCGGCCGGGGTGGACGAACTCTTTGCGCCCCTCGATCTCC
Organism: Citrifermentans bremense R1; assembly: GCF_000426865.1. Classification (GTDB taxonomy): domain Bacteria; phylum Desulfobacterota; class Desulfuromonadia; order Geobacterales; family Geobacteraceae; genus Geomonas; species Geomonas bremensis. The sequence continues at coordinate 521,127 of NZ_AUGE01000001.1, forward strand.
GCCAACCCCTCGTTGAGCCAGGTGGGGACGTTGCCGTGGGTGATCTCCGCGATCAGCACGTGGGTGAATTCGTGGAAGATGACGGCGCGCAGTTGCGGGGTGATCCTGATGATCCCCCCTATCGGGAGCCGGATCTTGCCGTCGTAGAGCCCCCCGGACCAGTCGGGGCCGGCGGTCACGCTGCTGTAGTCGCGCTTGGTGTAGAGGAGCACCGGGATGCGCGCGGTCGGGAAAAGCCCGAGATCGGCGCCCACCGAGTTGTAGGCGCTCTCCAGGGCGTCCAGCACCTCGGCCGAAAGCCCCGGGGGGAGCTCCGCGTCGTAGCTCAGGTCGAACATGGAGCTGAACCCCTTGTCCATGCGCGACTCCACCGGAAGCTCCCGCTCCGCCTTGGCGATGAGGGCGGCCAGCATCTTGTTGTCGGGCTCCCTCTCGCGCGCGCGGCGCCAATAGGAAAGCGCCCCCTGCAGGTCGCCGGTGTCGTAGCCGATCTTCCCCAGGTAGATGAGCGGATCGACGCCGTCGCCTGCTTCCTTGAATTCGCTTGCCGCCGTCAGGTAATCCTTGTCCAGGTAGAGCGCCACGCCGCGCATGAGCGTGAGCTCCCTTTTTTCCGGCAAGAGCTCCCGCGCCTCGGAAAGGCTACGGGCCGCCTTGGCGTAGCGCCCCGCGTTCATGTCGCGCTTGGCGATCTCGGTATAGGTCAGGGCCAGGTTGACCTTGAGCGACTGCTCGTAGGGAAAGAGCGAGGAGGCCCGCTTCAGCTCGTCCAGCGCCTGCTCGTATTCGCCGCGCTCGATCAGCTGCCGGGCCTTGTCGGCATAGGTGACGGGATCCCCGGCGGCCGCCGTGGCGGCGAACGCCAGCATGAGGATAAAGGCGAGAAAGGAAAGCTTCTTCATGGTGGGGACGACAGATCGGCGCCGTCGGGCCGGTCCGCCGGTTCCAGGACCAACTCCTGCGGCGACTGCCCCCTCGCCTTCCGGATGCTCCGGGCGATCCCGGCGGCGTCGAGGCCGTAGGCGGCCTTGAGCTCAGCCTGCTCCCCCTGCTCCACGAAGCTGTCGGGGTACCCCAGGCGAATAACCCGTACTCCGGTGACGCCGCACTCCTCCAAAAGTTCCAGGATGGAGGTGCCGAAACCGCCCTGCAGCACGTTCTCTTCGGCGGTGACCAGGAAGCGGGTAGCCGCGAGGGAGAGGATCAGGTCGCGGTCCAGGGGTTTCACGAAACGGACGTTCATGACGGCAAGGTCCAACCCTTCGAGGGCGAGCGCCGCTGCCGCCTGCTGGGCGGGGTGCACCATGGTGCCCACGGCCAGGATGGCGCCGTCTTCCCCCTCCCTGACCAGCTCACCCTTCCCTACCGGAAGCGGCTCCAGGATCTGGTCCATGGGGACGCCCAGGCCGCCGCCGCGCGGATAACGCACCGCCGAGGGGCCATCGAGCGAGAAGGCGGTGAAGAACATGTGCTGCAGTTCGTTCTCGTCCTTGGGCGCCATCACGGTGAGCCCGGGGAGCTGCCGCAGATAGGAGAGGTCGAACACGCCGTGGTGGGTCGGGCCGTCGTTGCCGACCACGCCGGCGCGGTCGATGGCGAAGACGACCGGGAGTTCCTGCAGGCAGACGTCGTGGCAGAGCTGGTCGAAGCCGCGCTGCAGGAAGGAGGAATAAAGCGCCACCACCGGACGGAACCCTTCCGCGGCAAGCCCCGCCGCGAAGGTGACGGCGTGCTGCTCGGCGATCCCCACGTCGAAGAACCGCTCAGGGAACTCCCTGGCGAACGGGGTGAGCCCGGTGCCGTCCGGCATGGCGGCGGTGATGGCGACGATCTTCTCGTTGTCCTGGGCCAGCCTTTTCAGGGTCTCGCCGAAGACCCCGGTGTACGAGGCGGGGCCGCCTTTGCCCTTGTGCACCTTCCCGGTATGGGCGTCGAAGGGTCCCACGCCGTGGAAAAGAGAAGGGTACGCCTCCGCGGGGGGGAACCCCTTTCCCTTCTTGGTGAGGACATGGATCAGCACCGCGTCGTCGAAACGCTTCACGTTCTCAAAAGTCTCCACGAGCTTGCCGATGTCGTGCCCGTCGATGGGACCGATGTACTCGAAGCCGAACGCCTCGAAGAGCATGCCGGGGGTGAAGAGGGTCTTAAGCGACTCCTCGGCCCTCTTGGCTATCTTCAGGACCGACTTGCCGAACATGGGGAGCCCCTCCAGGAAAGCCTCCAGGTCCTTCTTGGCCCGGTGCACGTATTCGCTGGTTATGGTGCGGGAGAGGAGATTGGAGAGGGCGCCTACGTTCTCCGAGATGGACATCTCGTTGTCGTTCAGGATCACCACCAGGTCCTTGTTCAGCTCGCCGGCGTGGTTCAGCCCCTCCAGCGCCAGGCCGCCGGTCATGGAGCCGTCCCCGATCACGGTCAGCACCTTGTTGTGCTCCCCCTTCAGGTCGCGCGCCACGGCGAAGCCCACCCCGGCCGAGATGGAGGTGGAGGAGTGCCCGACATCGAAGCAGTCGTGGGAGGACTCGGCCCGCTTGGGAAAGCCGCTGATCCCCCCGAGGGTCCGCAGCGTGCCGAAGCGCTCGTTCCTGCCGGTTAAAAGCTTGTGGGCGTAGGCCTGGTGGCCGACGTCCCAGACGATCTTGTCCTTGGGGGAATCGAAAACGCGGTGCAGGGCGATGGTAAGCTCGACCACGCCAAGGCTCGGCGCCAGGTGCCCGCCGTTTGCGGCGCAGGTCTCGATGATTCGCTCGCGGAGCTCGGCCGCGAGGGTTTCCAGCTCACTCAACGAGAGCGACTTCAACTGCCTCGGTTCTTTAATCCCTTCCAGGATGGACGGCATCTACGATTTCCTTTTCACTATGTACGAAGCTATGGCCCGCAAAGGTTCCGCCCGCTCGTCGAACGGTTCCAGGGCGGTCAAAGCGATCTGCACCAGTTCTTCGGCGCGCCGCTTGGACGCCTCCAGCCCGACGAGCGCCGGGTAGGTCGCCTTGCCGCGGGCCTGGTCGCTCCCGGCGTCCTTCCCCAACTCCTCGGTGGTCCCTTCCACGTCGAGAACGTCGTCCGCGATCTGGAATGCGAGGCCGATGGCGTCGGCGTAACGGGTGAGGGCGTCGAAGGCCTCCTCGTTCGCCCCGCCGAGGATGGCGCCGGCGCGCACCGAAGCCCGGATCAGGGCGCCGGTCTTGTGGGTATGGATGTAGGAGAGGGTAGCCATGTCGATGTCGTGCTTTCCCTCGCTCTCCATGTCGACCATCTGCCCGCCGACCATCCCGCGCGAGCCGGAAGCGTGCGCTATCTCGTGGATCACCCGAAGGCGCGCCGCAGGCTCCATCCCTTCGCCGTTGCAGGAGAGGAGGATGAAGGCCTCGGTTAAGAGCGCGTCGCCGGCGAGGATGGCGGTCGCCTCGCCGTACACCTTGTGGTTGGTGGGGTTCCCCCGGCGGAAGTCGTCGTTGTCCATGGCGGGGAGGTCGTCGTGGATGAGGGAGTAGGTATGGATCATCTCCATGGCGCAGGCAGCCGGCAGGGCGGATTCAAGCTCCCCCCCCACCGCCTCGCAGGCGGCAAGCAAGAGCACCGGGCGCACCCTTTTGCCTCCGGCGAACACCGAGTAGCGCATGGAACCGTGCAGGGATGCCGGGAGTTCCTTCCCGTGGGGTAGAAAGCGCTCCAGCGCCTGGTCGACCAACTCGCACTTCTGCTTCAAATATTGCTTCAAATCCATATCATGTCTCTCTTTCCGATGAGTTACGTTGGTCACGCCTCGCGACCATTTTAAAGGTGCTGCAGGCGCGTCGTCGGTTTCTGCCCGCTCTCCTCGCCATTCCAGGGGGGAGGCCGAGTCAATTCTCCTCCCCCTCCAGGGGAGGGGACTCAAAAGGAACGGTTCCCCCTCAACCTCAGTTTTTGAAACGGTTATTCCTCTCCCTCGAATGGTTTGGTAACGAAGCTGCCGTCGCGCTGCTTGACGAGGGTCTCCACCCGCCGCTCGGCCTCGTTCAGCTTTTTGCTGCAGAAGGCGGAAAACTTCACCCCATCCTCGAACGCCTTCAGGGACTCCTCCAGGGAGAGCTCGCCACCTTCTAGCTTCTTCACCACGTCCTCTAGCTTTTTCAGCGCGGTCTCGAACTTCTCCACTGCCATGAGTACCCTCTCGTAGCTCTAGCCCTGCCTCTACGGACATTAACGCCGCAGGCCGGCGAGAATTATTAAAAAGTGATCGCCTATTATACTGATCGTGGGGATGCCGTCAAGGAATCACTCTCCTTGTGCGCCTGTTCCACGGTGCAAAGCGCCGAACCAGCCGCGAAGCTCAGTTCGACGCGGTCGCCGGGGGCCAACTGGCGGCTGCTGGTGACTACCGAACGGGCGGGGAGTTTCCTGGTGATGCTGTAGCCGCGGGAAAGGGTGCCCAGCGGGGAAACGGCGTTCAGCGTGCCGGTGGCAAGACCTACGCTTTCCGCGGCCAAGGCGAGGCGCCGGGTCATGGCGTGGTCCAGGCGCAGCGAAAGCGTGGCAAGCCGCTCCTCCCAACGCTTTAGCGTGAGCGCCGGGGTTTGCCGCGACAGCCGCGCGGTGAGAGTCACTATCCTCTCGGAAGCGTCGTCCAGGATGAGCCCCGCCTCGCGCGTGAGCCGGGCGTCGAGCGAGTCGACCCGCTGCGCCAGGTGCCCGAGGACCCGGCTCGGGTCGGTGATGGCGCGGCTCAAGGCGGTGACCAGGGCGCGGGAGCGCTCCAGGCGGCGCTGCTGCGAGACATGGAGCCTGTGGGTGAGCGCCTCCACCTCCGCGGTCAGCTCCTTCTTGCTGGCGACGACGATCTCCGCAGCGGCGGAAGGCGTGGCGGCCCGAAGATCGGCTACGAAATCCGCGATGGTGAAGTCGATCTCGTGCCCCACCGCAGAGATCACCGGGACCTTGGAGCGGTGTATGGCGCGAGCCACTACCTCCTCGTTGAAGGCCCATAGGTCTTCAAGGGAGCCACCGCCACGGCCGACGATCATGACGTCGAGGTTCCCCACCCGGTTCAGGTCGTCGATGGCGTCGGCGATCTCACGGGCCGCCCCCTCCCCCTGCACCCGTACCGGCGAGATAAGCAGCTCCACGTTGGTGAAGCGGCGGTTTAAGACGGTGAGGATGTCCCTGATGGCGGCGCCGGTGGGCGAGGTGACCACCCCGATGCGGCGCGGCAGCTTCGGTATCTCCCTTTTGTGCAGCTCCGAGAAAAGCCCCTCCTTGGCGAGCTTCTCCTTAAGCTGGATGAAGGCCATCTGCAGCCCGCCGATCCCCTGCGGCTCCAGGTAATCGGCCACCAGCTGGTATTCGCCACGCGGCTCGAAGAGTGTGAGCCTGCCTCGGGTGAGGATGCGCATGCCGTCGCGGGGGGTGAACTTGAGGGAGCGGAAGGCGCCGCGGAACATGACGCAGCGGATCTGGGCGCCGGCATCCTTCAAGGTGAAGTAGCAGTGCCCCGACTGGGGGCAGGCGAGATTGGAGATCTCCCCCTCGACCCAGACCTGCTCGAAATTCTCCTCCAAAAGCCCGCGCACCAGCGCGGTGAGCGCGCTCACGGTGAGGACCCGCCGTTCCTTGAAAAGTTGCACTGAAACCTCCGGATTGCGGAAATGTTGCGACCTGTGCGCCGCAGCAGGTCCATCCCCTCGCCCTCTGGGATAGGGGCAGGGGTGAGGGGTGGCACCCTCTCCCAGAGGGAGAGGGTATGGACGGAGATCAGTTTAAATGGAAACACAGGGGAGCCGCATTTGTCAGAGGGAAGCACAGGCAAGTTCGTCTGATTGATAAAGCTAAATCCACACTGTCAAAGCCCTCTGATTGTGCCTGTCACGTCCGCCGTTCTACCATGGCCTTCTGACACTGTCAAACCGGTTGACCGTCGCGCCGTGTCGATGTTAGTATGCGCGCCATGAAAAATTACCCTTATGTAATAACCGTTTCCTCTGAAAAAGGTGGCGTGGGCAAGACCACTCTGGCGACCAACCTGGCGATCTTCCTGAAGGGGTTGGACGAGAATCTTCCCGTCTCCATCCTCTCCTTCGACAACCACTTCACCATCGACAAGATGTTCTCCATCAAGGGGCAGCAGTTGCGCGGCTCCGTCGCCGACCTGCTCCTGGAGACCAGGGGCGTCGACCTTCTGCACACAGGCCAGTACGGCGTGAACTACATACCTTCCTCCACCTCGCTCCCGAGCCTCAAGGCGTCGCTCAGGGGTCCGATGGTGCTGGCGCGGCTTTTGGCCCTGTCGGAGATCCCCGGCATCCTCATCGTCGACACCCGCCCTGACCTCGACGTCATGACCCAGAACGCGCTCTACGCCGCGGACCGGGTTCTGGTCCCGATCAAGGACATGGCGAGCATGGACAACTGCAGGAACATCTTCGAGCTGTTCGACAAGAGGGGACTGGACCGCAAGAGCCTGTCGCTCATCCCCTGCCTGATCGACGAGCGCATCAAGTTCGAGGGGCTCTTCAAGGACCAAAAGACGCTCCTCAAGGCCTTCGCCATCAACCGCGGCTTCCGCTGCCTCGATATCTTCATCTCCAAGAGCCCCAAGGTGGAAAGCCTCAACACGAACCCCGAAGGGAAGATTTACCCGATCCTCACCCACGGGCGCGGCACCGACGTCTACGGCCAGTTCACCGCGCTGGGACAGACCTGCCTCAACGAGTACTATCAGACCGAGGAGCCGAGAGCCCTTTTGTACGACAAGTGGCAAAACGAAGAGAACAAGCGCAAGAAGGAAGAGTACTTCGGGAGGCTTTCCGGGCTTAAGAGCCAATGCATGGTCTGCGGAAAGGAACTGAAGCAGGGGTCACAGGTTTCCTACTACTGCGAGAGCTCGGACGGAGCCGCGAGCGGCTTCATGGAGGCGGACTGCTTCACCGGCTTCCTGATCTCCACCATCTTCAAGATCGACAGGGAACTTCCCACCGACGACCCGACCCGGATGATGATTCACCAGACCGCGCTGGAGTCCGTGTTCGTGCTGAACCCCGGTGATGCCAACGAGCCGGGCAGCATCGACTTCCACCGTTTCGACCTCACCGGGAGCGAGCTGTTGAAGAAGAAATACCCGCTGGCGCGCTCGCCGCAGCGCGACGGCTTTTCGGGGATCCTGGACGGGACCCTGGTGGGATATCAAGGGGAGTTGCGCGACGCCTTCCTGATGGTTCACCCAGTGAACGGCGACAACCCCGCCTCCATCCTGGTGGACGAGAACTATCGCGAGATGGCGAAGCTGAAAAAGAGGATCTCGGAACAGCTTTAAAAACCGGAAGCTACTCACGCAAAGGCGCAAAGGACGCCAAGACCCCGCTAGAGGGTTTTGACGTTCTTTGCGCCTTTGCGGCTTTGCGTGATGGCTTTTCAGCTGGTCAAAGCGGAGGCGTAGACGAAGGTGATGCCGGTCTTGGCCAACTCCGGCAGGTAAGCCTTCAGGGCGCGCAGGGTCGCCGGGTGCGGGTGGCAGATGGCTATCGCCCCGCCCCTTTTCCTGGCGACTGCGGCGGCCTCGAAAAGCTGCTTTCCTATCGCCCCCTCATCCTGCACGTTGTCCAGGAACACCTGCCGGGTCCCCGCCTTAATTCCCAGGGCGCGGGCGGTCTGGTAGCCGACCGAGGCGGGCGAAGTCCTGCTATCGATGAAGAACACCCCCTTCTCCTTCAAGACCCCGAGCGCCGCCTCCATCTTGTCCGCATGCTGCGTGAAGCGCGACCCCATGTGGTTGTTGGCCCCCACGGCGTGCGGCACGCGGCTGAAGTAATCGCTCACCCGCTTCGCTATCTCGGCGTCGTCCATGGTCACCAAAAGCCCGATACTTTCCATCTTCTGCTTCGGATATCCCTCCGGCTCCATGGGCATGTGCACCATCACCTCCGCTCCTGCCGCGTGCGCGGAATCGGCCACCTGCCGCGCGCGGGGAAGGCTCGGGATGATGGAATAGGTGATGGGTAGGCCTATGGATTGCAGCGTCTGCAGTTCCTGCATGCTGCTCCCCATGTCGTCGATGATGATGGCGACGCGCCCGGCCCCATGCGCACGGGGGACAACGGCGGCATGGGGTTTGGGAGCCTGGGCCTGGGCGGTGGAGAGCTTTTGCTGCACCGGCTTCGCATGTTCGGGAATGGGGAGATGCGGAGAGGTTACCGCCGGCGCTTCGACCTTTGCCGGCGCGGCCGGTGCCGGCTCCTTGCGGCTCTTCTCCAAAAAGAACAGGGCAAGAGCGATGACGATGGCGACCGCGATCAACGCGACCAAAGGCCTGCGCCCCCCCCCCGGTGAAGGTTTACGTCTGTTTACCGACCTGCCCTTTTTTGCCAAAACCTACCTCCGCCACTGTCTCTTTATAAACAACGACAGGGAAATAGCATGATCGTCGCAGACAATGCAAATCATTTGAGCTGTGAGGCGCGTACTTCGGACCAGACCAGCACAACATTAAACCTTGATAAGCGACAAGATCATGCGCTATAAGAGTAGGGCTGTTTACTGGAACATTAGCAGGAGGCAATATGGCGGCAGAGTGGCAGGAAAACCTCAGCATCGGCGTCTTAGAGATAGACATTCAGCACAAGCTTCTCTTTGACAAATTCAACAGCTTCCTGAACACCTACGCGGCCAACGGCAATACCGACCAAACGCTGCAGATGTTCTGGTTTCTGGAAGCGTATGCCGTCACGCACTTCAAGGAAGAAGAGAAACTGATGCTGCAGGCAGGCTATCCTGCACTCCCGGCCCACCGGCAGAAGCACCAGGCTTTCATCGACCAGATCAACCAGTTGAAGGAGCGCCTAAAGGCGGAAGGCCTGAACCAGGCGCTGGTCACCGCTATGACCAGTTTCATAACCTCGTGGCTGATACAGCACATCTCCACCGAAGACCGCGCCATCGGCGACTTCATCAACAAAAGGCCGGCAGGATACGTCTCGGCATAGCTGGCGCCGCCGCGCGGCCCCAGACAAAGCAAAAGCCGGCATCTACCCGCGGCCACCTCCCGCTTCTTCAACCCCCTACCGTCCCCTTCTCATACCCAGGCTCGAACGTTGAACTGTCTTGCCTCCCCCCGTTATCTTCCCTTTCACATATCCAAGGTGTGGCGTTTCAACGTCGAACGTTGAACGTTGAACGTCCTTATGCCTTTTCTTGATCTGGATCATACATTCTTAACCCTGTCGGTGTTACTATCAGAGCTGCAAGAAGAAGCGCACCTATTTCCGGATGTGCAAAGGAGACCGACCATGGAGAAAACAGCAAAGATTCCTGTTGAAGCAACCGATTCGGAAACCGTTGGCGCCGTCGTGGCCAGGGATTACCGCGCCGCCGGCGTGTTGGAAAAATATGGTATCGACTTCTGCTGCGGAGGGAACGTCCCTCTGGACGCGGCCTGCCGCGACAAAGGGGTCGATCCGCAGGCCCTGCGGCGTGAACTGGAAGAAGCGGCGGCGCGCCCCCTGGACCGCAGCCAGAATTACGACGCGTGGGAACTCCCGTTTCTGGCTGACTACATCGTCAACACGCACCATGTCTACCTGAAGGAAAGCATCCCGACCATCACGGCCTACGCTCAGAAGATCGCCGAAGTGCATGGCGCCAACCATCCCGAAGTGGTGGAGATCGCCGCCATTTTTCGCAAGGTGGGGGCAGACATGGTGCTCCACCTGCAAAAGGAGGAGGAAAAACTCTTCCCGGCGATCAAGCGGCTTGCGGAGCTGAAGGCAAAAGGAACCAGCGCCGATGCGCAGGAAGTAGCCGGTCTGAAGGAAGTCCTGGCAGACCTGAGCCACGAGCATGACGAGGTAGGAGCCGCGGTGCACGAGATACGGCGGCTCGCCAACGACTACACCGTACCCGGGGACGTCTGCAATACCTTCATGGTGACCTATGAGAAGCTGAAGGAATTCGAAGACGACCTGCACAAGCACGTTCATTTGGAGAACAACATCCTCTTCCCCAAGGCGGCAAGGGTGTAAGTCAAGATGAAGCTCCACTTGCCCGCATCCCCAAGCCCGTAAAGGCCCCCTCCCCTGGCGGGAGGGGGTCAGGGGGTGGGGTAAGGTGCCATCATATCCTGGACAAAAAGGAGAAAATCATGTTTTTCGTAGTCGCTACCGTCGCCTCCCTCTGGCTGGTTCTCATCGCGGTTTCCCTCTGCCCCCTGAAGTGCCGTGCCCGTTCCCGTGACCGGGAATAATCTTCATCATTAGCCGCACCGACCCCGCGCCCCCTCTTCCGAGTCGCATGAAATACCACAATCGGCCTTTGCTTCCGCCACTTTAAGCCCTGATCCGGTTGACATCACACTCCCCATGTGTATCCTTCTGTTGCCGCAATCATTAGAGTTTGGCAACTACGAACCAAGGAGGACGCATGACCGGAAAAACGGCTCGTCTCATCTTCTGGCTGGGAACCCTCATCTCAGCCGCCATCTTCCTCTGGATGACCTACGATTTTCACCTGCAAACCCCGAAGTACACGCACACCGACAAACTTAGCGAAGAGGTAGTGGCCGGGAAAAAGGTCTGGCACAAGTACAACTGCAACGACTGCCACACCATCCTGGGCTTCGGCGGCTATTACGCCCCGGACATGACCAAGGCCTTCTACCGGCTGGGCGAAAACAACATCGCCTCCATCGTTCAGCACCCGGAGGTGATGTACAAGAACTCCTTCAGAAAGATGCCGCAGTTAGGGATAACAGAGCCCGAAACAAGGCAGCTTATCGCCTTCTTGCGCTGGACGGCTGAAATAGATAACCGAAAGTGGCCGCCGCAGGACGAGAAGTTCGTCGAGGCGTACAAGCTCAGGGAGTCCCAGCCGCAGAAGCTGGACAAGGTGCACCTGGTGCTGCAGGCATGCGGCGGCTGCCATACCTTCGAGCATCAGGGGCGCAACGTGGGAGGAGACCTCACCGAGATTGCCAACCGCATCACCTACGACCGGCAGACTCTCATCAATTACATGATCAATCCGCAATCGGTGCGGCCGGGTGTGACCATGCCGCCGCAGGATGTGAGCCTGCAGACTGCCGGCACCATCGCGGATTTCTTGCTGAGCCTTAAAAGCCACAAGGAGGTGAGCCAATGAAGACGATCGAATTCGAGAGCCAGCGCGTCTCGCTTTGGTACTTCCGTCTGGCCCTGGTGCTGTTCATCCTGCAGGTCATCATGGGGCTTTGGCTCTCCATCAACTACGCCTTCACGCTGCCGCAGGAGCTGGTCAACGTCTTTCCCTTCAGCACCGCCCGCGAAATCCACACCAACACCCTGGTGGCCTGGATGCTGCTCGGCTTCATGGGGGGGACCTACTACATACTCCCGCCCGAGTGCGACCGCGAGCTTTACAGCACGAAGATCGCCTACCTGCAGCTGATCATCTTCGTGGCAGCGGCGGTCACCGCCGTGATCGGCTTTTTATTCGGCTGGACCCGCGGGAAGCCGCTTTTGGAGATCCCCTTCCCGCTGAACGCCCTCATCGTGGTCGCGGCGCTCCTGTTCATAGCCAACGTCGCCATGACCATCATGAAGGCGAAGGTAAAGACCGCGCTGCAGTGGATGCTTTTGGGCGGGGTCACCTTCCTGGCGCTCATGTACCTCTTCGGCATGCCTTTTTACCGCAACCTCAACACGGATTATTACTATTGGTGGTGGGTGATCCATCTCTGGGTGGAGGGGGCTTGGGAAATAGTCACCGCATCGATCATGGCGTACATCATCATGCGGGTGACCGGGGTGGAGCGCCAGGTAGTGGAGAAATGGCTCTATGTCGAGACCGGGCTTTTCCTCTTCACCGGCATAGTGGGAACCGGCCATCACTACTACTGGATCGGGGCTCCGGACTACTGGCTTTGGTGGGGCGGCATCTTCAGCGCCCTGGAACCGCTTCCCATCGTGCTCATGGTGGTCGACACCTGGATGCACGTTCGGGAGCGCCGCAACCCCATCGTCAATCCGCTCACCTGGTACTACATCGTGGGGCTTGCCATCTACCACCTGGTCGGCGCCGGGCTCTGGGGATTCATGCACACCCTGCCACCCGTCAACCGCTATACCCATGGTAGCCAGATCACCGTCTCCCACGGGCATCTCGCCTTTTTCGGTGCTTATGCCCTGTTGAACCTGACCATCTTCTACTTCGCCATGCCGCGCCTGAAGGGGATCACGAAGTACCACGACACCGCCGGCCGGTGGGGGTTCTGGATCACCACCATCGCCATGTTCACGCTGGGGCTCGTCTTCGGCATAGCCGGGATATTGCAGACCTACCTGGAGCGATTCCTCGACATAGGCTACAGCACCGCCCAGCAGACCATGATGCTCTGGTTCAGGATCGCCTTCGGCGTCGGGTTGATCTTCCTGGGAGGCGTCCTCACCACCATCTGGCACCTGTTCACGCTGAAGCCGTCGGACAAGCAGCCCGCCGAGGAGGTAGTCGTCACCCCCGCCGCCAATATTTAGCTCCTAAAAAAGCGCCAGGTCGTGAGACCTGGCGCACCTTTCGATTGCGCAAAAACTACCCTTCATAAAGCCTTGATAAACTCTGAAATCGGCTCTATATTTAGAGCTAATCATAGGAGGTGGTTATGCGCGTCGATACTATCTATGCTGATCTTTCTGTTAGCATGTCGGAGTTCAAAAAAAATCCGGCACAGGTTCTGCGAACTGCCGGTGAAAAACCAGTGGCTATCCTTAACCACAACCGTCCGGCATTTTACATGGTAACCCCAAAGATCTTTGAGGCTCTTGTCGAAGCCCTTTCCGACAAAGAGCTGAGCGAGCTAGTCCGCCACCGGCTAGCACAAAAAGACCAGGCTGTAGAGGTTGACATTGACACCGTCTGAGCCAGGCAAGGGGGAGCCCAAGTATTCCCTCAAATTTGTGCCTGATGCTCTCAAGGAATGGCAAGCGCTTGACGGCAGCATCAAAGAACCTTTGCGCAAGGCACTGAAAAAACGTCTTGAGCACCCACACGTGCCAGGTGCGGAACTGCATGGCGACCTGAGGGGATGCTATAAGATAAAGTTACAAAAGCAGGGATACCGTTTGGTTTATACAGTTGAGGATGACGTTCTCGTCGTTCTCGTGTTAGCCGTCGATCGCAGGGAAGATTTGGCGGCATATCACGCTGCAATAGCCAGGCTTCTTAAATGAACATACTCCTGTAGCGACTCCAATAGCTTCCCCTCTTTCGGCAGTCGCAATGACACTACACCTTACTGAACCGGTGCACTAAGATCTGCCCGCCAAACCTCCCTCTGCCACCGGCTTTTTTACCTGTTTTTCGAAACAGAAGAAAACCCCTTTCCTGAATCGGACAGTGCCGGCTTTTTCATATCCCAGATGTCCATAAAGTGCCGTTGCACCGGGATTCTGCGTGAACGCATCAAATCGAATCGTTTCGTAGCCCTGTTTCTCCGCGGTCTTTTCAGCAAAATCCATCAAACGTGTGGCCATTCCTTGGCGTTGATGAGAAGGGTCGATGGTAAGACGGTGAATTACGAGTACTCTGCCGGAGTACTTCCATTTGACGTCTTGATATTCGGGCGACTGTGAATCATTGATCGAGATCATGCCGACGATTCGTCCATCAACCTCAATCACATGCATGTGTTGTGAATCAACGTCAGTCTGCAATATCGCTCTGTCCGGGTAGATGTCATCCCACTGATGAATCCCTTTGGCTTCCATGTGACGAGTTGCCGCTTGAACGATGTCGAGCAACGTGTCCAGCTCATCCATCTTTGCTGGTCTTATAAGTGTCATGTCATGGTTGTCCGAACTATGTAGTTGAGAGGTATTGGATGTTATTGAGTCAATGGTTCGGGAGTCGTAGCAAAAGCACCTTATATTTCAAGACCTGGCACCCACCTTCCTTCTCAAGCCGGCGCGCCTTTGAGCCAAAAAAAATCTTAAATCAAATACGCATTTCCTTGGTTCAAAACAATCTTGCGTTAGATTGCCTTGTACATGTTCCGTGTATCGAATATCTAGATTTGTCATTTTCAATAGAACCAGACACACGGCCGCTTGTTCTATCAATTATTATCCTAGTCTTATAGGACTCATTTTTTTCTAACTTCAAAAAATTTCCGTTCAGCTTGTACACCGAATCAAAATTGTCGTCTGTTAATACTTTATTGTTATCCTCGTCAATTCCGAGAATAATATCATCCAGTTTTGTTATGTTTCCATTTAAGCTGATCATATCTGAAGAACATGTGATGTATGTTATAGGATTAATCTTTTTCAGCTTATCTAAATCACTGTAGCTAACGCTTCCGTAAAATATCAATGGTTCCTTAGTTTCGGGTGTAGTTTTTGACATTACATCAAACTGTATGCGAGACTGTCCAATAGTCCACTGATATGTATCAAATGTTATATAGTACTCGGGATCAGTTCGCAATTTACTTTGTTTCCTAACAAATGAGTTGCCGTAAGCAGCAATCATGCTGTTTTTTAACGCATTAACGTTGTCTGGCTTGTTGTCAGAAAACAGTTCAATTCGTTCAAAAACAGTGTCATTCTTGCGAATACATGCTATTTGCAAGCTCAGCCCGTCAAGAGTTACATTTCCATAATAATTGTAAACCAAAGGGGAGTCTTTGTATGTTTCAACTTTAGAAGGTTTGCCCTTAAACCTTTTGTTATTTGACAACTTAATGTAATCAATTTTCCCCACATTGTCCTTAGTGAACAGCATGTTTTACACCGATGTTTCAAGAGCATGGGCGTTGATCGCAATGAATAATAATGGGAGCAGCAAGGATAATATTTTCATGGTACCCTCTTGAAAGATTTTTCAGCCAACTCGTAGTCGACCAGTTAGACACTGCATCTCATACAGGATGCTGGCATCTTATATGAGATACAAAATTGAGGATGCATTTACACCGAAGATCTTCTGGGCATCATCAAAAAATCCTGCACGGCCGTTCCGTGCCGCGAATGGAGCCGTAGCGAACCTTCCAAAGCCTGTCTTCCGTATCCCATCCCGCCTGCAACTTTCAGCCTGGCACCAAGGTCTGCTTCGAGTAGGCAACCACGACCTTTACATGTCCTCTTCGCTGAAGCGGGCACGGGGACGCCAGGGCTTTCCCTACACGACGATTTCCACGGTCTTCAGCCTGACGCCTGCGCTCCGGGTCGTAACCGTACCGCGGGTGTAGGAGGGGACGTCCATGCGTTGATGCGGTTCTTGGCGGTAGATAGATAGAAACGCATGAAGGCATGGACATCCCCTTGTTCCCTTGAAAGTAAATTAAAACTTATGCTCGAATTCTCTGCGAGCAAGCTTTTTTTCTAGTATCTCTTGGTGTTGGATTTCCTACCTCGACAGAGTCCACACGAGGGTTGGAACATCTTCATTTCATCTTGCCAAACCCTGGTGTACTACTGAAGCGATTGAAGCTTCCAACAAGAATTGTCAGCGGCAGCTGGTTTTTCGATCAGCTTTTTTATTAGCTTTCCTCCCGCAATAAATATCATCGGAACTGATACAAAGAGGCATATTCCGATAAACATGCCCACCATTTCCCTAAGTTCAGCTGGCACCCATGAAAGGAGAGAACTGACTAGGCTAAGCCATCCTTTGTGTTGCCCTTGCTTTCCATCTTCTGTCATGCGAACCCTCAGATTTATTCATTTTTGTCCAACGGGTTGCCGCTGAGCTGCGAGTGTCAGCGAGACAGCTCCAGTGGCGTGTTGGCTGTGTCTTTATATAGTTCTTCTAGCAGGTTGTTGAAAAACTAAGTACAGAAAAGAGCAGTTTTATGGTACACTACGGCGCGTAACACATTGCAATCACAAAGGAATGTTATGCGCGGCGAGGACAATAAGACAGAAGCTCTTTTCACATATGTGACCCCCGAATCCTTCGTTCCCAAGGATCATCCCCTCCGGTCCATCAGGAAGATGGCTGATGACGCCTTGGCTGGAATGGACAAGCTCTTTGACAGCATTTATGCCTCTGCTGGTAGGCCGTCCATCCCGCCGGAAAAGCTGCTCAAGG
>NZ_AUGE01000002.1 GCF_000426865.1 Citrifermentans bremense R1
GCTATTGGTCGATCCCGGACTTTTTTTTAAGCCAGTCCAGTTCCATCTTCAACCGCCCGATCTCGGAGTAAAGCCGCTCCGGACTGGCCGCCGGATCATCGGGCTTCGGGCCGCGCTTAGTCTCGAAGATGCCTGGCGCCTGCGCGATGAGCTCTCGTTTCCACTCGCCCACCTGAGTCGGATGGACACCGAATTCCTGGGCGATTTCGTTCAGCGTCTTGACGCCGCGGATCGCTTCGAGAGCCACTTTCGTCTTGTACTGGCTGGTGAAACTTTTGCGCTTCCGTTCGCTCATTGCCTGCTCCTTTTATCGCAGGCGCCATCTTAAACTATTGTCCTGAAAATGGGGTCCACTATACCGGTTTTGGGAAAAGTGGAACAGTTTTCCTCAAAACTGTCACCAGATTAGAAAAAAGTTGTACCAGATTAGAAAAAAGCTGGACCGGTTTCCGGGAAAGTGGAACTGCTTTTATGGAAACTGTTCCTGTTTGGCGAAAAGCGTAACTGGTCTACTGAAAAGTGGAACTCTTTTCAGTTAAACTGATCACGTTTTTAAAAAGTTGTACCACTTGGGAACATCGATCTGTTTGTCAAAGTTGGGCGTGAAGAATTTCGTTACATCTCGTCTACATGACTGGCCTTCGGCGGTGTGGGATGGATGGATGGGAGGGAGGCTTTTGGCACTTCCCTGGAACTTACTTTTTACGTCCCATAAGATATATTATGTCAAGTTGAGTGTCTGGGGTCGTGTGGTTTGCTGGGAGGTATGCGACTCGTTCTTTTTCGAAAGGATAATGGTGGCAGGATTTTACCGGCGAGGTTCTACACTCACTTCGTGTTTCGCTTCTCTCGGAGGTACGCTCAATTATATACCCGGGCATGCTCCCCGCACTCTTGGCTTTGAAAAAAAAAATTCGCTCTCCTGGTCTGATGTCGTTTCCGCGTGTTGCTCCTTAACTTCTCACTCCCTTTAGCTCCCTTTAGCTCCCTTTAGCTCCCTTTAGCTCCCTTTAGCTCCCTTTAGCTCCCTTTAGCTCCCTTTAGCTCCCTTTAGCTCCCTTTAGCTCCCTTTAGCTCCCTTGCGACCCCTTACCGTCAACCGTCTTCTGCGGTCAAACTCCTTCCGCCGACACCTCCGATGGTAAAACCGCTTCTATCGCTGTTGTATGAAAAATGGGTGCAGGCCTGCCCCTGCACCCATGCAAAAAGTCCCTTTAAAAGGCAAATTTGGAAGCCGCTTTTTTGGGCACTTTTACCAGCGCCGGCTCTCTAACGCCTTTACCAGTTCGACCACCTTGTCAGCTACCAGTGATTCCAGCAAACGCCCTTTTTTGGCGGTCGCCTTGCCGGGATCGCCCCAGACTCCGCCGGGCCAAAAGCTCCGCTTGTCCCGAACCAGGATCCCCGTCGGAAACGACGGGTACTCGGCCTCGGCAAGCCCTTTGACCAGATGCGGATGCGAGTGCATGATCCTCGAGGTCTCGATCTCGCCCGCGTGGGCGTCGCCACGGGTCTCGATGATCCCGGCGCCGGCTTCCTTGGCCAAATCGTACTCGGTGACGACGGCCATGTTTATCTCGGGCAACTCGCGCATCAGTTCTTCGCCGGCGTCCTGCAACGCCATCTTGTGCGAACCGCCGGCATGACCGGTCAATGCTATGAAATTGGTGAGCCCATGCGAGTGCAGTGATCGCACAATATCCTTGAGCAACGACTTTAAGGTCGCGGTGCTGATCGAGATGGTCCCGGGATGGCACGACGTCGATCGGCAGGATCCGTAATGGATCGGCGGGGCCACGAAGAGCGGAATCCTTTCAGCCGCGCGTTTGCCGACCTCGTATGCCTCGATGGTGTCGGTGGATAACGGCAAGTGGCTGCCATGCTCCTCGACCGACCCGAACGGAATGTACACGGTCTTACTGACCGTCAGACCCTGGGAAAACTCCTCCATGGTCATACTTTCTATCAGCATGGCGAATCTCCTTGATAAACAAATGAATTCAATAGGATTTTACAAGGAACCCCCCTCCCCTGCTTTTGTAATTGGAGGAGGGGAGGGTCGTGGCGCGCTAGGCGGAAGCGAAAGAAACAGGTGGTCCCCTCCCCTATTTTGCCATCCGGGAGAAGGGAGGGAAACCGCCACTCTACTGCGCGTCCAGCATCTCGCGGACTTTTCTGGCCAATTCCATCGGCTTCGCAGGCTTGCGGATGAGATCGATACCATCCATGGCGATACCCTTGTCCTGGATCAGGTCCGCGGTGTAGCCGCTCAAGAAGAGCACCTTTAGCTGCGGCGAGCGCTCCCTGAGCTTCTCGCAGAGCTCTTTTCCGTTCATCTTGGGCATGATGACGTCTAACAGCGCCAGGCTGATGTCGTGAGACCTCGACTGGTAAATCTCGAGCGCCTCTTCACCGTTTCCAGCCAGGATGACGTTGTACCCGTATCTCTTCAATACCGACTCAACGAGTCGGCCGACCGAGGCGTCGTCTTCGACGACGAGTACCGTCTCGCTCCCACCCTGCGGAACATAGCTAGGGGACTGCTCCACCGTCTGCGGCTTTTCGACGTTGAGGGGGAGATAAATGCTGAAGGTGGTCCCGAACCCGCGCTGGCTGAAGATGGTGACGTACCCGCCGTGCTGCTTGATGATGCCGTAGACAATGGAGAGGCCAAGGCCTGTCCCGCGCCCCGGAAGCTTGGTGGTGAAAAACGGCTCGAAGATCTTTTGCTGCGTTTCGGGATCCATCCCGGTGCCGGTATCCGTCACAGTGATCAGGGCGTAGCGCCCAGGCATGCCGTACCCGTGCAGCCGGTGGAATTCCTTGTCCAGCTGCACCGCCTCTGTCTTGATGGTCAGCTCGCCGCCGCCGGGCATGGCGTCCCGCGCATTGGTGCCCAGGTTCATCAGTACCTGCTCGATCTGTCCGCTGTCGGCCATCACCATCAGCTTTTCTTCGCAGAAAGAGGTCTTCAGCGTAACATCTTCGCCGATGATGCGGACCAGGAATTTGACGTGCTTTCGCGCCAGGTCGCTCAATTCCACCTGGTGCAGCAGCATAACCTGTTTGCGACTGAAGGCAAGAAGGCTTCTGGTCAGATGTGTGGCACGGTCGGCGGCATCGAGGATCTGTTCCATACTCTCGAGCCTCGGGTCGCCCGCCGGCAGAGAGTGCTGGAGCAGTTGCCCGAACCCCATGATGACGGTAAGTATGTTGTTGAAGTCGTGGGCGACTCCCCCTGCAAGCTGGCCGATGGCTTCCATCTTTTGAGCTTGGCGCAGCTGCTCTTCGAGCTTCTTGCGCTCCGAGATGCTCTCCATGAACGCCATGAAATGGCTTATGGCGCCGGCGCTGTTCCTGATCGGGGAGATGGTGGCATGCTCCCAGTGCGTCGCTCCACTCTTGTACCGGTTGTAGAGCTCCCCGGTCCAAACCCGCCCCGAAGTGATGGTATTCCAGAGCCCCTGGTACAGTTCAGGCGATGTCTTGCCGCTTTGCAAAAGTTTCGGGTTGCGGCCGATGACTTCATCCGCCTCATAGCCGGTGACGTGGGTAAAGCGGGGATTGACGAACTCGATGTTGCCGAGAGTGTCGGTTATGATGATCGAAACCGGACTTTGCATGACCGCTTGGGAGAGTTTCAGCAGTTGCTCTTCCGCGAGCCTGCGCTCGGTCATATCCTTGTAAATGATGACGGCGCCCACCAGTTCGCCGTCTTCTCTTATCGGGCTGCAGTTGCATTCCACGTAGAAGCTGGTGCCGTCCTTGCGCCAGAAGAGTTCTTCGCTCTTGTAGGGGCGCCCCTCTTGGCACGCTGCGACGACCACGCACTCCTGGATCGGGGAGGGGGATCCGTCTTCCCTGCTGTGATGCATCAGCGCATGCTGGTTTTGTCCCAGCAGTTCCTCCTGAGTCCACCCCACCATGTCAGCGGCAGCAGGATTGACGAAGGTGATCCTCCCCTGCGTATCCACGCCGTTGATTCCTTCGCCCGCGGCATCGAGGATCAGCTGCAGTTGTCGCCTGGTCTTTTCGTGCGCGTCCTGGGCCAGCTTGCGTTCGGTGATGTCCTCGATCACCTGCAGGGCGCCGACCAGCACGCCATGCCGGTCCCTGATCGGAGCGGCGCTGATGGTGATGTAGTGCCCCTCTCCCGACGGATCGCGGTACCACCCTTCGGCCTGAAGGCCGCCGCTGATCAGGGGGGATTCCTGGTAATGGCTGTAATGCTTCGGCAGATCATCGGGCGCATCGTCGAGGATCAGGTCGGCCAGAAGCGGCCTCTCCGTTTCATAGAATATCTTCCAGAGGTTCTCCAAGCCGAGCACTTCATCGGCCTTAATGCCTGTGAGCGCCTCCAAAGCGGAGTTCCAGATGATGACGCGATGCCGGTGATCGAGCACGAAGGTAGGTACCGTCGAATTCATCACTAGGCTCTCGGCGAACTCTTTCTGCGTCTGCAGCGCTTCCTCGGCCTGCTTGTGTACGGTTACGTCCAGCATGGCGCCGAGGATGCCGCCGTAGCTTCCGTCGCTGGCCGGGAAGGTGGTCTTGAAGAAGGTGATGTCACGCTGGGTAAGGTGGCCGTTGAGCGCCTTCGCGTCGAACACCTGAACACCGCCTGCACTGACTAGTTCCTCGTCCGAGCGGTGGTACTGGTCGGCCAGATCTGACGGTACTACGTCGTAGACGGTTTTCCCCAGGAGTTCGTCCCTGGTGATGCCGTTGAAGTCGAGGAATGCCTGGTTGCAGCCAAGGTACCTTCCCAGGGAGTCCTTGTAGTAGACCGGGATGGGGATGATGTCGATGAGGATCCTGGAGAAATCCAGCTGGCTCTTCAGCTCGCTTTTCTGGGCTTCCAGCTCTTTCAGGAGCTGATCGAAGGCATCGCGCAGCACCCCGATCTCGTCGCCCGTGTTGACGCCGACTGCTTCGGCTGCCTCCTTGTGTTGCGTCATGCCCCGGATCTGTTCGGTAAAGGCAAGTAGCGGCGCCGTCAGGAATTTCATCGAGAGCCAGACGACGAGTATCGAGATGAGCAACACCACCGCCAGGGCGAAAAGGACGTAGGTCCGCGCCTTGTGGATCGGTGAGTAGGCCTCTTTCTGCGGAAAGTTCGAGGCGAGGATCCAGCCGGTGGATTTCAACCTCTTAAAGGAGCTGATCACCTGCACCTTGCGGGAGTTCACCGTTTCGCCGGTCCCCTCGAACCCGGCAACGGCACGGTCGTAGAGTACGTTGGCGCCGACCGGGACGTCCTTGCGGAAGATGCGCCTGCGGTCGGGATGGACGATCATGGTCCGGTCTTTGTTGTACAGGTACAGGTACCCTTCCTTGCCGAGCACCACGCTCCCGATCCTGGTCAGGAAATTGTCCTTGGCGAGGTCTATGCTCCCGGTCAGAACGGCGGAAACCTTCCCGTCGTTGCCGAAGATGGGCGAGGTGAACATGATGATCGGGTGATGGTGCGGCTGCGCCGAGATGAAGGGTTCGGATATCTGCGGTTTCCCCGCGGCAAGGGTATTTTTCAGGTAGTCGCGTTGCAAAAACGTCCTGCCAAGGAGCGTCTTTTCCACCGGGTTGCCGGAGATGAGCACTCCCTCGGGCGAGAAAAGGAAGAGGCCGTTGTCGAACATGGCCAGCGTGTCCGGCCGTTCATCGAAGAACGTTCTCAGCGCAGCCTGGTCCTTTACGGCCCCTTTGCTCAGGGTCCCCGCTGTGGCAACGAGCTCGGTCTGGGAGGAGATTATCTTGTCGTCGATCTGGTCCGCGATGGCGGAGACCATGTTGAACTGCTGGGTATACAGCAGCTGCTTGAGCTGGCCCACGAAGTACATCTGGGTGGAAATAGCGAGAACAGACAGCAACCCCGCTATCAGCAGCGATATGGTGACCGTCATCTTGGTCTTCAGACTGAAAGGTAACAAGCAGCCTCCGTGCTATCAACCACAGTTATGCCGGTTGACGCCAATATCTGCCGAAGCGGTGCATGTGCGTGGTGAAAATAACGTAAACACGACACCTTAATATGAATTCCGGCTGCGTGTCCAGACCAAAAAGAGAGGGCTTCGCTCTCCGGAATGGCAGCTAACTAGCTGTTGTTGACGGCAGTACCTGCTACCATGGCCAGATTAAAATAACTGTCGGGCTTTGATGCGGGATCTGCTATAGTAATCGGAATAACTGCCAAAAAATAAAATAGTATTTTGTAATGTTACGGCGTGCCGCAACATGAAATGGAGCGCCAACCGATGCTGGAAATAGGTAAATACAACAGGCTTGAAGTAAAAAAGATCAGCGCCATCGGCGCATTCCTCGTCTCGGAGCTTGGGGACATCCTGATGCCGACCAAGTACGTCCCCGAGGGGCTGCACCCGGGCGAGCACGTAAAGGTCTTCGTCTACCTCGATTCGGAAGACCGGCTCCTGGCGACCACCTTGACCCCGAAGGCCCAGGTGGGGGACTTCGCCGTACTGGAGGTGAAGGATGTCGGCAACGTGGGCGCGTTTTTGGACTGGGGGCTGGAAAAGGACCTGCTGGTACCTTTCAGCGAACAGCCAAAGCCTCTGAACAAGGGAGAAAAGCACCTGGTGCGGGTCTACCTGGACCGTTCGGAGCGCATAGCGGCCTCGGCCAAGCTGGGGAAGTTCCTGGAGAAGTCGCGCATCGAACTGAAGGAGGGAGAGGAGGTAAGGCTCACCTTCTACCAGTTAGGCGAACTGGGGGCCAAGGTCATCATCAACGACCGTTACGACGGGCTCTTGTTCAAGAGCGAGCTCTTCGGCAGCTACGAGGTGGGCACTTCGGTCAAGGGGTTCGTCAAGAAGATCCGCCCCGACGGCAAGATCGACGTGACGCTCAGGAAAGGCGGCGGGAAGGACCTCCACGGCAGCCGCGAGAGCGTGCTTCGGGTGCTGAGCGAGAGAGGGGGCTTTCTTACGGTGGGCGACAAGTCTTCGCCTGAGCTGATTTCGGAGATGTTCAGCATGAGCAAGAAGAGCTTCAAGACGGTGATCGGGAACCTCTACAAGGAAGGGGTGATCCAGATCACGCCTGAGGGTATCCGGCTGCGCTGACCGCCCCCTCCCCTATCTGCAAAAAAAAAGAGCCCGGTCGCCGCTGCGATCCGGGCTCTTTATGTTATGGCACCAGGCTAAGGGGGACAGGCACCTGCGCCAGTCCCCCTTGCGGGTCTAGCGGCGGTCGCCGAAAAGCCTCAGCATGGAGAGGAACATGTTGATGAAGTCGAGGTAGAGGGTAAGAGCGCCGAGAACGGCACCCTTGCGGCCGGCGTTCCCCATCTGCTTGATTTTCTGCGTGTCGTAGGCTGTGAGCCCGGTGAAGACGATAACGCCGCAGACGCTCAGTACCCAGGAGAGCATGGAACTGTGCAGGAACATGTTCACCAAGGAGGCGATCACCACGCCGACGAGCCCCATGAACAGGAAGCTCCCCCAGGAGGTGAGGTCGCTGCGGGTCAGGTAGCCGTACAGGCTCATGGCGCAGAACATACCCGAGGTGACCAGGAAGGTCGAGGCGATGGAGGTCGAGGTATAGGCGACGAAGATGCTCGACATGGTGAGCCCGTTAACCGCGGCGTAAATAAGGAAAAGGGCGCTCGCCGTGGTGGCGCTGATCCTGTTGATGGCGCCGCTGATGGCGATAACGAGCCCCAGTTCGCCGAACACCAGCGCGTAAAAGAGGATGCGGTTGCCCAGGATAGCCTGAAGCAGAGCCGGCGAAGAGGCGGTCATCAGCGAGACCAGGGCGGTGAGAGCCAAGCCTCCCCCCATCCATCCGTAGACCCCCCTCATCACGCCCCCCTGGGCGATGCTGATCGTTCTTGCTTGTGTCTGATATCTTTCCATGCTGTCTCCGTTAGTTATTCGCGTTTTAATACGGGCGCTTTTGCATTCCGTCAAGGGCGTCTTCACCTGTTACGCGTGAAGAAATGCTCGCCGTGTTTGAAATATATTGGCAACGCCGGTGATTATACAGACAAATCTGCCAGAATGTACAGCCTGTTCGACCATGGACAAGCATTTGTCACTCAATGAAGGTGCCAGTGTGACTTCACGCTGGTTGCGGCCAACGACATACGCTTCATTTAGCCCTTTCGTACTGGCTGGGCCATGCGGAATCGATCTGCAGGGCTTTGGCCGCGTGCAGCGGCCAGTACGGGTCCCTCAGCATCTCGCGCGCCAGGAACACCGCATCGGCAAGACCCGTCGCCACGATATGCTCGGCTTGCACCGGGGCGGTGATGAAACCGACGGCGCCGGTGGCGATGCCTGCCTGCTTCCTGATCTCGGTGGCGAAGGGGGTCTGGAAGCCGGGGCCGAAAGGGGGCGCCGCCTCGGGCACCAGTCCGCAGCTGGAGCAGTCGATCAGATCGACTCCGATCGCCTTGAGCCTTCGCACCAGCTCCACCGTCTGCTCCAGATCCCATCCACCCTCCATCCAGTCCGTTGCCGAGACCCTCACGAACACCGGAAGATGCTCGGGCCAGATCTCGCGCACAGCCTTCGCCACCCGCAACGGGAAGCGGCAACGGTTCTCCAGCGACCCTCCGAAATCGTCGGCGCGCAGGTTCGACAGCGGCGAGAGGAACTCGTGCAGCAGGTAGCCGTGCGCCATGTGAATCTCCACCACCTCGAATCCCGCTTCGGCGCTGCGGCGCGCGGCAGAGGCGAACTGCCCCAGGATGATCTCCAGGTCCTGGACGGTTGCCTCCCGGGGAGAGGGGAAGTTCGCGGCAAACGGAACCGGGCTGGGGGCGATGGTCTGCCAGCCGCGGTGGTTGGCATCCACCGGGCCGCTCCCTTTCCAGGGAAGGTCGGTGGAAGCCTTGCGCCCGGCATGGGCCAGCTGGATTCCCGGCACCGCACCCTGTTCCTTGATGAAGCGGGCGATGGGGGCAAAGGCCCGGGCGTGGTCCGCGCACCAGATGCCGGAGTCGTCCGGCGAAATGCGCCCCTGCTGGGAAACCGCCGTCGCTTCGACCATGACGAGCCCGGCGCCGCCGACCGCCCGGCTTCCCAGGTGTACCAGGTGCCAATCCGTCGGCATCCCGTCTTTACTTGAATACTGGCACATGGGGGAGACGAAGATACGGTTTTTGAAGGTCAGCTCCCGCAGCTGCAGCGGGGTAAAGAGCATGCTCATTGGTTAACCCTCCCTATGAAAGAATCGCGGGGCAAGCCCCAACCCCTGCGGCAGTTTATCAACCGGCAGGGGAAGGTCAATGCAAAGGCGCAGTTAAAGCTAGCTCTGGCAGCGGGGGCAGTAGAAGGTGGAGCGGTTGCCGAGCCTTCCCCGCTCTATGGCGCTGCCGCATTGCCGGCAGGCGAGCCCTTCCCTGCCGTAGACGAAGAGCTGCTGCGGGAAATAGACGAGCTTCTCCTCGCGGACGCTGAAATCCATGACGCGGCCGGCCTCGATGGAGGCGGCGAGGGTTTTCTTGATGCAGTCGCAAAGCCTGTAGCAGTCGGCCTCGGAAAGGGAGCCCGCCGGTGTGGACGGAAGCATGGCGCAGCGGAACAGGGTTTCGGCCGCGTAGATGTTGCCGAGACCGGCGACCACGGAACTGTCCATCAGGAAGCGCTGCAGAGGCGCCTTCTTGCCGCGGCTTTTGCGGTAGAGGTAGGGGGCGGTGAGCTCATCGGTCAAAGGTTCCGGCCCGATTCCCTGCAAAAGCTTGTGCTTTAGCGGGTCGCCGGAGGTGAAGTGAATCGAGCCGAAGCGGCGCACGTCGTTTAGCCGCAGTACAAGCCCGGACTCAAGCTCCAGGTCGAAGTGGTCGTGCACGCCTGCGCCGGCTCCGGCGGGAACCAGGCGCAGGTGCCCGGTCATGCCCAGGTGCAGCAGCAAGGAGCCTTGCCGGCAGGTAATGACCAGGTACTTGCCGCGACGGGTCAGCGAAAGGATGCTCTGGCCGGCAAGAAGACGCGGGAGTTCCTGCGGCACCATGGTGCGCAGTTTGGCGCTGCGAATGGCGACAACGGCGATCCTGGCTCCGACCAGTTGCGCTGCGATCCCCAGCCGCGTCACTTCGACTTCAGGTAATTCGGGCATCGGTGCTCCGTGTGGACCGGCGTGCGGCTTGCTACCCCATGGGCATCGGGTTGCAGACGTTGTCGGCGGAGTTGGCCTCGGCCCCGCAGGTAAAGCAGGTGACGGTCGGATGGTCGGTTATATGCGCGATCTCCTCGCTGCGCCCGGCGCTCTTCAACATGCAGATGTGACCCGTATGTTTGGCTCCACACTGGCAGGTCTTGTTGGATTCCATGTCTTAACTCTCCTCTATGGATGTGAAATATCGAACTACAAGTACCCCAAACATGCTGTGGCAGTCAATACATCTGTTAGTCGAATATCAACGTGTGCAACATGACTCACAACGGCGGCGGCCAGTGAATATTAAAAGCTATCTGCCAGTACGACAAATTTGCAAGAAAACATTATCAAGATATAATTTGCACTTGCTAGTTTAAAAATTCGAAGATATATTAGAGAACACTCAAGCGCCTGAGCACTGCCAGTCTTTCGGGCAGCTATGACAATATTTCGAAGGTGTGCGGGCAACATCGGCAACGAGGGGAAAATGAACAATCTGTCGGAAGCTGCGACCCCTGTCAACATCAGGACGAAAAGAGCTCCTGTTCCTCTTGCGGACCCCGCATCCGCCCCCCTCATGCAGCGGGAGCCTGTCCGCATCGATTACGAGCAGGTGCTGCGCACCATCTTCACAACGGCGCCCCTGGGCTTGTACCAGGCCGACATCGACGGCAGGAGAATCGCCGGCGCTGCAGGGGATGACGATAACGAAGCGCTTATCGGCTTCATCCACCCCCAGGAGCGCAAGGCGCTCACGGCCAGCTGGCAGCAGAGCATGGAGAGCGGAGCGCAGTGGTCGCAACGCTTCAAGTACCGTTCAGCCGACGGCAGGGTTTTCTGGCTGCATGCGGTGATCGCCCAGGTGCGAAACAGCCGGGGCGAAGTCACCGGCTACCAGGGTTGCAACCTCGACATCACCGCTGAAGTTCACACCAACGAGCAACTGGCGCTCAGCGAGGAACGCCACCGTAAGGCGGTGGAGGCGGTGAGTTCCGGGATCTGGGATCTGGACGTCGCCACCAGCACCTGCTACTTCAGCCCCTTTTGCTACGAGATGCTCGGCTACCGCCCCGGGCAGTCGCCGGTGAAACTGGAGGACTGGAGCAGCATCCTGCACCCGGCACAGTTGGAGGCCGCGCGCGTCCTGAAGGAAAGATGCGTAGAGGGGGCCGTGGAGAATTTCGAGTTCGAATTCCGCCTGAAGACCAACGAGGGGAAATGGCGCTGGTTTCGCTGCGAGGGGAAAGCGGCCGACCGCGACGCCTCAGGAAAGGCAATCCGGCTGGCGGGGATATTGTGCGACATCAACCAGGGCAAAATGATGGAACACCTGCTGCGCATGGAGCACGAGCTGCTGAACCTGATCACCTCCACGAGCCCTGTCGGTATCATGTTCATAGAACCCGACGGCAAGGTGGCCTTTGCCAATCCCCGCGCCGAACTTATCCTCGGGGAGTCCAAGCATGAGATGGCCGCCAGAAACGACGGCTCCCCGGTCTGGGGCATCACCCGCGAACAAAGCCAAGGCCACGTCGAGCCCGACCTGTCGCTTGGGGAACTGCTGCGCGAAACCCAGAGAATCGCCCAGTTGGGGAGCTACGTCCTCGACCTGGCCGGGGACCGCTGGAACTGCTCCAGCAAACTGGAGGAGATCCTGGGGATGGATCGAACCTTTCCCAGGACCCTGCAGGGACACTTCGAGATGGTCCACGACGAGTACCGGCAGCTTTTCAAGGAAAGGTACCTGGCCGCCATCGGCGACGGGCGCCCCTTCGAGATGGAATACCCGATTCGCAGGCAAAGCGACGGCGTGGAACGCTGGGTCACCGAGTGCTGCGAGCTTTCCGGGGTGGCCGCAGGGAAGCAGCCGCGGATGATCGGCACCATCAAGGACATCACCGAGAGAAAGGAGGCCGAAGAGGCGATCAGGAAACTGAACGACGAATTGGACCGGCGGGTGATTGAAAGAACCTCACAGCTGGCGGCGGCAAAGCAGGAAATCGAGTCCTTCAGCTATTCCGTTTCCCATGACCTCCGTGCTCCGCTGCGGCATATCAACAGCTACAGTTCCATCCTGATCGAGGAGCACGGCCACGCGCTCCCTGAGGAGGCTCACTACTACCTGGAGCGGATCAGCACCGCCAGTTCCAGGATGGGAAAGCAGATAGACGACCTCTTGACCCTCACCAGGGTGGGCAGAACATTGATGAAGCGCCAAACCTTCGACATCAGCCTTCTTGCGTCGGAGGTAGCCGACATGCTGGCCGGGGAGGAGGGGTCGCAACCAGTCGAGTTCCTGATACAGAAAGGGCTGACCGCTTTCGGCGACAGCGTGCTGGTGCGCCTTGTTTTGCAGAACCTTTTGGGAAATTCGATGAAGTACGCCTCACGGGTCTCCTGCCCGGTGATCGAGTTCGGCCAGATTCAGGGTCGCGGGCGCCAGACCTTCTTCGTAAAGGACAACGGGGTCGGCTTCGACATGGCCTACGTGGACAAGCTCTTCCAACCGTTCCAACGCCTGCACGGCTCCGAATTCGAGGGAACCGGCATCGGGCTTGCCACGGTGCGCCGCATCATCGATCGCCACGGAGGGAGCATCTGGGCCGAGGGGATGGAGAACCGCGGCGCCACCTTCTATTTCACCCTTTCCCAGCCGCGCAAAAATGCTGCGCAACACGAGCCGACTTCAAGCTAAGATAAAACCCCGTTCAATAAATATCAATCCTCGCCCCCCCTACCCCGTTTTTCTTTCCCCATGGCCTCGACCGCCAGGGCCGCTGCCTGCTGGAATGGGGCTTCGGCTGACGCGAGGCATCGGCCCAGACATGGCGACCCTCGATTAATCGCCCCCAGGCAAAATATTGCTACCATTTTACCAAACCTTGTTCTATGATATTGCAATAGTTGCAGCAAGCCCCGGCACGCACAGTACAGACAACTGCCTTCAGTGATCGATAGAGGGAATTTTATGAGGAAGACCTACCAGATGGTGGAGAAGGCATTGGTGGCGAGGTTGCTTAAGGGGGATCCGAAACCGGGCTGCACCCTGGAGAGCGAGCGTGATCTCGCGCAAAGCTTTTCGGTGAGCCGGGCCACGGTGAGGGAGGCCCTGCAGAAACTGCAGAATGCGGGATGGATCTCGGTGCAGCAGCGACATTGTACGGTGGTGAACGATTTCTGGTCCCAGGGGGACCTGGAGCTCATCTCCTCCATCACCCGCAACAGCGAGGATTTTCCGCCCGACCTGGCGTCCCACTTCCTGGAGTTGCGGGTCCAGTTCGCGCCGGACTACGCGAGAAGGGCCGTCGAGAACAACGCTGCCGGGCTTGCCGAGATCCTGGCGCGGGCCGACAAGGTCCGCAACTGCGCCGGCTCCCTGGTGAAATACGACTGGGAACTGCACATGGCCATGGCGGTGATGTCGGGGAACAGGATCTATCCCCTGATCCTGAACAGCTTTTCCAGCGTCTACTCCAAGCTGCGCACCGCCCTCTTCACCAGGGAGGAATACCGGCTCCAGGCGCGGAAGTACTACCGGGAGATGCTGCAGGCAGCGAGCACCGGCAACGCGATCCTCGCTGAAAGCATCACGAGGGGCGCGATGAAGCTGAGGCTCGACTCCTTCCAGATCCAGTTCGGCGGGATGCAGGGGCTGCCGGCACCGGCCTGACTCAGGGGCAGAGGGTGAAGCAGATAGTCGCGCCGTTGCCGACCTCGGCCTCGGCCCAGATCCTCCCGCCATGGCGGTGCACGATGCGCTGCGCCGTGGCGAGCCCTATCCCGAGGCCGGGGAACTCTTCCTCGCGGTGCATGCGCTGAAACGGAGCGAAGAGCCGCTGGGCGAAGCGCAGGTCGAACCCCGCCCCGTCGTCGCGGATGTAGTAGACGGTACTGCCCCCTTCCTTTTTTTCTCCGAACTCGACAGTCGCCTTTTCCTTTTGGGCCGTGAACTTCCAGGCGTTCCCCAGCAACTGCTCGATAACCGTCCTCATCAGCTGGGGGTCTGCCTTGACCGGCAGTTTCTCCGCTATCCTGAACTCTACCTGCCTCGCGGGGGCGGCCTGCTGCAAAGAGCCCGCGTATTGGCGCGCCAGCGCGGCCAGGTCCACTTCGACCAGAGTCAGATCCTGTTTGGTCACCCGGGAGAGAAAGAGAAGCGCTTCGAGAAGGTCCTCCATCTTGCGCGCAGACCTGGTGATGCAGTCCAGGTAGCTCTGCGCGGTCGGCTCCAGTTGTTCGTTGTAGTCCTCGACGAGGGCGCTGCTGAAACCGACGAGGTGCCTAAGCGGCGCGCGCAGGTCGTGGGAGACGGAATAGCTGAAGCTTTCCAGTTCCTGGGCAAGAAGGGCGACCTCCCGCTCCGCCTTGCTGCGCCCCTGCTGTTCTTGATTCAAAAGGGCTTCGGTTTCGGCAAGCTTTGCCTGGCAGAGGGCGAGGCGGCTTTCCGGATCACTCGCCAGGGCCGATTGCTGTTCCTGTACGCACACCGATTCTTGTTTTTCTCTTTCCTGCCTCTTCAAACCATCCCCCCTTCAGCGACTCTGCGTCATTCATGTTGCCAATATGTCCAAACACTTCGGTACTGATTTCTCCGGAGACGCCTAGAAAAGATACCGCTCCGCTTCCAGCGCGGCATCGGCAAGCTTGCGCTTTTGCTGCAGCAGACCTGTGGCGTCGTACTTGGTGAAGCGCCGGATGCCGCTCAGCATCAGGGTCAGCGCGTCACCTTCTTCGATGTAATAGGCAGCCTTGCGGGCCGCGGCGGCGCACCTCTCGCCGGCGTTGAAGGTGAAGGTCTTGACTGCCGCCTGCACCGCGTCCCTGCGGGCGGGGCTGAGCGACGGGAGCATCTTCTCGCCCCGCAGCACCGCGCTTTCGATGGCGAAGATGTTGATCACCACGTCCGCTGCGGCTAACAGCACCTCCTGCTCTTCCCTGATGGCGGCCTGGAATTTTTGCGCCGCGCTCCCCGCCAGGACCAGAAACGCCTGTTTCAGCCCGGCCAGGAGCGCCTTCTCGGCGGCGAATGGGACGCTGTCGTCCAACTCCTCGAAGGAGGGGGTCATCAGCGACTCAAAGGCCTTGAGCGCTTCCTGCTGCAGCGGGATCTCGCCCTTCATGGCGCGGGCCAAAAGCGTCCCCGGGACGAGCAGGCGGTTGATCTCGTTTGTCCCTTCGAAGATCCGGTTGATGCGCTCGTCGCGGTAGTAGCGCTCGGCGGGGTACTCCTGCACGAAGCCGTAGCCGCCGTGGATCTGCACCACTTCGTCCGCCACGAAAGCGAGCACCTCGCTGCAGAAGACCTTGGCGACGGCGCACTCCATGGCGTACTCCTCGATGGCGCGCTGGTAGACGTCGTAGTAGTTGAGGGTGTCGCGGGGGATGGTGGCAAGACGCTGGTCGATGAGCCCGGCCAGTCGGTAGACCATCGATTCGGCAGCGAAGACCGCGGACGTCATGTCGGCGATCTTCTCCTTGATGGCGCCGAAGGAGCCTATGGTACGCCCGAACTGCTTTCTCAGGTTCGCGTACTTGATGCCGTCGGCAAGCGCTCCCTTGGCCGCCCCGGTGACCGCGGCCCCGAGCTTGAAGCGCCCTACGTTCAGCACGTTGAAAGCGATCTTGTGCCCCTTGCCGATCTCGCCCAGGACGTTTTGCACCGGCACCTTGGCGTTGTCGAGGATGACCTGGGTCGTGGAGGAGCCCTTGATCCCCATCTTCTTCTCCTCGGGCCCGACGCTCACCCCTTCGAAGCCGCGCTCGACCAGGAAGGCGGTGAAATGCTCCTTGTCCACCTTGGCGAAAATGGTGTAGAGGCTCGCGATGGAGCCGTTGGTGGTGAACTGCTTGGTGCCGTTCAAAAGGTAGTGGCTGCCGTCGGCGGAGAGGGTCGCCGTCGCCTTGGCCCCCAGGGCGTCGCTACCGGAATCGGGCTCGGTAAGGCAGTAGGCCGCGATCCATTCGCCGGTAACCAGTTTTTCGAGGTACTTCTTTTTTTGCTCCTCTGTGCCGTAGTAGACCAGCGGGAGCGTACCGATGCCGGTGTGGGCCGAGTAGGCGACGGAAAAGGAGCCCGAACCGGAGATTTTCTCCGCCGCGAGCATGCTGGTCGCCTTGTCCAGTTCCAGCCCGCCGTACTCCTCTGGGACGTCGATCATCAAAAGCCCGAGTTCGCCGCATCTCTTCATCAGGTGCACCACGTGCTCGAACTGCTGGTGCTCGATCTCTTCCCGCACCGGAAGCACCTCGTTCGCGACGAACTGCTCGGTGGTCTGCCCTATCTGCTTCTGCTCGTCGGTGAAATCCTCCGGGGTGAACAGCTCGTCCTTTCCGGTTTCAGCGATCAGAAACTCCCCGCCTTTGAATATCCTCGCAGTCATAAAGCACCTCTGTCTTGTAATGTCATTTCAGTCGGAGCGGGAAGCCTTCACCCCCGCACACCCCTTCCCTCACCCCCGCCCCCCCCAGAGGGCGAGGGGAGAACACCCGCACTCCGCCCCCCCCACAGTGCTCGACTTAGACCATCTCGAAGATCCCTGCCGCGCCCATGCCGCCGCCGATGCACATGGAGACGCAGCCGTAGCGCTCCTTCCGGCGCCGCAATTCGTGCAACAGCGTCGCGGTCAGCTTGGTCCCGGTGCATCCCAGCGGATGCCCCATGGCGATGGCGCCGCCGTTCACGTTGACCCTCTCCGGGTCGAGCTTCAGCTCGTCGATACAGACCAGCGACTGGACGGCGAAGGCCTCGTTCAGCTCGAAGAGGGAGACCTGGTCCAGGGAGAGCCCGGCAAGCTTTAACGCCGCTGGAATGGCCTCGATGGGGCCGGTCCCCATGATCTCGGGCGGGACCCCCTTGACGGCGAAGCAGACAAAGCGCGCCATCGGCTGCAAGCCGGTTCGCTTCAGGAAATCCTCGGAGACGACCAGCGCCGCCGCGGCCCCGTCGGTCATCTGGGAGGAGTTGCCTGCGGTAACGCTGCCGCTGGCCTTGAAGGCGGGCTTGAGCTTCGCGAGTGCCGCAACCGTCGTGTCGGCGCGGACGCCGTCGTCGACGCTAACCTGTTCCACGCTGCACTTCATCTTCAGGCCGTCCAGGCCGCAGATTTGAGCTTCAACCGGGACGATCTCGTCGGCAAACCTCCCCTCCCTTATCGCCTGTGCCGCCTTTTGGTGGCTCGCCGCGGCGAAGGCGTCCTGGTCCTCGCGGGACACCCCGTACTTCTCGACCATGAGCTCCGCGGTGATTCCCATCGAGGCGTAGGTCTCGGGCCAGGCATGGACGAGCCCCGGGTTGGCGCTGAACTTGTTCCCCCCCATGGGGATGAGCGACATGCTCTCGGTCCCCCCCGCGACGATGCAGTCGGCGAAGCCGGCCATGATGCGCTCGGCGGCGGTGGCGATGGTCTGCAGCCCGGAGGAGCAGAAGCGGTTCACCGTCTGGCAGGGAACCTGGTACGGGACGCCCGCCTTGAAAGCGGCGATGCGCGCCACGTTCATCCCCTGTTCGGCCTCGGGGAAGGCGCAACCGATGATGACGTCGTCGAGTTCTGCCGGGTCGATGCCGGTGGCGTCGATGACCCCTTTGATGGCCGCGGCGGCCAGGTCGTCGGGGCGCACCTGCCTCAGTTT
Organism: Citrifermentans bremense R1; assembly: GCF_000426865.1. Lineage (GTDB taxonomy): Bacteria > Desulfobacterota > Desulfuromonadia > Geobacterales > Geobacteraceae > Geomonas > Geomonas bremensis. Next base: position 17,746 of record NZ_AUGE01000002.1, read on the forward strand.
CCCCTTGTAGGCCTTGGTCGCCGGAGTGCGCAGGGCGGTAACTATGTATGCGGTTCTCATGGTGTTTCTCCTATAGTCGCTGACCGGATGCAGCTTTTGCTTACCAAATCCCCCCTGTCCCCCCTTCGCAAAGGGGGGAACGTTAGTTCACGTGCAGCGCTTGGAGGGAAAATACGTCCTAAGTTCCCCGACATTCGCCTAATTCCTGAGGGGCCTTCCTTTTTTCAGCATGTGCTGGATGCGCTCCAAGGTCTTCTTCTGGCCGCAGAACTTGAGGAACATCTCGCGCTCCAGCTCCAACAGGTACTCTTCGGTGATGAGGGTGCCGCCGGGGACGTCGCCGCCGGTGATGACGTCGGCTATGCCTGAGGCGAGGTAGCTGTCGTAGCTGGAAATGAAGCCGCCGCGCTCAAGGTTCCAAAGCTGCACCTTGATGCTGGAGGCGACGCTTTTCCCGGGCGCCTTGACGCCAGTTGCCGGGCGCCCCGGCCGGTAATTCGCGGCGAGCGCTATCGCCTTCAGCTTGGCGTCGTGGATGCGCCGGTCCAGGTCGAGCGTGATGCCGTCCCCCTGCCGCATAAGGCCTAGCGCCAGCAGCTCGGCAGCGGAACTGCTCATCTTGCCCATGGCGATGTTCTGGTAGTTGCGGAACAAAAAGGACGAGACGTCGGCCCCGTTCTCCTCGGCAAGCCTGACCGCCCTGATGGCCATCTCCTTGGTGCCGCCGCCGGCGGGGATCAGCCCTACGCCGATCTCCACCAGGCCCATGTAGGTCTCGGCATGGGCGTTGATGGCGTCGGCGTGCAGGCAGGTCTCGCACGCCCCTCCCATGGCGAGGCCGTGGGGAGCGGCGACCACCGGAACCTTCGAGTACTTGATGGACATCATCGCCTTCTGGAAGGCCTTTACGGTAAGGGCTAAGTCGTCCCAGGCCCCTTCCGCTATCGCCATAGCGACCAGCATCAGGTTGGCGCCGGCGGAGAACGCCCCCCCCTCGTTGGCGATCACCATCCCGATCCCGTCGGCCTCGGCGCGACGGATCCCCTTCTGGATCATGGCGAGCGTCTCGCCCCCCATGGTGTTCAGCTTGGAATGGAATTCGAGGCAGAAGACGCCGTCGCCTATGTCGATGAGCGAAGCGGCTGAGTTTCGCTCCACCTCGCCGCCGGCGCTTTTCAAAAGGGTGAGCGAGACGCTTCCCTCGGGCCTCGGTATTTCTGCGAAATCGTGCTTTTCCGGGAGGTACTGGAACTTTTTGCCTGCCTCGACCCGGTAGAAGCTCTGCACCTCTTTGAACCAATCCGGCAGGGCGACGCCGTCGCGCTCGCAGCGGGAGACGAACTCGGCGACCCCGAGGGCGTCCAGCAATTCGAATGGGCCGAGCTCCCAGTTGTAACCCCATTTCATGGCGTTATCGACGTTGACCGCGTCGTCGGCGATTTCGGCAAGCCTCTTCACTACGTAGATCAAGGTATCCCGCAGGGTGAGCCAGGCGAATTGAGCCGCGCGATCCCCACCGGATAGAAGCGTCCTCACGCGCTGCCCGGGGTCGTCGACCTGTTTGGCCGCGGCCACCGAGGCGAACTTGGGACGGACGCAGGGGTTGTAGCTGCCGCTACGGTAGTCGTAGCAAAGCTTCACGCTTTCCCCTTCTACGGTTTCGCGGCGGTAGAAGCCCCCCTTCCCTTTCTTGCCGGTAAGACCGTCGGACACCATGCGCCGGATCTCTTCCGGCACCAGGAACAGCTCACGCTCGTCGTCGCCGGAAAGAAGGGCATAGCTGTTATCGAGCACCCGGACCACCGTATCGATCCCCACCAGGTCCCAGAGGGCGAAGGTGCCGGTCTTGGGTCGGGCGAGCGCCGGGCCGGTGACGGCATCGACCTCCTCGACGGTAAGCCCCATGGCGGTCATGTGGCGCCAGGCGGCGGCGCCGGTATAGGTGCCGATGCGGTTGGCGATGAAGTTGGGTGTGTCCTTCCCGTAGACCACCCCTTTACCGAGCCTCTTCCCCAGGAATTGGGCCATTGCGGCCAGCAATTGCGGGTCGGTTTCGGCGCAGGGGACCATCTCCATCAGGCGCATGTAGCGGGGGGGATTGAAGAAATGGGTGACCATGAAGCGCCGCCTCACCTGAATCGGCAGCGCCCGGGCCAGTTCGTTCACCGAGAGCCCGGAGGTGTTGGTGGAAAGGACGGCGTCCGGCTTCAGGTTCGGGACCACCAGCTCTGCGAAGAGCTTCAGCTTCACCTCCAGGTTCTCCAGCACCACCTCGATCACCCAGTCGCATTCCTTGAGCCTTGCCGCGTCGTCCTCGAAGTTGCCGGGATGGATGTACTCGGCATAGGCCGGGGCGTACAGCGGCGCGGGCTTCGCGAAGGCTAAGGCGGAAAGCGCGTTCGAGGCGATCCGGCTTCGCTCCCGGTCCTCTCCCTCTCCCCGGGGCGGGGCGTCGGGGGGAACCAGGTCCAGCAGCAGGACCTCGACGCCGGCGTTGGCCAGATGGGCCGCTATGGCCGCTCCCATGACCCCTGCCCCCAATACCGCGACCTTGTTTATCTGTCTCATCACGTCCTCCGATTGCGCAGGCAGGCCCTTACGATTCGCTGCCGTTGTAGAGATGGTCTATCTGGTCCCGGTACCGCTCCGAGATCACCTGCCGTTTCACCTTGAGGGTCGGGGTCAGCTCGCCGCTGTCAATGGTGAAGTCGCGCGGCAAGAGCGCGAACTTCTTGATGGCCTGGAAGGGGGCAAGCTCGTTGTTGACCGCCTCGACGCGGCTTTGGTACAGCTCGATCACAGGCTGGTGCACGACCAGGTCATCCAGGTCGTGGTAGGCGATTCTGCGCTCCTGGGCGAATTCCAAAAGCCTTTCCAGGGTCGGGACCAGAAGTGCTGTCAGGTAGGGCTTCCTGTCGCCGTAGACGTAGGCCTGGGAGATGTACTTGTCCCGCTTCAGGAGGTTCTCGATCGGCTGGGGGGCGATGTTCTTCCCGCCGGCGGTGACGATCAGGTCCTTTTTGCGGTCGGTGATGTAGAGGAAGCCTTCCTCCAGGCGGCCGATGTCGCCGGTCCTGAACCAGCCGTCGGCCAGCGCCTCCTTCGTCGCGGCCTCGTCGTTGAAGTAGCCGGCCATGACCTGCGGGCCGCGCGCCAGCACCTCGCCGTCGCCTGCTATGGCGATCTCGGTAGAGGCGAGCGGGGTCCCGACCGATCCGAAGCGCAGGGCGTCATAGCTGTTGCTGCAAAGGACGGGGCTCGTCTCGGTGAGGCCGTACCCTTCGAAGACCGGCACCCCGATGATCCAGAAGAACTCGTTGATCTCCCGGTCCAGGGGCGCGCCGCCGCTTGCGCAGAACTTGAGGCGGTCGCCGAAGCGGCTGCGCAGCTTGCTGAACACCAGCCGGTCCGCGATCGCGTGCTGGAAGGAAAGCCAAAACGGCACGTATTTATCTATGTAGCGCGCGTAGACGTAGCGGCGCCCGACGGCAAGGGCGCGACGGAACATCTTTCTCTTGAATAGGGAGAGCTGATGCACCGCTTCGTAGATGCGGGAGTAGATCTTCTCGAAGAACCTAGGCACGCAGACCATGATGGTCGGGTGCAGCTCCATCATGTTCTCCGAGATCTTCTCCATGCTGTCGGCGAAGGCGATTGTTGCGCCGCAGGAAAGGGGGAGGTAGTACCCGGCGCTGCGCTCGAATACATGGCTTAAGGGGAGAAAGCTCAGAAAGAGGTCCTCCTGCCCCACCCCTCCGACCTTGTCGAGGGTGGCCCAGACATCGAAAACGAGGTTGCCGTGGGTGAGTACGGCCCCCTTGGGGGTGCCGGTTGTCCCCGAGGTGTAGATGATGGTGGCCGGCATTTCCGGGGTGAGAGAGTCGATCACCGAATCGATCTCGGCCCTTTCGGTGTCGAGGATGGGGTCGTCCACCTCGCTCAGCTGGTAGAAGGTAGTAACCGGCAGCGCCGCTTCGCCCAGGAAGCGCTCGAACGAGATCACGTGCTCCAGATCGGGCAGCGCGTCCCGCACCTGGAGCAGCTTCCGGTATTGCACCTTGCCGGAGAGAAAGACGATGCGCGCCCCGCAACTGGAAAGCGCATAGGCTATCTGGTCCGGGGTGCCGGTGGCATAGACCGGGACGGTGACGCCGCCGCCGCAAAGGATGCCCATGTCGGCGATGATCCACCCGGCGCGGTTCTCGGACAAGATGGCGATCCTGTCCCCAGGTTTCATCCGCAGCTTGCGCAGCCCCCGCGACACCATGAGCGCCCGATTGTAGAACTGGGCGTAGCTCAGGGTGACCCACTGTCCGTTCTTTCTGAACTTGACGGCGTTAAGCGCTTGGTATTGAGCGGCGCTATGTCTGAGCATGTCCGGTATCGACCGGTAAGGAACCTTTTCCATGACTGACTCCAACGGAGAAACTGGAAAATAAAAGCTCCATTGCTCAAAGCATAGTACATGGAGCAGACATATATCAAGCTACGAAAATGTCTTGTGGAAGTATTCTGCTGCCGCAGCTATGAATAAGGAGCTTGCAATGCGGCAAGGAATGGTTTGACTTCGGCGGCGCTGATCAATATTATCCCGCAGTCAGAGTTGTACAACCTGGACAGGATAAAAATATCCCACTGACAGTCAGCCTTGCTCTTTGCCGCTATCCGGCGAGACCGCAGTGCTGACAGGAACTGTTACAGCTAAAGTATTTGAATAGGGGACAGAGAGTTATGCATGAAGATCAGAAAGTCGTAGAAGCTATAACCGGGGAGATGGGTACTTTATTCTGTAAAGGGGTATTCACCGACAGGACTGTCTTCCGCTTTACCTTGGGAGAAGCTTCCATCACCATCGCAATATCGGCCGACAGTTACACGCTGGAAGGGGACGCCGGGAAGGCGGACTGCTCCTGCCGCACCAGCGCGGAGATGTTCAGTAAGATCTGGCACGACGGGTACCGCCCCGGCATCATGGATTTCCTGGGGGGAGCCATCAACTCGGATGCCCCTTTGCTGCTGCCGCAGTTCCTGCGGGCCTTCGGCAAGCTCTAAGCCGTCAGGGGCGCGCCGTGCCGCGCTCGGCAGCCTTCAGCAATTCGGATTCGGCGTATTCAGCCCAGGCCGGGCACTCTGCCCCGCGGCGCTGGCGCGCTTCCCGGATCAGCCGCAGGTCGCGCGCCGTGGTCTCCGGCTCCCACGCCTCGCGCACCATGGCGAGGCTGCGCCCCAGGGCATCCCTCCCCTTCGCTTCGTCCAAGGACAAAGCGGCCAACTCTAACAGCGTGGCGTAGTCCCAGTAATCGGCGGCGCCAGAGCGGATGCGCTGTTCCACAGCGTAGTGCACCACCGGCAGGATCTCGCGGCGGCGCGGGTCCGCCGGCTCCTTCAGCTCTATTAGGGTTACCGCGTTCACTCCGGGATAGGTGCTGCGCCAGTCCGCCTCGAACCCTTTCAGATATGCCGAGGCGGCTTTTTGCAAAAGTTCCCTGGCAAGCTCCATGTCGCCGCGCGTAAGCGCCTTTTCCCAGCGGTCTTTCATGATCCGTCCCAGGATGCCGTAGCTGTCGCTGCTAGGCCCGCGCCTGGCGATGAGCTGACGCAGCACCTGTTCCGCATGCTCCCCCTCACCGGCCCAGTTCAAGGCGAGCCCCAGCTGCTGCTGCACGAGGACGCTGTCCGCCAGGGCCGGAGGCATCTGCCTCGCCAGCTCGATGATCTCGCTCCAGCCGTTCAGAGCGCGATAGCTGAGCAGGAGTTCGACCAGGTCCGCCGGGTCGGCCTGGGCTTGAGCGGAGAGCTCCGACTGCAATTCGCGCAGCGCGTCAAGCCCCACGGCCCGCCCCTTTTTAAGCAAGTTGGCGAAGACGGTGGCGTGAAGCTCCCTCCCGGCTATCCCCTCCTTTTTTGCCGCCTGCTCTCCGCCTCCCCCACGCAGGGCGCGGTACGCCTCGCTTTCCGCAGCGCCTGTCATCGCCTCCACCAGACGCTCCGTCAAAAGCGCGCGGTATTTCGCCTCGTGCATCGGCTGGCCGTGCGGCGACACGCGGTAGGGGACCGCCGGGAGCCCCTCTGCCTCGAGCGGGAGCTGGGCGCAGCCTGCCGCGTGAACCAGGAGCGTCCGGACCGGATGCACAGCCTGCCTGATCCCCAACTGGTACAAGACCCTGGGGTCGCCGGTGGAGAGGTCGGCCAGGGCGCAGTCGCAATACCTCAGCCGCTCCAGCGGCTGCCTTAAGTTGAGGCATCCGGTCCTCTGCTCGTCGGCTCGCACCGGCAAGAGCCCGGCCGCCTCCACGGCAGGCACGATCAGCCGGCGGTACACCGTCTCGTAATCGACCACCTTGCCGGCGGCGTCCTTTTTCTTTTCGTAGGGGATGATGACCAGGCAAAGCGGCTCAGAATTCGGCATGAACCCCTCCCTCCACCAACAGGCGTTCGAACTCGTGCGGGGGAAGCGGCCTGCTGATCAGGTCCCCCTGCACCTCGTCGCAGCCGAAACTGCCGACCAGGGCGAGTTGCTCGGCAGACTCGACCCCGACCGCGTTGACCCGCATCTTGAGGCTGTGCGACATGCAGATGACGGCGGAGACGACGTCCAGGTCGTTGGGCTCGGTGAGGATGTCCCTGATGAAGCTGCGGTCGATCTTGACCTTGGCGATGGGGAGTTCCTTGATCCGGGAAAGGGAGGAGGCGCCGACGCCGAAGTCGTCCACCGAGAAGGCGACGCCGATGTCGGTCAGCCGGCGCATGTTGCGCAGCGAGAACGCGGGGTTGTCCATGATCGCCTTCTCGGTGACGTCCAGCTCCAGGGAGGCGGGGTCGAGGCCGCTTTGGGAAAGGGCGCGCAGGGCCAGGTCGATGAAGTTCGGCTGGTGAAACTCACGGTTGGAGAGGTTCACCGCCACGCTTAGGTCGAACCCCTGGCGCTGCCACAGGCGCATCTGGCTGCAGGCGTTCAAGAGGACCCACTCGCCGATGGGGACGATGGCGCCGGTCTCCTCGGCGACCGGGAGAAACTGCGAAGGGAGCAATAGCCCATGCTCGGGATGGTGCCAGCGCAAAAGGGCCTCCGCCCCGACGATCTCCCCCGACTTGAGGCTCAACAGCGGCTGGTAGACCAGATCCAGCTCGTTTTTGGACACCGCCTCGCGCAGGCGGCGCTCCATGTTCTGCCGGGCCACGGTGCGGGCGTTGATCTCGCCGTTGTAGAACTGGTAGCTGTTGCCGGGGGTCTGTTTCGCTACGTACATGGCGCCGTCGGCCTTTTGCAAAAGCTCCTGGGCCGAGTCGCCGTCGTCAGGGAACATGCTCACGCCGACGCTTGTGGTCACCTTAAGCTCGGCCCCCTCCAGGACGAACGGGGTCTGGAACACCCCCATGATCTTGCCGACCACGATGCCGACGTCGTCGGTCTGGGCCAAGTCCGGCATGAGGACGTTGAATTCGTCGCCGCTTATACGGGCGACTGTGTCCGACTCGCGCACGCAGCGCTTCAACCTTTGCGCCACAGCCTGCAGCAGACGGTCCCCCGCCGCGTGCCCCAAGGTGTCGTTTACCTGCTTGAAACGGTCCAGGTCCATGAAGAGCACGGCGAGGCTCTTTCTGTTGCGCCGCGCCTGGGCCAGCTCCAGGTTGAGGAAATCGCCGAAGAGTTTGCGGTTGGGGAGGTCGGTCAGGGTGTCGTGCTGGGCCTGGTGCTTGATGATCTCTTCCATGCGGGTGCGCTCGGTTACGTCGCGCGCGATGCAGGAGGTCCCGACGACGCCGCCGTCGGCGCTTTTGATGGGGGACATGGTGAGGGAGACGTAGATCTGCCTCCCCCCGCGGGTCACGTGCACCACCTCGCAGTGGGTGACCGCGCCGTCGCTGCGGATACCGTCGTTGAGGCAAGTGACCTGCTCCTTTTTCTCCGGGGAGACCAGGAAGGAAAGGTGCACCCCCTTCATGTCCTGGGCTGGATAACCGAACATCTTTTCGGCCCCGGCGTTCCAGCTGGTGATGGCCCCCGCGCGGTCCACGGCCATGATGGCGTCGTCGGAGGATTCCACGATGGCGGCAAGCCGCGCCCGGTCCTCCTCAAGCCTCTTTCTCTCGCTGATGTCCTTGAAGAGCGTGAGCAGGTAGGGGTTGCCGTTGATCTCAATGAGCTCAGCCGACACCAGCCCTTCAAGCTCCCGGCCGTTTCTCCCCTTAAGCCGCACCTCGATGTCCCTCACCTCGCCCCGCACCTCAAGCTGCTGCAAAAGGGCCGCCGGCTGATCCGAGTCGGCCCAAAGCCCAAGCTCCCCGGCGTACGTGCCGATCACCTCCTGGCGCTGGTAACCCAGTGCGCGCAGGAAAGCCTCGTTTACCTCCAGTATGGTCCCGTCCGTCAGGCTCGTGATGCTCAGGAGGTCCGGGGTCGCCTGGAATATCTTGGAGAAGCGCCGCTCGGAGGCGCGCAGGGCTGCCTCTGCCCATTTGAGTTCGGTGACGTCGTGGCAGGCGCCGATCACCGTCTGCCGACCGCTGCCGTCTCTGACCGACTCGAGCTGGCCGCGAACGATCCGGGCCTCGCCGTCGGCGCGCAGCAGCCGGTAGTAATGGATTCCCATGGCGCTGCCGGTCTCGCGCAGCTGCTGAACCGCCTTTTCCAGGGCCTCACGGTCGGCCGGGTGCACCATCTGCAAAAGCGCTTTGAAGGTCGCCGGGACGCTCTCCGGCTCCAGCCCGAGGATCCGATACAGTTCGTCGGACCAGACCGCTTGGCCTGTCTCCAGGTTCCACTCCCAGCTCCCCAGGTGCGTGATTCTCTCCGCCTGGGAGAGCTGCTGCTCCCTGCGCCGGATACGCTCCACCTGCTCGGAAACCAGGCGCTTCAGCATGATCTTGTCGGCGATGCGGTCGAGCACGTGGAACAGTTCCGGGTAGTTCACCGGCTTCAGCACGTAATGGTCCATGCCGATCTCGATGGCGCTCATCAGGTACGAGGTTTCGCTGTGGGCGGTCACGGCGACGATGGTGGCCTCGGGGTCGAGCTCCTTGATCTCGCGCGCCATGGCGATGCCGTTCATCTGCGGCATGTTGATGTCGGTGACCACGATCTCGGGCCGGAACTGGCGGAAGGCCTCCAGGCCGCTCATCCCGTTGTCGGCGGTGTATATCCTCACGCCCTGGTAGTTGAGGCCGAGCATCCGTCCCAGCATGTCCCGCGCCTCGATTTCGTCCTCGACCAGCAAGAGCGAGATGTCCTTCAACGGCCGGTTCAAAGGTTCCATGATCAGACCTCGATGCGGAATTGGGCCCCTTCCGGCTGGTTGGTCACCGTAAGCGAGCCCTTCATGTTTTTCTCGATGATGGTCTTGGACATGAACAGGCCGATGCCGGTCCCTTTGTCCGGTCCCTTGGTGGTGAAGTACGGATCGAAAATCTTGTCCATGATCTCCGTGGGTATTCCCCCTGCGTTGTCCGTGATGGTGACCACCGATTTTCCCCCCTCCCTGAAGAGCCTGACCTCGACCTTTGGATGCTCGACCTTGCGCTCCAGGAGCGCGTCTTTCGCGTTCATCAGGATGTTGAGAAGCACCTGCGAGTACTCGTTCGGTATGCCGTGCACCACCGCCTCGCGGTCCACCCAAACCACAAGTTCCAGGTTCAGTTCGGCGAAGGCCGCGTCGAGGATGGAGACCGTCTTCTCCAGCACCTCGCTCGCCAGGAAGGTCTGGCGCTCCTTGTCCGGGCCGAAGAAGTTGCGGAACCCGTCGATGGTCTGCGACATGTAGTTGATCACCTGCATGGCACGGGAGACGCTCCCCTCCAGGTACTCGACGGTGAGAAGGTTCCGCTCGTGGTAGGTGGGAAGTTCCTGGATGATGAGCCCCAGCGTGTTCAGGGGCTGGCGCCACTGGTGCGCTATGTTGGCGATCATCTCACCCATGGCGGCAAGCCTTCCCTGCCTGATCAGCAGCTGCTCCTGCCGGCGCAGTTCTTCGACCGCACGCAGCCTTTCGCTCATCTCTTCGTTGAGCGTCTCCTGGGCCTGCACCACGTCGGTTATGTTGAGGCAGGCGCCGACCAGGCGCAACGGAGTCCCCTCGTCGTCATAGAAGACCCGGCCGCGCATGCTGAGCCAGCGGACCTTGCCGTCCATGGCGCCTACGGTACGGTATTCGGCGCTGTAAATGCCGGCGCCTCCGGGGCTCGCGGCGTCCCTGGCGATCCGCTCTACCTTCTCCTTGTCTTCCGGGTGCACCCCTGTAATCACCGTGGAGAGGTCCACTTCCGCATCGGCAGGGAGGCCGTAGTGACTCTTGGCGATAGGGGACCACTCCCCCTTGCCGGTTTTCAGCTCGAGGTCGAAGATGCCGAGCCCGGTGGTCTCGACGGCGAGTTTCAGCGTGGATTCGCTGTGCTTCAGCGCCTGCTCCGCGCGCTTCAGCTCGGTCAGGTCCACGGCGAAGCCGATCCCCTCGTCGGAGCCGGCCGATATGGCGATGGCGGTCAATACCGGCACCTTCACGCCGGTAGCATGGTTTATGAAGAGCTTCTCGTAGGACTTGCAGATGCCGTGAATCTGGCTCTCCGCCACGGCGGCTACGTCTCTTTCCAGGTACTCCGGGGCCGTCACGTCCAGCCAGTTGAGCCCTCCGGACTGGCACTCCTCCCTGGTATATCCGGCCAGGTCGCAGTAGGCCTGGTTCGCATCAGTGATGGCGCCGTCGCGGTTCCAGTAGAAGATGGCGATCAGGTTCGATTCGTAAAGCCAACGGAACCTGGTCTCGCTGGCCGCGAGCTTTTCCTGCGTCTCCCTCAGCTCGTCGATGTCGGTCGCGGTACCGTACCACTTGACCGCCCTTCTCTGCTCGTCGAGCTCGGCCCGGGCACGGCTAAGATGCCAGCGGTAGACCCCGTCTTTGCGGCGCACCCGGCTTTCGTACTGGAACGGCTCGCAGCTCTCCATGGACCGGAACCAGGCGCTCTCCAGCCCGTCACGGTCATCGGGATGGACCACACCGGAGAGGAGGGTCTCGGCTGTGACGTGCCCCTCCTCCACGCCGCTTCTGTCGATGCCGGCGTACTCCTCGAAGTAGGCGTTGATGTAGTCCACGCTGCCGTCTGGCCTCGCGGTCCAAAATATTTGGGGCATCGTATCCGCCATGCGCCTAAAGCGCCGGACGTTGCGCAAAAGCGCCTCCTCAGCAGCCTTGCGTTCGCTGACGTCGAAGATGACGCCGATGAAGCGGCACCTTCCTTCCCTCTGCTCGCAGATGAAGCGCCCCATCACGTTGACCCAGACGGTTTCGCCGCTGCCGGCCTTGAGGATGCGGTGCTCCGAGCGGAACAGGGTGTCGTCCCTGCGGGCCTGTTCCAGCAGCCTCTTTACCTCTTCCAGGTCGTCCCGATGCACCAGGTCGAGCCACATGGAGGTTGCGGCCGGGGCCGATTCGCCTTCGGGCGCGGGGTACCCCAGGAGCGTGAAGTGATGCCGGGACCAGATCCCCGCGCCTGTATTCACGTCAATATCGCAGGATCCCATCTCAGCCGCGTCTAGCGCCAGCTTCAGGCGTTCCTCGCTCTCAAAGAGCGCCTGGGCCGCGAGCTTGCTTTCGGTGATGTCGGTGAAGGCCGCCACGGCGGAGACGATCTCCTCAGAGGCATCCCGCAGCGGGGTCGAGTTGACGCAGATGTAACCGTAGGAGCCATCGCCCCGCCTGATCTTGTACTCGTCCCCGGAGATGATCTCCCCTTGCAGCAGGGAGAGGGCGACGGGGCACTGCTCGGCGGGAAGGGGGGTGCCGTCCAGGCGGAACATCTCCCATTGCCGGTAATCTTCCATGCCTGAGACGGGGGCGATATCGCGCCCGAATATCTGCCGGGAGCGCTCGTTTTGGTAAAGGGTCTTGCCCGATGGAGCCTCGGCGATGACCACGCCGATTGGCAACTGCCTGACCATGGTCTCGAAACGGCTCTGCTGGAACGCCAGATCCTTGAGCATCTGCTCCCGTTCGCGCTCCTGCTGCTTCCGTAGCGTCACGTCGCGGGCGATGACCTGTATGGAAGGGATTCCCTGGTAGTCGATGAGGCTGGAGGAGGTTTCCAGGACCAGCTCTTTGCCGTACGGGCAACACATCCGGTATTCCTGCTGCGTTATCCCCTGGTCCGCCTTTAGTTCCTCGATGCGCTGACGCAGTTTTCCCCTGTCGTCTGGATGCACCAGGTCGAACAGGGTGCGCCTTTGCAGTTCATCCCGGCTCCGCACCCCGCAGATGCCTAAGGCCGCGCAGTTGGCATAGACAAAACGCCCGTCCTGGTGCACGAAGACGGCGTCGGGGGCCATTTCCACCAGGACCCGGTAGCGCATCTCGCTCTCCCGCAAAAGCCGCACCATCCTCAGGCGCTCCGTATTGTCGCGGGCAATGGTGGAAATCCCAATGATGGTGCCGGCCTCGCAGTAGATGGGGGAGAGGGTTAAGGAAACGGGGATTTCATGGCCGTCCTTGTGGCGGCGGACCGTGTCCAGATTCTTGACGCGTTCCCCTTGCAGGATCTTCTCTGTGATCTGCCTCAGCTCGTCGAGGCGCTCCGGCGGCACCAGGAAGGATATATGGCGCCCGATGGCCTCCGAGGCGCCGTAGCCGTAGAGCTTCTCGGCCCCCTGGTTCCAGCTGGCGACGACCCCTTCCAGGGATTTGCTGGCGATGGCGTCGTCGGAGGAATCGACGATGGCGGCCAGGTGCGCCCTCAGCTCCTCAATCCCTTCTGCAGGCAGCCTGGATGCGGATTGGTCGTAGGCCATGCCCTAGCCCCTTTGTTCCAGGGAGGAAAGCCCCTCCGTCAGGTAGTTCCCCGTTTCCGGGTTGGGTTCCAGGGTGAAGCTGAAGGTCGCCCCGTAGCCGACCTCTCCCTCAGCCCAGACCCGGCCGCCGTGGCGCAGGATGATGCTGTGCACCTTGGCGAGACCGATCCCTGTGCCGTTCCAATCGAACTCGCCGGGGGTGTGGATGGTCTGGAAAGGTTTGAAGAGCTTGTCGGCGTACTTCATGTTGAAACCAGCCCCGTTGTCCTTTACGAAGTAGACCGAGACCCCTTCCTGCTCGCGCCTGCCGAACTCGATGCGGGCGTACTCCGTTTTGGAGGTGAACTTCCAGGCGTTTTTCAAAAGCTCGCTCACGGCGGTGCGCAGCAGTTCCGCGTCCCCCCTCACCCTGATCCCGGGCGCCACCAGAACCTCGACCCGGCGCTGCAGATCGTCCTGCTGCAGCTCTTGGGCCACCTCCCGTACCACCGCGCTCAGGTTGGTCTCGCCTATGGCAAGGGCGCAGCGCGCGTAGTGGGTCAGGCTGTTGAAGGCGTCGATGATCTGTTTGATCTGCTGCGCCACGTGCTCGGCGCGCTCTGCGTACTGCCGGCAGTTGCCTTGCCCCTCGTCCCCGCAGTCCTCCAAGAGAGCCTTGCAGTACCCTTCCAGCCGCGCCACCGGCGCGCGCAGGTCGTGGGAGACGAAATAGCTGAAACTTTCCAGTTCGCTCACAGTCGCCTGCAAAAGCGAGGTGCGCTGGATCACGCGCCGCTCCAGGTCCTCCGTCAAAAGCCGAACCTGTTCCTCCGCCTCCTTCAGCTCGGTCACGTCGTGGCAGGTCCCGATCACCGTCGCCTTCAGGCCGCGCTCCTCAGTCAAGAGGTCCGCTTCCACCCGAACGATCCTTCTGGAGCCGTCGGGGCGGAGCACGCGGCAGAAACGATGATCCTCCTCCGCCTCTCCCTTCAGGGCGTCATGCATGAGCCTCTCGATGACCGGGCGGTCTTCGACGGCGAAAAGCTCCAGGAAACGCTGGTAGTCAGGGGTGAGAGAGCCGGGCTCGAGGCCGCAGATGCGGTAGAGCTCGTCCGACCATTTCATGGTGCCGCAGTCAACGTGCCACTCCCAGCTTCCCAGGTGGGCGATGCGCTGGGAGCCCGCCAACTGCTTCTCGCTCTCGAGGATGCGCTGGTTTTGCTCCCCCACCAGGCGCTTCAGTGCCACCTGTTCCAGCACCTTGTCGATCACGCCGAACAGTTCCTGGTAGTTGAGCGGCTTCAGCACGTAGTTGTGCACGCCGATTTCGATGGCGTTCAAGAGGTAGGAGGTGTCGCTGTGGGCTGTTACTGCGATGATGTGTACTTCGGGGTTTAAGGACTTGATTTCACGTGACATCCTGATCCCGTCCATGACAGGCATGTTGATGTCGGTCATCACGATGTCGGGGCGCCGCTGCCGGTAAAGCTCAAGCCCGGTGGCACCGTTGTCGGCGTGGTAGATGGTGAGGTGCGGGTAGTTCATGCTGAGCATCTTCGCCACCATGACTCTCGCGTCCGCCTCGTCCTCCACGTACAAAAGGGCTATGCCGCCGACCTCGCGCGGCAGGGGGATCTCTTCGCTCCCCCGGGCAGGCTCATCTGGCATTCACCCCTCCTCCCTGTGCCGCAGCAGGCGCTGCAGCATGTCGGCCGTCATCGGTTTGTAGAGGTAGTCGAGCACCTCCAGCTCGAAACAGCGTTCCTGGTCCATTTCGTTGTCCGAGGAGGTGAGAATGGCAACGTCGAGTTTTTGGAGCTGGTCGTTCTTGCGGATCCAGAGCAGGAGGTCGAGGCCGTTTATCTTCGGGAGCTTGAGGTCGAGGAGCATGAACCTGATGCGGTGATAACTCCCGTCGCGGGCCATGCGTTGCAGCAGCTCGGTTGCTTCTTCGCCGTCCCTTGCCACGAGGATCTCGTCCGGGCACACCTTCCTGATGATGCGGCTGGCAAGGAAGGCATCGTCGGGGTTGTCTTCAACTAGCAGTATGTACGACTCTGCCATCGGCGTCTCCGTGCGATAACTAGTTTGCAGGCAGGCAGCAAAAACATGGCCGAGCATGCCTTCGAAAATCCGTGCCGGCCCGGCCAGAGGTAAGCGTCATTAATAGGCGCTAACGCTTAAAATTAATCCGCACTTATTCTAACCGCATGGGAAATCATGTCAATGCTGGCGGGGCGCAACTTTGCCCACCTCGATCCTGAATTCCGCCCCCTTTTCCGTGTTTCGGACCGACAGTTTTCCGGGGATGTTTTTCACGATGATCATCTTGGTCATGTAGAGTCCTATCCCGGTCCCCTGCTCCGGCCCGCGGGTGGTGAAATAGGGGTCGAATATCTTGTCCATGATCTCCTCGGGGATGCCGCCGGCGTTGTCGCCTATGGTGACTACGGCGGTTTCGTCTTCCGGGAAGATGCGGATCTCGATCTGCCGGCAAGAGATGCTGCGCTCTTTGAAGGCGTCGCGGGCGTGTAAGAGGATGTTGAGGATCGCCTGGGAGAACTCGTTTGGGTGCCCCATGATCGCCGGGTCGTCGACGGAATGGACCGTCACCTGGCGACGCTTTCGCGCAGGTACTCCTTGTTGAAGTCCCCCCTGTCTTACATGATGGGAAGTTCCTGGACGATCAGCCCCAGTTCGTTCAGGGGCTGGCGCCACTGGTGCGCGATGTTGCTGATCATCTCCCCGAGAGCCGCCAGCCTGTTTTGCTGCAAAAGCATCCGTTCCTTGCGCGCGAGCTCCTCCAGAGCGCTCAACCGCTGCGCGGTCTCCTCCTCCAGCGCGAAATAGGTCCGCACCAGTTCCTCGTGCTGCTCTTGCATCTTCTGGCGGCTTTTCTCCAGGTCCTCCGTTCTCTTGGCTACCCTCAGTTCCAACTCCTCGGTGGCAGTTTCCAGCGCCCCGATCAGCTCGCAGTTGCGGATGCTGATCCCTAGCACCGAGGCGGTCCCCATGATGAGGCTGATGTCCCTTTCCACCAGCGGCCTTTTCAGCTGCACGTTTTCGACGGTCAGGACCCCGAGGGAAGCGCCGTCGGCAACGATGGGGCAGCAGATGAAGGCGCGCGTGCCGCTCATGTGGGCGCAGGCGAGGGTGTTTTCGCCCACGCTGCCGCTGGACAGCTCGTTCACCAGAAACGGCCGCTGCCCTCGGAAGCATTCGAGGTAGACGTCCCCCTGCTCCCGGTTTTCCAGCGGGAACGGGAGCGAGTTGAGGCAGGCCAGTTCCTCGTCCTTGTAGCCGTAGCTTGCGCGCAGTTCCAGGCGCTTTCTGCACCCGTCCGCCAAAAGGATCATGCCGCGGTCGTATTCCAGCCGGTACCTCATGATCTGGACCACGTCGAAGAGCATCTCCTCGATCTTGGTGTAGTTGCCGAGCCTTTGCCCGATCTCGTGGGTGAGCATGGCGTTGTTGTAGTTGAGGTTGATCTGGTCCAGGAGGGCCTCGATGGAGTCACGGGTGCTCCAAAGGCTCTCCTTGATCGCCTTTTTCTCGCTGGTCTCCGTCGCCAGGGCAACGAGGAGCAAAATGCAGAGGCTCGACGGAAAGACCCAGGTCAAAAGCCCCGTCTCCCCCATCGCCAAAAGCGCCAGGTTCAGCGCCGCCACGTCGAAGCGGCTACTCTCCCCGAACTCCCAGGGCTTAGGGAGAGCAGCCGGACCACCGTTCCCGTGGTGAAAGGCATAGGAGAAGAGGTCGAGCGAGCAGCTTGACTGGTCCTGGTGCTTCTTGGCGAAGCCGCCGAAGACCCGGCTGGGGAACTTGTTGTCGGGGCGGTAGTAGCAGTAGACGTAGCGCAGATGGGCGAAGGCGAAGCTCTCCAGCTCGTTCAGGTAACGGCTCACCTGGTCCAGCACGGCGAGCCCCGCCTTGATGGAAACCGACTTGCGAGCCGCGTGATGGTGGATGAGCCATGAATTCGGGTAAAAGCGGACCATGGCGAGATGGCCCAGGATGATGCCGCGGTCGAGGTAGATGAAATGGCGGGCGATCTGGGGGGTGTGCGTGTAGAGCTTCGCGTAGGTCTCCTTGATGCTCTCCTTGTTGGCCTGGAAGTGTGCGTATTTTCCGGGATAGATGAACCCCGTCTCGAAGAAGAAGTCCCAAAGCTCGTCCAGGTCCACCTCGGCGGAAACGTACGATTTCCGGTTCGCCACCTGGTGCAGGATCGACAGGAGCTTCACGTGGTCGTGGATCTCCATGTCCAGGATGGCGAGGCCGCAGCGGACGCTCCCTTCCTCTTCCCCTCCGGCCGCGTTGCGGGAAACCACCTGGGCCAGGCACTTGAGGCTGAAGCCGTGCGCGAAGCTGATCTTCAGGTCCGGGAGCATCATCCCAGCCATCAGCACGCTGTCCCCCTCCCCTTCCTCGACCGCGAAGCCGGTGCCCGAGATGTCGGCCATCTTGCGGTTGACCCGCTTGTCGATGAGCGGGTGCTCGAAGACGATGTTGGGGGATGGCACCAACTGCTGCCTGGCATTCCGGTACTTCTTGGTGCGGTACCTCTGGATGTTGCTATCTAACTGCCTCAGCACGAAGGAGCAGCTCTTGCCGGACAACTGGCGCGAGTGGATGGAAAAGTTGCCGGAGTAGATGACCTCGCCGTCCCGCACGAGGCGCAGGTGCACCGGGCTCTCCGTGTTGACCCACATGAGCGTCTCGGCGCTCCTAAGGCTCCCTGTGGCCCGAACCGAGACCGGGGTGAAATCGACCAGTTGACAGTCGAAGGTGACGCCGTGCTGGATCAACTGCACCGAAATCTCCCGCGCCGGGTGCCTCTTGATCTTCCTCGCCTGGAACTCGCGGCAGGCGGCCGGGAGCAAGAGCGAGACCCCCTCTTCGTTGATGGTGAGCAGCTCGGAGTTCACCACCAGGTACTTCCGGCCGTCGGCGATGAGCAGGTACTCGAACCGGTAGGTCTTCAGCAGCTGCTTGAGGCTCGGGATCTCGGCCCAGACCAGGTCCAGCCGCTCTCCGGCGCAGGGCTGTGGACAGGCGCGCAGGGATATCGCGTCGTCGTACGCCTCGTGCCGCAGGCTGACCAGGACGGTCAGATCCTGGAAGTTGAGATAGTTGAGCCGGTTCACCAGATGGCTTTTGCTGATGCTACGGCCGCGGTCCGCCTGGCTCTCCTGCTCCTCGGCGCTCTCGGTGCCTGGCGCAGGCTCCGGCTCCAGTTTTTTCACAGCATTTGCCATGTAAGCCTCGCTCACTGGCCGGTCACGCGCCGGGTTCCGCCGTGCCCGCTCCGACCTCGACTGCTCCCTTTGGTCGAGAAGCGTAGTTGGGCGAGGCCAGTTGCGGGGGGAGGTTCAAGCCGAGCCAGTACTGCACCAGAGCCTGCATCATCACCAAAAGGGTGTTGAAAGAGGGGGGCTTCAGCAGGAAGGAGTTGCAGCCAAGCTCGTAGGCACGATCGATTTCGCCCTCTGGGCCGGGCTTCGTCAGCACGATGACCGGCGCCCTGTTCAGGACCGGTTCCTGCCGCAGCCGGCGGAGAAACTCCAGTCCGGACATCTCGGGAAGCTTAAGGTCGAGGAGCAGCAGAACCGGCAGCGGGAAGTTCTCCCGGTCCTGGTACTTGCCGCTCCCCTTAAGGTAGTCGATGGCCTCCTCTGCAGTGCCGGCTAGCTGCACCGGCGTGATGACACCGACACGCTGCAGCGCGAGCATGGCGAAGTGGGCCATATCCTGGTCGCTGTCCACCAATAGTATGGTGTGGTGCACGTAGCTCATACAGCCTCCCAGGCGGGTTCGGCCCTCATGACGAGGGCACGGCTTTTTTAAGCTCGATCCAGAACCTGCTCCCTTCCCCTTCCCGTGACTCCACCCCTATCCTTCCCCCAAGCTTGGTCACCGCCTTGCGCGCGATGGCCAGCCCGATTCCTGTGCCGGCGTAGCTTTCTATGCCGTGCAGCCGCTCGAAGATCTTGAAGATCCGCTCCTGGTGCTCAGGCGCAATGCCGATGCCGTTGTCGGCGATGTTCAGGCGGCACTCCCCGTCCATATCCTCGGCCCACACCTCCAGCTCCGGGACCACCCCTTTGGGAACGAACTTTATGGCGTTCCCCATGATGTTCAGAACTACTTGGACCAGCACCGTATGGTGCCCGACCACATCGGGGAGATGGTCCCGCACCTCCAAGCGGTAGCTCTTGCCCCAGCTGGTAAGCTCCAGTTGCCGGGCCGCATCGGCAAGCACCTCACTGAGGCTCACGCGCTGCAGCACCAGTTCCTGCCGGCCGACTCGGCTGTAGGCGAGGAGATCCTGGATCAGGCGCTCCATCCCCTCCGCCGCCCCCTGGATCCGTTTCAGATACGCTATCCGCTCGTCCTCGCTTTGCTCCTCCTCCAGCAGTATCCCGGCGAAGGCCCGCATGGCGCGCAGCGGCGCGCGCAGATCGTGGGAAACCGTGTAGGCAAAGCTGTCGAGTTCCTCGTTGATCTCCTGCAACTGCGCGGTCCTCTCCGCCACGCGCTTTTCCAGCCCCGCCGTCTGCCGCTCGATCTGGGCCGAGAGCGCTGCTATCTCGGCCTCCCCCTTTTTCTGCCGCGTGACGTCGACGACAACGAGCCCCAAGTGCTCCTCCGACAACCCGAATATACGGGCGCGGTAAAGGGACCCTCCCCAGGAGACCTCGCCCAGTTCCACCATGCCGCCGAAGGCCGCCAGGCGTTTGCAGGTTTCCTGCAGCCGGTCCTCGTCGAACCAGCCGGGGAAACAGTCGACGACCTTGCAGTTGCCGAAGTTGAACTGGCGGCAACGGCAGAGTTTCACCGCGGCGGGGTTCATCTCGATCACCGCCGGGGATCCTTCCCCATCGTCGGGGTCGATGCGCAGGATGACCAGCCCTTCCCGCATGTTGGTGAACATCAGTCGGTAAAGCCGCTCGGCGAGTTCCATCTCCATGACAGGGTCCTTTTGCGCGAAATGCAGAAGAGTATAGCGAAGGAAAATTAATTTGCACCAATAATAAGCGTGGGTTGCAGAGGCATAAAATTGGAAGGTCAGTCAGCCGTTCTTCTACCGGACTGAACCGGTGCAGCATGAGGAGCGGCAGACTCTGCTAGGTAAGGGAAAGCTGCGATCCTTACATCTTCAGGTAAAAAGGTAATGACATGCACATCTGCGGGGATTGTCTCTGTAGGTGACGCTAACAGTAATTGAAGGAAGGAAAATCAAGGATAGCTTCACGGAAGGTCTGAAATCATCTTGCATAGGCCGTCCGGTTATGGTTTTGAGACAAAGGAATTTCCGGCTATGTAGAAACGCAGTAACTTTCCCGCCCAAATACCTGAGTAATCGACCCCGATCCTTGGCCTGGAGACTACCTGCATCGATTCCCGCTTGGAGCTTTCCGCCACGTAGAAATCGTCGCTTAACAGGTCGCGACCGTTTTGCCGGCGGTCGATCCCCATGGCGCGGCAGAGCAGACCCGGCCCGGAGCTGCGCCCCTCGACGTTTCTTACCGGTTCCAGCGCGCGCAAAAGCACCGCGCAAGCACTTCCTTCACGTTCGGTGACGATGTTCATGCAGCAGTAAATGCCGTAGATCAGGTAGACGTAGGCGAATCCGGGAGGGCCGAAGAGAATGGCGGTGCGGGGAGTACGCCCCTTGGAGGAATGCGCAGCCAGATCCTGCTCGCCCAGGTACGCTTCCACCTCCACGATGCGCCCTACCCGCTCCACCCCGGCCACCACATGCACGAGCCTTGCACCGAGAAGCTCACGCGCTACGGTCACCGTGTCGCGGTCGTAGAAGGAGCGGGGGGGTTTCTTCATGAGATCCATGGCGCACCGCCTTCAGATCAGTCCTTCCTTGGCAAGCTTCTTTACCACCTTGCGGGCCAGGTCCTGCCCAACGGTGGTGACCTTCTGAGGGTCGGTACTCTGCATGGTGGCGGCCCAGATGAGCTTGTCGGTGCCCGCGTCGAAGAGGTTCACCTGCATGGTGGCGACATCGTAGGTAGTGACATAGGTGGGGCCGTAAAGCGCCATGGAGCGGTAGTATCCGGGGAAGTCCCAAGTAGGGAACCCCTGCGGGTACCAGTAGCCGGGATAGGCGCTGTCCGGCTGCACGCTGGTCTGCCTCTCGACCTTGGTGGTCTGCACCGTGAGTATCGCCTGGGCCTGGGCCCGCCGCACCGCCCGGTCCAGCACCCCCCAGTCGGCAAAGGCCGCACCGGGGATCACGGTGTACCCAGGGATAGCCTCCACACCCTTGCGCGAGAGTTCGCTCGCCAGCATATCCTCGTAAACGTGGCGGGCAGCATCCTTATTGTTGATACTCACCACCAGTATCTTTTGCAGCCGCTGAGGACGAAGCTCCGGATTGCGCCAGGTGTCGACGACGGAGACCGAAGCACATGAGCAAAGAAGCGATGCCAGCCACAACACGATCGAGACCTCTAAGACTTTATGCATGTTACACCTCCCGTAACTGGTTGATGTTTTTGGGTTCCTGAACCGTTTTCCCTGGCCGAGTAAAAGATTAGAAATATTTATATCAAGTTGCCTGGACTTGGCAATCGTATATACTGGGGTGGGCCAATCATTAACGCCCTCCTTTCAAGGATTTATTAACGACGTTCAACGGCTAAAGCGACGCACAGATCGAGAGACGCCGGGCCAGCCGAACCAACAGCCGAGTTACTCAGGAGGCAAGACCATGGAAAATTTCAAGCGCGTTCTCGTGGTCAACAGGATGAGCGAGTATTCCCGCGAAGCGATCGAAGTAGGCATTTCTATCGCGAGAAAGTACGGGGCGGACTTGTCGGTGCTGCATATCTTGTCGGGGGTGGCGGGCACGGTAAGCATGGGCGGCGCCTCCATCAACGCCCCCAGCCCCTACCCCGAAGAGAGCAAAAGCTACGCAAGCGAGAAGGACCAGGCCCGGGAAGAGCTGGAGCAGATCATCCGCAAGGAGATCACCGCGGGACTCCCCATCAAGCTCATCATTAAGGAAGGAAAGCCGCTCGACGAGGTGATGCAGGTGGTAAAGGAGGAGCGGATCGATCTCATGGTGCTGCTCTCCCACGAAGAGGGGCGTCTGGAGCACATGGTCTTCGGGCGCGACAACGACGCCATCCTGCGCCGGATGCCCTGCAGCATCCTGTTGATCAAGCGGGAGCCGGAGGCGGTTAACTGGTAAGGAGCCCGTCACATGCAAAAATGGATCTGTACCGTATGCCGCCACATCTACGACCCCGCTGATGGGGACCCGGTAAACGACGTACCCCCCGACACCTCCTTCGAAGACCTCTTGCTTGAGTGGCATTGCCCGGTGTGCGAAGCCGGAAAAAACCTCTTCGAGCCCTACCCCGACCCGGACCAGCGCCTGGAGGTAGGGTGAAAAGGCACGCCGGCCGCGGACAACAAAAGAGATCCACCTGCGGGAGCAGGTCATACGACCTGCTCCTTTTTTTTGTTTTCTGTCACCAGATACGCTGGAGAGTACTCGCTACTTGCTTAAAATAGGGGAGGAGTGAGTCAGCATTCTTCCGCCTTGGCAAAGGCGTAGTTGCTTTTGTGTCTGCAGAGGTAGTCGTATCCCACTTGAAGCGCGTACCTGCACTCGGCGTAATCGATGCCGCAGTAGAACATCTCAATCCCGCTTCCGGGCATGACAGCACCGACACTGCTGGTCCTGCACCGGGCAAAGTCCGGATCCCTTTTTTCCTGTCGACATCTGGAGTTTTGCATGGCACCATCCTTGATCGCATGATCTGGAGAGTATAATAAAAAACTTTTAACTGTAAACCGCTCACGCTAAAAAGGATACGGTCCAGATGACAATCCTGCAAAGCCAAGAGGTCAGCAAAAGCTACCGTATCGGAAACCGCTTGATCAAGGTGCTCGACTCCGTCTCGCTCTCGGTCGAGAGCGGCGAGTTCCTAGTGGTGAAGGGAGAAAGCGGCAGCGGCAAATCGACGCTGCTCACCATCCTTTCCGGGCTGGACCGCCCGGACCGAGGACGAGTCCTCATCGACAGGGAGGACATCACCGACCTAGGCGAAGACGCCCTAGCTCCCTTGAGAAACAGCGCCTTCGGCTTCGTTTTCCAGTCCTTCCATCTGGTCCCCTCTCTGAACGCGCTGGAGAACGTGATGTTCCCGGCGGAGCTCAAAGGGGATCTCGAAGCCCGCGCCAAGGCCAAGGCCCTCCTGGAAAGGGTCGGATTATCCGGGAGGCTCACCAGTTTCCCGCACCAGCTCTCCGGCGGCGAGAAACAGCGCTGCGCCATCTGCCGCGCCCTCATCAACGACCCGCGCATCATCTTCGCCGACGAGCCGACCGGCAACCTCGATTCCATAAACGGGGCCGCCATTCTGGAGCTGCTCCTGGAACTGCAGCGCGAGCGCGGCACCACCCTGATCCTGGTGACACACAGCCCCGAAATCGCCCAGCGCGCACATCGCGTTGTCACGCTCAAAGACGGCAGGATCGTCACGGGGCAGGAGCATGGTTAACGCCAGGTTCCTGCTGCGCCAAGTGACCGGCGCCAAGAGGCAGTGCACGGTCTTCGTCCTCTGCGTCGCCCTCTCCATGATCACCCTGGTCTCCTTGGGAAGCTTCCGCGAAAGCGTGGAAAGCTCGCTTCTGCGCGACGCCCAGTCACTGCACGCAGCCGACATCATCATCAAGTCCCACTCTCCGGTTCCGCCAGGCCTCGAACGCAAACTGGCGGCTCTTCGCGACCGACGTGAAATAACGAGCGCCCGTTTCTGGGAGTTCTATTCCGTGGTGCAAAAGCCCAGCGCCGACGCGTCGCTTTTGTGCAACATCAAGGTCGTGGAGCCGGGATATCCCTTTTACGGCTCGGTGCGCCTTGCCTCCGGCCGCCCCTTCGAAAAGGTGCTCGCGCCCGGGAGCCTGGTGGTGGAGCAGGCGCTCCTGGACCGGCTGCGACTTAAAATCGGGGACCCGCTGATGATCGGGAACGCGGTCCTGACCGTTAAGGACGTCGTGGTGCAGGAGCCGGACCGGCCGGTGAATTTCTTCGCCTTAGGCCCCCGCGTCTTCGTCGCCGCCGCGGACCGCGCCACCCTCGCCCTCATCGGCAAGGGAAGCCGCGTCGAGCACGTCACCCTGGTCAAGGTGACGGATCCCCCGAGGCTGGAAAGGATCGCCTCGGAGCTTCGCGCCGCAACCGGCAACGACGGCCGGGTCAGGGTCGAGACCTACAAAAACGCCGGCTCGCGCGTGAAGCGCTTCTTCGACAACCTGCTCTTCTTCCTGAACCTAAGCGGCATCTTCACCCTGCTTCTTTCCGGCTTCGGCATCCAGAGCACGCTCTTCGCCCTTTTGAAGGAGCAGGAGCGGACCATAGCAGTGATGAAGGCCCTGGGCGCCAGGAGCCGCTTCATCATCGGGCATTTCCTGGGGCTCACCCTGATCCTCGGCCTCCTCGGCACCGTCGCGGGGCTCGCCGGTAGTTTCGCGCTGCAGCGCTATCTCCCTGCTCTTTTCAGTGGGCTGATACCGGCCCAGGTGACTCTCCAGGTCTCGACCTCGGCGATCTTACAGGGTATGGCGATAGGCCTTTTGGTGGTGCTACTTTTCACCGCCCTCCCCCTCTACCGGCTGAAGGAGGTGAAGCCCAGGGCCATCTTCGGCAAGGAGGACACGGCCGCCCTTTGGAACCGATCCACCTGGATCATCGCAAGCCTTGGCGCTTTGTTCTTCCTCTCCATGGTGCTCATCCGCCTGCGCGACCTGAAGACGGGGCTCTATTTCATGCTTTCCCTGGTGTCGCTGATCCTGATCTCCTATCTGCTGGCCTGGGTCACCCTCCATTTCCTGAAACGGAGTCAGCCAAAGAACCTCGCTTTGCGCCAGGCGCTCAAAGGGCTTTTCCGGCCGCACAACGCGTCGCTTTCCATCATGGTCACCCTTTCGGCGGCCTTCGCAGTGATCTTCGCCATCAACCTCGTGGAGAAGAACCTCAACGCCACCTTCATCGAGTCCTTTCCTCCGGGCGCCCCCAACGTCTTTTTCATCGACATCCAGCCCGGCCAGCGCGACGCCTTCGCCCGCATGATCGGCCCCGGCGGCGCCTTCTACCCAATCGTAAAGGGGAACGTGACCGCGGTGAACGAGATCCCCATAGATCAGGCACAGGAGCGAAAATCCAGGGGCGACAACCTGGCGCGCGAGATGAACCTCACCTACAGGGAGTACCTGCTCCCAGACGAGCGGATCGAGTCAGGAGAGACCCTGTTCCGGAAGGATTGGACCGAGCCGCAGGTCTCGGTGCTGGACACCGTGGTGAAGATGCACGACATGAAGGTAGGGGACCGGGTGAGCTTCCGCGTCCAGGGGCTCCCCATCACCGCACGCGTCTCCAGCGTGCGTACCCGTACCAGCAGCGGCTTCTCGCCTTTTTTCTACTTCGTCTTTCCAGATTCCGTGCTCTCGCAAGCGCCGCAGACCTTCTTTGCCGCCGTCAGGGTCGACAAAGCCGGCATCAGCGCCCTGCAAAACCGCGTGGTTTCCGCCTTTCCCAACGTGAGCGTCATCGACCTGACCGAGACCGTCACCGTCTTCGGGAAGATCATGCTGCGGCTCTCCAGCATCGTCAGGTTCTTCACCTCGTTCAGCGTCATTGCCGGGGTCCTGATCATAATCAGTTCGGTCTTCGCCACGCGCTACGCGAGGATCCAGGAAGCGGTCTATTTCACCATACTGGGCGCGCGCAGGGCGTTCGTGCTCAAGGTCTTCGCTGCGGAGAACCTGGTCCTCGGGTTGGTGAGCGGCGTCATCGCGCTGCTTATTTCCCAGCTGGGGAGCCTCATCATCTGCCGCAAGGGGCTCGACATGACCTATGAGCCGTATCTCGGCGAGAGCCTTTTGTTGCTTTTGGCCACCACTTTGCTGGTGATGTTCGTGGGGCTTGCCGTCGCGCTCCCCATCCTCTACCAGAAGCCGGTGGCTTTTTTGCGGGAG
The DNA here is from genome assembly GCF_000426865.1 of Citrifermentans bremense R1. Taxonomy (GTDB): domain Bacteria; phylum Desulfobacterota; class Desulfuromonadia; order Geobacterales; family Geobacteraceae; genus Geomonas; species Geomonas bremensis. Next base: position 43,505 of record NZ_AUGE01000002.1, read on the forward strand.
CAGTCGGAGGAGTAAAGAGAGGGCGAGGGGAGACAGGCGCCCCACAAAATAGGAAAAGCCCCGCTGGAGGTTTCATGTTCAACTTGAGGTTTTTCACCATAACCATCCTATTTGCTTTCCTTCTGGTCTCCTGCCAAAAGGAGAAGGAGCCCGCCGCCGTGAACGCGACCGAAAAACCAGCACCGCGCGGAACTATCGTCGCTTTCGGCGACAGCCTTACCGCCGGCTACGGCGTACCCGAGACCGACGCCTACCCGGCGCAGCTGGAGCGGAGGCTCAACCAGGCTGGATATAAGTGGCGCGTGGTGAACGCCGGCATCAGCGGCGAGACCAGCACCGGCGCCCTGGCCCGCGTCGAGTGGATTCTGAAGCTCGCGCCCGACATCGTGGTCCTCGAGACCGGCGCCAACGACGGGTTGCGCGGGCAGCCCCCGGAACTCACCCGCAAGAACATCGAGCGCATTGTGACAGCCTTGCAGGCGAAAAACGTGGTCGTGGTCCTGGCGGGGATGCAGATGCTCACCAACATGGGCTCGCCCTATCGGGACAAGTTCGTGGCGATCTATCCGCGGGTCGCCAAAGAACGAAAGCTTATTCTGGTCCCGTTTTTCCTGGATAAAGTCGCTGGAGAAGAGAACCTCAATCTCTCGGACGGCATCCATCCCAATCCACAGGGTTACGCCATTGTCACCGAGACGATCTTTCCCTACGTGCTTCAGGCCATAAAGCTCAAAACCGGAAGCTGAGGGTTGGGCCGCTCCAATCAGGTTCAGCTAAAAGTTGGCTGAAGCCGCGTCTTGTCTTGCCTTTTTGCTCGATTTAATGTACACATACTCTGCTATAGTGGGCGACCTGTCCGTTCTGCTAAACCCGCTTGAGACAAGTACAATCGACGATGCATGGACCTGCCTCCGCCATGCCCAAGCTTGTCCTTCTGCCGAATCATTACTCGTTTAGGCCATCGCAATTCCGCTGCTAATTTGCTGGCAACAGGAGAAGCCCGTTTGGATCCATTTTCACTACAGGGTGACCATACCGCTCGCTCTGCAAACCTGGAAAACCTGGGTTCGTGGCACCCCGCCTCGAACGCCCCCCCTCAAAAGGCCGCTAACCTGAGAGAAGCCCTCCGCTACGTACGCCAGCCGCTGTATCTCGTAGAAAAGGAAAGGACCACGGTCCCGAGGCTGGGAGGCATCGGCCGGCTCGGCGCCGTCAACCCGGGCGCGCTGCCGATCGCCGCTTACGCCCCTCCCTGCTTTCCGGAAAACCTGGGGGATCCTTCTTTTTGCCGCGAACTTGGCATCCGCTACCCCTACGTCGGCGGTTCCATGGCCAAGGGGATCAGTTCCGCGGCCATGGCCGAGGAGTTGGGCCGCGCCGGGATGCTCGGCTTCTTCGGCGCCGCCGGCCTTCCGCTTGCCACCGTCTCCGAGACCGCCGACCGCCTCAAGGCCTCCCTCGGCGACATCCCCTACGGCTTCAACCTGATCCACTCCCCGCATGAGCCCGAGCTTGAGAGCGAGCTCGCCGAGCTGTACATCAGGAAGGGGATCCGCATCATCGAGGCCTCGGCCTTTCTGGCCCTGACGCTGCCACTGGTCAGGTACCGGCTGCACGGCATCAAGCGCGCCGCCGACGGGACCATCGTGACCCCCAACCGCATCATCGCCAAGGTCTCCCGCGAGGAACTGGCGGCGAAGTTCTTCGCACCGCCCCCCGAGAAGCTCCTGCGCGCGCTGGTCGCCAACGGCTCCATCACCGCCGAGCAGGCCGAACTGGCCGCGCTGGTCCCGCTGGCGCAGGACGTGACGGCCGAGGCGGACTCCGGCGGCCATACCGACAACCGCCCCGCCCTCGCCCTCTTCCCGACCATCAACGCGCTGGCGGCGAAGCTGCAGCGACAGTACGGCTACAGCTGCCGCCTGCGGGTGGGGCTTGGCGGCGGAGTCTCGACGCCGGCCTCAGCGGCAGCCGCCTTCTCCATGGGCGCCGCCTACCTCGTGACCGGGTCGGTGAATCAGGCCTGCGTCGAGTCCGGCACCTCCGACACGGTGCGCGGCATGCTCGCCGGCACCCGCCAGGCCGACGTGACCATGGCCCCCGCCGCCGACATGTTCGAGATGGGGGTCACCGTGCAGGTCTTGAAGCGCGGCACCATGTTCCCCATGCGCGCACAGAAGCTCTACGAGATCTACCGCGCCTGCAAAAGCCTCGACGACATCCCCGCCGCCGAGCGCGAGAAGCTGGAGAAGACCATGTTCCAGGCGCCGCTCGCCGACATCTGGCGCGATACCCGCGCCTTCTTCGCCAAGCGCGACCCCTCCCAGGTCGAGCGTGCCGAGCGCGACCCGAAGCACCTGATGGCGCTGGTCTTCCGCTGGTACCTCGGCATGGCCGCACACTGGGCCAAAGACGGCGCCGAAGAGCGGCGCATGGACTACCAGGTCTGGTGCGGCCCCGCCATGGGAGCCTTCAACGAATGGGCCTCCGGCTCCTTCCTCGACACCCCGGGCAACCGCACAGTCGAAGCCGTGGCCCTCAACATCCTGCACGGAGCGGCCGCACTCAACCGCGCCAACTTCCTGAGCAGCCAGGGCATCGAACTCAGGATGGATGAAATCGCACCGCAACCTCTCGAAATCGCACAAATCAAGGAGTACCTTTGTTGAAAACTGACGATCTGAAGCCGGCCGCCTCCAGTAACGGAACTCAGCTTGCCATCATCGGCATCGGTTGCCTTTTTCCCAAGGCCGAGGACCGTGACGCCTACTGGGCCAACATCGCCGATGGGATCGACGCCATCACCGAGGTCCCCGAGACCCACTGGCCGGTGGACGCCTACTACGATGAGAACCAGAAGAGCCCGGACCGCACCTACGGCCGGCGTGGCGGTTTCCTCTCCCCCGTCGACTTCAATCCGATGGAGTTCAACATCCCCCCTAACGTCCTGGAGGCGATCGACACCTCGCAGCTTTTGGGGCTCGTCGCTGCCGGCCAGGCGCTGAAGGACGCGGGGTACGGCCCCGACCGCAGCTTCGACAAAAGCCGCGCTTCGGTCATCATCGGCGTAACCGGCACGCTGGAGCTGGTGATACCCCTCGGTGCACGGCTCGGCCACCCGATCTGGCGCTCGGCCTTGAAGGACGCAGGCGTAGACGAGGCGACCGCCAACGACGTCGTGGAGCGGATCTCCGACTCCTACGTCCCCTGGCAGGAAAACTCGTTCCCGGGTCTTTTGGGCAACGTGGTTGCCGGCCGCATCAGCAAGCAGTACGACCTGGGCGGGACCAACTGCGTCGTCGACGCGGCCTGCGCCAGCTCCTTCAGCGCGTTGCACCTCGCCTCCATGGAACTTGCCTCCGGCAAGTCCGACATCGTGGTGACCGGCGGCATCGACACCTTCAACGACATCTTCATGTACATGTGCTTCAGCAAGACCCCCGCCCTCTCCCCTAGCGGCAACGCGAAGCCCTTCGACGTTTCCGCCGACGGGACCATTCTCGGCGAGGGGCTCGGGCTCGTGGTCATTAAGCGGTTGGCGGATGCGGAGCGCGACGGCGACAGGATCTATGCTGTGGTGCGCGGCGTCGGTTCCTCGAGCGACGGCAAGGGTGACGCGATCTACGCCCCGAGCGCGACCGGACAAAAGAACGCGCTCCTGAACGCCTACAAGAACGCGGACGTCACCCCGCAGAGCATCGGCCTGATCGAGGCCCACGGCACCGGCACCAAGGTAGGGGACGCTGTCGAAGTGAGTGCGCTTCGCGATGTATACGGCGAGTCGGAGCTTCCCTGGTGCTGCCTCGGCTCGGTCAAGTCCCAGATCGGCCACACCAAGGCCGCCGCTGGTTCCGCCGGCCTTATCAAGGCGGCGCTCGCGCTGCACCACAAGGTGATCCCCCCGACCATCAAGGTGCAGACCCCACAAAAAGAGGTGGTCGGTGAGAAATCCCCCTTCTATCTCGCCAAGGAAAAACGCCCCTGGTTCCCGCGTGCCGACGTGCCGCGCCGCGCCGCCGTCAGCGCCTTCGGTTTCGGCGGCTCCAACTTCCACGTGGTCCTCGAGGAGTACCAGGCCGACAAGAAGGCGGCCGACTGGGACGGCAACACCCAGATCCTCGCCTTTTCCGGCGCCGACGCCGCAGCCATAGCTGCCGGGCTCGACCGGGTGCCGGCGGCTGCAGCCTGGAGCGCCGTCAGGGAGCTGGCATTCCAGACCCGCGCGAGCTTCGACGCCATGGGAACCCTGCGCCTTGCCCTGGTGATCGAGCGCGGAAAAACCAACGTCGCCTCGCTGGTGAAGAACGCCAAGTCCATGCTGGAGAAGAACTCGAAATCCCCCTGGCAGACCCCCGACGGTGCCTTCTTCGGCTGCGGCGCAGCCGGCAAGCTCGGCATGCTCTTCCCGGGGCAGGGCTCCCAGTACACCGGGATGCTGAACGATCTCGCCTGCCGCTTCCCGCAGCTACTGGACGCGGTCACCGCTGCTAACGACGGTTTCACTTCCGCCGGTGGCAGGAGGCTTTCCGACCTCATCTACCCCCCCTCCGCTTTCGACGATACGACCCGTAACAGCCAGGAAGAGGCCCTGCGGGCGACCCAGGCGGCGCAACCTGCCATCGGTGCCGTGAGCCTCGGCGCGCTGCGCCTTTTGCAGTCCTTCGGCCTTGAGCCTGAAGGTGTCGCCGGCCACAGCTACGGCGAGCTGACCGCCCTTTGCGCCGCAGGCCGGCTGGACGAGAGCGCACTGCACGCCCTGTCGCGCCTGCGCGGCGAGCTGATGGGCGCCGGCAAAGGGGACAAGGGGAGCATGCTGGCCGTCTCCGCTCCGCTGGCGAAGATTGCCGAGGTGGTAGCTGCAGAGAAACTGGACCTGGTGATCGCCAACAAGAACGCCCCCTCACAGGCGGTCCTCTCCGGCGCCAGCGCCGAGATAAAGCGCGCCGTCGAGATCTTCAAGGGGCGCGGACTCACCTGCAAGGAGCTTCCGGTCGCAGCCGCTTTCCATAGCGCGCTTGTGTCCGACGCCGCCACGCCGTTTTTGGCCGCGCTCGCCAAGATCGAGATGCCTAAGGCGAAGGTCCCGGTATACGCCAACACCACGGCCGCGGTTTATCCTGCGGACCCCGCAGCCGCCAAGGCGCAGCTCGCTTCCCAGCTCGCCATGCCGGTCGAGTTCGTGGCGGAGATCGAGGCGATGTACGCGGCGGGCATCACCAGCTTCGTCGAAGTCGGCCCCGGCAACAGGCTGACCGGGCTCGTGCAGGCCATCTTCGCCGACCGGCCGCACGCAGCCGTCGCCCTCGACTCGTCTTCGGGCAAGCGCGCAGGCATTGCCGACCTGGGCCGCACGCTGGCGCAACTGGCAGTGCTCGGCTTCGGCGTGAAGCTCGCCGCCTGGGACGAGGGATACCAGCCGGCTCCCGCAGGTAAGAAGCCGCTCTTGAGCATTCCCATCTGCGGCGCCAACTACAGCAAGCCGAAGCCGAAGAAGCCGCCGGTCCTGCCGAAACCGGCAGCGGTGGCTGCACCAGCTGCTCCGCAGGCGGCACCAGTAGCCATGAGCGCGCCGGCTGCACAGCAACCCGCCTACCAGGCTGCACCGGCTGCGCCCCAGCAAGCTTCCTTCCAGGCAGCACCGGCCGCCACCACAGCACCCCAGGCGGCGCTTGGTGAATCTTTGCGCCTGGCGCGCGAAGGGATGGCGGTCCTCCAGCGGATGCAGGAGGATACCGCGCAGTTGCACCGCCGCTTCCTCGAAGGGCAGGAGACCGCAACCAGAACCTTCCAGACCCTGCTCCAGCAGCAGCAACAGTTGATCCTGGGCACCAACCTTTCCCCCGCCGCAGTGGCTCCGGCGACCGTACCGGTCCAGGCGCAGGCCCCCTCGTACGTCGCCCCGGCTCCGATGGCTGCACCCGCCGCCCCGGCTGTCTCCGCACCAGTGGCTAAGGCCGCGCCCGTCGCCGCCGCACCGGCAGTCGCCCCTGCGCCTGCGCCGACAGCAGCCGCTGCTCCCGCTTCCGCTACCGCCGACTCGGCGCGCATCACGCAGGTGCTCCTCGCGGTAATCGCCGAGAAGACCGGGTACCCTGTCGAAATGCTGGAACTCGACATGGGGATGGATTCGGATCTCGGCATCGACTCGATCAAGCGCGTAGAGATCCTCTCCACGCTGCAGGAGCGCCTCCCGGGGACTCCGGTCATCGGCCCCGAACACCTGGGGACACTGCGCACCCTCGGCGACATCGCCGGCCATCTCTGCGCCGGTTCAGCTTCGGCCGCACCCGCTGGCGAAGGGGGACAGGCACCTGGCGGAGCCAGTCCCCTTGTCGCATCGGCAGCAACCGCTGCGCCCGCCGCTTCTTTCGGGGTCGCAGCCGAGCAGATCACCAGCACGCTTCTCTCCGTAGTAGCCGAAAAGACCGGCTACCCGGTGGAGATGCTGGAACTCGACATGGGAATGGACAGCGACCTCGGCATCGACTCCATCAAACGGGTCGAGATCCTCTCCACGCTGCAGGAGCGTCTCCCCGGCACCCCGGCCATTGGCCCGGAGCACCTGGGGACCCTGCGCACCCTGGGGGACATCGCAAGCTTCCTCGCTGCCGGATCGGCTTCGGCCGCACTCGCCGGCGAAGGGGGACAGGCACCTGGCGGAGCCAGTCCCCTTGCCGCACCGGCTCAGCTCGCAGCACCCCAGACCGCAGCAATCGCCGCCGGCGAGGTCACCAGCACCCTTATGGCCGTAGTCGCCGAAAAGACCGGCTATCCGGTGGAGATGTTGGAACTCGACATGGGAATGGACAGCGATCTCGGCATCGACTCCATCAAGCGGGTCGAGATCCTCTCCACGCTGCAGGAACGCCTCCCCGGCACCCCGGCCATAGGCCCCGAGCACCTGGGGACTCTGCGCACCCTGGGGGACATCGCAAGCTTCCTCGCTGCCGGTTCAGCCTCGGCCGCACTCGCCGGCGAAGGGGGACAGGCACCTGACGGAGCCAGTCCCCTTGCCGCAGCAGTCCCGGCTGAAGAGATCACCGCCACCCTGCTCTCCGTCGTCGCCGAAAAAACCGGCTACCCGGTGGAGATGCTGGAGCCTGGAATGGGGATGGACAGCGACCTCGGCATCGATTCGATCAAGCGCGTCGAGATCCTCTCTACGCTGCAGGAACGCCTGCCCGAGACTCCGTCCATTGGCCCCGAGCATCTGGGAACCCTGCGCACCTTGGGCGACATAGCAAGCTTCCTCTCTGCCGGTTCGGCTTCGGCGGCGCACGCCAGCGAAGGGGGACAGGCAACTGACGGAGCCAGTCCCCTTGCCGCCGCATCCAGCGACCCCGCTCGTATCATGCAGACCCTGCTTGAGGTAGTCGCCGACAAGACCGGCTACCCCGTGGAGATGCTGGAGCCGGGAATGGGTATGGACAGCGACCTCGGCATCGACTCCATCAAGCGCGTCGAGATCCTCTCCACGCTGCAGGAGCGCCTGCCCGAGACTCCGTCCATTGGCCCCGAGCATCTGGGAACCCTGCGCACCTTGGGCGACATAGCAAGCTTCCTCTCTGCCGGTTCGGCTTCGGCCGCGCCCGCCAGCGAAGGGGGACAGGCACCTGGCGGAGCCAGTCCCCTTGCCGCTCCGGCATCCGCATCGGCTCAGCCCGTCGCAGCCCCTGCCGACGAGGCAAGCCAGGCGGTCGCCGCGGAACCGGTACCTGCACCGGCCCAGGCGATCCAGAGAAGCTCCGTCACCCCTGTAGAGCTTGCCGCTGACGACGAGGGCGAGGCCATCGTCCTTGCCAACGACGGCGAGATCTGGGTCACCGACGACGGTTCGGCGTTTGCCTCCGAGCTTTGCAGCATTCTCCTGGAGCACGGCTGCACGGTGCGCAAGGTCAACGCGGCCCAGGCCCAGCAGACAGCGCCAGCCGGGAAACTCTCCGGCCTGGTGATCTGCGCGCCCACCGCAGGCACCGACGACCTATTCCTGGAAAACGCCTTCCAGCTGGTCAAGAACGCCGCCGGCGCCCTGAACGAGTCGGCTAACGCCGAAGGGGCCGTCTGCGTCACCGTCTCCCGACTGGACGGGGCCTTTGGTTTCGGCTCCGGCAAGAGCATCAAGGATGCGCTCTCCGGCGGACTGGCGGGGCTCGCCAAGACGGCGGCGCTGGAATGGCCGGAAGTCTCCTGCAAGGCGATCGACCTGGGCGAGTTCCCGCATGCGGCTACCGCCGCCAGCGCCGTCGCCATCGAGATGCTGCGCCGCGGCCCGGTCGAGGTAGGTCTCTCCAGCAAAGGGCGCTTCGCGCTGCAAACCGTTGTGCTTCCCTCCGCACCGGCTCCGGCAGAACCCGCTATCAAGGCCGGCGACGTGGTGGTAATCACCGGCGGCGGGCGCGGCGTGACCGCGGTCTCCGCCCTTGCACTCGCCAAGGAGTACAAGCCGTTCCTGGTGCTCCTGGGGCGCAGCTCCGAGCCCGAGGATGAGCCCGCCTGGCTTGCCGGCGTCTCCGAAGAAGCCGAGATCAAGCGCGCCATCATGCAGAACGCGGTGGGCAAACTCCACCCGCGCGAGATCGAGGAGCGCTACCGGGCCGTCATGGCCGGGCGCGAACTTAGCGACACCCTGCAGAAGATCTCCGCCACCGGCGCCGAGGCGATCTACCGCTCGGTCGACATCCGCGACCGCAGCGCCATGGAACTCCTCCTGGGCGAGATTCGCCGCGCCCATGGCCCGATCCGTGGCGTGGTCCACGGCGCCGGCGTCCTCGCCGACCGCCTTATCGTCGACAAGACGCCCGAGCAGTTCGAGCAGGTCTACAGCACCAAGGTCGAAGGGCTGCGCGCGCTCCTGCACGCGACCCGCAACGACGAGCTTAGCTTCATCGCCCTCTTCTCCTCCTCCACCGGCCGCTTCGGCCGCGTGGGCCAGGTTGATTACGCGGTCGCCAACGAGATCCTCAACAAGGTGGCCCAGGCCGAGGCGCGCCGCCGCGGCGGCTGCCGCAGCGTCAGCATCAACTGGGGTCCCTGGGACGGCGGCATGGTCACCCCGGCACTCAAGAAGGTCTTCTCAGCCGAGGGGATCGGCGTGATCGACCTCACCGAAGGCGGCGACTTCCTCGCCAGAGAAATCTCCGCTGCCGGCGCGCCGGTCGAGATCGTAGCCATCGCCCAGCTCCCCGAGCAGAAGGGAGCAGCCGCCCCGGCCTCCTCCGCGGCGAAGCCCGAGAACCTCTCCGAGGCGTTCACGCTGACCCTGACCGTCCCGGAATTCCCGTTCCTGCGCTCGCACGTTTTGGACGGGAAAGCGGTGGTCCCCATGGCGGTCATCGTGGAATGGCTCGCCCACGGCGCGCTCCACGGCAACCCCGGTTTCCGTTTCCACGGCTTCAATGATCTAAGGATCTGCAAAGGGGTGGTCTTCGAGGACAACACCTCGTTCCCCTTGAGCGTGCTGGCCGGGCGCGCCGTGAAGAAGGAATCGTTCTGGCTGGTGCCGGTTGAGCTCTCCAGCCCCGGCGTCAACGGCAGGACCGTCCTCCATGCCCGCGCCGAGATCGTGCTCGCCACCAAGCACGTGGAAGGTATCCGCTCCATCACCGAAATACCGGCCACCGCCTACGCGCCGCACGACGGGGTCATCTACAACAACGAGCGCCTCTTCCACGGCCCCGATCTGCACGGCATCGAGCACGTCGACGGTTGCTCCGCCAAGGGAATAGCCGCCTCGGTCAAGGGCGCGCCCGCGCCGGGCAAATGGATCCGCCGCCCCTTGAGGAGCGCCTGGCTCACCGACCCGCTGGTTATGGACAGCGCCTTCCAGATGATGATCCTCTGGAGCTTCGAGCGCTTTGGCGCCGGATCGCTCCCCTGCTTCGCCGGGCGCTACCGCCAGTTCCAGGAATCCTTCCCCAAGGAAGGTGCCCAGGTAGTGATCCGCGTCACCTCCGAGAACCCGCGCGGCGCCAGCGCCGACATGGAATTCCTGGACCGCAACACCGGCAAGCTCATAGCGCGCCTGGAGGGATACGAGTGCGTCATCGACCCGTCCCTCAAGCAGGCCTTCCAGCGTAACAAGCTGCGGACCGTTTCCGTTGCACTGGGGGCGGCATAGGCATGAAGCAGCAGTCGCCTTCCGTGGCAATCGTCGGCATCGGCGGGATCTTTCCCGACGCGCCGGAACTGACAACTTTCTGGAATAACATCCGCAACGCTAAAAGTGCCGCCCGCGAGGTCCCGGCCGGGCGCTGGCAGCTCCCGGCCGATACCGCCTTCCACCCCGAGGCGGGAAAGCCGGACCACGTCTACTCCAAGCGCGGCTGCTTCATCGACTCCATTCCTCCCCTGGCTAGCCTTTCGGGGCTGAACATCGACGCCGAGCTTGCCTCGGGGCTCGATCCCCTGTTCCACCTGCTGCTGCACGCCGGCAAAAGGGCCTTCGACTCCGCCGTCACCACGGGGGTCGACCGCTCCCGCATCGGCGTCATCATCGGGAACCTGGCGCTTCCCAGCGAGAAATCCGCGGAGCTCTCCCGCGCCCTTTTGGGGCGGAACTTCGAGGAGAAACTCCTCGGGCACGCGGGGGACGCACCGATCCCGCAGGGGCTGAACCGCTACGTGGCCGGTCTCCCTGCGGGCCTTCTTTCCGCGGCTCTCGGCCTGGGTGGCGGCTGCTGCACCCTCGACGCCGCCTGCGCTTCCTCCATCTACGCCATCAAGCTTGCCTGCGACGAGCTTCTCTCCGGTCGCGCCGACGCCATGCTCACCGGCGGGCTCTCCCGCCCAGATCCGCTCTACACCCAGATGGGCTTCTCCCAGCTGCGCGCGCTGTCGCGCCGCGGCATATGCTCCCCGTTCGACGCGAGCGGCGACGGCCTGGTCGTGGGCGAAGGCGCGGGTATCTTCGTGCTGAAAAGGCTCGCTGACGCCGTGGCGCAGGGAGACAAGATCTACGGCGTAATCAAGGGAATAGGTCTTTCCAACGACGTGGGTGGGAGCCTCCTGGCCCCCCTTTCCGACGGGCAGTTGCGCGCCATGCGCGCCGCCTACGCCAAGGCTGGATGGGAGCCGCAGGACGTCGACCTCATCGAGTGCCACGCGACGGGCACCCCCGTAGGGGACGCCACGGAAGTGGCGAGCCTCAGGGAGCTTTGGGGCGAAACGGGCGAGGCCGGTAAAGGGTGCGTCATCGGCTCGGTGAAGTTGAACATCGGCCACCTTTTGACCGCGGCTGGTTCGGCGGCACTCACCAAGGTGCTCCTGTCCATGGCCGAGGAGACCTTGCCCCCTACCGCCAACTTCAACGCGGCGCCGGCCAACTTCCAGCTGGAACAAAGCCCCTTCCGGGTGCTGCAGAGCGCCGCTCCCTGGAAAAGGCGCGCCGACAACGTCCCGCGCCGCGCCGCCGTCTCCGCCTTCGGCTTCGGCGGCATCAACGGGCACCTGCTGGTCGAGGAGTGGCTCCCTGAGAGCGAGGCCGCAGCATCCCCCGCCCCGGCAAAGGGTTGCCCCATAGCCGTCGTGGGCCTGGACGCCCGATTCGGGGAGTGGCAGGATCTCACCTCCTTCCAGGCACGCGTCTTGGGCGGAGGCGCTGCCGCGCGCCCGACCCAGCCCAAGGACTGGTGGGGCGCCGAGAAGAGCGCCTGGTTCGCCAAGGGAAAGCTGAAGGAGACCCCCTTCGCCGGCTTCTACCTGGACCAGTTCGACCAGAGCCCTGGGCAGTTCCGCATTCCGCCCAAGGAGCTGGAAGAGATGCTCCCCCAGCAGCTCCTCATGCTGCAGTCGGCCGCCGCGGCCATCGCCGACGCGGGTATGGACAAGAAGGAAAACCTGCGCGCCGGGGTCTTCATCGGCATCGCTCTCGACCTGAACAGCACCAACTTCGCCTTCCGCTGGTCCATCGCCGAAAAGGCGCGCGAATGGGCCAAGGAGCTGGGCCTCAACCTGAGCGAACAGGAATTCGAGGCGTGGGTCGCACAGTTGCGCGAAGAGGCCGGCCCGGCACTTAGCGCCAACCGGACCATGGGCGCGTTGGGAAGCGTCGTGGCGAGCCGCGTCGCCCGCGAGTTCCGCTGCGGCGGTCCCAGCTTCACCCTGTCCAGCGAGGAAAGCTCGGGCCTGCGCGCCCTGGAGATCGCTGTGCGCCAGCTCCAAAGCGAGGAGGTCGACCGCGCCGTCGTCGGCGCCGTCGACCTTGCCGGCGACCTGAGGGCGGCGATCGGCCAGCACCTGGGACGCCCCTACTCCCGCTTCGGGAGCGCTACCCCCTTCGACCAGTCCGCCGACGGCGCCATCATAGGGGAAGGCGCGGCCAGCGTCATCCTGAAGCGACTTGAAGACGCGGAGCGCGACGGGGACAGGATCTACGCCGTGATCGGCGGCGTGGGTGCCGCCAGCGGCGACCTGATGCTACCAGGCGCAGCCGCTTACCGGCACGCGCTGGAGCGCGCCTACGGCGAGGCCGGCGTCACGCCGGAAAAGGTCGGCTACCTTGAGGCACATGGCAGCGGGCACGCCGCCGAGGACCGCATGGAAGCGGCGGCCCTTGCCGAGTTCTTCGACGACCCCGCACACGCCGCAGCCTCACAAAGGCGCTTGGCCGTCGCCAGCGTCAAGGCGGACATAGGGCACGCAGGCGCAGCCAGCGGCCTAGCCTCCCTGGTCCGCGGCTGCCTCGCGCTTTACCAGGAGATCATCCCCGGGGCGCGCTCCGCCGAGCGGCCGCTCGGCAAGGTCTCGGGAAGCGGTTCGCTCTTCTTGCCGGAGGCCTCGCGCTTCTGGCTCAGGAACCGCTGCGACGGGCCGCGCCACGCCGGTGTCAGCGTCTTCGGCGTGGACGGCAGTTGCAGCCACGTTGTGCTTCAGGGGTACGACAAGGACCAGCTCAAAGCTGCGGCCGAAAAGGTCGCTCCTTTGGGGGGATGGGACGAATACCTCTTCTGCATCGCAGGTAGCGACCGGGAGCAGCTTGCCGAGCGCCTGCAGCAGTTGAAGCAGCAGGCCGAAAGAAAACCGGCGCCGTCGCTGTCCGCGCTCTCGCATGACCTGCTCAACAGCCAGAGGAGCCTGGCCGGCGAACCGCTGGCGATAGCCCTGGTGGCGCGCAGCCTGGAAGAGCTCGCTTCCCTCTGCTTGCAGGGGGAGCGGATGGTCCAGTCGGGCCCGGCCTACGCCGAGGCGGTGCTCCACCCGTCGCTTCGCGACCGCATCTTCTTCAACGCCGACCCTATAGGGAAATCAGGAAAGATCGGCTTCGTCTACCCTGGTTCCGGCAACCACTTCGCCGGGATGGGGATGGAGCTATCCGCGCACTGGCCGCAGGTCTACCGCCGCCAGGACGGCGAGAACCTCTACCTGCGCGACCAGTTCCAGCCGGAGCAGTTCTGGAACGGCGCTCCCATGGAGAGCGTCAACGAGAACCATCTGGCCGTCATCTTCGGCCAGGTCGCGACCGGCTGCGCCGTGACCGACGTGGTGCGGCAATTCGGCATCGACCCCAGCGCCGTGATCGGCTACAGCCTGGGCGAATCCGCCGGCCTCTTCGGCAGCCGCACCTGGGTCGAGCGCGACCTCATGCTGTCGCGCATGAAGGCCTCCACCCTATTCACCCGCGACCTGGCCGGCGAGTGCCGCGCCGCCCGCGAGGCGTGGGGGGAAACCGAGGGGAAGGAGATCCACTGGAGCATCGGCGTGGTCGACGCCCCGGCCCGCGAGGTGCGGCGCGCGCTGAAGAAAACCTCGCGCGTCTACCTCCTCATCGTCAACACCCCCGATGAATGTGTCATCGGCGGCGACGTGAAGTGGGTGAAGCATCTGGTCGCCATGCTGGACTGCCGCTTCTTCCCGCTCCAGGGGGTCACCACCGTGCACTGCGAGGTGGCGCGCCAGGTGGCCAACCCTTACCGCGACCTGCACAACTTCAACACCACCCCTCCCGCTGGGGTTACCTTCTACAGCGGCGCCGCCGGCGCGGCGTACCAGGTGCACCGGCGCTCCGCAGCCGACTCGATCCTCTCCCAGGCCATCGAGGGGATCGATTACCCCAAGGTGATCGAGGCGGCCTACGCCGAAGGGGTAAGGTACTTCATCGAGATGGGACCGGGCGGCTCCTGCAGCCGCATGATCGGCCGCATCCTCGCCGGACGCCCCCACATGGCGCGTTCCGTCTGCCTCCCCGGGGTGGACGCCAATTCGGCCCTGCTGCGGCTTTTGGCCCAGCTCACCTCCGAGCGCGTTCCCGTCGACTTCGAACCGTTGTTCGCCCTCGCACCGGAGCGTGTCAGCGCCACGGCCTTAGTCGGCGAGGGGAAAACCCTTCGCTTCACTACCGGCGGCGACCCCTTTGCACCGTCGCGCCCGGGAATGGAGGCTTCCGCACCGGCACAGGCGGCACAGGCGGCACCGCCTGTCAGGCCGCAGGCGCCCGTTTCCGCCGCACCTGCCGCAACCAAGGTAGCCGTACCGCAGCCTCCTCAGATACGGCGGTCTACAGATGCGCCGGTAAGTACCTTGTCGATTCCGGCTGCAGATCAAGTGGTTGCACCGACAGCACCATCGATACACAATGCCGCAACTAAGGCGCAGCCTCAGGCAGCTCAGCCCCAGATGGGGCAGCCGCAAGTGAACCCCGCGCCACTACAGGCCGTTTCGCCGCTCCCCATCCAGGGTGCGATCCAGGAACCGCTGCTGCGCGAATTCGCCGCCGCCCAGGAAGCGTCCCAGCAGGCCCATGAGGCTTACCTGCGCGTCGCCACCGGCCTGAGCCGTTCCATCGCCGAGACGCTGGCGCTGCAGATATCCCTGCAGCAGCAGATGCTGGCCGCGGGGATGCCACTGGATGCGGCATCTGCTTTCCCTGCAACGGGTAATTATCCGGGATGGTCTCCGGAACCGGCTGCGGCAGTACCCGCAGCCCCCCCGGCGACAGTGCAGCCTGCCCCCTACCCCGGCGCCCTTCCCGCGCTCTACGACGAGCAGATGTGCTTCGAGTTCGCCGTGGGCTCCGTCGCCAAGATGCTCGGGCCCGAGTTCGCAGAGGCCGACAGCTTCCCGACCCGCGTGAGGCTCCCCGACACGCCGCTGCAACTGGTGCACCGCATCGTGGCGCTGGAGGGAGAGCCCAAATCCATGACCAGCGGCCGCGTGGTGACCCAGCACGACGTGCACCCGGGCGCCTGGTACCTGGACGGCGGCCGCATCCCGACCTGCATCGCAGTCGAGGCGGGTCAGGCGGACCTCTTTCTTTCCGGCTACCTGGGGATCGACTTCATCACGAAGGGACTGGCGGTATATCGCCTGCTGGACGCCGTGGTCACCTTCCACCGCGATCTCCCGGGGCCGGGCGAGACCATCAACTACGACATCCGCATCGAGCGCTTCTTCCGCCAGGGCGAGACCTACCTGTTCCGTTTCCACTTCGAGGCGACGGTTAACGGGGAGCCGCTTCTATCCATGCGCAACGGCTGCGCCGGGTTCTTCACCCAGGGCGAACTCGACGCCGGCAAGGGAATCGTGCGGGGCGCCATCGACCTCCGCCCCAAAACCGGCAAGCTCCCGCCGGACTGGAAGTACCTGGTGCCGATGCAGCCTGCCTCATATGGCGCGGAGCAGTTGAATGCGCTGCGCAGGGGGGATCTCGCCGCCTGTTTCGGCCCCCTCTTCGCCGGGCTTCGCGTAGGGCGCCCGCTCACTATACCGGGCGGCAGGATGGAGCTCGTGCATCGCGTCATGGAGCTCGTGCCCGACGGCGGGCGCTGCGGCCTGGGCTTCATCCGCGCCGAAGCCGACATCCACCCTGAGGACTGGTTCATCACCTGCCACTTCGTCGACGACCGCGTCATGCCCGGCACGCTCATGTACGAGTGCTGCATGCACACGCTGCGCATCTTCCTGCTGCGCCTGGGATGGGTCGCCGAGGCGGACGGCGCCGCGTGGCAACCCGTTCCCGGCGTCGCCAGCCAGCTTTGCTGCCGCGGTCAGGTGCTGGAGACAACCAAGGTGGTCACCTACGAGGTGACAGTAAGGGAACTGGGCTACCGCCCCGAGCCCTACGCCATCGTGGACGCGCTGATGTACGCCGACGGCAAGCCCATCGTCGAGATCACCAACATGTCGGCTCAGCTGACCGGAACCAACCATCAAGCACTGCTTGAACTTTGGGGCGCCAAAGGCCAGGAACTGCATAACGTAGCGGCTCCCGCTCCGACCCAGCCAGCCGGCAACTACGACGTGAAACCTGCCGTCTACACCAAGGCGCAGATCCTCGCTTACAGCAACGGCAAGCCGTCCGAAGGGTTCGGCGACAGGTACCGGATCTTCGACAGCGTCAGAAAGATCGCCCGTCTCCCCGGACCTCCCTTCCAGTTCATGGACCGGGTCACCGCGGTGCGAGGCGAGCCCTGGCAGATGGTCCCTGGGGCATTGGCCGAAGCGCAGTACGACATCCCGGTGGACGAGTGGTATTTCGCCGCCGACCGCCAGGCGCGCATGCCCTTCTCCGTGCTGCTTGAAGCGGCGCTGCAGCCCTGCGGCTGGCTCGCAGCCTACGTGGGCTCCGCGCTCACCACCCCCAACGACATCTCCTTCAGGAACCTGGGAGGGACGGCGGTGCAGCACCGGGCCGTGACGCCTGAGACCGGCACGCTCACCGCGACCGCCACCCTCACCAAGGCGGCGACCAGCGGCGGGATGATCATCCAGGAGTTCAGCTTCAGCGTAGCCGACCGCCAGGGCGTCCTCTACGAGGGGGACACGATGTTCGGCTTCTTCGCCAAGGAGGCGCTGGCAAACCAGGTCGGCATCAGGGAAGCGGCCCCGCACCAGCCTACGGCGGAAGAAATCGCGCGAGGAGAGAAGCTCCCCTATCCCGAGAGCCGCCCGTACCCAGAGAAGAAGCTGAGGATGATCGACCAGATCGAACTCTACGTCGCCGACGGCGGCCCGGCCGGTCTCGGTTACCTGAAAGGGACCAAACTGGTTGACCCGAACGACTGGTACTTCAAGGCGCACTTCTACGAAGACCCGGTGACGCCAGGGTCGCTGGGGCTTGAGTCGTTCCTGCAACTGGTGAAGTTTGCGGCGGTCGAGCGTTGGGGCTGGCAGGAGGGTGACACTCTTGCGGCTGTGGCGCTGGAGCGGGAGCACCGCTGGCTCTACCGCGGCCAGGTGGTGCCGACCAATAAGGAAGTCACCGTAGTTGCCTGGATCACCGCCGTCGATGACGCCAACAAGGTACTTACCGCCGCCGGGTTCCTGTACGTGGATGGGCGCGCCATTTACCAGATGAACGACTTTACGTTGCAGTTGGAGCGGGGGTAGGCGGCAAGGAAATCCCCCCTGCCCCCCCTTCGCAAAGGGGGGAACGCAAGTTCACGTGCGGCGCTGGGTGGGTGAATGGAATCAAAGTTCTTTTCGATGTTGGTTCGACGATAAAAAAGAGTTTGGTTTTCCTCTGTGTTCCTCTGTGGTGAGTGCTTTTAGGTTTGGTTTTCCTCCATGACCCCCGTGAACCTCCGAGTCCTCTGTGGTCATGCTTTTTTAGATTTTGAGCTTCCGTTTTTAAGGTGATGAATGAAGTATTCCAAGGTATTTATCGAATCTTTCGGCTATGAGCTTGCTCCGGTGGTCGTCACTTCCGACGAGCTGGAGGCGCGGCTGGAGCCGCTTTACAAAACCCTGCACTTCACCCCCGGACAGCTCCAGGCGCTGACCGGCATCCGTGAGCGGCGCTGGTGGGAGCCCGGCTTCCAGCTTTCCAAGGGGGCCGTCGCCGCCGGCAAGAAGGCGCTTTCGGCTGCCGGCATCCCGGCTTCCGAGATCGGGGCGCTCCTTTACACCGGCGTCTGCCGGGAGCGGTTCGAGCCTGCCACCGCCTGCCGCGTGGCCGCCGGGCTCGGCATCTCGGGAAACGTCGCGGTGTTGGACCTCTCCAACGCCTGCCTCGGCGTCTTGAACGGCATCCTCGAAGTCGCGAACCGCATCGAGCTGGGGCAGATCCGCGCGGGTCTGGTGGTCTCCTGCGAGAGCGCCAGGGACATCAACGACATCATGATCGCCCGCATGCTAGAGGACAGGAGCATGGAGAACTTCGCCAGTTCGCTCGCCACCCTCACCGGCGGCTCCGGCGCGGTGGCCGTGCTCTTGACCGACGGCTCCTTCTCCAAATCTGGCAGGCGGCGCCTGCGCGGGGGACTGACCCAGGCGGCCCCGGAGCACCACGCCCTTTGCCTGTGGGGCATCACCCCCGACGGCAAGGGAGGCTTCGCGCAGTCCATGAGCACCGATGCGGTCAGCGTGATGAACTACGGGGTCGAGCTCGGCCGCCGCACCTGGGAGCAGTTTCTTCCCGAGGTGGGCTGGGGCGAGCACGACGTGGACCGGGTGGTCTGCCACCAGGTGGGGAGCGCGCACCAAAGCGCCATCTTGAAGACCTTGGGGATCCCGCTGCAGAAAGACTTCACCAGCTACGAGTTCCTGGGCAACATGGGGACCGTCTCCCTGCCGCTCACCGCGGCGCTTGCCGATGAGAGGGACGTCCTCTCCGAGGGGGACCGGGTGGCGCTGCTGGGAATCGGGAGCGGGCTCAACTGTCTCATGCTGGGAGTGGATTGGTAACAACCGCCCTCACCCCCGCCCCTCTCCCAAAGGGCGAGGGGAGATTAATTCACTCATCAACCACTCAATTTCGCCCAGCGGCAGGCAGCCTTGTTTCACGCTACTCACAGACTTCCGCAAACCCCGACCCTCGCCCTTTGGGAGAGGGTCGGGGTGAGGGTAGCACGACATACACAGACACAGGTAAGCATCTAATGACTTTCGACATAAAAGCGCACTACCCCTTCACCGGACGCACGCTGGATCTGGACGGCCTCTCCTACCACTACCTCGATGAGGGCGCGGGCGAGCCTGTGGTCATGGTGCACGGGAATCCTTCCTGGTCCTTCTACTACCGAAACCTGGTGCTGGCGCTGCGGGACAAGTACCGCTGCATCGTCCCGGACCACATCGGCTGCGGCTTTTCGGACAAGCCCGGCGACGACCGCTACGACTACACGCTCGCGCGCCGCATCGACGACCTGGAGCGCCTTATCGACCACCTTCAGCCGGAAGGGAAGATCACCCTGGTACTGCACGATTGGGGCGGGATGATCGGCATGGGGTACGCCAACCGGCACCGGGAGCGGATCGGGCGCATCGTGCTCCTGAACACGGCCGCCTTCCATCTCCCCAAGGAGAAGCCCTTCCCGCTAGGTCTTAAGATCTGCCGCGATACGGCCCTGGGGACGCTTCTGGTGCGCGGCTTCAACGCCTTCAGCGTGGGGGCCTCCATCGTCGGCTGCAAGAAAAACCCGATGCCCTGGGAACTGCAGCAGGCGTACCGCTCCCCCTACGACTCCTGGGCGAACCGCATCGCCACCCTGCGCTTCGTGCAGGACATCCCGCTTGCCCCCGGCGACCGCAACTACGACCTGGTGAGCGAGATAGCCGCTGGCCTTGAGCGGTTTGCCGATCTCCCCATCGCGATCTTCTGGGGTGAGCTCGACTTCGTGTTCGACCGGACCTTCCTTGCTGAGTGGAGGCACCGCTTCCCCAAGGCGAAGGTGAAGAACTACCCCGACGCCGGACACTACCTCCTGGAAGACATGAAGCAAGAAGTCGTGCCGATGATTGCCGAATTCCTGCGAGAGACCACACCCGGGGAGATCCGTTAAGGCCATGCTAGAGAGCGAACTGGTCAACATTGCAGCGCACCTACCGGAGATGGCGAAGCGCCAGCCCGATACGAGCGCCATCATCTTCCCCAAGCAGAACCGGAGCTTGAGCTTCTCTGAGCTCAACACGCTGAGCGACCGGATCGCGCGGGGGCTGATCGCCAACGGCATCTGCCGCGGCGTGCGCACCGTGCTTATGGTGACGCCGAGCCCGGAGTTCTTCGCTCTCACCTTCGCCCTCTTCAAGGTAGGCGCTGTGCCGGTACTGATCGACCCGGGGCTGGGGATCAAGAACCTGAAGCAGTGCTTTGCCGAGGCGCAGCCGCACGCCTTCATCGGCATCCCCAAGGCGCACCTGGCGCGACTGATCTTCGGCTGGGGGAAGGAAACCATCCGGACCTGGATCACCGTCGGCCCGCGCCTTTTCTGGGAAGGAACAACGCTCAACAAAATCATCGAAGAGCACACCGACGCTTCCCCCTTTGTCCCCGCCCCGACCAGTTCCGAGGACGTCGCCGCCATCCTCTTCACCAGCGGCAGCACCGGGGTCCCCAAGGGGGCGGTCTACAGCCACGGCAATTTCGCGGCGCAGGTCAAGGCGCTGAAGCAGGTCTACGGGATCGAACCAGGCGAGATCGACCTCCCCACCTTCCCGCTCTTCGCCCTTTTCGCCCCCGCCCTCGGCATGACCGCCGTTATCCCGGAGATGGACTTCACCCGCCCGGGGTCGGTGGACCCGAAGAAGATCATCGGCGCCATCCATACCTACGGCGTCACCACCATGTTCGGCTCACCCGCACTGATCAACCGGGTCGGGCGCTACGGGGTGCAGCACCAGGTGAAGCTTCCCACCTTGAGGCGCGCCATCTCGGCCGGCGCCCCGGTGTCGGCTGCGGTACTGGAGCGCTTCACTTCGCTGCTGAACCCCGGCGTGCAGGTCTTCACCCCTTACGGCGCCACCGAGGCGCTCCCCGTCTGCTCCATCGGCAGCACCGAGATCCTGGAAACCACCAGGAAGATCACCGATGCCGGCGGCGGCGTCTGCGTCGGCAGGCCGGTCGAGGGGATCCGACTGGAGATCGTCCAGATCAGCGACGACCCTATCTGCAGCTGGCACGAATCGCTGCGGGTACCGACCGGGAAGATCGGCGAGATCGTGGTGCAGGGGGAGCAGGTCACCAGGGGGTACTACAACCGCCCGGAATCGGACCATCTCTCCAAGATCGCCGATCCCGAGACCGGTTCCTTCTTCCACCGCATGGGGGATCTGGGCGGGCGCGACGAGGAAGGTAGGATCTGGTTCTGCGGACGCAAATCGCATCGCGTGGAGACCGAGTCCGGGCCGCTTTACACTATCCCGTGCGAGGCAGTGTTCAACGCCCACCCGGCCGTGTTCCGCACCGCGCTGGTGGGGGTGGGAGCACCCGGCGAGCTGAAGCCCGTGCTCTGCGTGGAGCTGGAAAAGGACGTCAAGGTGGATCCTGAACTGGTCCGGGCCGAGCTCCTCTCCTTCGCACAGGACCACATCCACACTAAGTCGATTGAAACCATACTGTTCCACCCGGCTTTCCCGGTGGACATCCGTCACAACGCCAAGATCTTCCGGGAGAAGCTGGCGGTCTGGGCGGCTGCGAGGCTCAAATGAAGGCTCTGGTGACCGGCGGCGGGGGCTTCTTAGGCTCGGCCATAGTGCGCCAGTTGCTGGCCCGGGGGGACCAGGCGGTCAGCTTCTCGCGCGGCGAGTACCCGGAACTGGCCCTGCTGGGCGTGGAACAGCGCCGGGGCGACCTGTCGGATCCGGAAGCAGTGGTGGACGCGGCCCGGGGGTGCGACGTCGTTTTCCATGTCGCCGCGAAGGCGGGGATCTGGGGAGAGTTCGAGGAGTACTACCGCGCCAACGTCACCGGCACCGAAAACGTCATCGAGGCCTGCCGCAGGCTCGGCATCGAAAGGCTCGTCTATACCGGTTCCCCAAGCGTCGTCTTCGACGGCTCCGACGTGGAGGGAGGGGACGAGTCGCTCCCTTACCCTGCCCATTTCGAGGCGCATTACCCCCACACCAAGGCACTGGCCGAACAGGCTGTGCTCGCGGCGAATAGCCCGACCCTGGGGACGGTGTCGCTGCGCCCGCACCTGATCTGGGGTCCAGGCGACAACCACCTGGTGCCGCGCATCGTGGCTAAGGCGCGCTCGGGCGCCTTGAAGCGAATCGGCAACCGCCCCTGCCTGGTGGACACGGTGTACGTCGAGAACGCCGCCGAGGCGCACCTGAACGCGGCCGACCGGCTGAAAGCCGGAAGCGCGCCGGCGGGAAAGGCGTATTTCATCTCCAACGGCGAACCCATCCCGCTCTGGGAGATGGTTAACCGGATCCTCGCGGCGGCAGGGCTTCCCCCGATAACGCGCCAGGTCTCCCCGGGCCTTGCCTACGGCGCCGGCGTGGTCTGCGAGACCCTCTGGAAGATGCTGCGCCTCTCCGGCGAGCCCCCCATGACCCGCTTCGTAGCCAAGGAACTGGCCACGGCGCACTGGTTCGACCTCTCCGCTGCGCGCGCCGATCTCGGTTACCACCCCCGCATATCCATCGCCGAAGGGCTTAGGCTGCTGCAAGACGCCCTGAGGCAAGGTCGTTGATACCGGTTCCGGGCGAGGAAGGGGTCTTCTTCGAGCTGGCTTCCCTGGACCGCTCCGAAGCGGAAAGAAAGCGTCTGTTCGCCCACCTCTCGCCGGATGAACTGCTGCGGGGTGATCGTCTTTTGGACCCGGTAAAAAGAGAGCGATTCCTAGTGGGGCGAGGGATACTGCGCGAACTGCTGGGGGGGGCGACCGGGGAAGAAGCGCGGGAAATCGGATTTGCTTCTGGGGAACACGGCAAACCGTCGCTGCAGCGTGATGCCGCAAACGGTCCCATAGGTTTCAACGCGTCACATTCCGGTTCATGCCTTCTGGTCGGCGTCGTCTTCGGCGGCGAGGTGGGGGTGGACCTGGAAGAGCTGCGGCCGGATCTCGACTTCGCGCCCATAGCCCGGCGCTACTTCTCTCCCCGCGAGCAGCAAGAGCTGTTCAGCCTGCCCTGGAAAGAGCAACTGACCGCTTTCTACCGCTGCTGGACCCGCAAGGAAGCCTACCTGAAGGGGATCGGCACCGGCTTTTCGCAACCTTCCACCTGCTTCGACGTATCGCTCTTGCCTGGAGAAAAGCCGGCGCTCCTGGCGCACCGCATCACGCCGGAGGAGGTGGGCATATGGCGCCTGCATGATCTACCCGTCCCAACCGGCTACTGCGCCGCTATCGCAATCTGCAACACCTGAGGCGTAGGCACCCGAGCAAATCCCTCACCCCCGCCCCTCTCCCTTCACTTCTTAACCCGAAAGGCCCGGTAGGCGTCCATGTGGCTGCGGTACTTGGTGAGGCTGACCTCGCTGTTCATCCAGGCATAGATGATCGCGTTGCTCTCTCGATCCCATTTGAAGAAAAGGCGATGGTGCTCGTCCGGCTTAGCCCGCCTCCACTGCCGGTAGACGTGCCCCGGCGTCTCCCCCTGATAAAAGCTCGGGTGCTGCGGGTCCGCAGGGACCTCATCCTTGATGGTCTTGTAGACACGCGCCAACAGCTTCGCCTGGGGCGATTTCTTGTAGTTCTGGGGATCCCTTTCCCGCTCCTTCGCCACGGCGGTTACCAGTTCGTCCAGAACCTGCTGGAACGCCGCGTGAAAGCGGATGCGCGATTCGTTGCTCACCATCGATCAGACCTCCACGCCTGCCACCAGCTCCTCGATCAGCTTTATCTGCTCCGGGTCCGGGACCTTGATGGTGTCGGCGCTTTCCCCCAACTCCCGATCCATGTAGTCGTACAGCTCGTACATCGTTTCGTTTTCGACTGAGAAAGAGAAAACGTCGAAGATGCGCGGGTGGCAGGCGGCAGCGTCGAGTTTCGCCGCTATCAGATCCTCGTAATAGGAGGCGACCAGGTTGTCCGGGAGCAGGAAGCGGTAGTGGATGAAACAGGAGGCGTCTTTCAGGGGCACCAGCTCGTAGCGGTGCTTGAGGAGAATGGCGTCGCTCTCGCAGAAAGCGTCCCCCAAGGCGGTTATCACCTGCTTCAGGTCCTTTTCCAGGAGCCCGTGCTTGGCGAGGCTGCCGTTGAGC
The DNA here is from genome assembly GCF_000426865.1 of Citrifermentans bremense R1. Classification (GTDB taxonomy): domain Bacteria; phylum Desulfobacterota; class Desulfuromonadia; order Geobacterales; family Geobacteraceae; genus Geomonas; species Geomonas bremensis. The sequence continues at coordinate 67,368 of NZ_AUGE01000002.1, forward strand.
GCGTCGAAATGCCCCTGGTCCGGGTGCCGCACCCCTTCGTGGCTTTCCTGCCACTGCTGCAGCAGCCTTTTTTGAAGCGAAAACCTCCCCGTCAGGGGGGCGATGCGAAGGGCGGCGTTCAGGAGCTTCGGATCCTGGGGGGCGAGGTCGAGGGCGAGCAGCGTGTACTTCGCGCACTCGTTCCAGAGGCAGCTTTTTTCGAGGGAGAGGGCGTAGTACATCAGCGGCAGGCAGGATTGGGAGAGTTCGATCGCCTTCAGGTGCTGGGCGTGCATGGAGGAGAGGTCGTGCTCCAGGCAGGCGACCAGCCCCATAAGCGCGTGCCCGGAGCCGGGGTCGCTCTTCAGCAGGGTACCGGCCGCCTTCTTGTACTTGGCAAGCTTGATCCCTTGGGTCACATCCCTGCGGGTGAAAAGGGAGAGTTCGCTCCAAAGCTGCGTGAAATCGGTTTGCTTCTTCCAGAACATGGCCAACTCAAACGAACTCGGTCTGGCAGTACTTGCACACAGTTTCCCGCCACTTGACGAACTCCTTGCATTTCGGGCACTGCCGGTAATGGCCGGAGACAGGGCGCAAGGGTTTCTGGAACAGGGTCACCATCAAGGTGGGGGGAAACACGAAGTTCAGCAGGAACCAGGTGAAAGGGTTGCGCCCCTTGGACCAGGCGATCCAGGCGCCGATCAGCCCCGGGAGCAGGAAGAAGACAGCTATAAAGATCCACCCGCGAATGTCGTCCGTCATGCATCCTCCCTTAGTGCCGCTACGTCCTCGGCTCGGTCCTGGTTATGGTGCTGCGCAGGTTCAGCCCGAGGAGGTTGGACGCCTCGCGCATGGCGTTTCTGTAGCGCTCACTGAAATGTGCGATAGCTTCTTCCCGGTTTTCCTCGGCATCGAACGGCAATTGGGTGCGCACCAGTACAATCAGGATTTCTTCCAGTGCGTCGCTTTTCTTTCTCAGCTCCGTTATCTCACTCAGCGATTCTGCCAGTAGATCACGGTCGGCGGCACCTGCTTCTATCGATGACTTCAGTCTCTGTGTTATATCGGGCATACGACGCTCCTCCTTGAGGGGGGAATGGTAACAGCGGCAAGTATTTGAGTCAATATGCATTGTCCTTTGACATGGATAATTGAATTAAGCTCACTTCTTGTTTGCCAAATAGAAGCAAAGGCACTATGCTCTCTCCCCTGCAGTCATCACTAAAAAGCTAAGAGGACCCATACATGAACAGGTTCGCCGCATTGCTAATCGGTTCCGCCCTCACCTCCCTCATCGCCAGCCACGGTTTTGCCGCGGATGCTCAACCGTCAGCCGCAGCACCCGCGACGCAGGCGCCGGCAGAAACAGCGGCGACTACAGCTCCCGCAACCCCGGCGGCGCCCGCAACGCACCCCCCCGCAGCTAAAGACGAGAAAGCAGCCCAGGCTCCCACTGCTGGAAAAGAGGTGAAGGTCGGCTTCATAACCCTGAACAAAGTTGCTTCCGAAACCGCAGAGGGAAAGGCCGCCACTGGCAAGCTGAGCGTGCGGTCCGCCAAACTGCGCGAAAAAATCGATGCAAAGCAAAAGCAGCTTGAGAAGCAAAAGGCCGCCATAGAGTCGAAGCTTCCCACCATGACCCCGAAAGAGCGCCAGACCAAGGGGACGGAATTCCAGAAAAAGGTCGAGGACTTCCAGAAGATGTTGCGCGCGAGCGAGTCGGAAATGGCGGAAATGCAGGAAAAACTGACCAGCCAGGTCTATGCGCAGATAAAAGAAGCTGCGGCCGCTTACGGCAAGGCCAACGGTTTCGCCATTGTGGTCGAGGAAAAGGCGGTGCTCTACCTGGCGGAAGAGCTGAAACCCAAGGACCTGACGGCCGAGATCATCCAGTACATGGACAAGAAACCCGCGAAGTAATATTTAGCAACAGCATGCTTTACGCGAACAGGGGCCTTCATGGCCCCTGTTCTTTTTTCACCCTCGTTTTACCGACTCTTCATTTTGCCCATTCCTTTAGCATCTACCTTCCAATCTAGTTTCAAAGCTTTGCATCACAAACCTTCCCCTTCCTGAAAAACCTGTTGGCATAAAGGAAAATTAATCTTGCGTGATACAATGGAAAAGTTTTTTTCTGGGAGCCAAATTTCACTTAGAACTCGGGGGCGGACATGGAAGTTAGACGCGGCATTACACCTTTTTGTATGGTTCTGGCGCTGCTTTGGGTAGCCCCACAGGCGCAGGCAACGCTCGGAGAGAGGGGCGATTCCATCGCGAAAGACAGCAAAGCCTTATCCACGGTCACCCGCAGCACGGTTCAACGCGCCAGGTACGCAGTGCAGGAGATGACCTCGGAAGCGACAGCAGTTCGGGAGTTCCTGACACCGGAAGGGGTGGTCTTCGCCGTCGCCTGGAACGGGCTGGTCCATCCGGATCTCACCCAACTGCTCGGCTCCTACGACCAGGAGTACCGGACGGCCCTCTCCAAACAGCAACGCAAGCGCGGACACAGGCAGACCCAGGTGAAGTCGAACCGCGTCGTGGTCGAAACATGGGGTCATATGCGAAACCTACAGGGGAGGGCCTACCTGCCTGGACTGTTCCCTCAAGGAGTGAGCCTCAATGAGATCCGTTAACCTACTGGCGATTTTGACCTTCCTGCTGTCGTTCATCATCATGCCCGGCTGCGGCGGTGGAGGCGGAGCCCCCCCCCCCGCTCCGGCTCCGACTCTGAGCTCCGTAACCGTCACGCCGGCCAACTTCTCGCAGGACATCGGCGCGTCGACACAGTTCACCGCCACGGCAACCTTTTCCAACGGGAGCACCCAGGACGTTACTTCTCTTGCCACCTGGACCTCCTCGGCGCCGGCCGTCGCCACCGTAAGCGACGCCACCGGGGCCAAGGGGACGGTGACCACCGTGGCCGCAGGGAGTTCGCTGATTACCGCTTCATTCGGCGGCCTTACCGGCTCCACTACGGTAACCGCGTCGCCGGCGGGGGTTCCGGCGAACGTGATGGCGGTATCGGTCAACGGCGGGCTCTGCTCTGCCGGGAGCTACCTGAACAAGCCGTGCGTGAGCGTAACGGTATGTACCCCCGATCTATCGGCCTGCCAACCGGTCGACGACATCTTGCTTGACACCGGGAGCTATGGCCTGCGGGTATTCAAAGAGGCAGTTGGAACACTGCCGCTACCTCAAGTGACAAGCGGCAGTGGCTCCCTCGCCGGGTGCACGCAATTCGTAGACCAGACTTCTCTTTGGGGTCCTATCGTGAGGGCATCGGTAAAGCTCGGTAACGAGCCTGCGGTAGAGATCCCGATCCAATTGATCGACTCAACCTTCAGCGCCAGCCCCAGCTACTGTCCCGGCGCAGAGCCTAACGCGAGATCAGCACGCTTTTCCGGAATACTGGGCGTCGGCGTACTCACCGAAGATTGCGGTCAAGACTGCGCCGATTTTGCAGAAATCGGGATCTATTACCGTTGCACCGGCACCACTTGTGTCAAAACTACTGTCCCCCTGGCAGATCAAGTGCAGAACCCGGTGGCCCACCTGCCGTTGGACAATAACGGCCTGATAGTGCTGTTGCCATCGGTTCCTGTAGGTGTCGGCGCCCCATCCGTCAGCGGCTCGGTGATCTTCGGCATTGGAACACGCAGCAACAACACGCCGGCCTCGCCCATCGTGTTCCCGACCGATCAAAGGGGCGACATCAGCACCATATTTAACGGCGTCAAGACGACAGGCTTCTTCGACACCGGCTCGAACGGTTTGTTCTTCCCCAACGCAGACGACTCGGTTCTCCCTGTCTGCGCCGACGGGAACTCCGACTGGTTCTGCCCGCCCGCCACGCGCGCTCTGTTCGCCACCAACGTCGGCATCGGGGGAACCCCCACCAACACTGTAGGGTTCAACATTTCCAATTTCGTCACCCTGGCCAATTCCCCTAACAACGTCTTCAACGACGTCGGCGGCCCCTCGACCTTCGGGTTCGACTGGGGCCTCCCCTTCTTCCTGGGACGAAGTGTCTATTTCGGCCTTGAGCAAAAGAGCTCCACCCTCGGCAACGGTCCCTACGTCGCCTACTGACCGAACCCTCCCACCATCGTCCCAACAGCACCTTGCCGCCTGCAGCGGGGCAAGGTGCTTCTTTTTCTACCCTATGCCGCGCTTTCGTTAGAAGGTTTACTGTGATAGATTCATGGGAGCGAAAAGCTGTAATAATGTCGATGCGATGGCAGCGGACCCTCGTTTCGGGCCCGTTGCGGTTGGGAGGGATACCTTGATCAAACCTTTGCTGATGCTCCTCGCTTTATCGATGGGAACCCTGCTACCGGCGACAACGCTTTGGGCCGAAACGGCTGCCTCGAAAACGGCGGAAGGCGCCGCCAAGTCAGAATCCCGACCAGGGTCGGCAACGCCTGGGCGGACGGTCACAACCGCCCACAGCACGCGCATTGCCGGCAAGGAGATCAGGTACCTTGCCACCGCCGGAGAGCTCCCCCTGGTCAACGATGCCGGAGAGGCCGAGGCGCAGATCTTCTACGTCTCCTACAACGCAGAAAAACGCGATGCCAATCGGCCGTTAATCTTCGTCTTCAACGGCGGACCGGGAGCGGCCGCGGTATGGCTGCACCTTGGGGCCATGGGACCCAGGCGGGTACAGATGCTCCCTGACGGCAACATGCCTTCGCCCCCCTTCCAACTGGTAGACAACGAACAGGGATGGCTCGATCTTGCCGACCTCGTCTTCGTCGACCCAGTCGGCACCGGCTACAGCCGGGCGGCAAAACCGGAACTGGCCAAAAAGTTCAGCGCCGTTCAAGCCGACATCGACTCACTGACGCGGTTCATCAGGCTTTACCTCAGCAAGATCCAGCGTTGGGGAAGCCCGCTCTTTCTGGCTGGCGAGAGCTACGGGAGCTTCCGGTCGGCAGCGCTTTCTGAATCCCTTCTGGAGCATGGCATCGCCTTGAACGGGGTGTTGCTGATATCGTCCATCCTCAACCTGCAGACCGTCTCCTTCGACTTCGGCAACGATCTCCCCTACTCCCTCTTCCTTCCCAGCTACACGGCAACCGCCTGGTATCACAAGAAGCTTGCGCCCGAGTTGCAGGGAGACCTGGAACGGACCCTGGCAGACGCGGAAAAATGGGCCGCAAGCGACTACCTGACGGCGCTGAACCAGGGGGACCGCCTCGATCCGGCGGCACGCCGCGCCGTGGCCGAAAAGCTTGCCCGCTTCACCGGCCTTAGCGCCAGTTTCGTGGAGAACCGCAATCTGCGCATCGACAGCCGGGATTTCGCAACCGAACTGTTGCGGGGCGACGGCAGGATCACCGGCATCATGGATACCCGCTTCAGCGCCCCGAACACCGCCCCGAGCAAATCGTTCCCCTTCGATCCCACCGTGAGCACCATACGCTCGCCCTTCACCTCCACCGTCAACCTCTACTTGCGGGATGAACTCAACTACCACAGCGACCTGGAATACTTCGTCCTTGGAGGTGGCATCGGGCGCTGGGACTGGGAGACGAAGAACAGTTACGCCGACACGAGCGAGAATCTTCGTGACGCCATGGCGAAAAACCGCTACCTCGGGGTGTTCATCGCCTCCGGGCTCTTCGACCTGGCGACCCCGCATTTCGCGACCGACTACACCGTGGCGCATCTCGGGGTCGCACCGGAGTTGAAGAAGAACATCACCGTGCGACGTTACCGCTCGGGGCACATGATGTATCTGGAAAAAGAGTCACTGGCTCAGTTGAAAAAGGATGCGGCCGAGTTCATCGGCGCCGCGGTGAAGAGATGATAAAAGGGACAGGCTACTTTTGAGATCAAAAAGTAGCCTGTCCCTTTTTCCTATTTTTTATTGCCACAGAGCCTCGGGCTTGGGGATCTCGATCATGTCCTGCTCTTCCTGTGGGAGGGTGGAGAAGAACTCAAGGCCGGTCAGCTTTTCCACCTCGCGGACCGGAACCAGGTACTTAGGCATGTCGCGGGTGTCGAGCGGACTGTTGGGCATGACCACCGCGATGGCTTCGTGCCTTACCGGATCGAGGACCACTTTGAAAAGAGCATCCGGTACCGCCACCTTATTGCGGCCAATGGTTTTCACTTCACCTTCGCCGTAGATCGGCCCGCTGTAGATGTAAAGTTCCCCGCGCTTCTCCACCCACTGGCGCACCTTCTTTTCCAACTCGGCCCAGATGCCGCGATTCATCCCCTCCCCCGCCTGGGGAACCATGTTGGATAGATAGAAACTCTCCGACATGGCGGCTGCATCCCATGCCATGTCCGCCGCTGGGGCCATGTGCCCCCGGTCGTATCCCGATCCTTTGTAGTCAGACAGTTCCGCCCGCTGCCCTTTGGGCAGTTCCGCATCAGGCACGAAACGGTCGGAGCGCTTCAGGACCGCCTTTAGCCGCTCCCGTGTCATGCGCTCCGCGACCCAGACCGGGGTCTTGCGCTGGGCGTCGTGCGAGAGCAGGTATCCCTTGCGGCAAAGGAGATCGCCAGAGGTGCCTGGGACGCCGAACTGCGTGTACTCGCGGCAGTCGTTGAGGGGACCAGCAAAGACGGAAACGGTGGTAAACAGTACCAGCAACAGGGAATGAAGACAGAGTCGACGCATCAATACCGCCAAAGAGGAAGGTAGGCCGGTCAAAACCGGTTGCTGACAGGCGCGCAGTGTAGCAGGAGTACTTTGAGCGGTCCAACATTATCTGGGATCTCTAAGCAGGTCTGCATCAGCAGGCAAAAAATCCGTGGGGAGGTTTACATAGAAGAAATATGTATTATCATAAGAACCAGAATTAGACAGTTCTAACAATATGCGAGAGGTGGTACTGACAATGTACCAAGGACTTAAGACGGGTATCGAAGGGAGGCAGGAGGTAGAGACTGCCTACGAAATAGCGGTCAAAGAGCAGGCTGCCGAGGTAATGGCAAAGCTCGCCCACACAGTCAGAAGCAACTCCAAAAAGCACGGCTCTTTGACTCCCGGAGAGATGCTGACAGTTCTGATCAAGGACCTGCCTGAGAGTGTTCAGAAGGCGGTGCGGACCAGGATGCCAAACGATGCGGCCTACCGGGACATCAAGACTATCATGACCTCTTCACGTCAGATCTTTTTCTACTCCCTGGCGCACATGTCGGCCACCGACGCCGAGGCCAAGGGTCGAATAGAAGAGACGAAGCTCATAATCGCCGAAAAAATACGTCGAGACTCCCGGGTCACCATTTCCCTCACCCCCTTGAACGCGATATATGCGCTGTGGCCGGAGATGCGGACGGTCAAGATCTGCTCCATCATGAACGAGATGCAAGCCCAGGAATGCTACCGCGACGTGAAAACGGTCTCCGCCTGCAGCGGCGCGCTCTACCTCTACAGCGACCGGCACATCACCGACAAATACGCCGTGCTTCTGGCACGGACCGCCGTCAACGACACCTGCACCACCATCGCGCATACGGTGAGGGAAGAGTCAAGGATCTACCCCAGGCCCATCAATATCACGGCCTTCACAAGCCAGGTTTTCGGCATTCCACCCGCTTCACTAGAGCCCTGCATAGTACGGGTCCTGAACCATCCCGAATTCACGGACATAAGGAAATTGATCCACCCCGAAACCCAGGCGGTGTATCTCTACTCCAACCAGTACATGAAAGAGGACCATGCCTTCTCCGTCATGAAGTGGCTGGAGGAAACACCTTCCAAGCGCAACGCTTCTTTATTTTGATGTCTTGGGGAGGGCCTGGGCCACCAACTCGGCTAAGTCCTTTACCTGAACCCCGGCGCCAGGCACCTCCTTCACCCCGTCTTCGAACATGGTCATGCAGAAAGGGCAGCTGACGCAGATGGTGTCCGGTTTCAACGCCAGCGCCTCCGCCACGCGTGCCCGGTTGATCGGCGTTCCCTCGTGCTCCTCAAGCCACATCCGACCGCCACCTGCGCCGCAGCAAAAGGCTTTGTCGAGGTTGCGTTCCATCTCGCCGGCCGCCGTACCGGTTACCGCCTGTACCACTGAGCGCGGGGGCTGGTAGACGTCGTTATGGCGCCCCAGGTAGCAGGAGTCGTGCAGGACCAGGTTTCCCAGTTCCTCCATCTTTCCCTCCAGTTGCAGCTCACCCGAAGCAAGAAACCCGGCGATCAACTCGCTGTGATGCAGCACCTCCAGTTCCAGCCCGAATTGCCGGAAATCGTTCTTGAGCGTGTTGTAGCAGTGAGGGCACTGGGTAATGACCTTGGTTACCCCCTTCTCCCGGAACTGCGCCACGCTTTCCCGCGCCATCAGGTCGAAGAGGTATTCGTTGCCCAACCGGCGCACGCTCTCGCCGCAACATTTCTCCTCCCTGCCCAGGACGCCATAGGAGACGCCCGCAGCGTCCAACACCCGGGTCAGGGCGACGCTCACCTGCTTGTTCCGGGCATCGAAGGCGCCCGAGCAGCCGAGGAAGAGGAGGTACTCTGTCTCTCCCGCCACGAAAGGGCGTAGCTCCAGTTGAGAGCTCCACTTGCTCCTTTCCGACGGGGCCATCCCCCAGGGATTGGAGCGCTGCTCCATATTTTCGAAGAGGTTCAAAAGCTCGTCGGGGAACTTCGCCTCCATCTGCACCAAGTGCCGCCGCATCTTCACGATCTTCGGGAGATGCTCGATGAAGACCGGGCACGCCTCCATGCAGGCGCCGCAGGAAGTGCAGCTCCAAAGGGCGGATTCCGGGGTCGCTCCCTTCTTCCCTTCCCCTATCAGCGAGACGGCTCGTTCCGCCTGAGCGTCTCCGGCAAGCTTCTCCAGCACGGTCCCGTTTTGCAGCAGGTTCTCCTTAATGGCATGGAGCACCTCCCGCGGGTTGAGCGCCTTTCCGGTGGCGGCAGCCGGACAGGAGTCATGGCAACGGCCGCATTCGGTGCAGGAGAAGGAATCGAGCAGGTCCTTCCAGGTGAGCTGGTCAACTGTTGCCGCTCCGAAAATGTTCCCCTCGCTGAACTCCTCGCGGGGCTGCGTGTTGCTCTTGCCCATGGTGCGCAAGAAGACATTAGGTATGGCGGTAAGTATATGCATGTGCTTACTGTAGGGGAGATAGTTCATGAACCCCAGCAACACCACGGCATGGATCCACCAGAACACGCTGACGGCGAGATTAAGCTGGTCCGCGGCCAGGCACGAAGATAAAAGGCTCGCGAAGATGCCGGACACAGGAGTAAAGGGAGAGGCAGTACGCACACCGGAAGCGATGAGGGCGCCATTCATCCCGAAGAAGGCAAGCATCAGGAGGGCGATCATGGAGAGGATGAAGTAGGCCTCGCAGGTGCGCGCCCCCGGAAACGGCGGGTTTATGCTGCGGCGCACGGCTGCGACAGCCACCGCGATCAGTACCGCCAGCGAGCAGATATCGAACAGAAACGCCAGAGCGTCGTGCAAAGGTTCAGGCAAAAGCGCAAAAGAGAGGCCCGGCAGTATCCCGGATACCAGGAATTCCAGATTCGCCACGGCCAGCACCAGGAAGGCCCAGAAGATGACCACGTGGTTGAGGCCGAAGGGGCGGCTCATCACCCTTTTCTGCCCGAGGGCATAGACGAGCATCTCCTTGAAACGGGCCAGCGGCTGGTCGAAGCGATATTCGTGCTTCCCGATGGCCACCAACACCAGCCGGCGGTAACAACTGAAGGCAAAAGCAGCCATGGAAAGGGACAGCAGGACAGAGAAAAAAATATGTTCCATAGGTATGACTCCCGGCAGGATCGAAGGTTTACTTGCGCTTCAGCTTCTCAGTTGTTTCATCTCCCGTACCCCGGCGGTCAGGGCCGGCACCACCTCAAAGAGATCCCCAACGATGCCGAAGGTCGCCACCTCGAATATAGGCGCTTCACGGTCGCGGTTGATGGCGACGATGACGTCGGAATCCTGCATGCCGACCAGGTGCTGAATGGCGCCGGATATGCCGCAGGCGATGTAGATCTTGGGCCGCACCGTCTTGCCCGTCTGCCCCACCTGCCGGTCCTGCGGCAGCCACCCCGCGTCGACCGCGCTGCGCGAGCCGCCTACCACCCCGCCCAGCTCCTCGGCGAGTTCCTCCAGCAGCGCGAAGTTTTCCTTCGCCATCAATCCCCGGCCGCCGGAGACGATGAACTCGGCGCCAGCGACATCGACCTTGTCCTTCCCCCCCTTGTCCGTGATCACCTCCAGAACCCGTGTGAAGATGGAGGACTCCGGGATAGGGCAGCTCTCCGGGATGGTAATGCCCGTCGCACCTTGACGCTGCTGCGGCATGGGCATGACATGCGGGCGCACGGTGGCCATCTGGGGGCGGAAGCGGTCGCACATGATGGTCGCCATGATGTTGCCCCCGAAGGCCGGACGCGTCTGCATCAGGTTCCCCTTGGCGTCGATCCCCAATCCGGTGCAGTCGGCGGTGAGTCCTGTCTTGACGCGGGTTGCCACCGCACCGGCCAGGTCGCGCCCCATACCTGTCGCCCCCATGAGGACCACCTGGGGCTTGTGCTTTTCGATCAGGTGACACATCGCCGCGAGGAATGGCTCAGTCCGGTACTGGCGGAACACCGAGTCGTTGATCATGTAGGCCTGGTCAGCGCAGTAGCTGAAGGCGGTGTCGGCTAAGTGATCCACCCCGCTCCCTATAATGACCGCCGAGAGCGGCACCCCAAGCGTGTCGGCAAGCTCGCGCCCCACGCCGGTCAGCTCCCAGGAGACCTTCGCCGCCTCCCCGTCGTTTTGCTCGACGAAGACCCAGACCCCTTTGTAGGCAGCCACACGACTGCGGCGCTCCAGCTCCTCTTCGTCGATCTCCTCGCCCCCGTGCTTCTCGAAGCTCGCGATTATGGCCAGCTCTTCCGGGGTGTAGAACATCTCCAGCGCGCCCGCCGGGCAGGCCTTCACACACTTGACGCAGCCGATGCACTTTGCCGTCTCGATGACAGGTTCGCCCTGTTCGCTCATCTCCACGCCGTTTATCGGGCAGACGCTCTGGCAGCGCGCGCCGCAGGCGATGCATTTCCCCGCTATCACCCGCGCTTTGCCGCGAGGCCTCTTCACCTTTACTGGTTCGCTCATTTGGTCACCTTTTTATTGCCGATCTTTGTAGTGAGGCGCTTCGTGGCGTGGCACTTCGTAAAGGGGACAGGCTACTTTATTTTTTGAAAAACCAGCCTGTCCCCTTTGGGGTGGCCTATACGGAGAGCATGTCACCCTGGACCAGGCGGTCGAGCAACAGACGGGCCGCTGCTATGGGATCGTTCAGGCCGTCGCCTATGATCTCGCCTTCCTGCCGCTCCGGAGAGAAGATGCGGCTTACCCAGGTGGGGGACCCCTTGAGGCCGACGCTGTTCACGTCCAACTGCAACTGCTCGTTGCTCCACGACTCCACCTCGGCCTTGGCGGATGCCAGCCGCATCGGCACCGTCGGGTAACGTGGGCGGTTCAGCTCCCGAACCACCGTGATCATCGCCGGCAGCCGAGCCTCTACGATCTCGTAGCGCCCCTCCAGCTTACGACGCACTGTTACCGTCTTCGCATCAAGGTCAAGCTTTTCGATCCGGTCCACCAGGGTCAATTGGGAATATCCCAGGCGGACCGCGATCCCCGGGCCTACCTGTGCCGTGTCGCCATCGATAGTCTGCTTGCCGCAGAACACGAGGCCGACCTCTTCGCTCTCGCCCAGTTTCCGTATGGCCGCAGCAAGTACGTTGCTGGTCGACAGCGTGTCCGCGCCGCCAAAAGCCCGATCCGAAAGGAGGATGCTGCGATCAACACCCAGAGCCAGCGCCTTTCTCAGCGTCGCTTCGGCGTTGGGGGGACCCATGGAAAGCGCCACGCTCTTCAACCCGTGGCTGTCCTTGAGACGCAGGGTCTCCTCCAGCGCATGGGTGTCGTAAGGGTTGACGATGAACGGGATCCCGTCCCTCACCAGGGTGTTGGTGACGGGATCGATCTGCACCTGCGTCGTATCCGGGACCTGCTTCAGGCAGGCAATTACCAGCATGTCTGGCCTCCTTGTCTCTTATAAACTCACCGCCGACCTCAGGCTGGCACCGTCTTTTGACTGCCCTTGAGCTACGTTCCCACTCCTCACCCAAGCCTTCCCCCTCCCTGGCTCTTCTCCTTACCCCATGCTACCCATGCTAGCCAGCGCGAAGATCTTCTCGTTGTCGTAGCTCGGCTGCGCTCCCAGGTACATGAGCGTGTTGCTGCCGGCTATGGAGAATTTTCTCTTGGTGAGCATGGCGGCAACGGCGAGATTCCCGGCGGGAACATCGAGAAAGACGGGTCCCGATAGTCCTCCAAGGGCCCGGTTCAACAGAAGCTCCGCCTGAGTTTCCCTAAGCGCCCCCCACGGCCCGATCTGCGTCCCCTCTTCCCAAGGTTGGCAGCAAAGAAAGGAGTGCTCTCCGCAATAGCTCCATCCGCGGCCGACGGTGACATCCAAAAGCCCATCCCGCCGGTCACCCCACCCTGCCCGATCCACTTCCCGCATGGTTTGCAGATCCTGATGTACCAATCTCTCCGCGCTGGATTCGTTTCTCCCTGTCCCTTTCCAGCGGTTGATACTGTCGATGGGAAGAAAACCGAGCTTCCGGTACAGACCTACTCCTTTGGCTGAGGCGGTTAGCCACACGGTCGCCACCCGGGCCGAGAGGAGGGCATCGAGGGCACCTTCCATCAGCTTCGCGCCGATACCGCGCCTGCGCGCCTCGCTCGTTACCAGGAGGTTGCCGATCCAACCGCTGTTCTCGTGCCGCAGCGACGTTATGTAGCCAAGCGTCTTCCCCTCCTCGCGCCAGGCGAGGCACCCCTGGGGGAAGCTCTGCAGCAGGAACTGAAATTCCCAGGCCCCGCAGATCCACCCTTCCGCAACGGCCATGGCTATGAAGGAAGGTATGTCGGACTCGACGAACGGTTCGATCATCTGCTACGCCGCCGGAGCTATCGCGAGCTGCAGGTTTTCGCCGATCAGCCCCACCGCGTCGGCACGGCACTGCTTGCAGTGCTTGAACTGCCCGATGGTCTTCTCGTTGGCCTGGCGCAGCACATCCAGCCGTTCTGCTGAAGGAGGCGCGATGTGGGCGAAGTCCGCCTGCGGAATAAGCGGCATGATGTTCATCACGAAGGCCCCAAGTTCCTTAACCTTCTTCGAGATGAGCGGGATCTGCTCGTCGTTCACGCCGGGTATCAGCACCGTGTTTATCTTGATGGTCAGCCCCAGTTCCGCCGCATGGCGGATCCCTTCCAACTGGTTACGAACCAGGATCTCCGCCCCCTCCTCGCCTGTGTATTTCGTCCCCTTATAGAAGACGTGGGAGTAGATCTTGCCGCCGACCTTCGGGTCCAACGCGTTGAGAGTGACGGTGAGGCTGTGCAGTCCGATCTCCTTAAGCACTGGCATCTTGTCGGGGAGCAGCAAGCCGTTGGTGCTCAGACACTTGATCAACTGCGGAAACTCCCGATCCACGTAACGAAAGGTGTCGAAGGTCTCTTCGTTGAAGAGCGGATCCCCCGGCCCGGCAATGCCGATGACCTTGATGATGGGGCCGGTGATGGGGCTTGCCATCACCTCCCTCACCCTGACGATCGCCTCGTCCGGCGTGAGCAGGCGGCTCGTGACGCCCGGGCGCGATTCGTTGGCGCAGTCGTGACGCCGGGTGCAATAGCCGCATTTGATGTTGCACTTGGGCGCCACCGCGAGGTGCATTCGCCCGTTTTTATGGTGGTTGCCGCCAAAGCAGGGATGCCCCTGGATCTTCTTCATCTTCTCGCACGAGGTTGCCATGTCATCCTCCTTGATCCTTGCTTCAGGCCGCGCCTGAAAACGAAAAATGCCCGGCGGGATATCTGCTATCCGCGCCGGGCATCGTTGCCGTTTATGTTAGATACGTCGTTGTACCTGTTCTGCCTAATGAGCATTTAGCATGCCAGCTTCCGGTGCGGATAACGTTTACAGGTGGGACCTGGGGGGGGCGGGAGGTGATGAAAGCAGCTTTTATCTTTCCACATTTGCCTTGCAACACTGCACATTAGCAGGGCTTCGTCCATTGACGGCAGGCATTCATCTTTACCGCAGAATGTTCCCGCTCGATTGACACCCCGGATGATTTACCACACCGCGCCTAGTGTTTCATTAGCTGCAGAGTTGCCTCGCACTTGCAGCATCAGACTATTTTTTGTGCATTGCCCACAGCGGCGACAGTGCAACCAAGGGCAAATCCCCCCTGCCCCCCCTCCCAAAGGGGGGACGCGAGTGTTCGTGCAGCGCCTTTGTGGGCAAGGTTCCCACGGTTCCTCCCAATTATCAGAAGAAGGGTTGTTCATAGGTCTAATCAAAAACCATGAGTACCGGATTGCTTATTGCACCAGTCGGCGCATGTCCAGCCACTCCTACCATAGCGACCTTCTCTCCCACGCCAGGGGAGCCTTCATCGGCCTTGCGGTCGGCGACGCGCTGGGGGCTCCCGTGGAGTTCATGACGCGGGGGGAAATCAAGGAGAAGTACGGCGTCTTGAAGGAGATGGTGGGAGGGGGATGGCTGAGGCTGAAACCCGGAGAGGTCACCGACGACACCGAGATGTCGCTCTGCTTGGCGCGCGCCATAGTCAAGGCGCGAGGTTGGGACAGGAAGCAAGCAGCCGACAACCTGGCGGGATGGCTCAAGTCGAAGCCGATAGACGTGGGCGACACCTGCCGGCGCGGCATCAGGAACTACATGCTGCACGGCACGGTCGAAACCCCGCCCAACGAATGGGACGGCGGCAACGGCGCCGTGATGAGGACCCTCCCCATCGGCCTCTATACCGCTGGCGACGCCGCGCTTTTGGAAGCCTGCAGCCTGGAGCAAGCCCACCTCACCCACAACCATCCCCTGTCCGACGCCGCCACCATCTACCTGGGGCGCCTGCTGCACCTGGCGCTGGCAGGAAGTTCCATGCACCGTCTGCGACGCGAGGCCGGGCACCTGATAGAGAAGTACCCGAACTTCAGCTTCGATCCCTACAAGGGGCTCGCCACCGGTTACGTGGTCGATACCATGCAGACCGTCTTGTACTGCTTTTTCAGGTCGCGATCTTTTGAGGGGTGCGTGGTGGACACGGTGAACCAGGGAGGTGACGCGGATACCACCGGCGCCATAGCCGGAGCCTTGGCAGGCGCCTATTACGGCGAGGACGCTATACCAGTCAGGTGGCGCAAAAAACTTTCCAAGGAGGTGCTGACCGAGATAATCGAACTTTCGGAGGCGCTGGTAAAGCTCTCGCCTCAGTTCCGGCGCAGTTGACCCTGCGGCTTAGTTTACCCGCGGCTCGGTTTTCTTTGCGTCTTTGCGTCTTTGCGTCTTGGCGTGAGCCGCAGTTTCAGATGGTGCAGAGCAGTCGCTTCACCCGGAATTCCCCCCCTATCACCAGGCACTCCCCCTCCCCCTTCAGGATGGAATTGGGCAGCAGTTCGCTGAAAAAAAAGATCTTCTCCAGAGGAACCTGCGCCTCCCAGACGATGAAGCCGAACTCCCAGGCGCGTTCCTCATCGGTGGTGAAGGAGTTCAAGTTGTTGAGGCGCACGATCTCCTCGCGTTTCGAGATGGTCTCAAGTTTGTCGTGCTCCGAACGCTCAAACGTGCCGCGATACAGCGTGAGGTGGCGGCGGTCGGGGTACCTCTTGGCGAGTTCGTACTGGGAGTACTCGTAGAGGAGATCGAGCTGGGAGTTGATGGCAGAGGTGCGCGCGCTCCCCTTGGTGCGGTCCACCGCGTACTGCAGGTAATTCTCGTCGTGGATCCCCGCGATGCGCACGTTATGAAAGGTGGGCGGAAGGCCCATCCTGCTTTCCACCCACCCCTTCAGTACTGCCCCCTCAACCGAGTTGGAATCCATCATCCACCCCCTGAGAAAGCGCAGGTAGCTGTTTTTCAGGCTCTTGCGCGCCGTTGCGCTCTCCTGCTGCCACTGATGCAGTTGGAACTTAACCGACATGTAGTCGTTGAAGAGCGCGGCACGTTCTTCAGGCGCGGCTATGGTATCCAGCTTGTTGAAGAGGAAGCGGTTGACGGCCCGCACCCCCTGGATTTCCAACGACTGCGGGTTGTCGTTGAAATGCCGGGAAGCGATGACCCAGGGGGGAAGGTTGCAGTGGTTGAATGACACCATTAAAAATCAGATAAAGATAAAGATAAAGATAGAGATTGAGAAGAACCTAAAACCTGGTTTTTTCAATCTTAATCTTTATCTTCATCTGCCTCTCAGGGTTTTCTTTAGCTTTATCTTTATCCTCTATCTGCTTTACAAAGCCCTGGCCAGGTCGCGCAGGACAGGTTCGATTTCGCCTTCCACCACGTACGGTTCCACGCCCAGGCGCTCCAGTTCCGCCTTCGGGGCCTCCCCGATCATAGAGCAAACCACGGCGCGGCAACCCTTGAGGGCTTCGGCGGTGTCCCTCAACGTGTGAGCCCGCAGCGGGTGATCCGGGTCGAAGCGGCAATACTTCTCCACCGGGCGCTCCTCCAGCAGGGCGACCGAATCGCCCTCCACCTGGTAAATGAGGAAGCGCTCGACGTGGCCGAAGTGCTGGTTTATTTCTTTGCCATCCTTTGAGGCAACGGCGAAAAGCATAGAACCTCCAAAAACCAGATAAAGATAGAGATAAAGATTGAGTAGAACCTAAACACCAGATTGAGATCAAGATTGAGATTAAGTGAAAACCCTGGAATCGAGTGAAGAAGCTTGGCTTGGGAAGAACAAGGTTTGCTTAATCTCAATCTTTATCTTTATCTGCCTTTTAAGCTAGGACCGGTGCGAAGGTGAAGCACTTCTTGGAGCAGGTCCTGCCGCAGGCCTGGCAGCCGATGCAATTGCCGGGATTATCGACTTTCATGAACATCTTGGCGGAATCGTCCTCGTCCACCTCCTCGAAGGTCAGCACGTCGTGCGCGCAGACCTTGAAACAGCGGCCGCAGCCGATGCAGGTTTCTTCATCGATGGAGGTTATGAACTGCGGGGTCCACTCTTTCTTTTCCTTGGTCAGACCGGTGATGTAAGCCATGATACGTCTCCTTTAATATCGACGATTTTGCAGCCTTTTATTGATCTTGCACCTGAACCTTCGTCGGATGCGGCCCGGACTCTTTGGTAACGAGTCACTCCTCCCCTTGCTAATCCTCGTCCAGAAACGACGTAGCCACGTCCTTGTTCATAGCCTTGCGCAGCCAGGGGGGCGGGTTGCCTCGCAGCACTTCCTGCATCCGTTCGATGGACTCTTTCAGCCCGACTTCCACGTTGGTCTTCATCGGATGGATGCGCTTGGCAACCAGCTTGGCCGCGGCCGGCCCGCCGATCTGCATGGTATAGACGATGGCGCAGTCGGCCAGGAGGCTGGCCCGGGCAGCTATGCGGTCCTCCTCGTCGCTGCCATGCTCGCCGACGGTGAGGGTCTGAACGTAATGCGCCTCCTCGGGCCCCACCTCCCAGATGTGAAAGGAATCAGCCTGCCCGAAATGCATGTCGATGGTATCTCCCGTCTTGGTGGTAAAAGCGATCTTCATACTCTCTCCTTGAAAAGCGAGATAAAGATAAAGATAGAGATAAAGAAGAATCAGTAGCCTAGGTTTTAGCCTTTATCTCAGTCTTAATCTCAATCTGCCTCTGCTTAATCTGCCTTTTCTATGTTTCTCAGTTGTGCGCCAGCTTCTGCGCTTCCTTGGCGTTGGCCTGGAATATGTTTGCCACCTCGAAGACCAGGTTCAGCGTCCCCTGATAGCCGACCCACATCTTTTGGTGCGCACCGAGCCGGTCGAAAACCGGCATTCCGGTTCTCAGGTGCGCGTTGATCCCGAGTTTCTTTGCGGCTTGGCGCCCGTTGGAGTTGGCGACCAGAAGGTCGGCTCCCACCGCCGCCTGTTCCAGGTCCTCCAGGTCCCCGACAAACACGTTTTCAGGCGGCAACCTATCCAAGCCGCGCGTCCTCGTGGCAGCAATGGCGACCTGTATCTCGCACCCAAGGCCGGCAAGGAAGTTCGTCATTCCCTTGAGATGGTCCGCCTCCAGCGCCAGCGCCACCTTCTTCTGCCCGAACTGGTAGTGACTGTCGACCATGGCGTCCATGAGGCGGCTTCTCCAGCGCCGGAATTTCTCCGGTATCGGGCGCCCGGACAAGGCCGAGAGCGTGGTCATCAAAAGGTCCGTCTCTTTGAGTCCGGTGATAGAGGTGAAGCCGTAACTCGGGATGCCGAACTTCTCCTGGAGTACCCCGGCCGCGTCCGCGAGCGAATCGCCGAAATATAGCGTCGCCTCGCTCCGTCCCGCAGCC
The DNA here is from genome assembly GCF_000426865.1 of Citrifermentans bremense R1. Taxonomy (GTDB): domain Bacteria; phylum Desulfobacterota; class Desulfuromonadia; order Geobacterales; family Geobacteraceae; genus Geomonas; species Geomonas bremensis. The sequence continues at coordinate 85,655 of NZ_AUGE01000002.1, forward strand.
TTGATCCGCTCGATGGCGGTGCCCCCTACGGAGAGCGCCGACACGGTCGCATCGATGTGCCCGTCCAGCGCGTTGGAGATGTCGGGCACCACCACTGGATCCAGCCCGAACGCCTCGCAGATTTCTGCGATTTCCTCGATCTCGGCAGGAGTTAGCTGGCAACCAGGAAGGATATTTACCTGTCCAGGTATCCCGATGCCACCTTCCGGCACCGTCGCCAAGATGGCCTCGACCGCAGCGGCGTAACCCTCTTGCATCGAACCGCAGTAATCCGGGGTCGAGGCGTGGATTACGGGAATCGAGTCGTGCTCCGGATGCGCCTCGCGGAACTTGACGATGGCGCTCCTGACGTCGTCCCCCATGGTCTCGGTGAGCCCGGTGGTCATCACCCCCACCACCTCAGGCTTGAACTTCTCCATAACCCGGTTCAGGCCGATCCTCAGGTTGTCCCAGCCGCCGAAGATAGCGGCCTCTTCGCTCATGCTGGTTGAGTTGAGCGCGATCGATTCCTTGAAATGCCGTGAGAGCTGCAGCCTGATGAAGGTGGAACATCCCTGGGCGCCGTGCAAAAGCCCCAGCATCCCGTCGATGCCGAGATAAGCGAGCGTCGCCCCCAGCGCTGGCGAGTTCTTCTGCGGGTTTACCGTGGCGTTCTTGGTAGGCACCTTGACCCGCGAGGCCTTGATCTCCTCGGCGGCGAAGCGTGCGGCGTGCCCGGCTGTGTAGGCCAGGTCCGCTTTTTGGGCCTCGGCATCTTTCTCCCACGGCGCCTTTTCGTTCAGGACCGGCCAGATCGGGTTATTCACCGTGAGGTCTAGCTGTTTGGCAAAGGTGACCATCCCGGCGTAACCCGCGTAAGGGTGCGAGCGTCCGTGGTTAATGTCCAGAAACGGCGTCTTTGTCTTCAGCGCCAGGAACTTGGTCTTCCCCCCCGCGACGATCAGGTCGGGGAGCTTTTCGTACATGACCGAAAGAAGGCCGGCCGTACTGGTGTCCGCGATGATGGAGGCATCCTCGTGCATCAACGCCTTCATGCGGTAGAAGTCTTCCAACGTGGAATTCTGAGTTCCGGCGGCGAGAATCTCCACCCCCAGCTCCGCCAGCGCGTTCACCATGGACCAGGTTTTCACCCCCCCGGTAAAAAGCACCGCCTTCTTCCCGGAGAGCCTCTCCCGGTAGGGAGTAAGCTCCGCGCGACAAGCCTCCTCGCACTCGGCGATCAGCTTTTCCACCCGGTCCTGCATCACCCCCTTCTCCAGGCCGTTCACCCGGTCGTCCAACTCCCGCGCTATGTCCCGCAGCGCCTTGGCGACATCGGTCATGCCGTAGAAGGATTCCTCCAGGTACGGTATGCCGTACACCTTCTGCATTTTCTTGGCGAGGTTGGTGAGGCTTTTGGAGCAGACGATGATGTTCAGCTTGGCGCGATGCGCGTAGCGCAGCTCCTCGAACTTGGCGTCGCCGCTGATGCAGGAGAGGACGCGGATCCCGAGCCGGTCGAAGAGCGGCAGCATCCCCCAGAGGTCGCCGGCGATGTTGTACTCGCCGATCAGGTTGATGTCGTAATCCGTCGTGTATTCCGGCTCCGCCGTACCGATCACGTATTTGAAGAGGGTCTCGCCGGCCAGGCGGTTGCCGATGTTCTTGTCGCCGATGAAGCCCGGCGTGTTCACCGGGATCACCGGGACGCTCACCTTGTCCTGTGCCGCTTTGCAGACCGCCTCGATGTCGTCGCCGGTCATTGAGGTAACGCACGTGGCGTAGACGAAGATCGCCTTTGCCTCCGGGTAGCGTGCCGCCAGTTCCTGGATGGCGCGGTAGAGCTTCTTTTCGCCGCCGAAGATCACGTCGTTTTGCAACATCTCCGTAGTGAAGCCGCGGCGGTAGATCTGGGAATCCGAGGAGCGTGCCCCGCGGTTGTCCCAGGAGTTTCCGGCGCAGGCGATGGGGCCGTGCACCAGGTGGATGACGTCGGTAATGGGCATGAGGACCACGCGGGCGCCGTCGTAGGCGCAGCTTCGTTCCGTTCCCTCGCCCGGTTCCGACTTTTTGCAGAACTTAGGAGCCCCGGCATCGTGAGTGTCGCAATCAGTTGTGTCGTACCAGTCTGGCTTCGCCATTGGAGCCTCCTTTTAAAACCATTAGCAAGGAGAACATCTGAGGACTTCTGAGGAAAGACAAAGACTTGAGTTTTAAACCTTCTTGTGCTTCTCTCCTTGCCTTTGCTTACTCAGGTTTCCTCTCAATCTCCTTGCTAATGGTTTTGGGTTTTTATCTCATCATCTCGAAGTGCCGGTCCTCGCAGGTCTCGTCTCGTATCTCGATGAACTTGTTGCAGATGGCGGTCAGCATGTTGATGGCGCCCTGGTAGCCGATGAGGGGCGAACGGTGCAGGTTGACGCGGTCGAAGACCGGGAAGCCGAACCGGAAGAGCGGGATGCCTGCGTCGCGCGCCGCGAACTTGCCGTGGGTGTCGCCGATCATCGCGTCGACCGGGTCGGTCATCAGCAGACTCCTCATGTGCCAGAGGTCCTTGCCCATGTAGATATTGCACCCCTTGCCGTCTGGGGAACTGTCAAGAAGCGCCTGGAGCTCTTTCTCGACCTTTTTGTTCCCCTTGCTGCAAAGGATGTGGTACGGCTTGGCACCCATCTCCAGTAGGAAGGAGACATACCCGATCAGGTAGTCCGGGTCGCCGTAAAGGGCGAACTTCTTGCCGTGAATGTACTGGTGCGCGTCGGTCATGGCGTCGACGGCGTAGCCGCGTTCGGCCTTGAGGGACGCGGGTACCGGCTTGCCGAAGAGTTCGGAGAGCTTCAAAAGCAGCGCGTCGGTCTTGGCAACGCCGAACGGGGTCGGCAGCGAGACGTGGGTCCCGGAGTAGTTGTCCTTGATCCAGGTAAAGGTCTTGGCGCTGGAAAAAGGCGCCACGGTCAGAGTGGCCTTGCCGTTGATGGAGTCAGCCGCGTCTTCGAGCTTGGTGCCGCCCGGATAGGGGCGGTAGGTGCCGTCCAGGGGCGAATCGAAGGTGTCGGAGATATCGGCCAAAAGCGTGTAGGGGATGCCGAATTCCTTCAGGATCCTCTTGTACTCCCGGTAGTTCCCGGTGTTGCAGTCAAAGCCCGGGATCAAGTTCAACTTACCGGTGCAGCGCCCCTCGACTTTCTTCCCCTCGGTCAGCGACTGCAGGATGGAGAGAAGCATGGCGTCGTAGCCGTGAACGTGCGAGCCGTTGAAGCTCGGGGTGTTGGCGTAGGGGAGCGGGTAGTCCTGCGGCACGATCCCCTTGTTTCTCGCGTTCTTGATGAACGCGGTCAGGTCGTCGCCGATGACCTCCGGCATGCAGGAGGTGAAGACCGCCATCATCTTGGGCTTATAGATGGTGTAGGCGTTCTCCAGGGCCTCGTGCAGGTTGTTCTGCCCACCGAACACCGCGCCGTCCTCGGTCATGGAGTCGGACACTGCCGGAGCCGGCTCGCGGAAGTGGCGGTTGAAGGTGGAGCGGTAGTACGAGGCGCACCCTTGCGATCCGTGCACGAAGGGGAGCGTCCCCTCGAAGCCGTGCGCGGCGAGTTCCGCGCCCAGCGGTTGGCAGGCGTGCGGCGGGTTGATCACCAGCGCCTGGCGGGCGAAGTTCTTCTCCTTGTACTCCTCGGTATTGATCCACGCGGAAACCCGTTTCACTTCCTCTTCGGGAATCTCGGTGACGTATTTCACGGCAGCTTCTGCAGTCATAGTAGTGCTCCTTAAAATCGAGATTAAGATTGAGATTAAGATTGAGATTAAGATTGAGAAGAAGCTGAAACAGATACTGCCAACTCCCTTACTGACTTTACTTAATCTTTATCTCAATCTTTATCTGGTTCACTAAAAGGGCGCCTTCACCAGCTTCCAGGTCGGGCTGTTGACGGCCATGTCGACGTCGCGGGCGAAGATCGGGAAGCCGTTATAGGCGTGGTACGGACCGGAGTAGTCCCAACTGTGCATCTGGCGGAACGGGATGCCCATCTTCTGGAACAGGTACTTCTCCTTGATGCCTGAGCCGATCAGGTCGGGACGGAGCTCATCCACGAACTGCTCCAGCTCGTGCTCGGACGCGTCGTCGTAGATCACGGTCGCCTCAGGCATCTCCACGGAGGTTCTTTCGTAGTCGTCGCCATGGGCGAACTCGTAACCGGAACCGACCACGGTCATGCCGAGGTCTGCGTAGGCGTTAACGGTGTGACGGGGGCGCAGGCCGCCGACGTAGAGCATCACCTTCTTTCCTTCCAGGCGCGGGCGGTACTCGTCGATTACCGCCTGCATGATCGGGTCGTACTTGGCGATCGCCTTTTCCACCTTCTCCTTGATGTTGTCATCGAAGTACTCGGCGATCTTCCTCAGGCTCTCGCGGATCTTGGTCGGACCGAAGAAGTTGAACTCCAGCCAGGGGATGCCGTACTTCTCTTCCATGACGCGGCACATGTAGTTCATGGAACGGTAGCAGTGGATCAGGTTCAGCTTGACCTTGTGCGTCGCGGCGATCTTTTCCAGTTCGCCGTCGCCGGTCCATACCGCCTTGACGTTCAACCCTATTTCTTCAAGCAGAGGTTTAACGCTCCAGACGTCGCCGCCGATGTTGTAGTCGCCGATGAGGGCGATGTCGTACGGGGTCTCCGGCTCGGCGAATTCGCGGGTGCCGATAATGTGGTCGCGGATGGTGTCGTTGGAGATGTGGTGGCCAAGGGACTGGGACACGCCGCGGAACCCCTCGCAGTTGCAAGGGATGACCGGGATCTCCAGTTCCTGCGAGGCAACCTTCGCCACGGAGTTGATGTCGTCGCCGATGAGACCGACCGGGCATTCGGAAAGGACCGAGATCCCTTTGGCCAGCGGGAAAAGGTCGTGCGCCTCGGCCAGCAGGGTCTTCAACTTCTTGTCGCCGCCGTAGACGATGTCCTTTTCCTGGAAGTCGGAGGTGAACTGCATGGCGAACTGGCTGACGCCGTTCACGCCGGTGACCAGGTTGCGGCGGGTCCCCCAGGAGTACCAGCCGCAACCGACCGGACCGTGGGAGACGTGCACCATGTCCCGGATCGGGCCCCAGACCACCCCTTTGGCCCCTGCGTAGGCGCAGCCGCGGGCGCTCATGATGCCGGGGACGGTCTTGCGGTTGCTCTTCACGCAAGCCCCTTCCCCCTCGTTGGGGGCCAAGTGCGGCGCCCTCTTCTTCTTGGCCTTCTCCGGATAGATCTCCAGGGCGTGGTCGATCATCGCCTGGGTAGATTCCTTGGTGATTCCTTCTACCTTCTTTATTGGTGCCTCAGACATATAAGTCTCCTTATTGGTACCGGCCGCCGCTTCGCCTTCCTCCTGATGCCGCGATTGCTCCCCCCTTCGAGAAGGGGGGCAGGGGGGGATTTGGTCTAAGGCTTCATCCGGTAATAGGTCAGATTAAACCACTGCCGCCTCGGCCACGCCCACGATCGACTCGTCCTCGGCCTCCATGATGCCGAACTCCATCAGCAGGTCTTCCAGCTCTTCCATCTCCAGCGGGGTCGGGACCACCAGCATCTTGTTGTCGGCGATCTTCTGGGCCAGGGAGCGGTATTCGTTGGCCTGCGGGTGCTCGGGGGAATACTCGATGACGGTCATCCTGCGCAGTTCGGCGCGCTGCACCTGGTTGTCGCGGGGAACGAAGTGGATCATCTGGGTGCCGAGCTTCTTGGCCAGCGCGTCGATAAGCTCGTACTCCTTGTCCGTCTTCCTCGCGTTGCAGATGAGGCCGGCCAGCCTGACCTTGCCGGAGGAGGCGTACTTCAGGATCCCCTTGGCGATGTTGTTGGCGGCGTACATAGCCATCATCTCGCCGGAGCAGACGATGTAGATCTCCTCGGCCTTCCCTTCGCGGATCGGCATGGCGAAACCGCCGCAGACGACGTCGCCCAGAACGTCGTAAAAGACGAAGTCGAGGTCGGGTGTGTAGGCGCCGTTTTCCTCCAGGAAGTTGATGGCGGTGATGACGCCGCGGCCGGCACAGCCGACGCCCGGCTCCGGTCCGCCGGACTCGACGCATTTCACATCGCCGTAACCTACCTTCATGACGTCCTCAAGCTCCAGGTCCTCTACCGTGCCCAGCTCGCGGACCAGGTCCATAACGGTCGACTGCGCCTTGGCGTGCAGGATGAGACGGGTGGAGTCGGCCTTGGGGTCGCAGCCTACGATCATGACCTTCTTGCCGATGGAGGCGAGGCCTGCCACGGTGTTCTGGGTAGTGGTGGATTTGCCGATGCCGCCCTTGCCGTAAATCGCGATCTGTCTCATTGTTCCTCTCCTTTTTGCCCCACTGACCGCTTCCGCCCTCAGGCAGAACCGCTTGGTCGCCGTTGCCGGCCTGTCCGGCAATCCTGGCACCTGGCATGATCCCTCAAGGGTAGACTGCGGTGCGGGGCCCGTTTGGTTTGCGGGGCCCAAATAAAAAAGGCGCTCCGTTACTGCTAACGTGGGCGCCTTTGCCATACTGCCGGGTGATGGGGGTACATCGGTGTATCCCCGTATTCGGTTTTGTCTTTCTCTTAGCAGCTTGCGTGCCAACTTTCAAGCTGCCGTTATTGCATCATTTTAGCTTTCAGTGGCAATGAATGGCGGCTTGACCTCCAACCATCTGCCTATTTTTCTGCCTAAGTTTTATGCAACGTCAGGCAGCGAGCGAAGCCCCTTTTCCCTGGTGCAGCTTGACCAGGTCCATCGGCGCCAGGGGCCCCTTGATGCGCTGCGCCGTGCTCCTCACCTTGTCCATCAGTCCCTGCGCCTCTTCCCTGGAAATGGGGATGCCGATCTGGCGGTAGCTTTCCACGATCCCGTTGGTCCCGGAATGCTTTCCCGCTACGATGTGCCTTTTCAGCCCCACCTCCTCGGGGGTGAACCCCTCGTAGTTGGTCGGGTCCTTCAGCACGCCGTCGGCATGCAGCCCCGACTCGTGGGAGAAGACCCGCTCGCCCACAACAGCCTTCCAGGGAGGAACCTCGCGGTTGGAGGCGCGCCCCACCAGCCGGGACACCGATTGAAAGCGCCTGGTGTCGATGCCGACGTCGATGCCGCAGGCAACCTTCAGCGCCATGACCACCTCTTCCAATGCCGCATTGCCAGCCCGTTCGCCGAGGCCGTTGACCGTGGTGCTGACGTAGGAAGCCCCTCCCCTCACCCCGGCCAGGGCGTTCGCCGTGGCAAGCCCCAGGTCGTTGTGGGTGTGCACCTCGATGTCGAGTCCTGGGACCGCGCCCTTCAGGCGCCTTACCATTTCGAACATCGCGAAGGGATCGAGGATGCCGAGCGTGTCGCAGAAACGGAAGCGGTCGGCGCCGTTTGCTTGGGCGATCTGCATCAGCTGGATCAGGAAGTCGCTGTCGGCGCGGCTGGCGTCCTCGCCCCCGACGCAGACGTAGAGCCCCTTCTCCTTGGCAAAGCATAGCGCCCGCTTCAGCTGTTCCTTCACGAAATCCCTGCTCTTGTTGATCTTGTGTTCGATCATGATGTCCGAGACGCTGAGCGAGATATCCACGGCTTTTATGCCGCAGGCGATGCTTGCCTCGATGTCTTGAACCAGCGCGCGGTTCCAGGTGATGAGCCGGGCCGAAAGGCCCAACGCCACCAGTGCCCGGATCGAGTCGCGCTCCTCCTCGCCCATGGCGGGTATGCCGCATTCCAGTTCGTGGACGCCCATGGCGTCCAAGTGCCTGGCGATGGAGATCTTTTCCTTTGCGGTAAAGACCACCCCTGCCGTCTGTTCGCCGTCTCGCAGCGTGGTGTCGCCGATGAAAACCTGGGCCTTGTTAACTCCAGCCATCTCGCCCTCCTCAGGAGCTTTCGCCCCGTCAAGCGTGCCGGGCGCCGTTGCCCTGATGCAGCTTGGTTAGCAGAAGCTGTGCCATGAGCGGCCCAGGTTCAGGTATACACACCTGGACCGGGAGCTAACTCTGCGAAGCTGCGTGGGCTTTTTTTCTGGGGAGCTTGAGAGGGTGGCGAAGAGGATTGCTGCGCCGATCTGGCTACAGGCTCAGCAGCAGCTTAATTTAACGGCAGAAGCCGCAATTAAAAAGGTAAGCAGAGTACAGAGTGAAAAGGGGACCGGCTACTTTTTGATTTCAAAAAGTAGCCGGTCCCCCTTTTTTATGCACGGTAGCGAACTACGGTTTCACTTCTCCTGGAACCACCTTCGACAGGTAGGCGCGGATCCTTTTCGCATTGGTGCCGACGTCGCTTATGCCTTCTCTTGAGACGGAGCGTACGTCCAGCAGGGAACGATTCCCCGCGGGCTGGATCCGGATGACGATGTCATCCTTGAAGCCGAACCACTTGGTGGTGTCGGTCGCCTCTATCTTCCCCTCGGCAGGAAGTTCCGCCACGATGTCCCAACCCATGTCGCGCGTCGCCAGTAGCGCAACCTTGTACGCTTCCACCTGAGGATAAGGAAGCACCACTGTCTTCAAATCTGGATAGGCCTTTTGCTGCATTGCCGCCACAGCCGCGCCAGGGTAACGGACCCCGGCGTGGCGCGCCGAACTGATGGCGACGAAGGCGGGAGGATGCTGGAGGTCGGTGGAGATGTCATGGATGCGGGGATAAGCCTGCGCCTGCGTCTTCCAGTACAGCGGGATGCCGAAAGCAGCCAGCGCCAGCAGCAAGGCGAGCAGTGAAAGGAGAATCCCCTTGGCATGCCGCTTCCGGATCGAGATGAGCCCGGATACCAGCGCCAGCAACGCGCAGCCAAGACCGATATAGCCGGCTGCCTTGATCAGGGCGAAGCCGGTCCTGAAGTGCCAGAGATGGACCCGGGAGCCGAGCCCGGAGCTCAAGAGCAGGATAACGGCGACAACGGCGCAAGCTGCCGCGAAAAGCGGAAACACCAACCAGGTGCTGCGGTCGGAATGATTTGGAGAATGCATCTGGTCCTTCGAGTGCCCCTGGTATTCCATAGAAACCTCCCCCGTTGCAAACAGCCCCAGCCCCTAGCCCCTGCTTTTTGTCCCTGCAATAATCCCGGCTCCGTTGGGAAGCTGGATCGGCAGGCGATGCACTTCTTTCGCACCCGCACTCTGCAGCATTCTGACGATCTCAGCCTCGCTGTACGACTGCCCCTCGGGGGTGCCAAGCAGCATGTTCAAGGAGAAGAGCGCGGGGAAGACGGGAGCGTCCCTCGTGTCGTCCAGGATGAACTCCTGGACCAGGACCAGCCCGCCCGGCTCCAAAGCGGTCACCGCCTTCTTCAGCAGGCTCTCGCAAGCGGCAGGGCCTATGCCGTGCAGCACGTGCGACAGCCACGCCACGTCGAACCCCTCAGGGAGCTCTTCCTTTTCGAAATCTACGTCGATGAATCCGATCCGGTCCGAAAGTTCGAAGTGCGCCACCGTCTTTTCCGCGAAGCTGCGGGTGGTCGGCAGATCGCAAATAACGGCATCGAGATCGGGGTTCTGCTTACAGAAATAGATGGCGTAGGTCCCCGGCCCGCCCCCGATGTCGAGGAGGCGGCGGCGCCCGGAAAGATCGATCTGCGGCACCACCCGCGGCGCGAGCTGCATGGCCAGGTTGAACATCCCCATCAGGAAGCTTTCCCGCGACGACTCGACGTCCTCGTGCGAGACCCTCTCGCGGACCGGCTCGCCCGTGCGCACGGCCTGGTCCAGGTTGGCCCAGCTCGCCATCAGGTGATGGTGGTGCATGATGATGTGCCCAAGATATTCGTGGGAATTGCGGGACAGATAGGTGGCGGCGAAGGGGGTGGCAGCGAAATTCTCACCCTGTTTTTCCAGCAGCCCCAACGCCACCAGCGCGTGCAGCAGCATGGAGATGCCTCGTTCGTCGCTCTTTACTCTGGCAGCTACTGTTTCGGCAGGGAGCGGACCTTTGTCGAGCTGGCTGAAGACGTCGAGCTTGACGCCGGCATGCAGAGCGCAGGTGCTCCAGTAACCTCCAGACAACTCTAGAAGCTCGGGAATGGTCCAGTTCTTTTTTTCCACGTAGCCCTCCATGAAGATCGTTAATTTGCCGCTCGCAAGTCTATCGGGCTGCGGCTACTCAGTCAAGGCGGTTGAATAAGGAACACTTAAGCATAGCGGTCGAAATAGCTAGATATAGATCACAGTTACAAGTCACAGCGCATGCTCGATTAACTGCGTCGAGTATCTGCCGATGCCATAGACAGAGTCGGGACCCCAACGCTTAAAAATCAATCTGAATGTCTCCCTAGAAGATACTTGCGGTCGACGACGAATCCTTCTCGCGGTTCCTGTTTCGTCCGTAGCTGGGGGGACATGGCTAGGGGGACAGGCACCTTCGGAGCCAGTCCCCCCGCCAATTCCAAGGAGGGGGACGCCTGAAACGAAAGATGCCTTCGCGGGAGCGTTCCGCGAAGGCATCTTAAGCTTCGGAGCACCTATTTCACGATGGGCGCCTTGATCTCATGTTCCGGTCGGAACGGCAGATGCTTCGTACCGCGGTTGCCGGTGTACTTGGGAAGCTCAAGGTCGACCTGTTCCGGTACCCGCTCCCCCGCCTTTGCCAGCATCTGGCGCAGGTGCATGTCGGCGGTGGCCGCGTGGCGCGCGGCGTCGTCCAGGACCCGCAGCCCCTCTTTGGGGTTATGGAAGCCGGTGGAGTTCTCGGCGCCTACGAAGATAAGGCGGTAAAAGGCCTGCTCGTAATTCTCCCTGGCTATGCCGTAGACCTCGTTGTCGATCTGCTTGCCTGCCGCTTTCGCCTTGTTGGCCATCTCGAAAAGCTTGGCGTCGGCTGCGACAGCATACCCGGTTTTCAGGTAGCTGCCGATAAAGCGGTCCTGCATCGCGATCACCTTGGCGCGCAACTCCGGCGCTTTCTCCTCGTGGCAACCGGCGCACTGCGTCATCTCACCCTTTAGCGGGCTCATGATCCTGTGGTCGGTCAGGCTCTCGTGGCTGACGGTCATCATCGGCATATGGCAGTCGGCGCAGGTAACGCCAGCGGACCAGTGGGGGCTGTTGTTGGAGTAAAACTCGTATTCGGGGTGCCGTAAAAAGGCGAGCTTGAAGCCGGTTACCGCCTGGGTCCACTCCAGGTGCGAAGGGGAACTCTTGATGTCCTTGATGATGTTCTCGATCGGTATCCCCCCTTCCCTGCTCCCCGCCCAGGGAAACACCACGTCCGTCGAATGCATATCCTTGTCCTTGGGGATCATGTAGGTAACGTGGCACTGGGCGCAGACAAGCGTCCTCTTCTGCTCCCTATTGAGTTTGGCCGGGTCCACCCCGATCTTCCTGAGCGCCTTGCCCAGCGTGAACTCGCGTGAAATTCTCAGCTCCATGCCGCGGTTGTCGTGGCAGTCGATGCAGGCCACCCCGAGCGTCTGGTTCTGTTTGGGAAGCCTCGCCAGCACTTCCTTGTAAGGGGTCGCGAAGTAGGCTCTCCCCATCTCCTTTTGCAGCTTCGGCGCGTAGGGGGTTTTGCAGGTGAGGCAGGCGCCCCCGGCCTTGAGCCTGCCGGGATCCACCTCAAGCTGGTCTTGCACCATGTAGTAATGCCCGCGCGGCTCGTTGTATTCCGCGCCGAACCCCCATCCGCTGTACAAAAGCGCGAGGAATGGGTACTCGTCCAGCTTGTCGCGCCGCTCTTCTCCTACGTCGTACCCGCGTTTGTACTTGCTCAGGCCTGCCGGAGTCGGCTCGCTGGTGAGCTTCCACTGCTGATAGTGCACCGGGTAGAGCCTCCCCCAATGAGCCGGGTCGATGGCGGCATCGGCCGGATCCATAGGCTCGTCTGCCATCTCCGCCGGCGGCCTCGATTCAGCTTTGTTGTGGGTACAGCCGCTCCAGAGCGCCGTCGCTGCCAAAAGGACCAAAACCGCGCAACCGCATCGCTTCGCATAGGTGAGACGCATGTCGATACCCCCTTTTCCGTTGGCGTTTGTTCCCGCAGAGCCTGCAGGCTCCGGCAGGACTTTTCGAGTCTACCATCTGTTTAATCCAAGGGAATTCCCTGCGGGATTTTTAAGGCAAGGAAAGCGAACAAAGAGAGTGCTTGCTACTGGCCGTTTTGCTGCCCCTCGGGGGATTTGGAACCCTTATTCGACAGCGCCTGACTCAACACGGCTCGCAGCGCGGCGAGCGTATAAGGCTTCTGAACGAATCCCTCAAGCCCTTTGCCGAGGAATTTGCGGGTTACCTCCTGCTCGCTGAAACCGCTGGAGAGGATCACTCTCACCTCCGCGTCCATCTTGCGCAGTTCGTGGAAGGCCTCTTCGCCGCTTAGGTTGGGCATGTTCAGATCCATCAGGACAAGGGCTATCCCCTCCCCGTGCCTGCGGTACAACTCCAGCGCCTGCCTTCCGTCCGCCGCAGAGATGACCACAAAGCCCAGTTCGTGCAGCATCGCGCTCGCCACGTCGCGCACGCTTTCCTCGTCGTCGACCAGGAGCACGGTACCCGCCCCCCTCCAATGCTCTGCCATGTTGACTGCGGCGGTGGGGAGCACTGCTGCCTCAGTGGCGGGGAGCAGGATCTTGAAGCTGCTGCCCTTACCCGGCTCGCTGTAGACCTTGATGACTCCCTTGTGCCCGCGCACGATGCCGAGTATGGCCGCCATGCCGAGCCCGCGCCCGGTGAACTTGGTGGTGAAAAAAGGTTCGAAGATCCTGTCAACGGTCTCCGTGGACATGCCGCAGCCGTTGTCGGTCACCTCGAGATAGACATAACGCCCCTCGAGGAGGTGCTCGTCCAGCCAATTTTCGGCAAGGTAGTGGCTGTCGCATATCAGGGAGCCGGTCGCTATGGTGATTTCCCCGCTCTTCTCCCCTATTGCCTCCGACGCGTTGATGGCGAGGTTCATGATGATCTGCCGGATCTGGGTCGGGTCGGCGACGATCCCCGGCAACTCCTCGGCCAGGTGGAAACGGAGCACGGCCTTCTTACTGAGCGACACCTCCAGCATGGAGGTCATCTCGCGAACCACCCGGTTCAGGTCCAGCGCCTCCAGGACGAAGCGCCCCTTGCCGGAGTAGGCCAGCATCTGGCGCGCCAGGTCGGCGGCCTTCTCGGAGGCCTTCTCGATCTGCAGCAGGTGCTGCTTAAGGGGCGAGCCCTGATCAACGCGCTGCAGGGCGAGGCTCGTGTTCCCCATGATGGCTAGGAGGATGTTGTTGAAGTCGTGCGCTATGCCGCCGGCCAAAACGCCGAGGCTCTCCAGCTTTTGCACGTGCAGCATCTGCTGCTCGCTTCTGTGGCGCTTCTCTTCGGCAGACTTGAGATCGGTCATGTCGGTGATGGTGGCGACCAGTTCGGCCGGCTTGCCGTCGGGGCCGACCAGCCTGCGTCCGGTCAGGTACCCCCAGAACACGGTGCCGTCCTTGCGCTGGTAGTGCCTCTCGTAATGAGCCGACTCCAGCTCGCCGGTCAGAAGCAGCCGGAGTGATGTCCCGGCCAACCGACGCTGCTCCGGCGCGACGTGGCTGCAGTAATCGGAGCCGATCAGTTCCTCCATAGGCATACCGAACATCTCTGCCATGTGCTGGTTGGCGTAGATCACCGCTCCTGCGGGGTCGACCTGGATCACGCCTGCCTGGATCACGTCGAAGATGATCTGCAGCTTCCCCTCGTTCTCCCGCAAAGCGGCCACGGCCTGCTGCTGTTCGAGCCTCGCCTTCAAGACCGGCGCGATCTGCGCCCCTATCCCCTGCAGCATCTGCAGGTCCTCTTCCGTGTAGTCGCCGGGGCGGTTGGCGACCATCAAAAGCGCGCTCGGCTTACCCTGGTAGACCAGGGGGGCCATGAGAAGGCGCTCTACCTCGAAGTGCCAGACGGGCAGGTTCTGCGGATGGTTAGAGTAGCGCGCTTCGCCGCTGCGCAGCGTCACCCCCCAGAACGTCTCCCCCCAACGTGCCTCCGAAATGACGACGTGGGTGGCCTTCGGGCCGCCGCTGTCGACCGATACAGCCGACAATACCAGGGCTCCGGCATCGTCCAGATAGCCGACCAGGCCCTGGGGGCTATCCATAACCTCGAGCAGCGCCACCAGGAGTTCCTGGTACATCTGCTGCTCTTCGCTGCTGGTCAAAAAAGCCTGTGAGATTCGGTTCAGCGACACGTTGAAGCGCTCGGACCGGCGCAGTATCTGCACGGTTTCCTTGCGTTCGGTGACGTCGCGCACGCTGCAAAGTACGGCGCTTTCCCCGCGGTAATCTATGACGCGGCTGTCGATCTCCACCGAGATCACCCCGCCCTCCTTCAGACGGTGCTCGGATTCCAGGAACCCTTCGCGGTGCTGCGCGATCAGGCGCAGACGCTCCGGGAACGCATCGGCATACCGCGGGCCGACCAGATCGCCGAAGCTCATTGCCAGAATTTCCTCGCGGCTGAAGCCGCGGGTACGCCAGGCGGCGTCGTTTACCTCCAGGATCTTACCGTCAAGGCTTACCACGAAGACGGAATCGCTGACGCAGTTCAGAAGTTCCGCGCGGATGGCCAGTTCCTGCTCCGCGATTTTCCGGTCGGTGACGTCCCGGTTGGATACGCGGCGCCCCAGGAAATTCCCGTTGGAAAAGACGGGGCGGCAGGCGTGATGGATCCAGCGGACAGCGCCGCTTTTGGTGGCGATGCGGAACTCGATGGAGTCCGGAGGCGACCCCGCCACGCCCTGTTCAAGGTGATTTGCGAATGCTTCACTGTCATCAGGATGAACCAGGCGCTGCGCCAGTTCGCTGTCGTCCATGAATTCCTGGGCGCTATAACCGGTAATATCTAAGCAGGAGGGAGAGACGTAGCGCATCTCCCCTTGCTGGTCTTTCCAGTACTCCCAATCCTGGGTCCAGTCGCAAACGGTGCGGAACTTTTCTTCACCGGCGCGCAGTTCCTCCTCGTAATCGTGCCGGCGCCGCACCGATGCCAGGATCCCCCCGCTTCCCACAGCCCAGAGCAAAAAGTAAGCGGCCGAGAATGTCTTCCTGGTCTGGCTGTCGGCCTTGAAATACCCCTCAAGCGGTATGGAGATGACGATGCCGCCCAGCAGATCACCTTTTTTGTACCCTTGGCCGATATGGCATTTGAGGCAGGACTCATCGGCAATGAAGGCGGAGATGAAACGCAGGTAGGGCTTGCCGTTGATGTCGGTGGTATGGGAACGTTCCACCACGCTCCCCTGTTCGAACTGCATCAGGGACTCGCGCTCCCAGGCATCAGGCGCGTTCTGGGGGTTAAGCGGCTTCAGGCTCACTATCCGGTTGATGATGGGAGTGTCGGTTGCTTTGGCGATGCCGTCGAAGACCATGCGGGTCATGTAGGCAGGATTGACCAGGGTGAGGTGGATGCCGTCGGTGGTGGCGACGTCGCGCTGCGGCACCTTGAGGTAGGGGTTCGGGGCGACCTTTTCCTTGAAGGTGTAGACTCCTCCCACCGACGATCCCCAGGCCCGGTAGGCCATGTTCAGACGGAAGTAGTCGCGGGCCTCGTTTTCCGCCTCCTTCAGCGAGTCCTGATGGTGCAAGAACATGTTGGTCCCGGCAAGAAGTGCAATAAAAACAGTCCAGGCAGCCAGCGGCAGCACTGCCCTCCTTAAATACACCTGCCAGTCCAAAGCGCTTTTCATGGCACAAGCCTCGGGCGGTAAGTAAAGCAAAGGTCGAAGCGGCCGGCCAGGGAGCCAGCTCTTTGTCTGCGACGCTTAGCCTGGTCGGGACGTCAGCCGATGGTAAGACGGTTTTTGCCGGCGCCCTTGCTTTGGTACATGAGGAGGTCGGCGCGCTGCAGCAAAGACTGAAGCGTGTCTTCCGGAAGCGCCATGGTAGCGCCGATGGAGATGGTTACCCTGAGCCTCTCCTCCCCTACCAGCAGGAAGGACTTCTCCACCAGCTTGCGCAGGCGCTGGCCCATGTGCTTCAGATTGGCGGCGGTGACGTTGCGCACGATCCCTACGAATTCCTCCCCTCCCCAGCGACCGTAGAGGTCGAAGGGACGGGAGTTGGCGCTCAGGGTTCCACCCACGAAGCTGAGCACGCGGTCTCCGGTTTCGTGGCCGTAGTCGTCGTTCACCCTTTTGAAATCGTCGAGATCCATGAACAGGACCCCGAAAGGGATGTCGTAGCGGCTCATCTCTTCGAGGCGCGCTTCGAGCTCACGCTCCAGGTAGCGGCGGTTGGCGAGCTGGGTCAGTTCGTCCAGAAGCGCAAGCTTCTCCAGTTCCAGCAGTCGCAGTTCATTCGCTGCCTTGTTGCTGCTGTCCGAGAACATCTCCACGCCGCCGATTACCTCCCCCTTGTCGTCGGTCAGGGGGACCACCCGCACCGAAACCGGGATCCGGTGCCCGTTTTTGTGGTGCAGGAAGAGTTCGGCATCGTGGACCATCCCGGAATCGATGGTCGCGGCAAGCGGACAGGAACTGTTGCAGAGGTTTTGCCCTATGTCGTCGACATGGCAAAGGATGTTGTCGGCACAGCGCTTCGAGATGACCTCTTCGGAGGTGAATCCTGATAAGCGCTCGGCTGCGCGGTTCCAAAAGACTACCTTGCGGTCGCGATCCACGATGTAGAGCCCGTCACGCAGATCGTCGATAATCTTCTTGTAGGACTGCTTGCTAAGGTACACGAACCGGCTCCTTGGCTGATGACGCGAAATTAAAGAGGATTCGCCAACTGGCTAATGAGTATAGTGCGCCTGCTGTAGGATGTCAAAATCCCTGAAAATATTCCTGGGTTCCCAATCCCCCTTTCTCCTTTCTCGAACAAAACGATCATTTGCTGCCGACTTTTCTCATAGCGGCAAGGTAATTGGCGGTAAAGATGTAATCGTCGCGGTAGTCTATTCGCCCGTCCCCGTTCAGGTCGCGCCTCTTGATCGCCGCTTCCCCTTTGGCAGGTTTCAGGTAGGACTCGAAATCGGCCTCGGTGACCTTCCCGGAGCCGTCGAGGTCCACGTCCGCGGCCGGCGCCAACGCGAGAGGGCATTGCCGAATACCGTCAAGGAGCATTACCACCAGCGCGCTCTCGGCACCGGGATCAGGTTTCACCTCCAAGAGCCAGCCATCCTGCCCGGCCCGGAAAGAGACAGCCTGGCACCCTTGGAAGGCGAAGTTGGGCGCCTTGTCGCCGTTGCCCGGGATGGTCAGGGCAAGGACGGAGCCCGGGGTGCTGATCCCAACCGCCGGTTCCTGGCGAAAGCACTGGTTCATCCCCGGGGCGAAGAGCGAGATGAAGCCGGCGGCGCTCCTTTGCCCGGTGTAGGTGCGGAAGTGCTCCAGCACGCTCGCCGCCTCTATGGGCGCAGCGGTAGCAGGATCTGCCGCGGGCACGTTATCCGGCGGAACGGTTTCCGCCGGAGCTTTTTCAGCCGGGGGACGACTGACAGTCGGCGTCTGCTTTATCTCGGCTGGCGCGAGCGGCGCATCCCCCTCCTGGGTGGCGCCGCCGGGGGTTACTCCTCCACCCGGCAAGGCAGGCGCTTCGCCTGCGGGAAGCGAGACGCTCCCGCCGAGAATCCTTGCGCCGGCTCGCACCGGGGTCGCCACCGGTTCGGCAACTGCGTCTAACTCGCCGCCAGGGGGGGCGGAATCCGCGACCGGGGCGGTCGCAGCGGCCGGGGCGGCAGCGGGTGGCTGCACCGTGTCGGTACTGCTTCCGGCATAAAGGAGCACCGCCTGTTTCGACCCAAGCGTGTCGATGATGCTCCCCCTCGCGCTGATTTGCCCGATGTCGCCCCCTTGCCTATCGAAGAAGAGGGTGGCGATCGGGCCGTTGCCGTTGATGGCGGGGGCCCCGATGATCGAAACCAACAAGGTGCCGGCATCGTTGCGGTTGAGCGCGGTGACGGCGCCCCTGGCGAGCGGTCCCTGGGTCAGGCGCGGGTTGGTAAGCCTCGCGCTGTCATAGCTGATGGTGAGGTCGACGCCTGCGACGCTGGTGAAACCGGTCCCCTGCAGCACGAAGGAGCCGCTGCCGGCAGGGATCAGCGAGAGTACCGGCGCGGCGGATGTCCGCTGCGGCAGCAAGAGCGGAAGGCAAAACAAGAGGGAGCCGAGGAGGACTCCCCGTAGCGAATAGCGCTGGCACATGAGGACCTCGCGGAATAGATAGATGTTGTGCCGCCGGAAGATAAGGCCAGGGCGGCAGCGGTCCGGGGAGGGGTTCCCCCCTCCCCGGCTTGTCGCTCTTTTTTACTGTGCTACGCCCACCAGCGTGACGCTCTGGCTGTTGGTGTTGTTGTTGGCGTTATCGGTGAAATCGACACGGGCGTTGCGGGTGCCGGTGGTCCTCGAAGGCGCGAAGCTGACGCTTACGGTGCAGCTTGCTCCAGCGGCGAGCCCGGCGCCGCCGGTCGGGCAGTTGTTGTTGACCAGCGTGTAGTCCGCCGCGGCAGTCCCGTTCACGGAGATGCTGCTGACCAGCAGGGGAACCCCTCCCGTGGAAGTGAGGGTGATGGTCTGGGGCGCGCTGACCGAGCCGCGGGTCACGTTGCCGAAGTTGATCGAGGTGGGGCCGATCCCTGCCGCAGGTCCGCTCAGGCCGGTGCCGCTGATCGGTATGCTCTGCGGGCTCCCCGCGGCGCTGTCGTAGATGGACAGGATCGCGGAACGCGGGCCGGGCGCGGTCGGCCTGAATTTGATGTTGATGGTGCACGATTCGCCCCCTACCAGGGTGGGGGGGCAGCCGTTGGTCTGGGTGAAATCGCCGGGGTTGGCCCCGCCCAGTGCTATGTTGCTGACGGCCATCGGTAGGTCGCTGGTATTGAGTATGGAGACCACCTGTTTCGAGCTGTTGTTGTTCACCACCTGGGCTCCGAAGTAAAGCGCCTGGGAGCTGAGAGTGATGGTGCTCCCGAGCCCGGTCAAGGGGACCGAGAAGGTGCCGGTCGGCGTCCCGTTGAAGGGGTCGTTGCTGACGACGGTGAGGGCGGCGCTCTTCGCCCCCTCGGCAAGCGGGGTGAAGCTGACCGCGACGCTGCAGGATGCACCAGGTGCTACGGAAGCGCCGCAGCTGCTGGTGAGTGCGAAGTGGGTCGGGTCGGTGCCGGTAAGGGTGATGGAGCTTATCTGGAGCGCAGTCGCGGAGCTCGCGTTGGACACGGTCACGGTCTGCGGCAGGCTGACGGTGTTCACCAGCACGTTGCCGTAGGAGAGCGAGGCAGGTGCTACGCTCCCCACCGGCGCCACGCCGGTTCCCGCCAACGCCACGTTGAGAAGCGGGGTCACCGGGTCGTTTGTGGCTACAGCCATGGTAGCGGCGCGGCTACCGAAAGCCTGCGGGGTGAAGACCACGTCGACTGTGCAGGAGGCGCCGACCGCGATGGGAACGCTGCCGCAGTTGCCGGTCTGGGAGAAGTCCGCCGCGTTGCTCCCGGCGAACCCGATGCCGCTTACGACAAGCGGCGCGGTGCCGGCGTTGGAGACGACCACCTGCCTCGCTGCGCTCGCGCTCTTGGCGAACTGGCTGCCGAAGTTGACCGACGCCGGGTTGGCGACCGCGATGGGGGCCGTGCCGATGACGCTCAGAGGTACGATGGCAGTCGCTGCTGCCGGGCTCGTGGTATTGATGGCGAGGTCGGCCAGGACGGTTCCGGCAAGGCTCGGGGTGGCGCTAACGCTGATGGTGCAGCTGGCGGCGGGAGCGAGCGTTACCGGGCAGTCATGGGTGACGCTGAAATCGGCGACGGTGCCGCCGGTAAGCCGTATCGCCGAGACGCCCAGATCCTGGTTCCCCGTGTTGGCGAGAACGATCGTTTTGGCGACGCTCGTCGTTGCCACGGGCTGCGGATCGAAGGTGAGCTGCAGCGGGTTGAGCGTCGGGAGCGCTGAGGCGATGCCGGTGCCGGTGACGGGGACGGTGAGCGCCGGACGGGCCGGATCGTTGCTGTTCACGGTGACCGAGGCGCTCGCTGCGGCCGCCACGGTCGGGTTGAAGCTGACGCTGATGCTGCAGCTTGCGGCAGGCGCAAGCGTAGTGACGCAGTTGTTGGCGGTGACGGCGAACTCGCCGGGGTTCGCGCCGGCAAGGGTCACGGAGGTGACGGTCAGGTCGGAGCTGCCGCTGTTGTTAATCGTGACGGTCTTCGCCGCGCTCGCCGTTCCGAACGGCTGGTTCCCGAAGGAAAGGGATACGGGGGAAGTCAAGTCGATCGGAATCGCGGCTACCGTGGCGAGGTTGGACCATGCGGAGCGGCTGGTGGCAGCCTTCCACTCCGGCGTGTAGCTCGCTGGTGCGGCCGGAGTGTAGTTGTCGAGCGCCTGCACCCGGTAGTAGCTCCCAAGCGCCGGATCGACCGAGAGCTGCATAATCTCGCCGAACTTGGACGCCGGGACGCTGGCGGCGACGACCTGGGTGGACACCCCCGCCTGGAAGGTTGGGTCGTTGCTGATCTGCACCTCGAAGCTCGACTCGCTTGCCGAGTTGTCCTTGAAGGAAAGATCGACGTTGGGGCCGTTACTGACCGCGGTAAGCGCCGCAGGCGCTGTCGGCGGCACCAGGTACGACATGGAACGCATCATGTCGTTTTCCTCGTGGCTCAGGATGTGGCAATGCCAGACGTACTCGTGTCCGAAGTTGTACATCTGGTTGACCATGGCGCCCCCCAAATCTCCGCCGGTCTTGGGATCGGACTGGGAGAACCCCATGCCGGAGCCGATGGGGACCGTCGGGTTGAGCGGACGGACGCTGTCGGGGAGCGGGAACGGCACCTGCGGGGTGATGGGGCGCAGCGCGACGATGGTGTCCTCCAGCGGGCTCACCCTGATGGTGTCCTTCCACCCGAGCTCGTTGGCGTCGGGGAGCCTGATGATGCCGTCCCAGGAAACACGGTTCAGGATCTGCACGTCGAACAGGTGGAAGTGGACCGGGTGCGTATCGACCCCGTTGTGCGAGATCTTCCAGACCTGGGTGCCGCCCGGGGTGAGCTGCTCGGTGACCGGATCGACGTAGTTCTGCAGCACGAAGTTGGCGGTAGCCGCGTTGGTGAAGGGGAGTTCCAGGCCGAGCTTCGCCGCCATGCGGCCGAACTCGTCGAAGGAGGCCCCCATCTCGTCGTGGATCGCCTTGGGCTTCATGGGGAAGTTTTCCACCAGCGTGCCGTCGGGCTGTTTGAAGCTGATCGAGGTGTCGGTGATCCTGGAAACGCCCCAGGTGGGCCAGTTGGCCGGGAAGAGCTTGTTGTAGGTCTGGTTGTAGGCGCTCTGCCCCACGACGACCGGTTCCTGGGAGAGCGAGAAGGCTCCCGCCTCGGTCGGCGTGGTCTTGAACGCGCTCTGCAGCTCGGTCAGCATGGCCGGGTTGTAGTCGTCGGGGGGGGCGCTGCCGCCCGAGCCGGTGACGGTTATCTGCATCACGGTGCGGATGTTGGGGCCGAAGCCGACCGGGGTGCCGGCGATGCCGCCTATGTCGGTGCGGTCGGGGGCGCCGGTGTAGTAGTTGTACTGCGGCACCAGCGCCGGGAAGGCGGTGGGCGCGTCGTTGTAAAGGATCAGGGTCTTGCCGGCGTACTTGGAGAAGTCGACGATGACGTCGGCGCGCTCGGCCGGTCCCATGATGAGGGTGCCGCCGTTCACGTTGCCGAAATTGAAGGTGGTCGGGTCGAGGTTCCAGGAAACGGGCTGGTTCGGGAGCACCACCGGCGCGGGGAGAAGCCCCCCTTCGCTACCCACCTGGATGAAGGCGGGGCCGCGCAGGGCTGGGTCGGGTACCCCCCCTTCCCTCGCGTCGGCAGGCCAGTTCGGATAGGCCGGCATCTCCAGCGCCGGGACCATCTTCACCTCGGTATTGTCTGCGCAGGTGGGGCATCCCTTCTGGACGCTCGCGTCCGCCTGGTAGAGCTGCAGGTTGAGGAAGCGGTCGTGCGCCGCGTTAAGGATGCGCAACCGGTACGGCTTCGGGTCCACGGTCATCTTGGGGTAAGCGGTGCCGTTTACCACCATGGTGTCCATGAAAGCCTCGGCGCCCCAGGAGGTATCGGGGGTGCCGGGGATAAGCGGCGGCTGGCAGAAGCCGGCCACGGCGGGGTCGCAGGTAGGATCGTAGTAGGGATTCGCCACCGGCCCTTTGGCCACGCACAGGGGAAGCTGCGCGCCGTTTTCGCCGCAGACAGGGGTCGCCGGGTAGAACCAGGGGCCGTAGAACCAGCGCCCGTAGCCGCTCATGCCGGAGAGGTCCGGGTTGAAGGGGTTCTCTGCCGGCATGTAGACGTGGGGCCACCACAGGTCGCCGGTGTTCGCCGCGCGCTCGAACACCCCTTTGGCGTTGGGGGCGGAGGCCAGTGGGCCGGTCCCCCAGTTCCAGAGCGGGTCGGTCTTCTTCACGTAGGTCGGGCTCGCAGGATCGCCGTCCACGAAGGTCTTGTCCTGGATGATGAGCGGGATCTGGTCGGCGGGAATGGTCCCCGCCTTGAAGCTGCGGCCGTTCACCGTGCCGCCGTTCACCAGCGCCTTTTCGACGTCGTCCTGCAACAGGTACCCCGCCGCCTCGCCGACGTAGACGTTGAGGCGGGTGATCCCCATCGAGTGGTCATGGTAGAACATCAGCCTGGAACTCTGCTGGTTGGTCCAGTAGTAGGTCTGGGCCCCCTCGCCCGGGTCGTTGGTCGCTCCCGGCTCGGCGCAGGTGGTGGAACCGGCGCAGGCCGAGCCGGGGAAGCTCGCCTCGGTGATCATGGTGCCGTCGGCCTTGAACCACATATCCGGGACGTTGACCACGCTCACCCCTTTTTTATAGGAGGTAGCCTCGGCCGCGGGGGTGATCCACTGGTGCGGCGTGCCGTCGCTGATCCAGGGGGTGCGCCCGCCGTGCAGGTGCAGGTCGCCCCTGTTCTGGGTGTACATCTCGCAGTTCTGCGGCCCCATCGGGTCCGCCGGGTCCACCGGGGTGCAGGCAGGCCCCTCGCCGGAGCCCATGACCGTGGTGTCGACCGGAACGAAGAGGTTGCCCACGCTGCCGTTGGGGAGCCGGTTGATGAACTTGACCCGGACCGGCCGGTCCTTGGTCGCCATGATCAGCGGCCCCAGGTAATGGAAGGCGGATACGTTGGGATCGGTGGTGTTGACCTGGCGGTAGCCGCGCAGCGTAGTCGGGGGAAGGTCGGAGTGCATCTTCTCCGTGTACTCCCCGAGCTCCAGCTCGTAGTAATCGGACCCGGGAAAGCTCGTGGTGTCGGGTATGGCCACCGGCAGGTACTGCCCCAGGTTGTTCTTAGCCCCAGCGTTCAAGCCGGGGAGCGTGTCCACGAACTTGCGCAGGGGGGGCGAATTGGCCCAGTTCGGTGTCTCGTAGTAATCCGGCGTGTACCCTGGCGCCGTGTAGGGTGCAGCCTGCGCGGTCGCGGCCGCTGTGGAGAGGACAGCGACGGCAAACGCGAGGCAGATGTGCTGCAAGAATCGCCTGCTCATAGATTTCTCCTCCTGGATACATTTCATTGCCTGTCCCGGACCTGAGGGGCACCGCTTTCTTCCATGAGCTTCTTCCTCATTTCCGCGCCGCGCGCCTTGATCTCGCTTCTGAGCGCCCTCTCCCTGAGCGGAGCCGCGCTTTTTGCCGCAGCCGGCACCGCAGGCTTTGCCTCCGCCTCTTTGGCGCCTTGCTGCGACGCCGGTTCCGGGGCCGCCTGCGCCGTCGGTTCCGGGGCCGCCTGCGCCGTCGCAAGCGACATGGTCACGGCCATGGCCGCTATGGCTGACATCATTTTTTTCATTGCATCCTCCTGCGGGTGCTTTCAGATGGCCGCTTCCCGCTGTCAGTTGACCGCGAGAAGCTCTATTTCAAAGACGATGGTTTCGTTGGGGCCGACCTTGCCGTTTCCCTTGTTGCCGTAGGCTAACTGCGGCGGCAGGAAAAGCTGCCACTTGGACCCGGCCGGCATCAGCTTGAGCGCCTCCGACAGCCCCGGCAGCACCCCGTCCCCTACCCGGCGCCTGGCCGGCTCCCCTATGCGATAGGAGCTTTCGTACTCGAAGCCGGTGATCGAAGCGGTGCGGTAATGGAAAGTCACGCTGTCGGCCTCGGCGGGGCGCTTGCCGGTCCCTTCCTTGAGCACCCGGTACTGCAGGCCGCTTGGAAGGGCAACGACACCCTTTTCCTTCTTGTTGGCGGCAAGGAACTCCACCCCTGCCTTCTTGTTTTCCTGTGCCGCTTCCCCCCTGCTCTTCGCCGCTTTCCGGCGCACGTCGTGCTGATAGAAGCTTATGTACTTGCGCAGTTCCTCGTCGGACATGAGGAGTTTTCCGCCGGCAAGGGCGTCGCGCATCCCCTTCACCACCAGTTCCAGGTCGATATCTACCTCCTGCTGCTTCAGGTTGCCGATGAGGTTCACGCCTATGGCGTAGCTGGTCCGTTCCTTCGGGGTGGAAAGAGTTTCGGCCGCGTGGGCCGTAGCCGACGCGAGGAATACCGCCAGTAAAATGAAGAGGCATCGCATATCAGCGCACCCTGATCACGGTGTTGTCGTGCGCATCGGCAACGTAGAGCGTGGCGCCGTCGGTGGTGATGCCGTTGGGGTTCCTGAGCCCGGTGACGACGGCTCCGGCGACGCCGGTGGCAATGGCGATCCTGCTGACCGAACCGTTGGCCGCGTCGGTGACGAAGAGGCTGATGCCGTCGGTGGTGATGCCGCTGGGAAAGTTGAAGGCAGCGCCGGTAACCGTCAAGGGGGAGAAGGCGGAGCTTGCCAATGTGAACTTGCAGATCCTGTCGTTACCGCTGTCGGCGATGTAGAGGGTGGTGCCGTCGGTGGTGACGCCGTAGGGCGAACTTAAGCCCGCCGAGGGGGCCACCGCCGTCGAGACCGCGCCGGTGGCGATAACGATCTTCCTGATGGCGTTGTTCCCGCTGTCGGCAAGGTAAAGGTTGGTCCCGTCGGTGGTGATGCCGTTGGGGGAATGGAACCTTGCCGCGCTCCCGGCGCCGTCGGCCGAACCGGTTGCCCCGGCCGTGCCGGCCAGCGTGGAAACGGCTCCGGTGGCGATGACGATCTTCCTGACCGTGTTGTTGCCGGTGTCGGAGACGAAGAGGTTGGTGCCGTCGGTGGTTATGCCGCTTGGGAACCTGAAGGAGGCTCCGGCGCCGGTGCCGTCGCCGGAGCCGGGGCGGTCGGGAGTTCCGGCGAGCGTCGTCACGGCACCCGTGGCGATGGAGATCTGCCTCACCGTGTGGTTGTTGGTATCGGCCAGGTAGACGTTTCTGCCGTCGGTGGTCAGGTCGTAGGGGGAGGTGAAGGCAGCCGCGACCCCTAAGCCGTCGGCGGATCCCACCGTCCCGGCGAGGGTGGAGCTGGCCCCGGTGGCGACGGCTACCTTGCGCAGCAGATCGTTTCCTGCGTCGGCCACGTAGAGTACGCCTGCGTTCAAGGCCACGCCGGCAGGGGCGCTGAAGCGGGCCGCGCCCCCCACAGCATCGGAGCTCCCGGGGCTTCCACCATCGTCGCCAGCCAGGGTGGAAACCGCCTGAGTGGCGATGTCCACCTTGCGCAGGTTGTTCCTCTCGGCGTCGGCGACGAAAACGCTGGTCCCGTCGGTCGCGATGCCGGCCGGCGACTCGATCCCCTCGGCAGGCTGCACCAGGGTGGAGACCACGCCGGTTGCGATGATGATCCTCCTGATCGCGGAATTGCCCTGATCCGCGAGATAGAGGGATACGCCGTCGGTGGCGATGCCGCGCGGCGAGTTGAAGCTGGCAGCTATGCCGGTGCCGTCGGCGAAATCCTGCAGGCCGCTGCCGGCAAGGGTTGTGACCGCAGCCGAGGCGAGGACAATCTTGCGTACGCGATGGTTGAGGCCGTCGGCGACGTAAAGGTTGGTCCCATCGGTGGCGATGCCTGAGGGGGAGCTGAACCTGGCTGCCCCCCCAGTGCCGTTAGCGGAGCCTACGCCCCCCGCGGTACCGGCCAGTGTGGTCACGGCGCCGGTAGCGACGTTAATGCTGCGTATGGTGTTGTTGCCGGTGTCGCTGACATACAGCGTGGAGTTGTCGCTGCTCAAGGCGATGCCGTTGGGGTAGTTGAACCTCGCGGCAGCCCCGGTGCCGTCGCCCGAGCCGGTGATCCCCGCAAGACCTGCGATCGTCGAGGTGGCCCCGGTAGCAAGGACGACCTTACGGATGACGCTGTTGCCGGTATCGAGGACGTAGAGACTGGTCCCGTCGCTGGCGACGTCGCCGGGAAAGCTGAATCGCGCCTGAGACGCGGCGCCGTCGGTGGAACCGGCGCTACCGGCGAAGGAGGTCACGCTATTGGTCAGGGCCAGGGATCTCCCCTGCAACGCTCCACCCATGCTGGTCAGCTGCGGCTCGCCCCCCCCGCCTCCTCCGCCGCCACCGCACGAGGCCAATGCCATCGTCATAACAGCCGCGAAAGCTACCTTTAGCAAACGTTTCAAACTCATTCTTACCTCCACTTCCTGTTAATGGTTCATCTGCTAGCAACAAAAGGTTAGTTGGGTAACTATCAGCAACCTGATTTTCGTACGACAGCCAGTCGTTGAATCAGGCAAAGCAGCCCATTGTCAGTCTTTTCTAGCTGAAAAGTTTCAGACATTGTGCAGGTGCTGTGCCTACATTTGAAAATTAAAAGATATGACAGTAGGTCAGGTAGTTACGAGATGGGAGCGTGGGAGAAAATGAAACGAAGGTTGCGCTTTACCCTAAGAGGAAAGGAGCTAGCGAAGAAAGCGAGGAATGTAAATGGTTGATTTACAGTGATTTTACGGAAGGGTGCAAAAAATAGTACAACTGTCGCTTTTTTCGCACCCTTTCGCGCTGCCACGCAAAGGCAGAAAAGGGAGTCATCAGCGGCAGACGCAGCGTGAACCAGGCTCAGACCCCGAGAATCAACCCTTCGAGCAGCCCTGAGTCACTCACCTTGAAGGTCTCGAAGCCGAAGATGCGCATGGTGGTGAGAACCACCAGCACACCGGCAATGATGAGGTCCTCGCGCCCTGGTTCCAGCCCCTTTACTTCGAGCCTCTGTTGCGGCGTCAGCGGCAGTAGCTGCCGGTATATCTTTTCCACGGCGGCAAGCGGCATGGTGTAGTTGTTCACCCGCTTGTAATCGTAGTCTTCCATCCCCATGTCTATGGCGGCAAGTGTCGTGGCGGTCCCTGCGGTCCCTACCAGGGTCGACTTCCTGAAGCGTTCCTCGAGCCCCTGCGCAGCCAGGTCCTTTTGCAGCGCGGTCAGCTCGCGACTGATCTTGTCCTCCATCTCTACGACCCCGACCTTCCCTTCGGTGAGCCTGACCACGCCGATGGGGAGGCTGCGGGAAAAAACCGGCTGCAGATCCGAGGCAAGGGTGTACTCGGTGCTCCCGCCTCCCACGTCGAAGACAGCCAAGTCGCAATCCTTGCGATCCAGGATCGAGCCCACCCCTCTCAGCGTCAGCACCGCCTCCTCCATGCCGTCGATCACCTCCAAGGCGATGCCGGTCTCGGCAAGCACCCTTTGCACGAACCCTTCACCGTTTTTCGCGTCCCTGACGGCGCTGGTGGCGACCGCCCGAAGCCGGACCACGCCGTGGTGCGACATGTCGAGCGCGAACTCCTTCAAGGCGGCGATGGAACGAAGCTGCGCCTCCTCTGATAGCCCGCGCTCGCGGGTAAAGCCCCCCCCGAGCCTGGTGATGATCCGTTTCAAAACTATCTGGCGGTAGGGGTCCCGGCCGGCGATGAGCAGCCTCGCCGTGTTGGTGCCAAGGTCTATGGCGGCTACGGTGTGGTTCATGCGGCGATTCCTTTTTTCTGGGAGATGATGGAGAAGCAGAGTTCGGAGATCTTGCAGAAGGCGATGATCATGTCGCCGTAGAGAAGCCCCGCCACGATGCTGCACTTGCCGACTTTAAGCCGGCGCAGATGGCTCGCCTGCAGCTCCTCTTGAAGCAGGGCCACCTCAGCGCGAAGGGGGGCCGGGTCCTCGTCCTCCTCCCCTTTAAGGACTCGCTCGCAAAGGGAAACGACTTCCCCCACCTTGGTGGCGAAGCGCTTCAACTCCTCCATGGCCGAGCTGGAAAAGCGGAGCCGTTCCTCTTTCTTGCGCACCAGGTAGTTCAGCACCGCCTCGGTCTGGTCCCCCACCTGCTCCATCTCGTTCACCATCTGCAGCATGGCAGGTATCTCTACGGCCCGCTCCAGCGAGAGCGTCTCCCTGGAAAGCGCCACCAGGAAATGGGACATGTCGCGGTGCAGCACGTCGAGCACCAGTTCCTTGTCCCTGATCGCGGCGACGACCTTCGGGTTGTAGGAGTCGAACTGCGACACCAGTTCGCGATACATGGCGGCGGCGAGCCCCCCCATGCGGGAGAGTTCGCTCCAGGCCTGGACCAGTGCGATAGTCGGCGTCTTGATCACCCGCGTGTCGATGAACCTCGGGCGCGGTTCGCTCTCGGAGCGCCTGGCAGGTAGAAGCGTTTCGGCGGAACGGGTGAAAAAGCCGAGCAGGGGAAGAAAGATCAAGAGCGACGCGACGGTAAATATGGTGTGGGCGTTGGCCAGGTGCCTGGCGACGTACGGCCGCAGCGCCTGGGCCACCGCATGCGGGGCGGCGCCGGATTGCTGTAAAAGCGACAGGTCGCCTGGGGAGACGGCATTGATCGCACGCAGGAAAAGCGGGAAGAAGAGGAGCCCGAGCGCGATGGCGCCCCAGCTGATACAGAGGTAGATGACGACCGCCCTTTTGGCGGTTTGGCTCCCCCCGACGGAGGCGATGAGCGGGATCAGCGCCGCTCCAGCCACCTCGCCGATGACCATGGCGATGGCGGCGTCATAGGAGAGGACTCCCGCCGAGGCAAGCGCGATGACGATTCCCAAGGTCGCGCTTCCCGACTGCACCAGGAAGGTCAAGAGCGCCCCCAGGAGCACTGCAGCCAGCCGGATCGAGGGAAGCCCCTCGCGCATCCCGGAGATGATGGCGCTTTCGCTCAAGGGAAGCGATGCCCCCTCGATGATGGAGAGGCCGAAAAAGACGAGCCCCACCCCCAAAAGCAACCCGCCCAGTTGCGACAAGCGCCTGCTTTTGGAGAAGAAGCTCAAAAGGACCCCGACGGTGATGGCGGGAAGCGCCAGCGCCGTGACCCGGAAGGCGATGATTTGAATGGCGAGGGTGGTGCCGATGCCGGTGCCCAGAAGCACACCGAGGGCCTGGTACAGCGAGAGGAGCCCGGCGTTGACGAAGCCGACCACCAGGACCGAGGCGGCACTGCCGGACTGCAACAGCGAGGCAAGGCAACTTCCGACCAAAGGCGCGGTGAGGCGGTTACCGGTTGCCTTCTCCAAAAGCCTGCGGAGACGTTCCCCGCTCACCTTTTGCAGCCCCTCCGACATGGTGCGCATGCCGAGGATAAAAAGCGCCAGCCCGCCCAGCCCCTCGATAATGTAGGACCAATAAGTGGGGACCATATGAAAGTCGTGGCTCCGAGGTTTGGGTCAACTTTGAAGTTGAGCCGTTGACAAGTGAAAGGCGCCTTGCGGGCGTGCGCTACCCGGAAGGCGCCTAATGGGCCAAAAAAGGTGAGACCGATCTGCTCCTAGCTTTAAGCCTAGCTGGAGACTTTCTCTTTCAGTTCTTTACCGACCTTGAAGAAGGGAAGCTTCTTCGCCTTGACGGAAATGGATTCGCCTGTCTTTGGATTTCTGCCGGTGTAGGCGTCGTACTCTTTCACCACAAAGCTTCCGAACCCCCTGATCTCGATCCTGTCGCCGGACAAAAGGGCGTCGGTCATCGAGGCGAAGACTGCGTTGACCACCTCCTCGGCCTTCTTGAAAGAGAGGGTTTTCTTTGCGGCGAGAGATTCAATGAGTTCCGATTTGTTCATTGTGCACCTCCGGAGAACCGTATTTACGTTAGCAGCATCCTTTTAAGTACTTTTTGGCTAGGTATTTGACTTCCTCGGTACGTCCCTGGCTCCCCAGGATCGGGACCAGCTTCTCGGCGGCGGCGCGCGCCACGGCCGGCATCTCCAGCGCCTTCGACCACATCTCGATCGCCTTCGCCTCGTCCCCCGTCGTCTCGTAGAGCTCGCCCAGCATGAACTGCGCCTGGTCCGCCATCACGTCTTCTGCCTGCATCCGTTCAACCAGGGCGATCGCCTCGGCATACCTGCCGCCGCCGGCCAGAAGTTGCACCAGCGCCATGTAAACCATGCCGTTTTGCGAGTTGGCCGAAAGAGCACGATTCAAGAGGCTTTCGCTCTCATGAATGCGCCCGGCCCTAAACATTATAAGTGCCACTTCGTATAATACAATGTCATTTTCACCAGATAACAGCATTTCTTGCAAAACGGGAAGTGCATTAGCGTCCTTTCCGTCGTGTATCATGAGATAGGCTTGGGCAAATTTGCTTCCCATGGCGCCGTAACGGGCTGGGAGGTCGCCGGGAAGCGGCGCCACCATGAGGTGGAACTGGTCTTCTTCCGCGAGATCGAATCCGGCGGGCTCAGCCTCCAGAGGCTTTTGGTGTGCATGGGTGCCGCAGGAGGTGCAGGAGCCTCCGCCATGCGGCTTGTAGGGGCCGGCAACTTCCTTGGCGGGAGCGGCGGCAGCCGTGGGAGCAGCGGCAGCGGCAACGGGCGCGGACTGGGGCGCGTTCCCCTGCTGCACCCTGGCAAGCCCCGCCGTTGCCTTGGCCTTGATCCGCTGGTCCGCTGCCAGTTCGCCAGCAAGGGTGAAGTGGTCGAACGCCTTTTGCAGCTCACCCTGGTTCAGGGAATGCTCCCCCTCCTCCAGGTTGAGCTCGCCCAGGCGGTTTCCCGAGTGGTCGAGCCCCTGGCGTATTTCGCCCTGGTCGGTGGCGGCGTCAGCGGGGCAAAGCCTCAGCGCTTCGAGAAAGTCGACCCGGGCGTCGGCATAGCGCTCCGCCGCCAGGAACTTTGCGCCCTGGGTCTGGTAGTAACGATGATCCTTCTTCTTGAAAAGTCCGAATAACATGAGGCCCTCCGCCTTTACATAAACCTGTATTTATTTTGTATTTCAATCCCGAATCAGTTCGGTCACGCTCTCCAGGTGGTAGGTCTGCGGGAACATGTCCACCGGCTTGGAGCGGGCGACCCGGTACCCGGCCCCGCGGAGCTGGCCCAGGTCGCGCGCCAGGGTGGCGGGGTCGCAGGACACATAAAGGATTCTTTCCGGCGCCAAAAGCGCCAGTTCCCCGGCAGCTTCGGCGCCGGCGCGCGGCGGGTCGAGGACGACCAGGTCGAACTTTTCCTTGCGCTTTGCCAGCCGCCGCACCGAAAGCGCCGCGTCACCAACTTGGTAGCTCGCGTTGAGGGCGCCGTTTGCCTCGGCGTTGGCCGCGGCGTCGACGATCGAGGGAGCGTACCCTTCCACCCCGACCACTTGGCCGACCAAGGGCGCGATGGGAACCGAGATGTTGCCGTTGCCGCAGTAAAGGTCGAGCACCCGGGCACCTTCCCGCAGCGCCCCCCACTCCCCCACCGTCTTGATCAGTTCCAGGTTCTGGCGGTAGTTGACCTGGGAGAACCCCCCGCGGCTGAAGCGAAGCCGCACCTCGCGCGACCCGGGAAAAAGCCGGGCGGGAACCCCGTAGCTCAGGGAGTCGACACCGAAGACGGCGCTCATTTCCCCCTTCTCCCCGGTCTTCAGGTAAGCTCCAGTTACAGAAGGAAGCTCCGGTCGGGCGGCAAGAAGCCGGTCCGAAAGGGAGGCGGCGTCTTGCCCGCGGTAGTGGACGACCGCGATGGACTCGCCGTCGTCGCCCATGGCGAGATCCACTTGGGATATCCCCTCAGGCTGCGGCAGCCTTGGCAAAATCCCCCTGACTTCGGCCAGCACCTGGTTCAAAAGGGGCGCAGCCAACGGGCACCCGGCGGCGAGATCGACCACGTCGTGCGAGCCGCGCTTGAAAAACCCCAGCGTCGGCGAGCCGCCTTTACGGGCGACCTTGAGCTGGATCCGCGAGCGGTAACCGTAGCACTCAGGCGAGGGGGAGACCGGCAAAACCAACTCGCGCGGCACCTTCCCGATGCGCGCCAGCGTATCGGCAAAGATCTCCCCTTTCTGCTTCAACTGCTCGGCGTAGGGGAGGTGCTGCCAGTCGCACCCGCCGCAGACCCCGAAATAGGGACAGGCGGGTTCGGTGCGCAGCGGCGAAGGCTCCAAGAGCTCAACCACCTCGGCCTCCGCGAAAGAGCGCTTCTCCTTGACCACCCGGACCCGGGCCCTGTCGCCCGGCGCGGTGAGCGGAACGAAGCAGGCCTTGCCGTCGATGCGGCCAAAGCCAGCGCCGCCGTAGCAAAGCCTCTCGATTTCGACTACCGCCTCAGCCACGGTAGCCGCCGACCACAAATGCCTTTCTCTTGCCCAGGATCCGCTTCAATTCGGACTGTACCAGCTTGCGGGGAAACTCCGAGCCGGAGAGGTATGAAAGCGAATGGTCGACAAAGTGCTGGATCACCTTTTCGACGGTCCCCGGGATGTCGTCGGTGGCGACCCCCTGGTGTTCGATGTCCTTGGAATAGCTGACGCTGCCGCCCAAAAGCTTGGCGGCGTCGCGGTGCGCGGCCGCGTCCTCGAAAAGGTCGGCGCTAAGCGGCACCTCACAGCAGATGTTGATGCGAACCTGATGATAATCGCCGAAGTAGCGGCGCGTGGCATCGAAGAATCGAACGGTGAGCCCGTTGGCAAGCGGGATCTCCCTGATAAGTTTTTTCATGTAAAGCGGGGCTCCTTGGAAAATCTCGCCCTATTTCTAGCATGTTATGAAAATCCTGTAAATAGTGTATGCTGCAGGGGGCGAAATCCTCCAGAGAGAGAAAACCAGCTTGCAATTTGCGATAAATATTTGTAGACTCACAGATTGTTAAAGAAGCCACCCAACGGCCAGGAGAAAAAATGAGCAAGGAAGAAGCAATAGAAGTAGAAGGAACGGTAATCGAGCCGCTTCCGAACGCGATGTTCAAGGTCAAGCTGGAAAACGACCACATGGTGCTGGCACACATCTCCGGCAAAATGAGGAAGTTTTTCATCAAGATTCTGCCCGGCGACAAGGTGACCGTCGAACTCTCGCCTTACGACCTTAGCCGCGGCCGCATCACCTACCGCGCCAAGTAGTCCTCCCACAAGTCTTCGGCGTCTGTCCCAGCCATCTTCCGATCAGCTGCAAGGCATAACCGATATAAAGGACCAACGGGTTTAGCCCGCCGCCTCTCGCTGCGCGCTGGATCTTTATTTAATTTCACCAGATAGAGAAGGAAGAGCACATGTATACTGCAGCCGATCTGAAAAAAGGGCTGAAGATCGCCATCAACGACGAACCGTACATCATCACCCACTTCGATTTCGCGAAACCGGGCAAAGGTCAGGCGCTTTACCGGACCAAGATGAAGAACATGATCACCGGTTCCACCATGGACCGCACCTACCGTTCCGGTGAAACCTTCGAGCCGGCCCGCCTGGAAGACCGCGTGATGCAGTACCTGTACAAGGAAGACGATCACTACTGCTTCATGGACAACGACACCTTCGAGCAGATCCACATCAGCGAAGAGGCCATGGGCGACGCCAAGAACTACCTGATCGACAACCTCCAGGTGGACGTGCTCATCTTCAGGGAGAAGGCCATAGGCGTCGACGTCCCCAACTTCGTCAACCTCAGGGTGGTGCAGACCGACCCCTGGGTCAAGGGCGACACCTCCGGCAGCGACTCCAAGCCCGCCACCGTCGAGACCGGCTACGTGCTTCGCGTTCCCCCCTTCATCGAAGAGGGAGAACTGATCACCATCGACACCCGCACTGGCGAATACTCCACCAGGGTAAAGGGGTAACGCATGGGAAGCTGGCCCCTGGCCAGGCGCCGCCAGGCGCTGGTCGAACGGGGGGCGATCTTCGGCAGGATAAGAGAGTTTTTTCAAGAAAAGGGGTATCTCGAAGTCGAGACCCCTTTTCGCATACCTGCCCCCGCCCCTGAAGCCCAGATCGACGCCATCCCCGCCTCGGGATGGTTCCTGCAGACCTCCCCGGAACTCTGCATGAAGCGGATGCTTGCGGCAGGCTACCAGCGCATCTTCCAGATCTGCCGCTGCTGGCGTGACGGCGAGCGCGGCGTGCGACACTTGAGCGAGTTCACCATGCTGGAGTGGTACCGCTCCAAAGCCGATTACCTGGTGCTGATGGAGGAAACGGAAGCGCTCGTCCAGCACGCCGCCGCAACCGGCAGCATAAGCTACCGCGGACAGCAGATAGCACTTAGCGGCAAGTGGGAGAGGATCACCGTCGCCGACGCCTTCCTGCGTTACGGCGGCATCTCCATGTGGCAGGCGCTTGCCGACGGCACCTTCGACGTAATCATGGTCGATCGCATCGAGCCCAATCTCGGCCTTGCCCGCCCCACCTTCATCTACGACTATCCGGCCAGCTGTTCCGCCCTCGCCCGATTGAAGCCTTCCGACCCGACCGTTGCCGAGCGTTTCGAGCTCTACATCGGCGGACTCGAAATAGCCAACGCATTTTCCGAACTGATCGACCCGGTCGAACAGCGGGCGAGATTTGTAACTGCGGCCGCCGAACGTGCGGCGCAGGGAAAAGCCGCCTATCCCATGCCGGAGAAGTTCCTATCCGCCCTAGACGAGATGCCGGAGGCCGCCGGGATAGCATTGGGAGTCGACCGGCTGGTCATGGTGCTGCTCGATGCCGAAACTATCGACGAGGTAGTCGCCTTCACGACGGAAGAGCTTTAACCCCCTCTACTAACCCTCCCCCCCCCGGCGCGTTGCAATTTGTCATGGCCGCATTGCAATTTGTCATGACCGCGTGCTAACTTGTCACGACCGCGTGCTAACTTGTCATGACCGCGTTGCAATTTGACATGACCGCGTTGCAATTTGACATGACCGCGTTGCAATTCGACATGACCGCGTTGCAATTCGACATGAGCGCGTTGCAATTCGACATGGGCGCGTTTCAATTTGTCACGTGCGCGTTTCAATTTGTCACGTGCGCGTTGCAATTCGACATGAGCGCGTTGCAAATTTACCTGAGCTCGTGACAAATTTACCTGAGCTCGTGACAAATTTACCCTAGCCCGCTTGAAATCCGACGCGAAGCTGGCTCCGTGAGGTTGGATAGGAGAAGATCAGTACGAGTACAGCACGGTGAGCGCGGCTTTTTCTCTGGGGTTTGCAATGCTCTCGCCTTGCGTCTCGATGCGGTACAGCGCCGGCACGTGTTTCGGGGAGACGCCGGAGGAAGCGCCTGTGACTCCGGCGGCGCTGTCGAGAAGCTCGACCCCTGAGGTGTCGGAGTTGCCGGGCTGGGTGTCGACGATCTTTGCGTAGACCTGGTAACCCGGCCCCTTAAGGCCCGGCAATTTGAAGGTCATATCGGGGGCTTGCTTGGGGTCGGGGCTCTGGTTCCCGGCTTGGCAGGCAGCCCATCCAGAGGAACGGAGGGAAAGTTTCTGCCCAAGGCAAGCATCCGAACTGAGCCCCAGGGATAGCGCAATGAAATCGTTCTTGATGGCGGCTCCGGGGGTTGAGGAGCCAAACATGCGGGGGATGAGTTCCTTGGTGATGAGCTGGACACCGCCGTGGGATGCCTCAAGAGCGGTCTTGTAGCGCTTGTGGGCGGCGGAGACCTTGGTCTGCATCAGTACCAGGTAGAGAACGGCGAGGGCGATCGCCAGCGATATCAGCGCCAGCAGCAACGCCGTGACCAGGGCAATGCCACGTTCGTTGCCGAGTACGGTGACGGGGTTGCTCCAGCTCCCCTTCTTTACTGAACCAGGTTCTTCGGGCGCGTCACTATGGTGTAGAGCTTCCAACGGTATTTTCTCCAGTCATTGGTGAATAAGGTCGCCATTTCAGTTGCGCTCAGGGTCCTGCCCGAGGTGGTGGGCCTGGCACGGTCGCCTACCTGTATCGAATCCCCGGAATAGTTGAACGAGTCGTCCCGCCGCCCTTCCTGCACCAGGAGGTAAACCCGCACAACTTTGACATGGTCTCTGATGTCGGCGGCGTCGTATGAGTTGAGCGTGGAGCCGGAAAGGTAGCTTATATCTCCGTCGTCCTTAGCGTCATATTCAAATTCGACCTGCAGGTCGGCCACGCAGTTTAACAGAGGGTACGACGTCGCGAAACGGCCGGTGGCCTGGTCGACGACCGCCTTATAAAGGATGCCTGTGCCGGGGTTGCAGGTTGGAGGCGCCGATGCCGGGCGGGACAGGTAGTAGTCGGTGCGGTGGTAAGGCATGCGCAAGACGCTCCCCAGGCCGGGGCTGTTGGCGAGACCGTAGGCGGTCACGATATGGGAACCGTCTGCCGGTTTGAAGGACTCGCCGGCAGGGAGCGCTCCGCCTGCTCCGATCTTGACCTCGAAATCAAGTCCGTCCATGAGCAGGATCTTCTCTTCGGCACCCGAGGTGGTGAAGGTGGAAAGGATGGCGGTGGCGCGGTCGCCGGGGCCGAGATCCTCGGCGTTGTACCACTTCTTGAGGTAGCTCTGATTTTCCGTACCGGTCGAGGAATAGTTCAGGTAGCTCCACTTGCGGCTGACATCGCCGGTGCCCCGGTTGAGGGCCGCCATGACCGAGCGGACCACGAGATAGTCAGGACCGCCGCTGACGTTGGCCGTATCGCTGCCGTTTACTTCCTTGCTGCAGGTTCCGGCCGCCAGGGCACGGATGTCGCCGCTGTCGACGGCGTTGAGGGAGGCGGAATCCATCCCCTGCGCCAGTGCCCCGTTCGCAGCAATCACCTCGGCATTGGCGCTTCCCCCCAGGTTTCGAAAGGTAATGGCCCCGGTGTAGCTCTGAAAGCGCCAGGGGAGGCCATAGCCGGCGTGCTCGATGTCGTAGCGCAATAGCTCCAGCCCCACGACCCCCTCGATGTTACTGACCAATGACGACGAGTTTTGGGAGGAGAGCGCGACAATGCGCTGGAACGCTTGGTTTGCCGCCAGGATCACGAAGAGGAAGATCCCCATGGCGACCAGCATCTCCGCCAGGGTGTAGCCGTTGTCGTTTCGCATCAGCTTCACTTGCCGTCCTTATAGCTGCGAACCGTCCTTACCTCGTGGAAGGAGGTCATGTTCTTGTAGGCCCACTTAACCTTCACGATGAACTGGTAGCTGTCGCTTGAAGGAATCTGAAGCGCCTCCCGTATCACCGTGTACTGTTTGTCCCCTCCTCGCAGCTGGCTCGCAACCGAGATAGTTTGCAGGGGAGTTACCGCCGACTGCGGCAGGCGCATCAACTGCGCCATCTGGCTTTCACCGATAAGTACCGCCTCGTCGCGCAGCTGGTTCTTGACGTTGCTGGCGGTGCTGAACCCTACCACCTGGAGCAGGCCGAAGAGGCTCACGATCACCACCCCCATGGCGACCATGAC
The DNA here is from genome assembly GCF_000426865.1 of Citrifermentans bremense R1. GTDB lineage: Bacteria > Desulfobacterota > Desulfuromonadia > Geobacterales > Geobacteraceae > Geomonas > Geomonas bremensis. The sequence goes on from NZ_AUGE01000002.1 coordinate 122,941, forward strand.
CTCCACAAGGGTGAAACCGGCGCTACCGGATGGTGATGTTTTCCGAACTGCATGCTGCTGATGCATTCCTTTTCCCCGTTTCTATGCGCGTGGGCGTGATGACCAAGGTGTCGGCCGCAGCCTCGTTGCCGGCTGGTTCGGTGCAAACGGCGTCGCTGTCCGCGCTGTCGCTGACGCCGGCCGCGTTGAACACGATCACGAAAGGATCCGACTTGAGCGAGAGCCTGTGCCGTAGTGTCTTTCTCTGGAGCGGGTTGCCGGTGGCGCTCCCCGAGGAGTACGCCGCGAAGCCGGTGGGGGTGAGCGACACAGCCCGGGCCCGCTTCTCGAAAAGAGCCTGGCTGCGCGCCGCTAGAAGATCGGCGTGCAGGGTCTTCACCTGCGCCTCAATGGAACTTTTCCTGGAGTAGCGGTTGAACTGGAGCGTCGCCAGGCTCAGGAGCACTGTCAGCATCGCCAGCACGATCAGGAGTTCCAAGAGGGTGAACCCCTTGCCTGCGGATATTGTGCGTTTCAAGCTTCCCCCTCGCCTCTTGTGCCCTTCCCGCTTCAGGAGGTGCCGCTAGTGTTCTTTGATGTGCATGATCCGCTTCACCGGCTTCAGGTTGCTTTTGGTGAAGATGGGGGGTGAATCCGCCGACGCTTTCCCGACCAGGGAATCGAACACCTCGCGCGGGTCCGTGTGCGGCGGCCGTTTTTCCAGGTCTAGCTCCTCGAAGCTCCCGGTGGAGAGCTGAACCAGCACCTTGCCCTGCAGCGCCGCGGCCGGGGGATTCCCCCCGGTATCGAACTTCGCCGCCCATAGCGCCGTGGTCCCCCCGAACCCGCAGGGGTCGGAGGTGGGTGCGTAGGTGGTGTAGTAGACCACCCCGTTGGTAAGCGCCACAGGATCGGTGACGACACGCTCAGCGCCGAGCGAGGCGGCAGTCTGCTCACCGGCGAGATTTATGTACCACCCCTGGTTGCTGATGCTGTTCGATATGGTGCTTGACTGGTTGGTCAGCTGCGACAGTGAAGTTCCTGAACTGCAGGAGGCATCGAGGCGGTCCGCTGAGGTGTAGCACGGATCCTTCACGCCGTAGAGCCGGCGCTGTCCGTCGTTGTCGTCCTGGTTGTAGTAGTAGCGCCCGGAGCCGAAGTAGAGCCAGAGGTTGTGGTTCTTGCGGTCCTGGAGCCGGACCACGCTGGTGGTAACCGGCCCGGTCCCGTCGATCACCTTGCTGAGCTTCCAGTTCCGGGGATTCGGGTCCTCGCCGGTAACAACCCGCAGCACCCCGCCCCCGGTCCAGGTGGTGCCTAAGAGCTGCGTGTAGCCGATGTAAATGGCGTCGTCCTGGTAGTGCCCCGGCGAGGCGGTGTTCCACCGGTCCGTGTCGGAGACGCCGCTCGTGATGGTGCCGGCGAAGGCGTTTGCTATCTTGCTGCCATCGACCAGGGTGTCGAGCACAGCGGCAACCGTGCCGTCCTCAAGGTTCAGCACGTAGATGGTGAGGTTTTGGGTCGAGGTCCCCTTGAACTGGTGGCTGGCGGTGTCAATGGGACCGGTAGGGCCCGAGGCGAGCACGGCGAACCACTTCCCGTTCTTGGACTTGTCGGGGGTGACGTTGTCCGCCTTGCGGGCGCTGATCTTCACGAGCGCCGCCCCTGCAGTGGAAAAACCGAGGTTCTGGTGCCCGAACTCCCACATAAGCGACGGCGACTCGGGCTGCGTGACGTCGAGGGCGAAGTAGGAGGAGTACCCGACACCTTTGGTGACATCGAGCGGGTCGAGGGCCGGGGTCTCGACGCAGTCGGTACCCTTGCACCCCGCACCTTTCATCTTGGACGCCCCGCCAAGCCCCATGCTCCCCACCAAGACGGTGCGCCAGTTGCTTCCGTCCGTGGCCTTGGCGCAGTTCCAGTAGTCGCTGCTGCAGCCGGCAGGCTTACCCATGCTCACGTCGTTGATGATGGTTGACCCGTCCACGTAGTAAAGGTGTTTGTATGCCGGGTCCGCGTAGTAGGTTAGATAGGGAAGCGCGTTTTTGGGGATGAAGGCCCACTGTTCCTCCCCCAAGCCGGTGCCGGAGAGGGAGGCCCGACGGTCCCCGGAACTGCTGACATCGAGTTTGCCAAGCTTGAAGGCGTGCAACATTCCGTCGTTGGCCCCGACGTACACCATGCCACGATTGGCATAGGCGGAACTGTAGATGAAGCCTGTTTTGTGCCGGTCATCGCCGTAGGAGGTGTCGCCGTATCCTCCAGGGACAGGGGTATTATAGGCATTTAGCTTCATCGTGGACTGCAGCTTGGGCGTCGAGGCAACGATGTCCCCCAAGCGCCAGACCCCTGGGGTTCCGCCTATGTTCACGGTGCGGTTTCGGTACCCCCCCTGGTCGGTCCCCGCAATATAGGAGATGATCTTGTCCGCCTCAGTCTGGTTGGCCGCCTGGAGCAGGCTGCGGGTGGAGGCGAGCGAGGTGTCCAGGCCGGTGAAACTGGTGAGGGTGCCGACAGTCTGGGTGTAGATGGTGCGCGGCGCGCTCCTCTCCCAGAGAAGTTTTCCGGCGCGCCAGATGCTCTTCACCGAGTCGGCGTCCACCTCATCGAGGAAGGTGTAGCTGTCGGCGACACCGTCCCCGTTGCTGTCGACGTCCGGCCTGCCGTCCCCCCGGGCGTCGCTGAAGCGCCGCGCCGTGGTCCGATCGAGCGAGGCATTGTAGCGAAATCCGACCACGTTATCCCGGCCGAGGTTCAGGTAGTGCGCCGGCGAGGGCGTCGCCTCGACGTAGTCGCTGTCCTCCCGCATGGTGCTGTTGCTGATGAAGGGATCGACGTAGTACCACATGTTATGCAGCTCCCCGATCCAATCCACAGAGGTCTGGGCGCCGAAGAAGCGTTTCGGGTAAAAGAGCGCCTGCAGCACGTTGGCGCCGCTCCCCTCGCTGTTGCTGAGGATGGAAGCGGCTGTGCCGGAGGAGACCCGGGCCAGGATGTCGTTGAAGGCGTTTTGCAAGGATTCGGCGAGGACGGAGCCGGTCTGGGCCTCGAAGTAGGTGTCCGGTATGCCGTCGCCGTTTTTGTCCCACTTGCGGGTCTTGTCCGGCCTGCCGGTGGAGTCGTAGTCGTCGTACCCTCCGTACTTGGCCGTCTTCTGAAGTATTTCCCGGCCGATGGCGGAATCGTCGAAGGCGAAGACCGTGTAGACCGTGATGTTCTGCTTGCCGGGAAGGACATTCTTCCCCAGGGTGGAGGAGCGCAGGTCGGTGTTATGGGCCCAGTAGGCTACCGCTTCCAGGTAGTAGCTCCCCGACTGGGCGTTGGCGCTCGCCGCGTACTGGCTGGGATACCTTTCCTGGCTGGCGATGCTGTCCATCCAACTCTTCACGTCGAGGCTTGGGTCCGTCACCTTGCCGGCCAGGTTGGTGGAGGCGCCCGGAAGGTTCTCGTCCTGAGTCGACTCCCCGTCCGTCAGGATCATCACGAAGTTCTTCTGGCAGGGATACTGGATCGGATCCCTCCCCGAGTAGGTCCCGCCGTTGTAGGCACTATCGGCAGCTTCGAAGTAGCGGCTGGCCTCGAAGAGCGTTTCCGCGAGCGGGGTCCAGGTGGAGGGATCGGTATTCTCTATCTGCGTGACCAGGTTGGTGCCGGTTGTCCCCAGATCGACAGCAACGTGACCGCCGTCCCTCACCGCGGTAACGCCGCTTTCGTAGCGGTAGCCGTCGTTAAAGAACATGAGGCCGAAATTTATCTTGTCCCGGTAGCCCGTGATCAGTCCGTCCTGCGGCGGATTCTGGCCGACGTAGACCTTGACGTCATAGCTTCTGTTGTTGGTGGTGTCCCTGATCACCTCAGTCGAAGTACCGGCACGGACGGTGTAGCGAACGTTGTTGTAGCTCTTGTAAAAGTCGCGGTCCGGGTCCTCCGCCGCGATGAGGTAGTTGGTCGTGTTGGTGGAACGCGACAGCGCCTTTCCTCCCACGAGCACCTTGCGAATGATGTCGACGCGGCGCATGGTGAGCCAGTTCAGGAAGTTGCCCGACCAAAAGGAGCTCTTGTTGACGGCGGCGGCAGTATCGGGCTCGAAGTAGGAGCCGCTGTACTTATACATCCTGGCGCTGTCGAAGTAGCCGAAGTAGGGAAAGGCCGGATCGTAACTGGTGTCGTATGAGCTGGTACCGGTACCGGGCGCCTTGTAGGCGAATTCGTACATGCTCCCCGAGTTGTCGACGATGAGGAGCAGGTTCGGCTTGACCCCTGTTCCGTCGTTGCTCACGTAGGGGGGAACCTGGCAGTAGTCGTTGAGAGAAGGTGGCGGGGTCGCCCCGGCAGTAGTAAAGGTCCAGACCTTCGCGCCGGCGAGGTAGTTGCCGGAGAGGTCCTGCACCGCAGTGGAAATGGTCACCGTATAGGTGGTACCTGCTGCAAGCGGCGCGGAAGGTGTGAAGGTGGCGACCCAGGTGGTGGGGTTATAGCTCACCGTGCCGCTCACACCGCTTACACCGAAGCTGCTGGACGATATGGTGCCGGCGCTGACGGCCTCGCTGAAGGTGGCGCTTATGGACGCGCCGGTTGCGACACCGGTGGCGCCGGAGACCGGGGTGACGGAAACCACCCTCGGAGCGATGCTGTCTAGCTTGAGGGTACGGAAGGTAAAGGTGTAATCTCCGGGCAACCGGTTCCCCGCTGCATCACCGACTGTGCTGCTTACGGTGACGGTGTAGGGCGTGTCGGAATTGAGGCTGGAGGTGGGATGGAAAGTGGCGATCTTTTGGGTGCTGTCGAGGGAAACCGTGCCGCTGACAGTGCCGCTATTGACGCTGATGCTGAAGGTGGTGATGCTGAGGGGGTCCATCACCTCGCTGAAGGTGATACTGATGTCGGAGGCAATAGGGACGTCGGTGGCGGAGCTGGCTGGGAAGGTTGCCGTAACCGCAGGAGCAGTGTTGTCCGTGGAAGGTTTCGGCTTGGTGGTGAAACTCCAGCTGTAATTGGAGCCGCTGCTGGAACCCATAGCGATGCCGCTTTTGTTCTTGACCCTGTAATCGATGCTGACCGTGTAGGTGGTACTGTACTGGAGGTTGTTCTTCAGGCTGATCTTGACCCAGTCCCCCTTTGAGTCGTTAACCAGGCTCACCGAATACTTGGCGCCGTTGTCGACGCTGATCCTGCCGGAGAAGCTGTCCTTGTCCATTCGGGCATCATCGAACTCAGCCCATATGGTGTCGACCACAGCTGGGTCAACATTGGTGGCACCGCTTGCCGGGGAAAGGGAACTGCCGAGGATCTGGGGTGCGGCAAACGCCGACGCCGCCAGGCAGCCGAAAATGAGGCAGGTGACTAAGGTGGCGAAAAGCGTCTTCATTTGGGTGCGTCCAGTATGGTAACGGTGAGAGCAGTGCCGTCCTTGGGGGCGATGCGCACCAGGGTGTGCGGCAGGACGCGGCGTTGAGGGACAGGGGCTCCCTCGTTGAAGAACCTTGTACTGTCATCGACTCTGATGCGGCGGGTATCGCCGTCAGCAAGCCGCACCGACAGATAACCTGCGTTGCGACCGGTGACGGTGCCGAGAAATTCCTCTTCTGCATGGCAGAGGGCGGCGACAAACAAGGTGGGGACGTAGATAGTCAGAAAGATGGGAAAGAGCCGTATCAAACGGTACATATCTGCTCCAATAACAGTAGCGGATCACAGAAGCCGTCCGCCGGCGCCGCTCCAGCGGTTCTGCCATTTAACGGTATACGCGGCTGAGGCAGTCAACAAAAAACCAGCAAAGATAAAAATATGAAAAATAATGTGCTGTTATTTCAGTCGTATACCACAACAATTAAGACCCGTCATCTAAATAATTTCATAACGCCATATCGCGACATTCGGCCAAATAACGTTGTTTATTGGTTAAATCTAAGTTGGATTGCAAGAGGTGAAAAAAGTCAGTAAGAACCAACAGGGGCTTCAGGGGGGGTACTGCGGGGAGCGCCACAGAGGCGGCAACTAAGGGAAGTGCTGCTACAGCATGGCGCGGCAGAATCAGATCAACTGAAGGATGAACTATGGGCTGCAACTGCAACCGCAGGAACATGACATCCCCTTGGCCTTGCCAAAAGCCTCCCTTCCTTCCTTGAAACTCAGGTACGCGATGAGCATGGCTCCAATGGCATCCAGGCTTCCGACACCGGTCAGCTCATATCCTGCACTGGAGACCAACAAAGCCAGGGAGAAGTAAAGGCAGGCGCGGGAACAGGCCGCGTCGGCCAGAATTGCGGGGGAATTGAGGGCTTTACCTACGGCCGTCTTCTGGCGGATGAGGTACCACATGAAAGAGACGGAGACCAGGGAGACGACGACGCCCCCAAAGGTGGTATCCGGCTTATGGTGCTGGTAGAGGTTGAGGAAAGCGGTAGCCACGAGCCCTGCCGTCAGCAGATAGAAGGAGACGCCGGTGATCTTCAGGGCGCGCTGCTCGAACTCGTCGCGGCTCTCCCCGCCATTCGCCCTGATCCGCTGCAGCATGTGCCAGACACCGACCGCGGATATCACCTCTATGAAGGAGTCGGCCCCGAAGCCGAACAGCGCCAGCGTCTCGTCGGCTGCCCCTATCCACATGGATACGAGACCTTCTAGGACGTTGTAGAAAATAGTGAACAGGGCGAGATAGCTCGCGCGCTTGTAGCCGGATGATCTCATACCGTGACACTCCAGGTTTTAACCTTTTCTTTGATGGCGTCCCTTATGCTGCGGATCGCGGACAGTTTTTCCTCGTCTGTCCCCTGCAGCACAGAGGGATCCGGGAAGCCCCAATGAAGCCTCAGCGCCTGCCCCGGGAAAAGCGGGCAGCGCTCGGCACTGGTTTCGTCGCAAACGGTGATGACGTAATCGAAAAGCTCACCGCTGTCGATGAAATCGGAAACCTGCTTGGTCTTGTTGCCTGAGATGTCGATGCCGACCTCCTTCAAGGCCCGGACCACGAGAGGGTTGAGCTTGCCCGATTCGATCCCCGCGCTTTGCACCTCGAACCGTACCCCGCCCGCCTGTTTCAGAAACGCCTCGCCCATCTGGCTTCTGGCGCTGTTATGTATGCAGACGAACAAGACTCTTATCTTAGGTTTCATAAACTGACTCCTTCAAATGCTGGATGCCGAAAAGTAGCGGCGCTGGAACCAGAACGCCACGTTTACCAGGGCTATCATGACCGGCACTTCCACCAAAGGGCCGATCACCGCGGCAAAAGCGGCGCCGGAATTGAGTCCGAAAACGGCGACGGCGACGGCGATGGCCAGCTCGAAGTTGTTGCTTGCAGCGGTGAAGGCAAGGGTCGTGGTCTTACTGTAGTCGGCCCCTAGCTTTTTCCCCATCCAGAAGGAAACGAAGAACATGGCGACGAAATAGATGAGCAGCGGGATCGCGATACGGGCAACGTCGAGAGGGAGCTGCACGATAAGGTTCCCCTTCAGGCTGAACATCACGACGATGGTGAAGAGAAGCGCTATCAGCGTGATCGGGCCGACCCTGGGTACGAACTCCCGGTGGTAGCGCTCCTTCCCCATCACCTTGACGCCGACCAGGCGCGTGATGGCACCGGCCAGAAACGGGACGCCCAGATAGATGAAGACACTCTTGGCGATCTGCCCTATGCCGACTTCCACGATGCTGCCCGACAGGCCGACCAGAGGCGGGAGAACCGTGATGAAGAACCAGGCATAGACGCTGTAGAAGAGGACCTGGAAGATGCTGTTGAAGGCAACCAACCCCGCGGCGTACTCGGTGTTTCCCTTTGCCAGATCGTTCCAGACGATGACCATGGCGATGCACCTGGCCAACCCTATCATGATGAGTCCCACCATGTACTCAGGCTTGTCGGGAAGAAAGATGACAGCCAGGATGAACATCAGGACCGGGCCTATCAGCCAGTTTTGAACCAGCGAAAGCCCGAGAACCCGTTTGTTGTGGAAGACCTCCGGCATATCCTCGTACTTCACCTTGGCGAAGGGAGGGTACATCATGAGAATGAGGCCGGCGGCAATAGGGATGTTGGTGGTCCCTACCTGGAAGCTGTTGATGAAACTTTCAACTCCCGGAAACAAGTACCCCGCTCCCACCCCTGCAAACATAGCGAGGAAGATCCAAAGGGTAAGATAGCGGTCGAGAAACGACAGTCTCCTGGAAACTTCGCCGGACATACATCCTCCTTTCAGACAGTTCTTTACATCCGAATGAGCGGATGCCTGGCAGCAAAAAAATCAGGCGCAGTTGGCGCCCTTGGTAAAAGAGGAGATCTTCTTCAGGTCCGCAGCGACGGCAGGCAGCTCGGTCAGCAGTTGCTTCAACACACCGGCAAGCTGTGTCTTCATGAGATCGTCGGTCGATAGGGCATAGACGATCCAGACCCCTTCCCTGCGGTCGGTGACCCATCCGGCGTTCTTTAGGTAGGCAAGATGCCTGGAAACCGTCGATTGCGGCAGTTGCAGGGTGGCGGTGATGTCGCAAACGCAAAGCTCCCCGGAACAAAGAAGCAGCGCCACGATACGGAGGCGGGTCTCATCGGCGAGAGCCTTGAAGGACTGTACGGTCGTTTTCATGGGCGCGATTATATCCGGATGAGCGGATACGTCAAGAGTTATTTTACTGCTCAACCCTGCCACTTTGACAGGCAGCCAGGCGACTGCCGCACAACCTCTATCCTGCTTCCCTCCCCTGGCCTGCGAGACAGAGACTAAAAAAGGGTCGAGACATGAAGCCTCGGCCCTTTTCACCGCCCTCTTACTCACTCACTCTGATACAGGCGGTGCCCATTCGATTCTGGGAAGAGAGTTTTTGGTCGCTGGTTGCTCCTTTTTCGCGCCCTGCTCTTCACTCCCGGGCTTACCGGTCAGCAACCCCTTTACCTTTCCGAAGAGAGAATCTGCGTTCCGGTCAAGCCTCATGTCCTTCACCTGTTCAATCGGCTCATCAAGGGTGATTGTTTGGGTCTTGCCTGAACTGTAGCTGATGATCATTTGGTCGGCATAGGCAGAACCTGAGACAATAGAAAGAGCTACGGCGAGATGCGCGCCCAACATCTTTACCTTCACTTGCCACCTCACATTTACTATCTGAGTTGTATAAGCTCTTGGCCTCCGCCGTCAATCCCTGCTGCGAGGCAGTTGGAATAATGGCACAGCCACTATTTATGTCAAGCCTGTGCCAGTTACCTGTCGTACTGAGCCATCGACAGTAACTTCCAAGCAGGCCGATGAGAGCAGATGACAAGGCAAGCCCCTCGTCCCCAGCCCCGCATTTGCCCAGCCCCGCATTTGCCCAGCCCCGGTTTCGCCTAAATGCCGATCCCGTCATCCCCGCAGTTCTTTTGGGGGTTGTTGCTCCTCTTGAAAAGCAGCACGCTTATCCCTTCCGGCGTCCGGTCGAACTCGAAGGCAAGGCAGTTCTCGTAGGCTACAAACGCCACCGGCTCCAACTGCCCCAGATCGCGCAGCCTGAAAAGGAGCCGGTTCCCTTTCTCAAGGTGCTCCAGGGTCGCCCGAGGTACGTCGATTACGAAAGCGCCCTTCTCTTCTCTCAGGTCGACAAGGTTCAGGTTGTTAGCTGCCAGTTCGCCGAGGCTGATGCGCCGCACCCATGAGCTTCCCGTTCCGGCCCCGCCCTCGGTCAACTCGGCGGCATCCTGCGGGAGAGCCTCGACCACCATGCCGGCGGCGACCGTGGCGTTGGTGAAACGATCGATAAGGATGAAGCTGCCGGTATCCCTGTTCTCGCGGTACGGGTCAAAGGAGACCGGGCGGTCGAGTTCCAGCCGCGCCAGACCGATCTCGTTCAGCCCCAGCGTCGCCACCTGCTTCTGCTCCAGGGTGTTGACGTCGGTCGCGTAGTGGACCGCGGTCACCCTGCCGGGAGTGACGCCGGTGGCGGTTTTCACCAGGTACAGCTGTCCGGGCTGCAGCGGCTCGTCGTGAAGCCATACGAGTTGCGCCTCGGGATGCCTGGTGTAAAGCGGCGGCGCTTCGGCGCGGGTCAGCATATCCCCGCGACTGATGTCGATCTCGTCTTCCAAAGTGAGCGTCACGGCCTGGCCGGCGACGGCCTCCTCCAGGTCGCCGTTCATGGTGACGATCCTGCAGACCTTGCTGACCAGCCCCGAAGAAGCGACCCGGATCTCGTCGCCGGGACGTATGACGCCGGAAGCGACTGTGCCGCAGAACCCGCGGAAATCGAGGTTGGGACGGTTCACCCACTGCACCGGCAGCCGGAAGGCCTGGTCGGCGCGGTCGTCCTCGACCTGCACCGTCTCCAGGAAGTGCAGCAGCGGCGGCCCCTGGTACCAGGGGGTGTTGGCGCTCTTCTCGATGATGTTGTCGCCGTTCAAAGCCGAGATCGGGAGCGCGGTGATGGAGCTAAAGCCGAGCGGAGCGGCGAATTCCCGGTAATCCTTCTCGATGGCAGCGAACTTCTCGGCGTCGAAATCGATCAGGTCCATCTTATTGATGGCCAAGACGATGTGCCGGATCCCCACCAGCGACACCAGGTAGCTGTGGCGCCGGGTCTGGGTCAAAAGCCCCTTGCGGGCGTCCACCAGGATCACCGCCACCTTGGCGGTGGAGGCGCCGGTTACCATGTTGCGGGTGTACTGCTCATGGCCCGGGGTGTCGGCGACGATGAACTTGCGGCGGTCGGTGGAGAAGAAGCGATAGGCGACGTCGATGGTTATCCCCTGCTCCCGCTCGGCCTGCAACCCGTCCAGAAGCAGAGCATAGTCGATGGCGCCCCCCTGGGTCCCCACCTTCTTGCTGTCCGCCTCAAGCGCTGCCAGCTGGTCCTCGAACACCATCTTCGAGTCCCATAAGAGACGCCCGATAAGGGTGCTTTTGCCGTCATCAACGCTGCCGCAGGTGATGAAACGGAGCAGGGATTTCTCCTCCTGACTCTTCAGGTAGGCGAGGATGTCTTTCTCGATCAGTTCCGATTGATGTGCCATTAGAAGTACCCCTCCTGTTTCTTCTTCTCCATGGAGCCGGCCTGGTCGTGGTCGATCAGCCTCCCCTGGCGCTCGGAGGTGCGGGTAAGGAGCATTTCCTGGATGATCTCGGGAAGAGTGTCGGCCTCGGATTCGACTGCGCCGGTAAGGGGGTAACATCCCAGGGTGCGGAAGCGGACCGATTTGTGCTCCACCTTCTCGCCGGGCTTAAGTTCCAGCCGGTCGTCGTCCACCATGATCAGCATGCCGTCGCGCTCAACCACGGGCCTGACGGCGGCGTAGTAAAGCGGAACGATCGGGATCTGCTCCAGGTGGATGTACTGCCAGATGTCGAGTTCGGTCCAGTTGGAGAGCGGGAAAACCCGGATGCTCTCGCCCGGCTTGATGCGGGTGTTATAGAGGCTCCAGAGCTCCGGGCGCTGGTTCTTCGGGTCCCAGCGGTGGTTCGCGCTGCGGAAGGAGAAGATACGCTCCTTGGCGCGCGACTTCTCCTCGTCGCGGCGGGCGCCTCCGAAGGCAGCGTCGAACTTGTAGTGGTCGAGCGCCTGCTTCAACCCTTCGGTCTTCATCACGTCGGTGTAAAGCGCGGAGCCGTGGGTGAAGGGACTCACCCCCCTCTTGACGCCGTCCTCGTTCACGTGCACCAGGAGCTCCATGCCGGACTCCTTGGCCATCCGGCCGCGGAACTCGATCATTTCGCGGAACTTCCAGGTGGTGTCGACGTGCAGCAAGGGAAACGGCGGCGGAGCAGGATAAAAGGCCTTGCGGGCAAGATGGAGCATGACGGCCGAGTCCTTGCCGATGGAGTACAGCATCACCGGGTTGTCGAATTCGGCTACCACCTCACGGATGATGTGGATGCTTTCCGCTTCGAGTTGCTGCAGATGGGTCAATTGTCTGGTCATATGAGTTCCCATGGTAAAGCTGTGTAACGGCTGCCCAATGCTGCCACCGGGCAATCCCCCTGTCGTTAGCTTCCTATCTTCTGTGCAACCCGCACTCTTTGTGCTCCGGGTTCTCCCACCACCAGCGGCCGGCCCGAGCGTCCTCCCCCGGCTGCACGGCGCGCGTGCAGGGGGCGCAGCCGATGGAGCGGTACCCCTCTTTCAGAAGTCGGTTCTGCGGCAGGCGCTGCTGCTGCACGTACGCGAGAAGCTCTTGCTCGTTCCAGTCCAGCAGCGGGTTCAGCTTGAGGATGCCCCCGTTCAAATGGTCGAGCTCGATCGATTTCAGGTCGATGCGGGTCACGTTGTGCTCCCTGCGCATCCCGGTGATCCAGCCGGAGAGCCCCTGAAGGGCCCGCCCCAGCGGTTCCACCTTCCTGATGTGGCAGCACTCGTGGCGGTTATCGAGCGATTCCCTGAACGAGAAAAGCCCTTTTTCCCTTTCCAGTTTTTCGACCGCTTCATGCCGCGGGAAGTACCAGTCGATGGAGATGCCGAAGCGCTGCGAGATGGCGTCGGCAACCTCGTAAGTCTCTTCGTTGAGCCTTCCGGTATCCAGCGCGAAGACGCCGATCTCCAGGCCGGCAGCTTTGGCCAGATCGATGATGGCGACGTCTTCCAACGAAAAGGAGCACGCCAGTTTAACCGGGCCTTCAGCGGCTTCCAAGCCGAGTCGAAGAATATCCTGCGGGGATGCGTTCGAGGGGACTTCAGGAACAGATTTCATAGCGGCTTCCTTTGCAAGGTCGTTACAGGAGCGGCACTCGCCACACTCATTAATTTTGTTGTCCACCTTGTACAATATATAACCAAAGCAGTCAAGAAAAATTTACGGCATTGTCCCGCGGCGCGGTGGAGTTTTTCGAAAAAATGTTTCCTGGAGTATGTGAGCGTTCTGGTTAGAACGTATAACTTGGCATTCTGACGAAGTTTTTCCGGAAAGAGAGCATAAGGTTCCTCCTAAGCGAAAGAGCTTCGGGAAGGTCAGGCCGGGCAGATATTTAACACTAAAACCGGTGTGAATTGCGGCGACATACGTGCTGCAGAGGCAACAGTGTACTACTGCGTGAAACTAAACAATGGTTATACGGGCAAACCCAGCTGCGGCTAAGCTGGAAGCTCCGGTTCGTGCAGAATGCGGGTCCGCCTCCAGGCGCCGAAACGAAAACGCAGCGACCAGATGATCGCGGTGACGAATACGAAGAAGGTAGCCAGGGTCCACTCGGCGACCAGCCCCGGCATGATGCGGTCGATGAGCCACAAGAAAACCAGGAATACGGCAGATGAGTAGAGGAAGGTACGGGCGATCCAGCGGGTGTCTCCCGCCGAGGCCAGCACGCAGCCGATCATGACGTTGGCGGCATCGAAGAGGCAGTAGAAGGCGACGAACTTCATGATCAGGGAGCCAGCGGCAACGATGCGCGCGGCGTCTCCCCCAGCCCCTGCAAAGACCGACATGAGTGGTGCCGACGCCGTGGCAAAGAGGATAGCCATAGCGAGCATCCATACCTCGCAGATCAAAAGCGATTGCCACGCGATGGCCGGGACCTGATCGTCTTCCCCTCCCCCGCGAGCATGGCCCACCAGAATTCCCGCGGCCTGTCCTAGCCCCAGCGCCGGGAAAAAAGCCAGCCCGTTGATACGGAAAGCGATGCTGGAGGCGGCAAGTTCCACCGTGCCCAGGCGGCCAATCGCCACGAGGAAAAGGGTCCACGCGGTGAGTTCGCCGCTGATCCTGAGTCCCATCGGGGTCGCCAGCGCGAGGAAACGGCGCCACTCCGCCCAGTCCAGCCGCCGGGCCATCCGGTCGGAGAACCCACCGCCTATGGCGAAGATGCCCAGGTAAAGCGCGGCGGAAACTCCTTGGGCGCTAACGGTGGCAACCGCGGCGCCGGCAATCCCCATCCGGGGGAAGCCCCACGCACCAAGTACCAGCCCCCAGGCCAGAAGCGCATTCACAATCAGGGAGATGAAGGTCACCGCCGTTACCAAAGCGGGGCGCCCTATGCCCGAGAGCCACCCCCCAAGTGCGGAGCCCAGAACCGGGAACAGGGACCCGGCCATGCAGAGCAGGAAGTAAACCTGCTCGTCGCGTGCTACCTGCGCTTCGTGCCCCGCCAGCAGGAAAAGCTGCGCCAGCGGCCAGGCAATGGCAAGGGCCAGGATACCGGAGGCGAGCGAGGTATGGATGCCGAGCCAGGCGGACCTGCGGACCCCGCGGGCATCGCCTCGCCCGTGGTTGTGGGCGACGAAGGTTCCAGCGTAACCGGCGGTCCCGAAGAGAAAGCCCTGGAACAGGATGACGGCGAGACCGGACGGGCCGATCGCCGCCACAGCCTCGCTGGAGTGCCGCGCCAGGATCAGGGCGTCGATAATCTGCATCAAGGTTATGGTGGAAGTGGAGAGGATCATGGGGCCTGCCAGTTTCAGCAGGCGCCGGATATGGTTATGTCTCATAGCGGCCAATGTACCTCATGAGGTGAAGCACTGTCGAGCACTAAGGCTGTTCGCTACCAGCATGCCGATTTCCATAGATAAAGATTTTGCGTTGCCATCAAGACGCAATTCAGATAAATTCCCCCAATATGCTAAAGAAAGGTAGGCGACAGACTCACACACCAAAGGAGGAAATGACAAGTATGGACAGTGGGGTTATGAGGAAATCGCTGGCCGCTGTGTCACTGGCGGCGCTGACTATGACACCGGCGCTGTGGGGAGCAGAACAGGCGCCGCCCGCAAAGCAGAAGGACGTGAAGTCCTGTTCGGTCTGCCACAAGCCTGTGGACGGGCAGATGCGCGCCTTCTTCGACCAGGTCGCGCTTAAGTCCGACAGCATCCAGCTGAAGCTCGACAATTCCTTCGAGGTGGTGAAATTCGACGTAGACGCGCTCAAGGTCATCAACGGTTCCGATCCCGGCAACGTAAAAAAATCGCTGAAAGGGATCAAGAAGGGGCACGAAGTCAGGGTGGCCTACACAGTGGGAAGCGACGGGATGAAGAACATCTCGGAGATCTCCATTAAACCGGCTATGAAGGTGCCGGCGCAAAAGCAGGTTAAGGTCGAAGAGTTGGAAAAATTGCTCTCGGGAAAGACGAAATACACCCTGGTAGACGCCCGTCCGCCCGTCAAGTTCCAGGAAGGGTCAATTCCGACTGCCATAAACATCCCGCTGCCGGCGTTCCAGAAGAACCTAGACAAACTTCCGAAGGACAAGGGGGAACTGCTGGTCTACTTCTGCGCCGGAGTCACGTGAGCGCTCAGTCCCTCTTCCGCCCGTGAGGCGGAAAAAGCCGGTTACACCAACGTAAAGATCTTCCACGACGGGATGCCCGAGTGGAACAAGAGAAACTTCACCGTCCTGAGCGCGCAGGCCCTCAAGGAAGGATGGCTGGACAAAGAACTCTCCTTCGTCCTTGTCGACCTGCGTTCCGAAAAAGAAGCGAAGGGTGGCCATATCAGGGGGGCGGTCAACCTTACCGCCTCCGAAATCATCCAAGCGCTCAAGCCGTTCAAGGAACAGAAGCCTCCTATCGTGCTGTACGACGCGAAGGGGGACGGCAGCGCCGAGAAGGTCGCCATGACACTGGTGCAAGCTGGCTTCCCCGGACCGCGGGTGCTCTCCGGCGGGTTTGCGGCCTGGCAGGGGGCGAAGCTTTCCGTGGAGGCAGGCGCGCCGGCTGCCAAGGTTGCTTATGTCCCCAAGCCCAAGGCGGGCGCCATATCGGCAGCAGAATTCCAGGCTCTGGCCAAGGCAATCCCTGCAAACGTGGTGATAGTCGACGTCCGGGGTGATGACGAGGTGGACAAAGGGATGATCAAGGGGGCAAAAAACGTCCCTGCCGACGAAGTCGCTTCGCGCCTGGCGGAGATACCCAAGGACAAGGAGCTGGTGCTGCATTGCACAACCGGCGCCCGCGCCGAGATGGCGTACAACATACTGAAGGAGAAGGGGTACAAAGCTCGGTTCCTGGATGCGGATATCACCGTCGCCAGTGACGGCGGATTCCAGATCAAGTAGCCGTTTTCAGTGCAAAGTAAAAACGCCCCGACGGCATTCGTCGGGGCGTTTTTTTGTCCGCAGCGTCACTCTGCGTCGATCGCCGATTTCCACCCCTGCGGGTTTTGCTGTATCGCCAGGAGCAGGATGGGATCGAGCTTGAAGTTCTTGTAGATGTAGTGGCTGGTCACTTCCTCAGCCTCCTCCTTGCGTTGCCCGAACTGGTCCGGGGGGGAGCAGCGGTACTCGATGAAGGAAAGTGTTGCCGGGTTGAAAAGGAGAGTTGCAGACCACCCGCTTCGGCGGGAGCTGTGCCCGACAGCTATGTCGATCGCAGAGTCGAGTTTCAGCACTTTCGCTTCGCCATTCATTGCAGTGTAACAGCATGTCCTCATAGGCCCGACCTCCTGGATTATTGTCGCCAACATCCTGAATATGGTCCGCAGCGGCGCTGAAACAGCAAAAGCCTGCCATAATGAAATGGCAGGCTTCTGACTAGCCACTTCGACAACCCCTCTTTCCAGAATGCTGGACAGGTGGCTTTGCGTCCCCAGGTTACCCTGGGTTTGCCTTTTCGTGTGTGTAAACAGAGTGTGTTGATACTGTTACGATAACTGGCAGCGATTGTCAATGAGATTATTTATTCATTTTAAGACAGCCACTCTTCATTTTGGTACTCACTCAACTAACTCCAGCAAATCAAGCACATATCTCCTGTGCCCCCCCCCCTCAAGCACCATCAAAAAATAGGTAGTATTAAAATAGATAGTATGCTATCTATTGTGATATGAGTTATTCAAAAAACATTATCGACAAGAACAATCTCCTTTTCCACATCGGCTTACTCACCCGGCACTGGCGCAAAGTCCTGGATGTGGAATTCCAGAACTGCGGCTTGACCGAGGCGACCTGGCGGCCGCTTTTGCACCTAAGTCACCTGGGCGACGGCATTCGCCAGAAGGATCTCGCGGCCTCGGTCGGGATCGAGGGGCCATCCATGGTCCGCCTCGTAGAGACCCTCATCGCGAAGGGGTTGGTGGACAGGGCCGAGGACAGCACCGACCGCCGGGCGAAACTGCTCTCGCTGACCGACAAGGGGCATTCCATGGTCGCGCGCATAAGGGAGACCGTGCTGTTTCGCGAGGAGCAACTGCTGAATATCTTTACCGAGGATGAGGTGGAGCAACTGGCCGGTTTCATGGAAAGGCTCGAGTCGGCAGTGGCAGATGCCAGACGGAAAGGAAAATGATGCAGTGGCCTAGAATGCTCCCTGCTCTCAGAGCAACCGCAGCCGCACTCGCCGCGCTGGTAGTCGCCCATCTGCTCCGCCTGGAGAACCCCTACTGGGCCGCCATGACCGCGCTGATAGTCGTCCAGCCCACGAGGACGCTTTTGTTCGAGAAGAGCTATTACCGCCTGGTCGGCACCGCCATAGGTTCCGCAGCCGCCTGGCTATTGCTGCTCCAGACCACCTCCCCGCTCGCCCTTACCGCCGCCCTCTCCATCTGGATCGCCGCCTGTGTCGGCGTCGGCAACCTGCTCCACGGCCTGCGCTCGTATGCCGCATTGATGGCCGCCTGCACCTGCGCCGTAATCGCCATGAGCGGCTATCAAAACCCCGGCCACTTGGGCGGCATGGCCTTCGGCCGGGTCGCCTGCATCGTCGTCGGCATCCTCGTCACCACCTGCGTCACCGCCCTTTTCACTCCGAGCCACCGCATGGACGAGTTGGGCGACCGGCTCAATAAAGTCGCCGCAGATGCGGTGCGCTGGCTGGCACAGCTCGCAGAAGGCGCCGGCAAGCAGGCTGGCACCGACTTGGAACAGGAGATCCTCTGCGAGGCAGCTGAAATAGAGGCGCTCCTGGATGCCGGCGGGATAAGCTCCTCTTTCAGAAGCCACAGGCGGAACGCCAGAAACGTGCTCGGCGCCCTCCTTTCCATGCTGGCCGCGGGGAGGCTCGACGCGGAATCGCCGGAGAGACTGCAACTGCTGCAGCGCGCAGCTTCAGGGTGGAGCGAAGCTTTGACCCGGCGGCTTCAGGAACTGGCGGCCGGGCTGGAACGCGACCCGGGGCCTGAATGGTGCGCTAAGGCGAAAGCCCTGGCAGCCGAGACGACGCTCCACCTCCCACTGCTGGGGCGGGCACTGTACCATCTAACCGGTACCCTGGAGGTCGTGCTGGCCAGCCATGCAGACGACGGCGCCAACGAGGCGACTTTGCACCTGATCCGCCACCGTGACTGGCAACAGGCAGGGCGCGCCGCCTTTCGCGGCGGAATCGTCATCGCCGCCGTCGGTCTCGTCTGGTCGCTGACCGGATGGAGCAAAGGTCCGCTCATGCTCATGGCGCTCTCCATCATGATCAGCATCTTTTCCAGCAAGGAGCACCCCGCCAGGTTCGTCGGCCTTATCTTCATAGGGGCGGCGACCGGGTCTACGCTCGCCGTATTCTGCCGGCTGGTGCTGCTCCACGGGGTCGGCGACTTCGCCGTCACCGCCGCCGTCATCGCCCCTTTCATACTTCTGGGCGCCTACGCCATGCAGCATCGCCGTACCGTGATACCCGCGACGGACGCCACCCTCTTCTTCATCTTCGTGATCCAGCCGGGGGTATCGGTCACGATCGCCTCGGCCGACCTTGCCATCGGAGCCGTCGCCATGGTCCTTGGGGTAGCCGCGGCCTGGATAGGGTACACCTTCCTCGTCCCCGTCAATCCGGCCCTGCGCATGCGCTCCCTCTTGGCCGCCATGGCAAAAGACATCGCACGGATGTCGACGCAGGCAAACCGCGGTTCTCGGGTACGCATCCGCGGCAAATTGCAGCATCGGGTGATACGGCTGGTGGCATTGGCCAGAAGCTTCGATATCACCCCTGCAGCCGTGGCATCGGGAGCAATCGCCGTCCTTGCGCTTACCGCCACCATCGAGCGGTTGCGCGAGAAACTGGAGTACGAAGAGCTATCCCCGGAGTCCGCGCGGCAGCTGCGGGAGACGCTGGACCGGATCGCCTGCATGGCACAAACCCCTGCCCTGGAAAGCCGCCTGCTTCAGGGGTGGGCAGATGACCTTTCGGCTGTCCTGAAACCCTTGCCCCCCACAGAGGAAAGAGTTGAGGCAGCAGACGAAGGGGCTGCCATGAGCGCCGTGATGGTGCCGGCTTCCTGACATAGCAAAGATGAACATCGAACCTGGGGGCGGACAGCGAGCCGCGTGAAGGTAGACAACGAAAAAGGAGCAAGAAATGGACATCGCAGGAAAAACAGTTTTGGTGACCGGCGCGAACGGCGGGATCGGTCGTGCTCTGGTCGAGGGATTGCTGAAAAAAGGGGCCTCCAAGGTTTACGCAGCGGCAAGGACCATCGAAGCCGTGGCGGAACTTTCGAAAATCGACAAGCGGGTGACGGCGGTAAGGCTTGAGGTCACCCATGCCACCAGCGTGGCTGCAGCAGCGGAGCACTGCCCTGAGGTCGACCTCGTCATCAACAACGCAGGGATCAACCGCTGCGCGGGCTTCATGGCTGAAAACGCCATGGAGAACGCGCGCCAGGAAATCAAGGTCAACTACCTGGGAACGCTGGCCATGTGCCGCGCCTTCGCCCCGGCCCTCATCGAGCGCAAAGGATGCATCGTCAACGTTTGTTCCGTCATCGGGCTGGTCAACCTCCCGGTTAACGGCACCTACAGCGCCTCGAAGGCTGCGGGACACTCTCTGCTGCAGGGGATCCGGGCCGAATTGGCGCCGCAAGGCGTGAAGGTGCTGGGGATCTATCCCGGCCCGGTCGACACCAGGATGACCTCAGGCCAGGAGATGCCCAAGGCGACTACTGAGGAAGTGGTGCAAGCGATACTGGAAGGGATCGAAAAGGAGCAGGAGGAGATTTATCCCGACGCGATGTCGAAAGAGGTTTCCGCAGCGCTTCTGCAGGCGCCCAAAGAGGTCGAGCGGCAGTTCTCCGCCATGATCCCCGCCTAGAGGAAATGGTCAGACGGGGGGTCCGCTAAAGCGCTACGGCGACCAGCGCGACCACCCGCCTCCTCCCCTGCGAGTCCCCCATCACCTGGAGCGGGAGTTCGACGGCGCCCCCGGCGGCTTCCTTGCGCTTTATACCCATCCTATCCACAACCACAGCTTCGCGGACCGTCCAGATATGCCGTTCGGCCCGCCCCAGTACGTCGGCAACCAGGGCAAGGTAGACGTCCAGCACCTTGTCCTCCTTCCCTATCTCCAGGAGCTGTGCCTCGATCTGCGCCAACTTCCCTTCAAGCTCCCCGACGTCCATCTTTTCACCATCGTTCTCGTCAAACCCCCAGCCGCCGCGGTGCAAGAGCGAAAGCTTGGACTGAAGCAGGGCACGGTGCTTCTCCAGCCTGCCGCGCCTGGTCTTGGTCTCGGTGATCATCCCCAGGGCTATCTCCAGCAGGTGGTCGTAGGCGCGCCGCTTGAGCTGGTAGCGGGTCTCATCCTCGGCGAGGGACACGTCCAGCAGCCGGTGCGATTCGAAGCTGACGCTGACCTGGGGTACGTCGCGCAGCACCACTTCCCCCGAAACCTCCGCCCCGAGTGTCGCCCTCTCCCGCTTTTCCATGAGCAGCAGCCCATAGGCGGTCCCCTCCGCACCCTTTCTTTGCCTCAGTTGTGCAAGGGCCGGGTCCTTTTCCAGAAACCGCTCCAGTTCGGCGGCGGAAATGAAAAAGCTACGCAGCAGTGGGTCGCTGTCGTAGCTTTTCCGGTTGAGGGTCACCGGCGGGCCGGCCTGGTCCACCAGGGATATGACGTGATCGATGGCGTGCAGAACAGCCGGGCGCAGCTTCTTCTTGTGGCTGGAAACGGCGCGTATCCAGGGATCAGTACCGTCGACCGCGCGCTCGATGGCGGCCTTCACCAGGGATTCGGGAACCCCTCCCAGCTTCCGTTTGCTGCCGAAAATCGATTTAAAGAACCTCAGCAACTGCTACCTCCAACCTGGCGCCGCTAAAGCGCAGGTTCAATCTTTGCCCTTACCCTTGCCTTGCTGCACGTCGTATTCCCTTTTCATGGTGTAAAGCGTCCGCAACAACTCGTACTCGAAGGGGGATCCGGTCTGGCGGTAACGGAAAGGAATCCGGTGCCGCCGGTCCAATGCGTTGACGCCGGTATAGGCTGTGGTGAAGGTGCTGCTGTTGGCCCAGGCAATCGGCCCGGCGTAGACGAAGGTTGCGGTATCCGCCGCAAACCCTCCGGTATCCCGGACGTTGGAAGCCCCGAGGACCGGCAGCATCAGGTAGGAGCCGTCGCCGGTTCCGTAATGCCCCAGGGTGAGGCCGAAATCCTGGGTCTTCCTTTCCAGCCCCCAGGTCGTAGCAGGGTCCCACAAGCCGGCGACACCGACCGTGGAATTGATCAGGAAACGGCCAAGGGTAACCCCGGCGGCCTTGAACTTGAACTGGAACAGGTTGTTTGTCAAGTTCGTAATCTCGTTCAGGTTGTCGATGGCGTTAGATACCCGGTCCTCCAGGTAGTTGGGCATGATGATCTCGTAGCCGCGCACCACGGGGCGGTAGAGATACTCGTCGAAGTAGTAGTTGAAGCGGTAGCTCCCCCGGTTGAACCCCTCGACCGAGTCCTTCACGTCGAGCATGTTGTGCGTCCCCGGCTTGACCAGGTCCTCGTACTTGCGCAGCGGCGGCTCGACCGGCCCGGGGCCAGCCTGGGGAAGCGTGCTGCAGCCGGATTCCAGCGCGAGCGCCAATACGGCTCCCGCGATCAGCACAGTAGCTCCGCATCGCGTTTTCATTGCGCCACCTCCTTGCCGGAAAGAAGCTCAACCATGGAAGAGACCACGCTCGGGTGGAACATGTTCCCCATGTGGCCGCCGCTGGGATAGATCCGCGCCCGGTCCCCGAAAACCTCCTTCAGATAGCCTATGTTTCCCGGGACCAGGATGACGTCGTCCTCGTTGTGAATCAGCCCGAATTTCTTGGAGCCTTTCAGGTACTGGTCGAGGTAGTGCAGGTCCTGCCGCGCCAAAAGGGCTTGGCGGGTCAATCCGGGCGAGTGCTTCTGGTAATGGGGGTAAAGCCACTGGTCGAAGTAGTCTATGAACCGCGTCTTGTAGGCGACGATGGCGTAGCGGGTGAGCGAGGTGGTGGAGGTGAGCCGGACGTTCCTCGGCACGATGTACCCTCCCCCGTTCATGACGTCGGCGGTGAAGATCATGTCCGCGGCGTTCATCCTGGAAGTCAGGCCGATCAGGGCGGCGAGGTTTGCTTCGCTTGGCTGCAGCCGCTTATAGGTACGGTACATCGATTCGCCGCTCAACCCCCCCGGCTCCCAGGACTCGGTGATGTGCATGGTCTCGGTGAAGATGTCGTGGAACCAGGCGTCGAAGTTGTCCATCCCCCCGGGGACGTTGTCGACCAGCAGCTGGTCCAGTGCCTGGACCGAATCGTAGAGGCTTACCGGCGGGTTGAGCAGGAGCACCCGCTTGAAGTTGAAGTGCCTTTGCTCCTCGTCGAGCTTCGCTACGAAGGCGGCGTCGAAAGCGCCCAGGCTGTAGCCTGCCAGGAAAAAATCGGAGACCGCGATGTCGCCGCGGACCTCCTGCCAGGCCAGATCCATCACCCGGTACAGGTCCTTGGCGTCGTCCTCGGCTATTCCGGGAAGCCCCGACGACGCGTTGACCACGAAATCCATATGGGTCGGCGAGGTGATGCAGAGGACGTGGAATCCCGCCTGGTGCAGCGCCTTTTGCAGCTTCTGCATGCGGGGCACGTCGTAACGGGAGCCGGAACCGGCGACCAGGAACAAGAGCGGCGCCTTGTGATCCTGGTAGGCGAGGCTGCAGTCAAGACCCTTCTCGTACCAGAAGACCTCGGGGATGTCCCTTTTGGGGAAAGGGCGCACCACGAACTCGCGCAGCGGCACCTTCTTGGGAAGCGAGACCTCGAACTCCTTGGGGAGTTCCATCACCGTCGCCTCGTACGGGTTCACGAACGGATAGAAGTAAGGCGGCGGCGCAGCCGCAGCGAACGGTGTCAGGCAGAGGAACCAGAGCAGTAGCGTTATCGCCATGTAGCGCATCATGATCTACCTCCCGAAATATGTGCATCAGGGGACGAGGCCTGCCTCTTTGAAATAACGGAGGGCGCCGGGGTGAAGCGGAATGACCGCGACCCGAGCGGCGTCCCGCGGGGAAAGGTCCTGCAGGATGGGATGCTGGCGGCGGAACAGGTCGAAGTTGGAGATGACCTCCCGCACCACCGCGTACACGTTTGCCTCGGGCTGATCGGCCGAGGTGAAGAGAACCGCGCGCAGGCCGATGGTGGGGACCTTGCCGCTCACTTCGACGTTGGGATAGAAGTTGGTGGGTATGGCGACGGCCATCAGCAGCGGGTTATGGCTGACCACCTGCTGGATCAGGGCGCCGTCCAGGGATATCAAGGTCACCTTGCGCTTGCCCGCGCTCGCTTCCAGCACCGTCAGGTTCGGATGGCCGACGATGCAGAGGTAGGCGTCGATGTCCCCTTTTTGCAAGAGTTCAGGCGCGATGGCGGTGGAGTGCTCCGAGGTGACCACCTCGCCGGGATTCAGCCCGGACATCTGCAGGAAGGCTCCCGCATAGGAGTTGTCTATCGACCCCGGGGCGCCGATGTTCAACCGCTTTCCCTTCAGGTCGCTCACCCGCTTGATGCCGCTGTCGACGGCGGCGACGACGGTGACGCTCTCGACGTAGAGCCCTAGCACCGCGCTTAGGCCCGACCGCGCCTTCCCTTCCCAGGGACGGACCCCCTGCGTGGCCCGCCTCAAAAGCTCGGTCTCGGCGATGCCGAAGGTGGCCTTACCGTCGGCGACCTGGTCGATGTTGGCCACCGACCCCGGCGAGGCGACCGTGGCGAGCCTCACGCCGTTTCTGCCGCTGCTGGGGTTGAACACCTTGGCTATGGCGCTTGCGGCGGCATAGTAGGAACCGGTGGTGGTTCCGGAGGAGATGGTGAGGGAGGGATACTGAAAGGCGGTGAGAGAACAGGGGACGGACAGGACGGTGACTGTCACAAGGAGCGCCATTAAGCGCGGGTAACGCCGGTGCCGGGTCATAGGCAACACCCTCCTGCCGTTCAATGTCTGTTTAAATGCACCTAAGTGTTATAGCATCTTTTTCCTTCAAGTCAGTGTCTGCTGATAAAGTGAACCAGATTTACCGGCCACTCCGGTTGCGGCTCATCCACCAGGTTGTAGTAAGCGATGACCAAGGCGATGAAGGCGATGAAAACGTAGAGCGTGATTCTGCTTCTGGACACTGGCTCCCTCCTGCAGCGGTCCACTGGCTGGGACCCGGACAATTCAAGACACAAATCAACATGCCGGGGAGCCCCTGACTGGAGGTTCCCCGGCATATTCAGTAACTTCAGTAACGGCTGACTTAGACAGAGAGGAAAGCTACTTGCTCCCCCCCCCGAGGACCCTGTAGAGGGTGACCTGGTTGCTCAGCCGCACCAGGCGCGCCGTAATCAGGTTCTGCTGCGCCGCGTAGAGCGAGCGCTGGGCGTCGAGCACGTTCAGGTAGCTGTCGATCCCGGTCTGGTAGCGGGCCTGGGACAGGCGGAAGGTCTCGGCCGTGGCGCCGGTCAAGGAGTGCTGCGCCGAGACCTGCTCGTCGATGGTCCCCTGCTGCGCCAGGGCGTCGGCCACCTCGCGGAACGCGGTCTGGATCGCCTTTTCGTACTGGGCCACCGCTATGTCGCGGTCCACCTGGGCCACCTGGAGGTTCGCCTTGTTGCGCCCCCCCTCGAAGATGGGGACTGTGATCCTGGGGGCGAAGCTCCAGGCGAAGTTCCCCGGCTTGAAGAGGCCGGTCAACTGGTCGCTGCCGAAACCGACGCTGGAGGTCAGGGTTATGCGCGGGAAGAACGCGGCCCGGGCCGCGCCTATGTTGGCGTTGGCCCCGCGCAGCAGGTACTCGGCCTGGAGGATGTCCGGCCGCGCAAGGAGCACGTCGGAGGGAAGCCCCGGGGCGAGGTCCTTGATCGGCGTCAGGTTTTCCGAGAGCGAGGCGGGGAGCAGATCGCTCCCGACGCTGGAGCCGACCACCAGGTTCAGCGCGTTCATATCCTGCGCCACGAAGGTGGTGAAGCGGGCGATGTCCACGCGCGCCGCGTCGACGCTGGTCTGCGCCTGCTGCAGGTCGAGCGCCGAGGCGACCCCGGCCTGGAAACGGCTGTTACTCAACTTGTACGACTCCTGCTGGTTGGCCAGGGTGTCCTTGGCGAGCTTCAACCGGTCGAGGTCGGAAGCCAGCGCCAGGTAGGCGGTCGCCACCTGGGAGACCAGGGTGATCTGCACGCTGCGGCGCGCCTGCTCGGTGGAGAGATATTCCTCCAGCGCCTGGTCTTTCAGGCTCCTCACCCGCCCGAAGAGGTCGAGCTCGTAGGAGCTGATTCCCACCCCCACGTCGTACTGGTGCACCGTCTTTCCCTTTCCGTTCACGGAGAGGTCGTCCGGGACCCCCTGGACGCTGAGGCCGGCGTTGCCGTTGACCTGCGGCAGAAGGTCGGCCCGCTGGATCTGGTAAAGGGCGCGGAAGCGCTCCATGTTGAGTACCGCCACACGCAGGTCGCGGTTGTTGTTCAGGGCGAGCCCGATCACCTTGCGCAGTTGCGGATCGAGGAAGAACTCCTGCCACGGGACCTCCGCCAAAGGCTTTTGCTCGGCCTTGGCAGCCTGCCCTTCCTTATAGGACGGGCCGGCGGGCCAGGCGTTGGGGACGGGAGGAGCGGGTTTTTCGTATTTGGGAGCCATGGAGGCGCACCCGGCAAGGAAGAGGAGCGCGCCCAGGGTCAATGATCTGGCGGTCAAACGTGTCATCTCTAATGTACCTCCGAGACGGGGGGTGCAGCAGGTTCGGTTGCCGGCTTCTTCTTCATGAAGAACTTCGTCACCATGACGAAGAAGAACGGGATGAAGATCAGGTCGATGAAGGTCGCCGACAAGAGGCCGCCGGTGACCGCGGTGCCGATCGCGTTCTGGGCGCCGGCGCCTGCCCCCTTGGTGAGCGCCAGGGGGAGCGTGCCGAAGAAGAACGCCAGCGAGGTCATGATGACCGGCCGGAGCCTGATCTTCACCGCGGCGAGCGTCGCCTCCACCAGTTCGTGCCCCTGGTGCATCTGGTCCTTGATGAACTGGATGATGAGGATGGCGTTCTTCGTCGAGAGGCCGACCGTGGTCAAGAGGCCGATCTGCAGGTAGATGTCGTTCGGGAGCACCCTGAGCGTCACAGCGGTGATGGCGCCGACCAGGCCGAGCGGAAGCATCAGGAGGTTTACAAACGGTATGGTCCAGCTCTCGTAGAGGGCGGCGACCGCCAAAAAGACCACCAGGAGCGAGATGGCGTAAAGCGCGGGGGCCTGGGCGCCTGCCGCCTTCTCCTCGTAGGAGAGGCCGGTCCACTCGTAGCTGATCCCCGGCGGGAGCGTGGCAGCGATGGTCTCCATCTCGGCCATTGCCTCACCGGTGCTTATCCCGCTAGCGGCGCTCCCCATGATCTCCATGGACGGGATGCCGTTGTAGCGTTCCAGGCGCGGCGAGGCGTAGTCCCAATGCGCGGTGGCGAAGGAGGAGAAGGGAACCATCTCGCCGGTGTTGTTTTTCACGTACCACCTGTTGATGTCATCGGGGACCATGCGGTACTTGGGGTCCGACTGCACGTAGACCTTCTTGACCCTGCCGTTTTGCAGGAAATCGTTGACGTAGGAGGAGCCCCAGGCGGTGGCGAGGACGTTGTTGACGTCGGCAAGAGATACCCCGAGGGCCCCGGCGCGAACGTCGTCGATGTTCAGCTTGAACTCGGGCGTGTCGTCCTGGCCGTTGGGGCGGACCGCCATCAACTTCGGGTTCTTCATGGCCATGCCGAGGACCTGGTTGCGGGCGTCCATCAACGCCTGGTGGCCGAGCCCCCCGCGGTCCTGCAGCTGGAAGTCGAAGCCGTTGGCTTGACCCAGCTCGACTACCGCCGGCGGCGAGAAGGCGAACGCCATGCCGTCCTTGATCTGGGAGAAGGCGCCCATGGCGCGCCCGGCCAGGGCCGGAGCCTTGAGGTCGGGGGTGGTCCTGAGTTTCCAGTCCTTGAGCTTCACGAAAGCGAGGCCCATGTTCTGGCCGCGCCCGGCGAAGCTGAAACCGGCGACGGTGATGAGCGACTCCACCATCTTGTTCTCCTTCACCAGGAAGTAGTGCTCCACCTGCTCCAGCACCTTGAGCGTCCTCTCCTGGGTGGCGCCGGCCGGAAGCTGGACCTGGCAGACGATGAAGCCCTGGTCCTCGTCCGGCAGGAACGCGGTGGGGAGGCGCAGGAAGAAGAAGGCCATGATGCCGACCAGGCAGCCGTAGATGAAGAGGTAGCGCAAAGGCTTACCGAAGGAGTTGCCGACTATGGACTCGTACCTGTGGCGTGCGGCGTCGAAAACCTTGTTGAACCAGCTGAAGAAACGGCTGAACCAGCTCCCCTCTCCGGGGGTGTGCCCCTTCTGCACCGGCTTGAGGAGCGTCGCGCAAAGCGCCGGGGTGAGGATCTGAGCGGTCAGAACCGACAGGATCATCGCCGAGACGATGGTGATGGAGAACTGGCGGTAAATGACGCCGGTGGAGCCGCTGAAAAACGCCATCGGGATGAAGACGGCGCAAAGGACGGTCGCGATCCCCCAAAGAGCGGAGGTGATCTGCCCCATGGACTTGACCGTTGCGTCGTGGGGGGACAGCCCCTCGTCGCTCATGATCCTTTCCACGTTCTCGACCACGACGATGGCGTCGTCGACCAAAAGGCCGATGACGATGACCAGGGCGAACATGGTCAGGGTGTTGATGGAGAAACCTGCGGCGAAGAGAACCCCCAGGGTCCCCAGGAGCACGACCGGAACCGCGATGGTCGGGATCAAGGTGGCGCGGATGTTCTGCAGGAACAGGAACATGATGATGAAGACCAGGAACACCGCCTCCATCAGGGTCTTCAACACCTCCTCTATGGAGATCTTGACGAACGGGGTGGTGTCGTAGGGGTAAACCACCTTGGCCCCTGCCGGAACGAATTTCTCCAGTTCGGCCATCTTGGCCTTCACCCGGTCCGCGGTATCCAGCGCGTTGGCGCCGGCGGCAAGCCTAAGCGCCATGGCCGCGACCGGTTTCCCCTTGTAGCGGGCCAGGATGTCGTAGTTTTCGGTGCCGACATCGGTCTTGGCGATATCCCTGAGCTTCACCGTCGACCCGTCCGGGTTGGTGCGCAGCACGATCTGGTCGAACTGCTCCGGGTTCTGCAACAGGGTCCGGGCGGTAATGGTGGCGTTAAGCTGCTGACCATGGACGGCAGGCTGCCCGCCGAACTGGCCCGCGGAGACCTGGGCGTTCTGCGCCTGCAGAGCGTTGACCACGTCGTTTGGGGTCAGCTTGTAGTTGTTCATCTTCTCGGCGTCCATCCAGACGCGCATGGCGTTCTGGGAACCGAAGACGGTGACCTCCCCTACCCCCTGGACTCGGCTTATGATGTCCTGGAGGTTGGAGACCATGTAGTCGGTCAACTGGTGCCGGTTGAGCGACTCGTCCTCGGAGACGAGCCCCACGATCAGGAGGAAGTTGCGGGTGGACTTCACCACCTGCACCCCCTGCCTCTGCACCACCTGAGGCAGTAGCGGCGTGGCGAGCTGCAGCTTGTTCTGCACCTGTACCTGGGCCACGTTGGGGTCGGTCCCCGCCCTGAAGGTCAGGTTGATGCTGACCGAGCCGGCGGAGTCGCTGGTGGAGGCCATATAGAGCAGGTTGTCGATACCGTTCATCTTCTGCTCGATGACCTGCGTTACAGTGTCCTGGACCGTCTGCGCTGAGGCGCCGGGATAGATGGCGTTGATCGAGATCTGCGGCGGCGCGATCGGCGGGTACTGGGAAACCGGCAGCGCCTTGATGGCGAGCAGACCGGCCAGCATGACGACAATGGCAATGACCCAGGCGAAGATGGGCCTGTTTATGAAAAACCTGGACATGGAATAAGACTCCTTGACTGGCGACCGTAGGTTAACGTTGTTCGTTTGCGTGCAACTTCAAGCGTGCCGTGCTGGGTCGCCTCAGGGTACTGGCTCCGCAGGTGCCTGTCCCCCTTGGCGCCCCGCACCGCTGCTACTTCTTCTGGGGCTGTGCCGCTGCCGGCGAGCCCTGCGCCGCCGGCTTGGCACCGGGAGCCGCGGCCCCAGTGGCAGCTGCCTGAGGTGCGCTCTTGGCCGCACCGGGAGCGCCTTGGGCGGCGCCCGGAGCACCCTGGGGTGCGCCCTGCGGCTGGGCCTGGAACGGGACCGCCTTCACCGGGGTGCCGGGGCGGGCTTTTTGGAGCCCTTCCAGTATCACCTTGTCCCCCGGGTTCAAGCCGCCGCTCACCAGCCAGCTTTCGCCCACGGTACGGGCGACCTGGATGGGGCGCGGTTGCGCCGTGCCGTCTGCGCCTACCACCATCACCGTCGGAACTCCGGCCGCGTTGCGGGTGACGCCGCGCTGCGGCACCAGGATGGCCGCCTCGTTGATCCCCTCTTCCAAGACGGCGCGCACGAACATACCAGGGAGGAGCGTCTGTTTCGGGTTCGGGAAGACGGCGCGCAGCGTGATGGAACCGGTGCTCTGGTCCACGGTGACGTCGGAGAACTTAAGCGTGCCCGTGACCGGGTACGGGGTGCCGTCCTCCAGGAGGAGCTTGACCCGTGCCTGACCGGCCGCGTCCCTTTTCAAGAGTCCGCTGGCGAGGCTGCGGTTCAGCTTCAGCATGTCGGAGCTGGACTGGGTCACGTCGACGTACACGCTGCTCAACTGCTGTATGGTCGCCAGTGCCGCGGGCTGATTGGCGGTAACCAGCGCGCCGTCGGTCACTGCGGAGCGGCCGACGCGTCCCGAGATGGGGGCGGTAACGCGGGTATAGGCAAGGTTGATCTTAGCGGTCTCGACGGCAGCCTTGGCTGAAGCCACGTCCGCCTCGGCCTGTTTCAGGGCGGCGTAGGCGTTGTCGTAGTCCTGCTTGGCGACCGCGTTGATCTTGACCAGGTCGCGGAAACGCTCTTCCTTGAGTTTGGCCGGAACGAGGTTTGCCTCGGCCCGCGCCTCGCTCGCCTTGGCGCTGGCGTAGGCGGCCTGGTAGGTTGCGGGATCGATCTGGTAAAGCACCTGCCCCGCCTTCACGTCGCTACCCTCGGTGAACACGCGTTTCTGGATGATGCCGCTTACCTGCGGCCGCACCTCCGCGATGAGGTACGGGGAGGTACGACCTGGGAGCTCGGTGGTCAAGGCGATGCGCTCGGGCTTCACCTCGATCACGCCAACCTCGGGCGGACCCATCTGGGGCCCCTTGGGCTGCTCCTTTTTGCCGCAGCCGGCCAGCCCCAAGATGCCGCTCAAAAGAACAACGGTAAATAAACGCGCCCTGTACTTACTCTGCATGAAACACCTCGTAATTTTTGATACTTCCGTCGTTATAGTCAGGAACCGTTTCGATATGTTGCCGGCTGGCGCATGGCAGCCGTAGCGTCGTCATTTGCGCCTGAACGAGGCGACTACGATGATGCCGCCCCAGACCAAGGCAATCAGGAATAGGAAGATTTTCATCAGCATGTTTTGGTTCGCCCCCCCAAAATGAATGTTCATTCATCACCTGCGCACAGCGTCCCAGCAGGCGCCGACGGTCTGCTCAATCAGCTCCTGGTCTAGGTTGATGAAACCAAGGATCTGATCGCGACAGACGTCGATAAGTGGCGAGAAGAACAGGGCGAAAAGGATCGACAGCGGAAGGGGCTTAAAGATCTGCTGCTCGATCGCCTCCTGGAACAACTCGCTGATGATGTCCTTCTCCCCCTTGCCGAATATCTTCTCCCGGCGATGGTCCACGCCGAACGGGGAGTTGTGGAACTGCTCGACGAAACGCAGCTCCAGCGGCGCCGAGACCAGGTAGTTGACCAGCACGGTGCCGAAGTGCATGAAACGCTCGCGCACCGGTCCGTTGTCGGGGTATCCCTTCAAGATCGCTGCCACTACCCGCGCCTCCACCATGCTGTAGATGCCCCTGATCAGCGCGTCCTTATTCTCGAAGTAGCGGTAGATGGTCCCTGCTCCGACCCCCGCCTTGTCGGCGATCATCGCCATAGGCGCGCCATGGAACCCCTGTTCCGCGACCAGTTCCAGCGCTGCCCGGACTATCAGGTCTCGCTTGTCACATTTTTCCATCCTGACTCCCTCAATGCGGAATGAACCTTCATTCCTTATAGATCCGTTGCCGATTCTTTGTCAAGACTGTTTACTCTTTGGCGGGGGTTAAAAAATAACAAGAAAAGAAGAGGCGCGGGCGAGTGACTGTCGCAGCATCGGCATGACTGCCGCGATTGTGGCTAAAGGGATTTCGGCAGGTGGCAGGATAAGCTCACGGGCCAGTGCAGGAGTAGAGAGGGAAGTACCAAGAAAAGCAAAAGGTGCAGCTATGAGCTGGGCGCCTCCGTCACAGCCGCCGGCACAAAGAGAACTGGGATCGTCGCACGCCGGGCTACTTCATTGGCGGTACTCCCCAGAATCAGTTCTGTCAGCATCCCCTTCCCCTTCCCGCCCATAACTATGGCGGTGAAGGCCCCTTTGTTCATGCTGGAGAGAATCTCCTCCGAAGCCCTGCCGTGCACGAGGTCGATGCTTACCTCTGCGGCCCCCAGCCTTTCGAGTCGACGTTTTTTCGCCTCCAGCAGGTACCAGCACTCCTCCTCGCGGCTGCGCTCAACTTCCGGGTCTTCGTCCATTGCTTCCATGACGTGCATGAGCGTCACGGAACAACCGGTCTCCAGTGCGACCTTGCCCAGGAAATCCAGCGCCTTCTCAGCTGTTTCCGAGTAGTCGGTGGGGAAAAGTATGCGGGAGAAGATCTTGCGGCAGGAAGCACCCTCTTCCCCAGCTCTGGCGAGATCCAGACGGTCCAGAAGCAAGGGGTGCGTGGTAGTCCTCAAAAGCTCCCTGGAGACGCTGCCTAGTGCTGCCGAGCGGAAGAGACCCTTGCCGTGGGATCCGGCGAGGATGGCGTTCACGCCGTGATCTTTCGCGGCCTGCTCCAGCATGGCAGCAGGCGGGCCCAATAGGCTCTCTACCGCGACCTTCATCCCAAGCATCTCCAGAGCATCCCTCTGCCTGCGCAGCACCGCGTCAACATCGACCGGTTGCACAGGCAGCACCTCGACCGCGCCGGTGGCATCGACTACTTCGGTGACATGGACAAGGACGACTTCCTCTGTCCCTATCTCTTTGAATGCCCGGGCGCACTCAATGAGCTCGTCGGATGCTGGAGTCAGATCAGTGGCCAAAAGAATTTTCCAGAACATGGCGCCTCCTATGACAGTTGTTACGCCTTCTATTTTCTCCCCATGCAGACAAATTTTCAAGTGACAGCAGCACGAGCAGGAACTCTGGTTTCACTCACTGACAGCACCCGAAGCGAAACGTTTGGATGTGACAAGAGCAGCAGGTATCCCATGGCTTTGGCTATTTCCACTGACAGACTCTGCTGTTTGACGGGAGGGAAAATTTCAGGTAGATTCACGCGCCACAACGACTTCGAAGCATGGGGAGGATAGCATGATCGATCTGCTACGCAAGCGGCGGAGCATTCGCAAGTACACGCAGGAACCTGTGTCGCCAGAGGCTCTGGAGGCGCTCAGGGAAACTGCGCTCCGCGCGCCGTCATCCAGGGGGATAAACCCATGGGAGTTCATCTTCGTGGACGACCCGTTTTTATTGAAGCAACTGGCCGAAGCCAAGCAGCACGGCTCGCAATTCGTGGGGGGCGCGCCCCTCGCCATAGTGGTATGCGCGGACAGCAGCAAATCCGATGTTTGGGTGGAGGATTGCTCCATCGCGGCCATACTGCTTCAGTTCACGGCACTCTCCCTGGGACTTGGGAGTTGTTGGGCACAGATCAGAAACCGCGGCCGCGATGCGAACAGAAGCGCCGAAGAGTACCTCCAGCAACTGCTGGGACTGCCGCAGCAGGTAAAGGTAGAGTGCATAATCGGAATCGGCCACCCCGATGAGCGGAAGCTTCCACTGGCGGCGGACAAGCTGCAGAGGGAGAAGATCAGAAAGAATCACTGGTGACATAGCGATGCGGTGCCGGCACTATCGTTGACAACACCAATGAAAGGTACTACAGTCGCGCAGCTTAAATATCCTTCACCATCAGCAAGTTCTACAGCAGGAGCGGCTCGACGCGTCGTTTGCATAAAGGGAGATAAAGGTGCGGGAAAAACTCAGGGAGATGGGGTACGGCGTCTCTCACAGCATCCATCGGGACAGGTTTTTGAAGAATCTCGACGTCTGCGTCAGGTTCAAAGGGGCAATAGTAGCGGAGGCATGCTTTACCGATGACGGCGACTCGGCCTACTGCCACCACGTGAAGGTCGAGCCGGAGTTCAGGCGCAGGGGTATCGCAACCGCCATGTACCAGTACGCCGAAACCGTATTCCTGAAGAAACTTGAGAACCACTGGCACAATGACCCGGAGACCCAGAGCCCCGAGGCCATGGCATTCTGGGCTCAACCTCACCGCCCTTTCGGCCCGGCGTCGGAATGAGGATGAAGACGGCGTCCGCCCGTCTTTGATCACAAGAAAAGGCCCGCTCGTGAGCGGGCCTTTCTTCTTTACTCCACTGCTTTTTCCCAGTTGTCAGTGCCTGTTGAGGACGCGCAGCGTCTCGTTCGCCTCCTGGAGCTTCCGGTTCAGGAGCTTCAATTCGTCCTTCGTGTAGGTCGTCGCCCCTTGTTCGTTGATCATCACCTGCAGCTTCTTGATCTTGTCCTGGATGCTGTCCACCTCCTGCCCGCAGTCCTTCAAGAGCATTTCGCATTCCTTGGCGCATTGGTCGTCGTGGTTCTTAGCGCTGTGTCCGTCAGCTGCCAGGGCCGGAGCCGCCACCGCAAACATCGATACCGCCAAAAGCATTGCCAGTTTCTTTTTCATCGTTACATCCTCCTTTGGAATTGTCTCTTTCGTCCTAAGACATCCTCTCTGTAGCATCAGGCGTGCCACGCTGTAAGTCACTGTAATATCGTCAGTTCAATGCGCCACAACGATAAGAGTAAAGAATATTCAACAACGTCGCGTGGCATATTCTCTAACCTGCTCCAGGTACCACTGGGTCCCAAAGCTTAAGCCTTGGGTTGCCTTGGGTTCCCAAGCTGGAGCTTGGCAACCAGAAAAATCAAGGCGCGATGATGAATTGGCCAGTCTCCCCTCGCCCTCTGGGAGAGGGGCGGGGGTGAGGGCGACGCCCATAGCGACAGGGGATGGACAGGTACAGAAGGGGACGGCTGGCAAGAAAGGGTTTTTACGACGGCCAGGGTTCAACGGGGGAAAAAGTCGGCACATCCTGGAGGAGGGTCAGGATGTGCCGGATAACATGTCAACCGCCCGTGAGGTCCGTCCTGATGATCGTGAGAAGCGACTCAAGGGACTCTTCCATCTTTTGTTCCAGCGCTCGACGCTGGCTGCCGGTTGGGGCCGGCGTTTTTTCCGCAACCTCTAAAGCTGCGACTTCTTCTACTGCGGGACGCCCGCTCGCCAGCAGTTCGTAGTGCACATGAGGACCGGTGGATCTCCCTGTGTTTCCCGAATAGGACAATACGTCGCCTGCTTTCACCTGCTCGCCGGCACTCACTTTGACAGAGGCGTTGTGGCCGTAGAGGGTTCTGTCACCGTTGCCGTGCTCGACGATGACGGTGGCGCCGTAACCGCGACGCTCCCCAGCGAAGACGACCCTTCCCTTGCGGGTAGCCCGGACCGGGGTGCCGACGGGGACAGCGATGTCGATGCCGCGATGAAAAGCGAGCTTGCCGCTGCCAAAGGGATCGACCCGCCAACCGACTCCGGAGGTCACGACCCCGTCCACTGGCAGGGCGAGGTCGGCCAGGGCGACGGCAGGTAGAGTGCAAAGAACGAATGCGGCTATTGGCAAAACCCTCATGCAACCGGCTCCTGAGGCGTGATTTCGGCTCCGCTAACGAAACCGGTTACAGCTCATATCAAGTACCGTGCCCAGAGGGAAGCAGCAATGGCAAGCTACTGTTTTGCTGGAGAAGACTGACCAGCAGCAGCGCCCGCTGTGGCTCTGGAAGCTGGCCCGCTGAAGAATATTCACACCCCGCTTGACGAATATTCAACAAAAGAGCGGGCCGCGGGCAAAGTGGTTCCCACATTTTGACCCCTGGGAACCTCCGACTTTTATGTTGACTTGAAAGCTCGGCATTGGTATTCAGCTGTCTCGGTGTTAACTGCAGTGGCTATTGGAGGGAAACATGAAGGTTCGTGACAGCGGCATGCCCGACGAGGAGATGTGGACCACTTTTTTCGATCCCGCCGCCATCTTCGGTACGCTGCAGATGGACCAGGGGCTGCGCGACTTGGTGGAATTCGGCTGCGGTTACGGCACCTTTACCCTCGCCGCGGCGCGCATGGTCACGGGGATCGTACACGCGCTGGATATAGAACCGGAACTGGTGGAGCTGCTCAGGAAGAAATGCGCGGAGGCCGGTATCACCAACGTCCGCCCCACGCTGCGCGATTTTATCGGAGAGGGAAGCGGCCTGAACGCGGGTTCGATGGATGGCGCCCTGCTCTTCAACATCCTGCACCACGATGAACCGGTGGCCCTGATGCGGGAGGCTTACCGCGTACTTTGCCCCGGCGGAAGGCTCGCCGTCATCCACTGGAACTACGATCCCACCACGCCGCGCGGCCCCTCCCTGGAGATTAGACCGAAACCGGAGCAGTGCGTCGCATGGGCAAAGGAGGCGGGATTTTGCTTCAACCAGGGCGGCCGCCACGACCTTCCCCCCTATCACTACGGCTTGATCTTCATAAAGCCCTGATTCGTGATTCATCGCCCTTCTCCAGCCAATACCTGCCAGATGCGCTCGGCGGCCCTGCCGTCCCACAACTGCGGCACCCTGGCCCGGCCCCGCTTCTCCAGGCTTAGCCGGTATCCCGCGAGGATCTTTTCAGGTGCCGTGCCGGCAAGGACGTTGGTCCCAATCTCTACCGTAATCGGGCGCTCGGTATTCTCCCTGATGGTTACGCAGGGAACCCCAAGCGCGGTGGTTTCCTCCTGGAGACCTCCGCTGTCGGTAAGGACTGCTTCGGCGTCCTTCCAGAGAAAGAGCGCCTCCCGATAGCCAAGCGGGGGCAGGAGGACCACCTTGCCGCTCAACTCGATGCCGTGTGCGCTCATCATATTCCTGGTGCGAGGATGGACCGGGAAGAAGATGGTTCTTTGGCGGGCCAACTCGTTGATGGCCTTGGCGATCCCCGCGAACGCCTCCCTGGAGTCCACATTGGAGGGGCGGTGCAGGGTGAGAAAGAGGTACGTCCCAGCCCCATTCTTCAGACGGTGGCTATCGAAGCTGGAGGAGTCCATCCCCTCCAGAAGCTTCACCTGTCGCAACAGGTTGTCGATCATCACGTGCCCCACCGCATGAATCCTTTCCGGTTGTTTTCCTTCCCTAAGCAGGTTCTCTACGCCGCTTTCCTCGGTAACGAAGAAGCTGTCGGATATGGCGTCGGTCACCATGCGGTTGATCTCCTCCGGCATGGCCAGGTCGAAGCTCCGTAACCCCGCCTCGACGTGCGCCACAGCAACCCCGCACTTCTTCGCCACGATACTGCAGGCAAGGGTCGAGTTTACGTCGCCCACCACCAGCACGAGGTCGGGCGACTCCTGCCTGCAGACCTCTTCGAAGGCGACCATAATGGCAGCCGTTTGCTCCGCGTGGCTTCCCGAGCCGACGTTCAGCGAATAGCGCGGCTCGGGGATTTCCAGTTCAGCGAAGAAGGTGCCGGACATCTCCTTGTCGTAATGCTGTCCGGTGTGAACGATGCTGCAGGCCACCGAAGGGTAGTCAAGGGAAGCGCGGTAAATAGGAGCGATCTTCATGAAATTGGGCCTGGCACCGGCGATGAGAAGGACGTTCATTAGGTTTCCTCCGGGATCCGGCGGCAAGAGCCGGGTTAGAGTTAGGTGGGACAAAAAGGTGTGCATGGGGACGGGGGAGGAGTCGGCAGCAGCCTGACCCCTGAAAACATTACTGAGTTTTAACATTCAAGAAGATAAATGCAACCGGGCTCCGGCGGCCGGCCAGGCTGCGGGTGCAGGTGCTCTAGAAAAAGTAACATGCAGCGGCTGCGGTTTTCATTTGAGGGTTATAACAATAAGGCGAACGACGCCCCCATCATGAGCAGAGGGCTCAAAGCCATCTCACGAGGAGGACCTGAGATGGCACAGCCCCCCCTCGCCCTCTCCCTCTGACCGGTACCCGCCGTCGCCCCCATTGCAAAGATCTAATTAGGACACAAACAACATTTTACAAAAGGAGATTTTTTTATTGACCAAGGGGAGACAAATAAATACTATCCGCGATGTCGATCACTTGGTCCCGCAGTCGGCGTTTTACGGCACGCCGCTTTGCCGCCCATCAGGAAGCCCAAGGAAGCTCTGGCACTTTTATTCCGCAAGAGGAACAGCCATTTGCCATTGCAGATTCTCCTCATAAGCGACAACGCTTCTTTTGCGGACTACCTGAACCATCTCCTGGGCGAGGCGGGACATGCGGTGACGACGCTTCATGACCCAAGCCAGGGATTTCCCGCGGTCAGGCGGCAAAAGCCGGAGCTGATCATACTCGCCCTTGAGCCGGCGAAGATTGCGCCTTTGGCCGTTGAGCACCGCGCCCATACGCCGGAACCAAGAGTCATCCCGGTGATAGTGATCTCGGAATGCCTGAGGCTGGAAGCAGAACTCTTGCACGTCTTCGATTTCATTCCCAAGCCACTCCAGACAAAACGTCTTTTCGACGACCTCGCCTCCCTTGCGCAGCGAAACGCGCCGTTGTGCACGCCTCACGAGATCGAAGAAGATCTTTGCTGCGAATTCTCCAAACACATCCTTAGTTGCACCGGGCTCCACTTCGAACAGCGCAACCGCGCCGCGCTTTTGCGCGGGCTCGCCAAGCGGATGTACGCCCTGCGCATCGGCAGCTATCGCGAGTACCTGGCCTACCTGAAGCTGCACGGCGAAGACCGCCACGAACTGCAGAAACTGCTGCAATTTCTCACCGTGGGAGAAACCTACTTTAACCGCTATCCCGCCCATTTCGCCGCCCTCAGGGAGCGTTTCAACCCGCCTCCACCCGCAGGCCGGCCGATAAGGATCTGGTCCGCCGGATGCTCCACCGGCGAGGAGCCGTATTCCATAGCGATCACCCTGATGGAGGCCCTCCCGGACTGGAGGGACCGCGACATCAGGATCATCGCCACCGACATCAACAACCGTTCGCTCAAACTGGCCCGCGAGGGGGTTTACTCCCCCTGGTCGCTGCGCATTACCCAGGGGGAGCAGATCCGGCGCTACTTCGACCGGGTCGGGCAGAGCTTCCTGATCAAGGACGAAGTGAAACGGCTGGTCAATTTCCGTCACCTGAACCTATCCGGTCCGGGCCGCGACGAGATGTGGCAGGATCTTTCTGAGCTGGACGCCATTTTCTGCCGCAACGTGCTCATCTACTTCACGCCGCAGGCAGCAGACCAGGTGCTGCGGCGCCTCGCCGGCGCGCTGAGGGTTTCCGGCCAGCTCTTCCTTGGGCACGCCGAGACGCTCTTGCAGCAAGACACCGATCTGGAGATACGGCGCCAGGGGAAAAGCTTCTTCTACCTTAAAACCGCGCCCCGCACCTCTCGTACGCCCCAACCCCCGCCCTGCGCGAAACCGGCGCCGCAAGCCATACCGAAACTGCCGGCTGTACCGGCACAGGCTGCGCCCAAGGCGGTTTCACCTCCCCCGCCGGCGCCCTTAGCCCCGCCCTCCCCTGCTCCGCTTGCCGTCGCAGCGGCCCGCGAACTCTTCGACCAGGAGGAATTCGACCGGGCACAGGAGCTGCTGGACCGGATACTCGCCGAAGATCCGGCTAACGCGGCGGCGCTGGTGCTGGTTGCCTTCATCCTGGCGGGCAAGGGAGAGCTGCAAGAAGCGCTCAAGACCTGCAGCAAGGCCCTGGAACTGAACGACCTACTGCCGGAGGCGTACTTTCTCAAAGGGGTAATCCTCGATGCCGAGGACCGCCTGGCCGAGGCGGCCGACGAGTATAGAAAGGCGCTCCTTTTGGAGCACGAGTTCGTCATGCCGCGCTACCACATGGGGAGGCTGCATCTGAGACAGGGGCGCCAGGCGGAGGCGGCGCGCGAGATCAGAAACAGCATCAGGATCCTCGCCCGGCACGACGGCAACGATACCGTACCCTTCTCGGGCGGCCTTACCCGGGCCGTCTGCATGATGCAATTGCAAAACGCCCTGGCGCAGGTCGCCTGAGGCGTTCATCTATGAGCGGCACAAGGGGTACCAGATGACGGGAAAAGAGGAAGCCTACGACATCCGCAGCATCCTGGGACAGATGCGGGAGGAGTACTGGCAGGCGCTTTCCGAAGAGGAGGTGCAGGCCCGGGAAGTGCTGGAGTGCCTGGTCTTCACCCTGGGGGGCGAGCGCTTCGCCTTCGAGACGCAGCATGCCTGCGAGGTGATCCGGGTACCGAAGCTGATCCGGGTGCCCGCGGTGCAGACGCTTATCGCCGGGATCTTCAACCTGCGCGGCGAGATCACCGCCGCCATGGACATCC
Organism: Citrifermentans bremense R1; assembly: GCF_000426865.1. Classification (GTDB taxonomy): domain Bacteria; phylum Desulfobacterota; class Desulfuromonadia; order Geobacterales; family Geobacteraceae; genus Geomonas; species Geomonas bremensis. The sequence continues at coordinate 162,518 of NZ_AUGE01000002.1, forward strand.
GCCCGATGCTGGGGCTTGCCCAGCCCGAGATCGGCGCCGGCGGAAGGGTAGTGGTGGTGAAAAGCGAGCAGTTCGCCACCGGCATTCTCGTCGAGGCCGCACACGGGGTGCAGGGGCTTTGCTGCGACGGTTTCGAGCCTGCCATGGCGGGAGGGGCTAAGCGTTTCGTCAGGGGGCACTTCAACGAGCAGGACGGCTCCATCATCCTTTTGGACATGGAGGCGCTCCTCGCCGCGCCGGAGATCGTGGTGGGCGAGGGATAGAAACAAAGGGTTCTGGATTGTTAGATCAAAACTAAAGAAAGGCACGGGGATGGATATGTCCAACAAGCTATCGGTAAAGATCGTCAGCGTCCTGATCATGGTCATGATCGTCATCATGACCGCCTTCTCGGTGTATTTCGTCCGCTCGCGCAGGCAGAACATGGAGGAGGAGCTCCTCTCCAAGGGGCGGATCCTGGCACAGACGGGGGGCAAGTCCATGGAGCGCATCCTGGCCGAGGCGATAGCCAACCGGAAGCTCACCATGGAGCAGCTCTTCGATGAGCGCTACGTCCCGATCCCCAACACGGAGCCGCTGAAGTACCACACCCAGTACGACAGGTTCCTGGACGAGGCGGTCCAGGCCCTGGAGGATGAATTCCTCAAGGACGACCAGATCGTCTTCGCGGCTATGGTAGACCGTAACGGTTACCTTCCGACCCACAACAGCAAGTTTTCCGCCCCGCTCACCGGCGACCGGGAACGCGACAAGAACGCCAACCGGACCAAGCGCCTGTTCCAGGACGAGGTGGGGCTTGCCGCGGCCCGCAGCCTCGCCCCCTTCCTTAAGCAGGTGTACCAGCGCGACACCGGCGAGAAGATGTGGGATCTCTCGGTTCCGGTCTACGTCCAGGGGAAACACTGGGGGGCCTTCAGGATCGGCTTCTCGATGCAGAAGACCGAACAAAAAGGGGCGGACCTCAGAAACGAGATCGTGCTCAGCATGCTGGTCATGCTGATTGCCTGCTCGGTTACCATCCTCCTCGTGGTGAGCCGCGCGGTGAGGCCTTTGGCCAAACTGACCGCGGCCGCCCACCGCATCACCGGCGGGGAACTGGACGAGACCATTCCCGTTGAGAGCAACGACGAGATCGGGACGCTGGCCGAGGCCTTCAACACCATGACCACGGTGATCGTGCGCGACCTGAAGGAAGAGATAGGCCGCAGCGGGCGCCTGATCGCCTCGGTGAAGGAGGCGGTGATCCAGCTCTCCAGCGCGGCCAACGAGATGATGGCGATCTCGGCGCAGCAGGCCTCGGGTTCCACCCAGCAGGCAAGCGCGGTCCAGGAGGTGACCACCACCTCCGAGGAGATCGCCATCACCGCCAAGATGATCACGGCCAACGCGCGGAGCGTCGAGACCGTGGCCGAGGACACCACCAGCAACTGCAACAACGGGCGCGGGGACGTGACCAACGCCATCGAGGGGATGGGGCGGGTCCGCAGCCAGGTGGAGAGCATCGCCAGCAGCATGCTGGAATTGGGGGACAACAGCCAGAAGATCGGCGGCATCGTGGAGATCATCGACGAGATCAGCGACCAGACGAACCTCCTGGCCCTGAACGCAGCCATCGAGGCCGCAGGGGCCGGGGAGGCGGGCAAGCGCTTCGCCATCGTGGCGCACGAGGTGAAGAGGCTCGCCGACCGCACCGTCGAGGCGACCCGGCAGATCAAGGGGCTGATCAGCGAGATCCAGAGCGCCACCAACAACACCATCATGGTGACCGAGGAAGGGACCAAGGCGGTGGACTACGCCTCAAGCCTCGTGGACAAGGTGCAGCTCTCCTTCGCCTCCATCGTGGGAACGGCACAGGAAACGGCGCGTACCGCCAAGGAGATCTCGCTCTCCACCCAGCAGCAGACCTCGGCCTGCGAACAGATGGCCGAGACCATGAGCGAGGTGCGCGACGTGGCGCAGCAGGTCGCCATGTCTGCGACCGAAACCGAGCGGGCCATCGCCGAAATCCTGGAACTTGCCGAAAGGCTCAAGGAGATCACGGAGGAAGAGGCGTAGATGGGAAGCCGCTACCTCGAGATCTTCTGCCGCGAGGCCGAAGAGCATCTGGCCTCGCTGCAAAGCGGGCTCCTGGTCCTGGAAAGGAACCCGGAGCGGAGCTCGCTTTTGCACGAACTCTTGAGGAACGCGCACACCCTTAAGGGATCGGCGCGCATGGTGGGGCTATCCGACATAAGCGCCATCACCCACACCATGGAGGAACAGCTGAAGGGGATGGAGCGGGGTGAGCGGCAGGTTGACGCAGACGCCATCGACCTGCTTTTGAAAGGCGCAGACGCAGTGGCGCTCATCACCTCTGCGCTTTTGCGCGGGGAGGTCCCGGAGCTCGACGTGGAGCGCTTCGTCGCCGAGTACGACCGCGGCGAGCTTACCCGCCCGGCAGCCGCCGACACCCGCGAGGCCGCGGCCGAACAGCAAAGCGAGACGGTGCGCGCCAACGTGAAGACGCTCGACCACCTGGTGAACCTGATCGGCGAGATGATCATCAACAAGAAGCGGCTGGAGGCGAAGCTCTTAACGCTCAAGGAGATCGCCGCCTCGCTTCCCACCGATCAGGCCCAGGCCCTCACCCTTTTCCGCCGCGACCTTGAGGAGGACGTCCTCTACCAGGACTACCTGATCCAGGAGCTGCACGAAAAGGCGATGGCGCTCAGGATGCTCCCCTTGAGAAGCATCTCCGACGGTTTCGAGCGGCTGGTGCGCGACCTGGCCCAGCAGCTGGGGAAGGAGGTCCGGCTCCAGATCGCCGGGCACGGCATCGAGATGGACCGCGTGCTTTTAGAGGGGCTTAAGCCGATGCTGATCCACCTCCTTACCAACGCCGTCTGCCATGGCATCGAGCCCCCGCACGAGCGTACCGCGGCCGGCAAGCCGCGCGAGGGGGTGGTATCGCTTTCGGCGCGCCACGAGGGGCGCTCGGTCATTGTCGAGGTCGCCGACGACGGCAAGGGTATGGACCCGGCCAGGATCAGGGCGGCGGCCCTGGCCAAGGGGGTCATCGACCCGAGGGAAGCTGAGGCGATGGGCGACGAGGAGGCCCTCTACCTCACCTTCAGGCCCGGCTTCTCCACCGCCGAGATCGTCACCGACATCTCGGGGCGCGGCGTAGGCATGGACGTGGTGAAGCGGAACATCGAACGGGTCAAGGGGAACATCACCCTGACCAGCGAGAAAGGGAGCTTCTCGCGCGTCACCCTGCAGCTGCCGCTCACCCTCTCGGTGATCGAGGCGCTCCTGATCCGGTGCGGCGGTGAAGACTTCGCGGTTCCCCTCAACTACGTACAGGAGATCCTCAAGGTGCGCCCCGACGAGATCACCGTACTGGGAGCGAACGAGGTGATCAAGGTGCGGGGGGTTACCACTCCCCTTTACAGCCTCGCAGCGATGCTGGAGTTGCCGCGGCAGATGAAATCCTCAGCGACGCTGGCGGTTATCGTGCTGAAGCTTGCCGACCAGCGCATGGCCTGCCTGGTGGACGCGCACCTGGGAAGCTCGGAGGTCGTGGTCAAGGGGCTGGGGAAGCAGTTTCGCAGCGTCAGGTTCCTGTTCGGAGCCACCATCATGGGGGACGGCAACCCTGCCCTGATCCTGAACGTCCCCGACCTCTTCTCGGCAGCGGCAAACGACGGGCGCAGGGCGACCCGCAGCGGCGCCGAGCTGGACGAGGAGCGGCGCTTCAAGGTGCTGGTGGTGGACGACTCCATCACCACCCGGACCATGGAGCAGAGCATCCTCCTTACCCAGGGGTACGACGTGGTGACGGCCGTCTCCGGGGAAGACGCCTTGCAAAAGTGCGCGGATGAGGAGTTCGACCTGATCATCTCCGACGTGGAGATGCCGGGGATCAACGGCTTCGAGCTGACCCGCAACCTCAGGGAGTCGGAGCGCTACCGGGAGATCCCGATAATCATCGTCTCGTCGCTGTCGCGCGACGAGGACAAGAGGCAGGCGCTGCAGTCAGGCGCGCAGGCGTACATCGTAAAAGGCGCCTTCGACCAGGGGATGCTCCTGGAGACGGTGCAGATGCTGATCGGCTGACGGCAACGATTCGGCGGGGACGGTTTCGATGACCATAAGGATTCTGCTGGCGGACGACTCGGCTTTGGTGCGCCGGATCCTGAGGGACATACTGCAGGGGGAGGAGGATATCCAGCTGGCCGGCGAGGCCGGCGACGGAAAGGAGGCGTGCGAGCTGACCTTCCGGCTCAGGCCCGACCTGGTGCTCATGGACATCCGCATGCCGGTCATGGACGGACTGGAGGCGATCGAGGAGATCATGGCGCAGGCCCCGACCCCGGTGCTGGTCCTCTCGGGCGCGGTGGAGGCAAGCGAGGTGGAGCGCGCCTTCACCGCCATCAAGCGCGGCGCGCTCGACGTGATGGAAAAACCGGAACTGGGGAGCGCGGATGCGCTGGAGGAATTCCGGTGCCACCTGCTGCAGAAAGTGCGACTCTTGGCGCGCATCAGGGTCATCAGGCACCCGCGCCGCAGGCTGAGGCTCCCCGTCTCCCTGGAAGTCCCCTCTTTAGCGCCGGGCCACGATATCCTGGCGATCGGGGCCTCGACCGGCGGGCCGAAGGCGGTGATGACCCTTTTGAAGAGCCTCCCCGCCGGTTTTCCGGCAACCGTCTTCGTGGTGCAGCACATAGCCGCAGGCTTCGCCCCGGGCTTCGCCTCATGGCTCAACCGCGAGTGCACCCTGCCGGTCAGGATCGCCGTGGACGGCGGGAGATACCTCCCGGGCGAGGCGGTCATCGCGCCGGACGGCAGGCACATGACGCTTTGCGACGGGAAGATCAGGCTCGACAGCGACCCCGCGGTCAACTGCTGCCGCCCTTCCATCGACGTCTTCTTCAATTCCCTGGCCCAGGCGCGCTGCGACCGTGTGGTCAGCATCCTCTTGACCGGGATGGGACGCGACGGCGCCCTCGGGATGCTCCGGATCAAGGAAGCCGGAGGCACCACCATCGTGCAGGACGAGCCGAGCTGCGCCGTTTTCGGGATGCCGAAGGCGGCCATCTCCCTCCACGCCGTGGACCAGGTGCTCCCCCTGGATCTCATGCCTGGGGCGATCGCGAAGCTTTTCGGCGTCGCGGCCGGCAACGAAGCAGCACGACCAACGACCTTAGTGCAGATAAAGGAGGCAACTTGTGGCAAAAACGATACTGATCATTGACGACAGCGAGGTGGTCCTGACCATGGCCATGGACGCGCTGGTTCAGGCAGGATACGAGGTGCTCACCGCCACCAACGGCATCGAAGCGAACCGCTTCATCTTCTCGAAGAAGAGGCCGGATCTGATCATCATGGACATCATGATGCCGATGCTGGACGGCAACAAAAAGGCGAAGCTGCTCAAGGAGAACGAGGTAAGCAAGGACATCCCGATCCTGCTTCTTTCTTCCAAAAGCGAAAACGAGATGCGCGAGCTGGCGGCCGAGGCGGGGGCGAACGGCTACATCCTCAAGCCCTTCAGCGCGGAAGAGCTTACCGCGAAGGTGAAGAAGTCCCTGGAAGGGTGATCGTGCCGGGTGCCGCTGCGCCGCGATTGTAAAAAAACGAACAGTGAATTTTTTTACAGTTAAGGGGAAAACGCCGTGGTTTAGCCTACTTTTGCCCACCCCTTCCAGGAACTGTAAAAATTTTCACACCAGGCCCCGCAAAACGTGCTGCAGCGCCAGCTCCCAATCCGTTTAAAACGCGTCACTTTCCCCCCGGCCTTTTTGGCATGCATATTGGAAAGCATGTTTAAGCTGAACCAATATCAAGCACCGGGGGACACCATGGATCACCAGTACAGCATCATCAATCAATGCCTGCAGTTGCTGAAGCAAAGCGACATGCCGACCATTAAAAAGCTGCGCGTGGAGATACAGCTCATTCAGATGAAGCGGCTGCTTCTGAACGACAGCCTCACCAGCGACCTGACGCACAACAGTTGCGGGGACGACGTATTCGAGGGGCTCTTGAACCAGATGCGCAGGATATGCTGCGGGAGGTACGAGGGAGAAGCGTTAACCGACCTGATGGAGCGCATCGGCGGCATGCTGACCGTTCTGGGCGGAGACCATGCCGCGCACTGAGGCAGCGTGCGCGGTCGGGAGCACCACGCGGGCCATGGTCCCCTTCCCCGGAGCAGAGGTAAGCTGCAACCGGCCGCCGTGTTCGACGACGATGTATTGCGAGATGTAGAGCCCAAGGCCGCTTCCCCCCCGGTCCAGCTTGGTCGAGTAGAAAGGTTCGAATAGGTGCTCCATGGTTTCCGGCTTGATGCCGACCCCGTTGTCACTGACTTCCACCACCACCTCGCCGTTATGGGCATCATGGCGGGTGGTCAGATGCACCTCCCCCTCCCCGTCGTCAAGCGCCTGCATGGCGTTCAGGATCAGGTTGATGAGCACCTGCTCGATCTGCGACTGGCTTCCGGGAATCACCGGGATACCGGCGCCAAGGGAGGTCTTCAACTGCACGTCCTTCTTGATCTGGCAGGCGAGCACCGACAAGGCCGCAGACACAGCGGCGTTCAGCTCCAGTTTCTGGTGCAGATGTGCGTCGCCCCCCACCCCGTAGTCCCTGAGCCCCTGCACCACCCGCGCGATCCTCTCAGAATTCTCCACGATCTTTCCGGCGTTGTCAGCCATCGCTTGGCGCGCCTTTTCGAAGGGGACTCCTCCCAGGTAAAAATCCCCCTCCTCCTCACGGACGCGGTCTAAAAGCGGCACCGCATCGCTCCACACCTTCCCGATCATGTAACCGGAGAAGCGGATCGAGGCGTTGGGGTTGTTGATCTCATGGGCCATGCTGGAGAGAAGCAACCCCAGCGAGGTCATCTTGTTGGTCTGAATCAGCCGCGCCATGACCAGTTTTTTCTCTTCCTGCACCTCGAGCTTCATCGCCTTCAGGAGCTCTTCCTGCAGGGCGAGGTTCTCAAGCTCGCGCAGCTCTAAGGAGGCGGCCATGGCGTTGATGGCGTTGGCGGCGCGCGCCAGTTCGTCGTCCCCTTCCAGGTCGACCCTCGCCGAAAGCTTGCCCGAACCTATCTCCTCGATCCCCCCCATCAGCATGTTGAAGGATGAGGTGACCCGCTTGAGCACCTGGTAGCTGAGCAGCGAAACGGCCACCCAGAAAAGCGTCCCGATGGCAAGCGAGGCGGCGACCAGGTTCACCAGCCGCTCCCGCACCGCCGACATGTCGAGCAGCAGGTGCACCCTGCCGATCACCCGCTGCTTGTCGGTCTCCTGGTGGCCAAGGAGCACCGACTCAGGCGACAGCACCGAGCTGGGAGAGGTGATTTCCACCTCCATCTTGACCGTCTCCCCCTGAGGGATCTCTACCTTGCGTGCTTCGGCCGCCACCCTTCCCTGCTGGTCGATGATGAGGACCGAAACCACGGAGGATTGGCGCGAGGTGCCCTCGGCCAGCGCGGAAAGAGCCTCACGGTTTTCGGCGAAGAGCGGCAGGCGGGCGTTTTGCGAGAGGATGGTGGCAAGCAGCCTCCCCTCGCGCTCAAGCGTGCTGCGGTAGGCATTGATCTCGGTCAGAACGTAAAAGGTGACGAAGGCCGCCGTCAAAAGCGCAATGGTCCCGGTGAAGATCAAGTAGAGGCGGACCCGGAAACTCTTGGTGAAGGGGGAGAGCCGGAATTTCCTTTTAACTCTTTTCTTCATCGGCCGGTCACGCTGGAGAGCTTCAGTTGGCGCACCACCCCGTCGTTGGACTTGATTATCGCCCGGCGCGGGTGCTCGGGCGGGATCTCCTCGACCGGCTTCCCCTCCAGAACGCTCTGCGCCATTCCCCCAAGCTGTCTGCCGATGTCGAAACGGTCGATGGTGAGCGCTACCGCTCCTCCCATGGTGAGGTAGACGTCGGCGAAGGTGACCACCGGCACCCGTTCCCCCTGTGAGAAGAGGAAGTAGGCCTCGGTAGCGCCCGGCGAAACCGCCGTAGCGTCTGGGAGCATCCAAAGCGCGTCCACCTTCCCCCGCAACGACTGCAGCACCCCCGGGGTCTCCTTGGCCGCGCGCACCTCGCGCAGCACGAGATCGACCCGGCTGCGGGCTGCCACCGCCTGCGCCCGCTTCAGGTACGCGCCGCTGCGGGAAGGGTCGTACACCACCCCCACCTTCTGGCTCCCCAACGCCTCGAACACGGAGAGGTACCTGGACGGGTCGAGCAGCATGCTGACGCCGGTGGCCCATCTGCGCGGCTTGGGATTCAAGACCATCATGTACAGTACCGGCGTGCTGTTCTGCTTCTGGGCGAGAGCGAGGGCGCGGTCGCCTACTGCTACGATCAGCTTGGGGTGTTCCTCGCGCGTGATGCGGGTCACGTCGGCCTCGGCATATTCAGAGAGGACCACCCTTCTCATGCTGGCACGGCACTCGCGCTTGAAGCCGTTCACGGCCTCTTCGTACCCCTTCTCGTGCAGGGACTGCAACACCAGTACGTCGTAGCCAAATGCGGGAAGCGGGATCAACAACAGCAAGGCAAGCAGGAGGAATCTCAGAAGCTGCATCTGACCCCCATTTCCGCCCAGCGCCCCGGATTTGCGTAAATAGGGTCGATGTATTGGTAATCGTTGAACAGGTTTCGCAACGAAGCGAATACCTCGAGCGACACCCTCGAAAATTCAAAGGCCTTTCTCAGGTGCAGGTCCCAGATGACGGCCCCGTACCGTCCGGTTTCGGGCTGATCCCAATCTATGAAGCGGCCGTTGAGCTGAGCCTGAAAAGCCGAGTCGTCCTTGTACTGCAGGCCGATTTGCAAAGTATGCTTCGGAATTCCCCGCAGATGTGGGCCATTATCTCCCAGCGTCCCCCGAATGTAGGTATATCCGGCAGTGAGAGATGTCCTGAAGAAGGGAAGCGTCTTCGCTTCGAACTCGGCCCCCTCCTTCACGTGCCGCTGGTAAATTTCACCGTCTCTGAGGCCCGCTCTGACGTCCCAGGTGTCGTTTCGGAAGAGGGTCCCCTTCAACCACAAATAGGGGACGTCCCCGGTCTCGAATCCGAATTGCGAGGTCCAGACCTTTTCGGCGGAAGTGCTGCGGTTGAGCGAGGTAAGACTGTATCCTCTGGACGTATAGGCTCGCAGGACGCTGTTTTCAGTGAGCGCATAGGTAACGCCTAAACTGGGACTGAAGTGGTCTCCAGCCGAACCGGTACTGTCGAAGCGGGCGCTCGGGGTTACGGCGAAGCGCCCTAAGGTAATGGTATCGCTCAGATAGATGCCGGTGCGGTCGGCGCTGCGATTCAGCAACTCCGCTCGAACTATAGGGTTCTTCAGGTGCGCGGTGACGTGCTCGAAGTCGATGCCGAAGGCTATTCTCTGCAATTCATCGAGCCATGAGAGTTGTACGTTGGCCCCGCGACGGTCCTCGTCGACCTCGGTGACCAAGCTGCCGACGGTTGCAGGCGCAATCAGCCCCTGCCTCAAAAGCGTCATGTTCGACTTCCCTGCCACGAGCGTCGCGTCGACCTTCAGGTGGTCCATCAGCTGGTATTGCGCGGCCAGAGTCGAAATGACTAAAGTACTGTCCATCTTTCCCATGTCGGGCCCTGCGCCGAATAGGCCGCTTTTACCGTCCATAACAGCAGTGGTGAAGGTGAGGGTACCGCGGGCCGGCAGTTCGTACTGGAGTTTGCCGTAGAAGTTGTCCTTGTTGGACATGTTGCCGGAGAGTAGCCCGTCCGAGCGGACCGTCCCCCCGGTCAGATAGTAGCCGAAGCGCTCCTTGGTACCGCTTAGCTCCGCCCGGCCATCGAGCGTTTCACGTTGCCCGTAGGATGCGGATACCATCCCCCCCACCGTGCGTTCCGCATCGGGCAACTTCGTGATTACGTTTATCACCCCCCCCAGGGCGTTGCCCCAGGACGACGACGCCGCCCCCTTCACGATCTCCACCCGTTCGATCAATTGAACCGGGATCGAGCTGATATCGGGAAAATTGTCGGCAAGGTTGTTGATGGGAACACCGTCCAGAAGTACAAGGACGTGGTTGAAGTTGGAGCCCTGCACCTCGAGATTAACCGGGGTACCCGGCGTACGCGTCATTTCCAGTTGCACCCCGGTGACATAGGTCAGGATGTCCGCGAGCGTGTGGGCGTTGATGGCGGCTATGTCTTCCGATGTCACCACCGTTATGTTCTCGGCGGTTTGCGATGCGGGGCGCGGGGAACGGCTCCCGGAAAGGATTTCGGTCTCGGCGCCGTTATATAATTCAAGGGAACTTAAATCGTCTTCACAAACTGCCGATGAGATAGACAGCATCAGATAGAGGCAGCAAGCAAGCAGCACCCGCGTTGCTCTGACACAGAGATACGTAGAACAGTCAAATCCCGGCATCAATGACCCGTCCTTTTCAAAAAAAAATTAAATTTTATTATTGCACATCAATTAAAGCCATGCTAATCTACGCTGTCCGCAAAGTCAAGCTCAAACAGACCAACATAAAAAAGGGGGGGCAAGGCAATGGCAAACGGGAAACTGACACTGGAAATTATTACAGAGGGTAAGGATCCGGATGCTACGACTCAGGGGTTGGGATGCTGCTGGAGCGCACTCATGTACTATTTCTCCATGTAGCGGCGTACCGTCCCTGACTCACGACGGGATGCCGCCAATGCTTCAAAAAAAATATTTTCACCATTAATTATACTAAACGTAACTAACAGTACGTGATTAACGAGAACCGATCATGCACCTGTCACGCTATCTGAAGACGTTCCCGTCCCACAACAAGCCAGATCACTTCCTGCTCTACTCGACCTTGCGAGGTTCCCTGGCTGCGGTGCCGGCCGGGATGCTGCAGGCCATCCAACAGGGGGAGCTTTCCGATCCGGAGTCGGAGGCGCTGGCGCGGTTGGGGATGCTGGTGGCCGACCCAGAAATCGAGAAGGAGCATATGCGCCGCATGCTGGAGCGGGCCAACGGGCGCAGCCGCAACTTCAAGGTCATGGTCGTGCTGAACCTCGATTGCAACCTGGACTGCGGCTACTGCTACGAGGCTGAGTTCCGCGGGGGGCATTACATGTCCGCCGAAACTGCTGACCTGCTGGTGCAGACGCTTTCGCGCGAACGGATCCAGAAGGGGTGGGACGTCAACATATCTTTCTACGGGGGGGAGCCGCTCCTCTCGCTAGATCTGATCGTCAGTTGTTCCGAACAGCTGCAGCAGCTGGCCCGCGAGCACGGAGTCAAGTACGCTTTCAACCTGGTGACCAACGGAACCCTGCTGACGCGGGAGGTGGCCCAAAGACTAGTTCCTCTGGGGCTAAACGGGGCGAAGTTCACCCTGGACGGCCCCCCGGAGACCCACAACGCGGAACGCCCTTTCGCCTCGGGAGCAGACAGCTTCGACGCCATCGTCGACAACATGGCTGCCGTCTGGGATCTGGTCCCGATCAACCTGGGGGGAAATTTCAGGGAGGATAACTACCTGGATTTCCCTCGTCTTTTCGACCATCTCGCCTCCCGTGGCATAACCCACGAGAAACTGCGCCACGTACAGTTCACCCCGGTCACCCCCCAGGCGGGCTGCTCGGATCACAGTTCCGGCTGCGCCTCCTCCGATGCGCCGTGGTTGGTGGAGGCGCTCATGTACCTGCGCGAGGAAATACTCGCCAGGGGGTTCAAGACCTCAAAGCCGGGGGTGTCGGCTTGCGTGGTGGAATTGGAAGACAACATCGTGGTGAACTACGCTGGGGTGCTTTACAAATGTCCTGCCTTCATGGGGTGGGAGGGGTTGAGCGTCGGAACCCTGGCAGATGGAATAGGTGATTACCGCGCCTCGCACTGCATCGGCAACTGGCAGAAGGAGGAGTGCCTTGTCTGCTGCTATCTCCCCTTGTGTTTCGGCGGCTGTCGTTTCCTCACCCTCATGAAAGGAAACCAGATGTCGGACCTGGACTGCAAGCGCCAGTTTCTCGACGCCACCTTAGAGCGAACACTGCAGCAGAACCTTACCTATGTCACTACCGGAGTAGCTCCGGCCTAGTACCTCTCCCCCGCCCCTACTGACGCTCCTGCTTCAACCTCTTGTTCAGCGTTGGGCGCGTCAGTCCGAGGAGTTCCGCCGCTTGTGTCTGATTGCCGCCGGTCAGCTTCATCGCCTCGGCTATCAGATACTCCTCGACCTGCAGCACAGTCGGAAACTTCCCGAACAAAGCAAAAAGCGGATTGGCTGCATCCACACTCTGGGGGGGACGCGCCGGCGCCGCCGCTATCCCCGGAAAGTCCGAGAGGGCGAGCGGCTGGCCGTCGTTGCAGGTAACCGCGTGGTGCACCATGTTGTAGAGCTCCCGGACGTTGCCCGGGAAACGGTACTGCGCCAGGGCCGCGATGACGTTGTGCGAAGCGGCGGGGGTCGCCTTCCCCTGCTCCAGCGCTATGTTGTGCGCGAAGTAGTCGACCAGGGGCCCTACATCCTCCAGGCGCTCCCTCAAGGGGGGCACCCGGAATTCGTGGGCGCAGAGGCGGAAGTAGAGGTCGTTGCGGAAGCTCCCTGCGGCCCTGAGCGCTGTGAAATCCATGTTGGAGGCGGCAACGATGCGCGCGTCGCTTTTCAGGAGCAGGTCGGAGCCGATCCGGTAGTACTCCCGCTCCTGCAAAAGCCGCAACAGCTTGATCTGGGAGGCGAGGTTCAGGTCCCCGATCTCGTCGAGGAAAAGGGTCCCGCCGGCTGCCGCGGCGATCAACCCGTCGCGCTTGCTGTCGGCGCCGGTGAAGGCCCCTTTCTTGTGGCCGAAAAGGGTGTCCGAGAACATGAAGTCGTCGAGCCCGGCTGCGTTCAGGGAGATGAAGGGGCCCGGGACGCCGGAGACTTCGTGCACCGCGCGCGCCAGAAGCTCCTTCCCGGCCCCCGTCTCCCCCGTGATCAGGACCGGAAGGCGCGAGGACGCGATCGCCTCGATGTACTGGAAGATGCCGCGCATCTTTTTCGAGGTGGTGACGATTCCGGCGAAGGCGTCGGGGCTTCGCAGCGTATCCGCCAGCAGGTAGTCCTTGAGCATCAGGTTCTGCCGGCCCAGCTCGCTTACCTGGAGCGCCTTTTTCACGCTGGCCACGAGCCTGCTCGGGTCGACCGGCTTGGTAAGGAAGTCGAACGCCCCTTGCTGCATGCAGGCAACCGCGGTCTCCACGTCCCCCATGGCGGTCATGACGATAACCGGAATCTCCGGGTGCTCGGCGGTCAGGGTGTGCAGGATCTCGGCTCCGGTTACGTGAGGCATCACCCAGTCCAGGATCACCGAGGTCACCTTGTGTTCCTTCACGTACTTAAGCACGTTCCGGCTGTCCGACAGGGTGGCCACCTGCTGCACGTCGCTTGAGGCCAGAAGTAGCGACACCTCTGTAAGAATGCCCGGCTCGTCATCCACTAAAAGCATATGTTGTTGTGTCGGCGAACTCACTGTAATGGCTCCGTTGAAAAAGTACCGCCTACTTAAAGGATTCACATCATATATGGTCGAAACCTGTTATTCAACCCTTTATTGCCTGTGCGCAAAGGTAAAACTGACAGACGTCCCGGGGTGTGACAGCGACAACGGTTGCAATGAAAGGCCGAATCGTCATAATCTAGAGCCTGGAAAGGTAAAGTAGCAGCGGAGGAAGATTTGAACCCTAAAGCGTTACTCGAGAAATACTATGAGGACAACGACGCCGCCTTGGAGATCGTGTACAGACACAGTCGCAATGTCGCGGACAAGGCGCTTGCCATAGCAGTCAAGGCGGGACTGCCACAGGCCGAACTGGACTTTATCGAGGAGGCCGCGCTGCTCCACGACATCGGTGTCTCCCGCATCTATGCGCCAAAGCTCAACTGCTTCGGCAAGGCGCCCTACGTCTGGCACGGCGTCATCGGCCGCGAGATCCTCGATGCCGAGGGGCTTCCGCGCCACGCCATGGTCTGCGAGAGGCACATAGGGGTCGGGCTCACCGCGGCGGACATCGTGACGCAAAACCTGCGCCTGCCGGTGCGGGAGATGTCGCCGGTCACCACCAGCGAACGCATCGTCGCCTTGGCCGATCTCTTCTTCTCCAAAAAGGGAGGGGAGTTGGACCTTGAGAAGAGCACACAGCAGGTGCGCTGCGACCTGCTTAGGTTCGGCGCGCAAAAGGTGCAGATCTTCGAGAACTGGCTCAACGATTTCAAAGTCCGCGAATCAGCCTAGCCCGCCCCCCGCGGGGCCGCTGCTGATGATTTATGATATACTCGACGCCGCCTTACTCATTGGGAAACGCCTTGAATGCTTCCAATCCGAGGCAGGGTCGCGTGCCCTCCGGGATGCTGGCTGCAGTACCTGCCAAATACCTGATCCAGTACTAGGTGCACTCATGGGAAAACCGCTTCGCGTGCTGATAGTGGAAGACTCTGAGGACGACGCACTGCTGCTTGTCTTCGAGCTGCGTCGCGGCAACTATGCTCCGGTGACCAAGCGCGTGGAGAACTCCGACTCGTTGCGCAATGCGCTCAAGGAGGACACCTGGGACCTGGTCATCTCCGACTACGTCCTTCCCGGATTCTCGGGGCTAGACGCGCTGAAGCTGGTGCGGGCCTCGGGACTGGACCTTCCCTTCATCATCGTTTCCGGAAAGATCGGCGAGGAAGATGCCGTAAAGGCTATGAAGGAGGGGGCGAACGATTACCTGATCAAGGGCAACACCTCGCGCCTCATCCCTGCCATCGAGCGGGAGATGCAGGAGGCCGAGGTAAGGCGCAAGCGGCGCGAGGCCGAGTCGGCGCTGGTGAGAAGCGAGCGGCGCTACAAGCGGCTGGTGTCGGCGGTGACCGACTATATCTACACCGTGACTATCCAGAAAGGGGGCGTGGTGAAGACCTCGCATGGCCCCGGATGCCTCTCGGTGACCGGCTACAGCCACGAGGAGTACGTCGACAACCCGTTTTTGTGGTACCAGATGATCTACGAGGAGGACCGGGGCGCGGTGACGAGCCTCACCGAGGACCTGCGGGCCGGAATAGACATCCCCTCGCTGGAGCACCGGATACGGCACAAGGACGGCTCCCTGCGCTGGGTCATCAACACCATCGTCCCACGCTACAGCGAACAGGGCGAACTGATCGCCTACGACGGCCTCATCTCGGATATCTCGGAGCGAAAACGCGCCGAAGAGTCGCTGCAGCTTCAAAGCGCGGCGCTGGAGGCGGCGGCCAACGCCATAGTAATCACCGACAGCAGCGGGGTCATCATCTCGGTAAACCAGGCTTTCACCAGGATGACCGGGTACAGCCGCGAGGAGGCCCTCGGACGCGATCTAGGTTTCCTGAAATCGGAGCGGCACAACGCGGAGTTTTACCGAGGCCTCAGGGAAACCATCAGCGCCGGCGAGGTCTGGCACGGAGAGATGATCAACCGGCGCAAGGACGGCACCCTCTACCCCGAGGAGCAGACCATCACGCCGGTCCTGGACGAAGACGGGCGCATCAACCACTTCATCTGCATCAAGCAGGAGATCACCGAGCGCAAGCAGGCCGAGCAGGCGCTGATGCAAAACGCCAGCATGCTGAAGGAAATGGAGATCGCGAAGCAGATCCAGAGCTCTTTGCTTCCGGTAGCCCCCCCCTGCCTCCCGGGCATCGACTGCGCCGGGAGCTGCTTCCCCGCCAACAACATCGGCGGCGACTACTACGACATCCTCCCGCACGGAGAAGAACTCGACCTCGCCATCGCCGACGTCTCCGGCCACAGCGTCGGCGCCGCGCTGATCATGGTCGAGGCCCGCAGCGTACTGCGCGCGCAGCTCGCGACCTTGAAGGGGCCGGCCCAGATCGTATCGGCCCTGAACGAACTGCTGCACGAGGACCTGAGCCGGGCCGAACTCTTCATCACCATGTCGTACCTGAGTTACCACATACCCACCGGGACACTCCGCTACACCAACGCCGGTCACCCTCCTCCCCTGCTCTACCGGCACCAAACCGACCAGTTCTTCGATCTGGACGCCGAAGGGCTCATCCTGGGGGTACACAGGCAGGTAGCCTTCCAGGAGCCATCGCTCCAGGTCCAGGACGGGGACCTGCTGCTGCTGTTCACCGACGGCATCACCGAGGCCGAAAGCCCTGAAGGCGAGTTCTTCGGCATGGTGAGGCTGCGGCAGGTAGTGGCGCGCGAGCACGGGAAACCGGCAGCGGGAGTGATCGCCGCAGTCATGGAATCAGTCAGGGCCTTCACCGGCTGCGACACCTTCAACGACGACATCTCGATGCTTCTTCTCAAGTTCGGCGCCGTAACCCCCCATTCTTAGGATGACTTTACTTGACGTCCCCCGGTGCGTTGTGTAAACATACGCCACCTGCACAGGACATGGCCGCCCAGGGGCGGCATTTCCCGTTCCTCCCACTGCGCTCGCGCGCAGGAGGGAATATTGAGTTGTGGATCGGCATTCAAACGAGGGGTATGGCATGGCGAAAAAGATCTTCGTTGCGGCGACCGGGCAAAACTGTGGCAAGACGACCATCAGCATCTCGCTCATGCACCAGGCCAGGAAAAAGTACCGTCGGGTCGGCTTTGTAAAGCCTTTCGGGCCCAAAGTGCTCCTTTATGACGATTTCATGGTGGACATGGACGCTCTCCTCATGGCGAAAGCATTCGGCATGGAAGACGACATCGCCCTCATGTCTCCAGTGGCGCTGCACCGGGATTTCACCAAGGATTACCTAAGCGGCAAACTCGACGACCTGTCGCTGGCCGACTGCGTGGTGGAGGCGGTGCGGGAGTTGGAGGAGAAATACGACTTCCTCATCATCGAGGGGGCGGGGCACGGCGGGGTCGGCTCGGTGATCGGGCTGAGCAATGCTAAAGTGGCCAAGCTGATCAACGCTCCGGTCATGATCGTCACCGAAAGCGGCATAGGCAAGGTCATCGATGCGGTGCATTTGAACCTGGCGCTGTATCAGCGCGAAGGGGCCGATGTGCGCGGGATCATCGTCAACAAGATGCTTCCCGGGAAGAAGGAACTCACCAACAAATACCTGAAACAGGCCTTTGAACCTCTCAACGTCAAGGTGACAGACGGTTTCAACTACTCCCCCATCCTGGCCAACCCGACGCTGAGCCACATCTCGAAGCTGTTCGACCTGCCGCTGCACGGCGACATCAAAGAAAAAAGCCGCATCATCCACAACATCCAGTTGGGAGCGGCTTCTTCGCAGCGCGTGATCGACGGCCTGCTTGACTCGACCCTGATGATAGTCACAAGTTCCAGAGACGAGCTGATCGTTACCCTATCCTCCCTGTACCACATCCCCTCTTACAGAGAGAAGATCGCCGGCCTCGTAGTATCTGGGCACTGCGCCGTTTCCGACATCAGCCAGCAGATCCTCAACGACTCCGGCATCCCCTACATCAGGGTGGAAGAAACCACCGCCGAGGTGTTCACCGCGCTTTCCGACGACGTTGCCAAGATCACCTTCGAAGACCAGGAGAAACTGAACTGGATTATGGCCAACGCCGAAAAGGGCATGGATTTCGAAGCCATAGACGCGCTGCTGTGAGAAAGGCGGTTCAACGTTCTACGTTCTACGTTCAAAACCAGCCCCCAGCCCCCAACCCCTAGCCCCTGATTCAAAGCGTCGTTCCCGGCGGCTTGCCCGGGCCTTCCTTTTCTTTCTGGCAGGAGACGCAGCAGGCGGCGAAAGGCATCAACCGCAGCCGCTGGATGTCGATTATTTCCCCGCAGTTCTCGCACTTGCCGTAGGTCCCCTGCTCCACCCTTCTTTGCGCCTCTTCCAGCGCGGTCAGCTGGTTGCGCCGTATGTCCGCTATGGCCAGCCCTGCATCGGAAAGCATGTCGAGGATGCTCTTCTCCCCCAGGTCCTGCGGGATGTCGTACTGCGTGGCGAGATCGCTGCCGGTCTGGGAAAAGATCTCCTCCCTCAGCTCCGCCCACAGCCTGCGCTTTTGTTCGGCCAAAAGGTTCCTGAATTCCAGTTCGTCCCCTTGCAGTTTGTCCGGCATCTCTTACCTCCTCGATCGGTCAAGGCGCATCTTCGGTGTCGCAGACAGGGCAGCGCAATTCTCCGCTTTCCTTGTCCTGTTCCAGCGGCGATCCGCACAGGGCACAGACTTCTTTTTTGTCTTTGATCACAGGCTGATCCTTGAGGATTTGTTCTTCCAGGCTCACTCTTCTCATGGCTCCTCCTTTTGCAGCGCCGGCGTCAAAACAGCCCATAGTATACCCTAAAAACGGATGCAAGCCCCGCGGCGGGAAAAACTGTCTTCGTCGCCGCATAAGCCGCTGAGAAAGCTGCAGACGCATCGATGAACCAGCACCTCTAACGGCATAGACAGTTGGAGGGTGGGCACAAGAGGGCTCTCATAGAGCGGTCATCAGTGCCGAACAAGGGAGATAGAACAGGTTCGCGACTAAGGCAGCGGCTGCTTCAGCGTTGTGGGGAGAGTTGCTAATATTCGGAGGTAGATCCGGCGTGTTTGCACCTATGGAAAGGAAAACGGACGCGGCAGTAACAGTCAGTCCGTTTCTGGGTACTCGATCTCTTCTCCCAGGTAGTTGGTGAAGAGCAGAGTCCGACCGCCGCTGCCGGGGCGACCGGAAAGGACATCGACCTTTCCTTTGCCGCCGGGGAGGTCGATGACGTAATGCGGAACGGCAAGCCCGGAGGTATGGCCGCGCAACGCCTGCATCACGGAGATCCCATGCGCCACGCGGGTCCTGAAGTGGGCGGTCCCCTGGACCAGGTCCATTTGATGGATGTAGTAAGGACGCACCCGGATGGCGAGCAGACGCCGCATCAGGCTCAGCATCGTCTGGGGGTCATCGTTCACCCCCTTGAGCAGCACGGTCTGGTTCCCCAGCTGCACGCCGGCGTCGGCGAGCCTGGCGCACGCCTTGGCCGATTGAGGCGTTATCTCGCGGGGGTGGTTGAAGTGGGTGTTGAGGTAGACGGGGTGGTGGCGCTTCAAAAGGCGCGCGAGCGCTGAGGTGACCCTTTCCGGAAGCGTCACCGGGACCCGCGTCCCGATCCTCACCATCTCGACGTGCGGTATGCGGGAAAGCGCTGAGAGTATCGCGGCGAGACGGTCATCCGGCAAGAGCAGCGGATCGCCGCCGGAGAGGACGACGTCACGGATCCTCGGGTCGCCGGCAATGTAAGCGATGGCGTCGTCAACCTTGGCCGGCACCATGCTGGCGCACCCCACCCCTCTTTTCCTCATGCAGAAGCGGCAGTAGACGGCGCAGGCGGAGGAGACGATCCAGACCACCCGGTCCGGGTAGCGGTGGATCAACCCGGGGACCGGGGAAAGCCGCTCCTCGTCCAGGGGATCGGGGGACTGGGAAGGATCGCAGAGTTCCGCAGGATCGGGGACGCACTGGCGCCAGATGGGATCGCCCGGCTCCTCGATCAGCCCGAGGTAGTAAGGCGTGATCCGCATGGGGTAGCGCGCGACCACCGGTGAAAACGCGCCCCCCTGCAGACGAAAAAGCCCGGAAAGCTCCTCCGGGCTGGTGATGCAGTTTTTCAGGCTTTTCTCCCACGCTTCCATCAGAGCTCTAGGGCACCGATCAGCGAGGAGACCGAACCTATCTTGTGGTCAACCAGGTACTGCTCCATCTCCCGGGCGATACGCTGCGCGGCGGAGGGGTCGAGGAAGCTTGCGGTACCGACCTGCACCGCGGTCGCCCCGGCCAGCATGAACTCCAGGGCGTCGCGGCCGTTCATGATGCCGCCGATGCCGATCAGCGGCAGCTTAACCGCCTTGGCCACCTGCCAGACCATCCGGAGCGCGACCGGCTTGATGGCGGGGCCGGAGAGCCCGCCGGTCACGTTGGCCAGCACCGGGCGGCGGCGCTCCAGGTCGATCGCCATCCCGGTGAGGGTGTTGATCAGCGAGAGGGCGTCCGCTCCGGCGTCGGCACACGCCTTGGCCATGAGCACCACGTCGGTGACGTTGGGGGAGAGCTTCACGATCATCGGCTTGGAGGTGTTCTTCTTCACCAGGCGCACCACCTCCTGCGCGGCGCCGGGATCTGTGCCGAAGACGATCCCCCCCTGCTTCACGTTGGGGCAGGAGATGTTCACCTCGATGCCGGCGACGCCGGAAAGCCCGTCCAGCCTGGCCGCGACCTCGCCGTACTCCTCCAGCGTGTTGCCGTAGAGGTTCACGATCACCGGGGTGTTCACGTTTTTCAGATACGGGAGTTTGTGCTCGATGAAGGCGTCGATGCCGACGTTTTGCAGGCCGATGGCGTTCAGCATCCCGCCCGGGGTTTCCACGATGCGGGGGGTGGGGTTGCCGGCCTTGGGCTTCAGCGACAGCCCCTTGCTGATCATCGCCCCTATGCTCTCAAGGTCGAGATAGTCGGCGAACTCGGCGCCGTATCCGAAGGTGCCGGATGCGGTCATCACGGGGTTGCGCATCTTGATCCCGGCGACAGCCACGGACATGTCAGGTCTATGCATGTTTAACTCCATTGCAGTTCGAAGCTGTCGAAGACGGGGCCGTCCTTGCAGACACAGCGGTAGTCGGGGGTAGCCTCGGTGTGGTTGGCCCCCTTCATGACGCAGCCAAGGCAGGCGCCTACGCCGCAAGCCATGTACGCCTCCATCGAGACCTGGCAGGGGACCTCGTGCGAAGCCGCCATCTTGGCGACGGCGCCGAGCATCGGGGTCGGTCCGCAGGCGAAGATGCGCATCCCTTCATTCAGGTGCCTCTCCAGCACCTGGGTCACGAACCCGCTCTCGCCCAGGGTGCCGTCATCGGTCGCCACGTAGGTCTCGACCCCGAGCCTCTCGAACTCGGTAATGCAGAGGATGTCGTCGCGGTTCCTGCCGCCGGCGAAAAGGCGCACCTTCTCGCCCCGCGCCACCAGCGCCTTGGCGAGGTAGTAAAGGGGGGCAAGGCCTACGCCGCCGCCTACCAGCACCTTCTCCTCGCCTGCCGGACCCAGGTCGAACCCTCGGCCCAAAGGCGCCAAAAGGTCCACCACGTCGCCGTGGTGCAGCGCGCAGAGGAGCTTGGTCCCCTTCCCCACCACCTTGTACAGGATCTCGCAGTACGCCTGGGTGCCGCACCCGGCGTACTCGGCGGTGAAGGTCCCGACGTCGAAAAGCCCGAAGGGGCGCCTGAGCAGCGGGTCTATGGCGTCGGTCACCTTGAGCATGAGAAACTGCCCCGGCGCCGAAGCGAGCAATTCCTGCGGAGCGGTCATCCTCATCCGGAAGTAGTTCGGCGACAGCTCCACGTTCGACACTACCATCGATTTAAACTGCATGATTCTCCTCTGACTGCCGGCAGACCGGCATCTCCATCAAGATGGCGTCTTCGCCATTGTCGTAATAGTTCTTGCGGCGCCCCGATTCCCTGAACCCGAAGGATCGGTAGAGCGCGATGGCTTCCGCGTTTCCGGCGCGCACCTCCAGAAACAATACAGATGCCCCGTGCTCGCGGCTGAAATCGAGCGCCCATTGCACCAGGAGTCTCCCGATCCCCTTCCCCCTATGAGAGTTCCCGACGGCGACGTCGAGTATCTCGGCCTCGTCCAGGACAAGCTTGAGACAGAGGTAGCCAGTGAGGGTTCCGTCATCGGCGAAGGCCACCATTGGATGGCCGAAAGGTGAGTCGATTTCGTACTGGAAGTGCTCTTCAGTCCACGGTCTCGAAAACGATGCCGACTCTATTTCGAGCACCGCTTTGAGCTCATCGCAACGCATTGGACTGAGCGTTATTTTCTCCCTGAGATCAGGCACAGCAAGGCATCATAAGCAAACACCAAGGCGAAGTAAACAATTTTTTCGCTTTGACTTTTCCAGGTATATGGTTTAGATTTCGTCTTTACTTTATCGGAGGTTCTCCCTTGAAAGAGACTAAGATTACCTATAAAGACGCAGGTGTAGACATAGATGCCGGCAACACTTTCGTGCAGATGATCAAGCCGCTGGTCAAGGCGACTTCTCGTCCGGAAGTGCTGGCAGACATCGGCGGCTTCGGGGGGTTGTTCTCCCTCAACATGGGCAAGTACAAGCACCCGGTGCTTGTCTCCGGCACGGACGGGGTCGGGACCAAACTGAAGCTCGCCTTCCTCGCCGACCGCCATGACACCATCGGCATAGACCTCGTCGCCATGTGCGTGAACGACATCATCGTGCAGGGAGCCGAGCCGCTCTTCTTCCTCGATTACCTTGCCACCGCGAAGCTCGACCCGGCCAAGGGCGCCTCCATCATCAAAGGGGTGTCCGAGGGGTGCGTGCAGGCGGGGTGCGCCCTGATCGGCGGCGAAACCGCCGAGATGCCCGGCTTCTACACCGGCGACGAGTACGACATGGCCGGCTTTGCCGTGGGCGTAGTCGAGCGCGAAAAAATCATCGACGGCTCCTCCATCACCGTGGGCAACCGCCTGATCGGGCTCGCCTCCTCCGGGCTGCACAGCAACGGCTACTCCCTGGCCAGGAAGGTCATCCTGGAGCACATGGGGCTCGGCATCAACGACGAGCTCCCCGGCCTTGGAAAAACCGTCGCCGAGGAACTCCTCACCCCGACCCGCATCTACGTGCGCAGCGTGATGAACCTTTTGCGCGACTTCAACGTCTCGGGCCTGGCACACATCACCGGCGGCGGTCTCCTGGAGAACATCCCCCGCGTGCTCCCCAACGGCTGCAAGGCCGTCATCAAGAAGGACAGCTGGGAGGTCCCCGAGATATTCCGCATCATGCAGAAGGCCGGCAACATCGAGGAAAACGAGATGTTCAGGACCTTCAACTGCGGCATCGGCATGGTGCTGGTCGTTCCCGAGAAAGAGGCCGAAGAAATCATGATCAGGCTCTCCGGGCTCAACGAGACCGCGTTCGTCATCGGCGAAGTGGCCAAGTGCGACGCCGGCAAGGAGTGCGTGGATCTCGTCTAGGGTAAAGCGTCAGATATGGAAAGAACTCTCAACATAGGGGTACTGATCTCCGGCAGCGGCAGCAACCTGCAGTCGATCATGGACGCCTGCGCCGCCGGCAAGATCAAGGCAAGGGTCGCCTGCGTGATCAGCAACAAGGCGGACGCCTTCGGCCTGGAGCGCGCGCGCAAGGCCGGCATCCCCGCGCTGCACCTGGATCACCGCGCCTACTCCGGCAGGGAGTCCTACGATGAGGCCCTGGTGGCGACGTTGCGCGAATTCGAGGTTGAGCTGGTGGCGCTGGCAGGCTTTATGCGCATCATCACGCCGGTGCTGCTCGAGGCCTTCCCGATGGCGGTGATGAACATCCATCCCGCCCTGCTTCCTGCCTTTCCCGGACTGCACGCCCAGCGCCAGGCGCTGGATTACGGCGCCAAGGTCGCCGGCTGCACCGTCCATTTCGTCGACCCGGGCACCGACACGGGCCCGATCATACTGCAGGCCGCGGTGCCGGTCCTTCCAAGCGACACCGAGCAGACCCTCTCGGCACGGATTCAGAAGGAGGAGCACCGCCTCTATCCGGAGGCGATCCGGCTCTTCACCGAGGGGCTCCTCGAGGTCAGCGGTCGCGTAGTCAGCGTCGGCGCCTGATTCTCCGACAACTTCGCCTGAAACGAAATCCCCCTCGGTAGCCGAGGGGGATTTTTTTTATGCCTTAAACCTGCTGATTGTTTTTCCCTAAGCCGGCACCGGGGCCGACGCCGATTACCTGCTGGCGGAGCCGCCGCTGTAGCGCTCAGAGAGTCCCTGGTCCAGCGAGTAGAGCCAGGCGAGGAGCTCGGCCACCGCCTGGTACAACTCGGGGGGAATCTCGCTGTCCAGGTCGACCTGCATCAATAGGCTCACCAGCTCGGGCGCCTGGTGCACGTAGACGCCGTGCTCCTGCGCCAGCGAGACGATCGCCTCGGCGGTGACGCCGCTTCCCTTTGCCACCACCCTTGGGGCGCCGTCTTCGCCGCTGTAGGCCATGGCCACGGCGCGCTTCATTTCGCTGGGACGCTTAGCCATCTTTAGCCGCCAATCTGGTCAGGTGCAGCCCGCACGAGGAAAGCCTCGTCCGCAGCTCCGCGCTCTGATCTCGCATCAGGTCGGAGGCGCCGGGGCTGCCGCAGACGCAGTCGATGGAGATCCCTTCGGCCGAAAAGCGCAGCGTCGCCTCCACCCCCCCCAGCCGCGGCAGGTCTAGCGACACCGTAGCCTCGACCCCCTGCTCCCACTTCTCGTCGTCCCCCTCGCGGATGGCGAGCTCCATCTCCTGGCCGGGCCAGGCCTCTCCGCGCCAGGCCAGCACCCCTGAGTTCAAAAGCAGCAGTTGCTCTTTTATCAGCGGCAGCGTGCGGCTGTCGGCGAAACCGGCAGCAGAGCTCTCCTTCCCTCCCCCCTCATCTCCCTCCCCCTCGGCAGCAACACGGGAAAGCCTCCCCTGCGGTTCTTTCAAGAGCTCCTTCAACTGCAGCGTGCCGCCGGCCCATTGGGCCAAATGGGACTCGTAGAAGAGCCCCGACTGGGTGAGCGCGCTCTTCAGCCTCCCCGCCAGTTGGGCAGAGGCCTGCTCCGGGGATTCCAGCAGAGGCTCCTGGGGAGCCTGCAGCGACGGTGCGTTCTTCACCACGTCTGCCAGCCACTTCCCCATCGAGCTAAGCTTCACCGACTCCCCTACCTCCGGCCGCATCACCTGGAAGGTGATGCGCGGGTCGGCGGTGAGAAAGGTAAGCTCCAAGGTCTCGCCGGGCGCCACGTTCAGGGGTATCTCAAGGTGGTACAGTTCGCCCGCCACGCGCGCAAGGTAGAGGCTGTTAGGAAGGTTGGAGATGATCTCGGCCTTAACCTGCTGCCCGGGGTTCAGCTGCAGCAGTTGGCTCGCGCGCTGCTGCACCTCCACAACGGGGGTGACCGCGGTCTTGGCGAGGATGGGAAGAACCTGCTTCTGGCTTTCGTCGTTGATGAACATGTCCGAATCCTGTGGTGCAGGAGGCGCTGTTTCGGCTGTACGGGAATAGGGGCCGACCATCTGCGACGGCTTAAAGGTTCATGTCGGAGCCGGTTGCTCGATTCATAGCACACTCTGCCGGCAATTAGTAGTACAGAAATCCCCTGCTGAGCCGTACAGCATTGCTATTTTTTTCACTGAAGCCGCTAAACATATCCGGAACCGCCGCCGATAAGAAAGAAAAGCGAGATTTTCAACCTGTTCTTCAGAGGCAGCCCCATCGATGAAACACGCACTGCGTATCCTGATCGTGGACGATTCCCCCGAAGATGCCGCACTCATCGTGCGTCAACTGCAAGGGGAATTCTCTGTCAGCTACGAGCGCGTCGAGACCCCTGACGAAATGGAGGCGGCACTGGACAAGGGGGGATGGCACATCGTCATCTCGGACTACGTCATGCCGAAGTTCAGCGGGCTCGCGGCGCTCAAGCTCCTTCACGACCGGGGAATGGACCTCCCTTTCATCATGGTCTCCGGGCAGATGGGAGAGGTCGCCGCAGTAGAAGCGATGCGCGCCGGCGCGCATGACTACCTGCTGAAGGACAGGCTCTCCAGGCTGATACCCGCGATCAAGCGCGAATTGAACGACGCCGTGGTGCGTCGCAAGAAGAGGATGGCAGAAGAGGCCCTCTCGGCGACGGAGGCGCGCTTCCACAGCCTGGTAGAGCAGTCCCTGGTCGGCATATTCATGCTGCAGGACGACATCTTCATCTACGTGAACCCCAAGTTCGGCGAAATCTTCGCCTACGAGCCGCAACAGCTGATCGAATCGAGATCCCTGCTGGAACTGGTCGCCCCGGAAGATCAGATCAGGGTGATGACCCGGTTTCTGCGCCCCCTCATGGAGGAAAGCGACAGTCTGCACTTCTTCTTCCGCGGCAAGCGCCGCGACGGGTCCCTCATCGATCTCGAGGTGAACGGCACCCGGACCCGGGTAAACGGCAGCGCTGCCATCATAGGGACACTGCTTGACATAACCGAGCGCAAACGCGCCGAAGCGGAACTGAGCAAGCTGTGGCGCGCCGTCGAGCAAAGCCCGGTATCGGTGGTGATTACGGATCTCTTCGGCAGGATCGAGTACGTGAACCCGAAGTTCATCGAGGTTACCGGCTACGCCGAGGAGGAGCTGATCGGGAAGAACCCGAGCATCCTGAAATCCGGGATGACCGACGCCAAGGTGTACGAAGAACTCTGGTCTACCGTAACCTCAGGACGGGAGTGGCACGGCGAGCTGCACAACAAGAAAAAGAACGGGGAACTCTTCTGGGAAAACGGGCACATCTCCGCCATCAAGAACTCCGAGGGGCAGATCACCCATTTCGTCGGGGTCAAGGAGGACGTAACCGAGAGAAAGCTTGCCATCGACCAGCTGAGGCAGGTACAGAAGATGGAGGCCATAGGCCAGCTGGCAGGCGGCATCGCCCACGACTTCAACAACCTCCTCACCGTCATCAACGGTTATTCGACGCTCCTGGTGAGATCCCTCGAAAAGGGTTCGTCCACGCACAAGGAAGCGGAGCAGATCCTGCGTGCCGGCGAGCGTGCCGCCGACCTTACCAGGCAGCTGTTGAGCTTCAGCAGAAAGCAGATCATGGAGCCGAGGGTGCTGGACATCAACAGGCAGGTGAGAGCGGTACAGAAGATGCTGGAACGGCTGATCGGGGAGCATATCGGGCTCGTCACCACCCTCTCCGAGGACGCCGGCTTCATCAGAATGGACCCGGGGCAGATGGAACAGATCGTCATGAACCTGATCGTCAACGCCCGCGACGCCTCAAAGACCGGCGGGGTGATCACCATGGCCACGGAAAACGTCGACCTGGACCAGAATTTCTCGCACCTGCACCCGGGGTCGGTTCCCGGAAGCTACGTCAGGCTGAGCGTGGCGGACCAGGGGCAAGGGATGACCGAGGAGGTGAAGCAGCGTCTCTTCGAGCCCTTCTTCACCACGAAGGAGATGGGTCGCGGCACGGGCCTGGGTCTGGCCACCGTGTACGGCATCGTGAAGCAAAACGGTGGTTACATCGAGGTGGTCAGCGAACCGGGACAGGGCGCCTGCTTCAACATCTATCTCCCCCGCGCCACGGAGCCCGCCCCCGCGCCGCCTGCGCCGCCTGTGGACGAAGAGATAGACTCCTCCCACGTCATACTCGTCGTGGAGGACGAACCGGGGGTGCTCAACCTGGTGGTGCACACCTTGCGCATGCGTGGTTTCACCGTCTATGAAGCAACGGACCCGGACCAGGGGATCACCCTTTTCGAGAAGCACGCCAATGAGATTGACATGCTCCTCACCGACGTGGTAATGCCGTTTATGAGCGGCCCGGCCCTGGCGGAGCTGTTGCTCGCCAAAAAGCCGGAATTGAAGGTGCTGTTCACGTCCGGGCACACCGACGACAGGGCCGGTTTCGAGAAAATATTGGAAAAAGGGATGCAGTTCCTGCCCAAACCGTTTGCCAGCGACGCCCTGATCCGAAAGGTAAGGGACACCCTGAACGGAGGCACTGCAAAAACGGCAGGAGCGATTTCAGGAGGTAGCGATTGAAAGGAAACATCTTAATAGCCGATGACGAGGACATGATCAGGGAACTGATCAACATTACCCTGTCAAAGGAAGGCTTCACCTGCTTTCAGGCCGCAAGCGCCGAGGAGGGGTTGGAGATAATCAACAAGCACAAGCTGGACCTGGCGCTTTTGGACATCATGATGCCGGGCCGCTCGGGAATCGACCTCTTGAAGGACATCAAGGAGGCCACCCCCGACACCACGGTGCTGATGATAACGGCGATGAACGACATGGACACCGCCCTTTCCTGCATCCATTACGGCGCCGAGGACTACATCACCAAGCCGTTCAACCTGGACCGGGTGCTCCTCACCGTGAAGAACACCCTGGAAAAACGCAGGCTGGTGCTGGAGAACAAGGAATACCAGTCAAACCTCGAGCAGAAGGTGCGCGAGCAGACCGAGGTGATCCGCACCGTGATGGGGGAGATCAACCTCGCCTACGAACATACACTGGTGGCGCTGATCAGGGCGCTGGACGCCAGGGAAAAGGAAGTGGGATCCCACTCCGAGCGTGTCATGTCCTATGCCAGGCTTTTGGCGAAAGCCGCCGGGATCAGCGAGGACGAACTGATCATCATAGGCAAAGGGGCGCTGTTGCACGACATCGGAAAGATCGGCGTCTCCGACAATATCCTGTTGAAGCCCGCGAAGCTGGACGATTCGGAGTGGGAGATCATGCGCCAGCACCCCAGCATCGGCTTCGACATACTGTCCGGCATCCGGTACTTCGCCGGGGCGGCGGAACTGGTGCTGCACCATCACGAGCGCTGGGACGGGAACGGCTATCCGGGCAACCTGAAAGGGGAAGACATACCGATCAGCGCGCGCATCTTCGCCCTGGTGGACACGCTCGACGCCATGACTTCCGACAGGCCCTACCGCAAGGCCTTGACCTTCGAGGCGGTCCTGGACGAAGTAACGCGATGCCGCAGCAAGCAGTTCGATCCCGGGCTGGTCGATCTGTTCCTAAGCGTCCCCAAGATCGAGTGGGAAAACGCAGCGGGAAAGAGACTGTAACGGCCTTCCCTTCTTACCGGGCGCAGTACGAAAAAAGCCGGAGCGAACCCAGTGTAGGGTTCATTCCGGCTTTTCTTTATCAGGTACCCGCTCTTGCGGCAGTGCTACGGCCAGCTTCTAGTCAGCGGCGCCTATGCGGTAGCGCTCCAGCCTGTCCCTCAGGGTATTGCGGCTGATGCCCAGGAGCTTCGCGGCAAAGACCTGGTTGTTGTTGCTCTTCTCCATGGCCATGTGGATCAGGGCCTTCTCCAGCCCCATGTTGACGCTCTCGTAGATCGACCCCTTGTTCTTCTGGCAGATACCGTCGAAGACCGGTTCCAGCATGCTCCAGAAGACTTCGTAGTAGTCGTCGCCCGCCGCCTCCAGGTCGACCTCCTTGAACCCGGCCTTGGCGGTCAGAAAGGACTCGAAGTCTCCGGGGACCAGGATGTCGCCGCGGCAAAAGACGGTGGCCGAGTTGATGACATTCTTCAGCTCCCTGATGTTCCCTTCCCACGGGTGGGAAATCAGCATCGCCAGGGTCTCGGGCGCCACCGCCTTGATGTTCTTGCCGTACTTCTTGGAAAACTTCTTCATGAAGAGGTCGATCAGGAGCGGTATGTCCTCGGCACGGTCCCGCAGCGGCGGCAGAAAGAAATTCACCACGCGCAGGCGATAGTACAGGTCCATCCGGAAGGTCTTTTCCTTGACGTTGGTGATGAGGCTCCTGTTGGTCGCAGCGATCACCCGGACGTCCACCTTGATGGTCTCGTTCCCACCTACCCTCTCGAACTCCTGGTTCTCCAGGACCCGCAGGAACTTTCCCTGGTTCGCCTGGCTCATCTCGCCTATCTCGTCCAGGAAAATGGTGCCGCCGTTGCACTGCTCGAACTTCCCGATCCTCCTGGAGTGGGCGTCGGTGAAGGCTCCCTTCTCGTGGCCGAAAAGCTCGGACTCCAGCAGCGCCTCGGGGAGCGCCGCGCAGTTCACCGCCAGGAAGGGGCGGTTCTTCCTCTTCGAGTTGTTGTAGATGGCGCGCGCCAACAGTTCCTTCCCGGTTCCGGACTCGCCCTGGATCAGCACGGCCGCGTCGGAATCGGCCACGGTACCCACCATCTTCCAGATCTCGATCATCTCCGGCGAGGAACCTATCATCAGGTCCTCGGTGAGATCCTCCTCGACCTGCGGGCGTTCGCGGGTGTAACGGACCTTGCGGCTCAGAAGATTGCACTCCAGGGCCTTCTTCACCGCCCCCTTTAATTTGGCCATGTCGAAGGGCTTGGTGACGTAGTCGAAGGCGCCGTGCTTCATAGCCTCGATGGCGTTTTGCGTGGTCTTGTAACCGGTGGCCATGATGACTGCGAGGCCGGGGTCGATCTTCTTCGCTTCCTTGAGCACCTCTAGGCCCGACTTCTGCGGCAGGCTGATGTCCATGATGGCCACATTGGGACGATCCGAAATGACGCGCTTTAGTGCCCCTTCGCTGTCGCTTTCCAACAGCAGCTCGTAATCCTCGCCCGCGAAGACGCTCTTCAGCATGAGCAGGATGTCGTGATCGTCATCCAATATGAGCAATTTTGCAGTCATGGCCGTCCCCCGATGGGCTGTTAAACGATCGCTTTAGGATGGAAGTGTCAGGCAGTAACCAAAAGAACCGCCTAAGGTAAGCGGTTCTCTTGTCTACATGATCAATGAACGAGGTTGTTGCTACTCATCCTCTTCGTAGTCGTCATCATGTCCGTCAAAGTCTTCAGCGTCCTCGTCTTCTTCGTCATACTCTTCGGCTACGTAGTGAGAGCGTTCGTCTTCTTCCTTTATAGCCTCGAAGCGTTCCAGGATCGCCGGGTTGGTGCAGTAGCGGCCGTCCTTGCAGGTACAGGTGTCAAGGTCGCAAAGGTCGAAGAGTTGGATTTCGCTGCAGAGCCTCTTAGTTGCGGGTTGTGTTTCCATCATGTTACCTCTGAGAATTACTAATTAAATACTATCGACCTTTCCCGAGACAACTTTAGGAAAAAGTTGCCTCGGGAAGGTCCATCTTACAACAAAGCTCTACCCGTTTACAAATGAGCCTTCCATCTTGACCTCTTGCTTGCCGCCGTTGACGAACGCGGTCGCGGTCTTTACGTCTTCCCTGCAGCCGATGTAGATCGGCGCCCTCTGGTCGAGCGATTCGGGAACGATGTCGAGGATCGGGATGCTGCCGTTGCTGGCGGCGCCGCCGGCATGCTCGATGATGAAAGCCATGGGGTTCAGTTCGAAAAGGACGCGCAGCTTCCCATTGGGGGAGCCGTTCAGCGCCGGATACATGAAGAGCCCTTTCCCCTTCATCAGGACCTGGTTGATATCGGGAACGAAGCCGCCGGAGTAGCGCAGCTTGCATCCTTTCTCCTCCAGGTGGCGGATGAACTTCTCGTCGCCGGCGTTGTACTTGTTCCGCAAGCCCCCGGGGGCGTAGATGTTCCCTTCCGCAGCCATCTTGACGTTCTCGCGGGTCAGGGTGAACTCCATCAGGTTGTTCATGGTGAACTCGTGCACCCCGTCGCCCACGGTGTAGACCAGGGAAACCCTCGGTCCGTAGAGGATATACATGGCGGCGACCTGGTTGCGGCCGGGCTGGAGCAGATCGCAGCCGGCGTAGATGGAGACGATGGTGCCTACCGCAAGGTTCACGTCCACGAGCGACGAGCCGTCAAGCGGATCGTAGGCGACGGAATAGAGGCCGTCTGCGCTGGCCTGGCATTGGTAGATCTCGTCCATCTCCTCCGAGGCGATGTTGCAGACCACGCCGGAGTGGATCAGGCGCTTGCGCATGATGCGGTCGGAGAGTACGTCGAGCGCGAGTTGCTCCTCGCCGTACAGGTTGGAGGTACCGGCGACGCCGAGGTCACCGGTGCGTACGGCGTTGATGACGTACTTGCTGGCCTCGGCAATTTCGCACATGAGGTGAACGAGGTTATCGCAAATGTTCTGGGCACGCAGATGGCGGCGCAGATCTATTTGGAATTTGGACGTACCCGGTGCATTAGACATGGCTCCCTCCAGATTAAATTAAAATTATTTTACGGCCACGTAGAGTATGTCAAATACCCGTATAAATCAAGGAAAAAATGGCCGGACCGCGAGGCAGAGCAAGCGCTTAAGTCAGCATTAAACAAAGGAATCTGTGGCGATGCCGTCTACATTTTTCTCTGCTTCAACCAAACCGGCGGCTATGAGAGAAACAGCGCCAGCTCCGTGACCGTCCCCCCCCCTCACCCGCCCTTCCGGCACCCTCGCCCTCTGGGAGAGGGGCGGGGGTGAGGTAGGTTCGCACCAGGAAAGAAAAAGCGCCTGCCCCTTTCCTCAAGGTGCAGGCGCTTCGTTATGGATCCTTATGGACCCGCCTCTATCAACAGGAGCCGCTTATGCGACCCAGTCGTCGTCCTCCTCGACCGGTGCGAAGCCGCGGCGCATGGTGTTCTCGGTGACGACCCTGGGGTCCATGAAGTGCAGCAGGTAGTCGTGCCCCCCAGCCTTGGTGCCGACGCCGGACATCTTGGAGCCGCCGAAGGGTTGACGGCCGACGAGGGCGCCGGTGTTGTTGCGGTTTAAGTACAGGTTGCCGGCCCGGAATTCCTTCCTGGCCTGCGCCAGATGCTCGGGGCTTCTGGAGAAGACGCCGCCGGTCAGTGCGAACTTGGTGGAGTTGGCCCAGGCGATGGCCTGGTCGAAGTCCTTGGCGCGCATGACGGCCAGGACCGGTCCGAAGATCTCCTCCTGCGCGATCCTGTGCTCGGGCTTGATGCCGCCGATGATGGTCATGGGGACATAGTAGCCGCCGTCGGCCGGGACCTTGCTCTCGTAAAGAAGTTGACCTTCCTTCTTGCCGATCTCCGCGTATTCCTTGATGGTCTTCATCGCCTTGTCGTCGGCTACGGCACCCATGTAGTGGGCCGGATCCTCGGAAGGGCCGACCAGCGTCGCCTGGGCCATGGAGACCAGGCGCTCCACGAACTTGTCGTAGACCGCGTCGAGCACGATGACGCGGGAGCATGCGGAGCACTTCTGCCCCTGGAAGCCGAAGGCGGAGTAGAGCACGTGCGGTACCGCCTCGTCCAGGTCGGCGTCGTCGTCGATGATGATGGCGTTCTTGCCCCCCATCTCGCAGACGATCTTCTTCACGTTCTCCTGCCCAGGGTGCACTTTCGCTGCGCGCTCGATGATGCGCAGCCCCACTTCCATCGATCCGGTGAAGGCGATCAGGCTGATGTCCGGGCTGTCGACCAGGTAATCCCCCATCACCGAACCTCGGCCGGGTGTGTAGTTGAAGACGCCGTCGGGAAGGCCCACTTCGCGGAAGAGTTCCACGATGTGGTAGCCGATGACCGAGGTAAGGCCGGAGGGCTTGAAGACCACGCAGTTGCCGGCGACTATCGCCGCCGACACCATGCCCATGCTGATCGCCAGCGGGAAGTTCCACGGAGAGATTACAGCGGCAACTCCTTTGGGCTCGTAGAAGTAGTGGTTCAATTCGCCCGGCGCGTGGCCGATGCGCTTGGGGGTCCCCAGGGTAATCATCTCGCGGGCGTAGTACTCGAGGAAGTCGATCGCCTCGCAGACGTCGGCGTAGGCCTGGTCCCACTGCTTGCCTATCTCCAGCACCTGCCATGCGGAGAGCTCAAAGATCCTGCGGCGCGCCGCGGCGGCAGCCTTGACGAGGTACTCGGCGCGGACCTTGATGTCGGTGTCGCGCCATGCGGGGAAGGCACCCTTGGCCGCGGCGATGGCGTCGCCGACTTCCTTGGTCCCCGCCTGGCAGACGATGCCGACGGTTTCCGAAGGGTTGTTCGGGTTGACCGAGGCAATAGTGTCGCCGGTCTTAACTTCCTTCCCGTTGACGAAGAGCGGGTAGGTCTTGCCCAACTGCTTCCTCACCTCCGCAATCTGTTTCGGGAACGCGGCGCGGTGGTCTGCCCTGGTGAAGTCCACCATCGCCTCGTTGTTGAAGGGCGCCAGGTTGCCGGGGGCTTTCGCTTCAGCCTTGTGCTTCGCGGCGCGCGCTGCACGCTCGCGCTCGGCGGTTACCGCCGGATCCTCCAAGAGCTTCTCGATCTGTGCGTCCTCCGCGAAGCTCTGGCGCAGGAAGGATTCGTTTGCCGTGTTCTCCAGCAGGCGCCGGACCAGGTACCCCATGCCGGGGACCATGTCGCCATACGGGCAGTAGAGGCGGATGCGGCCGGCAACCTTCAGTATCCCCTTGCGCACCGGTTCCGCCATCCCGTAAAGCACCTGGAACTCGTAGCGCTCGTCCGGCACGTTCAGCTCCTTGGCCATCTCCATAACCGCCGAGATGGTCCTGATGTTGTGCGAGGCGCAGGCGAAGTGGCAGATGTCGGAGCTTTCCAGGATCATCCTGGCCTGTCGCTCGTAAGCCGCATCCGACTCCGCCTTGATGGTCCAGACCGGAACCTTCCAGTCGTTCTGCTTGGCCTTCACGGTCTCGTAGTCCCAGTACGCACCCTTGACCAGGCGGATGGAGATCTGCGCCTTGTTCTGACGCGCCCAGGCTAAAAGCTCCGGGAGGTCCTTGTCGGTGTCCACCAGGTAGGCCTGGAGCACGAGGCCGAAGTGGGGGTATGCCGGGTACTCGAGCTTCAGCCTTTTGTAGACCTCGATGATGATGTCCTTGTGGCGGTACGACTCCATGTCAATGCAGAGGAAGCCGTTCAGCTCCATGACCTTCACCGCGATCTTGCGCACGCGCTCCAGAATGGCAACCACAGAGCCTTCGAAGTCCTGCGGGTTGGCGAGGCAGAAAAGCGCCGTCGGTTTGACCGCGACGTTAACCTTGGGAGCGTGCCCCCAATCGAGGCCGGCCTCCCTTCCCTTGCCCGGCAGCGGTTTCCAGTCCTTGTATTCCTTCTTGAGCGAGTCGAGAAGCTCCAGGTAGGTGTTCATGTAGATATCCGCTTCCTTCTCAGAAAGCGTCGCCTCGCCCAGCACGTCCACGACGAAGGCGAAGCCGTCCTTTCTCAGGCGCTCCATGTTCTTGATCGCTTCCTTGGTGTTCTCCCCGACAATGAACTGGCGGGCCATCTCCTGGATGTTCGTGGTGAGGAACTTGTTGAGGACCGCACCACCGAAGGAGCCCAGCATGCCGGCCACCTTGGCGCCGGTGGAGAGGACCGGAGGCATATCCTTCTCCTCGCCGAAGTATTCGCGGATGTGGTCCGTCAGCAGTTTCCCGGTGGTGAGAGACGGGAAGACGTCGACGAAGCGGAACATCTGGATCTTGAAGGTCTCGTTCTGCATGCTCCAATCCATGACCTTGCCCATCCAGGCGCCCTTATTAAAGAGAGACGGCTTCTCGCCGGAGATGGTCGAGAAAAACTCCTTGCCCCTTGCCACAACTCGATTGTTCAGTTCGCTGTTATTCATCCTAAGGCTCCTTTATGACAGGTATTTCTGAAGGTAATCATAAACTCTCTTATTAAGAGCACAAGCCATGCCGTCCAACGAGAGATCAAAGTCAATGAGGACGGCGGCCGGGTGACCCCGATTCGGCAGCAAGCGCGTGTCCCGCTGCTAACCCGTTGCTGCAACAGCATTATTGCCGCGGCAAATGCCAATATGATGCTAGCTTGATTGTGGAAGAGATGGTGTAAATAAAAGAAGCGAGAGGCTGGTAAAAAGAGCGCTGGGAGCGGCTCAACCTGGAAATGGGGGATGAAGTTATGCACTCATGCATAACCGGAGATCACAAAGGTAGACGCAGATGAAGAGGAGGGGTTCTTACGTTGTCAATTGTCCATTGTCAATCGTCAATTGGGTTTCAGCCCGTATTTCCTAAGTTTCCTGGCAATGGTCGACTGGTTCACCCCAAGAACCTCAGCCATGCGCATCTGGTTGCGGTGTTTGGCCAGCGCCTTTTCCAGCACGGCCTTCTCGACCTGGTCCAGCGTCTCCTGCAGCGGCACATCCTCCTGCCAGCCCCCGGCCACCGCGGTCGGCTTACCGGCGCCGGCGGAGATCTCAGCAGGGAGGTCCTTCACGTCGATCAGGTCCGTTTCCGCCATGACCACGAGCCGCTCGCAGACGTTCATCAACTGACGCACGTTTCCCGGGTAGTCGTAGGCAAGGAGCGCATCGGAGGCGGAACGGGTGAGACGCTTGCGAATGGAGTCGCGAGCGCCGAAAAGTTCCAGATAGTGCCTGACAAGCGGCAAAATGCAGTCCCGCCGCTCGCGCAAAGCAGGGACGTTGATGGGGATCACGTTGAGCCGGTAATAAAGGTCCAGCCGGAAGCTTCCCTGCCGCACCATCTCGTCCAGATTGCGGTGCGTCGCCGCGAGGATGCGCACGTCGAGGTGCCGCGCCTTGGTCCCACCCAAGCGGACCACCTTCCCGTTTTCCAGGAAGCGAAGCAGCTTCACCTGCGCCGACTGCGGCAGCTCCGCGATCTCATCCAGGAACAGGATTCCGCCGTCTGCAAGTTCCAGGTAGCCGGGCTTGCCAGCCGCCTGAGCGCCGGTGAAGGCCCCCTTCTCGTAGCCGAAGAGTTCCGACTCTATCAGCGACTCCGGTATGGCGCCGCAGTTTATCTCGATCAGAGGCTTGTCCGCCCTGGTGGAATTCTTGTGTATCAACTCGGCGACGAGTCCCTTGCCGACGCCAGACTCCCCGAGGATCAGAACCGCCGAGTTCACCGTGCTCACCTTGAGCGCCTGTTTCAGGGCGTTCACCATCAGCGGGCTGCGGGCGACGACGCTCTTGGAGGCCACATCCGCCTGCTGCAGTTCCAGCATGTGGTTGCGGAACTGGTCCCGCAGCGCCTCCTGCTCTTCCAGTTCGCGCTGCAAGTTATCAATCTCCGTGATGTCCCGCTCGCTCACCACGACCCGGATCACCTCGCCGTTTGCGTCCAGGACCGGCGTCCCGGTAGAGATGAGCTTGCGCCCTTCCCTGTTCTGCAGTTGGCTGACCACCTTCTTCGTAGTAATCGCCTCAAGCGCCGCCGAGCGGTCTATGAAACCTTCATCCAGAAGTTCCCGCATGTTCTTGCCGACAACTTCCGAAGCCTTTATGTTGTTGATCCGCTCCGAGGCCGGATTGATGCGGATGACCCGGGCCTCTGCGTCGCAGATCCAGAGCCCGTCCGAGGAGGAATCGATGATGGCATCCAACTCGCGGGTCAGATCCTGGAACGCCCGCATCTGGCGCGCCATCTCCTCGAGATCGGATGAGGGAGCAGTTTTAATGACCGGTTCAGTCATCGTCTATTCCTGTACTGAGGGTGAAGGTAGAGTGCACTTAACTGCGTGCGAGCAGCATTATGCATTAACGCATTGAATATGCAATAGAGAATATCAACGCTACCCCAAACCATAGCTCCCGCTAGCTTAGATGGAGTGAAGACGGCCCCCTTTTGCTATACCGATTATCTTTGACGGTACCCCGACTGAACTCGCCGGAGCTCCGATTAACTTCGATGGAGCATATAAAAGGAAGATCGGAGCTCCATTTTGCTTTTCTGAAGCTCCATCTAAACATAAGTGGCGTGCCGATATTGTTATGTGGTGCTCCGCTTAGGTTAGTCGGGACTCCATTATCCTTGAGCGGTACTACGAGACAAGTAACCGGACCTCTACTTCGGCGATGCTGCCATTGCGAGTGGACCCAACCGGAGCGCCAGTTTGACTATCAGGAGTACCCCATAGTGGAAACGGCGCTTCACCTTTGCCACTCCATGCCCCATCTCAGTTAAGCGGAACTCCGATATCGCACATTGGCATGTCACTCAGCGAAAATGGTGCTCCGTTACAGCCCATGCGAGCTCCCAATTGCCCCGACGGACAACTTGGTCGTATCCACCCGCCCCCTCCAGCTTCTTAAACGGCACTCTAACAAAGTTAGTTGGAGCATCAACATGCTTACACGGCATGCCGCTTCGCTTGTTCGGAGCGCCACTTTAGTTGAATGGACCTCCATCTCGGTTAAATGCCGCTCCGTATTTACTTGAACGAACCTTTGTATTGGTTAAAATGGCCCTCCATCTTAAACGGTGCCCCATTTAACACCCTCGGCTATCCGTTTTTCGTGGTCAGCTCTCCGTCTAAGCTGATCGGAGCTCCAGGTCAGGTTGAGTGGACTCCGCTTCAGTTAAAACGGACGTACACTGTGGTTGAAGTGGCTCTCCATTACGGTTAAACGGCATTCCGCTTCACTCGAAAGGGCCTACGTTTTGGCTAAACGGCCCTCCAGATAGTGCAAAGACCTAACCGGACACTGCTGGTCCCCCCCTCCGTACAGGTTAGCTGTGTCTCAATCATGCGGCATCATACCTCTCACATTTTTGAACGGCGCAGGGGATGCGGTTCATCCGGCGCGCGGGGAACACTCGAGAGCCTTGCCTGGCTACTCAGGAGCTGTGGAAGAAAGAGTGGTGAGCGATGAGGGGACTGTCGCCGATGGATAGTTGGAAGCGCGAGCAGACTTCTGAAGGTCGTAGCTGAGAATTAAAAAGGAAAGGCCCGGCTCCGACGGTATAGCTTCCATCGTTCCGGGCCTTTATACAGTAGCCGGTGTGTCTGGCTTTTTTCAGTCCAGCCCCTTTTCCGCCATCTCGATGGCCTTGACCACGGCTTTTGCCTTGTTGACGGTCTCGACGTATTCCGCTTTCGGGTCTGAATCGGCGACGATGCCGGCGCCCGCCTGCAGGTGCACCTTGCCGTCCTTTACGACCAAGGTCCTGATGGCGATGGCCATGTCCATGTTGCCGGAAAAGGAGAAATAGCCGACGGCGCCGCCATATACCTCGCGCCGCACCCCTTCCAGCTCGTCGATGATCTCCATCGCCCGCACCTTGGGGGCTCCGGAGAGGGTCCCCGCGGGGAAGGTCGCGCGCACGACGTCGAAGGCATCCTGCCCAGGGGAGAGTTCCCCCTGCACGTTGGAGACGATGTGCATCACGTGGGAATAGCGCTCGATTATCATGAGCTCGGTGACCTTGACGCTACCGGTCTTGCAGACGCGCCCCAGGTCGTTTCTTCCCAGGTCGACCAGCATGACGTGCTCGGCGCGCTCCTTGGGGTCGTCGAGGAGGTCCCGCGCCAGTTCCTCGTCGGCTGCGTTGGTGGCGCCGCGGGGACGGGTGCCGGCGATGGGCCTGAGTTCCACCATCTCCCCTTCCTTACGCACCATCACCTCGGGGGAAGCGCCCACGACCAGGGTCTCGTCCAGGCGGAGGAAGAACATATACGGGGATGGGTTCAGGGTGCGGAGCGCGCGGTAGATGTCGAACGGTTCGACGGTGAGGTCGCCGGAAAAGCGCTGGGAGAGTACCACCTGGATGATGTCGCCGTTTCTGACGTATTCCTTGGCGCGGGTGACCGCAGCCTCGAACTCCTCCGGTTTCACGTTGGAGCCGAACTCCACCTTCCCGTTAGAAGGCTTCTTCTCATTCGGGGGAAGCGGCGCCTTCAGGCGGGCGATGAGCCCCTCGATCTTAGCTATGGCGTCGTCGTACGCCGCCTGGAGCGAAGCGCCAGCGTCGACGTGGGCGTTTGATACCACCTTGATCTTCTGGCTCAGGCTATCGAAGATGAGAATGGTGTCGGTGATGATGAAGTTGGCGTCGTAGGTGTTGATGTCGGTGGGATTTTTGTCCGGCAGCGTCTCGAAGTGCCTGACCGCGTCGTACCCCAGGTAACCGACCGCCCCGCCGAAGAAGCGCGGGATGCCAGGAACCTCCACCGGCTGATAGCGGGCCATGTAGTCGCGGATGTAGTTGAGGGGATCCGACACCTCGACGCGCCGCACCTCCCCCCCTTCCACGATCTCCACCCAATTGTCCTTGCCGCGGATCACGACCGCCGGCGAAGAACCGAGGAAGGTGTAGCGTCCCCATTTCTCGCCCCCCTCGATACTCTCCAGGAGAAAGCCGTAGCGGCCGTCGTCGATCTTCTTGAAGGCGCTGACCGGCGTATCCAGGTCGGCCAGGATTTCCCTGTAGACCGGGATGAGGTTGCCTTTGGTGGAAAGGGTTTGGAACGAGGCAAAATCGGGATAGTACATGGGGCTCCTTGGGGGTGGGCAAGGAGGAAGGAACGGGGCATATCTCCCTGCCGGGAAAGAATTTAAGCCCGACTTTATTAACATATTCGCCAGGGGAGTGTCAAAACCAAAACCCTCAAACCGCTAGCCACTGAGAAAAATCTGAGAGAACCAAACCTTAAAACCGTTAACAAGGAGAACATCTGAGGAAATCTGAGGACCGTCAACATCTGAGAGAACCACATGCCCAAATTCAACAGCGGGTTAAAACGGGAACCTTAACCCTTGTGTTCGCAGAAGCTTCAGGT
Organism: Citrifermentans bremense R1; assembly: GCF_000426865.1. Classification (GTDB taxonomy): domain Bacteria; phylum Desulfobacterota; class Desulfuromonadia; order Geobacterales; family Geobacteraceae; genus Geomonas; species Geomonas bremensis. Next base: position 202,388 of record NZ_AUGE01000002.1, read on the forward strand.
TTTTCACTTTCAAACGTTTTGGTTTGTCTGGTTTTCTCCTTCAGTCAGGTTTCTCAGATGTCCTCAGATTTTCTCCCTGCCAATGGTTTGCTTCTGTATTTCGGTTTTTCTTTCCTCCCCCCTTGAAATACGGAACTGCAGTGATTAGGTTCTGCGGGTCCAATCACATTCCCAAAGGAGATCACTACCACCATGACCAAGACCGTCAAAAAGTTCGAGACCGAGGTTCAGCAACTCCTGGACCTGGTGATCCACTCCCTCTATTCCAACAAGGAAATCTTCCTCAGGGAGCTGATCTCTAACGCTTCTGACGCCATTGACAAGATAAAGTTCGAATCCCACTCCAACATGGAACTCCTGGAGGGGAACTCCGACTGGAAGATCAAGCTCCACGCGGACAAGGAAGCGGGAACGCTCACCATCACCGACAACGGCATCGGCATGAGCATGGACGAGGCGGCGGAGAACATCGGCACCATCGCCAAATCCGGCACCAAGAGCTTCGTGGCGGCACTGAAGGAGCAGAACCTCGCCGACAACCCGGAACTGATCGGGCAGTTCGGCGTCGGCTTCTACGCCTCCTTCATGGTGGCAGACCGCGTGGTTCTCACCACCAGGAAAGCTGGCGGCAAGGAGTTCGGCTGCCGCTGGGAGTCGACCGGCGACGGGAGCTACACCATCGAGGAGTGCGAAAAGGAGACCCGCGGCACCGAGATCGTCCTGCACCTCAAAGACGAAATGAAGGAGTTCCTCGACGAGTGGAAGATCCGCTCCATCGTGAAGAAGTACTCCGACTACGTGCAGTACCCGGTGGTCATGGATATCACCCGCACCGAGCCGGTGAAGGACGCCGAAGGTAAGGTGATCGAGGGCGGCGGCACCGTCGAGAAGACCACGGAGGAAACCCTCAACTCCATGAAGGCGATCTGGACCAGGTCCAAGAGCGAGATCACCGAGGAGGAGTACGAGGAGTTCTACAAGCACATCTCCCACGACTACGACAAGCCGCTTTCCACCATCCACTACTCGGCCGAAGGGGTGAGCGAGTTCAAGGCGATCGTCTACATCCCCTCGCACAAGCCCTACGACCTCTTCCTGCGCGACCACAAAAAAGGGGTGCACCTCTACGTGAAGCGGGTCTACATCACCGACAACTGCGAGGCGCTGCTCCCGGACTACCTGCGCTTCATCAAGGGTGTGGTCGACTCCTCGGACCTGCCGCTCAACGTCTCCCGCGAGATCCTGCAGGAGGACGTGCAGATCAAGAGGATCCAGAAGTCCCTGGTCGGCAAGATCCTCTCCACCTTGGCCGAAATGAAGGAGAAGAACTTCGAGGAGTACCTGAAGTTCTACGCGGAATTCGGCCCGGTGCTTAAGGAAGGGATCCACTTCGATCACGCCAACAAGGAGAAGATCCAGGACCTCCTCCTCTACGAGAGCTCCAGGACCGAGAAAGGGAAGTACGTCTCTTTCAAGGAATACGTGGAGCGCATGCCCGAGGGGCAGAAGGAGATCTACTTCATCACCGGCATGTCACGCGAGGCGGTGGAGAACTCCCCCTACATGGAGGCGCTGCGCAAGAAGGATTACGAAGTCCTGTACATGATCGACCCGGTCGACGAGTGGGTGGTGCAGGCTATCAGCGAGTACCAGGAGAAGCACCTGAAAGCGATCGACCGCGGCGACCTGGAGATCGACACCGAGGAGGAGAAGAAGGAGAAGGAAGCGAAGAAGGAGGAGGCGAAGAAGGAATACGGCAGCCTCATGGAGTTTATCCAGGAGACCCTCAAGGAAAAGGTGAAGGAAGTCCGCCTCTCCTCCCGCTTGACCGACAGCGCCTGCTGCCTGGTGGCCGACGAGATGGGGCTTAACGCCAACATGGAGAAGATCCTCAAGGCGATGAACCAGGAGGTCCCGGAAGCCAAGAGGATCCTGGAACTAAACCCGGACCACCAGATCCTGCAAGTCATGACGGCGATGTACGAAAAGGACAAGGCCGACCCGAAGCTCAAGGACTACAGCGAGCTTCTTTTCGATCAGGCCCTCCTCACCGAGGGGTCACCGATCAAGGACCCGCTCCGCTTCACCAAGCTGGTGAGCGAGCTGATGGTCGTTGGCGGAAAATAAGGGAAGATAAAAAAAAGCCGGGGGGACACAAGGTCCCTCCGGCTTTGCCATATTCAGGGGCTCGCCCCTTGGCTATAGAGACGGACAGCCAGGCTTACAGGAGAAAATAGGCCGAGACCATCAGGATGAAGGCTGCACTGGCAGGTATCGGCGCCGTCACAAACGCTTTGCGCAGCCGTTGGAACAGCGCAGGAACCACGTCGAGGAACAAGTAAGACGCGGTCATTGTTGCTAGTAAGTAAATGATGCACTCGTGGCCGTAGCTTAGATGATTCATACTGGCCACCTCCTTTTCACTCCAGAGATCACTCTGGTCGCTGACTCCCTCCGGCAACGCCGAGGTCCCGGCAAGAACGAATTTATAGTCAGCATAGACAGTGCCAGAAATCATATCAATCGCGAGATCCTAGCTCCCTCTCAAAGGGCTGAAAATGTGGGCTTTCCCCTAGCCAAGCAGGAAGCTACCCCCAGCTCGCGACCGATATGTTAAAGATTCCGACACATCCCTCCCATTAAAGTGTCGGGAAATTGAACATAATTAAAAGTCGGACGACCCTCATCCCCCTGTCTTTCCATTGTTTTTAATTTACAACCCATGAGATTTGCCATATATTCCTCTGGCTTTCATACGGACCAGGCAGCGACAAGCCGTACCATCACGCCAGATAGCGAAAGGGTGGTGAAATGAGCGATATCGAGAAGGGGTTTAAGACGCTGTTCCAGAACATGGAATTGGGTGCCTACCTGCAAAGCGCGGACGGCTCCATGGTCGACGTCAATCCTAAAGCCTTATCCATGCTCGGATTGACCCGTGAGGAGTTCCTTGCCGGCTGCGGTCCCTCGCCTTGCTGGCACCTGACCGGTGAGAGCGGCGAGGAGCTTTTGCCCGGCCAGCACCCCGCCGCGCTCGCCCTTGAGAGCGCACAGGAGGTCCGGGATTTCGTCGCCTCGGTGCAGCAGGAGGGAGAACATCCTCCGCTTTGGGTCAACCTGAACGCGATACCGGTGCGGGATGAAGAAGGGGGCGCCCCCCACGCCGTCCTGGTCACGCTGAGGGACATCTCGAAGCTCAGGCGCCTGGAGCAGGCTGTCGCCGCCACGGCCGCCGAGCGGGAACAGGAACAAAAGCAGTTACAGGTGCACCACGCCAAGAGACTGGAAAGCCTCGGAGTCCTCGCCGGCGGCATCGCCCACGATTTCAACAACATACTCACCTCCATCATGGGAAACACCGAGCTTGCGCTGATGCAGCTCACCCCCGGGGCCCCTGCCTGCGAAAACCTGCGCCGGGTGGAACGGGCCTCCCACCGCGCTGCGGCCCTCCTGAAGCAGATGCTTTTCTACCTGGGTAGAGGCACCTTCTCCTCCGAACCGATCGATCTGAACCGGTTGGTGGAGGAGATGGCGGATATGCTGCAAGCGGCGATCTCCAAGAAGGCGACGCTGCGCCTGGAGCTCTCCCGGCCGCTGGGCCTTTTCAGCGCCGACCCGGTCCAGGTGCGCCAAGTGGTGATGAACCTGATCCTGAACGCTTCGGAAGCGCTCGGAAACGAGGTGGGCAAGATCAAGGTTTCCACCTCGCAAAGGCACTACCGGGAGGAGGAGCTTGCCGAGTTCCGCGGCAGCGAGGAACTCGCCCCAGGCAGCTACCTGAGCCTGTCGGTGAGCGACACGGGTTACGGCATGGACCAGGAAACGAGGGCGCGGTTCTTCGACCGCCTGTTCCCCGCTACCGGACGTGGGCTGGGCATGGCGGCCATACTCGGCGTGGTCAGGGGGTTAAGAGGAGGGATGCGGCTGCAAAGCGACGTGGGGAAAGGCTCCGTCTTCACGCTGCTGATCCCTGTGGACGCGGATGTGCTGACGACCGCCAAGCCCACCGAGCGGGCCTCCGAACCGATGGGGATGGGCCCCGTGCTTTTGGTCGACGACGAAGAGGAGGTGTGCCTGTTGGTGGGCGCCATGCTGGAGCGGCTCGGGTACGAGGTGATCACAGCAAGCGACGGCCATCAGGCTCTCGGGCTTTACCTGCAGCGCGACGACTGGGCCTTCGTCATGCTAGACCTCACCATGCCGGTCATGGACGGCGAGGAGACCTACGAGCAGCTGCGCAGTATCGACCCGTCGGTGAGGGTGGTCATCACCAGCGGCTACAGCGAAAACGAGGTGGCGCGCCGCTTCCAAGGGAAAGGGGTCAAGGGACTGCTGCAAAAGCCTTTCGACATGGACGCGCTGCGCAGGGTTCTCAGGTAGGAGTTGTCGGGAGCCACATCCAAGGAGGCACAGAGATGGATATTTCCTTTCAGATACAAGATGCCGTCGCCTCGGTGATACGGGCGCCGCTTGCCTCCCCCTTCAGGATCGCCACGGGGCAGCACGACGAACTGGAAAACGTGTTCCTAAAGCTCACTACGCGGGACGGCGTGTCGGGCTACGGCGAGGCCGCGGTCGCCTCGCACATCACCGGCGAGACTGTGCCGGGAACGCTGGCGAACCTCCAAAACGCAGCGGCCGCCTTGCGCGGGCAAACCGTCGAAGACGCGGAGAGCGCCTGCCGCCAGTTCGCGGCAGCCTTCGCCGGCAACCACGCAGGGCTCGCGGCGCTGGAGATGGCGCTATTGGACCTCTCCTCGCGCGTGCGCGGCATCCCCTTTTACCGCCTCTTCGCCCCGGTGGCGGCCCTGGAGCCGCGGCTCGCCTTCTCCACCGACATAACGGTCGTCATCGGCTCGCTGGACGAGGCCAGGGCCACCGCCCGGGAGTTCGCCTCGCGCGGGTTCAGGGCCTTCAAGATCAAGATCGGCCGCGACGAGCAGCTCGACTTGGCACGCGTGCTTGCCGTGCACGAGATAGCGCCGGATAGCCAGATCATCCTGGACGCCAACATGGGGTTCTGCGCCGGCTCCATGCTGGCCTTTCTGGACCGGCTGGCCGCGAAAGGTGTGCGGCCGGTCCTTTTGGAACAGCCGGTGCCCAAAATGGATTGGGACGGTCTCAGCGAGATCACCGCGGCGCTTACCGGAAGCGAAACACTGGTCTGCGCCGACGAAAGCGTAGGCTCCCTGGCCGACGCCAGGCGCGCCATCGACAGCAACGCGGTCAGCGCCATCAACGTGAAGTTCATGAAAAGCGGGATTCTGGAAGGAGCCGAGATCGCGAGGCTAGCCGCCTCCCGCGGGATCAGGCTCATGCTGGGAGCGATGATGGAGAGCGCGCTGGCGGTTACCGCGTCGGCTCACTTCGCGGCGGGGCTCGCCTGCTTCGACTTTCTGGACATGGACACCACCTTCTTCCTGAAGGGCGAGTTGGCCCATTCCCCCTACCTCGACGAGCACGGGCGCTTCGACCTGCACGACGCCGGCCCCGGGATCGGAGTCGAGCCCAGTTTTTCATGATCAGCAACCCGGTTCTCATCGTAGCCGTCTTGATCTCCATCGAGGCCCTGGTCCTTTGGCTGTCGCGTCACGAGCGGACCAGGCGCTTTTTCGACCTCATCCCCTCGGTCTTCTGGATCTATTTCCTCCCCATGCTGGCGGCTAGCTTCGGGCTCATCGCCACCAAGAGCCCGGTCTACGGCTTCATCACCAGCTGGCTCCTCCCAGCAAGTCTCGTGCTGCTCCTTTTGCCGGTGGACATCAAGGCGATCCTTAGGCTTGGCCCCACGGCGATCGCCATGTTCTTCATCGGCGCGGCCGGGATCATCGCCGGCGCCGCCCTCTCCTTCTCGCTCTTCAGGCCCGCGATCGGGGCCCGGTTCTGGTCCGGCTTCGGGGCGGTCTCCGCCTCCTGGACCGGCGGCAGCGCCAACATGATCGCGGTGAAGGAGGCGCTTTCGGTCCCCGACGAGGTCTTCGCGCCCATGGTGATCGTGGACACGGTGGTCCCCTACCTCTGGATGGGGTTCATGATCGCCATCGTCGGACTGCAGCCTGCCTTCGACCGCTGGAACCGCTCGGACCGTGCCATGCTGGATCACCTGGGGGAAGAGGCGGTGCAGTACCCCGCCACCGCCGGCGGCCGCCGCACCTTAAGCGGGATAGCGCTATCCCTCGCCGTCGCCCTGGCAGGCGGGGCGGGCGCGCACCTTATCGGCGAACAGATGCCCCGGATAAAGGACATCTTGACCGGCTACACCTGGACCATCATGATCGTGACCCTCTTGGGGATACTCCTCTCCTTCTCCCCTTTGCGCCGCCTGGAGCGCTCCGGCGCTTCGCGGACCGGCTACGATCTCCTCTACTTCGTCCTCACCGCCATCGGGGCCAAGGCGTCGGTCGCGGACATCGGCTCGGCGCTGCTGCTCATCGGCGCGGGCCTTGTCATCGTCGCGGTCCACGCCCTCTTCCTGCTGATCGGGGCGCGCCTTTTGAGGGCGCCTATGTTCCTGGTAGCCGCCGCAAGCCAGGCCAACGTCGGCGGCGTCGCCTCCGCGCCGGTGGTGGCCGAGGTGTACCATCCCGGCCTCGCCTCAGTGGGGCTGCTTCTGGCCATCCTGGGGAACATCGTAGGCACCTGGCTCGGCATCCTAGCCGCCCAGCTCTGCCGCCTCCTGTGAGCCCTCCCCCGGCTCCAGTATCTGTCGCAGCTTCCTGCTCATCTCCGCCAGTTTGTACGGCTTCTGCATTACCCCGGAAACCCCGTACCCTTCGAACTTCCGGCTCACCTCCAGCTCGTTGTAGCCGCTGGAAAGGATCACCCTCACCCCCGGCTCCATTTCGCGCAGCACGGTAAAGGCCTGCTCGCCGTCCAACTCCGGCATGGTCAGGTCAAGGACCACGCAGACGATCTCCTCCCGCTTTTCCCTGTAGAGTTCGACCGCCGCGCGCCCGTCGCAGGCCGTCAGCACGCGGAATCCGAGCGTCTCCAGCATCTCCTGCCCCAGGGCCCTGATCGATTCCTCGTCGTCGGCCAAAAGCACCGTGCCGCTGCCGCGCCACAGCCCCTCCTCCTCCGCCGCCGGCTGCAGGGCCTCCCCCTGCGCCGACATGCACGGAAGCAGCAGCCTGAAGGTGCTCCCCTTCCCTTCCTCGCTGTAGATCTTGATGGCGCCGTTGTGCGAGCGCACGATGCCCAGCACCGCAGCCATGCCGAGCCCGCGGCCGGTGAACTTGGTGGTGAAGAACGGATCGAAGATCTTGGGGATGATCTCTTTCTTGATGCCGCAGCCGTTGTCGGAGATCTCCAGCATCAGGTAGGGGCCCTCGGGGAGGCGGTCGTCGATCCACGTTTCGGAGAGGTAGGCGCGGTCGCACTCCAGGTATCCGGTCCTGATCGCTATCACGCCGATGTTGTCGCCTATCGCCTCGGAGGCGTTCAACACCAGGTTCAGGATCACCTGGCGCAGTTGCGTGGCGTCGCCGCTGATGGCCGGGAGGTCGGGGGCGAAATCGTAATGCAACTGCGTCTTCTTGGAGATGGAGACTTCGAGCATCTGGGCCATCTCCTTGACCGTCTGGGCCAGATCCAGCTTCTGGATCACGAAGTTCCCTCTCCCGGAGTAGGCCAGCATCTGCTGAGCCAAGTCCGCGGCCCTGCTCGCGGCCTGCTCGATCTGCTGCAGGTTATCCCGCGCCGGCGTCTCCTCGGGAAGGCGCATCAGGGCAAGGTCGGCGTTGCCCAGCACCACCATCAGGATGTTGTTGAAATCATGGGCGATGCCGCCGGCCAAAACACCCAGGCTCTCCAGCTTCTGCACGTGCAGCATCTGGGACTGGATCTGCCGCTTCTCCTCCTCCAGCCCCTTTCGCGCCGCTATGTCGACCGCGATGAACATGAGGTGCCAACGCCCCTCCACTTCGAATCGGGAGAGGAGGAACTCGGCCTGAATGCTCTTCTCGAAGCTCGTTTGCGCGCAGACCTCGATGCTCCGTGTCCGCCCGTCGGAGAGTACCTGCTCGGCAAGCTGGAGAATCCCCGCCTCCCGCCAGAGGTCGATCTCCCTGAAGTTCAAGGCGAGTATCTGCTGCCGGGTCCCCCCCACCATCGCGGCCATCGCCTGGTTCGCCATGACGCAGCAGCCGCTTGCCCCCTCGTAGACCAGGATGCCGGTGGGCGATGCGGCCAAAAGGGACTCCACCAGTGCCAGCGCCTTGTCGCGCGACTCCTCGACCGCCTTTCTCTCGGAGACGTCCTCGTACACCCCCAGTATCCCGGCCACCTCTCCCTGCTCGTTCAGAAGCGGCACCTTGGTGGTGTCCACCCATAGACGCTTCCCGCCCGCCTGCAGCTGCTGCTCGATGATGTGGAACTTGGCGCGGTTTTCATCCATGACCGCGCGGTCGTCGCTGCGGTACGCCTCGCTCTCCTCAGGGAGCCAGGGAAGGTCGAAGTCGCTCTTCCCCCTGATCTCGTCGGTGTGGGCCACCCCGGCCCCCTTGGCAAAGACGGCGTTGCATCCCTGGTAGATGCTCTCCCGGTCCTTCCAGAACACGAACTGCGGGATGGTGTCTATGATCTGCGCCAGCATGCTGCGCCCTTGCCGCTCCCGCTTCTCAGCCAGTTCGCGCTCGGCTAGCTCGGTCGTAAGCTTCAGGTTTGCCTGATGCAGCTCAGCCGTCCGCTCTGCCACCCGCAGCTCCAGTTCCTCCTTGGCCTGAGTCAGTTCGTCTTCCGCCGCTGCCTGCCGGCGGCACTTCAAGTAGATGATCCTGGAAAGGACCAGGGTGACCAGGAGGAAGACGCAGACCATGGTGCTGATCTGGATCAGCTCGCCGCGCCAGCGCCCCAGGAAGTCTTCAGGCGCAAGCTCCAGGAAGAGGTACAGGGGAAACCGGCCGACCTTGCGGAAGGATGCGAGCCTGGGGGAGCCCCAAGCATCGCTTTCGCCAAAGTAGCTCCCGCTCTCGCGCCCCCGGGCGATTTGGCCCGAGATCTCGCGGGGGACCCCCTTTTGCCCCGTTGCGGCGCCGGCATCGGTCCCTTGCGGATGCCGCACGATGGCGGACAGCGACGCGTCGGTGAGAGTAATTCTGCCGTGGGAGCCCACCTGCATCGGCAGGAGCACGCCGCGGACACGCTCCAGATCGATGGCACAGTACACCACGCCGGCAAAAGCGCCGCCGGGCCGCTCCACCCTTCGGGCGAGGATAATGACCCTCTTGCCGCTGATGAGCCCAAGGATCGGTTCGGAAATCACCAGCCCCGCCTTCGGGTCGGCGGCCAGTTTCTTGAAGTAGCTCCTCTGCGAGACGTTTTTCAAGACCCCCGCCTGCACCCCGGTGCCGTAGCGGATATCTCCTTGGGCATCGGCCATCCGCATGCTGTCCAGCATCGGCAGCCGGGAATGCTGCCCCGCCAGCAAACTGTTCAGCTCCCCTTCCTCGACTCGTCCCTGCTGCAGCTCCTGCTGCACTTCGTCCACCATGGACAAAAGCGCGATGTCCGCAGACTCGAGTGCCCCTGCGATGCTGTAGGAAAGTGCCTGCAAAAGGTTGTCGCTTTGTACCTGTGCGTTGCCGAGGTAGGTTTCCCTGCTCTGCCAAAGGGAGAAGAAACCCGTTAGCGCCAGGAACAGGTTCACCAGCAGGACCACCGAGGCGGTCCAGACCACCAGGTTCCTGCCGGATTGCCTGGCGTTTCTCTGCGATGGTGCAGCGTTCATGGAGTACTCCGATGGAGCCGCGGCTATATAAAGAGCAGCAGCTTCGGCCGGTTATCGAGAATTGACGAAAATGCGCCTTACCTACTCATCGGCGCAGGAAGCTGTCTCATTAGGAGAAATCGCATGCATGACTAAGGGATGTACTAGCCGGTGGAAAAGGGAGGGACAAAAGGAGAGGAGCGAAAAAGGGGAGCCGCGTAAAATACGCGCCCCCCCTTGGCTGGGAGGGAAAATGGGCGGCGGGAGGCTAGGCGGTCTTGCCGTACAGGGCTTCCCTGCTCTGAAAGGCCCTTTTCACCCGGGTCATAAGCCCGATCTCCTTGACCGGTTTCAGCACGAAATCGAAGAACCCCCTCTCCAGGGCCTCCTTTTCCTCGTCCGGCGTGGCGGCGGCAGTCATCAGGATCACCGGCATGTAGCGGAATTCAGGGATGTTGCGGATGGCGAAAAGGAACTCGTAACCCCCGAGTTTGGGCATCACCTTGTCAGTGATCACCAGCTTCGGCTTCAGGGCGAAAATCTTGGCGAAGGCGTCCATGCCGTCGACAGCCGTCTCGACGGTGCATCCGTGCTTGGTCAGGATCTTGGCCACCATCTCGCGGGAGAGCTGGTCGTCCTCGACGAGCAGGATGGTTTTTCCTTCTGGGCCCGTTACCGGCTGGCCCAGGTAGTGCTTGGCGATGGCGCGGTTGATCTCCATGCGGGTGGCGACGTAAAGGATCAGCTTGACCTTGTGCGTGGCGGCGATCTGCTGGAAAAGCTCGTCCGTGGTCGGATCGGCAACTGCGAGCCCGAGGCGCCCGTCGTCCATCTTCAGCGGGAAAATGGTGTGCTTCACCGCCATCTCCATCGGTATCAAACGCAGCATTGCCGGGGGGTAGGCGTACTTGGAAAAATCGGAGATCTTCCGGCAGCGGTACTGGATAGCCAGCGCCTCGGCCAGCTCTTCGGGCGAAACCAGCCCGATCACCTCCAAGAGCTCACCGAGGCGGATCCCTTTGCTCTTGGCATGATCGATCAGGCGATCGACCGATACCTTGGTTAAAAGCCCCCGCTCCACGAAGATTTCTCCCAGCGGCTTGCGGGTTTGCGGCGTGGTGTTCAAAGAGTCGATGTCGGCGGACATGCTTTCTGCTCCTGCAGCTGCCTCTTAAGGCAACCGCGCGGTGATTTACAGGGCCGGCTACGCTCATGGCAGCGCGGCCCGAATCATCATAATGAGAGCGAAAGCGAGGGAAAGTCAATGCAATTTTTGCAGCTGCTGGGAAAAGGAAAGGTCACGAGGCGATGATCTCGTCGGGGAGTTCGTTCTGGTCGTCGCGACGGCGGGGGAAATGCTTGGCCAGCTCAATGCCGCAGCTGGCGATCACCTGGCAGAGGCTGTCAGCGGCTTTCCCCTGGCGCAGCCCCTGGGCCAGTTGTTCCACCAGGTTGTTCCACTCCACTTGGGGGATCTTTTGGCCGATGCCGCGGTCACCCAGGATCCAGACCTTGCGCTCCAAAAGGGAGATGAAGATGAGGATGCCAGTTTCTTCTTTGGTCCGGTACAGCCCCTGCTGGTAGAAAGCGACCAGCGCCCTTTCGCTGACCGCATCGGCCACGCGCCCGGCTGCTGCAAAGGAGAGCTTCAGCCTTGGGAAACGATGGAAGAGCTTCAGTGCCGGGTAAAAGAGGAGGAAAACCAAGGGAATGTAGCTCCAGATGGTCACGTGCCTTATGGCTACCGCTGCCACCACCGCGACGAGCCCTGCCAAAAGCAGAGCACCGAGCGCCTCAGCCTCCCGATAGCGGTCGCTGGCCCACACGATCACGGTGGCGATCTCGCCGCTGGTGCGTTTTTCCGCCTGCACTACCGCCTCGCGGATCCGCTCCTTCTCCTCGGGGGAGAAGAACTCCTCTGCATGTTGCGCCTGCGATAGGTCCATTACCAGTCTCCCGAAGCGCCGCCGCCGCCGAAGCTGCCGCCGCCTCCTGAGAATCCCCCCCCGCCGAAACCGCCGCCGCCGAACCCTCCTCCTCCAAAACCGCCGAAGAAAGGTCCGCCACCCGAGAAACCTCCCCTACCTCCTGAGCCGAACAAAAAGGAGACGAATAGCCCCAAGAGAAAGCCTACAACGGCAAGTCCGCCCAGAAGGAGCAGGGAGGTCACCCCGAAGGAGAGCAAAGCCGCGACCGGAATGCCGACGGCGCCCGCCATCCCGCCGAGGATCCTGGAGATCCCCCCCAGGAACACCGAGGCGACCAGCACGAAGATGAGCAGCGTGAAAATGGGGCTCGCCCCCTTCTTCCCGTGCCGCAGGTCGTTTCCTTCCGCCTGGTACTCGCCGCGCACGGTCGCCATGATGGCCTCCGCGCCGCGGGAGACGCCCAGGTCATACTCGCCTTTCTTGAAGGCGGGGGTGATTTCGTTGCGGATAATGCGGCCGGAAATGAGATCGGTCAGCGTCCCTTCCAGCCCACGCCCCGACTCGATCCTCACCTTGCGGTCGTTTTTCACCACCAGGAGCAGGGCGCCGTTGTCCTTCCCCTTTTGACCGATGCGCCAGTTCTCCACCACCTTGATGGAGTACTCTTCCAGCGCCTCTCCTTCCAGGCTCGGGATGGTGAGCACCACTATCTGGGTGGAGTCGCTTCTTTCGAAGGCGGCCAATTCGCTTTCCAGCTGCTGCGCCGCCGCAGGCGACAGCATGGCGGCGTAATCGTTCACGTACCCCTTGAGCGGCGGAACCTCCGCCCCCTGGCAAAGGGTCGCGCACAAAAGAACGCAGATGAGGAAAAGGAACTTTTTCATGCCGCCTCGATCGATGAGAGTCTAGAACTTGATCTTCGGGGCCGTCTTGGCCCCCTCTTCGGCCTTGAACGGCTCTTTGCGCGCGAGGTGCAACAGGACTGAGTTGGTGAGCGAATTGGGGAAGCTGCGTATGGTGGTGTTGAAATCCTGCACCGACTGGTTGTAGCGCACCCGCGCCACGTTGATGCGGTTTTCGGTCCCCTCCAGCTGGTTCTGCAGGTCCATGAAGTTCTGGTTGGCCTTGAGGTCGGGGTAGCGCTCCACGACCACCATCAGCCGGGACAGGGCGCCGGAAAGCTGCGACTGCGCCTGCTGGAAATTCCGCATCGCCTGCTGGTTGTTGACGGCGTCGCGGGTCACCTGCACCGACCCCACCTTCGCCCGGGCCTCGGTGACCGCGGTAAGGGTTTCGGCTTCGTGCTTCGCGTATCCCTTCACCACCTCGACCAGGTTCGGCACCAGGTCGGCGCGCCTTTGGTATGAGGCCTCCACATCCCCCCAGGCCGCGAAAACCGCCTCCTCCTTGGCCTGCATCGTGTTGTAGCCGCAGCCGGAAAGCCCCAGGAGCGTCAGCAGGGCCAGTATCATTAGGATCGGTCTTTTCATGTTTTCATCCTCCTTGATTATCATGAGCACAATAATAATCATGACCTGGAGGAAAAGCCACCCTCTGCAAGAAAATTAATAAGAGTCGCAGCGAGGGTTCAGGGGAGGTAGCGCATGCCGTCGGCCAGGGTGCGGTAGGCGAGGAGGTAGAGAGAGGCGTTCCAGGACTGCCGGGGCATGCCCATAGGCTCGCCCGTCTCCCCTTGGAACCATTCGTTGAATTCCCAGCCGTTCACCCGGTTGGACCGGGCCAGCTTCTCCAGCTCCGACCACGCCTGCCTGGTCCTTCCCAGGCGCGCCAGGAGCAGCACCCAGAATCCCCCGACGAAGGGCCAGGCGCCGCCGTTATGGTACTGCCAGGCGAGATTCTGCCGGTGGCGCTGCATGTAGGGGCGCCAAAGCCTGGAGCCGGGCCGGATCGGGTATCCCACCACCCTTATGGGATGCGGCTGGTTCGCCTTCAGGGCCAAGATCGCTTCAACCGCCTTGTCGCCGGTGGAGGGGGGACTCACCCCGACCAGGTGCGCCATGATGTTGCCGAAGATGTCTATCTCCTCGCCCCAGTCGGAGAAGTTGACGAAGCTGAGATAAAAGGGGGACGGCTTGCAGCGGTTGCGGATGTAGTGGACCAGCAGGCGGGCGCGCTTGTGCGTCGGGACCACTCGGCCAAAAGGGGAGAGGAGCGTGTTCAGGTACTCTTTCGTCTCAGCCGCGCAGGGGAGGCCGTAGAGGGTCTTGGTCCAGTACCAAAGGACGTTGGTGTAGAGGACGTAACCCGCCCGCGGCATGATGTCGGCCCAGTCGCTTGCGTCCAGCTGCTGCAGCAGGCGCCAGACCTGGTGTTCCTGGCACTGGAGCCAGGAAAGGGCAAGGTCGGTCTGAGGGGCGAGCCGGGCTCCAAGCTCACTTTCGGGAAGAACGCGGTCCAGGAAGCGTATGGCGATGAGCCACCACAAGGTGGCATCGATGCAGCCGCAGTACCAGAAGTCCGCCTCCCCCAACTCCGGCTTCACGTACTTCGGTATCTGGCCGTTGCCGGCCTGGTACCGGGCCAGGGTCAGAAGCCCCTCTGCCGCGGTGCGGCGAAGCTCCTCGTCTCCCGACACCGCCATCCCCAAAGCGCAGATGGAGGCGTCCCGGCCGAAGATGCTGGTATAGTTGCGCCCCTCGGACCTCTGGTTCCTCCCCGAGGCAAGGATGCCGCCCGTGGTGGAGTTCTCCCGCAAAAGCGCCAGCGCCTCCCGGTAGCACTCCGTCAGCAGTTCATGGTCCATCGCCTTTCCCTTTGCTCCAGCGGCCGCGACAGTCACCCCTTAAGCGGCACCATCCGGTAGCTCGCCCTCCCCTTTTTCACCCGCACCACCAGGATGTGATTGACCGCTACCCCGTGGCGGGTGAACCAGACCAGGGGAGCGCCGGCACCGCCGGTGATGAAGGCGGGGATGCCGGCGAACTCGGAGCGGTCGTACAGGTGGGAATGGGCGAAGAAGAGTCCCTGCACCCTGCTTCCCGCCAGGATCTTTTCGAGTTGCTCCACTCCTTGGGTGAAGGTGTGCCCGCGCCAGCGCTCGGTCTGCGGAGGGACGTGCATGGAAACGAAAACGGTGGCCGGGCCGGAGGCGATTTCGCGGCGCAGGCGCTCCTGCTCGGCTGGGCGCAGCTCGCTGTCAGCGTTGTCGAGCGCCACCAGCCTGAGGCCGAGCCTGGCGACATCGAGCGTGAAGTTTAAAGGCCCCACCTCTTTCGCGAAGACTTCGCGCTCCTCGTGGTTCCCGACCACGACGAACACCGGGAGCTCGGGTACGCTGCGCCGCAACAGCGACAGGAAGTTGGCGGTTTCAGCCTCGCTTCCCTTGTTGGAGTAGTCGCCGGCATGCAGGATGAATAGAGGGTTGCAGGAGCGCGCCAATGCCAGCGCCAGCAAAAAAGTGCGGTCGCCGTCGCGGCTGTCGCCCATGACCACGAAGCTGTAGTCGTCAGGAAGGGCCTGCTGCGCCCTTGCCGCCAGAAGCGCGCTGGAGCGCTCGTAGAGCGTCTGGCCCTGGCAGGTTTGGTAGGCGAGCGGGACCAGCAACAGTGCAAGGAAGAGGCGTTTTAAAAGAGGTGCGGATGCTCTTGAGGAGGAGAAGGTCATTGTTGGCGGGAAGCCTTTGAGGGTGACTGAAGCATGGGCATCGATGTGGGAAATACAACGGATGGCGAAGCCCCAGGTTCAATATGTGTTTTTTAACGGAGGGCAAAAGTAACACAGATAGAACCGGCAGGCAACGCCTATGTCGGCATAAATTTGCAGGGAGAGCGGCCGCTAGCTCTTGGCGAGGCGCCGCTTCTTCCCTGACTCGTTCTTGGCCAGCTTGGCGATGCGGCTGTTCCTGTGGCCGGAGCGCGCCTTGGCCAGGTGCCGGTCCTTCTTCTTGGTTTCGCACTTGGCGGCTCGCCGTTCGACGCCCCACTTGGAGCGTACGGATACCTTGCTGCGACGGACCGGGATTTCGATCGCCTCGGCCGCGGACGCCACCAGCACGCGGTTCTTGATCTGCGGCAGTTCCGCCACGGGCACGGGCTGCGCCTCGCCGCTTCCTGGCGACCTGAAATCTGCGGAGGCGTAGGTGGAAACGTCCCTGCGCAACTGGTTGAAATTTTTTACGTTGTGGTAATCCGACCTCCTGGTCAGCATGATCACGAAGAGGTCCTGCTCGGGATCGATCCAGATGGAGGAGCCGCTGTAACCTGTGTGTCCGAAGGAGGCGTCGGAGAAAAAGTTTCCTTTCGGGGCCGAGAAGGGAGAGGAGATGTCCCATCCCAGGCCGCGCTTTACGCGCCCGTTGTTGCAGAGGTGGGGAGTGATCATCTGGGCGACCACCTGTTCGGACAGGATGCGCCTGCCGTCCAGGGTCCCCTTGCCGAGCAACAGCCGCGCATAGCGGGAGAGATCGTGCGCCGAGCTGAACACGCCGGCGTGCCCTGCCACCCCCCCGAGGCGCCTCGCGTTCTCATCCTGCACCACTCCGCCGCGGTTGCCGGAGGTTGGGGCGATCTCGGGAACGAGCCCTGCGGGCGGGAGGAACTGGGTCACCTTGGCCCCCAAAGGCTCGTAGATCTGCTCCTTGCAAAAGAGGTCCAGCGTCTCGCCGGAAACCCTGTGCACCAGTTCGCCCAGGAGTATGAAATTGATGTCGGCGTAGTCGAAGGAGGTACCCGGGCTCTTGCGGGCCAGTTGCGCCGCGGCCTTGCGGATCGCCCCCTGGATGGAGCCGACCTGGATGTCGGCAAGGCCGGAGGTGTGGGTCAAGAGGTGCAGCACGGTGAGCTGAGAGCCGGCAAATTCGGGAAACCAGCGGGAAACCGGGTCGGTCAGGCTGATCTTACCCTCGTCGATAAGCTTGATGACGGCAGGGGTTGTGGCCACCACCTTGGTGAGGGAGGCGAGGTCGAACACGGTGCGGTCCGTGATCGGCTCGGCGCCGGGGTCTGAATTGAGCTGGCCGCGGGAGGCCGTAGCCAGTATCCCTTCATGATTGCCGACCACCACGACTCCGCCGGCGATGAGGTTCTCGGACATGGCCCTTTCCAGCAACAGGTCTATGTTGGAGACCAGCCCCGGGGGAATGGGCTCCACTGAGGCGAGGAGATCCTGGGGAACCAGCAACGGGAACAGCATGAGTATCAGGATGATAACGCGCACGTGCTTCCTTGTATGTTCTGTGTCTGTGTCGCCGGCAGCGACGTAACCCTTCGAGAAGATCTTTCCGTCATGCTTTGCAAGAAGAACACCGAGTGGGATG
This sequence comes from Citrifermentans bremense R1, assembly GCF_000426865.1. GTDB lineage: Bacteria > Desulfobacterota > Desulfuromonadia > Geobacterales > Geobacteraceae > Geomonas > Geomonas bremensis. Next base: position 219,297 of record NZ_AUGE01000002.1, read on the forward strand.
ATCGACTTGCGCTACGATACAGGAGCGGGCGTGAAAATAATGTGACGTGAGTCACTTATCGGCATGGTACAGGGGTACTTGAGGAGGGAGAAGGTAAAAGAGGCCCCGGGGACATGCCCCGGGGCCTCTTTTTGCTGCTTTGGTTGAAGCCTCCCCCCTTACTTCATGCTGGGGAGGTCATGCACGTCGAGGTGGCAGCCGAGGCATTTCGGGAAGCGATCCAGGATCGACTTCGGATGCGGCGCCTTGTGGCACTCGGTGCACTGCGGCACGTAGCCGTGCTTGTCATGGTGGCAGGTCGCGCAGTTGACCTTGGCATGCTTGCTCGGGGTCTTCTTCCACTTCTCGAAGATCTTGCCGTGGCAGGAGCCGCAGGTCTGTGCCGGCTCGCTGCTCGGATAATGGATGCTCTTCGGCTGGTGAACCGGGTGGCACTTGCCGCAGGTCTCGATGGGCTGATCCTTGTAGTGCGGCTTGTGGCAGTTGAAGCAGCTAGGGATGTAGCCGTGCGAGGTGTGGCATTTATCGCAGGAAACCTTGCTGTGCTTGCTGGGGAACTTGACCAGCTCTTCCTTCTGCGCCGGGTGGCAGGTGGCGCAGGTGTTGGAGAGCCTCTGGGTCATGGCTACCTTGCCGGGGCTGTGCGGGTTGTGGCAGGCGGAGCAGTCCTTGTTGGCAGGCCCGTGGATTTCGGTGTGGCACGAAGCGCACTTGGGCATGATCTCGTCGTAGTTCCCCTTCTTCGGGTTGTACGCGTGGATGGTCTTGTGGCACTGCTGGCAGTCGAAGCGGTGCCTCCCCCCTGCGTTTTTCAGAGCGCCGAAGACCGAGGTATGGCACTGGGCGCACTGGTCGGGGTTCAGCGGAGCCGGCGCTGTGGCGTAAAGCTCAGCCTTTACCGGGATATCGACGGTCGCAACCTTGGCTGCGAAGGCGGTGGAAGCGGCGAATATCACTCCCAGGAGCAACAGCGCCAGCGCGCTACATACTTTTTTCTTCATCTCCCCTCCAAAAAATAACAATGTATTCACAATCCGACTGATCCTAATACTACCTAAGCGGACCCTGTGTCAAGAAAGTTGTTTGGGTAAATCTAATTGGCGGGAAAACCGGTGGGGATGGCTGGTCGAAAGGCTCTAGAGGCGGTTAAGATCCTCGTGCGGCTCGTCGGAAGGGTTTATGTGTATCATCACGTCGCCTACGTTGTTGAAGTGGTCGAAAATTTCCTCCTTCACCTGGGTGGCTATGGCGTGCGAGCGCTTCACGGTCATCTCGGGATTCATGTCCAGCTTCAGATCGACGATGAGGAACTGCCCGGAGTGCCTGGCCCTTATTTCGTGCACCTGGTCGACCCCCTCCACCTTCTCCGCCAAAAGCGTTATGGCGCGCAAAAGTTCCTGCTCGGGCTGGCCGTCCATCAGTTCGTGAGCCGAGGAGCGGAAGGTCTGGTAGCCGATGCTGAAGATGAAGAAGGAGGTGATTCCGGCGGCGATGGGATCCATGACGGAGGCGCCGAAGTAGGCGAAACTGACGCCGATCAGGGTGGCGACCGAGGTGACGGCGTCTTTTCTGTGGTCCTTGGCGATGGCCAAGAGGGCCGGGCTCCCCAGGGAGCGACCCACCCGCACCGAATAGCGGTAGAGGAGTTCCTTGACCACGATGGTCACCGCGGCAGCAAGGACCGCGATCAAAGCGGGGTTGGGATAGGTCCCGTGCACCATGGTGGAGATGGAGCCGTAGAGGATCCAGGCGCCGGTAGCGCCGATGATGACGGAGACGAAGATGGCCGAGAGGCTTTCCGCCTTGCCGTGGCCGTAGGGGTGGTCTTCGTCGTAGGGCTTGCGCCCGAGCTTGAGCGCGACCAGGGTCATCCCGATCGCTATGAAGTCGCAGGCGCTTTCGACGCCGTCGGCGAAGACCGCCTCGGAGTCGCCGTAATGGCCGGCGGCCAGCTTCATGATCATGAGCATGGCGTTGAGCCAGAAGCCGATCCTTATGGCCCGGTCGGCCTTGTTGAAGCGCTCCCCTCTCAGCACTCGCGCACCTCGCGCAGATCCTTTACGGTCAACTGCAGGCTCTTTTTGCCGTTCCAGACGTTGATCCCGGGGGAGCAGACCAGGTCGACGCGCTGCGCCCCACCCTTGTCCGCAAGCCCGAAACCGATCGCCTCGAAGGCGCGCCCGCCGTGCACCACCTTGAGCTTCAGGTGCCCCCCCTTCAGGACCCGGCAATCCTCCACGCGCACACCTTTCATCAGGAAGAGCGGCTCGGGGTTCCCCATGCCGAACGGCTTCATCCGCTCCAGCTCGGAAACGAGCGCCTCGTCCACCGCATCCGGGAGGAGTTCCAGATCGTAGGCCAGGGTGGGGGTAAGGGCCTCTTCGTCGAGCGCCTGGGCCGCCTGCTCGAAGCTCAAGCTGAAAGAGTCCAGCTCCTCCTCGGCTATGGAAAGCCCCGCCGCGTGGCTGTGCCCCCCGAAGCGGAGCAGATGCTTGCCGCAGCTGCGGATGGCTTCCAACAGGTGGAACCGCGAGATGCTGCGCCCGGACCCCCTTCCGGTCCCGCCCTCGAAAGCGAAGAGGATCACCGGGCGGTGGAAGAGTTCGACGATGCGGGAAGCGACGATGCCGATCACCCCCGGGTGCCAGAGGTCGGAGCCAAGGACGATGCTCTTTCTCCCCCGGCAGGCCCCCTGTTCCAGCATGGCGCGCGCCTCGTCGAATGTGGCTCGCTCCAGCGCCTGGCGCTCGCCGTTGCTGTCGTCGAGAAGAGCCGCGATCTCGCGGGCACGGGCGCGGTCGCCGGTTAAAAGGAGCTCCAGCCCGAGCGCCGCGTCCTCCAGGCGCCCCGCCGCGTTTATGCGCGGCGCGAGCCGGAAACCGACGGCGCCGCAGCCGACCTCCCCGGTAACCCCGGCCACTTCCTTGAGCGCCGCGATACCGACCCGGGACCCGGCCGACAGCTGCTTCAGGCCGTAGCTCACCAGGATGCGGTTCGCGCCCAATAGCGGCACCACGTCAGCCACGGTGCCAAGCGCCACGAGGTCCAGATACTCCTTCAGGTCGGGTTCGCCGGCAGTGAAACAGTTGTCGGCGCGCAGTCTCGCGCGGAGCGCGATCAGAAGGTGGAAGGCAACACCTACGCCGGCAAGCGACTTGAACGGAAAGGGGCAGCCGGGCTGCAGCGGGTTGAGCACGGCGAGGGCCTCGGGGAGGCGCTCGCCGGGGGCGTGGTGGTCGGTAACGATGAGATCGATACCGCTTTGGCGGCAAAGAAGCCCCTCGTCTATCGAGGTGATGCCGCAGTCCACCGTGACCAGCACGGTCGCCCCACCCTTGGCAGTTGCGGCGACCCCCTGCGGGGAGAGGCCGTACCCCTCGGTCAAGCGCTTCGGGATGTAGGGAAAGCAGTCGATGCCGACGGCCCGGAAAAAGCTGATCAAAAGGGCGGAGGCGGTGACGCCGTCCACGTCGTAGTCCCCGTGCACGCAAACACGCTCATGGCGTGTGCGCGCCAGCGCGAGCCGCTCAACCGCCTCTGCCATCCCCTTCATCAGCAGGGGGTTTTCCAGACCGGAAAGCACCGGCGACAGGTAGGCCTTCGCCCCTATTTCCCCGTCGATGCCGCGGTTGGCCAGAAGCCGCGCCAAAAGGGCCGGGAAACCGCAACGGGTGAGCGCGTCCACGGCAGCGGGGTCAGCCTCGCGCGGCCGCCAGATTTTGTGGGTGATTGGTTGCATCGGAACTCCGTGGTGCTGCGGGGCCCGCCGGTGGGCAGGCTTTAAGCCAGGGGGAATAATAGCATAAGGACCTGGGGGTCGCGAACTTAATGTGGAACTACGCGCCGAGGGGGACTGGCTCGGCAGGTGCCTGTCCCCCCTTCAGCGTCGCCTGTCCCAGAAAAGCGTGCGGCGGCTGGCAACGGCAAAAAAAAACCCGCCGGAGCGGGTTTTTTTCTGGTCCTTATCGCCTACTTCTTGAAGCTCCCAGGCATCTGGGTCAGGTTCGCCATGTCGTTCTTGATCTGCTGGGCGGTAGGGCTCGTGGAGTCGAACTGCAGGTACTTGGTCCAGACCTGCTTGGCCTTGTCGTACTGCTTCAGGTCCATGTAGTAGACCACGCCCAGGTTGTAAAGGCTTTGCAGATGCTTGGGGTCGATGGCTTGAGCCTTCTCGAAGTTGGCGATCGCCTTGTCGTACCAGCCGATCTTGCGGTACATGATCCCCTGGTCGGTCATGACGTTCACGTTGTTGGGATCGAGCTCCAGCACCTTCCCGTAGGCGTTGACCGCTTTCTGGGGCTGATCGGTGTCGAAGTAGTCGTTGCCGAGCTGGGACCATGCCTGCAGGTTTTTCGGGTCCTGGGCCACGATCTTCTCGGCCTCGACGATGCGCCGCTGGTAATCGGTCGGTGAACCTGCTCCCTGCGGCACGGCCGCGTTGGAAGGAAGGTTCTTGTTGCCGGCCACGTTGAAGATGATGTAGCCGCCAAGCATGCCGACGATCAGAGCCACTGCTACGGTGAGTAAATTTTCCTTGCTCACGATGCCTCCTTAGGCCGCCTTCGCTTCCGGCGCTTCCGAAGATTTCTCCCAGAGCGCGACGATCGGGCTAGCGACGAAAATGGATGAATAGGTTGCCACCAGCACGCCGACTACGAGCGCAAAGGCGAAGTCGTTGATTACCTCGCCGCCGAAGAGATACAGGGAAACGGCAGACAGGAAAGTGGTGACCGAGGTGATGATGGTACGGGAAAGCGTCTCGTTGATGCTCCGGTTGAAGATGATGAACATCGGGTCCTTGAGGCTTTTGTGCATGTTCTCGCGGATACGGTCGAAGACGACGACGGTGTCGGTCAGCGAGTAGCCGGCGATGGTGAGGACTGCGGTGATCAGGAGGATGTTGACCTCCTTGTGAAGCACGTAGAAGACCGCGATCATGGCGAGAACGTCGTGCATGGTGGCGACTACGGCGCCCACCCCGAACTTGAAGTCGAAGCGCCAGGCGATGTAGAGGATGATCCCGAGCATCGAGAGCGCCACGGCGATCAAGGTGTCCTTTTTCAGCTTTTCGCCGATGGAGGGGCCGATCTCGGTGGAGCTTTCCACGGTGAAGGCGTTGCCGGCCAGATTCTGTTTGAGCGCGTCCTCGACGTTTTGCGCCGACTTCACGGATTTGTGCATCTTGACCAGGATCTGGTTGCCTCCGGTGATCTCCTGGAGCTCGACCTCGTGGATGCCGCCTTTGCCAAGCGCGTCGCGCACCCCCTGCGTGGTCACCGGCTGGGCGAATTTCACCTGCATGGCGATGCCGCCGGAGAAGTCGATCCCCATGTTGGCCGTGCCGCGCCCGATGGCGATGACGCCGAGGATGCCGACGATGGCGACGATGCCGGAGATGATGAAGGAGATCTTCCTCAACCCCATGAAATCTATGTTGGTATTTCTCAGAAGTTCCATTGGTCTCCCCCTTATATGCTGAGTCTCTTCACGTTGGCACGCTCCAGGTAGGCGTCAAAGATGACCTTGGTGGAGACGAGCGACGTGAAAAGGTTGATGATGATACCGAGGCTCAGGGAGACCGCGAACCCCTTGACCGGGCCGGTGCCGAACTGGAAGAGCACCGCCGCGGTGATCAGGGCGGTCACGTGCGAGTCCATGATGGTGAGAAACGCCTTGTCGTAGCCGGAGTCGAGCGCCGCGTGCGGCGTCTTGCCGAGCCGGAGCTCCTCCCTGATCCTCTCGAAGATGAGGACGTTGGAGTCGACCGACATGCCTACCAGAAGGACGATAGCGGCGATGCCCGGGAGGGTGAGCGTAGCGCCCAGCGCGGAGAGGGCACCCATCAGGAAGAGGATGTTGAGCACCATCCCGAAGTTGGCGACCATGCCGCAAAGCTTGTAGTAGATCGCCATGAAGCCGACCACTAAAAGCACGCCGATGAGACCGGCCATGAGCCCCTTGTGGATCGAGTCCTTACCCAGGGAAGGTCCCACCGTCACGTTCTGCAGGATCTTGACCGGGGCGGGGAGCGAACCTGCGCGCAAGACGATGGCGAGGTCGGCCGCTTCCTTCTCGGTGAAGGAACCGGAGATCTGGGCGCTGCCGCCGGAGATCCTCTCCCGTATCACGGGGGCGGAGTAGACGTTGTTGTCGAGCACGATGGCGAAACGCTTGCCGACGTTGGCCGCGGTCACCTGATCGAAGAGCCTTGCGCCGGTCGAGTTGAAGTCGATGGCGACGTAGGGCTGGTTGTACTGGGAGTCGATGCGGATCTGGGCGTCGGTCAGGAGGTCGCCGGTGATGATCGCCTTCCTCTTGACCACGATCGGGGTCTCGGAGACAGCCCCGGTGGCGGCGTCGCTTCTCTTCTCGTAGAGGAGCTCGTCGTCCGCCGGGATGCTGGAAGCGCTGGCAGTGGCGGCGTTGATGGTCTCGTCCACCAGCTTGAACTCCAGGCGTGCGGTCTTGCCGATCAGGTCGATGGCGCGCTTGGGATCCTTGATGCCCGGGAGCTGCACCACGATGTTGGTCAGCCCCTCGCGCTGGATCACCGGCTCGGAGACGCCGAACTGGTCGATCCTGTTCCTGATGGTCTCAAGGGCCTGGGCCACGGCGCGGTCTTTTCTCACCTGGGCCTCTTTCTCGTTGATGCGGACCTGCATCCCGATGAAGCCCCCTTCATCGGTCGCGGGGAGGATCTGCATGTCGGGGTACTTCTTCTTGATCAGCGCCTGTGCTGCGTCGGCGCTGCCGCGATCGTACAGGGTGAGCTGCACCTTGTCGTTGCCGACGCGGGCGATGCTCTTGTAGCGGAGGTTCTGCTGGGTAAGCGAGTCTTCCAGGTCGGTCGCGATCAGGTCAAGCGACCCTTCGACGGCCTTCTCGGTCTCGACCCCCATGACCAGGTGGGTACCCCCCTGCAGGTCGAGACCCAGGTGGATCTTGTCCTTGGGAAGCAGCCCGCTCCACCAGGAGGGGAGCGTGTCGACAAGCGTCGGCGTCAGGTAGACGAACGAGGCGATGATAAAGATGAGAATTAAAGAGATGCGCCAGGTATAACCCTTCATGGGAAAAGCTCCTTTCGGAAAAATTGGATCAGTGCACTAGTCCTGCTTGATAGATGCAATGTAACCCTTGTTGATCCTGACGTTGACGCCGGGGGCAATCTCCAGGGTCACCACCTGGTCGTCCAGGGCCGTCACCTTGCCGTGCATGCCGCCGGCGGTCACTACCTGGTCCCCTTTCTTCAGGGCGTCCAAAAGCGCTCTGTGCTCCTTGGCCTTCTTCTGCTGGGGCCTGATCAGCAGAAAGTAGAAAATGGCGAACATGAAGACCAGCGGGATCAACCCCTGGAATTGCGCCATCATCCCTCCTGCCTGCGCGCCCGCGTCCTGAGCCGCATTTGCAACCGCCACACCAAACATGTGTTACCTCCTGGATTTGAATTACATCCTTCTTTTCATAGCAATTGGCGATAAAGCTCTTAAAACTGCCTCCCCCTTTAGGGGGGAGAGTCGTGTTTTTTTAGTAACTAGAACCGCTGGTTCCTTGCTGCGTAGAAATCCTTCCTGAAGCTTGCGAACTCGCCGCGCCCGATGGCGGCGCGCATCTGCGCCATCAGATCCAGGAAGTAGTGCAGGTTGTGCCAGCTGTTCAGCCGGGAGGCCAGTATCTCCTGGCTGCGGTACAGATGGCGCAGATACGCCCTGCTGTAGTTCCTGCAGACGTAGCAGCTGCAGGCGGGGTCTATCGGGGACTGGTCCTCCGCGAAGACGGCCGCCTTGATGTTGATCCTGCCGAAACTGGTGAAGAGCGCGCCGTTTCTCGCGTTTCTGGTCGGCAAGACGCAGTCGAACATGTCGAAGCCGGCGTTCACCGCCTCCACCAGGTCCTCGGGCGCGCCGATCCCCATGATGTAGCGCGGGGAGTTCTCGGGGAGGATGTCGGAGCACTCATGCATCATGCGGTGCATGACCTCCTTCTCCTCGCCGACGGAGAGCCCCCCCAGGGCATAGCCGTCGAAACCGATGTCGGTGATCTGCTTGGCGCTCTCCCGCCTAAGCTCCGGGTGCATCCCCCCCTGGACGATGCCGAAGAGGGCCTGGTCCGGCCTTTGGTGCGCCATCTTGCAGCGCTGCGCCCAGCGGGTGGTGAGTTCCAAAGACTTCTGCACGTAGGAATACTCGGCCGGATACGGGGGGCATTCGTCGAAGCACATGGCTATGTCCGCGCCCAGCGCCTCCTGGATGGCGATGGAGACCTCGGGGGAGATGAAGTGCCGGGAGCCGTCGATGTGGGAGCGGAAGTTGACCCCCTCCTCCGAGATCTTTCTCAATTCCCCCAGGGAAAAGACCTGGAAGCCGCCGGAGTCGGTGAGCATGGGACGGTCCCAGTGCATGAACCGGTGCAGGCCGCCCAGGCGCGCGATCAGTTCGTGGCCGGGGCGCAGGTACAGATGGTAGGTGTTGGCGAGGATGATCTGGGAGCCTACCTCGACCAGTTCCTCGGGCGTCATCGCCTTTACCGTCGCCTGCGTGCCGACGGGCATGAAGATCGGGGTCTGGATGCTGCCGTGCGTTGTTGTCAGAGAGCCTAGGCGGGCCAGAGAGCCCGGGTCCTTCTTTATGAGTTCGAAGCTGATAGCTGCCAAAGGTATCCCGTTTGCTGCCTGTATTCTTTTACTCCCCCTCCCCCGATACAAGGGGTCAGGGGGTGGAGTCCGTCCCTCTATGGGGGGGGAGTTCCGTTAACCGATGAACATGGCGTCGCCGTAGCTGAAGAACCTGAAGCGCCGGGAAACCGCCTCGCGGTAGGCTTCCAGCATCACCTCCTTCCCGGCGAATGCGCACACTAGCATAAAGAGAGTCGATTTGGGGAGATGAAAATTTGTTATCAACGCGTCGACAACCCTAAACCGGTAACCGGGAAGGATAAAAATATCCGCTTCGCGCTCGCCGGCTGCTACTTCCCCTGAGGCCGCCGCATGCTCCAGCGCCCTGAGCGAGGTGGTTCCCAGGGCCACCACCCTCCCCCCCCGCTCCTTGGTGCGGCGGATCGCGGCGGCGGTTTCCTGCGGGATCCGGTAAAGCTCCCGGTGCATGGTGTGCTCGGAGAGGTCCTCCACCCGGATCGGCATGAAGGTCCCAAGCCCCACGTGCAGGGTGACGGAGACGATCTCGACGCCGCGCCCCCTGATCTCGTCCAGGATCGCCGGGGTGAAGTGCAGCCCGGCTGTCGGGGCGGCTACGGCACCCTTCTCGCGCGCGAACACCGTCTGGTAACGCTCCAGGTCCTCGCCTTCGGGGGCCCGCTTGATGTAGGGGGGAAGCGGCATGCTGCCGGTTCGCTCCAGCCATGCCATGAAGTCGTCGCTCCCCTCGAAGAGGACCCGCCAGTCGCCGCCGTCGCGCTCTAGCACCGTGGCGGTCACCCCGCCGGGAAGCACAACGCGGCAACCGCTTTTGGGGCTCTTGGAGGCCTTGATCAGGCAACTCCAGCACTCCGGTTCCCCTGCGACCCGGCGCACCAGGAAGATCTCGACAGCCCCCCCCGATTCCTTATGGCCGTGCAGCCTCGCCGGGATGACCCGGGTGTCGTTCAAGACCAGGAGGTCGCCAGGGAGGAACTGCGCGGCGATAGAGGCCACGGTTGCCTCGCCGATGGCGCCGCTTGAGCGGTCCAGGGTCAAAAGCCTGGAGGCGTCCCTGCGGCTCGCCGGGTGCTGCGCTATCAGCTCCGGTGGAAGTTCGTAATCGAAATCGGAAAGAAACATGTTATCGACCGTACCCGCCCGCAAGCTTCACGCCCGGATAGTAGTAACTGAGTATCTCGCGGTAATCGAACCCCTCGATGGCGCGCCCCTTGGCACCCCACTGGCAGAGCCCCACGCCGTGGCCCGAACCCGAACCGGCGACCCAAAGCTCGTCGCCCGATTGACGCAGCTCGAAGTTGGTACTCTTCACGGCGCCGTAGCCGAGCGCCTTCCTGAAGGCGACGCCTGGGACGGCTACCTTGCCGCGGGAGGAGTCGACCAAGACCTCCTGCACGCGGCCGCTGTCGTTTCTGCCGCGCACCCGGCACTCCCTTATCCCCGCCACCTGGTACCCCGCCGCACGGAGCGCGGACTCAACCTTCTTCAGGGAGAGCCTCAGTTCCCACTTGATGGGGTTGGACTCGCCGCAGTAAAGGCAGGCGACTCCCTGCAAATACGGGATCGACATCCCCCAGACATTTTTGGAATTCTCGGTGTGCCCGGCGCAGTTGGAATGGTAGAAGGCCTGGATGGTCTTGCCGTCGTAGGTGAGCACCTGGCCGGCGGTCTCCTCGACGCCCCGGGCGGCACGGCTGTCCTCGACATCCGCCCCCTCATAGACCTGGTCCATGACGCTCGACTCCAGCTGGTAGGGAGCCCCTCGCCTGGCCTGCATCTGGTAAACGGCGTAGGAACGGGCGATCACCGCCTGCGCCTTCACGGCCTCCATGGGCCAGGCCGAGGAGATCTCGCAGTTGATGAGGCCTATCAGGTACTCCTCCAGCGGCAGGTCGTTCACCACCAAAAGCCCCTTCTCCGCGCCGCTCACTTCCACTACGGCGCGGTAACCCTTGCCGTTGACGCTTAGTCTGCCGGGAGCCACGGCGATCAGGCGGTCGACGCTCTTGCCGTTGACAGACACGCCGCTATAGGATCTTTTCACCTCAAGGGGCATTTCCAGGTCGAGAGGCTCGCCGCGGCCGTCGGTCAGGAGGACGCCGGAGCCGTCGATCCTGACGCCATCCACACCCTTGAAGAGGGCGACCCTGACCGTCTCCGGACGCATCGCCGCCACGCTGCCGCCGGCCGCGAGGCAAATTACCAGTATGATCAACGCCCTAAAGAGACTCATATTTTCCGTATACAACAGCTGTTTACCCCACCGTGAAAAGCCTTAGATATAAACCATGGAACTGGCGGCAAAGTCAATAATTTTATCGTTCTAACGAAACGCCCCGGCGCGCGGATTGGCAAGTGAATTGCTTAATTTCTCATTAGAGCGCCGCGGGCGACCCGCCCCGTCAGTTCCACCGTCGTGCCAGGGGCGGCTAAAGCTTCGGACTGGCCCCTCTTTTCGCCCTCCCAGCGGGGCCCCGGAGAGGGAAATAACTGTTGCCAGAATCGCAAAAACAGGCTATATCGCTGAGGAGACAGGTCATTTCGCGTTCAACCAAGAAGTCCGGATATATATGTTCAACTCCTTAAAGATGAAGATCCTTACCTTGGTGGCCCTGATACTGGTGCTTATCATCTCGTCAGTCGCCTATCTCAATTTCCAGCAGCAAAAAGAAATGCTGCACGAGATCGCCAACAGGAACACCTCGGTACTGATCGAAACCATAAAAAGCAGCGTGGCGAACGCGATGCTCTCCGGCCGCTCCGACGAAGTGGGGAGCATCTTCGAGCGGATCAAGTCCAGGGAGTTCGTCAAATCCATCAGGATTGTGGACGCAGAGGGAAAGATCCTCATCTCGGCTGACCGCGCCGAGGTCGGGAGCAAGATCCCCGAGCTGGGCGAGAAGCAATCGCAGTCGCGCAACATGAGCCTTTTCCCTTCTCAAGGGGTCTTCGTCTCCTACGCCCGTATCTTCAACGCCCCCCAGTGCTTCAAATGCCACCCGGCCGGCAAGGAAAGCCTGGGGCTTCTGGAAATCAAGCTCTCCCTCGATTACATGAACGGCTTCATCTCCCGCGAAAGGGACCTGGCCGTCTTCTCCAGCCTGCTCCTGGTCCTTTTGATCGTGGCCACCATCTTCATCTTCCTGGTCATTTACGTCGAGAAGCCGATCCGCAGGCTGATCCGCTGCATGCAGCAGGTGGAGGGGGGCGACTTCCGCCAGGAGATCAACCTCACCTCAAGCCTTGAGATGCAGACTCTCGCCAAGAGCTTCAACCACATGGTAAGGACCATCGCCTCCTTGATGGAATCCACCGTGGCGCATGAACGGGAGCTGGCCCGGGCCCAGGAGAAGCTGGCCTTCCACCGCGAGACCCACCAGTTGAACGGCAGGCTCGAGGAGCAGATCCGCGAAATCGAGAACCTGAACGTGAACCTGGAGGAGCGGATCGAGGAGATCGAGGAGGCAAACTACAAGATCGCGGACCTGGCGGGGGAGCTGGAGGACAAGAACACCAACCTGGAGAAGGCGGTGGCGAAACTCTCCACACTGTACCGGCTCGGGCTCGCCATCAACTCCACCATCGAGGTCGAGGACCTGTACCAGCTGGTGGTGAAGACCACCATGGACACCCTGCAGGCCCAGGTGGGATACATCATCCTTTACGACGCGCTCCACGGCGACCTGAAGGTGATCAACCTGGTCGGGCACAGAAACCCCAACGTCCAGGCGATGCGCGTGCAGATGAAGCCCTCCAGCGTCTCCAGCTGGGTGATCCAGAACTGCAAGCCTTTGCTCATCACCGACATCGCGCAGATGCCCGAATTCGATCCGGTCAGCCCCTTGGGCTTCGAGCGCAAGACCCTGATCTGCGCGCCGCTCATGGTGAAGGACGAGATGATCGGCACCCTCGCCGTGGTCAACAAGCTGAACAACACGGTCTACAACCACGAGGAACTGGAGCTTTTGTCCACCATCGCAGCGCAGGCCTCGATCGCCATCAAAAACGCCATGCTCTACGACGAGCAGCAAAAGACCTACCTGAACACCATCCAGGCGCTGGTTTCCGCCATCGAGGCAAGCGACAGCTACACCCGCGGCCACTCCGAGCGGGTCACCCGCTTCTCGCTCGCCCTGGCGCGCAAGCTCGAACTGCCGCAGAACCGGCTCAAGGTGATCGAGCGTGCCGCCATCCTGCACGACATCGGCAAGATCGGGATCGACCTCTCCCTTTTGCACAAGGAGGCGCTCCTGACCAGCGAGGATGTAGCCGAGCTGCAGCAGCACCCCACTATCGGGATGAAGATCCTGGAACCTATCGAGTTTCTCTACGACGTAAGGCTCTGCATCGGCCAGCACCACGAGCGCTACGACGGCACCGGCTATCCGAACCGGCTGCGCGCCGAGGAGCTCCTTTTGGAGTCGCGCATTCTCGCCATCGCCGACGCCTTCGACGCCATGACCTCCGACCGCCCCTACCGCAAGGCGCTGAAGCTGGAGGTCGCCATTGCGGAGCTGGCGGAAAACAGCGGGTCCCAGTTCGACCCCGCCCTGGTCCCTATCTTCATCAAGCTCCTGAAGACGCCCAACTTCCTGCCCCAGCGCGAAGAAACCCCGGGGTTGAACGTGGTTCCTTTCCCTGGCAAGCCTGCCGGCGGCCCCCTGACCTCCGTTGCCCCTTGACGGCAAGTGGTAGAAAGTTTACTTTTGCCGATGCCGGTTCCCGCGACGCCTGACGGGAAAGCCTGGCTAAGGGAGTGCCTTTGTCGCCATTACTTGAAATAGAAGGGCTCTGCACCGAGTTTGCGCAGAAGTCCGGGGTCCTCAGGGCCGTGCGGGGGGTCGACCTCTCCATGGAACCGGGGGAGACCCTCGCCCTGGTCGGGGAATCCGGCTGCGGCAAGAGCATCACGGCGGCCTCGGTGCTGCGCCTGGTCCCCCCTCCGGGTAGGATCACGGCAGGCTCGATCCGCTTCAAGGGGATCGAGCTTCTGAGTCTTTCCGAAGACCGGATGCGGGAGATCAGAGGAAACCGGATCGCCATGGTGTTCCAGGATCCCATGACCTCGCTGAACCCGGTCTTCACCATCGGCTACCAGGTGGCTGAGGGGCTCCGGGTACACCGCGGGCTGGACAAGAAGCAGGCCGAGCGCGAGGCGGCGGCCATCCTCTCCGAGGTAGGCATTCCCGCCCCAATGGAGCGGATGAAGGACTACCCGCACCAGCTAAGCGGCGGCATGCGGCAACGGGTCATGATCGCCATGGCGCTCGCTTTGAGGCCGGAACTGGTGATCGCCGACGAACCGACCACCGCGCTCGACGTCACCATCCAGGCACAGATCCTCGAGCTTTTGGACCGGCTCATGGCGGAGCACCGGATGGGCATGATCCTCATCACGCACAACCTCGGTATCGTCGCCGAGCGCGCCGACCGGACCGCCATCATGTACGCCGGCGAGATCGTCGAGAGCGCCCCCACCGCTGAGCTCTTCGCCAACCCGCTGCACCCCTACACCCAGGGGCTCTTGGCCTCTCTCCCGGAGTCCGGAAAGCCCGGCGAAAAGCTCGCCACCTTCGCCGGAAGCGTCCCGGACCTAAAGGGCGAGTTCACCGGCTGCCCCTTCAGGGAACGCTGCCCCATCGGCGAGGAGCGCTGCACGAAACACATGATCGAGATGAAGGAGGCAGGCCCGGGCCACTTGGTCCGCTGCCTGAAAGCGCCATGACCGCGCCCCTGTTGCAGGCCGAAAAACTGGTCAAGCGCTTTCCGGTGCGCGGCGGCTTCCTGGCTGAGAAAAGGGAGTTGACCGCAGTAGCCGGCGTCGACCTGGAGATCTTCCCGGGCGAGACGCTCGGGGTCGCCGGCGAATCGGGTTGCGGCAAGTCCACCGTGGCGAGGCTTCTGACCGGGCTCATCCCCCCTAGCGAGGGGTCGGTCCGCTACGGCGGCCGCGAGCTCTTTGCCATGAACGGGGAGGAGCTCGCCCAGTACCGCCGCGAAGTGCAGATGATCTTCCAGGACCCCTTCTCCTCGCTGAACCCCAGGATGCGCGTGGCACAGATCATCGGGGAGCCGCTCGACATCCACGGCATCGGGACCCCTTCCGAACGGCGCGAGCGGGTGGCGCGCCTTATGGAACGGGTGGGGCTTCCCCCGGAGGCGCTGTCGCGCTTCCCGCACCAGTTCTCCGGCGGGCAGCGCCAGCGCATCGGGATAGCGCGCTCGCTCGCGGTTTCGCCCCGGCTCATCATCGCCGACGAGCCCGTTTCTGCGCTCGACCTCTCGATCCAGGCCCAGATCATCAACCTGCTCCAGGAAGTGAAAAAAGACCTGGGGCTGTCGTTTCTCTTCATCACCCACGATCTCTCGGTGTTGAGGCACCTAAGCGATCGAATCGCCATCATGTACCTGGGACGGATCGTGGAGTCCGGGAGCAGGGACGACGTACTGTCGAAGCAGCTGCACCCCTACACGGAGGCGCTGTTAAGCGCCATACCGAGCATCGACCCGCAGAAAAAGAGCAGGCACGTCGTAGCGCGCGGGGAACTCCCCTCCCCGCTCTCCCCCCCCTCAGGGTGCCCCTTCCATACCCGCTGCCCCTATGCGGAGGCGATCTGCAGCGAGGAGCGCCCCGAGCTTTTGGAGAAGGAGCCCGGCCACCGGGCCGCCTGCCACTTCAGCAACAGGATCTACCGCTCCTAGAAGCTTTCCTTGACAAGGCCCATCAGTATATATAGATTAACCCCAGAAGAATCTACCGGAGGATACACGTGGCATTCGACAAGACGAAGGATTATGGCAAGGAAGCGGAAATGCTGAAGGTGCTCGGGCACCCTATCCGCCTCAAAATAGTGGCTGGACTCTGCACGCAGGAGTGCAACGTCAAACACATCTGGGAGTGCCTGGGGCTGCCGCAGGCGACGGTCTCCCAGCATCTGGCGCTTTTGAAGAACAAGGGGATCATAGAGGGTACCCGCGACGGCGTCGAGGTCCGTTACGCCGTAGTGAGCCCGTTCGTGCGCAGGTTGATCGAGATACTGCACCAAGAGCCCTAAGCTTCCCGGCGATTGAAGTAAAAGAAAAGGCCGCACCCTTTACAGGTGCGGCCTTTTCGTGCGTCTTAGCTGCCGCTGATCTCCAGCTCGGCGATCCTGAGCGACGGCGACCCCGCGCCGCCGAAGAAGCGGAGATCGCTTCCCACCTGGTCCACCCCCTTGAACAGATGCATCAGGTTCCCCGCCAGGGCCATACCCTTCACCGGATAGAGAATCTCTCCGCGCTCCAGATAGAAACCCGAGGCCCCCACAGAAAAGTCCCCCGAGATGGTGTTGGCCGTGTGCATCCCCATCACCTCGGTGATCAGCACCCCGCGCTCGACACCGGCCAGAAGCGTTTCCAGGCTCGCCTCACCAGGATCTATCATCAGGTTGTTGGCGCCGCTGCGGGGCGCCCCTTTGATGCCTCCGCGCTGGGCGTTGCCGGTAGAGGATTTTCCAGCCTTTTTCCCCCAGTAGCTGTCGTACAAAAACCCTTGCAGCACCCCGCCCGTCACAAGCGGCGTATCCTGCTGCGGCACACCCTCACCGTCACAGGGGGCGGTTCCCATCCCGTCGAGCAGAAGGCCGTCGTCGTGCAGCGTGACCAGTTCGGAGAATACCTGCTCACCTTCTTTACCCATGAAGAGCGATTTCCCCTTGTGGACCGCCTCCCCGAGGAAGGAAGGGGCCAAGAGTTCGACGATGCCTGCGGCCACGTGGTTGTCGAGGACGACCGGACAGCGCATGCCGGGGATGTTGCGCGCCCCGAGTAAGGCCGTCGCCTTGCTTCCCGCCCCTTTGGCCACCGCCTCGATGTCGATGCCGGAGAAGGAGGGGGAGAAAGCGAAATCCCAGCCGCTTTGCGCATCGTCCCGCTCCTCTGCCACGGCCGAGGCGGAGCAGGTCACGTAGCTGCCGCGGTACCCCTTCTCAAGACCCAGGGAGTTCCTGATGAAGCTGGAGTAGACCGATTCGCCGTAGCTGCACTTTCTCACCCTTTTTACCCGCGGGTCCGCGGCCAGCACCAGCCGCTCCAATTCCAACACGCGCGCCACCTTGAGTTCCTCGTCCACGACGGGAAGTTCCGGGTCGTAAAGCCAGGGGAGTTCAGGGTAGCTGGTCGCCGGCGCGGCAAGGGTGTAGCCGGGATCCTGCGTCTGCATGCGGGCCGCCACCAGGGCGCCGTAGATCATCATGGCGAGAGCAGCAGGCTCCATGCTGGTGGAATAGGAGAAACCGAGCCCGTTGCCGACCTTCAACCGGACCGCCACCCCGAAAGGCTCAGCGGCGCGGAAGGCGTCCACCTGCCCCTGTCTGGCCTCGATAGAAAGGTCCCGCGACTGCGACACGAATATCTCGTACCCGTCCAGGTTGCGCCCCGTGAGGAGCCGTTCGACTGCGTCTGCGTGCTTGGCTAGTTCCATGTTTAACCTCTGAAGGCGGGGCTGGTGGCTAGGGGGGGCTAGCCCCTGCCCCCTAGCCCCTAGCCCCGCCGTTGCCTTTAAAGATCCAGCACCATGGCTATTTCGTCGCAGTCGGGGAACTTGACGCACTTGATGCAGTCCCCCCACACCTTGTGCGGCAGCTCGGACTTGTCGGCGATCTTGAAGCCGAACTTGGCGAAGAAATCGGGCTTGTAGGTGAGGCAGAAGAGCCTTTTGAGGCCGAGCGCGCGCGCCTCGTCGATGCAGGCGCCGACCACCTGGCTGCCGATGCCGCGCCTTCCGGCGCTCTCGGCGACGGCGACGGAACGGACCTCGGCCAGGTCTTCCCATACTATATGCAGGGCGGAGGTTCCCAAAAGCGTCCCCTCCTCCTCGAAGACGTAAAAATCGCGCAACGCCTCGTACAATTCGGAGAGGGAGCGCGAGAGCATTTCGCCGCGGCTGGCGAAGCTGGTAAGAAGCTTCTGGATCTCTTTTACATCGCTTATCTTTGCCTTTCTGATCATCTAACTGCCTCCTGAATCATCTCCCTGGCGTGCTCCAGGGTCTTCTCGGTGACCCGCGCACCCGCCAGCATGCGTGCTATTTCCGCCACCCGCGCCTCGGGGTCGAGGTACTCGACACTGGTGGCGGTCCGCCCCGCGCTCACCTGCTTCTCCACCTTAAGGTGCATATCGGCGAAGGCTGCTACCTGCGGCAGGTGGGTTATGGCCAGCACCTGCTGTGACTGCGCTACCCGCTTCAGCTTCTCGCCTATGAGCGCCGAGGTGGCCCCGCCGATCCCGGTATCGACCTCGTCGAAGATGAGCGTCGGTACCTCGGAGTCGGGGTGAAGCTGCTTCAAGGCGAGCATGAGCCGGGAAAGTTCTCCTCCCGAGGCGATCTTCGCCAGCGACTTCGGGGGCTCGCCGGGGTTGGGGGAGAAGAGGAACTCGCAGCGCTCGAAGCCGTAGTTCCTCGCCTCGGCGCTGCGCTCGAAGGAGGTCTCGAAGAGGGCATTCTTCATGGCGAGCTCCGAGAGCTCCCGTTCCATCCCCGTCTTCAGTCCGGCAGCCCCCTTCTCGCGCGCCTTGGAGAGCTTGCCCCCCAAAAGTTCGAGCTCTCGTTCAAGGACGGCGATCCTCTCCTGCAGCTCGCCTTTGGCCTGCTCCCGGTTCCCCAGGGTCTCAAGCTCGGCGTCCACGCCGCGCTGGTAGACGAGGATCTCGTCGATGGAAGCCCCGTATTTTCGCTGCAAACGGTTGATGGCGTCAAGCCTGTCTTCCAACTGCTCCAGCCTCCCCGGCTCCGCCTCGACCGAAGCGGCGTAGTCGCGCAGGGTGAGCGCCGCGTCTTCCAGCTGGGCGTAAGCCCCCTCCAGCGTCTCGGCAACCGGCGCCAGGGCGTGGTCCAGGGATCCCGCCTCGGCGACGGTCCCGATGATGCGGCGCAGCCCCCCCAGCAGGGCCGCGTCGCCGCCGTAAAGCGTCTCGAACGCCTGCTGGCTCACCGAGAGGAGCTTCCCGCTGTGCGAAAGCCTCAGCCGCTCCTCGGCAAGCTCTTCCTCCTCTCCGGGGTGGAGCTTCGCGTCGCCGATCTCGGCGCTTTGAAAGGTCAGGAGGTCCAGCCGCCGCTCGGCCTCGCGCTCCCCTTCTTCCAGCGCCGCCAGTTCGTTCTTCGCCGCCTGGTAGGCCTCGAAACGGGAGGCGAACTCCTCACGCAGAGAAAGCGACCCGGCGAAGCCGTCCAGAAGGCGCAGGTGGTTCTCTGTCTTCAGCAGGGTCTGCGCGTCATGCTGTCCGTAGATGTTGATCAGGTTGCGGCAGAGGTCCGAGAGGACCGAGGTGGTGGCGAGGCCGCCGCCGATGAAGACGCGGTTCTTCCCCCCCTGCTGCACCACGCGCCGCACCAGGAGCTCGCCGTCGCAATCGATCCCCGCCTCGGAAAGCGTGGCCAGCAAAGCCTCGCGCCCGGCGAGGTCGAAGACCGCCTCGACCGAGGCCTCCCTGGCGCCGGAGCGTATCAGATCGGAGCTGGCGCGCCCGCCGAGGATCAGGTTAACCGCGTCGATGATGATCGATTTGCCCGCGCCGGTCTCGCCGGTGAGGATGTTTAGCCCCGGGGCGAACTCGACGTGCAGCTTCTCGATGATGGCCAGGTTCGTTATCTGCAGTTCTCTCAGCAACGCCTCACCTCTCGCCCCATTTGAGCTTGGTCCTCAGGACCTCGAAGTAGTCCTTGCTGCGGGACTGGATCAGGCGGGTCACATGCGCCGCCTTGGTGATCTGCACCACGTCGCCGGAGAGGAGCTTCATCCCCACCTGCCCGTCGAGGGTGAGAAAGACGGATTCGTCCGGTGCGTACTTGAGCTTGATGGCGATGTGCGCGTCCGCGGCCATCACCAGCGGACGGTTGGTGAGGGTATGCGGGCAGATGGGGGTGAGCGAGATGCACTCGAGTTCCGGGTGCAGGATGGGGCCGTTTGCCGAGAGCGAATAACCGGTGGAGCCGGTCGGGGTGGAGACGATCAGGCCGTCCGCCTTGAAGGTGGTCAGGTAGCGGCCGTTAACCGAGGTCTCCATGTCGATGATCCTCGCCAAGGCCCCCTTGTTGATCACCACGTCGTTCAGCACCCGGTGCAGTTCCACAACCTCCCCGGAGCGCTCCACGCTCGCCATCAGCATCATCCGCTCGCTCACCTCGAAGTCGCCCGCCAGGCAGCGCTCCACCGAGGGGTAGAGTTCGTTCAGGGTGATCTCGGTGAGAAAACCGAGGCTCCCGAGGTTAACCGCCAGGATCGGGACGTCCCGCTCGCCGACCAGCCTCGCCGCGGCGATGAGGGTGCCGTCGCCGCCCAAAACCACCACCAGATCGGCGTCGGCCGCGATTTCCGTGCTCTCGGAACTCTCGGCCAGGGTGGTGCGCCTGAGCCTTTTGGAAAGATGCTCCTCGACGTGCGCGGTCACGCCGCGTGCCGCCAGCCACTCGATCAGCTCCTCCGCAACAGCCAGCGCTCGCGGGTCGTGGACTTTGGCAAAAATGGCGATTTTTTTCATCAGGAGGCCTTTACTTGTAATGTAATTTAGGATTTACTAGCACAGATGTAGTATCATGTCCAACGGAAACTGGCACGGAAAGACACAGCTACAAACACCATTCCCACAGCAAACTACAGGCAAAAGCAGGGTGACTCATGACTGAAGATCAAATGGGCTTGAACGAAACCCTTGACCAGAAGATGCTCATTATCAAATCCTTTCTTGAGCACCTGGAATACACCTTGGGTAAGGACAAGTACTCCGCTACGAAGTACGACAGATTCAATGCTTTGGCCTATGCCGTGCGCGACAAGCTGGTTGAGCGCTGGCTTGACACCCAGCAGGCATATTACAACTCCGACCACAAGCGAGTCTACTATATCTCGATGGAATTCCTGATGGGGAGAACCCTGGGAAACAGTCTCATCAACCTGGGAATGTGGGACGATTTCCAGGAAGCGCTCGACTCGCTGGGCGAGAACTACTTCGAGGAGACCCTCGACGAGGAACAGGACGCGGGGCTCGGCAACGGCGGTCTGGGAAGGCTCGCCGCCTGTTTCCTCGATTCCATGGCCACCATGTCCATACCCGCCTACGGCTACGGCATCCGCTACGAGTACGGCATTTTCCGCCAGCACATAGCGGACGGCGCCCAGATGGAGATCCCCGACAACTGGCTGCGCTACAGAAACCCCTGGGAGCTGGACCGCCAGGAGCACCTGCACACGGTTAAATTCTACGGGCGCGTCATCACCACCTTCGATAAAAACGGCAGGCTCCTGCGCGAATGGGTCGACACCGAAGACGTCATGGCCATGGCCTTCGACACCCCCATCCCCGGCTACCAGACCCACAGCGTCAATACGCTGAGGCTTTGGACCGCCAAGTCCAGCCGTGAGTTCGACCTGAAGTTCTTCAACGAGGGGAACTATATCCGCGCCGTGGAAAAGAAGATGCAGTCGGAGACCATCTCCAAGGTCCTCTACCCTGCGGACAACGTCATCGAGGGAAAAGAACTCCGCTTCAAGCAGGAATACTTCCTCGCCTCGGCCACGGTGCACGACGTGATCTACCGCTTCAAGAAGAAGCACTCGGACATGAAGAAGCTCCCGGAAAAGGTGGCCATCCAGTTGAACGACACCCACCCCACCCTCGCCATTCCCGAGCTGATGCGGGTCCTGATCGACCTGCACAACTTGGAATGGGAGGACGCCTGGGAGATCACCAGGAAAACCTTCGCCTATACCAACCACACCATCCTTCCCGAGGCGCTGGAGCAGTGGCCGGTCTGGTTCTTCGAGCAGATACTCCCCCGGCACCTGCAGATCGTCTACGAGATCAACGAGCATTTCCTGAAGGAGATCCGGGAGCGCTTCCCCGGCGACGCGGAGAGGCTCTCCCGCATGTCCATCGTAGAAGAGCACTGGGAAAGGAAGATCCGCATGGCGCACCTGGCCATCGTCGGGAGCCACTCGGTGAACGGCGTCGCGGCGCTGCACACCGAGATCCTGAAAAACGAACTCTTCCGCGACTTCTACGAGATGTACCCGGAGCGGTTCAACAACAAGACCAACGGGATCACGCAGAGGCGCTGGCTCAAGATGAGCAACCCGCTGCTCTCCTCGCTGATCGACGACTACATCGGCTCCGGGTGGACCAGAAACCTCTACGAGCTGGAGAAGCTGCGCGCCATCGCCTCCGATCCGGAGTTCCTGGAGCGCTGGCAGCAGACGAAGCGGCGCAACAAGGAGAGCCTTTGCCGCTACATCCTGCAGCACAACCAGATCGAGGTGGATCCTGAGTCGCTCTTCGACGTGCAGGTGAAGCGGATCCACGAGTACAAGCGCCAGCTTTTGAACGTGCTGCACATCATCACCCTGTTCAACCGGATCAAGGACAACCCGAAGGCCGACGTGGTGCCGCGCACCTTCATCTTCGCCGGCAAGGCCGCACCGGCCTACGCCACCGCCAAGCTGATCATCCGGCTCATCAACGCGGTCGCCGCCGTGGTGAACCGCGACCCGGACGTGGCGGGAAGGATCAAGGTGGTGTTCCTCGCCAACTACGGCGTCACCCTGGCGGAGAAGATCTTCCCCGCCTCCGACCTCTCCGAGCAGATCTCCACCGCCGGCACCGAGGCGTCCGGGACCGGCAACATGAAGTTCGCCCTGAACGGCGCGCTCACCATCGGGACCCTGGACGGCGCCAACATCGAGATCATGGAGGAGGTGGGGAGGGAGAACATCTTCATCTTCGGCATGACCGCAGCGGAAGTGGCTGAGCTGCGCGCCCGCGGCTACAACCCGCGCGAGTACTACAACAACAACCGCGAACTGCGCCGCGTCTTGGACATGATCGCCTCGGGGTACTTCTCCCCCTGGGCTACCGAACTCTTCACCCCGCTCACCGAGTCGCTTTTGAACCTGGGGGACCACTACATGCTGTTGGCCGACTACGCAGCCTACGTCGCCTGCCAGCAGGAGGTGGGAGAGCTGTTCCGGCGCAAGGACGAGTGGGCCCGGCAGGCCATCCTCAACTGCGCCGGCATGGGCAAGTTCTCCAGCGACCGGACCATAGACCAGTACGCCCGCGAGATCTGGGGGATCAAGCCCGTGGACATCCTTCCCGGTGCCGTAGAGCTGCAGAGGCATTGATGGAGGATCTCTTCAACGGCAACAGGGAAGAGTTCAAGCCTTTGGCAGAGCGGATGCGGCCGCGCAGCATGGCGGAGTACCTGGGGCAGGGGCATCTCGTGGGCGAAGGAAAGATGCTGCGCCGGCTGATCGAGAGCGACCGCCTCACCTCGCTCATCTTCTGGGGCCCGCCCGGCAGCGGCAAGACCACGCTGGCCCGCATCATAGCCAACGCCACCAGCTCCCACTTCATCTTCTTCTCCGCCATCATGAGCGGCATCAAGGAGATCCGCGAGGTGGTCAAGGAGGCCGAGGAAACCCTGAAGTACCAGGGAAAGCGGACCATCCTCTTCGTGGACGAGATCCACCGCTTCAACAAAAGCCAGCAGGACGCCTTTCTCCCCCACGTCGAGCGCGGCACCTTCACCATCATCGGCGCCACCACGGAAAACCCCTCCTTCGAGGTAATCGCACCGCTACTCTCCCGCTGCAAGGTCCTGGTGCTGCAGCCGCTATCCGACGAGGACCTGCTGAAGATCCTGGAAAACGCAGTCGCCGACCGCGAGCGGGGACTGGGGGAGCTGGAGCTATCCGCCACCGCCGAGGCGCTCGCCTTCATGGCGGAGCAGGCCGCAGGAGACGCCCGTGTGGCGCTGAACACGCTGGAGACGGCCTCGCGCCTGGCGCACCAGGGGGAGATTACCCTGGAGAGCGCGCGCGAGGCCGTGCAGAAGAAGCCTCTCCTTTACGACAAGGGTGGGGAGGAGCACTACAACGTCATCTCCGCCTTCATCAAGTCGATGCGCGGCTCCGACCCGGACGCGGCGCTCTATTGGCTCGCCCGCATGCTGGAGGCGGGGGAGGACCCCATCTTCATACTGCGGCGCATGGTGATCTTCGCCTCGGAAGACGTGGGAAACGCCGATCCACGCGGGCTGCAGCTGGCCGTCTCCGCGCTGCAGGCATTCCAACTGGTGGGAATGCCTGAGGGAAGGATCATCCTCGGGCAGGCGGTCACCTACCTCGCCACCGCACCCAAGTCCAACGCCAGTTACAACGGCATCAACGAGGCGCTCGCCGAGGTGAGAAAGAGCGGGGCGCAGCCGGTCCCGATGGAGATCAGGAACGCCCCGACCAAGCTCATGAAGGGCTTGGGCTACGGCAGGGGGTACCTCTACCCCCACGACCACCAGGGGGTGGTCCGGCAGAACTACCTCCCGGAGGCGCTCGCCGGGCGGCGCTTCTACACCCCCAAAGAAAGCGGCTACGAGAAGAGCATCAAGGAGCGGATGGAGTGGATCCGCGGCGCTCGGGAGAAGGGGTGACCCCTCTTCTGGCGGCCTCTGAGTTATTCATTAAAGTCCCGTCCGCTGTTGTAATCGTTTTCCCCCATGATATATTCAACCAGGCTTTCTCTGCGGATAATGAAGAAGCAGAGGTTGGCCCATTAATTCCGAGCGGAGTCACGGATGAAAAAGATAGGGATACTCACCAGCGGCGGGGACTGTTCCGGCATGAACGCGGCCATCAGGGCCGCGACCAGGACCGCCCTGGGGCACGGGGTACAGGTGCTCGGCTTCCGCAAGGGGTACGCGGGGCTGCTGAAGGGGGACTTCCTCGAGATGCAGACCAAAGACGTCGCGGGTATCCTGCACCGCGGGGGTACCTTCCTGCAATCGGCCAGAAGCGAGGAATTCCGGACCGTCCTGGGAAGGGAGAAGGCGGTCCGCCACCTGGAGGAGTTCGGGGTCGAGGGGCTGATCGTCATCGGGGGGGACGGCTCCTTGAACGGCGCGCTGGCGCTGCACCGCATGGGGGTGCCGGTAATCGGCATACCGGCCAGCATCGACAACGATATCCCCTTCACCGACATGGCGCTCGGCGTGGACACGGCGCTCAACAACATCATCTACGCGGTCGACTGCATCAAGGACACGGCGAGCTCGCACGACCGTGCCTTCGTCATCGAGGTGATGGGAAGAAATTCCGGGTATCTCGCCAGCATGGCGGCCATCGCCACCGGCGCCGAGTACGCCATAGTCCCCGAAGTCGAGTGCGACGTAGCCGATCTCTGCAACCAGCTCAGGCACCGCTGGGAGGAAGGGCGCAGCAACGCCATCATCATCCTGGCCGAAGGGGCCGGGCGCGCCCAGAACATAGCCGACAACATCAAGGACGCCATCGGCTTCGAGACCCGGGTCACCGTACTCGGCCACTACCAGAGAGGGGGCGCACCTTCGGTCTTCGACCGGCTCTTGGGAAGCAGGTTCGGGCACGCGGCGGTGGAAAACCTCTTGGCCGGGCAGATGGGAAAGATGGTGGGGCTTTGCTGCAACGCGATCGTGCCGACCCTCTTGGAGACGGTGGTGGTAAGCGAGAAGAGGCAGCAAGACGAGCTGCACGAGATGTCGCTGATCCTCGGCATCTAGCTGCGGTTCGGGAGAGACACAAACGAAAGGGGAGTGCCGGCTGCAAGCGGCGCTCCCCTTTTTCTTTCAGATTCCCCTAGGCTGGCTAGGGGCGGCGGTAGGTGATGGCGGTGATCACCGCCCCCTGCGGATCCTGTATCACGCAAAAGCGCCCCACCCTGGGGATCTCCGTGGGAGGGACCAGCACCTTGCCCCCCAGCTCCTCCGCCTTGGCGGCGGTCGCGTCCACGTCGGTTACCGTCACGTAGGCACCCCAGCCTGCAGGCTTGCGCTGACCGGGGCGCAACGGGGTCATCCCCCCCACCTCGCGGCTCCCCACCTTGATCAGGGCGTAATCCTCCGCTCCGCTCCAAGGCTCGGTCCTCCAGCCGAAGAGACGGCTATAGAAGGCCCGCGACCCGGCTAGGTCCGGCGTGCTCAACTCCAACCAGCTGAACGCCCCCTGCTCCTTGAATTGATCGGCCATCTGGTCACCCCCCTTAAAAGGTCTGTCAGCCGCATCAAAGTATATGGGTGGAGCCTCTCAGCGCAACCCGACCCGCCCCAAGAGGATGCCGATCCACTTGTTGAGCGGGTTGTCGCGCGACAAAAACCTGAGCGGCGGGGGCTTCCTGCTGCCGAGCAGGTTCAAAAGCGCCACGATCTCGGGGCTCCCACCGGACTCCATCCCCTTTCTCAAGGCCGCTATCGCCTCGGGCTTCTGCCCGGCGATCTGGTGCACCCTGGCGAGGTTCAGGTGGTGAGCCGGGTTTTGCGGCTCGATCTCCAGCGAGGCGAGGCAGAGGTCGCGCCCCTTCCTCACCTGCCCCCGTTCTTTGGCGATGCAGTACCCCAGGTACGAGTGCAGCGCCGGGTTGTCCTGCGCCTTGAAGGCCCGCTCCAACAGTGGAAGCGCGGCCTGGGGGTCCCCCGACGACAGCGCCTCCAGCGCGCGCTGGCAAAGTCTCCCCGGATCATCCTGCGGCATAAGCTCCATCGGTCCCACCTCCGGCAACTACAGCAGTAACAGCAGTTCCTGGTGCTTCTCTATCCTGGCCAGCGCGCGCATCCCGCCGCGGTAGGCGACAAACGGGACGCCGGCAGCGTCGGCCGCCTGGCGGTCCACCTCGGAGTCCCCGACGAAGAGCGCCTCTTCAGGGGCGATCCCGAACTGAGCCAGCACCTTCCAAAGCGGCTCCGGGTGGGGTTTCGGGTTTTGCACCTGCGCCGCGGTCATGACGCAGCTGAAATAGGGAGCAAGCCCGAAGGTTTCCAGCAGCATGTCCATGGAGCTTGCCCTGTTGGTGCAGACGGCGAGCTCCACCCTCCCCTTCAGCGCCTCCAGCGTCTCGCGCAGACCCTCCTCCATCACCATCAGGGGGAAAAGCTTCCTGTAGTCGATGCTGGCCGAGAAAGCCCGCACCTCGTCCATCCGCTTTTCCCCGGCGAAGATGTGGGACAGCACGTCCTTGTTGCAGTAGGTGTGCAGAATCCGCATCAGCTCGGCGTCGCCGCGGTCCAGGGGGGCCTTGCCGAAGTGCTCCACCACCTGCCCATAGAAGGCGTAGTTCGCCTCGAAGGAGTCGAACAGCACCCCGTCGCAGTCGTAGATGACCGCCTTGGTCTCTTTTCTCAAGATATTCTCCGCGGGCGAAGCCCGTTCACTGCTGCTTATTCCCGGCAAGCGTCTCCAGGTATTCCTCCCACTCGATGGGGAGCAGGTGCTTCTTCTTGTTGTTGCATTCCTTGCAGGCGGGCACCACGTTGCCGCGGTTCGACTTCCCGCCGCGAATCACCGGCACCACGTGATCCATGGAGAGCTCGGCCGGAGGAAACTTCCCCCCGCACCAGTGGCAGGCGCCGCGGCCCACCCGGTTTTTCCACCACTGGCTGCGACGCAGTTCGCGCGCCTTCTCACGTTCCCTGCGGATCTCCTCCTCGGAGACCTCGATGATGAAGTAGTCCAATGAGCTTCCTTTATCCGGTGCTTGCCGCGCTACCTGCCGCCGCCTGCGCGGTAGCTGTCGATGGCGGCGCGCGCAAGCTCGTCGCAGCGTTCGTTTTCCACGTGGCCGTTGTGGCCGCGCACCCACACCCAGCGGATCTGGTGCACCCGGGAGAGCTCCAGGAGCCGCTCCCAAAGGTCGCGGTTCAGGACCGGCTCCTTCTTCGAGTTCACCCACCCACGCTTGACCCAGCCGGAAAGCCATTCGGTCATCCCCTTGGCAAGGTACTGGGAATCGGTCGTCACCACCACCTGGCAGGGGCGCTTCAGCGCATCGAGCGCGGCGATGGCGGCACTCATCTCCATCCGGTTGTTGGTGGTGTCCCCCTCGGCGCCGGAGATCTCCTTCACCGTATCGCCGCAGCGCAGGATGCTACCGAAACCGCCAACCCCGGGGTTGCCGCTGCAGGCCCCGTCGCAAAAGATCTCAACCTGCATCGACGTTGCCTCCTTCCTGGCGCAAAAGCGTGGCGATCGCCTCCATCACCCTGTCCACGATCAGCTGATGGGTCTCCTTGCAGTCCTCAAGCTGGTAGAGGTCGGAGAAGTCGAGCGGATGCCCGAAGCTCACCCCCCCCCTGGCGCCGAACGCGGGAAACTTCCAGCGGTTCACGCCGGTCAGCGCCGTCGGGATCACCTGGGGCCTCGTGTCGTAGATGATCTTCCCCACACCGCGGTTACCCTTGCCGAGGACGCCGTCCTTGTGCCTTGTACCCTCGGGAAAGAGCATGACCTTCTGGTCGGCTAAAAGCACGTTGATCTGCTTGCCGGCGCGGATGTCCCGGCCGCGGCGCACAGGAAATGCGCCCCAGGAACGATAGACGAGCCCCATGAGGCGGTTTTGGAACAGCTCCTCCTTGGCGGGGGCCCAGAGCATCTGCAGCGGGTTGCGCCGGATGACGGCCCAGGGGAGGAAGATCGTGTCGTAAGCGGAGATATGGTTGGAGGCGACCAGCACCCCTCCCGAGCCGGGAATACGCTCGGCGCCGTAAACTGTGAAGCGGTTGAGCGCGGAGGCGTAGCAGCCGATCACCCATACGGAAAAGGTGACCCAGAGGCGACGCAAAAGTGAAACCTTCAAGGAAGAAACCCCTTCATGCAGTGGATTTTATTGCGGAACGATGATTTATAGCATGAATGGCCGACCGGGGGCAACCGTTTCCAGCCGGGGGTCACCCGTTGACGGTAAAGTAGAAAGTGGCGCCGGCCCCGGGTGTGCCGTCTCCCCAGATCTGGCCGTTGTGCCGGCGGATGATGCGCCGTACCGTGGCGAGCCCAAGGCCGGTACCGGGAAACTCCGAAGCGGAATGCAGGCGCCTGAACGGTTTGAAGAGCTCCTCGGCGCGGGCGTTGTCGAACCCTGCACCGTTGTCTCTCACAAATATCACGAGCTCCCCTTGTTCGCTGCTGAAAGAGCCGAGTTCTATCAGGGGCATAGCCACGTGGGAGGTGTACTTCCAGGCGTTGGACAAAAGGTTCTCCATGGCGATGCGCAACAGCTCCCGGTCCCCCTGGACCACGAGCCGCTCGGGTAGGCGCAGGGTCACCTTGCGCCCGGGATTGTCCAGCTGCAGTTGCGCCGCCAGTTCCTGCACCAGTTCGGCCAGGTCCACCGCAGCGGGCGCCATCTCCATCTCCGTCACATGGCAAAGGATCATCAGCGCCTCGATCATCGACTCCATCTGGACGCAGCCGTCGTTTACGAGCGACACGAAGAAACGGCCGTTTTCGTCCAGCAGATCGCCATAGCGCTGCAGTTCCTGGGCGGAACTGTAGATCCGGGTAAGCGGCGCGCGCAGATCGTGGGCGACCGCCAGGCAGAAGGCCTCCAGTTCACGGTTCACCTGCTTCAGTTCGCTGGCCTGCCGGGTGAGGGCCAGGTTCAACTGGGCCGCCTCGCGCTCTACCAGCCGCTGCGCCGTGACGTCCCGCACCACCTCTATGCCGAGCGCGGGCCTGCCGTCGGCCCCGTTCAGCACCGAGCACGTTATCTCGACGTAGCGGTCGCCGTTGACAGGCTCCGGACTCACCTTGGCGCGGTGCACCTGGCCGTCCGCGAAGGCCGCGGCCAGGTGGCAGCCGGGGCAGATTTTCTTTTCCTGGCGGTACGCCTGGTAGCAGTGCTCGCCGACATGCTGCCCCATCATCTCCACGTGGGCGCGGTTTTGGTAGACGATGGTCATATCCGGCGCCTGTATGGAGATGGCGTCTCCCATCGCCTCGACGATGCCGCGCAGCTTCGCCTTGTCGTCCTGGGACTTGTCCAGCGCTGTCTTCAGCGCCGCTTGAAGTTCAGCCTGCAACCGGTGGGAGTGCCTGCTGTAAAGGAGCAGGCAACAGACCAGAAACACCACCAGGGAAAACTCCGCCGCCTGGTGCCGGTCCGGATGCAGCAGGTATTTGTAGAAGGAGTTCCCGCCGAAAAGGAAATAGTCGATGGCCGCCTGGAGCAGCCAGAAGAGGAAGGTAAGCGCCCCCCCCAGCAGCGCCTGGAGCAGGAAGGATTTTGCGCCGGGCTCGGAAAGCCTGGCCCAGCAGGTAAGGCTAGACTTCAACTCCAAACGCCCTCCACCCCGGCGCCGCAGGCAGGACAGCGCCCCTTAACCAGTAGGTTTTTCTCCACCACGTAACCGTACCTGGCGATGACGAGCGCGCCGCAGCCAGGACAGTAGCTGTTCTCCCCCCCTTCCCCGGGGACGTTACCCTCGTAGACGTAGCGCAGTCCGGCCTCAAGCCCGAAGTCGCGTGCGTTTCTCAAGGTGGCGACGGGGGTGCGGGGCTCGTCCATCAGGCGATAGGTCGGATAGAACTGGCTCACGTGCCATGGGGTGTCCACGCCGACCTCCTCAGCTATGAAGCGCGCGAGGTCGCGCAGCTCCCGGTCCGAGTCGTTGCGGTTGGGTATCACCAGGGTGGTGATCTCGAGCCAGATGCCGAGCCTTTTGTACTCCCTGATGCAGTCGAGCACCTCGTCCAGCGAAGCGCCCACCACGTCGCGGTAGAAGCTCTCGCTGAAGGCCTTCAGGTCTATGTTGGCCGCGTCGAGATACGGCGCTATCGCCTGCAGCGCCTCGCTGGTGATGTAGCCGTTGGTGACGAAGATGTTCTTGAGCCCTGCCGCGCGGGCGAGTTTCGCCGTCTCGAAGGCGTATTCGAAGAAGATGGTGGGCTCGGTGTAGGTGTAGGCGATGGAACGGCAGCCGGAAGCCTGCGCGCGCTCCACGATCTGCTCGGGGGAAAGGGAAAAGCCGGAGCGCTCCACGCTTTGCTCGTCGGGCTGGGAGATACTGTAGTTCTGGCAGTGCAGGCAGCGGAAATTGCAACCGACAGTGGCGACGGAATAGGAGCGGCTCCCCGGAAGCAGGTGGAAAAGGGGCTTTTTCTCGATGGGGTCCACGTGCTCAGCGACGGCGCGGCCATAGACCAGCGAATAGAGCACCCCCTGGCGGTTCTGGCGTACCCTGCAGTGCCCGAACTTGCCGCTGCCGATCAGACAGCGGAAGCGGCACAAGCCGCAGCGAACCCGCTCCCCGTCGAGCTTTTCGTAGAACATCGCTTGCTTCATGGTCACCCCTCCTTGAGCCTCAGCCTCGGGAGAAAAAATTAGCGGCGGCAAACATAGCATCCAAAAAGGAAAAACTCCAGCTGAAAATTGAAAACTTTCAAACAATCCCGCAGTTTGCTCCGAAATTCCCGACAACGCTCCAAACCGTCGTTACAAGTTCGGGGAGGCGAAAAAAGTTTTCCGAGGCACACCACCTTTACGTAAGGATCAACGCCGTTAGCGAAATTAAGCATACCCGTGTTTGATAACGGGTAAAACTAGGGATATCCGATGGTTGCAAAGTTGGAGCAGGAAGTTTTCGGATCCGGAGCCAAAGGTGTTTTAAAATGAAGGCTCGGCAGGAAGCGGGGGAGAGAAAGCTAAACTACTGTTTTAGGTGATTTTTTCGAAAATTTTACGCTTGACCAACACACCCCTTTATATATAGTGTCGAAGTCAAAATTACCCCCATAGGAGAAAAACAAACATGCAATGCCCCCACTGCAGCAGCAAAAAAGGAATCGAGATCGACATGCATTCCGACGGCTACGCCAAGGACCTCCTGGAATGCACTTCCTGCGGCACGGTCTGGCTGGAAAAACAGAGCAAGATCATCATGGTGAACAGAGCGCAGCAAGCAGCCTGATCGGGAATGGGGGCGCCGACGCGCCCCCCTCCGTTTCCTCGCGCAGCACGTCCCCTACCACTACCAGGCAGTAACCTCCGGCACCACACCGTCAACTCCCGCGGCAACCCCTTCCAGAAAGCTGTCGTAAACAGGCGCCAGCTTTTCCCAGTCGTAGCGTTCCACGAAACCGTCCAGCAGCGCACCATCTTCCCGGTCCAGTATCAGCGTTCTCAGCCTGTCCACGAGTGCTTCCTCTTCGCGGTAGAGCACCTTTTCCAGCGCCTGGACAGGCACATGCTCCGGGTAGGCGAGCCGGTCCGGGAAAAGTGGGCGGCAGCCGCAGTAAAGCGCCTGCACCGCGCTGGCACCGAAGAACTCCTGCCGCGAGGTGACCGGCAGGATGTCGGCCCTCCAAAGCCAGGCGGCGTAATCGGAGAAGCGCTCCAGGAATCCCCACTGCACCACGCGGCAGCCTAGCCGTTCGCGCGCCTGCCGGAACACCCCGGGGGCGCGCCCGAAGGACTCCCCCACCACCGCCACCTCGAACTCGACCCCCTCGTCCGCCAGTTGGTACAGCGCCTCGAAAAAGGGTTCCGGCGCCTTGTCGAACTCCCAGCGATGGTTCCAGAGCAAAAGCGGCACCCGTGCCCCCTCGCCCGCCTGCGGGCGGTGCCGGTCCAGCTTGCGCAGGTCGAGCCCCAACGGGAGCACCCGGCTCTTTTCTCCGATGCGCGCTGCAGAATCGGCGTCTACCGCGTCGGGGAACCCCTTCAGAAACGCGGGGAGCGCACCCAGGAAAGAGTCTCGATGGTAGCGGGAGTTGAAAAGGACCGCATCGGCCGCCAGAGCGCTCGCGTAGTTGATGAAGCCGTAGTGCAGGTCCCTTTGCAGGGCCGGGTCCTGGTCGGAAGGGGACCAGGGATAGGTGAGCTGGTTCTCGTGGAAGTAGAGCGCGGTGCGGATGCCGTGGCTCTGGTTGCGGGTGAGCGCCAGGAAGGTGGTGAGGTCGAGCATGTCGGTGGCGAGGATCAGGTCCGGCCGAGGCTGCTCCAAAAAGCGCGAGGCAAGGGTCACTGCGCCGCCGTGCATGCGCCACTTCCAGTTGCGGCCGGGGAGCGTCAGGAGCTCGACCTCGTGGCTGCTGTGCGCCGCGTATTCCCGAGCCCAGGCGGCGTGGGAACCGGTGAAGTAGGGCTCGACCAGGGTGATGCGCATGCTGCAGCTCCTCTAAACCAATTGACAATTGACGACGAAAACCCATAAGCCTGAAAAAATTAAAACATGAAGCGCCGCATGCTGATGTTCAAAAGTATCCCTACTCCGACCATGGAGGTGACCATGGAGGTGCCGCCGTAGGAGAAAAAGGGGAGCGGGACCCCGACCACGGGGAGCAGGCCGATCACCATCCCCATGTTGATCACAATGTGCCAAAAGAGCATCGCGGAGACGCCGACGGCGAGCAGGGAACCGAAACGGTCGTTGCAGCGCTTGGCGATGGAGAGCCCCCAAAGGATGAGGAAGAGGTAGAGGGTCAGCATCAACAGGCAGCCGGCGAACCCCCACTCCTCGGCAAAGACCGAGAAGGCGAAGTCGGTGTGCTGCTCGGGGAGAAAGCGGAGCTGGGACTGGGTCCCCTGCATGAACCCCTTGCCGAAGGTGGCCCCGGAGCCTACCGCGATTTTGCTCTGGATGATGTGGTAGCCGCTCCCCAGGGGGTCGAGGTCGGGGTTCAGGAAGTTGTAGATCCTCTTCTTCTGGTAGTCGTGCAGCCCGAAGGTCCAGGCGCCGTAGACGATGGGGAGTGCGGCGGCGAAGAGGGAGGCAAGCGCGGACCAGCGCACCCCTACGAAAAGGAGCATGGTCCCGCCGATCAGGCTCACCAGCACCGCGGTCCCAAGGTCGGGCTGTTTCATGATGAGCAAGGCCGGCGCCCCGAGGATGAGCAGCGGGTAGACCAGGTCCTTGAGCGTCAGCCCCTTGAAGATCGGGTAGCGGCTGAAGAACCTGGCGAAGGTCATGATGATGACGATCTTCATAGGCTCGGAGGGCTGCATGTTGAAGAAGCCGAGGTGGATCCAGCGGGTCGCCCCCATGCTGGTCTTGCCAGCCACGAGCACCAGCACCAAAAGGACAAGGACGCCGCCGTAGAGCCAGTAGGCGAAGTCCTCCAGCATGTGGTAGTCGAGGCTGCAGACCGTGAGGCAGAGGATGAGACCCGCGAAGATCCAGTAGAGCTGCTTCAGGTAATAGGGGGTGCCGATGTCCCGGTACGAGGACGAGGCGCTGTATATGTTGACGACCCCAAAGGCGGTGATGAGCAGCACCACGCCCAAGAGGGTCCAGTCGAAGTTGGTGAATAGCCGTCGATCGAACATCTGCGTTCCTTTACCCTGGTCCGATGGTGAAATCGGAGCTATCTGTCGGAGTTGCCGGACCTGTTCTCGGTTGCCGGAGTAGCCGGTGGGGCCTGGGGCGCGGCTTGCCCGTCGGGCTCGGCCACAGCTTCCCCCTGTTGCTGCGGCTGGATTTTCGGGACCGGTTTCTTGATGACGCCTTTCCCCTCGAAGTAGGCGCGCAGGACCTTGGCGGTCACCGGCGCCGCCGCGCTGCCGCCGTGCTCGCCGTGTTCCACCACGACGGCGACGGCGATCTCGGGCTTTTCATAGGGGGCGAACGCCACGAAGAGTGCGTGGTCCCGGTACTTGTAGGCCATTCCCGCCTTGCTGTCGCGCACCACCTGGGAAGAACCGGTCTTCCCTGCGACCTTCACCTCCCAGAGCCTCGCCATGCCGCCGGTGCCGCGCGGCTCGTTGACCACGGCGAAGAGCCCTTCCTTCACCAGGCGGTAGGTCTCGGGCTTCAACCCGGTCGTCCCCGCCAACTGGGGTGAGAACTCCTTGAGCACCTTGCCGTCCGCGTCCACCACCCGCTTCACCAACTGGGGGCGGTAGATTTTTCCTTCGTTCGCCACCGTGGCGATCATGGAGGCGAGCTGGACCGGGGTGGTGAGAACATACCCCTGCCCGATCCCGACCGGCAGGGTCTCGCCGGCAAACCATTTCTTGCCGAAGCGCTTGAGCTTCCACTGTTCGGTGGGGATGATCCCCCCCTTCTCGTTTTCAAGGCCGACCCCCATCGGCGCTCCCAGGCCGAAGCGCTTGGCGTAGGCCGCGATGCGGTTCACCCCCAGGCGCTCTGCAAGCTTGTAGTAGAAGACGTCGCAGGATTCCCGCAGCGAGCGCCTCAGGTTCACCGTGCCGTGCCCCTTGTGCTCCCAGCACCTGAAGGTGGCGTTGCCGAACTTGTAGGAGCCGTTGCACTCGACAGTGGTGTTCTCGTTGATCAGCCCCTCTTCCAGTCCCGCTATGGCGGTGATGATCTTGAAGGTGGAACCGGGGGGGTACATCCCCTTGAGCGCCTTGTTTTCCAAGGGGTGCCGCTCGTCTTCGAGATACTGCTTCCAGATGTCGGGGGGCATCCGCCCGGTGAAGAGCGCCGGGTCGTAGTCCGGGTTGGAGCTGAAGGCGAGGATCTCGCCGGTATTCACGTCCATGGCCACGACGGCCCCGGCCATGTCCCCCATGGCCTGCTCGGCCGCCTTCTGCAGGTTCAGGTCCACGGTGAGCATCACGGTGTTGCCGACGCTCGAGCCGGTCTCGGCCACGGTGCGCAGGAAGCGGCCGCGGGCGTCGACCTCGATCTGGCGCCCGCCGTCGGTACCGTGCAGGTACGACTCCCAGGCCCTCTCGATGCCGCTTTTGCCTATGTAGTCCCCGGCGTTGTATTCCAGGTACTTTTCCGAGTTGAGCTCTTCCTCGTTGACCTCGCCCAGGTACCCCAGAAGGTGCGAGGCGAGCGTGCCGTTGGCGTAGGCGCGGATCGGCTTCATCTCGATGTTCACCCCGGACAGGGAGAGCCGGTTCTCCTCGAGGAACTCCATCTGGTCCCGGGTGATGCCGGAGGCGACCACCAGCGGGTAGTACTTGGCCCTCCCCTGCCCCTTGTTCCACTTGGTCTCGATCTCGTTGCGGTCCAGGTTCAGGTAGCGCGCCAGGTTGTCTATCAACTGCTCCTTGTCCTTGACGTCCTGCGGGATGACGGCAACCGAGAAGGAGGGGGTGTTGGTGACCAGCACCTTGCCGTTTCTGTCTAGTATGGCGCCGCGCGGTGCGGCGACCGGGACGAAGCGCAGGCGGTTGTTCTCGGACTGGTTCATCAGGTCGTCGGCATTGACCACCTGCAGGTACCAGAGCCTGGACAAAAGCAGGAAAAAGATGGCGAAGGCGCCTAAGGAGAGACCGATGATGCGGCGGCCCCCCCCGTCGTCGTCGGGAAGTATGTTGTGCTTCATCTAGCCTCCTCCACCGGAAGCCTCACGCCGAAAAAAAGCGAAGCTATCAGCGCGTTCACCAGCGCCTGGGGTATCAGGGCCGGCAGCAGCGAGGCGTAAACCCCTTGTGACACGGAAAAAACGGCAAGCATGAGCAGGTTCAAGGCGGCGCTGAACACGGTGGCCAGAAAGACCACCAGCACGAACAGCAACCGGTTGTCGGTGTAGAGCCGGTCGGCCAGCTCGGACAACAGCAGGTAGATGCAGAGATAGGAAAAGGCGTGCAGCCCGAGGTACATGCCGGAAAAGCTGTCCTGTAGCAGCCCCAGAGCGAAGGCGGCAAGACCTGCCAGGCGGTGCGGCGCCTTGAGCCCCAGGTAGACCACGAGGATGATGAGCAGGTTGGGCTGGAAGGGATCCAGCAGGTACCTGGGGAGAAGCGTCATCTGGAGCAGGCAGGCGGCGAGAACGATTCCCGTTATTTTCAGATAAGCAATCAAAGCTGTGACTCGCTCGTGATGGACACTATTGTTGTTGCTGCCGGACCAGCACCAGCATCTCCTCTAGCTTGCCGATGTTGACCGTGGGACGGACCTCGATGGTCTGGAAGACGCCGTACTCCCCTTTTTTCACCATGGTCACCTCCCCGATGGGAAGCCCCTTGGGAAAGACGCCGCCGATGCCGGAGCTGATCACGCTGTCCCCGACCTTCACGTCCTCGTCCTTGACCGTGAACTCCAGCGAGCAGCGCCCCCCTCCGGCGCCGCGCACCACCCCGCGGGCCCGGGAGCGCTGCACGACGGCGGCGATGGCGCTGGCATGGTCGGTTAAAAGCAGCACCCGGGAGCTTTGCGGAGCCACCTTGACCACCCTCCCTACCACGCCGCCGGCCGCAACCACCGGCATCCCCTCCGCCAGCCCGTCGTCGCTGCCGCGGTCGACCACCAGCGTCTTGAACCAGGCCGAGCTGTCCTCCCCGATCACCGAGACGGCGATGGAGGGGATGGCGACGCTTCCTTTCAGTTCGAGCAGGGCCTTGAGCCTCTGGTTTTCCACGACCGCCTCGTGGTTGGCGACGATCCGCTCGTTCAGGCGCTTTACGCTTCTTCTGAGTTCGATGTTCTCGCGCCTGACCTCGATGAGATCTACGTAGTTGTTCCAGACATCCCCTACGGAGCCGCTTAGGAAGGCGGCCGAGCCCGCAATCGGAGCGGTGAGCGTCATCACGGCGCGCTCCACGGGGTTCGCGTGCTCCTTGTTCCTGAGGTTAAGCGCATAGGTGAGGAAGGCCGCCAGGAGGACACCGGCGGTCAGCAGTAAGCGCTTATAGCGGATTAGAAAGTTTTTCATCGGCCTCAAAATGGTTTAGGGGGCGCTGCGGCCCCCTATCTGTGCGATCAAAAAACAACGGGCGGCGACACCGCTAGTCGATCTGGTAAGGCGAGCCGGCCGCTTCTTCGTGCCGGATCTCGTCCACCGGCTCGCGCTTTCCCTCTCCGGCATAGAGCCGGTTCGGCGCGTTGAAGACGACGCCGTTCTCCGTCCCTACGTTTCGGTAGGCATGAACCACTCCGGGCGGAACTATCATGGCCAGCGGAGCGTCGAGGCCGGCGTAGACCACCTGCCTGACCCCGCGGCTCGGGGAATCGGAGCGCGTGTCCCAAAGGTAGACCTTGAAGTTGGAAGGACCCATGAAGCAGAAGTAGTCGGTCTGGTCGACGTGCTCGTGCGGCCCGCGGGTCACCCCCGGCTGGGTCATCGAGACATAGGTCATGGCGGGAAGCACCGACTGCTCCAGCTCGTCGCTGCGGAAAAGCTCGCAAAGCCACCCCCGCTCGTCCAGGAACTTCCCCAGCGGCTTAAGCACCACGTCGTGGATACGCCCCTTGGTGAAACTGGTTATCTCGCTCATGCTCCCATCCCTCCCCCGCAAAGCGTAGTTTCGTTGTAGACCCGCTGCAGATAGTCCCGATACGAGGAATTGGGGGTGGCATCGATGACCTTGGCCATCGCCGCGCAGTCAAGGTACCCCATCCGGAGCGCTATCTCCTCCAGGCAAGCGATCTTAAGCCCCTGCCGCGCCTCCAGGGTCCCTATGAAGTGGGAGGCCTCGAGAAGGCTTTGGTGGGTGCCGGTATCGAGCCAGGCGATCCCACGGCCGAGCCTTTGCACCGAAAGTTCGCCGCGCCTTAAGTACTCCAGGTTTACATCCGTGATTTCCAGCTCGCCCCGCGGCGAGGGCTTCAACTCCTTGGCGATCTGCACCACCTTGCCGTCGTAGAGGTACAGCCCAGGGACCGCGTAGTTCGACTTGGGATGGGCCGGCTTCTCTTCGATGCTGAGCACCCGGTCTTCCCGGTCGAACTCGACCACGCCGTAGCGCTCCGGATCCTGCACGTAGTAGCCGAAAATCTTGGCTCCGCCGTCAAAACCCGCGATGAGACGGTCCAATTCCATTTTGCCGTAGAAGATGTTGTCGCCCAGGATCAAGCAGACCGGATCGCCGGCGATGAACTCTTCCCCGAAGAGAAAAGCCTGCGCGATCCCCTTGGGCTCTGGCTGCACCGCATAGGAAAGGCGGATCCCCCAGCGCGAGCCGTCGCCCAAAAGCGCCTGGAAGCGGGGAGTATCCTGAGGTGTGGAGATGATCAGCACGTCGGCGATTCCCGCCATCATCAGCGTCGCCAGCGGGTAATAGATCATCGGCTTGTCGTAGACCGGCTGCAGTTGCTTGCTCGCTACCATGGTCAGAGGGTAAAGCCTGCTTCCCGCGCCTCCGGCCAGGAGAATCCCCTTCTTGATACTTTGTGGCATAAATGAACCTTTCAAATCTTCGATCACATTAACAAAAGACTTTTTCTATCACACAGGCGCGTCCTGCGTCAAACCAATAAAGGGTCTGATCACAGGTTGCCATCAAGGGAGAAGCCTCTCCTTTAGCGCCTCGTCGATGAAGCTCTCCTCGATCGCCTCGCGCACCCATGACTCATGGCAGCGGGAGAGGAGAACCGCCACACCCTCGGCGACCGCCGGCACTTCGCTCCAGAGCGCGTTGCGCAGCGAGCGGAGCCTGCGGGGGTCGGGCTTCTTGGAGGCTAAAAGCTCCCGGCACCCTTGGCAGATGAGCGCCAGGTTCGCCTCGGATGGCTCCTGTTCCGGCTGGTACTCCCAAAGGCGGAGCTCCTGGTCGCCGTCGCACCACTCGCAGCGAAACCCCGCTCTCTTGCTGACGCTCTTCCCCAGAAGCTGTACCGCCGCCAGATGGTCCTGATGGTCCTGCCGTCCCTTGGCCATTTCGCCTCCGCCTACCACGTCTCCCGGCTGAAACCGGGGCAACCCAGCCACCGAGTGTAGCAGAATCACCAATGAGATCAATACATTTCTACCTTAAGCGCTCTCCGGGAACGGGGCGTATTTTTCTCTGGACAGCACGGGCCGCCAGCGGGTACCCTTTTTCACCTCATTGTCAAGCGTCCCGGCCCCCCGCTGGGGCGAAGGAGCAAGCATGAAACTGCCGCAGCCGCTTTTCCAGGGGACCCTGATCCGGCGCTACCAGCGCTTTTTAGCGGACGTCGAGCTGGAGGACGGGACCGTGGTCACCGCCCACACCCCCAACACCGGGAGCATGATGGGGTGCGCCTGCCCCGGCAACCTGGTCCTCCTCTCCAAAAGCGCGAGCCTCACCAGAAAATACCCGCACAGCTGGGAGCTGGTGCAGGCCGACGGGACCTGGGTCGGGATCAACACCCAGCTCCCCAACCTCCTCGCCAGGGAGGCGATCCTGGACGGGACCATTTCAGAGCTCTCCGGGTACCAGCAGATCCGCGGCGAGGTCCCCTATGGCAGCGGCAGCCGGATCGACCTTCTGCTCTCCGGGGAGCAGGGGCTTTGCTACGTGGAGACCAAGAACGTCACCCTGGTCGAGGACGGCGTCGCCCTCTTCCCCGACGCGGTGAGCGCCCGGGGGCAAAAGCACCTGCGGGAGCTCATGGAGATGGTGCGCCAGGGACACCGCGCCGTTAACCTCTTCATCGTGCAGCGCGCAGACGGCGCGGCCCTTGCCCCTGCCGACGCCATCGACCCCGTCTACGGGCGGCTCTTGAGAGAGGCGGCGCAAAACGGGGTCGAAATTCTCGCCTATCGCGCCGAGGTGACCCGGACCGAGGTGCGCCTGGAACGCGCGCTGCCGGTATTGCTCTAAACGGTTGACATCCCTGGAGAGGACGCTAGAGTTATAAGCGCTGTCCCGGGGGTCCAATGAGAATTCCAAGGTTTACCATATACGCCAAGGAGACCGGCGTGGAGATATCGCCCTGCGAGAAAAAGCAGCAGGGAAAGCCCGAGGAAGGGAGGGTTGCTTTCCGCTTCTTCAGGCTCGCAGCCGGCGCGGCGCAGATCAGGTTCGTGGCGGAGCCGTGGGAGGCCTTCGAGATATCCAGGAGGATGAACGCGGTGCAGGCGGAGGGGGGGAAGGAAACCTTCACCCACCGTTTTGAGAGCGCCGACGGCGAGACGGTCACCAAGCTGAGCGTCGAGTGCTACCAAAGAAACGGCAAAAAGGGTTTCGCCTTCTCGGTCCAGCGCGGCGATGACGGCATCAACGTCGCTGCGCCGATGGGGGAATTCCTCTTCGCCGCGGAGTTTCTGAAACAGCTTTCGGTGGCGCAGTCCTGGGTGGAGCAGGCAGCGCACAAGCAGGGAAACGGGACAGCGTGATAATCAAACCGAGCAAAACCCTATACCTCAGCATCGAGAGCAGGCTTGCCGACGTGGCCCTGGTGGGACATGCGGTACGCGGCGTCTGCGCCTGCTCGCCCCTCAAGGAAGAAGCCTACGGCGAGATGGAGGTCTGCGTCGTCGAGGCCCTCAACAACGCCATCACCCATGCCTACCGCAAAGAGGAAGGGTACCGGGTCGACACCGCCATCACCCTGCACCACGACCGCATCTCCTTCGCCATCTCCGACTGCGGCAAGGCGATCGAACAGTACGCCCCGAGGAGCCTGGAATTCGATCCCGAAGTCATCGGTTCCATTCCCGAAAACGGCATGGGGCTCTTCATCATCGAGACCATCATGGACGAGGTGAGCTACAGCTCCAATAACGGCAGGAACACCCTCTCCTTCTGCAGATACTTCACCCAACCCCAGGCCTAGCGCCTCCCCTGCATTTCCCTACCCCAGCAGGTATTCGAAGTCCTCGCGGCTGATGGCGTTGCCCCCCTCGTGCTCTGCCTCCTCCAGAAGGGCCCGGTACAGCTTCAACTTCCTTTTCTTGAGCTCCATCATCTTCTCCTCGATGCTGTGCCGCATCAAAAGCCTGGTGATGGTCACCTGCCGCTGCTGCCCGATCCGGTGCGCGCGGTCGGAAGCCTGGCTCTCCACCGCAGGGTTCCACCAGGGGTCCAGGTGGAAGACGTAGGAGGCGCGGGTCAGGTTGAGGCCGCGACCACCCGCCTTCAGGCTCAACAGGAACACCCCGGGCTCTGCCGACTCCTGGAACCTCTGCACCATCTCTTTTCTGCGCGAGACCGGGGTCGAGCCGTCCAACCTGGAAAAGCCGATGCCGTGCTGGGAAAGCCCCTGCTCCACGATGTCCAAAAACGAGGTGAACTGCGAGAAGACCAGGACGCTGTGCCCCTCGGCGAAGAGCTCCATCAGCTGGTCCACCAGGAAGTCGATCTTTGGGGAACGGTCCGGTGCCTGCGGCAGGATGAGCTTCGAGCTCAAACAGATCTGGCGCAGCTTCAAGATGGCGGTGAGGGCGATGATGCGCGCCTGCCCGGGGCTTTTCGAACTGTAGGCCAGCGCCACCGTTTCCCGCACCTGGGCGACGGTGCGGGCGTAGAGCGCCTTTTGCCTCGTGCTCATCTCCAGGTAGATGTCGGTCTCCACCTTTGGGGGGAGCTCGTCGGCGATCATGTCCTTCGACCGTCTCAAGATGAAAGGGTGGGTGCGCCGGATCAGCTTCTCCATGAAGTCACCCCCTTCCCGCCCCATTTCCTTGCGGAACTGCTCGTAGGGACCTAAAAGCCCGGGAAGCGCCAGGTCCATGACCGAGAAGTATTCCCCTAGGTGGTTCTCGACCGGAGTGCCGGTAAGGGTGAGCTTGAACCTTCCGGAGAGCCTGCGCACGGCGCCGGTGGTCTCCGCGTGTATGTTCTTCACCGACTGCGCCTCGTCGAAGACGATCACGTTGAACGGGATCTCCCTGAGCTGTTCGATGTCGCGCTGCACCACGCCGTAGCTGGTAAGCACCAGGTCCAGCCCGGCAAACTCGGCGCTGCGCCCCTGCCCGCGGTAGACCCCGACCTTGAGCGCGGGGTAAAAGCGCTGCAGCTCGTTCTCCCAGTTGAAGATGAGGGTCGGCGGGACCACCACCAGGTGCGGCGTCCCGGCCGGAAGCTCGCAGGGGATATCCCCCTCGGCTATCCCCGCCAGAAGGGCGATGGCCTGGATGGTCTTTCCGAGCCCCATGTCATCGGCGAGGCAGGCCCCGAAACGGTGCTCGTAGAGAAAGGCGAGCCAGCTGTACCCTTCCAGCTGATAGTTCCTGAGCGTCGCCAAAAGCCTCGCCGGAGCCTGGCGCCTGGGGATGCTCTCGAAACGGGTCAGGCTCTCGAAGATCCGCTCGTCCTCCGGGGAAAGAAGGATCCGGACCCCGCTGCGCCTGAGCGTGATCCAGTCTAGGATCTGCAGGCGCGGCACGCGGACCACCTCCCTCTTCGTCGCCGCGCCGAAGAGCGAAAGGGTGCTGCTGCTCAACTCGTCCAGGATCACCATCTCGTTGCCGCGCCGGAAGATCCCGCCCCCCTGGAGGGCGCGGATGAGCTCGGCGTCCTCGACCGTCTCGCCGTCGCAACTGATCTCCGGCCGCAGCTCGAACCAGTCGATGCTGGAGCGGGTGGCGTCCAGCGTGAAAGACCAGGAAACGGTCTGCAGTTCCTCCCCTCCTATGGCAAGCGAGAACCCCTCCGCAGAGAGGGCGTCGCAGAAGCGGGAGAGATTTTTCATCAGCTCCTTTCTCGCAAGCGTCATCTCCCCCGGCCGCTCCGCCTGCCAAAAGATCTCGCAGCCGAAGAAGTCGCAGGCGATCTGCAAAAGCCGCCCCTGCAGTCTCCCGTCCACCTCGACGGCCAGCCACTCCCCTTGCTGCGACAATTGCAGCACCACGCCATGGGCAAGGGCCGCCTCGCAGAAGGAGGTAACAGCGGCGCGCGCCTCGGAACGGACCCCCCGCTTGAAAAATTCCGGCGTGTCCAGCGCCTGCCTGACCACCCTCTCGCGTTCGGCCGTGCTCCCCGCGGAAAGAGCGGCGAAACAGGCCCTGATTACGGAGATCACCCGTTTTTTCGCCTTGAGGGTCTGAGGCAACGCAGCGCGCCCCCGGGTACTGAAGAATTTGAAGCTAACCGGGGACAAACCGAACACTACGCCGTCGGCCACACCTTGGGCTACGACCGGCACCGGGTCGGCAAGCTCAACGATATCCAGGCGGTAGCGCGGCTGGACCAGCCTGGGCTGCGCCGGGACCCCCGAGATCGACAGGGCGGCGCCCCCCTTCCCCTGCTGCGACTCGCCCAGATCCAGCTGCAGCGAGTTGAAGAGCGGGGCGGGGAAGCGGAATCCGCTCCCGTGGCGCGCCGGCGCCCCCCCCATGGCCTCTTCGACCCGCGCAAAGAGGGAGTGGTAGAAAACGAGGCCGGCGTCGTCCACCCGCTGCACCAGCCTGCGGCTGAGGTCGAAATAGTATCCCTGGTGCACGAAGGAATCTGGGTCCGGCGCGGAGCCGTCCTCAAGCGAGACGCTCGCGGCGATCTCGTCTCCTTCCAGATCCAGTTGCAGCAAAACGGCACGATCGCTTAAATGGTCGAACTGGAGGGGGACCACCCCTGCAGCGGAGGCGTAAAGAATGGGGAACCTGCCGCGGAAACGGGTGATGAACTCTTCGATGCAACGGCCGCGCAGGGCGGAGGATTGCATCAGCCTCAGGAACTCCCGGATCGAGGGAGGAAGCGCGGCATCGAAAAGGGCTGCGGGAATCAGGTCATGGGTCAGGCGCAGGCGGGGAGAGTCGAGTTCCAGGTCGAGGACCAGCGCGTAGCGCGCCTCCCCCGACTGGCGCTGGTGCAGTTCGTCCATCCGCAGCGCAGGGACGCCGAGCAGCTGGTTGCGGATCTGATCCAGGTAGTCCTGCGGGAGCTGCAGCATGGGGAACGAGGCGGGCGCCAGCGCCTTTTTCACGGTGGCGAGTGAGGCGACCAGGTGGGGACAGCGCCCTCCGGGGCTCCAGGTGCCGCAGTTGCAGACGCTGGAAAATTCTCCCAGGGCCAAGGTCAACGACACCAGATAGCTCCCGCCATCCGAGACCTCCACGGTGAGGACGGAGCCGTCCCCGCTCCAGGTGACCCGGGTAACCGGCCTCCTCTTGCACAGCTCGAAGCCGTTGAAGAGGTGCACCTTGTCCGCCAGTGCGTATATGCCTGAGGCCGGCATCTGGGAAAGATGCCGCAG
The DNA here is from genome assembly GCF_000426865.1 of Citrifermentans bremense R1. Lineage (GTDB taxonomy): Bacteria > Desulfobacterota > Desulfuromonadia > Geobacterales > Geobacteraceae > Geomonas > Geomonas bremensis. The sequence continues at coordinate 263,507 of NZ_AUGE01000002.1, forward strand.
CAGGGGGTTAGCCATAAGTTCCATCAGATCCGCTCTCCCGCCAGGGGCTGCTTAACGAACCGTTTAAGTTAGCAGAAAGCGCGCTCCAATACAACAACACCATGAGAGATGAAAGCAAACGGGGTTAATGTGCGGGCGGATCGAGGGAAGCGGCAGGTTTTACAAGGGGGGAAAGGCAATGCGGAGAAAAAAAATGGGGGATGGCGCCAACCACCCCCCGAAAAAGGAGACCCTGGGCTGTTTACTCCGGGGTACTAATAAAAAGCTATCGGATCGGTTCAATAAAACTTTAATGATTTTTTCAAGCACCCGCTCCTAACGCAAAACGGTCGATGATGAAGCGCGCGATGCTGCGGTTGGGGGGGAGCGAATCGGGCATGCGATCCCGGCTGAACCACCCCCCCTCCTCTAGCTCGTCGCCGTCGATTTTCAGGTCGCCGGACTTGTAGCTTGCGACGAAGCCCGCCATCAACTGGCTGGGAAAAGGCCAGTTCTGACTGCCGATGTAGCGGATGTCCCCCACGGTAAGGCCCGTTTCCTCCTGCACCTCCCTGACCACGCACTCCTCGAGCGATTCGCCGAAGTCGACGAAACCGGCAACCAGGCTGAAGCGCCCGGCGGCCCACTCGGGTTTGCGCACCAAGAGAAACTCGTCGCCGCGCTTAACGAGGACGATGACGCAGGGGTGGATGTGGGGGTAGTGCTCATGGCCGCAGCCGGAGCAGCGCTTGCCCCAGGTGGGAAAGATGCGTTCCATGTCGCTAGAGCCGCAGCGAGAGCAGTGGCGGCTGAGCTTTTCCCAGTAGAGGATCTGGCGGGCGAGGCCGTAGAGCGTGGCGAGATCGTCGGGAAGCGCGTTCCAGTGCACCGCGTGGAGCCCGGCCGGGAGCGCCTGAGACTTGGGCAGGGTGTAAACCCGGACGGGATCCCCGTCCCAGGTGCCGAAGAGAAGCGGCGCCCCGTCGGCGGCGAGGCTAATGGGAAGCTCCCCGCGGAAGAGCCCCTCCCCCTCCAGGACAAGGGTCTCCCCCTGCAGCAGCACCAGATGCCCGTGGCCGGCCTCGGCTGCGCCGCTCGGCTTTATCTGCGTGAATCTCGACTTGATGATTTCGGCGTTGAAAGGAAGGTTGATCGTTTCCGGATAGGACATGTGGCAACTCCTGGAACAGTAGGTCTCATTGCAGTGACAGGCATAATACAGGAACGGCCAGTGGAAGCAACGGGTTTCATTAGGTTGCGCCCCCTTTTGGCTTGCATTGGCTTCACCCGGTATGCTAGTTTTTCATGGCTTGCGGTCACCGGGTAACCGCGTTGATTAACAGCAATTTTTTCTTCGGGAGCAGAGATTGGAAGACACCAGAAGATTGCCGGCAGAATGGGAACCGCAGGACGGGGTGCTCCTCGCCTGGCCGCACGAAAACAGCGACTGGGCGCCGTACCTGGATGCGGTGGAGCCGGTTTTCGCAGAGATAGTGACGCAGATAAGCCGTTTCGAGACCGCCGTCGTTGCGGCCGCCGGCCCCGACCTGGTACGGGAAAAGCTCGCCGCCTGCGGCGCGAACCTGGAAAGGGTCCGGATCCACCAGCTGGACACCAACGACACCTGGGCGCGGGACTTCGGCCCGATCACCGTCGAGGATCATGGCGCGCTCAGACTGCTCAACTTCGGCTTCAACGGCTGGGGCCTCAAGTTCCCCTCCGACCTGGACAACAGGATCAACAAGCGGCTCCAGGGGCTTGGGGTTTGGGGCGCGCCGCTCGACACGGTCGGGCTCATCCTCGAAGGGGGGAGCATCGAGAGCGACGGCCAAGGCACCATCCTCAGCACCGAAGAGTGCCTGATGAACGACAACCGGAACCCGCACTTGACCCGCATCGAACTGGAGGAGGAACTGCACGGGCTTTTCGGCAGCAACCGTTTCCTCTGGCTCGCCAACGGCTACCTGGCCGGCGACGATACAGATTCGCACGTGGACACGCTGGCCCGGCTCTGCCCGGACGACACCATCGCCTACGTACGCTGCGACGACCCGGATGACGAGCACTACCCCGCGCTCACGGCGATGGAGCAGGAAATACTCTCCTTCCGCACCCGCGACGGCCGGCCGTACCGCGTCATCCCCCTCCCCTGGCCGTCCGCCAGGTTCGATGAAGGCGGCGAGCGCCTTCCGGCAACCTACGCCAACTTCCTGGTGGTAAACGGCGCCGTGCTGGTGCCGACCTACCGGGATGAAAAAGACGCCGCCGCGCTTGCCGCCGTCGGGGTAGCGTTCCCCGGGCGCGAGATCGTCGGCATAGACTGCCTGCCGCTCATACTGCAGCACGGCTCGCTGCACTGCGTCACCATGCAGCTCCCCAAGGGAACCCTGAAATAGATAGAGGGAGATTCACATGCAGAAACTGAAAGTCGCGTTGGTCCAGCAGGCGCTTCGCCCGGACCGCGAGGAGATGATAGCCGCGACCTCCGCCCAGATCCGCGAGGCCGCAGCCCAAGGGGCCAAACTGGTCCTCCTGCAGGAACTCCACACCGGCAGTTATTTCTGCCAGACCGAGGACACCGCCTGCTTCGACCTGGCCGAGTCCATACCCGGCCCCTCCACCGACCATTTCGGGGCCTTGGCCCGCGAGCTTGACGTGGTGATCGTCACCTCCCTGTTCGAAAAACGCGCCCCCGGGCTTTACCACAACACCGCAGTCGTGATCGAGAAGGACGGGAGCATCGCCGGGAAGTACCGCAAGATGCACATCCCCGACGACCCGGCGTTCTACGAGAAGTTCTACTTCACCCCCGGCGATCTCGGCTTCGAGCCCGTCCAGACCTCGGTGGGCAAGCTCGGCGTCTTGGTCTGCTGGGACCAGTGGTACCCCGAAGCGGCGAGGCTCATGGCCTTAGCCGGCGCGGATCTCCTTATCTACCCCACCGCCATCGGCTGGGACCCGAGGGACGAAGAAGCCGAGCAGCAGCGGCAGCTCGACGCCTGGGTCACCATCCAGCGCTCCCATGCCGTCGCCAACGGCATTCCGGTGGTCAGCGTGAACCGGGTCGGTTTCGAGGACGACCCGAGCGGCGCCGGCGCCGGCATCAAGTTCTGGGGCTCCAGCTTCGCCGCCGGCCCTCAAGGAGAACTGCTCGCGCGCGGCGGCGAGGAGGAAGAGCTCCTGGTCGTAGACCTGGATCTGCGCCGCAGCGAAGACGTGCGCCGCATCTGGCCCTTCCTGCGCGACAGGAGGATCGACGCCTACCAGGACCTGGTCAAGCGCTACCGGGATTAACGGAGCTAAGAACCCAAAAAGCACTCACCACAGAGGTACACAGAGGAAAAACAAATCTTTGAACAGCCAAGGCATTTAACAGGGATAAAAATCCCCTTCATCCCTGTTGCATGATTTTAGGTTTTGGTTCTCCTCTGTGTTCCTCTGTGTCCTCTGTGGTGAGTGCCTTTGACTTCATTACAGGAGCGACCTTGCCCTCTCCCGCCAAGCTGAGCGAAAAACTTCTCGACACCTTCTTTTCCTGCACACCTGAGGAAAGGACGCTTTTGCAACTCCTTTCCGTACTCTACGCTCCCCTGTCCAAGAACGTCCTCCTCAACGTGGTCCGGCGCCTGGGCGCTCCCACCCCCGGCGGTCGCTCCTACACCGGGTTGCTGCTGTCGGAAATGCTGGAAAAGCTCGCCAGCCAAAAACTGGTGGTGCAGGGTAAAGACGGCATCCGCTGCGACATGCATATCGCGCACGTCGCTACCCTGAGCGCCGTCGCCGATGGTGCCTTCCCGCGCATGGTCTCCGCCATCCACGCTGAGATACCGATGGAGACCGACTGGGGGAGCAGCTATTACCGCACCCAACTGCACGCCCTGCGCGACGTCCGCATCGCCTTCTACGCCAAGGACGAAAAGCTCGCTTTCGAGACGGAGACACGCTTCAAACGGCAGTTCCCCTACGACCTGATGCGCTGCCACCCCTTCGTCACCATCTGCACCGCCCCCTTCGACCTCGAATGGTTCCGGTCGCTCCCCATAAAGCTGCAGGGGGCAGCGTTGAAGGAGATCCTCGCCTACGCCGGTCAGCACCTGCTTCCCGCACAACCCCCCTTTGTCGTCCTCGCCGAACTCGCTGCGGCAAAGGGGGTCACCCAGGACCTCTACGACGTCCTCTGCATGGAACTACTGCTGCGCGGGGAAATCGACGCCGCCGCGAAGGCTTCCAGCGAAGGGGCCAGTTCCACCGAGGCCGCGGTCCTCGCTTCGACCCAGACGCTGCGTGGCGCCTACCTGGAGTCGGTGGCGGCGTTCGAGGGGGCGCTCGCGCTACTGAAGAAGGAAACCGGCAAAAGGAAGATTTTCTTCGACAACATCACCGGCCCCTTGTACATCCTGGCCCTCATAGCCGCGGGGGACGAGCGCTCGCTGGCCCAGGCGGGAGAGTTCTGCGCTTTCGTGCTCGCGAAGAAGGAGTGGCCCCACCGGGACATCTACCTGATCCTCAAACAGGTCGCCGCGGAGAGAAGCGGAGAGCGGGGGGCCTCGCACTACCTGGAAGCGCTCGCCTCCGCCCCAGCCTTCGACACCTCCCCCTTCTACGCCCTTTTCAGCGTCATGGCCCTGCAGTGGTGCGGGTCCGAAAAGGCGCAGAAGAAGGGTGAAAAGCTGATCCCGCTGGCGGGCAAGGCGCGCGAGGCCGGCTACCTCTGGCTCGCCGACGAGCTTGAATGGACCGCGCTCGAATGCGGCGCAGCGCCTGCTCCCGCTCCTCCCAGCGCAAAGCGGGAAAAACAAAAGGGACTCGTGCCCCTGATCCATGCCATAGCCAAAGTCGAGTTCTGGGAGACGGCCCTCCAAGCGCTGATCCGACTGAACCGCGAAGAGGAAGAGCAAAAGCCGGTGTCGCAATCCCGCCTCATCTGGCACTTCGACGAAAAGCGCGGCTATTTCGAGATCCAGCCGCGCGAGCAAAAGCAGGCGCCGAACGGCAAATGGAGCTCGGGGCGGAACATCTCCCTCAAACGCCTCGCCGAAGACGCCGCAGGGATTGACTACCTCACCGAACAGGACCGACTCGTTTGCGCCTGCATCAAGTTGGAGCGCGGCCACGGCTATTACGGCCGGGACTCCTACGAACTGAACCAGGACCTGGCCCTGCCGCTCATGATCGGGCATCCCCAGCTCTACCTCGATCCGGCGGGCACGGCGCACCTGGAGCTGGTGCGCGGCGAGCCCGAAATCCAGCTCAGCACCGAAGGCGACACCCTGACGCTGCAGATCACCCCCCAGTTCGCGCCGGAGCAAAAGACCCATCTGCAAAAGGAGACCCCGACCCGGCTCAAGGTGTACCAGGTGAAGGAGGAATACCGACGCATCGCGACCATCGTCGGCAGCGGCCTGAAGCTCCCCGCGCAGGCCAAAAATCAGGCGCTTGCGGCGATCCATTCCCTCTCCTCGCTGGTCACGGTGCACTCGGACATCGGGGACGCGACGACCGAGCAGGTTCCCAGCGACAGCACCCCCTGCTTCCATCTCCTCCCCTACCAGGCCGGATTGAGGCTGGAGCTGCTGGTCTGCCCCCTGTCCGAAAGCGGCCCCTGTTTCCGCCCCGGCGCCGGTGGCGAAACCCTCATGGCCGTCCTCGAAGGAAAAAAGGTGCAGGCCAAGCGGGACCTGCAACTGGAAGTCACCCGCGCGGCCGAAGCGATCGCCGCCCTCCCCGTCCTTTCCGAAAGCGAGGAATGGGAGGGGGAATGGCTGATCCCCTCCACGGAGAAGTCGCTGGAACTGCTGCTTCAGTTCCAGGCGCTCGCAGAAACGGTGCGCGTCTCCTGGCCGGAGGGGGCGCGCTTCAAGATCAAGCAGATCGCCACCCCCGGGCACTGCCGGCTGGTCATCAAGCAGGCGAAAGACTGGTTCGAACTGGAGGGGGAAGTGAAGCTGAACGAGGGGCTTTCGCTCGACCTGCGGCAACTGGTCGAACTCGCCAAGGATTCCCCCGGCCGCTTCATCCGCTTGGCCGACGGCGACTTCCTGGCACTCTCCGCCCAGCTCAAAAAGCACCTGGACGACCTGGCAGCCTGCGCTGATCCCCACGGCAGCAACGCCTTCCGCTTCCATCCCTTAGCCTCCCCCGTCTTCGAGGAATTCGCCGGGCAGGCCGGGACCTTCGAGGCCGATCAGCAGTGGCAGCGCCAAATGAAAAGGCTGCACGAGGCCGAGGCCTTCCGCCCCCAGCTCCCCGCCACGCTGCAGGCGGAGCTGCGAGGCTACCAGGAAGAAGGGTTCAACTGGCTGAACCGCCTCGCCCACTGGGGGGTCGGAGCCTGCCTGGCCGACGACATGGGACTGGGGAAGACGGTCCAGGCGCTGGCGCAGATAATCTCCATGGCGGAGGGGGGGCCGTCGCTGGTGGTCGCCCCCACCTCGGTCTGCCTCAACTGGGAGAGCGAAACCCTGAAGTTCGCGCCCACCCTGAACCCCATCGTCTTCGGGGGGCAAAACCGCGCCAAGCGCCTCCAGGAACTGAAGCCCTTCGACCTGGTCATTTGCAGCTACGGCCTTTTGCAGCAGGAGGGAGAACTTTTGGCCGCCGTGCCGTGGCAGGCAATCGTCCTGGATGAGGCGCAGGCGATCAAGAACATGGCGACCAAGAGAAGCCAGGCAGCCATGGAGCTTAAGGGCGCCTTCAAGATGGTGGCCACCGGCACCCCCATCGAGAACCACCTGGGGGAACTCTGGAACGTGTTCCGGTTCATCAACCCGGGGCTTCTGGGGAGCCTGAAGCAGTTCAACGTCAAGTTCGCCGCCCCCATCGAGAAGAGCCAGGACAAGAAGGCCCGGGCCCGCCTCAAGAAGCTGATCCAGCCCTTCATCCTGCGCCGCACCAAGAACCAGGTGCTGGAGGAGCTCCCGCCGCGCACCGAGATCGTCATGAAGGTGGAGATGAGCGAGGAAGAGGCGTCGCTGTATGAGGCGATCAGGAAGAGCGCGCTCGACAACCTGGCCGGCGTCGGCAAGGTCGAGGGAAAGGGAGAGCTGCACCTGAAGATCCTTGCCGAGATCATGAGGCTGCGCCGTGCCTGCTGCAACCCGCGCCTGGTCCTTCCAGACACCCCCATTCCGAGCACCAAGCTTGCCGCCTTCGGCGAGATCGTCGAGGAGCTGCGGGAAAACCGCCACAAGGCGCTGGTCTTCAGCCAGTTCGTCGGGCACCTGGAGCTGATCAGGCAGTACGTCGAGAAGAACGGGATCCCGTACCAGTACCTCGACGGCAGCACGCCCCCGCAAGAGCGCAAGAAGCGAGTCGACGCCTTCCAAAGCGGCAGCGGCGACCTGTTCCTGATCAGCCTCAAGGCGGGAGGCGTCGGCCTCAACCTGACCGCTGCCGACTACGTGATCCACATGGATCCCTGGTGGAACCCCGCCGTCGAGGACCAGGCCTCCGACCGTGCCCACCGGATCGGTCAGCAGCGCCCCGTCACCATCTACCGTCTCGTTACCAGGGGGACCATAGAAGAGAAGATCGTCGGCCTGCACCAGCAAAAGCGCGGCCTTGCCGACAGTCTCCTCGACGAAAGCGACCTGAGCGGCAGGATCAGCGCAGAAGAGCTGCTGGCGCTATTGCGGAAATAATTGACAATAAAAGTAGCCGTCCCCTTTTTTGTCCCGGCAAAGTTGACTAAAATTAGCATTTACTCTATATTTCTCCGATTCGGCGCCTGCACAAATCTCTCCCGAAGGAGCATCAATGAAGAAAATAGCAGTCAAAACCCTTTCTGCTGCAATGATTGTCACACTCACCGGCTGCGCCAGCATCGTCAGTAAGTCGAGCTGGCCGGTTAGTATTCAATCCAACCCCGCAGGCGCTAAATGCGTAGTCACAAACAACAAGGGTGTAGCGATTCAATCCGGTGAGACTCCCATGATGGTGACAGTAGATTCTGGGAGCGGGTTCTTCTCTAAGGGAAGATACTCTGTCTCGTGCAATAAGGATGGATTTGATCCAGGGCGCAGCGAGCTTTCCGCGCACATGAACGGCTGGTACTGGGGCAATATCTTGTTAGGGGGGGTGATAGGGCTGCTGATAGTCGACCCGGCCACGGGCGCGATGTGGAAAATGGACGACACCCTCATGGTCCCACTTTCTCCGACTGTTGTGGCAAAGCCGCCAGCTCCTGCCGCAGCAGGCGCCAAAGAACCTGAAGTCAAGACGGCCGGGATCAGACTGGTCACCCTGTAACAACAGCGAAGATGAACAACAGGAGGGACGATAAATGAAGATAATCGCGATCAACGGCAGCCCGAGGAAAAAGTGGAACACGGCGACCTTGTTGGAGAAGGCCCTGGAAGGGGCGGCTTCGGCCGGCGCCGAGACGGAACTGATTCATCTGTACGACTTGAACTACAAGGGATGCATCAGCTGCTTCGCCTGCAAGCTCAAGGGTGGCAAGAGCTACGGCAAGTGCGCCATGCGGGACGAGCTTACCCCTGTGCTGGAGAAAATCGCCGCTGCCGACGCCTTCGTCCTCGGCTCCCCGGTGTACTTCGGAACGGTGACCGGAGAGATGCACTCGTTCATGGAGCGGCTCCTCTTCCAGTACCTGGTGTACAGCAACCCGCCGACGACGCTCTTTCCCCGCCGCATCCGCACTGGGTTCATCTACACCATGAACGTCTCCGAAGAGATCATGAAGCAATACTCCTACCCGGTCCACATCGGCCTCAACGAGGGGGTCCTCGCCCGTAACTTCGGCGCCTGCGAATCGCTCTGCGCCAACGAGACGCTGCAGTTCGAGGATTACGACAAGGTGGTCTTCAACTACTTTGATCCGGCGCAAAGGCGCGAACGGTACCAGAGGGAGTTTCCCGAAGACTGCAAGAAGGCTTTCGCGCTCGGCGCGCGGCTGGTGCAACCATGAGCCCGGCAACCGAGAACGACGCAGAGAACGCCATCTGCCTGATCCTGGTCGACCTGCAAAACGATTACTTCCCTGGCGGCAGCATGGAACTCGTAGGGATGGTGGAAGCCACCGCCAACGCGAAGCTCCTACTGGAGCAGGCGAGAAAGAGCGGGACCCCGGTCATCCATATCCAGCACATCGCCGCGCGCCCGGGTGCGGCCTTCTTCGTGCCCGGCACCGACGGCGCCGAGATCAACCCGGTGGCGGAGCCTGTCGCCGGCGAATCGATCGTGGTCAAGAACTTCCCCAACAGCTTCCGCGGTACTTCGCTTCTGGAGCTGCTCGCGGCCCGGCAGGTGAAGGATCTGGTCATCTGCGGGGCGATGAGCCACATGTGCATAGACGCAACGACCAGGGCGGCGTTCGATCTGGGCTTTAACTGCACCGTCGTCGCGGACGCCTGCGCTACCAGGGACCTGCAGTTCCAGGAACGGACGGTCAAGGCTGCCGATGTGCACGCATCCTTTATGGCTGCGCTTGCGATTCCTTATGCGAAGATAGTCACCACACAGGAGATAGTGCATCAAATCTAATTGACTTCCCGGCGTTATGGAGTGTATTAGAACTGGTTCTGAAGCCTGTCCTAAGCCAAGACAGGGCAATCAAAGAGTAAAAACAGAGCCGCCTGTTTCAGCAAAGCTGATGGGCGGCTTTTTTTACTGTGACAACAACGGGAGTTGCGGATGACATCCAGTGAAGAGAGCACGAAAGTGGCAATTCGGCAGGTATTCGGCTTGCCGGTGATAGTGGCGGCCCTCGGGTATTTCGTCGACATATATGACCTGGTACTGTTCAGCATCGTCAGGGTCCCAAGCCTCAAGGGAATCGGGCTCTCCGGGCAGGAGCTGATCGACAAGGGGGTGTTCCTGCTCAACATGCAGATGGCGGGCATGCTGCTGGGCGGCATCCTCTGGGGGGTCCTCGGCGACAGAAAGGGTCGCCTCAAGATCATGTTCGGCTCCATCTTCATCTACTCGTTAGCTAACCTCGCCAACGGCATGACCAACTCCATCGAGGCCTACGCCTTTCTCCGTTTCATGGCTGGGGTGGGACTCGCCGGCGAACTCGGCGCCGGCATCACCCTGGTGAGCGAGGTGCTGCACCGCTCCATCAGGGGTTACGGCACCATGATCGTAGCGACAGTCGGGGTATCAGGAGCCATCCTCGCCAACATCGTCGCTAAGGAGTTCGATTGGCGCACCGCATTCGTCATCGGGGGCATCCTGGGGCTCATGCTCCTGCTGCTGCGGGTCGCCGTCGCGGAATCCGGCATGTTCAAGGGGATGGAAACAAAGGAAGTCGCCAAGGGGAATTTCTTCGCCCTCTTCACCTCGCGCGACCGCTTCGGCCGCTTCATGAACTCCATCCTGATCGGCCTCCCCTCCTGGTTCGTGGTGGGGGTCCTGATCACCTTCTCCCCCGAATTCGCAAGAGCCCTCGCGGTCCAGGGACCGGTTAACGCAGGCAACGCCGTCATGTACTGCTACATGGGGCTCGTGGCCGGAGATCTCGTGAGCGGGCTCTTGAGCCAACTGCTGAAAAGCCGCAAGAAAGTGGTGCTCCTTTTCCTGCTGCTCACGGTCGCGGCAGTGGCCGGATACTTCAGCGCCGCCGGGGTTACAGCCGGCTCCTTCTACCTCATCTGCGGACTCCTTGGCTTCGGTATCGGGTACTGGGCCATCTTCGTCACCGTGGCGGCCGAGCAGTTCGGAACCAACCTGAGGGCCACCGTCGCCACCACCGTCCCCAACTTCGTGCGCGGCATGACCATCCCCATCACCATGCTGTTCCAGGCGGCAAGAAAGGTCCTCGGGCTGGAAATGGGCGCCTTGGCCGTGGGGGCGCTTTGCCTCGTCATCGCGCTGATAAGCCTTTCCCTACTGCAGGAGACTTTCCACAAGGACCTCGACTATTTCGAGGAGTACCTTTGAAGCTGTAGTTTAGCTTCGGACAAACACCCACCATAAGGAGACCGCTAGCTATGGACCCACTTTCTCTTTTTGTTCTGATACTGCTCGCCCTGATCGTCCTCACTGTGCTGTACGCGATCTCCAGCTACAACGCGCTGGTAAAGCTGCGCAACCAGTTCAAAAACGCTTTCTCCCAGATCGACGTGCAGTTGAAAAGGCGCTACGACCTGATCCCGAACCTGGTAGAGACGGCGAAGGCGTACATGACCCACGAGCGGGAAACACTGGAGGCTGTCATCACAGCCCGCAACCAAGCGGCGGCGTCGGTAAAACAGGCGGCGGCAGCCCCCGGGGAAGCGCGCGCAATGGCGCAGCTGGCAGGCGCCGAGAATGTACTCTCCGGGGCCCTGGGCAGGCTGTTTGCGCTCGCCGAGGCCTACCCCGACCTCAAGGCAAACCAGAACATGATGCAACTGAGCGAAGAGATCACCTCGACAGAGAATCGTGTCGCCTTCGCCCGCCAGGCCTTCAATGACTCCGTCACCGGCTACAACACCTCCTGCGAACTCTTTCCTGCCTCCATCATCGCCGGCTACTTCGGATTCAAGCAGGCGAGCCTTTTGGATATAAAAGAGGCCGAGCGCGAGGCGCCGCGCGTTTCCTTCGCCAAAGGCTAAGAAGCGATGAACGATTTCTTCGCCAGACAGGAGAACGCCCGCCGCAATACCGGCCGGCTGCTCTTTCTCTTCGCCATGGCCGTTATCGCGGTGGTATTGGGCGTCTACCTGGTGGTCGCCTTGTCCCTTTGGTTCCACGAGTTCAAGCACGGGCGGAGTGCGAGCCTCTGGCACGCGCACGCGTTTTTCTGGAGCTCTGCTGTGTCGCTCTTCTTTATCGCGGCCATCTCCATCTGGAAGATGATGGAGTTGCGCGAAGGGGGCGCGGCCCTGGCCAAGGCCTTGGGCGCGCGGCTGGTCCCTCCTCAGACAAACGAGCCGCGCGAGCGCTTGCTTCGTAACGTGATGGAGGAAATGGCCATCGCCTCGGGGATACCTGTCCCCGACCTCTACCTCATGGAGCATGAGCGGGGGATCAACGCCTTTGCCGCAGGTTTCGGAACCAGCGACGCGGTGATCTGCGTGACGCATGGCGCGGTTGAACTGCTCAGCCGCGACGAGTTGCAGGGGGTCATGGCCCACGAGTTCAGCCACATCCTCAACGGGGATATCCTTTTGAACCTCCGCCTGCTGTGCTGGCTGGGGGGGATTCAGGCGGTGGGACAAACCGGGAGGGCGATGCTGGAGGGGACGCGCCACACCAGGGGACGCGGCGGCGGGGCGATCCTCCTCGCCGGTTTCGCCCTCTACACCATCGGCTATCTGGGGCATTTTCTGGCGCAGATGATCAAAAGCGCCGTGTCGCGGCAGCGCGAGTACCTGGCCGACGCCTCTGCGGTGCAGTTCACCAGGAACACGGGCGGTTTGGCAGGAGCGCTGAAAAAGATAGGAGGGCTTGCTACCGGCTCGCACCTGGTACATCCCCGCAGCGGCGAGATGAGCCACATGTTTTTCAGCAACGGCATCAGCGACGCCTGGCTTGCGGCACTAGACACCCATCCCCCTTTGAAAGAGCGGATACGGCTCCTCGAACCCCGCTTCAACGGGATTTATCCCAAGGTCACTCCCCTCCCCGTGCCAGTGGAAGAGGCGAAGCATCTGCTTAAGCGGGCTCCTCAGCCCAAACCGGTTCAGGAGTACTCGGGAGCAGCCGTCAACGCACTGCTGAACAGCGTCGGGGAGCCGATGCAGCAGCACCTCGACCTGGCAGGCCAGCTGCTTTCGGAGCTCCCTGCGCCGCTTCTCGCCGCAACGCACGATTCCGTCGCGGCACGTGCCGTCATTTACGGCCTATTGCTGAACTCCGACCAGGAAACGCGAAAGCGGCAGATGGAAGCGGTCGCGACACTGGAAGGCGATCACCTGGCCCGGGAAGTCACCCGGATCGCCCCGGACCTGCAGTTCCTTCCCCCACAGGCCCGTCTGCCGCTTCTCGACCTCTCGCTTCCGGCGCTGCGCCGCCTTAACGCCGAGGAGTTCGCGCGGCTCAAAAAGACCGCCGATGCGCTTGCCGCTGCAGACTGGCGGCTGAGCGTCTTCGAACTGGCCTTGCGCCACCTGATGCTGCGCCACCTGCAACCGCACTTTTTCCCCTCCCCTTTGCGCACGGTCCAGGTCTACGGCGTCCGCGGCGTGCAAAAGGATTGTTCCTGCATCCTCTCCACCATGGCGCGCGTCGGCAACAAGGACGAGGGCGCTGCGGCAGAGGCCTTCGCCAAGGGGGTCTGCCTCCTGAACGAGCCGAAGGCGGAGTTCTCCTTCCTGTCGGGAACAGAGTGCAGCTCGAAAGCGTTGACGGCCGCCCTGTCGGCCCTCGACGGCGCCAGTCCGCTGATCAAGCGAAAACTTCTCGGGGCTTGCCTTGAGTGCATGGTGCACGACCAGGTGGTGAACGTGGACGAGGTCGAGCTCTTCAGGGCCGTAGCCGACGCCATCGGCTGCCCGGTCCCCCCCTGGCTCAACTTCCCCGTGCCGCCTGCCGGGACAGCGCTCCAAGCGCCGTTGGCGCCTGGAGCTGAACATCGCTCAGATTCCGCGGCGGGTGAGCCGTGAAGGTCCAGACGGGCAACGCCTGCGACGCCGAGACCAACGGCACAGGCTGGTTTCTCGGTTTCAGCGACTGGACGCTGAACGACCCGTCGGGCCTGCTGCACGTCCCCAAGGGGGAGGCGCTCACCGGGCTCTGCGCCAAGTGGTACGATCACCCTTCCGGCGATGACAGCGGCGGCTCGAAACCGGTCAGTGAGGGGAGGACCATCTCCATACTGGTCAGCGAGGGCTCAGCCTTCCGGATCCAATTCTCGCCGTCCCCCGGCTTCCCGCCGGCAGAGACGCATACCGTACTGCTGGAGCGGCCGGGCGCCTTCGCCGCCTGGGGCGAAGGCGTGTATCACCGGTGGCACTGCCTTTCCCGGGCCACCATATTCACCATCAGATGGACACCCGCAACTGCTGCGGCAAAGGACGAGACATCTTTATGACTAAAGCCACCTCACCTCTCGTAGCCAAACTCCACTACGGCTGGATCATCGTCGCCACCAGCGCACTTGGGCTTTTTTCCTGCTTCGGGCTGGCCCGCTACGCCTACTCCATGCTCATCCCCGGCATGCAGGCGGGCCTTAACCTCAGCTACGACCGGATGGGCTTCATCGGCACCGCCAATTTCGTCGGCTACCTTGCCTCGGTCCTGGCTGCGCCAAAGTTGCTGGGGCGGCTGGCTCCCCGGTGGATGGCGGCTTCGGCCCTCCTCGTCATCGGCCTCGGCATGATCGGCATCGGCCTTTGCACCTCGTTTCTCCCCATCCTCGCCCTGTACGCGCTGGTCGGTATGGGAAGCGGATTCACCAACATCCCCCTCATGGCGCTGGTCACCTTCTGGTTCCGCAGCGAGCACCGCGGCAAGGCCGCTGGCCTCGCCATCGCCGGGAACGGGATAGGGATCATCCTCGCCGGGTTCCTGGTTCCCGCACTCAATCGCAGCTTCGGTGCCGACGGCTGGCGCGCCGGCTGGATGGTGCTGGGGGCGATATGCCTCGGCATCGCCCTCGTCACCGCGGCTTTGCTGCGAAACCACCCTTCCGACCTGGGACTTGAGCCGGTGGGAAGGCTCGTGGACGCGTCCCCGGAGCAGTTCATCCACCGCGAGCACAAGGGTGACGGCTCCGTCCTTTTCCGGCTGGGCATTCTCTACCTCATCTTCGGCGCCACCTTCATGGTGTACGGCACCTTCATCGTCACCACCATGGTGCGGGAGTACGGGCTCAGCGAGGCGCGCGCCGGGCTCTACTGGTCCTGGGTCGGCTTCTTCAGCTTTTTCTCCGGCATCGGATTCGGCACCCTGTCCGACCGCATCGGCAGGCGCCGGGGGCTGGCCCTGGTCTTCACCGTTCAGACCGCCGCCTACCTGCTGGCGGGCCTCAAGGCCGGGATGTCGGGCCTCACCATATCGCTCGTGCTGTACGGCTGCGCGGTGTTTGCCATCCCCGCCATCATGGCCGCTGCGGTCGGCGACTATCTCGGGCTGAACCGGGCTTCCGCAGCCTTCGGCACCATCACCATCTTCTTCGGATTGGGGCAGGTGATCGGCCCCGCTGGAGCCGGGATGATCGCCAAGTCCACCGGCGCCTTCACCGCCCCCTACCTCATAGCCGGAATGCTCACCACCTGCGCCGCCGTGCTGGCTTTCCTGCTGCCTGAACCTGCGGGGAAAAGAACGCAATGATCTGGGTGCGCGGGGGTTAGTTCCCTCCCCCGGGGGGAGGAGAGTTGGACGAGGCGGCGCGGCGTGCTGCTCCATAGGTGCCGATTCAGAAAGGTTATTGCTGCAGCATCTTCTCAACTTCGGCAAGCGTGGGGAGCGCGGCCCGCCCTCCGAGCGCGCGCGTGTTGAGGGCGGCAACGGCGCTGGCAAACCTTGCCGACTCTTCCAGCGCAAAGCCGCGGGCAAGGCCGTAGAGAAAGGCGCCGTGATAGGCATCGCCCGCCCCGGTGGTGTCGACCACACGATCGACACGGAAAGCAGGCTGGTGAAAATCGCCACCCTCTTGCGAAAAGACCCGGCTCCCCGCCGCTCCCTGCGTGACGACGACAATGCTCGGGCCTGCTGACAGCAACGCCTTTGCGGCCTGGGCGACGTCTTCGGTGCCGGCAAAGGCGGCGGCGTAGTTGTGGGCTGCGATGCAGATGTCTACTTGTGGAAGGATGCCGCGGTGTTGAGGGTCGTAGCGGTGGGCACCGCCATCGAAGGAAACGAGAACGCCTGCATCCTTGGCAAGCCTTGCGGCGTGGAGGCAGGCGTCCCAATGACGGCCGTTCAGGTGCAGTATTTTGGAGGCGCGGATGATGTCGGCCCGGACGCCGCCGGGGGTAAGCTCGGGTGCGTCGCCGGGGGAGAAGGTTATGGCGCGGGCGCCGTCCTCCTTTCGCACCAGTATCGATGCCTTGGAGGTGGTCCGTCCCGGGGCTACGACCAGCCCGCCGGTATCTACCCCCTCGGCGGCGAATTCACTCCGTATGAAGCTCCCGAAGAAGTCGCTCCCGATGCTGTCCAGCATGGCAGTGGCGGCGCCCAGCCTCGCCAGTGTCACCATCGCGGTCGCTACCGGTCCGCCTCCCGCTATCACGCACTCTCCCGCCCTTTGCACCATCTCGCTGCCGGGAAGCTGATCCACGGTGAAGATGAGATCGACAGTAGATACTCCGAGCCCCACGACGTCAAATCGCATGTGCCGCCAACCTCCGCCGGGGGATCAGATGCAGAAGTCCAGTACGCCGCGCTGCCCCTGCTCGGCGGTGTCGATCTTCTCCAGCACGTCGGCAAGGGTGGTCCCGTCCAAGATCACCGCCATCGCATCCCGCACGTCTTTCATCACCAGCCTGATGCCGCAGGTAAGCTCGTTCTCGCACTCGGTGCACTTGGCGTAGGCGGTCTCGCTGACGCAGGGGACAGGCGCCAGCGGCCCTTCCATCACCCTTATCGCCTGCCCGAAGGTGATCTTGCCGGGATGCCTGCCTAAGAAGTAGCCTCCCCCCTTACCTTTCCGGCTTTGCAGGATGCCGTTGTTCTTCAGGGACAACAGTATGTTCTCGAGGAACTTCTTGGGAAGGTTTTCGTCGCGCGCGAGGTCTGCGATAAGGATGGGACCTTTGTCATAGTGGCGGGCCAGGTAGATAAGTGCCTTCAACCCGTACTTGGTCTTCTTTGAAATCATGGTTTATCCTCAAAGGGAATTGAATCCAACGCACCTCCTGCTTATACAGTTTTTCGGTGGCATGTGCCACGCTAAATTTTCAAACCTATCAAGGGCCAGACAAAGAGCACAGACGCCATGAACAACAACCACGAGATAAACATGATCACGCAGCCTGAGACAATGATGTCGCGGCTCTTGAGATAACCCGAGGCATAGGCGATGGCGGTTGCCGGCGTTCCCATCGGCAGGCAGTAGGCAAGACCCGCCGGGAGCGCGATGGAAAGGGTCATCACCTTAGGATCCATCCCGGTGCTGTGGCAAAGCCCCATGCCGACCGGCATCAGGATGGCCACCACGGCCGCATGGCTGATGCACTCGGTAAGGATGATGGCGACCAAGGAAACGACGGCGATGATGGCCAGCGGCGAGTGCTCCGTGTTTCCCAGCCCCTTGTTCACCAGCCAGACCGCCGCACCGGTCTTCTCCAGGGCGGAGGCGAGCGCGATGGTCCCGCCGTACATGAGGATGATCCCCCAGTTGACGTACTCCTCGATCTTCTGCCAGGTGACGACTTTGAAGGTGAAGAGCGCCGCGGCTCCCAGTATGGCGATTGCGGCCAGGCCGGTTTTCTCGCCGAGCGTCATCCAGCAGACGACGGTGACGACCATGACCAGCGCGGTCAGCATCTCGTCGTACCCCATCTTCCCGGTCTCCAGGCGCTTGCCGTTCAGGAACTTCCGGCCCACTTCCACGTCCAGGATGTCCGGGGGGAAGAACTTCACCAGCACGAAGTAACCGATGAACAAGAGCGGGAAAACGATCAGGCACGCGGCGGAGCTCCACTCTAGGAAGGTGAAATGAAGACCGGTCGACTCCTTCAAGAGCCCGACCGCAAGCGGCGCGCGAGCACCGCCAAGGAAGGTGGCGATGCCGCCGATGATGCAGCCCCAGGCCATGGACATGAAGAGGAGCTGCCCGAACCTGCTTTTCCCCTTCTCCAGGTTAAGCGCCACCGTTATCTCGGTGATCACCGGGAACAGCATGGCGGCGACCGCGTGTTCGCTCATGACGAAGGAGAGAAAGGCCGAGAGCAGGAACACGGTGAGCGCGAGGCTTTTTGGGGTCCTGCCGAACTTGGCGAGCATGGCGCGGGCAAGGCGGGTGGAAATCCCGGTCCCGGTCATCGCCGCAGCCAGGATGAAGGCGCCCAGGATGAAGAACACCGCCTCGTTGCCGAACATGGAGTAGGTCTTCTTGGCGTCCATGATGCCCAGAAGCGGCAGCATCACCATGGAGAGGAGCGCGGTCACCGCGATGGGGAGGAGCCCCGAAACCCAGAAGAATATGGTGCCGCCGAAGAGAACCAGCGAGCGGTACCCTTCGACCGAAAGGCCGTCGGGCGGGGAAAGGCGGATCAGGAGGCCTACCACCAGCACCACCGTCGCCATGACCTGGTAGCGGACGGTGCGGTCCAGCAGGATCAGCCACATGGGGCGGTTGTCGATCTTCAGCGGTTTTTGGAGGAAATCGTCGTTGTTCATTTCAGTTGGCCGCCCTCTCTACTCAATTCGAATCAAATACGCTACAGCCCTGCGGAATCGAAGGACTCCGCGGCTTCCTTCACCCTGAGTACCCGCCTCAGGTCGGAGGCGGCCAAGAGGCGCCGGTCCTCGATGCTGTCGATGAAACCTCGCAACATGTTGCGGGGCGCCGCGGGAACCAGCGGGGTGGAGAGATGAATCAGCGGCAACAAGGGCTTGAGGACACATCTGTGCTTGCGCCAGCCCGACTGCAGGTGGGTGAAGATCCTGGCGATCTCGTCCTCCGGGTGACGCACCGCCCCCCCTGACAGGACCACCAGCGGGACGATCTCGGCAGCGAGGAGGGCGTCGATACCTGAAATGGTCACCGCAGGAGACTCCTCACCGGCCACAATAGTCGAGGCAACCGACCAGCGCGGGAATACCGAACGGGCTACGTTGAGGGCCTGGAGCCGCTCTTTGGCCTGGCCCTCCCCCTCCCCCGCTCCAGTACCGGGAGCCGGCAAAGGGATTTCGATGATGTCGACGCCGGCGGCATAGGCCCGCTCGATGAGGCGGGAGGAGGCGGGAAAATCGAGCCTCCCCACGAGGTGCACGTTGAAGTTTTTCTTGATGACCCGGGCCAGCGCCTCGCCGTTGGGAAACCGGTCGATGGCCCCGAAGGTGAGGTGGAACAGAGCAGCGTTGCTTTGATAGTGGCTGTCGTAGAGGGTTTCCAGAGTCTGGCGTTCCGGAAGATTGCCGCCCACCAGGAACACGTTGTCTTCGCGCCTGAGCTGGTCCGGAGACGGGGAGAAAGCCGGTGCCGAAAGCAGTTCCCGTAGTTTCTTCTGGTCGATCTTCAAATTGCCTCCCTCTCCAGATGCTGCAACATGTGATGCCGGGGGACAAATACCCCACTTCCATGCGAGTTTTAGACAAGGTACAAAATAAAATCAAATCAGTCAAGAAAAGAATATACATTGTCTACCATGATGGTGGGTTTATCGTTAATTCCATTTACAATATGAAGTTCTCAATATACCTTCAGCCGCATCTCGAAGCTGTGGCAGAACGGGAACAGGCATCCAGCGCGGGTTGCCATTCCTCCTAAAGCCAGCTATCATATGCGCATAACCCCTGCGCATAGGAGACCTACATGCAGAATGCTTTCTTCGACGCGACAGCCCCCAAGAAGTCGACAAATCTGAGTATAAACAGCGATCTGCTGCGCCTTGCGAAAGAGCGGCACATAAACCTCTCCCAGGCGTTGGAATCGCGGCTTGCGGAAATGCTGCGGAAGGAGACCAGCCGCAGCTGGCAGGAAGAAAACCGTGAAGCTATCGAAGAGTACAACAGCCGCGTGCAAAGCGATGGGACCTTCAGTGACGATTTGAGGCATTTCTGATGGCTCAATTCGACGTTTACCGGAACGGGAATCCCAGGACCAGGGATAAGATCCCCTATCTGCTGGACGTGCAGGCGGAGCTCTTGGCTTCCCTCGCTACACGGGTCGTCGTTCCTCTATTCACCGTCTCGGCAATGGGGAAGCCGGTCAGGCACCTAACGCCGAGGTTCAGCATCGAGAACAGAGATGTGGTCATGTCCACAGCGCAATTAGCCGGCATCGACCAGCAGGTCCTGGGAGAAAAGGTGGGCTCCCTCGCGGAACGAAGAGAAGAAATAATCGCAGCACTCGATTTCCTTTTCACCGGATTCTAGGAAGAGACACGTCATTATGACAATGCCTGCAGCCTCCCCCCTCACCATAAACGAACAGGTCGCGCGTGAACTGGAGCGGCTGAAGAAGCGCCTTATCAACGCCGACCGCGCCGGCGCCGACCGCTCGCGCCGGATTTCCTTCGTCTACCGCGCCGCGGAGAGCTTCAGCCGCCGGGTCTTCGGCAGCTCGTTGTGCCGCGCCGAGAGCGAAGGCGCCGGCTGCAAGACCGGCCAGTGCTGCAAGTGCAGCCCGGACGTCTTCGCCTGCGAAAAGGAGGTCCTCGACCTCCTCCCCAAGCGCTCCGACGACAGCGGCTTTTGCCCCTTTTTCAACCTGCAAAAGCGCAACTGCGGCATCTACGGCGTCCGCCCCTTCGCCTGCCGGATCTATTACAACTTCGCCCCCTCAAGCTACTACTGCAAAAACCCCAACGACCTCACCCTTCAGCTCTTCGACGGCGTGAGACGCCACCTTGAGCAGATCCTGGGGCCCTATTGCGGGGGGTACCGGCCATGAGCAGCATGAACAAGACCCCGCGCCACCTGGCGGAAACCGTCTGCTCCGAGCTGAAGAAGCGCCGGACCGCGGTCCCGGACGAGAAGATCATCGTCGACCTGATGGAGACGATGTACTACTCAAGCCTTCGGACCGAGGAATCGGAGCCGGTGATCTTCCACATGGTCTACCTGGACCCAGTGCAGCCCGACCCCAAGCCGCCGCGCAACCCGGTCCGGGACCGCTGGAGCTACATCCCCTTCGCCGAGCCGATCCCTTTTTCGGTTTCCAACGTGGTGAAGATCGCCAAGTCCACCGACCTGCGCACCTCTTCCTTCGTGATCTGGCCCGACAAGGAGGACCAGCTTTTCATCTGGGGACTGGTGGACCAGCAAAACCCCTTCCACAAATTCCTGAACCGCAGCGCCGAGATAGAGCCGGAGCGTCCCGGGATCTTCCAGGCCAGCGTAGAGGGGATCGGCAACATCGTGGTCTACATGCGTTACGAGAAGGTGGCCGAGCTCAGGGTAAACGAGCTGATCCGCTTCTCTATCGACATCTTCCGCGAAGGCCCCATACGCGACCTTCTGGCGCCGGGGATCAAACGCTACCTGCAAGAAGTGCGCAGCCACCTCCCCGACGACATCTACATGACCGATGCCGGCATGGACGAATTCCACACCCAGCAGTGGATCTCTGCGCTTTGCCGCATTCTGCTTCGGATTCAGAAGATAAAAAAAGGCGGCGCCATCCTTATAACGCCTTACATCGACCCCGCTGATCTCAACGTCAAATACGGCATCAACTACGACCGGCTCCCCACCTCGCTGCAATCCAACGCCGTCACCAAGATAAAGTCGGACTACCTGGAGGCGCATCTGCTGGGGCTCACCGAATCTAAGCCGAAGGAGATCCTTTCCAGCCAGTATTTCCAGTTGAGGCGCATGGAGAAGGACCTGAGGGCTAACAAGAACGAGATCGACGGCGTGATCTGGTTCATCGCCCTTCTGACCCGGGTGGACGGCCTGGTGGCGATGGACCCGGACCTGGTGGTCAAGGGATATGGCGTGGAAATCAAGAACTGGCAGGAGCCGGACAACCTCTTCATAGCCTCTGACCGTCTGGCGACCCCGGCGAAGCTGCGCCCGGCTGCCTACAATCACTTCGGCACCAGGCATCGCTCCATGATGAGGTACTGCTCCCAGAACCCGGGGAGCGTCGGCTTCGTCGTTTCCCAGGACGGGGAAGTGCGGGTGATGACCATGATGGAAGAGCGGCTGGTTATGTGGGAGAACATCCGGCTCAAGTACTACAGCTACGCGGCGAAGAAAAAACCGGCTTAAAACCAATCACATCGGCTCGTTGCCACCGAGGTCCTCAATGAAAACTCTAACAATCTGCTCCTGCCTCATCCTCGTCCTTTGCTCCCCTTTTGCCACTTCGGCCCAGACCACCAACCTTGAAGCCAGATCCGCGATCCAGTCCGTCACCGTCTTCTCGGACCGGGCCCAGGTGACCCGAAGGGCGACGCTGTCGCTGAAAGCGGGAACCAACCTGGTCAGCTTCGACAACCTCCCCCAGGTGCTGGACGAGGACTCGCTTCGTGCCGTGGGAAAAGGGGCGGCGCCTGCCCGCATCGCTGGTATTACGGTGAAAAGGGTTTTCCTGGACCGGGCGCGGGACCAGCGGGTGCGCGAGCTGGAGGATGAGATCGCCGCCCTCACCCGCCAGGTGGAAAGCATCGAAGCCAAGCGCAAGGCGCTCGCCTCCCAGAGGGCCTTCATCGATTCCATCCGCGTCGGCTGGTCCGAGCGGATCTCAAAGGAGCTTTCCGCAGGCAAGCCCACCGCTGCGGAGCTGGGAGAGGCGGTGCGCTTCGTGGGTGACAGCGTGGGCAAAGTGGAGCAGCAGCTCTACGAAGCCGAAGCCGCCAAGAAGCCCCTCAACGAGAAGATCGCGGCGCTCAGGAAAGAGCTGGAGCAAAACCTCGCCAACCGGCACAGGGAAGTGAAGTCGGCGCAGGTGGCCATAGAGGCACAGCAGGACCTCAAGTTCGACCTGGACCTCTCCTACCTGGTGAGCCAGGCCACCTGGGAGCCCCTCTACGACGTGCGCCTCGGCGCCGACGGCAAGGAGGCGGAACTCGTCTACCGTGCCCAGGTGGCGCAGAAAACCGGGGAGAACTGGCCCGGCGTGAAGCTTTCCCTTTCCACGGCTGCCCCCGAGGTCGGCGGAGGCGCGCCGGAGCTCTCCCCCTGGCATATCTCCTTCTACGAGCCCCCCCGGCCCATGGCCTACGCCGGCCGCGCCATGAAGGAGATGGCTGCCCCGGCTCCCGCGCCGATGGCTGCCGACGCCTACCCGATGGAAGCGCGGGAAGACCGGGTCGAGGAAGCGCAGCCTCTGACCTCGGACGTGGCACAGGGGCAGACCTCGGTGCTTTTCCAGGTGGTGCAGCCGGTGGACGTACCGTCCGACGGCACCCGTGCAGGGAGCATCATCGCCAGCGAAAAGGTGCCGATCAGCGCCGAGTACCTGACCGTCCCGAAACTTTCCCCGCGCGTCTATCTCAAGTCGAAGGTCCGGAACAAGACACCCTACCCGCTTCTGGCCGGGGAGGTGAACATCTTCAACGACGCCACCTTCGTCGGCAAAAGCCGATTAAAAACGATCAGCTCCGGCGAAGAGTTCGACCTTTACTTCGGATCCGACGACCAGGTGAAGGTGAAGCGGGAAGCGGCCAGGGTGGCGAAAAAGGCGGGGCTCATCAGCGGCAACAACGTGACCTACCATGTAGTGATCGAACTGGAGAACTTCAAGAAGAGGGGGGTGGCGCTGACCCTACTCGACCAGCAGCCGCTTCCCTCCAACGCGGAGATCAAGGTAAAACTCGAAGACGCAGATCCACGCCCCTCCGGCATCAAGGAAGACGGGACGCTGGAATGGAAGCTGAACCTAGCCCCGGGAGAGAGAAAGAAGGTCTCCTACGACATCGTCATCGAATACCCCAAGGGGCGCGAACTGGCGGGAATGGAATAGGGACACGAACCTGAACGAAAGGAAGCCATGAGAACTTTATTTATTGCGGTAACGCTTGTGCTATGCACTGTTTCCCTTTCGCTGGCAGCGAAATTCGACACCTCCTTCAGCTACTCGACCATCGAGACCGAGCACTTCTCCATCCATTACCACCAGGGACTGGAACCGGCCGCCCGAAAGGTCGCGGCCATAGCCGAAGAGACGCATCCCCTGCTGGTCCAGGAGTTCCGCTGGCAACCGGCCGGTAAAACCCAGGTGGTGCTCATCGACAGCAGCGACTTCATCAACGGGCTCGCCGTCACCATCCCTTACAACGCCGTGTACCTGCAGGTGGTCCCCCCCACGGTCGCCTCCACCCTGGGCGAATACGACGACTGGCTCAGGGTCCTCTTCACCCACGAGTACGCCCACATACTCTCCTCCGACCCCGCCCGCGGCTACTCCAGGGTGACCCGGGCCATTTTCGGCAAGCCCTGGCCCGCGCTCGACCCGCTGTCGGTCCTCTTCTTCTTCGCCACCGCGCCCCCCAACACCTTCCTGCCGCGCTGGTGGCACGAGGGGATGGCGACCTGGGCGGAGACGAAGTACACGGGGGTCGGCCGCGGCAAGGGGAGCTACTACGACATGGTGTTCCGCGCCGCCGTCGCGGACGACAACCTCCCCTCGGTGGACCAGATCAACGGCGACGTCGCCTATTGGCCCTCGGGCCACTTAGCCTACATGTACGGCTACCGCCTGCAGCGCTACATCGCCGACACCTATGGCCCCGACGCAGCCGGAAAGCTCGCCATCGCGCACTCAGGGCGCCTTCCTTACCTGATCGGCAGGCCGCCTGAGGACCTTTTCCACGGCAAGGATTACAGCGATATCTACCGCGACATGATCGTCGCCCTGAAGCTGGAGCAGACGGCGCACATCAAGGAGCTTTCCCGCGCCCCCTTCACGCCGCTCACCAGCGTGAACGATCAGGGCGAGAACCTCACCAACCCGCGCTTTTCGCCGGACGGCAGCCGCATCGCCTTCACCAGGCGCGACCCCAACGAGCACACCTCAGGCGTCGTGACCGACGCCTCCGGAAAAAAGGTGCTGGCGCAGTTCCGGCGCCAGTCTTCCGATGGAAGCCTCAGCTGGTCCCCCGACGGCAAGAGCGTCTACTTCACCCAGGCCGAGATCGACCGCGGCTTCAACACGTACCAGGACCTCTACGTCCACGACTTGGACCGCGGCGAAACAAGGAGGATCACCAAGGGAGAACGCCTCGGGGACGCGCAGGTAGCGCCCGACGGCAAGACGGTAGCCGCCGTAATCAGTTCGCGCGGCAGCCAGAACTTGGCGCTTTTGGACCTGAGCCAGGGAGAAAAGCCGCAGCCGCGCCAGGTTACAAGCTACTCGCTGGAACGGGTAGCGTCCCCCAACTTCTCGCCCGACGGCCGCAGCATCTGCTATGTCCTCACCGACAACACCGGCATGAGCGCGCTCCGTATCTACGACACGGTCGATAAAACCGACCGCGCCCTTTTCAGGGCCAGCCACACCTTCGCCTTCCCGGTCTTCGGGCCGGACGGCTCGACCATCTACTACATCTCCAACGAGACCGGGGTGTTCAACCTCTTCGCATACGACCTGAAGGGAGGCGCCAGCTACCAGGTGAGCCACCTTCTTACCGGAGCGATTCAACCCGCCCCAGCCCCGGACGGCTCCTCCATGCTGCTCTCCAGCTACAGCTCCAAGGGGTTCAAGATCGCCCGCATGGAACTCGACCGCTCACGGTGGAGCATCGCGCGCGGTCCGTCGCTTCCCTCGGCACGAACCGCCCCCCTCGCTGCACCGACCGAGACGGAGCAGGCCACGGCGCCCCCCTCTTCGCGTTACAGCGCAGCAAAGACCCTGCTGCCGCGCTTCTGGCTGCCTAAGATCTACGGGGACGGCTCGGACCAGGCGGTAATCGGGGCCTTCACCGCCGGCGCCGACGTCTTGGGGTACAACTCCTACGCCGTCAGTGCGGCCTACAGCGATGGGAGAAAGCGCGGCTATTTCAGCTTTACCTACCTGAACGATTACTTCTACCCGACCCTGTCGCTTCGGGCGCACAACGAACCTTTGGTCTACAGCGACCTGTACCAGAAAGGGTATGACTATTGGGAGGTGAACCGCGGGGCCGAGCTGGCAGCGTCCGTACCTGTCAACTTCCTGGAGTCGGCCTACCGCATCAAAGGGGGGTACGAGCTTCTGGACCAGAAGGCGTTGAGCCGCCTGAACAGCAACGGCACGTTCGGCGGGATACCCGTCTTCCAGGGGCGCAGAAACAACCTCTTCGCGGGGATCAGCTACGAGAGCGCCCTCAAATACCCCTACTCCATCAGCTCGGAAGATGGCTGCGACCTGGCATTTCTGTACCGTTACTTCGGCCGCGATATCGGCAGCGATCAAAACCTCTCCGAGTACAGCGCCAGTTTCGAGCAGTACCTGCGCCTGTCGAAGACACGGCTCCCGCACCAGGTGCTCTACCTGCGTCTTTCCGGAGCCCTCGCCGACGGAGACCTGCAGTACGGGCAGCAGGCGTTCCAGATCGGCGGGGCCCCCTCGGAATACAACCAATACCCGCTGCGCGGCTACCCCGCCCGTTCCATGACCGGGAAGTACGTCGCCACCGGCACCCTGGAGTACCGCGCGCCGCTCGCCTACCCTTTCAGCGGCCCCGGGACGGCTCCGGCTTTCCTGGAGAAGGTGCACGGCGCGCTCTTCACCGACGCGGGCCAGGTCTGGGACGACAACAGGAGTTTTCACGCCAACGAAACCAGGGTCGGTGCCGGAGCGGAACTCAGAGCGGACCTGACCATCGGCTACTGGGCCAGGGTCACCCCCGCCGTCGGCTTTGCCCACGGCTTCAACCGCGGCGGAGAAAACCAAGTATACTTCACCCTGTACCTCGGCCTGTAGGGGGGCGCCAGTCGCCCCTGCAGCGGCTCGGGGGCCATAAAAAAGCGCCAATACGGGAGGTCTCTTTATGCGAATCATCGTCGTCGGAGCAACCGGAACTATAGGAAAAGCCGTGGCCAAACTGTTGTCCACGGAGCATGAAGTGGCGAGGGTCGCCTTCAGTAGCGGCGACTTGCGGGTGGACATGTCACGGAAGGATTCCATAGAGTCGATGTTCAAGGAGATCGGGGAATTCGATGCGCTGGTCTGTGCGGCGGGAGTCGCGAGGTTCGGCTCCCTGGCTGAATTGACCGACGAGGACTTCCAGACCGGGCTCTCCGGGAAGCTGATGGGCCAGGTCAACCTGGTCCGGGTGGGGATGCACTACATCCGGGATAACGGTTCCTTCACGCTGACCAGCGGGGTCTTGAGCCACCAGCCCATGCCCGGGAGTTCCTCCATCAGCATGATCAACGCAGGGCTGGAAGGGTTTGTCCGCGCCGCCGCGCTCGAATTGCCGCGCGGGATCCGGATCAATGTGGTGAGCCCCCCTTGGGTGAAGGAGACCCTTGAGGCGCTGGATATGGACAGCTCGGGGGGAATGCCGGCGCAGGACGTGGCGCAGGCCTACTGGGCCAGCATACACGGCGCCCGCAGCGGCCTCGTCATCAACGCCCGGGACTTCGCCTGAGACAGAAGCAGGAAACGGCAGGAATTAAAAAGGGGAGCGCCACTAACAGGCGCTCCCCTTTTCTCGTCCCAGGGAATCCGGAATCACCTCTCCAGCACTTCCCTCACCTTGCGCAGCAGTTGGGCCGGCTGCACCGGCTTCATGATCAGTTCGACCCCGTCTTCCATGCCGCGGCTCTGGATGAAATCGGAGGTGTAGCCGCTGGTGAAGAGGACCTTCGCCTCCGGCTGCAGCTTCTTGATCTCCGCGAACGCCTCGATGCCGTTTTTGCGCGGCATGATGATGTCCATCAGGATCAACCCGATGTCGCTTGAGTGGGCGGTAAAGCGCTCGACCACCTCCTGCCCGTTCTCAGCCAGGATCACCTGATAGCCATGCTTGGTCAGCACCATCTCCACCAGGTTGCGCACGCTCGGGTCGTCTTCGGCGACGAGGATGGTCTCGGTCCCCAGTTCCAGCTCCTGGTCGACCGCCGGCTCCTGGTACATTTCGGCGCCGTCTGCGGCAAGCGGCAGGTAGATGCTGAAGACGGTGCCGTCCCCGGGTTTGCTGTCGACGGTGATGTATCCCCTGTGCTGCCGCACGATACCGTAGACGATGGCCATGCCGAGCCCCGTCCCCTTCCCCACCTCCTTGGTGGTGAAGAAAGGCTCGAAGATCCGCTTGCTAATCTCGGCGGGCATCCCCTTGCCGTTGTCGGACACGATGATCACGGCATAGCTCCCTGCCGGGCCGCAGAAGGCGGAAAGCGAGCCGTCCGCTTCGAAGAGGCCGGTCGCGATGGTGAAGATCCCTCCGTTTTCCATGGCGTCGCGCGCGTTGGCAGCCAGGTTGATGAGCACCTGCTCGATCTGCCCCATGTCCACCCAGACCGGCAGAGAGTCAGGGAGCAGATGCGTCTTCAGCTGGATGTCCTCTCCTATCACCCGCGCGAGGAAGGTCTCCACGCGCTGCACGATCTCCCCCAGGTCCAGCTTCTGAGGCGCCATCGGCTGCTTCCGGCTGAAAGCCAGTAGCCCCTTGGTCAGTTCGGCAGCCCTCTCGGTGGCGGTGGCGATCTGTTCGGCCAGCCTCACTTCGTTCCCAAGAGCTGGGAGGTCCATCTTGAGCATGTTGGCGTAGCCTGCGATCACGGTGAGGATGTTGTTGAAGTCGTGCGCGACACCTCCAGCAAGCTGCCCTACCGCCTCCATCTTCTGCGACTGCCGGAGCTGCTCCTCCATGAGCTGCCGCTCGGTGACATCGGAAAGGGCTCCGGAGAGGCGAACGGCCGCCCCCAGGCTGTCCCACTCCGCCTGTCCGCGGACCCGAAAGCGGAGGTACCCTCCCTCGCGATTCCTAAGCCTGAGCTCCACGTCCAGGGACGTTTTCCCGGACAGGTGCGATTCGAGCGCCTCCTGGGCCACGGCTGCATCGTCCGGATGCAGTCGCGAATAGAAAGTATCGGCATGGTTCTCCAGTTCGTCGTCGGCAAAGCCCAAGAGTTCCTTCCAGCGCGGGGAAAAATAGCACTCGCCGGTCACCATGTTCCAGTCCCATAGCCCGTCCGTCGTCCCCCGTACCGCCCGGGAGTAGCGGGCCTCGTTCTCGGCAAGGCGGGCCAGGTTCTCCGTCAGCACCTGGTTCATGAGCAAAAGTTCCGAGGTCCGCTTCTGCACCAGAGCCTCCAGGCTGTCCCGCTCGAGGCGCAGCGCGTCCTCGGAACGCTTGATCCGCACCATCGCCCTGATCTGGGCCACAAGTTCAGCCTCGTCGATGGGCTTGGAGAGGAACGCGTCGGCGCCGCACTCGAGCCCCCGCACCTTGCCGGAGGGATCGGTGCGATGCGCAGTGACCAGGATGATCGGGATGTGCTGGGTGGAGGGGTTTCCCTTGAGCCTGCGGGTCGCCTCGTACCCGTCCATGCCCGGCATCTGGATATCCAAAAGGATGGTGTCGGGCGCCTCCATCAGCGCCCTGCGGATGCCGTCCTGGGCCGAGGCGGAGGTGATGAGGCTTGCCTCGGGCATGAAAATCTTCAGCAACGCCTGCAGCGTGAGGAGATTGTCGTGGTTGTCGTCTATGGCGAGAATTTTCATTTAACGGTTTCCTCTGCTGCAAAAAGGGGGGCCGGTTTTACTTCCCGTTTGGCGCACTCCCCGCTGCGACGAATTTGGCGACCAGTTGCTGCAACTCTTCCGGCTGGTACGGCTTGGAGACGTAGGCCACGCAACCCGCCTCCATCAGCATCTCCCGGTCCCCCGCCATGGCGCTCGCGGTGAGGGCCACCACAGGGATGAGAGCCGTGGCATCATCCTTTTTCAGGCGCCTTAGTACGGCGAGGCCGTCCATGCCGGGGAGATGCATGTCCAAAAGGATCAGCGAAGGGGACCCAGTCTGCGCCAGGAGAAGCCCGGACTCGCCGTCGGTCGCCTCGACCAGGCGGTACTCCCCCCCAAAAACGGCCCGAAGCGTTACCAGGTTGTCGGGGTTGTCCTCGACCACCAGCACCGACCCGTCACCCTGCCAGCCCTCGGGGCAAAGCGCGGCGCCCGGCTTGAACAGGGAGACCGCCCCGAGCATCTCGTAGACTCTCCGCAGCAGTTCATGCTGCTCCACGTCTCCTTTTTGCACCAGGTGGTTCACCTCGAGCAGGCGCAGCCGGTAGTGCTCGCCCGGCGAAAGGGTCTTGGCCGTCATCACCATGACCGGCACCTTTTCGGTCAACCGCGAGGCGCGCACCGCTTTCAACACGTCGAAGCCGTCCACCTCCGGCATCATCAGGTCGAGGATGATGCCGTCGGGCACATGGGTCTTCAGATAGGAAAGAGCATGCCTGCCGCCTGAGACCGCGTCGACGCAGAACCCGGCGCTTTCCAGCGCGAAGCGGAGCTGTATGGTGGCCGCCTCGCTGTCCTCGACGATGAGGATCCTCGCCCCGTTTGCGCTTTGCTCGCAGGGAAGGCGCCAGCCGATCCGCTCCAGGCTGTGCACCAATTCGTCCAGCACCACCTCGCGCTCGAGCCCCCCCTTGGAAAGGATGGCGCTCACCCCGGAGGAGAGGCGCTCAAGCTCAGCCGAGTTCAGATCCTTGGAAGTGATCACCACCACCGGAATTGCCGCGGTGGACTGGTTGGACCTGAGCTTGTCCAACACGGCCGCGCCGTCCATCCCGGGCATCAGCAGGTCGAGAGTGATCAGGTCGGGCTGGTCGGCTGCGGCGATTTCCATGGCCTGCGCGCCGTTCTCGGCCAAGAGCACGTCCATCCCCATCTCCTTGAAGAGCGAGGCGATGAAGAACCGGTCGTATTCGCTGTCGTCGACCACCAGCACCAGCCGGCATCCCGCGCCGGCGAGCTTGGTGAAGGTCTCCATGAGCTGTTCCCTGCTCACCGGTTTGGCTATCACCCCGACCGCGCCGAGGGCGATTCCCGTAGCGCGGTCGTCCGACAGCGACACGATCACCACGGGGATGTCGGCCGTTTCGCGCTGGTCCTTCAGCTCGCGCATCACCTCCCAACCGTCCATGTCCGGCATCATGATGTCGAGCGTGATGGCGAAGGGCTTCTTGGCGCGTGCGAGCCTCAGGGCGTCGGCGCCGTTTAGCGCGGTAAGCGTCTCGAAACCCGCGTTGGAGAGATGCGACGCGATCAGCGACACGGCCTCGGGGTCGTCGTCCACCACCAGGACCGACCTACCCTGCATCGGAGCCTGCGCCCGCTCTGCGGGGAAAGCGGCGTTACCCGAAGCCTGCGGGCGCTGCACGCTCCCGGTGCCATCGCAAGGAAGCCGCAGGGTGAAGACGGACCCCTTGCCGAGCTCGCTGCGCACCGACACGTCCCCTCCCAAAAGGCGCGCCGTCTTCTTCACGATGGCAAGCCCAAGCCCCGTCCCCTCGAAGGAGCGGGAGGTGCTGCCGTCGGCCTGGCGGAATTCGTGGAAAATGGTTTCCAGGAACTGCGGCGCGATGCCGATGCCCGTATCCTCCACCTCGACCAGGAACTCTTCCCCCTCGGCGCCTAGTCTCACCGCCACAGCCCCCTCGGCGGTGAACTTCACCGCGTTGCCGATCAGGTTCTGCAGCATCTGGCGCAGCCTTTTCACGTCGATCACTGCGGCGGGAAGCGCTTCGGGCGCCTCCAGCGAGACCGTAATCCCCTTTTCGCGGGCCAGCACCGAAAGCCCGTCCACCACTTCGGCTGCGACCTTTTGCAGGGAAACCGTCTCCAGGTAAACCTCCTGGCGGCCGGACTCGATCTTGGCCAGGTCGAGGATGTCGTTGATCAGGGACAAAAGGTGCTTGCCGTTTCTCTCGATGATGGAAAGGTACCCCTTCTCGTCCTCGGTGAGGCGCGAGCTCCCCTGCACTGCCAGCACCCGGGAGAGCGCAAGCACCGAGTTGAGCGGCGTCCTTAACTCGTGGCTCATGTTGGAGAGGAATTCGCTCTTGAGCCGGGTCGCCTCTTCCAATTGCTGCTTTTGCAGGTCCAGCACCTGGTTGTGGCGGGAAAGCTCCTCCGACTGGTGGGCCAGCTCGGTGGACTGCTGCACCAGTTCCTCGGACTGCTGGGTCAGCTCCTGGTTTTTAAGCGCCAGTTCGTTCGCCAGCAACCGGACATCCTCGCCGGAGAGTATCCTGGCGAAGGCCGCCCCCAGCGGCATCTGCACCAGCTCCAGGATCTCGTGCACCTTCGGCGGGAAGAGGCGCTCCGAGGCGATGGAAACGAAAGCGCGGATCTCGGCGTCGACCGAGATCGGGACGGTGGCTATCTCGGCGGGAACGATCTCGCCGAAGCTGGTGGCAAAGCGCAACGGGCTCCCTTCCTGCGGCGTATAGCAGGACACGGTGCCGCTGGCGAGGATCACCCCCAGCTCTCCCTCCAGATGCCTGCGCTGGAACCGGCGCAGCAGGGAAGAATCGAGGCCTATGGCATGCATGGGCGCGAACTCCCCTGTCTGCCGCTCCTCCACGTAGGCGACCGCCATCCTGGCGCCGGTGATCTCCAAAAAGACCGGGAGGAGCTTGCTGAAAAAGTCGTCCATCCCCTCGGCCACGACCAGGTTCTGGGAGAGCCGCGACATCCCCTGCTGGGCCGCCATCTTCGTCTGCAGCGTCCGGGCCATGCTGTTGAAACTTCGCGCCAGGGCCTTCTGCTCGTCGGTACCCTCCGGGACGGCCCGGGCGTCGAAATCCCCGTCTTCCAGCTCCTTCGCGCTGGCAGCCAGGTTCACCAGCGGATCGGCTATGGATCGCGCCAGCCTGAAGGCGAGCGCGCAGGCAAAAACCGAAATGAGCGCAGCGAGGCCATAGGTTATGAAGAGGAGGCTCCGTATCGGCGCCAGGATCTCGCGGCTGTCCTGCTTGCAGACAAGCCCCCAGCCGGTGCGGGGTATGTGGACAAAGGCGGACAGCACATCCACTCCGCGATAGTCGGTGGTCTGCGCGATGCCGCTTTCTCCCCGTGCCGCCATCTGCGCCGGTTTCCCCTTGAGCGGCACCTTCAGTATCCCCTGGGACAAGGCCCGCAGCTCGTTGAGAGGCATCGCCTCCCGGTTCACCAGCACCGTCTCGCCGGTATCCCCCATGCCGGTGCGGTTGGCTGTGATGTCGTAGAGCAGGGTGTGCAGGTTGTAGCGCGCTACCAGAAGGGCTCCGACGCGGAATTTGGTCCCCGCCCCGATAGGGACGGCTACGTCGATGCTGGGGATGCCGTCGCTCCCCAGGTAGGCGTCTCCGAAGGTCGGCGCCAGATCCTGCAGCGCGTTGCCCACCATCTCGGGCCGCGCCACGCGCGTCCCGATCCTGCTGTCACTGGTGCAAAGCACGACGGTGCCGTCGTGTGAAACTATGGAGACGTCGGTTACGGAGGCGTTGCTGCTCTTATACCCCCGAAGCAGGGTCAGGCTCTCGCGGGAGATGCGCCCCCCGCCGGCCCCGCTCAGAAGCTGCTCTGCCGTTTCCAGCATCGAGTGGTCGGAGGCGATGGTGGAGGCGTCCACGATCATGTTGTCGAGGATGCTGCCGATCTGCTGCTGGCGCAGCGAGGTCACCGCGTTCAGCTTGTCGAACATCAGCGACCGCGCCAACTTGACCCGCTGCATGTAGATGATGGTGGTGATCAGGAACAACGGCACGAGGCAGATCGCCGTGAACCAGAAGGCAAGCCGCGCCCTGAGCGTCGGCAATTCAATCAATTTCTTCATCTTGTTCCATCCGTTTCGGTATTGCCGCGGTAGTCGAACCCTCTCAGGGCGTACCTGTCGGAGTCAGCCATGACCTCCCGCAGCATCGCTAGATTTATGGAGCCGCGCACCTTGGCCCAGGAGGCGGTCTCCGGCCTGGAGCAGCCGCAAAGGACCAAAGCGGCGAATAGTACCATGATGAGGTGCAGTGGCGTTATCATAAGCTTCTCCTCACCATCTGTCTTTTGCGGAACAGGTTGCCGCAATCGAACATCCGCTCCAGGTACGGTTCGTACCGGTCGGGTACCGTTTCCGCCTTTCCCAAGAGCAGCACCCCGTCCGGGTTCAAGGCACGGAAAAGGTTGTCGAATACCCGCAGATACCCTGGCGGGTCCAGGTACATGAGGAAGTTCCGGCAGGAGACCAGGTCGAACCCCCCGAAAAGCGACTCAGGCGGGGCGTAGGTGTTCGGATCGAGCAGGTCGTGCCGCGAGTAGGTGATCATCTCCTTGATCCGGGGCGAGATCTGGTATCCGGTCCGGTCGTAGATGAAGTACTTGTTGAGCCGCTTCAGCGTCACCCCGGCGACGGCGGCCGTGCTGTACCTGCCGTATTCGGCCTCGGCCAGCGCGTCTTCGGCGATGTCGGTGGCGAAGATCTGCACCCGCGTTTTCAGGCCGAGAAGCTGCATCGCCTCGTCGATGATGATGGCAAGCGTGCACGCCTCCTCCCCCCCGGCGCAGGCAGCCGACCAGGCGCGGAAAAAACCGTTGGTGTTTCCCGGCAGCATGGAGGGAATAATGACCGAGCCCAGGAGCTCGAACTGGAGCGTATCGCGGAAGAAACTGCTGAAACGGATGCGCAGCATGCGCGCAAGAAAGGAGGGTTCTGAAGGGTTGTCGTTCAAATACCGGTAGTACGCGGCGACCTCGGGCAAACGAAGTTGGACCACCCGTTCCGCAATTCTCTTTGCCGCAAGGGTCAGCGAATAGTGTTGGAAGTCTTCGCCAAAATGCTCCGTCAGTAAACGCAGAATCTCGGCAACTGTCTCACTCAACGTGGCCTCCGGAACACCGCTTTCAAGCGAAGCAGTTCACTGTCATTGCACAGCTACATTCAGTGGTGGAGCAGCATTCGACAACAATTAAAATCATCCAACAAGAACAGCCACTGACAAAAAGTTCCGGCCTCTTCAGAAAGATCCAATGATCTTCTCGGTTGCTTGGTGAGAGAACTTAAGAAATGTTTTTTCAATTACACTTTTCACTATGATAAGTCAATTAGAATTGACTACTGGTTTTGTAACCAAATGTTTACACAGCAGGTTAGAGTTATGAGGAGGTGCAGCGGAGAGATCGAAAGCACCTGTGAGAGCTCCCAGAGGAGGGAAGCGTTATAACGCAGAGATTAGGTGGAAATTTCTCAGTGATCTTAAAACAATTGCCCCCTCTCCCTCTGGGAGAGGGTTAGGGGGAGGGTATAAAGGAGGGGTTAGGGGGGTGGGAAGCTGCCAAGGGAGAGGACGACTATTGCCCGGAGGAGCCATTTAAGGGGTGGAGGTATCCCGGTCGTCATCGCAGCGGGCAAAGCGGGGCACGAAGGCCCCGTCCACCTGCACCTGCTCCAGGAACATGGGCTCCGGCCGCACCCAAAGCCCCCCTTCCCCGTAGAGCGGCCGGTAGACGACCAGCATCTCGTCCGTTTCGCTGTGGCGCGCGGTGCCGATCACCTGGTAGAAATTCCCCTTGTAATGCCGGTAGCGTCCTGGTTCTACGGCCATGATGTTCCCTCCTTGGCTGTCGCCGCGCTCACAGGGACGTGTGCTCGGTCCTGGCTATGATCTCGTTTTGCAGCTCCTCGGAGAGGTCGCAGAAGTAATCGCTGTAGCCGGCCACCCTGACAATCAGGTCACGGTACTGCCGGGGATCGGCCTGCGCCCTTTTCAGCGTTTCCACGTCCACCACGTTGAACTGGACGTGATGGCCGTCCATCCTGAAGTAGCTGCGCACCAGCGCCGCCAGTCCGTCGACGCCCCCCTCCCCGGCTAAAAGCGTCGGTGAGAACTTCAGGTTCAAAAGCGTGCCGCCGCTTCGTATGTGATCCATCTTCCCGGCGGACCGGATCACCGCGGTAGGCCCCTGGCGGTCCGCCCCCTGCACCGGCGAGATCCCCTCGGAAAGGGGAGCGCCCCGGCGCCTGCCGTCGGGCATTGCCCCGGTGACCGAACCGAAATAGACGTGGCAGGTGGTCGGGAGCATCTCGATGCGGTACACGCCCCCTTTGGTGTTGGGCCTGCCGTCCACCTGCAGGAAGAAGGCCTCGAAGACCTGCCGCATCAGGTCGTCGGCGAAGTCGTCGTCGTTGCCGTACTTGCGGGTCCGGTTCCAAAGTCGCTGCCTGAGCGGCTCGCTGGAGGCGAAGTCAGCATCGAGCTTGGCCACCAGGTCGGGGAGCGAGACCGCCTTCTCTTGAAAGACGTGCTCCTTGATCGCGGAGAGCGAATCGGTGATGCTCCCTATCCCCACCCCCTGGATGAAGCTGTTGTTGTACCTCGCTCCCCCCGCGTTGTAATCCATCCCGCGGCTGATGCAGTCGTCGGTCAGTACCGACAGAAACGGAGCGGGCATGAGGCCTGCGTAGATCATCTCGATGAGACGGTTGCCGCGGATCTTGATATCGATGAAATGGGCGAGCTGCTTGGTG
This sequence comes from Citrifermentans bremense R1, assembly GCF_000426865.1. Taxonomy (GTDB): domain Bacteria; phylum Desulfobacterota; class Desulfuromonadia; order Geobacterales; family Geobacteraceae; genus Geomonas; species Geomonas bremensis. The sequence continues at coordinate 299,425 of NZ_AUGE01000002.1, forward strand.
AAGGCGGCGAAGACGTCGTCGAAGCAGGCGAAGCTCTCCGCTTTGCCGGTAGCGGGCCCTAGCTGGGCGCCGGTTGCCGGATCGACGCCGTCGTGCAGCGCCAGTTCCAGCATCTTCACCAGGTTGAAGTAGCCGGTGAGGATGTAGGCCTCCTTGCCGAACGCCCCGACCTCGACGCAGCCGCTGCACCCGCCTGCGCGGGCGTCCGCGAGCGTCTTTCCCTGGCGCAGCTGTTCCTCGACCACGGAGTCCGCGTTGAAGATGGAGGGAAAGCCATACCCCTTGCGCACCACCCTCAAGGTGTGCTTCAGGAAGCGGTCGGGAGACTTGCGCGAGAGCTGGATGTTGCTGGAGGGCTGCAACAGGTGCATCTCGTCGATGATGTCCAGAAGCAGATGCGACACCTCGTTGGAACCGTCGGAGCCGTCCGGGAGAAGCCCCCCCAGGTTGATGTTGGCGAAGTCGGTGTAGGTGCCGCTCTCGGCCGCGGTCACCCCCACCTTGGGGGGCGAGGGGTGGTTGTTGAACTTGACGAAGAAGCATTCGAGGAGCTCGCGCGCCTCCTCCTTTTTCAGGGTGCCGGCGGCGAGCCCGTCCCGGTAGAAAGGGTAGAGGTGCTGGTCCAGGTGCCCGGGGCTGAAGGCGTCCCAGCCGTTCAGCTCCGTGATGACCGCCAGGTGGCAGAACCAGTAGGACTGCAACGCCTCGAAGAAATCGGTAGGGGCGTGCGCCGGGACCCAGCGGCAGTTGGCGGCGATCTTCATAAGCTCTTGCTTGCGGACGGCATCGGCGCACGCCGCGGCCATGCTCTCGGCGAGTTTGGCGTGGCGTTCGGCGAAGAGGATGACGGCGTCGCAGGAGATATCCATCGCCTTCAGCTCCTCCCGCTTGGACCAGGCATCCGGGTCGCTGCCGAAATCGAGTGCGGCGATGGTGTCCGCTATCTCCTTCTTGAAATCGAGGAGCCCCTTACTGTAGATCTTGTCGTCCAGCACCGTGTGCCCAGGGGCGCGCTGCTCCATGAACTCGGTGAAGATGCCGCTTTGATAGGCCTCGTGCCATTCCTCGGGGAGTTCCCGGAAGATCTTGTCCCGAAGCGACCTCGTGCTCCAGTAGGGGATTACCGTCTCCACGTAGGCCTTGAGGCAGGCGTCGTCGACGCGGTAGCTGGTCTTCTCGCGCGAGTTCAGGATGCGCAGGTCCTTAAGCGAGTGGCAGGTAAGCTCGGGGTAGGTCGGAACCAGCTTGGGAGCAGGCCCCCTCTCCCCCACCACCAGCTCCCCTTCGCCGAGATAGATGGTCTTCTTCTCGCAGAGGTAGTAAAAGGACTTGGCCCGCAGCACCGGGATGGACCAGCGCCCCTCGTTCTCGCGGTAAAACTCGGTGAGGAGCAGCGCGCGCTCCGCCGAGATCGCCGCCTCGGCGCCAAGGCTCTCCTGCCGCAGACGTTCAGTTCTTCCGGTCATCTAAGCTCCCCCTATACGCGTATCCAGCCCTTTGTCCCTAAACAGTCGGGCGTAATGTTCCAAACTCTCCTGCGAGGGCGCCATGGCCTCTTTCGCCGGGGGGGCCGCGTCCCGCCCGAAGCGCGCGGGCTTGGCGCCCCAGCTTCCGTGATAGGGGAGTAGCCAAACCTGGCGCACCCCATGTACCCGCGCGGCAAGCGCCGCCAGGGCCTCCATCTCCTTAACCGAATCGTTGAACCCCGGGACCACCGGGATCCTGATCCAGATCCGTGCCTGCGCCCGGCCGAGGCGCTCCAGGTTCTCCAGTATCGCCGCATGGTCCGCGCCGGTCCCCTCACGATGCCTCTCGGGGGCAGCGCACTTCAGGTCGAAGAGGAAGAGGTCCGTAAGCGGGGCGATGTCGAGGAGCGTTTCGGGGGCGCAGATCCCGGCCGTGTCGACGGCGGTGTGGATCTCCTCTTCGCGGCAGGCGGCGAGGAGCGCTTTGAGAAACTGCGGTTGTGAGAGCGGCTCCCCTCCCGAGAAAGTGACCCCGCCGCCGGAATCCTCATAGAAGAAGCGGTCTTTCAGGACGCTTCCCATCACCTCCTCAACCGACATCACCCGTCCCACCAGTTCGCGCGCGCCGGTCGGGCAGGCGTCGGCGCAGGCCCCGCAACCGCTGCAGAATTCACGGGAGAGGAGATTGGGGCAGACCGGGCGGCAGGCGCCGCAAGCGATGCAGAGGTTTTGAGAGGAGGCGATTTCCGGGAGGGGGGACTGGCTTTCCGGGTTGTGGCACCACCAGCAGCGCGCCGGGCACCCTTTCAGGAACACCGTAGTCCTGATGCCGGGGCCGTCGTGCAGCGAGTAGCGTTGCAGGTTGAAAACCGTACCGTTGATCATAAAACCTTTCACCACAGAGAACACGGAGAAAAACCAAAGCAAAAAGCATTTAGCACAGAGGACACAGAGGCACACAGAGGAAAAACAGAAGCAGGAAAATTCTCTGTGTACCCCTGTGGTGAGTTCCGCCTTTAGAGGTGTCAGTAATGCGGCGGGGGCTCTTCTTCGGAAGGAAGCCTCGTATCGGAGGCGGCCAATCCGCGCAGGTGTTCCTTGATCAGTTTCAGTTCCCGGGTGAGGTGGTCAATCATGGTCTGCTGCCCGGTAACTACGTCGTTCAATTGATCTATGATGCGACCCTGATGCATGATCAGCATCTCCATCTCAGTCAGACGCTGTTCCATGTGTGTCTCCTTTTATGACCTCGGCCGCCCGTATGGAAGCTGTTAGAACTTCCCCGATCGGCGGCTGGTTTATTTTTGGCTGGCAAAGTTTAACGCGATTCCCTTTTGCAGCCAAGATAAAAAACTTCAAAAAGCGGACGGATTCTGATAATTTCCAGCTGCCCTTTTGAGCCGGCCAAGGCTCCTCGGGCTACGGAGGGAAAAGATGTCGGATACGCCGAAATCGAGCAGCGAAAAACATATCGAAACCATCATGGAGCATCTGCAACCGGGAACGGAACGCTATGAGGTGCTGGACCGGGCCAAGCGTTTCAAGTCGTCCTGGGTCGAATTGGGCGAGAAGCTTTTGGACGTGAGCAAGAGGGCGCACTTCCGGGAGTGGGGCTACGGTAGTTTCGAGGAGTACTGCGTGCAGGAGATCCGCATCAAGCGGGGGACCGCGGAGAAGCTCACCATGGCCTACCGCTTCATGGAAAAGGAGGAACCCCAGTTGATCGACCGGCGCGAGGAGCTGAAGCCGCTTCCCGACTACCGCTCCATCGACCTTTTGCGCCAGGCCAAGGAAGAGAAGGGTTTTACCGAAGAGGAGTACGGCGACCTGAGAAAGCGCGTGGTCGAAGAGGACCGCAGCCACCCGACCGTGCTGAAGAAATTCAAGGAAGTGGCGGCCTTAAGGGAAGAGGTGAACCCGCTGGCGCCGCTCAAGGCAGGCATCTCCGCGGCCAGGAGGCTCGACTCCGCCCTGCGCGCCATGGAGCGCGCGCCCGCCGTCTACCTGGAGCAGGTGAGCGAGATGATCGCGCACCTGGAACAGGAGCTCGAAGCATCGAGCGTAGCAAGCGAAGACGAAGCCGGCAGCATCCGCGCGATTTAAACCTCCAAACTGTTAAAAAGCATTACCACAGAGGACACAGAGGTTCACAGGGGGTCACTGAGGAACTACTAAAGGCTTTAAGGTTTAACCCCATAGTTTTTGGTTTTTCTCTGTGACCTCCGTGTACCTCAGAGACCTCTGTGTTCCGCCGTAAGTCTTAAGCTTTACCGCAGGTAGTTGTCCCAGAAAAGCTCCGCCGTTACCGCCAGCACCGAGCAGATGAAAACCGGCCGCACGAACCGGGTCCCCTTCCTGATCACGAGCCTCGCCCCTACCCTCGCCCCAACGGCCTGCCCCACCCCCATCACCAGCCCCGCCAGGAGCAGCACCTCTCCCCCCGCCAGAAACACCGCCAGCGACACGATGTTGCTGACGAAGTTGAAGACCTTGGTATAGCCGGTCCCCTTGCGCATGTCGAAACCGAGCCCGAGCATCAGGGCCATGACCCAGAAGGAGCCGGTGCCCGGGCCGAGAAAGCCGTCGTAGAAACCGAGCACCAGCCCGGCTACCGCATAGAAGACTCCCGTGGGAAGCCGGGGGTGAACCTCCTCGGCGCCTAACCTGGGGGTAAAGATGGTGTAACAGAGGATGGCCAGAAGCAGAAAGGGTATCCCCTGCTTCAGGAAGCCGGGATCCAACTGCTGCACCGTATAGGAGCCGAGGATGGCGCCGGCGGCAGTCCAGGCCGCCCCGGCAGCGGCGTCCGATAGATTTACCGTCCCAGCCTGGACAAAGTGGACCATGGCGCTGAAGGAGCCGAAACTACCCTGCAGCTTGTTGGTCCCCAGCGCGGCCTGCGGCGGAAGCCCCAGCCCCAGCAGCACCGGGACCGTGATCAGCCCACCTCCTCCGGCTATGGAATCGATGAGCCCAGCGGCTGCTCCGGTTACGAAAAGCACAGGGAGGTATATAGGGGCAATCGAGGTCACTTAGAGCCTTTCCCCTTCCCTGTCTCTTTCCCCCCAGCGCCCTTCGCGCGGTACTGCTCCACCGTCCGGCGCGCCACCGCCGACATCAGCGGGATCTCCTTGAGCGCCAGGGTGCGATCGGCAGCAGCCTGCGCGACATGGTACATCCGCTGCCAGTTGAGCGGCGCGTTCCGGGCCTGGCGCAGCCAAAGCGTATCGACGACCAGCCGGTCCAGCCACGCGTCGCGCCTTGGCTCCATCAGGTTCGACAGTACGCGCTCAATAGCCTGGGCATCCGCCCCCCTCCCCCTCCCCTTCTTTGCCGCCTCGACTTCACGCCCTACGGCATCTCCGGCCTCGGCCCAGCTGCCGAAAACGGCGGGAAAGGCCACCGGCCACCCTCCCGACTCCTCAAGCGACGCAAGATACTCGCTCTCCTCCAGCAGCGCCGGGTTGAGGGAGTCGATCTCGTCGCGCAGCAGGAGCAATTCGCTGCCCGCATCGAGTGGGGTCCCCTTCCAGCGGTCGCGCCCGAGCAGCTCGGCAATTCTCACAAACCAGTGGTTGGGGGCGACGCCGCTCGAGACGCCGTCAGCCAGCGCCTGGCATACGCGCAGGTCGAGATACTGCGGGGACGATTGTTCCAGGTAGGAGGAGCCGCCGGTGAGGCCGGCGATAAATCTGTCTTTTCCCGCTCGCGATTTGAAGCGGTTGACGGAACTGTCGGCGACGCCCCTCCCCTCCTGCAGCATCATGGAGCAGGAGCTGAAAGCAGTGCCTTCCTTGAGCAGCACCTGGAACCTTTGTGCGCCGGAGCCGTCGATGCCGGAGGCGTACACGACAAGAGCCGGAGGCTTGGGTAGCGGCGCGCACTCTACCCGCGCCTTGCGGGCGTTAGTTATGGCCTGGTCCACGTTGCGCCGTATCTCGATGGGGAACCAGTTGCGGGCTATGATCAGCCGCCTCAAGGTCTCCGGGCTGATCCGCCCCCTCTCGATGGATACGAGCAGCCGGGACACCTCCAGGGCGTGCGCGGGGTCGGGGTGGAAGAGCATCAGCGCCGCGATCTCCCGCAGGAAAGGGTCGTCCGCCGTCATCAGCTCGGAGATCACCGGCGCGCGGAGCTCGGGGTCGCTCGCCGCGAAGAGCTTCAGTATCTCGTCCGCCCCCTCGAACGGTGAGGACACCCCCATCGCCTTCAAGCTGCGGGCGATGCCGGTCAAGAGATCCTCCGCTTCAGCTCCCTGCAGGTCGGTGCGGCCGGACCCCGCGCCCAGGATCCTCTTTTCCGCGTCCCGCAGCTCGGCAATCGGTTCGACCCTGCTCTCCGACAGGATGCGGGCCACCGCCAGCGAGAGGTCGACGTCCTGGCTCTCCATCATCACGCGCCGCACCAGCGCCCCCTGGAGCCTTTCCATCTGCCGCCTGGCGCCACCCCTCCCCCCCTCGATCTCCACCTGGTAAAAATCGAGCATGTCGCGGAGCAGCCTGAGCGCGGCGTCGATCTTCTCGTCGTCCTGGGGCGAGCATCTGCACAATGGAGGGAGGAGGGCTGCAAGCTCCTCCCCGGCGAAGGGATCGGTCAGAAGGTGCCGCCGCAGTTCTTCCTGGACGGCTAAAAGAGCACCCACCGGCCCGGCTTGGGCCTTGGCGTAGAGGTCGACGAAGCGCTGCATCCCGGTGGCTGAGCCGGCGTCGGGTTTCGTGTCGGGGGCGCCTCCCCTTCCCGGTTCGAGGCCGCTTTCAGGCGGCTTGGCCGCAGGGTGAGAAGGCGTCGCGCCGGGGCGGCCGTGTTTCAGCGACTCCTCCAGCACTGCCTCTAGTCCCGGAGGGGGCGTCAACTGGTACGGGATGTCTCCCGGCTTGGGGAAAGGCTTCCCTGCGTAGGGCTTTTTGTCTGCGAGTTCGCGCACCTTCTGGTAGCGGCGCTGGATGCGCTGCAGCCATTCGGGGCGGGCGTTGAGCATGTCGGTGAAGGCCTGTGCGAGATCTGCGGCGTAGGGAGACTGGTAGCTGGCGGGATCTAGGTAGGGGCCGGTGAAGGCGCCGGCGGCATCGAGGCTGAAGCGGATGTTCGCCTTGGGGCGGGACTTTTCGTTAACGGCCGAGATCAGGAGTTGGCGGCAGTCGTCGCCAGGGTCGGTGCAGTACTGTTCGAAGAAGCGGTAGTTCCCCTTCGGGATGCGGCCGGTCTTGCGCGGAATTTCCAAGGTAGTGAACTGCGGGTCCGCCTCGGGGAATATCTCGTGATAAGGCTTCATGGAAAACCTTTCAAACCACAAACCTAAAACATGTGAAAAACTAAACCATTAGCCACGGAGTGAGAAAGGCAAAAACGAATGGGTAAAAGGATTTAAGACTCTAAGATTCTCTCAGGTTTTGGTTTTCCTCAGGAGTCCTCAGATTTTCTCCTCGTTAATGGTTTGGAACCTTCTCATGTTTTTCGAGGATGGCATCTACCGCCGCCCCCAAGTCTACGTACGACTCTACCCCCGCAGGCAGGCGCGACACGTCTTTGCTGCCGTACCCGGTCAAGACCAACAAGGAGGTGCAACCCGCGTTCAACCCCGCCTGCACGTCCCCCAGCTTGTCGCCTATCATGTATGAACGGGAAAGGTCGATGTCGAGGTCCGCTGCGGCCTGCTCCAGCATCCCGGGAAGGGGCTTGCGGCAGGCGCATTCCCTGCGGTAGTCGCCGGTGGCGTGCTCGGGGTGATGCGGACAGAAGTAGCAGGCGTCGATGCTGATCCCGTACTGCGCGAGTTCCTCGTGCATGTGGTCGTGGATGTCGTGGAGCGCCGCCTCGTCGTAAAGCCCGCGCCCTATCCCGGACTGGTTGGTCACCACCACCAGGAGGAACCCTGCCTCCTTCAACCGCTTGAGCGCAAAGGGAACACCGGGGATGAGCTCAAACTCCTCCACCTTGCTCAGATACTGCACCTCGACGTTGATGGTCCCGTCGCGGTCGAGAAAAACCGCCCTGTGCTTCGCCATGGTTCCCTCGCGCCCTATTTGCCCTTCAGGAAAAGCTCCCGCTCTACCAGGTCGCAGATGATGTGGATGATGGTTATGTGCCCTTCCTGGATGCGGGGGGTGTCGTTGCTGGGGACGATGAGGGGGAGTTCGGCCACCGACTTGATGCTCCCCCCGTCTTTGCCGAGGAGCGCTATGGTGCGGCACCCTTTCTCGCGGGCGAGTTCCAGGGCAAGCTGGACATTGGGGGAGTTGCCGGAGGTGGAGATCCCCACCACGACGTCGCCCGCCGCGGCGTGAGCCTCGACCTGACGGGAGAAGATCCGGTCAAAGCCGTAGTCGTTGCCGATGGCGGTAAGGATGGAGGTGTCGGTGTGAAGCGCGATGGCGGGAAGCGCGCGTCGCTCCAGCTTGAAGCGGCCGACCATCTCTGCTACGAAATGCTGGGCGTCGGCGGCAGACCCGCCGTTTCCCATGACCAGGAGCTTGTTCCCCGCCTTGTAGGCGTCTACCACAAGCGAAACGGCGCTCTCTATTGCGGGTGACAACTCCCCCTGAAGCGCCGTCATGACTTCGCAATGGGCCTTAAGCTGGGCCTTTATCTCAACAAGCATCCACTACCCTCCTGCATTGGATATTCAAGCCTCAGCGAGACCGCGACTACTGGTAGCGGGCCTTGATCCTCTCGCAAAGCTCGGAGAAGGACAGGTACCGCTCGCTCCAGGGGAAGGGTATTCCATCCACTGCGGTGACCGGGGTGATCCCCGGTTTCTGGGACGCGATCTTGTCGAAGAGGCGCTTTTTCATGCCGTCCCAGGCAAGCCTCGGGAGCGGCACCAATGTGACGTGCTCGTGCAGCTTCCCGAGCCCCGCCTGCTGGGCTGCCTGGTTCAAGGACGCCGGCAGCAGCACGGTATAGCTGTCGTCGCGCCGCGCCCCCTTTACCAGCCACTGCAGCTTTTCGCCCAAAAGCTCGACTTCGACCCCCTTGGGTACATGAAGGATGTAGCTCCCTCCCACGCCCCAGCGCTCCCTGAAAAGCGCGATGCTCCGCTGCTGCGTTTCGCGCCGCCTTTGCTCGGAACCGAGCCGGGCTTCTTCCTGGTGGTGCACCACCGGGGTCGGCACCTGCACCGTGATAAACCCCTTGGCGTTGGCGCGCCGGGTGTAGTCCTTGAGGCACCACACGCCGCCGTCCATCCCCTCGTCGAGACCTCCGATCTGGCGATAGAGTTCCCTGGTGATCACCATGGCGCCGAAGGAGCCCCGTTCCAGTTCGGTCGGGACATCGCACTCCTCGCCCGGATCGAGACAAGGAAGCAGAATCCCCGCCTCGGGATGCTCCTGGGCGTAGGCTAGCAGCGGCTCAAGCCACCGCGCGCTCACCAGGCTGGTGTTGCGCACCAAAGCGAAGTACGGCGCCTCGGAGCTTTCAAAACCGCGGTTTGCAGCAGGCACGAAACCTATGTTGCTGTCATCGCGCATCAACAACGCGCGGTCGTCCAGGCTGTCGGCAAGTTCCTGCAGGAGCCTTTCGGTATCCCGCTCGGACCCGCAGTCCACCATGATGAATCGGGCGCCGGGTGTGTGGTTGATCAGGGTGACCAGGCAGTTCCGGGTCTCGTCGGGCCTGTTCCAAACGGGTATGATGACGTCTATGATGGCGTCGGTCATGACAATCCCCCAGGCTGACAAGCAGGTTGTGAAAGAAAAGGGCGCCTAAGAGCTGACTGCGACGTTGCGAAGCAGCGCCAGCTCGTCGAGTACCTTGCCGGAGCCGAGCACGACGCAGGAAAGCGGGTCTTCGGCGGTAACGACCGGAAGGCCGGTTTCCTCGCGCAGCAGCACGTCGAGGTTGCGCAAGAGCGCGCCGCCGCCGGCCAGCACGATACCCTTGTCCACGAGATCCGCAGCAAGCTCGGGCGGGGTACGCTCCAGGCAGTTGCGCACCGCGTCCACGATGGCGGTCACCGGCTCGCTGAGCGCCTCGCGGATCTCGTTGGAGTCGATCTCGGTGGTCTTGGGAATGCCGGAGACCAGATCGCGCCCCTTGACTTCCATGTGCAAAAGCTGGGTGCCGGGGTACGCCTCGCCGATCTCTATCTTGATGAGCTCGGCCATGCGGTCGCCGATCAGCAGGTTGTACTTGCGCTTGATGTACTGAACGATCGCCTCGTCCATCTTGTCGCCGCCGACGCGCACGCTCTTCGTGTACACGATGCCGGCCAGTGAGATCACAGCGACCTCGGTGGTGCCCCCCCCGATGTCGACGATCATGTTGCCGGAAGCTTCGGTGATGGGAAGCCCCGCCCCGATTGCGGCCGCCATCGGCTCCTCGATCAGGTAAACCTCGCGGGCCCCCGCGCTTTCGGCGCTTTCCTTGACGGCGCGTTTTTCCACCTGGGTGATCCCGGAGGGAACGCAGATGACGATCCTCGGGCGAACCAAGGTCTTTCTGTTGTGCACCTTGTGGATGAAGTAGCGCAGCATCTCCTCGGTGATGTCGAAGTCGGCGATGACCCCGTCCTTCATGGGACGGATGGCGGTAATGGTCCCGGGGGTACGGCCAAGCATCTTCTTGGCCTCCATACCGACCGCGAGCACCTTCTGCTGGCCGTTTTGCATCTTCTGTACCGCGACCACCGACGGCTCACGCACCACTATCCCCTTCCCTTTGAGGTAGACGAGGGTGTTGGCCGTACCGAGATCTATGGCCAGATCATTAGAAAACATGCCGAAGAGGGCATCGAAAATCTTGATCATGCATTAACTCCTTTGATTATCGCGCTACCGGGACGGCCCGGCGCCAAAATTGGAAATGTAGCAAAAACTCCGCACCCTTGCAACAAAGAAAAGCCACAGCGCCGTCACCGTACGCACAAAGGAGACATCTATACGGCATCATTCTGGTATTGCTTTTGCGATTAAATCATACTATTATTCCCAACTCTTGTGATACATGAGAGACCACTCTATCAGCGCAAAGGAGCCGAACCGGAATGCTAGGCATAATGAGGAAGTACAAGCAATCGATACTAATAAAGATTGTATTCGTCGTGATAGTACTCTCTTTCATAGGGACCATCTTCCTCGTCTGGGGCAGGGGCGGAGATAAATCCGCTAACGGTCCTGCTGGATATGCCGCAATGGTTGACGGCACCAAGATCTCGATGGATGACTTCCAGAAGAACTACTACCGCACCAGGAACCTGTACGAGCAGATCTACGGCCGCTCGCTGACCCCAGAAATGGAAAAGCAGATGGGGCTCAAAAAGGCAACCATAAGCAGCATGATTGACAACGTCCTCACGCTCAAAGAAGCCAAGAAGATGGGCATCAAGGTGGATAAGGACGAGGTGGCCGCGGAGATCGCCAAGATCCCCTCCTTCCAGAACAACGGCGCTTTCGACTTCAACCTTTACCAGAACACCCTCAAGGCCAACCGGGTCACACCTAAGGAGTTCGAGGAAACCCAGGAACAGGACATCCTGGTGCAAAAGGCGCGCAACAAGGTGAAGGAGAAGGCGACCGTCACCGAAGCTGACCTGATGCAGGAGTTCAAGAAGCAAAACGACAAGGTCAACCTTCAGTACGTCTCCTTCTCCCCCGCCGACGTAAAGGGGAGCATCAAGCTGACGGACGCCGAGCTGAACGTCTACCTCCAGGACCACCAGGCGCAGTTCAAGACGCCGGAGCAGGTATCGATCGCCTACACGGTGGTGGGCCCGGCAGCCCTTGCCGCCAAGGTGAGCGTCACCCCCGAAGAAGCTCAGAACTACTACCAGAAGAACATCGACCGCTACCAGGGCAAAGGGGGCATCCTCCCGTTCGCCGAGGTTAAGGATCAGGCGACCGCCGACGCGCAGAAGGCCAAGGCAGCCAAGGAAGCCTACGAGAAGGCGGCCGAGACGGCCAACAAGTTCCGCGGCCAGGGCAACCTCGATGCCGCCGCCCAAGCGCTCGGTGGCAAGGTCGAGAAGACCCCGCTCTTCACCGCGCAGGCGCCTGCCGCTGCCATCGCAGGGGAGACCGAGCTCGTCACCCGCGCCTTCGCGCTGAAGCAAAACGAGCTGGGGGGACCGGTGGAGACCGCCAAGGGGATCTACCTGCTGAAGGTCCTCGACAAGAAGCCGTCCGTCGTGCCGCCGCTGGCGCAGGTAAGGGCGCAGGTCGAGAAGAAGCTTTTGGAAGTGAAAGGGGCCGAGGTAGCCAAGAAGAAGGCTGAAGAAGCGCTGCAGCAGCTCTCCAAATCCGGCGCGGCCACCAAGGAGACCGGCAACTTCGGCTATTCCCCGGCCGGCGCCCTCCCCACCGTCGGGACCTCCCCCGAGCTGATGGAAGCCGCTTTCGCGCTTACCCCTGCCAACCCGGTCGCCAAGCAGCCGGTCAAGGTGGGCGAGCGCTGGTACGCGGTGAAACTGAAGAACAGGGCGGAAGCGCCCACCACCGACTTCGCCAAGGCCTCCGCAACCATCAAACAGACCCTGCTCCCCAAAAAGCAGCAGGAAGAACTGGACAAGTGGTTGAAAGGGCTGAGGGATAAGGCTAAAATCGACATCAACCCGTCGATCAAGGACTAACTAAAGCAACGACGCGGCAAATCGACAGCTATTCAAGTGCGAGGTGGAGGGTGCAGGTGCACACTTCACCTTTCACTTTTAACGCTCGAAGCGCGAACCATAAAAGGAGAATGGACAAATGACTACACCGGTACTCAACACTGATTTCCCCGGTCTGAAGCTCGCCGCCCGCGGCAAGGTGCGCGATATCTACGACCTGGGAGAGACGCTGCTCATCGTCACCACCGACAGGATCTCTGCTTTCGACGTGATCATGAACGAGGGCATCCCGCACAAGGGGTACGTGCTGACCCAGATCTCCGCCTACTGGTTCCGTCAAATGGAAGACATCATCAAGAACCACATCATCTCCACCAACGTCGCCGATTTCCCGAAAGAGTGCCAGCCGTACGCCGACATCCTGGCCGGGCGCTCCATGTGGGTGAAGAAGGCGCAGCCTTTGGCGGCCGAGTGCATCGTGCGCGGCTACATCTCCGGCTCCGGCTGGAAGGACTACCAAAAGACCGGCGCCATCTGCGGCATCAAGCTTCCGGATGGGCTCAAGGAGTCGGACCGCCTCCCCCAGCCGATCTTCACCCCCTCCACCAAGGCGGAACTGGGAACCCACGACGAGAACATCTCCTTCGAGGAGATGTGCCGGATCTGCGGCACCGAGATCTCCACCAAGGTGCGCGACGTAACCCTCGCCATCTACGAGAAGGCCCGCGACCTGGCCGACCAGAAAGGGATCATCATCGCCGACACCAAGTTCGAGTACGGCATCTACGACGGCGAGCTGATCATCATCGACGAGTGCATGACACCTGACTCCAGCCGTTTCTGGCCCAAGGAGAGCTACAAGCCGGGCGGCCCCCAGCCCTCCTTCGACAAGCAGTTCCTGCGTGACTACCTGGAGACGCTCGACTGGGGCAAGACGGCGCCTGCGCCGCCGCTTCCCGAAGAGATCGTCAGAAAAACCGGCGAGAAGTACATGGAAGCGCTGGTGAAGCTGACCGGCAAAGGGATCTAGGGATTGACCGACGCCCCGCCCCCTCACCGGGGGCGGGGCTTTTTTTGTGCCGGCAAAGGAAAAAGACGATGCTGAAGCAGACCTTGGCCCTGCTGTTTCTTCTGGCCCTATCATCCTCCGTCTCGGGCGCTGCCGCTGAGATCCCCCTGGCCCATTTCAGTAAGTCCGACCTCTCCGGCTGGAGCGACAAGGCCTTCAAGGGGAAGACCGACTACAGCTTCGCCGACGGCGCGCTTAAGGCTCACAGCGTGAAAGGGGCCAGCGGGAAGATCAAGAAGGTCTCCATAGATACGCGCAACTACCCGAAGCTCTCCTGGAGCTGGCGCATCGACCACACGTTGCGGCACGAGGACGCCACCCGCAAAAGCGGCGACGACTTCGCGGCAAGGGTCTACGTGATCTTCCCGCGCACCTTCTTCTGGCGCATGCGGGCCATCAACTACGTCTGGTCCGGGAAACTCCCCGTAGGTAGCCACACCCCCAGCCCGCATACGGCTAATGCGGTATCGATAGCGGTGGAAAGCGGGGACGCGAAGGCGGGAACCTGGGTGTTCGAGGAGCGCAACGTCTACGAGGATTACAAGAAGATATTCGGGGAGGATCCCCCCCTTATGGGGGGGATCGCTGTCATGACCGATACGGACGACACCAAGGAGGAGGTCACCGCCTGGTACGGCGACATCACCCTCAGCTCGGAGTGAGCTGCTAGCCGATCAGCTTGGCCAGCCTCGACCTCTGTTTCACCAGGCGCGCCTCGCCATCCTCAAGCGCCTTCAGCACGCTTTTCTTGGCGCCGTAGGCCATGTCCTTGCCGCGGTCGAGGATCTCCGAGGCCCGCTCGCCGACAGACTCGGCCATTTCAGCCACCTGCTCGGTGAAATCCTCCACCGCCTCCAGGGCGTCTTCCCCCTTGCGGCGTGCTTTCTTGGCGTAGCGCCCCATCTCCTTGCGGGTCTTCTCGCCGCTTTGCGGCGCGTACATGAGCGCGATGCCGGCGCCTATGATGCCTCCAGCCAAGAGCATGAGCGCCCCAACCATCAGGTTGTTTTGCTTGTCTTCCATAACGGTCCTCCTTTGCTTCCCATGGTAAGATTTCAGCTGCCCAATATAGTACCCGAAGCGTCCCGTTTGCCAAGGCCCAGTTCTCATTATTACTTTGAAGCAGAGGGGTGTGCGTGTATAGTTAACACGTTACGCTCACTACAAATACGCATCACCAGAGGTAGATCATGGATGAAAAATATGACGTACTGATAGTAGGAGGCGGCCCAGGGGGAGTCGCCGCCGCCTACATCTGCCATAAGCTTGGCCTGTCCCACCTGCTGATTGAATCGGGCAAGGCTATCTTCCAGGGCATTGCCAATACCTACCCGGAAGGAAAGAACGTCTACCCCTCCAAGCCCAAGGAGAACCCTGAGCCCTTCCTGGTAGAGGAACTGCGCCCGCCCGACAAACCGGTGACGGTGGAAAAATACATCCAGTACGTGCAGCACTTCGTACAGCACGAGGGGCTGAACGTACTCACCGACACTCAGTTCGAGAACATCGAAGACGGCAGGGAGTACCTCAAGGTGCTCACCTCCCGGGGGACTTTCCCGGCCAAAAGGGTCCTGCTTGCCTTCGGCAGTTCGATACCGAAGGAGCTCTCCGTGTACGGAGACGCGAAGATGGTCGCTAAGGGGCTGGACGACCCGAAGAAATACATCGGGGTGCGCACGCTTGTCATCGGCGGCGGCAACAGCGCGGCCGACGTCATCATCTCCATCCTCAAGGAAAAGCGCAACGCCAACGACACCGAGCCGGTGTACTGGGCGCACGTCGCTGAGACCTTCGACGTGAACAAGGAGACAGCGCAAAGGCTGGGCGAGGAGATCCTCCTGGGGGGAAACATCCGGCTTTTGCCCGGCGCGACCCCGAGGATCGGCGAGGTCGACGACGAAGGGGTGGACCGCCTGGTGATCCGGGTAAGCGAGGACAAGATCCCCGGGGGGATCGAGCGCTACCACGCCATGAGCTTTCCCATGAAGAACGTGATCGCCTGCATCGGAAGCCAGGGCCCCACCTCCATCTACGACCGGATCGGCGTGCAAACCATAGCCTGCGCCGAGGGGGTCTGCCAGGTAGCAAAGGAAGGGGACCGGCTGCTCCTCTTAACCTCCGACTTCGAGTCGACCCGCAAAGGGGTCTACGTGATCGGGGGGGCCATCTCCCCCTCCTACATGCGGATCAACAAGGGCGCCATCCAGGAGGAGCGGCACCCGAACCTGATCTACACCGCGGTTAACGACGCCCACCACGTGATCGACGCCATAGCCGCGAAGCTCAAAAAATAGCGGGTTAGCTGGGAATTAACCGCCGCGCCCGCTCGGCCTCTCGCCGCTCTCCTCCCCCTTTCCTGACCCTCCCCCTCCGGGGGCGGGAAACAGTCACCACCCTAAATAAAAAAAGGGGAGCCAACCGGCTCCCCTTTTTCCATTCATTACAGATTATTTCACTGCTGCGGCTATTGCCCGCGCATCTCTTCCTTCAACCCTTCCACCACAGCCTTCACTTCGGCAATCATCTCGCGGGCCTGCGGGGAGTGCTCCCTGGCCAGGTAGCTCTCGAAGTACTTGATCGCTTCCTGGGTGCGGTCCTGGTCGATGCAGATGTTTCCAAGCGTCAGGTAGCTCATGGTGAAATCGGGGTCGAGGCGGACCGCTTCCAGCGTCTCGCGCTCGGCCGACTCGAGATCGTCCATATCGTAGTAGAGCTCCCCCAGGTTGAAGCGTGCGGTGGCGTCCGCAGGATCGATCTCGATTCCCTTGTGGTAGGCCTCGATCGCCTTCTCATTCTCCCCGAGACCGTAGTAAAGGTCCCCCATGGCGTTCAGGGCGAAGACGTTTTTGGGATCGAGTTCAAGCGCCTTCTGGAAGGACTTCAGCGCATCGTCGGTCCGTTCCATCGCGTTGTACACAAGGCCCATGCTGACGTAGCCGTCGCACTCCTTGGGCTGCAGCTCGGTCACCTTGCGGTAACAGCCGAGCGCATCCTTGTGCTTGCCCGACTCGAAATAAACGTCGCCCAGGGCCGTGATCCCGTCGAGGTCTTCAGGCGCAAGCTCCAGCCCCTTCTTGAGCGCAGCGATGGCATCGTCGGCCTTCCCCTGCTCCGAGTACGCCTCGCCCAAGTAGAAATAACCCTCGGCGTTCTCCGGCTCAAGCGAGATGCACCCCTTGAAGGCTTCGACGGCCTGGACATACTCTCCCGACTCCATCAGGGCTATCCCGTCTGCCAGTTTCTCGTCAAAAGTCGTTCCCATTGCCACCTCCGCGTCTGCAACTGATTTCATTGGCGCACACTATAACAGAGATAACGAGGCTTTGCCATCTTAAACGCCCGTTAAAATAGCATTAAAATACTTCACATATCATTTTTCTCATTTATACTGCCCCGAGAACGCCACAAAGGGGATGAGAATGCCGGAGGAGACAGGGGAACAACTGGGACTGAGGACACTGGAGGACATCAGCATGCTGATCCTTCACTCCCACGATCTGCAGGAGACCCTGGATAACATAGTCAACCTCGTTGCTAAGAGAATGTCCTCCGACGTCTGTTCCATCTACCTTCTGGAGGAGGACGGCGAGACCCTGAGGCTGCACGCGACCCGCGGTCTCTCCAGGCTCTCCGTCGGCATCACCATGAAGACCTCGGAAGGCCTCACCGGCCTCGCCATCGAGCAGCGCGGCGTAGTGGCGACGGACAACGCGCCGCGGCACCCGCGCTACAAGTACTTCAGGCAGACCAAGGAGGAGAAGGTCCTCTCCTTCTTAGGCGTCCCCTTCTTCGAACGCAACAACCCCATCGGCGTCCTGGTCATACAAAACCGCGACGCGCGCACCTTCACCTCCCAGGAAATCAGCGCCGTCTCCACCATCGCCTGGCAGATCTCCAGCATCGTTTCCAACGCAAAACTCCTCGACTCCGTCAGGAAGAAGGAAGAGGAGCGGGCTTTTTACGCAGCCGAGGTGGACCGGCTCCGCAAAACCGGGGTACTCAAGGACACCGGCCGCGCGAGCCGCAAGAGCCAGGGATCGGGCGTATTGACCGGGATTGGGATCTCCCCCGGTTTCGCTCTGGGAAGGATTTCGGTACTGCACCGCGGTGCGAGCGAAGAGGCGGTCCTGGAGCAGGCGCGGCCGCGCGCCGAGGAACAGACCCGCTTCCTGCACGCGCTGGAAAAGGCGCGCATCCAGACCATCTATATGGAGAAGCGGGTGGGCCAGATCCTCTCCGAGGCCGACGCCGCCATATTCCACAGCCACCTGATGATACTGGAGGACCGCGGCTTCATCGGGAAGATCGGCGCGCTGATCGACGAGGGGCTGGGAGCCCATACCGCGGTAAGCCAGGTGGTGGACAGCTACGTGGCGGCCTTCGCCCGGATGCAGGACCCCTACCTGCGCGAGCGCAGCGCCGACATGGAAGACATCGGGCGCAGGATCTGCGACGCGCTGAACGGCAGCAACCACAGGCACAGGGAACGCCTGCGCGACCCGCGGATCATCATCGCCCGGGAACTGCTCCCCTCCGACCTCGCCATCATGGACCACGGCAAGGTAACCGGCATCGCCACCGAGAAGGGGAACCAGAACGCACACGCGGCGATCATGGCCCGGGCGCTCGGCATTCCGGCCGTCTTCGGGGTAGAGGGGCTGTTGAAAAAGGTCGGGGCCCGCTGCGAGGTGGTCGTTGACGGCAACTCCGGCTGCGTCTACGTAAACCCGGACCAGCGCATCAAGAAGGAATACCAGCGGCTGCAGGGGGAGTTCGACCAGAAGCAGCGCGAGCTGGAAGGGATCCGGGATCTCCCCGCCGTGACCACCGACGGCTGCACCGTGTCTCTTCTGGCCAACATCGGACTTTTGAGCGATTTGAGGGTAGCGCAGGCGCACGGCGCCGAGGGGGTCGGGCTGTACCGGACCGAGTTCCCGTTCATGAGCCGCAATTCGTTCCCCGGGCGCTTCGAGCAGGCCGCCATCTACCGCAAGGTGCTGGAAGGGTTCCCAGGGCTCCCGGTCACCATCAGAACCCTCGACATAGGCGGAGACAAGGAGCTTTCGTACTTCCCCCACCCAAAGGAAGACAACCCCTTCCTGGGGTGGCGCTCCATGCGCATCTCACTCGACCGCGAGGACATCTTCCGCGAGCAGTTGGCTGCGGTGCTTTTGGCGTCCGCCAGCGGCAGGTGCAACATAATGTTCCCCATGATCTCCGGCGTGGACGAGGTGCGCCGCATCAAAGGGATACTGGAGCAGGTGAAAGAAGAGCTGAGAAAAGAGGGAAAGGAATTCGCCCAGGATATCGGGCTCGGGGTCATGGTAGAGCTGCCGGCGGCGGTGCTGGTAGCGGAGATGCTGGCCCGCGAGGTCGATTACCTGAGCATCGGGACCAACGACCTGATCCAGTACACCCTTGCCTGCGACAGGAACAATCCGCGGGTGAAGAAGTGGTACGACCCGTACCATCCTGCGGTCCTGCACTCGATCAAGAAGGTGGCGCAAGCAGCCGCGGTTGCGGGAAAGCCGGCGTCTTTGTGCGGCGAGATGGCGGGAGAACCGATCAACGCGGTCCTTTTACTGGGGCTTGGGATACGCTGCTTCAGCCTTTCCGCGCCGAACATACCGCGCGTTAAAGAGGCCATACGCGCCATTTCCCTGGGGCAGGCGGAACAGATAGCCGGCCAGGTGCTGCGGATGGAAAGTGCCCTCTCCATCAAGAGCTACCTGGAATCGGTACAGCGCGAGCTAGGGCTGTAAGGCACAAGAGACAGCAGCCGGGGGCCGGATAACAGATCCCGGTCCCCGGCCATGTATCTCCAACAAGGGAGGGTCGATCTTTCGCTGTCAATTGTCAATTATCAATTGTCAATTGAGTTTAGATCCAGCAGTCCCCGCCGTCGTAGTTGAGGTCGTTGTTGGCCCCTTTCCCTTTTTTCACGCACCCCTTCAGCTTGTTGAGTGCCTCTTCCTTCGCCTCACCCAGCTTCTCGCGAACCTCGCGGCCGGTCTTGGGAGTAAAGAGGAGTGCGGCGCCTGCAGCCACAGCGGCCCCAGCCAGGAAGGCCAGCAGTGCGGCCTGTTCGCTTTTTTTGGACATGACGTATCGCTCCTTTGGTTCTGGAAGTTAACCACCCGGAAATTTTGCAATTATTCTTACCACATTCGGCGACGCAATAAAACCCCCAACGTTTACGTCTGCAGTTATTTTCTGCTTAGCATTCACAGTGGTTAAATGATACTATCGCCGGCATAAAAAAAATCTGAAGGAGATATGCATGTTTTCGTTGAAGAAAAAGCACCTTTTAGTGATCGCCTCGCTGCTGACGGCCATGCTGCTCCCGGCCGGTTCCTTCGCGGAAGAATCCGCCGCCCCCCCTCAAGAAAAACCAGCCGGCCAGCCAGCCGCGAAAAAGGCGGCCGACGAGCCGGCAGCCAAGCCGGCGGTGGCGCAGAAAAGCCCGGCCGTGCTCCGGGTTAACGGCACGCCCATCACCAGGCTGGACGTCGAGCGCGCGGTCAAGGTGATGCTCGCGCAAAACAAGGTAGACCAGCCGATTCCACCGGAGCTGCAAAAGCAGGCGGAGAGCGCCGCGCTGGAGCAGTTGACCACCGCCGAACTCCTCTACCAGGAAGCCTCGAAGAGCAAGATCCCCGATTTGGACAAGATGATTGAACAGAAGGTGTCGCAGAACCGGCAGAGGTTTACGACCGAAGCGGAACTGGTCGAGGCGCTGAGCGCGCTGGAAATGACCCTACCGGATCTGGAGGAGTTCACCCGCAAGGAGATCGTCCTCAGTACCTACATCGCCGAACATTTCCAGAACAAGGCTAGTGTCAGCGACGAAGAGGTAAAAAAGTTCTACGACGACAACCTGAACCAGTATTTCAAGAAGCCGGAATCGGTGAAAGCGAGCCACATCCTGGTCGGGACCGATGAGAAGTCAACGCCGGAGGACAAGAAAAAAGCGAAGGAGAAGGCCGAGGCGCTCCTGAAGCGGCTGCAGGCGGGCGAGGATTTCGCAGCGGTTGCCAAGGGTGAGTCGACCTGCCCGAGCGCGAGCGAGGGAGGCGACCTGGGTGAATTCGGTCGCGGGCAAATGGTCCCCGAATTCGAAGAGGCAGCGTTCAAGCTTAAGCCGGGCGAGATGAGCGGCGTGGTCGAGACCAAGTTCGGCTACCATATCATCAAGGTGACCGGAAAGCAGGAAGCGGCAGCGGAGAAGCTGGAAAACGTGAAAGAGACGATCGTCGAATTCCTGAAAAAACAGAAGGAGCAGCAGGAGCTCTCCAGCTTCGTCGATGAGTTGAAGAAAAAGGCGAAGATAGAGAAGGTCGAGCTGTAACCACACCAAAAGGGGACACACTAAAAAGGGGACAGGCTACTTTTTGATTTCAAAAAGTAGCCTGTCCCCCTTTCTTTTTTGTGGTCCCCTCCCCTCCCCTGTCGTCAGGGAGCAGCCGTTGTGGGAGGCGGTACGAATACCCTTGCCGCCAGCTCCGTGTCCAGCATCAGCAGGCCCTGCCCGTTGTCCCCTATCAGCTTCAGCTTGCCGATAATATCCCTGTCGTTTTCCTCCTCCTCGATCTGCTCGGTGACGAACCACTGCAGGAAGATCACGGTTGCGTGATCCTTCTCGGTTTGCGCCAGGTCGGTCAGCTCGTTTATCGACGAGGTGATGAACTGCTCGTGCGCCAGGGTCTGCTCGAACATATCGAGGAGGTTCTTGAATTTGGTGGGTGGCGCCGCTATGGCCGCAAGCTCGGTATGCTCCCCGCGGCTATTTATATAGTTGTAAAACTTCATTGCGTGGACCATCTCCTCCTGGTACTGCACCATGAACCAGTTTGCGCTTCCCTTCAGCCCTATGGAGGCAGCATACGAGGACATGGAGAGGTAGAGATAGGCAGAGTAGAGTTCGTTGTTGAGTTGTTTGTTCAAGGCGTTGCACAGTTTCTTGCTAAGCATGGTCAATCCCCCTTTTATTGCATTTCAAACAGTGTCAGTACTGACAACAATGATATCTCTTCAGAGCACCGATTCAAATATGTATACGACATCGAGAGAGTTCGGGTCACAGCCGTCAATCGCTCTTCTTCCCCGCGTCCATGCGATCCATGAAGATCTTGATCAGATCGATGGGGACCGGGAAGATGGTAGTCGAGTTCTTCTCGGCAGCTATCTCTGTGAGCGTCTGTAGATAACGCAGTTGCAGCGACATCGGCTGCTCCACCATCACCTGCGCCGCCTGGGCCAGCTTTTCCGAGGCCTGCAGCTCGCCCTCGGCGTGGATCACCTTGGCGCGGCGCTCCCTTTCCGCCTCCGCCTGCTTCGCGATGGCGCGCTGCATCTCCTGCGGCAAATCGATGTTCTTCACCTCGACGGTCGAGACCTTTACCCCCCAAGGCTCAGTCTGCCGGTCGAGGATCTCCTGCAGCTCGCGGTTGATCTTTTCCCGGTTTGCCAGAAGCTCGTCCAGGTCCACCTGCCCCAGCACGCTGCGCAAGGTAGTCTGCGAGAGCTGGCTCGTAGCGTAGAGGTAGTTCTCCATCTCCACCACCGCGCGCACAGCATCCACCACCCGAAAGTAGATCACCGCCGACACCTTCACCGTCACGTTGTCATGGGTAATGACGTCCTGCGACGGGACGTCCATCGCAACTATCCTGAGCGACACGCGCACCAGCCGGTCGATACCCGGGATGATGAGCACGATGCCGGGGCCGCGGACCTTCTTCACCCTACCCAGTCTGAAGAGGACCCCCCTCTCATATTCGGGGAGTATGCGAATGGCATTGGCGAGGAAAGCTACTATCAGGACAAGAACGAACAATACCGGGAACAGGTCGAACACGTTCATGATCCCCTCCGGGAAATAGTTGTGGTCCGCAAAGGCCCGCCAAAGTATAACTAAGCAACAGTCTCAGTCAATTGCCGGCTTGCCAAAACTCTTCATCCATGTTATTGAAGAAACCTCTAACAATGGGAACTGGCGCATGAAACAGAACATCAAGATACTGGTTATTGAAGACGACGACAGCAGCCGCGAGGCGCTGCTCATCCTTTTGAAGTCGATCGGCTTCACGGTCAAGGGATGCAGCAGCGGTCAGGACGGTTTGGGCGTCCTGTCGGGCGAGCCGTTCGACATCGTCATCACCGACCTTTTTCTCCCCGATCTGAACGGGATCGACATCCTGACCCGGGTAAAGGCGAGTTCCCCCCGCACCGAGGTCATCCTGGTCACCGGGTACGGCTCCGCCGAGACCGCGGTGCAGGCGATGAAGAAAGGCGCCTACGACTACATCACCAAGCCACTTAACATAGAAGAACTCCGCATCATCATCGACAAGGCCCTTGAGAAGGGGCAGCTCGTCAGTGAAAACGTCTACCTGAAAAAGCAGCTCAGGGATAAGTACGAGTTCGCCAACATCATCGGCAATTCCCAGGCGATGCAGCAGCTCTTCTCCAGGATGAAGCGGATCATCAAGACCGACTCCACCGTCCTCATCCTGGGCGAGTCGGGAACCGGCAAGGAGCTCGTCGCCAAGGCGATCCACTTCAACGGCAACCGCAAGGACAAGCCGTTCATAGCCGTCAACTGCTCCGCCATACCCGAAAACCTCCTGGAGAGCGAGCTCTTCGGGCACGTCAAGGGTGCCTTCACCGGCGCCGTAAAGGAGAAGGTGGGCAAATTCGAGGCAGCCAACTACGGCACCATCTTTCTCGACGAGATCGGCACCCTCCCCATGCACCTGCAGACAAAGCTTTTGCGCGTGCTGCAGGAGCAGGAACTGGAGCGGGTCGGCTCCAACAAGCAGATCAAGCTCGACGTTCGCGTAGTCTCCGCCACCAACGTGAACCTTGAGGAAGAAGTCGCGCGCGGCAATTTCCGCGAGGATCTATTTTACCGGCTCAACGTCATCCCCATCCTGATCCCCCCCCTGCGGGAGCGGATCGAGGACATACTTCCCCTCACCAAGCACTTCCTGGATAAGAACTGCCGTTCCATGCAGCGTCCCATCATGCACATAGACAAGGAGGCGTTGGAAGCGCTGGAGGCGTATCCCTGGAACGGGAACGTGCGCGAGCTTGAGAACATCATCGAGCGGATTGTGGCGCTGACCGAGGGAGACGTGATCACCTTGCGGGACCTGCCGGCGAACATAGTGAAGAGCTACGTAGAAGGGACCCCCACCAGCGTCACCCCCGCCGGCATAGACATGGTAGCCGCCATCAACGAGATAGAAAAGCGGATGATAGGCGAGGCGTTGCAGTTAGCCGGCGGAGTGAAAGCCCGCGCCGCCGTCATGCTCAACATAAACAGGACCACCCTCGTGGAGAAGATGCGCAGATTGGGAATACCGCTGTAGCGCGGCGCCCAGCCCAGCCCAGGCGGGCACCCAGACGTTGCGGTCTAACTTCCTTGTTGAGTATGCTCAGGAACGAACTTGATTTCAAGATGACAGCCGACGGCATGAGCGTATTTCTTGAGGGTAGTCAAAGATGGGGCGTGCTTGCCAACTGCTTCCAGTCTTGAGATTGCACTCTTTGTTGTCCCCATGATTTCTGCGACGGCTTCCTGCGAAAGTCCTACTCGCGCCCGGGCGGCAAGCATCTCTTTTGCCAGGGCGTATTCCTCTTCCAAGCTCTCGTATGCCTTTGTGAATTCTTCTCTTTTCTTTGCTTTTTCCAAAAATGCCTTATGGTCATGGGTAACTGGTTGATATTTCAAATCAGCCATTTTGAATCTCCTTCATATGTGGCATGCGCAGATTTGGCCCGAACTCCATCAGTAACTCGATTATTCTCGCATAATCAGCAAGTACGCCATCAGGCCAGGATTCGATCTCGGCAAGAACGCGAGCGTGGAAATATTCAATTGAATAATTCATGCAGGAAGTTAGCATTTTTGCGAACGCATGTCAATTTGGGGGGGAAGGTCATATCGTTTCTATGATTTGATTCTGGTTCATCTACGTGGGGGCGCAGCAGTCGCGTCGCCCCGCTCAACCTCAACCTCAACCGCTATTCCGGAGTCCGGAAGCGTCCTTCCTTAAACGCCCACCCAGGTAAAATCAACCACTTAGGTTCGAATTTTGTAAGGACTTAATTGTCTCCGGACAACCCCACCGCCGCCGCCAACAGCCACCTACTCAGGACGGGTTAAAGTGAAATAGAAGGTCGCTCCCTTGCCCGGTTCCCCCTCGGCCCATATACGCCCGCCGTGGTGATGGATAATCCTCTCTACCGTGGCCAAGCCGATCCCATAGCCTTGGAGTTTTTCGGCACCAGGCAGCCGGTGGAATGGGACAAATAGCTTGTCGGCATCAGCCATGCTAAACCCCGGACCGTTGTCGCGGACGAAATACGTCGCACTCCCGCCAGTTTCCGTCACACCAAACTCGATAACCGCCTCGTCCAGCATACCGGTATACTTCCAGGCATTCCCGAGGAGATTATCGAGGACTACCTGCAGCAGAGTCGGATCCCCGTTGACCATTACATCGCTGATGATTCGGAAGGTGACACGGCGCTCCGGTTCGGACTGTCTAAGTTCCAAGGAGGTCTTTTGCGCCATCAATGAGATGTCGACCATTTCCAGACGTAGTTCGATCTGGGCCATCTGTGAGAATTTCAGCAATGCGGCGATTAGCTTGGTCATGTCAACTACTTTGCCGTAGCCTTTTTCAAGATAGCCTTTGCACTCTTCACTCAGTTCGTCGCTGCACAGCATTTTTATCCCCTGGAAGTAAGTACCGATGCTGTTAAGCGGGTTGCGCAGATCATGTGCAACAGCGGAATTGAATGCTTCCAGGCTCCTGTTTGCTTCCTCCAGCTCGGCGGACCTCGCCGCCAGGCTGGTAATCAGTTTCTCGATCCTGTCTTCCGCGAGCTTTCGCCCGGTGATGTCGCTGAAAAGGATGGCGACGTGCCGGTCCTCGGGTCGTCCGGAACGGAAGGCGTACCCATCAAACCAGCGGTGGAGTGGTTCGGCCGGGTGCTCGAATCGAACCGGCTGGCCCGTCAAAGCAACCTGTGCGTAGGTCTCGACCCAATATTCTTCGATCGGGGCAAGCTCGCGCATCCTCTTGCCCTGGGCATCTGCTATTCCCGACTGCTCCGCAAACGACGGATTGACTTCCAGAAAGAGATAGTCAATCGCCTGGTCATCCTCGTCAAAAATTACCTTTACTATGCAGAAACCTTCATCGATCGACTCAAACAGCGTGCGATAGCGTCTTTCAGATCGTTCCAGTGCCAGCAACTGGTCCCGCACCAGGTATTGGCGGCGCCTGCTCCGCAGGGCCGAGCGAACGACCGCCACCAGTGTATTTACGCGCACAGGGCGTTCTACCAGGGTGATATCGCCGGGAAGCAGCAATGCGTTTCGTGCATTTTCTGTTTCGGGGCCATGGCGTAAAAGCACGATGATCGGCAACTCGGACCAGGAGGGTTGATTGTCGAGTGTTGCGCTCAGGTGCGCCCCGACAGTGGGAGTGAGCTCTTCCTCCTCGATTATGAGAGCACCTGCCCCCTCATCGATTTCGGCGCTGAGATCTCCGTATGTGGCACACATCATCGATGCCACTTCGGCCACTTCCAGCACCCGGGGAATCGACTCGGCATCCCTGCTTTTCGGCAGGAACACGAGCACCCGCTCAGCATGGCCAAGGTATGTCGTATCGCTAACCGACAAGGGTCGGAACTCCTGTCAGAACTCCTTGCATTTTAACCAGGGGCTCGCCGATTGTGATGCCTTCGCTGGACAGGCTGAATTCCCGTATCGTCATTTCGTGCGCCCCCCTCCTCTTCTTGACCACTGACATCGCCCGCTTGATCTCTCCGCGATGCTCGAAAAAACGGAGCAGGAGAATGGCATCGGCGAGATAACTGACATTCGTCCCCGTCGTCTCGTCGCCGAAGATGCCATGCTGCTCTACAGTCAGATACGTCGTCACCTCTTTGTGCGACAGATACATCAAAAGCTGGTGCAGCTGGACAAACAGATGTTTTTCGTCGGACATTGCGTTGAGGTAGCCGCTCAGCGTGTCGATGACGATGGTTCGGACGCCTCGCTCCTCCACTTCTCGGATAAGCATCGCGCTGAACTCTCCGGTGGAAAATTCTGCCACATCGATCTGATGGAGCGTGACCAGACCCTGCTCGATGAAGTCGTCCACCGCCAACCCCAGCCCCTCGGCTCGTTGCTGGAACGAATCCTCCATCTCTTCAAAAAGATACACCGCCGCAGTCTCGCCTCTTTTTGCCGCAGCAATAACGCACTGAGTCGCCAGCGTCGTCTTCCCCGTCCCCGAGGCTCCTATAATCGCGGTAGTGGTGCCCATATCCATACCCCCGCCCAAGAGGAGATCCAGCCGTTTGTTACCGCTGGAAGCAAATGTCCTTTTCTTCTTCTGCCAGTGATGTTCGCCCACAATCAGGGAGGGGAAGACGTTGATCCCCTCCGCCTCGATTCTGAAATCGTGCCAGCCGCTCCGGTAGGATTTGGCCCTCAGTTTCACGACCAGCAGCCTCCGCCGCACCGGACCGTATCCGAGCACAATCTGCTCCAGGCGAATGACCCCGTGGCAAATGGTTTCCAAGTGGGTATCAACTTCGCTCTCGCCAATGTTGTTGGTAAAAACGACCGTGCATTCACCGCCGGTGAACTCCTGCCGCAAGGCCAGCACCAGGCGGCGGAAGCTTGTCAGGTCCTCGGAGAGGAGTCGCAGGTCCGAAAGTGAATCGATCACCAGGCGCTGCGGTTTCACCCGTTTAAGCTCCGCGAGCAGATCCTGCATCGCACCGGAGGGCTCCATTTCCGCCGAATGGAAGATCCTCTGCTCCGGTCCTTTCATGATTTCTCGGCTGATTTCCACGGTATGGAGGATGAAATAATCGGGGTCGAGGAAAATGTCGCCGGCTTTTGCAATGGCGGCGAGATCCGCTCCACCCCCGCCTACGGCAATATAGAGGCAACGTTCGCGCCTTCTGATCCCTTCGGCGACGAACTGCAGTGAAAAGGTAGTTTTCCCAGTCCCCGGGGAGCCTGAAATAAGGTACATTTTCCCGGGGGTCAATCCTCCCAAGAGTATCTCGTCAAGACCGGGGATACCGGTCGGTAGGAGCTCTGAGTGTTTTTTCGTCATACACCCTCCTCGAATTGGCGCTGATTCCAGCGACGGCCCAATTTGAAAGCCCATACTATTTAAAAGTCTTAATACTATCCAGTTTTGTTGAGGGTGCAACAGCACGACTTAAACGCCCAGACATAGATGTCCCACTATGAGCAGCATCTGTCGGCGCATCTTACAACCTATTGAAAGAACGTCGATAAACTTAACATTATGCTGCTGTCTGCACTTGCCCTAACACAGACATTCAAGGCGTTTAAGTGCTTGGCTCCATATTTGCTGCCTACCACTTGTTGTCAAATCCAAAGGAACAGGAGGAAGGCTATGAAGGCTACCAGCAAGATCATCGTCAAATTGTGTCTGTCTGTAGCGCTTTTAGCTGTCGCAGTTCCTGCAGGAGCCGTCCAGATCAACTTTACGGGCGGGACGGTGGTATTGGCCGATGGCTCGACCGGCACCACCAACAACAGCTTGAACTTCAGCAACGTGGCCTACTACGACGAAGGGGCATTCAGGCTGAGGTTCATAGACCAATCCGCCACCTCCTTCAGCTCCTACATCGGTGACTACTATAACGCCGGCAACGACGTCATACACGGTCACTGGGCCACCGGCGATTACGGCACCCTCACGAAGATCCTGGTAACGAAGCTCGACGGTTCCGCTTTCGATTTGAATTACTTCGTACTTACAAGCAATACCGAGGTCGGCGGGTCTTTGGCGACAGGCAACGAGCAGGCGTACATCCACGCCTCTACCGACGGAGTATCCAGCAGCTACGTCGAAACGCTCCCCGCTGAAAACTGGGGCTTCCCCGCTACCCAGGTCTTCCTCGGCCCGCAGTTCGATGACATCAAGGCGTTCTGGTTCACCTCCGGGCCTCGTGTGGACTGCTTCGGCATGGACAACTTCTATATCGACGAAGAAGCTCCGCCGGCCGTGCCCGAGCCGTCTACCATACTTCTGCTAGGCGCAGGGCTCGCGGGGCTGGCTGTGTGGCGCAAGCGCAAGGCAGCATAAGACCCAACCGGCATTTCATAGAAAAAAGGGCCGCGGCATTACGCCACGGCCCTTTTCATTTCAGATCTCGACCCTAACTGTTGCTGCACCGAACATTTCCGACATCTTTTTTACTGTCCAGGTCATGGAATTTCCTACCTACGGCGCGTTCGACAATTTAAGTTTCACAACCGGGGATACTACGCCGCCGATACCGGAACCCTCCACCATCATCCTTCTCGGTGCCGGCCTGGCAGGGCTTGCCTTCGCCAGGCGGAGAGTACGGCAGTAACGCCTCCAGGCAAATCCCGACAGCGGTTTGAGTGAGCTTCCAGAAATGGAAGCCTTCAGTCGTTTGCCCGCTCAAGCTCCGCTTCCCTTCGCGCCGCTGACCTCTTGAACCCATATGTCCCCCCTTGGCCTTCTCGGCATAGTAGGCGGTTCTGCCCGGCAGATTGGGAGCAACTGCTTTTCGGCAAGTACAGCGCTGTATTCAAAAGCAGTGGTGATACCGATCTGCCTGTCGGCGCTGGCAAAGGCAAACCAGCTAAGAACTCCTATTGCTGCTCCGATGCAATAGGAGACCACGATTTTTGTCTCAGTAGATCCATCTTTAGCCTCCTGTCCGTTGACCGAGTACTAACTTAGACACCAACAATCTACCCCGCTTACTTCGTGGCACGGTTACGCGAGGCGGGCGTACGAGCTTCGCAGTCGTGGGTACGAGCTTGGTAGTCGCGGGTACGAGCTTCGTAGTCGCGGGTGCAAGCCTCGCAGTCGCGGGTACGAGCTTTGTAGTCGCGGGTACGAGCTTCGCAGTCGAGGGTACGAGCTTCGTAGTCGCGGGTGCGAGCTTCATAGTCGTGGGTACGAGCTTCGGAGTCGAAGGTACAAGCTTCGGAGTCGAAGGTACGAGCTTTGGAGTCGAAGGTACGAGCTTCGGAGTCGAAGGTACGAGCTTCGGAGCCGCGGGTACGAGTTTTGGAGTCGCGGGTACGAGTTTCGTAGTCGCGGGTACGAGTTTCGTAGTCGCGGGTACGAGTTTCGTCATGGGGGGGATAAGACTCTAACTGCTTTTCACGGCTAAACAAAGTCAGGCTTGGCAAAAGGATAAGAAGGGAAGTACCGACGGAATCGAAGGCAAAAAGATGACTTGATGGGTGGTGGGAATCGGGGGTGCCATGGTGGCACCCCCAGGATGATGTACAGGCGGGTACTTTAGCGAGCGGTTCAGGAGATGGTCGCGCTCATGACAGCAGACCAGGGACCAGGCCCATCCTGTCCATGATGCCTCATTCGAAAGAAGGTGTTTCCAGGTTCAAGGTTGTCCATGACCATGTTCCGTGCATCCGGGAAGATCGCCTTGTGGAACCAGTCTTCCTCCAAGGAGGGGTCCTTCCTGTTCAACTGGATTTCATTGTTGAGCGCGCCGGGCATTGCCGTGGCGCTACCGATTGCCCTCCTCGGGTCCCCTGAGTTGACAACGGTAAAATCAGTCGGAGAGGTCAGGGGTAGCTTTGGCGTCCTACTGTGGGTTCTGCGCTCCTGGGAGATGGTGAATCCGGTGGTCAAAAGGGCATCGGGGTTCCGTACCGATGCTGATTCCAGCAGCGGCGCGACCTCATCTAAAAGAGTCATTATCTCCTGCATCAGCCTGTCCCGCTCGCGAATCAGGATCCGATCACCATTACTGGCCAAGCCGTACGACACCGCAATGGCGTCCACCTTCTCGAAAAGCTGCTGCCGGACCGCCACATTGCCCCCCCATACCGAGTCGGGGTAGTTCGGGTTGTCCGTCAGACAGCGCTTCACCTTCTGACAAAATGATAAGAACTTCGCTGGAGTAGTTTTTCTATAATCGCGACTAACCCTTTTAGGCATCTCCACCTCCTTCGCTCCGGTTCTTGCTACTTGAGCCTTTAGACTGGTTAGAATTTTATAATCTGGTAAAGAGTATAGAGCGTCCGAGGCATGTCAAGGCGCGGACATCGATTTTTTCGATACCTGAAAGCACGCTGGCAACTGCGCTGCAGAAGGGGTAATGCGCAAGTAGGTGCGACAAATATGGGAGGGCGGCCATGGTCGATCCTGCGGAAAAAGAAGCTGTTCATACCCTGTTGAATGCATACCAGCGCTCTTCAAAGCGCAAATCCCGCTTCTTCCTGATAGCCAGGATAGGTTCCGGCTACGCCGCTATGGCAGCCTTCACCATGTTGGCGCTCTTTTTTTCGGCGCTCAATCTCTCCGCGATCTACAAGACCGCGCGCGAAATCACCTATACGGACCTCCCCGCCATCAGCGCGCTGATAAAGCTGCGCGCATCGTTGCAAGCGCAGGAGCGTTATGCCGGGAAGTACGCCATCCTCAAAGACCACGCCTTTATCGACCTGTTCCGCACCCCAGAAAGGGAGTTCATCGCCAACTTGAACATCCTGGAGCAAACAGGGCCGGTTCAAGATCTCGCCCAGTTGAAAACGAACTACAGAAATTATCAGGAGGAGGCGCGGGGGCTTTTCGTGGGTAGCCCCGCAGACCCGACATTGCGTCGCGCATCCGCGACTCAACTCCTCGAATCGATAAACAGCGTGTACGTGAAGCGCCAGGCGAAACTGCATACCGTGATAGAGCAAGCCGAACTCCAGCGCAAGTCCGCAATCAAGTGGACCATCATAATTGCCTGCTCCGGCTTCTTGTTGACCGCCTGGATTGCCCCCTGGGTCACCAACCGCATTTTCAGCGCTACCAGGAAGTTGCAGCTGGCAACCCACCGAGCTTTGACTGGTGACTTCTCTTTTCCTCCACAAATACAGGCGAACGAGGAGATTCTCGATCTGGCTGACGATGTCACCACTATGACCAAAAAACTTGCCGAACTCGAAAACCTGAACTTCGGGTCGAAGCAGCATGCCGGAGACCTGGCCACCGAGATATTCATAGAAGAACAGGTGCAAAGGGGAACGGGGTGTGCCTTGTGCGATATAAGAATGAACGCCTTGGAAGTTGTGGTGGCTCAGCATGGATTCCGGAAGGCGGCGGATTTGCTGCACCTGACCGGCAACCTGCTCCGCCGCGCCGCCATCGAGCACGGTTGCGCCGATGGTTTCCTTGGCCATGTCGGAGGTGACAGCTTCATCGTCGCAGTGTCGCCGGACAGGGTTGAAAGCTTTTCCAAAATGGTGATAGAGAGCTTCGAGACCGAGGTGCCGGCGTTGCTGAACCCCGGCGCGGCGGAAGAGGATGCCGACCCATTGAGCCCCCACCGCCCCGCGTCGGTCACCACAATTACCATTTCGACCATACTTTGCGGTTTGGGTCAGGCGCCCGCTGCCGGGGAGATCGCCAGGGCCATGGACAGCTTCAAGGGCAAAAGGTCAGGGAATTCCTTTCGGAGCGGATGGGACATGGTCTCCTATCCTTTTGTCGCAGCCGTGCTGGCCGTGAGTCTGTTAAGCGGCTGCGCCACGATGCAGTACCAGGAGGGAAGGCAGCCGACCATGCCTCAAATGAAAGAATCGACCCAGCAGGCTACCGAGGCATGGTCCTGGAGAAAGATGATGGGGAGGCAGTTGGATCAGGCGGTCAGGGCCATCCAACGCAAAGACACACAAGGCGCCGCCAGGAGGCTTAGAGCCATCGTCAATCAGCGCGACGTTCCAGGAGTGAGCGATGAGGCGCTCTTCCGCCTGGCCCTGCTCTCGATGAATCCGAGCATGGAGAGGCCTGCATCCGAGAGGGGGATTCAGTTGTTGAAACGGCTAAAGCGGGACTTCCCCAGGAGCAGTTGGGCCGTCCAGGCCGAGCTGCTGCTGGAGCTGATAGATGTGGCCGAGAACCTGAAGACCCAGAGCAGGAGCTTGTCGAACGCCAAGGAAGCGGTTGATGCGGAGAACAGGGACCTTGCTACCAAGCTGAAACAGTTGAAGCGGTTGGATATGGAACTAGAGCAGCGCACGCCGTAATAATTACTTCAACTGACTGTCCTTGCTGCCTCTACGATTGTAGAGCGACTCCGCCTTCTGCCTCTTTTCGATTTCCGATTGGCAGCTGACACAATAGCGTACGCCCGGCACAGCCTTGCGACGCGCTTCAGGTATGGCGGCCTCGCATTCCTCGCAATGGGTTAGACTTTCCCCGGCAGGGAGCCGGCTCTTAGCGAGTTGGACTGCGGCTTCCACCGTAGCATCTATTTGTTCCTGCACCGCCCCATCCCGGGACCAACCGACTGCCATGACCTTTATTCCTCTTGCTTGCGAAAATGAACGTTGCCACCTCTCCGGTAGTACTGAGCATACCTGTGAACCAGTATATCCTACGGCTCAAAATGATTGGGTTTATTTCCTTTCATGCTGACAGGCGGCGCAAAAAAACGGGGCACGATTGCCCCGTTTTCTGTGTACGGTCCTGTTCCAGCTCTTTAGTTATGGAGCAACGACTACGTCGTCGATGTACCAGCCTCCATAGCTGTTAGCTATACTGTCAACGGTATCGAGGACAAATTTGATTTTTACAGTGCTTCCTGCATAGGCAGAGAGGCTCACTGCGACTTGGTGCCATAATGAAGTGTTGTCTGCGGACTGGAATATCTTTGTCCAGGTAGCACCATTGTTGGTAGAGATATACACGAGGCGCCTGTCGTAAAAGGTTCCGCCCTCGGTCTGTTCCCAACTCCAAAAGGTCAGCTCGCCCACCTCAGATCGACCTGTCACGGGTGGTGTCGAAATACATCGGGGAGACAGAGAAGAACCTCTCAGCGCTCTTCGACAAGGCGGAGTACAAGGAGTGGATACTTTTCTTCGACGCGGCGGACGCCCTCTTCGGCAAGAGGACCGATGTCCGCGACTCCCATGACCGGTACGCGAACCAGGAGGCGGCAATAATGAGGGAGTACATCAAGGAAGGAAAAGTTGTTTAGGTTTGAGCTCGGGCGGGATCAGATCCTTCGGCTGTCGTAGGCCCAATGCAGCAGGG
Organism: Citrifermentans bremense R1; assembly: GCF_000426865.1. Lineage (GTDB taxonomy): Bacteria > Desulfobacterota > Desulfuromonadia > Geobacterales > Geobacteraceae > Geomonas > Geomonas bremensis. The sequence continues at coordinate 332,608 of NZ_AUGE01000002.1, forward strand.
CTTGGCGCTGTTTCCTGCGGCAGGTCAATACCCCCTCCGGGCAGTTATGCCTGATCTGCGCTATGTGCCGCACCATAGCCTTCCACCTTTTGATCTGCCGCTTGTCGTCGGGGCATCTCCTCCCCATGTAGTACCTGCAGTACCACTGGAACCATCCTCTCGGGTCGTCGCTGTAGATCCACCCCTTCTCCCGCCAGTAGGAAAGCGGCTTCGAGGCGTTGACGCCGAAGAAGTTGTACTCCGGCACGTGCCGCTCGTGGCAGAGCCTCGCGTTTTCCAACCACTCCCTGGGGAATTCACCGGTGCAGTCGGTCATATACTTCCCGCCGAAGATCCCCAGCTCCAGCATCTCTTGCGGGGTCAGATCGGGCTTGAACTCGGGGTCGAAATTCTCCCCCATGGGCTCGGTCAGGTAGTAGACGTAGTTCTTCTGCATCAGGTCGTTCACGCAGACGCGGATCTTCATGCAGCGGTTCCTTTCGGTGGTCGGCGCCCTTAAGGGCGACTAGGTGAGGAAAATCAGGAAAACGATGCCGACGGCGATGCGGTAGATGCCGAACGGGATGAAGGTGTGGCTGGTAATGATCTTCAAGAGCGCCTTGATCCCGATGACGGCGAAGACGAACGAGGTGACGAAGCCGACGGCGATGTTCTGCCAGTCCCCCATGTGGAAGACAGCGTAGTTCTTGTAGATGTCGTAGCAGGTGGCGGCGAGCATGGTGGGGAGCGCGAGCAGGAAGGAGAACTCCGCCGCGTCCTTGCGGTTCATCCCTATGACAAGGCCGCCCATGATGGTGGCGCCTGAGCGCGAGACCCCGGGAACCATGGAAAGGCTCTGAATGAGGCCGATGGTGAAGGCCTGCCGATAGCTCATGTGGTCGAGGCTGGCGGTGGAGGCGGGACGGTTTTTCATCCAGAGTTCGATGAGGATGAAGGCGATCCCCCCGGCGATAAGCGTGTAGCTCACCAGCGAGGGTTGGAAGAACGACTTGACCGCCTTGTAGAGCAGGTAACCGAGGACCCCGGTAGGAAGGAAGGCGAAGCAGACCTTCTTGAGCAGCTCGGGGCGGGCCAGGAGCTGCTTGCGGTAGATCTGCACCACTGCCAGCATCGCGCCCAGTTGGATGGTGACTTCGAAAACCTTGTGCGCCTCGGATTGCTGCAGCTTCATCAGCGCCGAGGCGAGGATCAGGTGCCCGGTGGAGGAAATAGGGAGGAACTCGCTCAGTCCCTCCACGATGCCAAGAATTATCGCCTCAAATATGCCCACTGCTGCTCCCCTCCCCTACCTATGCGTCGCTTAGAATGAGGCGCATAAAATAACCCATACGGTGAGGCATGTAAAGAGAGGGTTGACCTGGGAAGGTTAGGGGGTTCAAGGGAACAGGTAAGGCAGGCGGGGCGTCGTGCTTCAACTGTCGCGCTGCGACCTCCCGTCTGGAGAATGGAGCGCCGTAAACAACGACAAAGACGCGGCGAGCAGGATGATATGCACTGGAAGCATCGTCCTCTCGCCTGTGGGGAGGTGGAAGGAGATGAGGTCATGGGGGGTGGCCAGGTAGATGGCGACGATGCCGCTGAAATACAGCCCCCCCACCAGCATGCAAAACAAGGCTCCCACCCCGGGGCGGTTCCCCTTGCGGAGATTCCAGACCAGTGACAGGAGCAAAATACCGAGGCTAAGGTTTACGTTGTTCACTACGTAGAGGTACTTCAAAATCACGCCGAGCGACCCATCTGACAAGCGCTGCTGCACCATATCCAGCGATTGCAGACCCAGATTCAGATCGTTTTTCAGCTTGAAAAGGTGTTTTTTCCTTTCCCACAGCCCCCAGCCGGAAAAGGCAAAGGCAACGAGTACGAGGCCTTCGCGCACCTCCCCCCACTGCAAACGCGGCCCTGCTTGTCTCCCCTCGCCCTTTGGGAGAGGGGCGGGGGTGAGGGAGGTGGTATCTCCCGCACCCGGCCTGCCGTCACGCCGTGACCGTTTCAGCAAGAGGAAGAAGGTCGCCACGGCAGCGACGATGGGGACGTACAGCATCCCCTCGTTTTTCAGTTGAAGCACGATGACGCAGGCCACCAAGCCGGTGACCAGGTCTAGCCGGTCGAAGCGCTCCAGCCACCTGCCGAGGTAGAAGGCGGCAAGGCCGGCATAAAGGGCAAGGTAGCCGTCCATGTAGCCGTTCTTAAGCCACGGCCAGGTAAACAACAACGGGATGGCGATTAAGAGAAGGCGCCGCCATTTCCCCCAAAACAAGGAGAGCAGGAGCAGTAGCGCGGGCAATAGAAGCGCGACCAGGCTGAGCTTTGGCAGGTATTCGTTCCAGTAGCCGGCCAGCAGAGCGACCTGGGCAGCAATTATGGGAACGAGATTGGGATAGTCGAGATGGGAAAAGCTAAGCGACGGGACCAGCCAATTCTTGCCGGCGTCGACCGAGCCGCTATAAAAGATCATCTTGCCATGTAAGAACCAGATGGAACGGGCATCCCACCCGGACACCGGCTCGCCCAGCACGACGTAAAGGCAGGCGATATAAAACGCGGCGCATAGCGCCAACCGTTGCGCGCTGCAGAGCTGCCTGACGGTCCCGGGGTGTCTCAGCAAAAGGAAGAGAAATGCGCCGCAGGACAAAAAGCATCCCGTAATGAGCGAAATCTTCAGGTCGGAGAGGAGCAGCACCAGGAAGTGGTTCAGCCCGATGCCGAAAATGAGGCAGCAGGCAAGGCGCTGAAGCGCGACGGCGTCCCCGCTGCCCCCCACCTGCTCCCTGATGCTGCCGCAGAGCAGGGCCAGCAAGGCTCCCAGTCCGAAGAGGTAGGGAAAAATCAGGCTAACGGCAAGCGGCAATGCTGATCCTCCCAGCGCCCCTTACCGGCTTGCACCCCTCGGGCAGGGGTTCGCCCGCGTAGGAAACGTAGACCGCCCCCCTTTCCAGAACCAGCGAAGGGTAGATGCTTTCGGTAATCGGCTGAGTCAGGAACCTGTCCGCAGAGACGGGCTTGGACAGGGCAATGGAGCTAATCCGGTGCTGCCGGACGAAATCCAGGACCAGGAGCGCCTCCGGCGGGAGTACCTCCTGCTCCCCGCAGCGGGGGGTGGAGAGTTTTTGCATCAGCTCGAGGGGGTTGCCGGACCTGTGGCCAGCGACAAGGGCAACTCCCACAATCAGCAGGGCTACCGACATAAGCTTCAAAAATGAAGGATTTTGCTCCATGCGCACCTGCAGGCGAGGCAGGCTCCGGCACCTCGCGCGTCATCTCAAGAGGTTGTATTTCAGGATGCACCTAGGGGCTGAAATACCGGCGAGCAATATAACAGGTTCAAAGACGAAATACATGAAAATATTGCAGTTCATGCCCGGGACGCCGCTTCGAAGGCCCCCTCCCCCACCCCTTGACACACTCCCGCACGGGGAGGGGGAACTAAGAGCGGCTTTCCACGGAATTCCGCGAGAAACCTCCGTTTAGAGCGGGTGCACCTTCTCGTAAGCCGGGTAAAGCGTGCTCTCCTCGCTGCGCAGCCTTCTGGAGAGGATGGAGTACAGCCTGCCGAACGCCTTGGCGAACTCGATGTCGATGGGGGAGTCCGCCGGCGAGTATTTGTCGAAAAAGGCGACGGCATCGGCGGTGATCTCGTGCATGTCCTTGGCGTAGAACTCCACCGAACGCTTCAGCGCCGCGTCGTTTACGGCCTGCCTGTTCAGGACCGGGTAGAGTTGAATGTCTTCTTTCTTCAGGTGGGCCAGGAGTTTCCCCTTGGCCGCGATCAGGATCTTGTGGGCCTCCTGGTTGGTGATCTTGCTGTCCCTCACCTTTGCCAGCATCGCATCGATTTCGATATGGTCCCTTTTCAGCTCGTCTATCAATCTCGCCATCTGCCCCTCTCCTCATAGCTTTCGTTCCACACGTGCACCCGGCGCTTCCCGCAGTGGACATGCGGTGTTTGTTTCTATGAATGAACTATAGGCGCAGCCGTGTTTTGAGGACTTGATGCAGGTCAAGTAAACGATGTCTGAGGACAAGCGCAGAGGCATCGATCATCCGGAGCTGGGGGGAGCAGAGGAGTTTAGCGGGTGGAGCGCGCCTAGATGCGGTTTTTCTTGAGTTCCTGCAGAGGATAGAAGGTGCCGCGCCAGTAGATCCCCCCCTGCCAGAGGTTCAGCAGCATGGTGCGCATCAGGATGTAGACGAAGAGCGCGGAGGTGATCGGATAGGCGATGGCGTACCAGGGGTGGGAGCGGTGGAACCGGGCGCTGTCGGCGACGGTCGCGAGCGTAACGAGCACGGTGGCGAGGTACAGAGCCTGCACAGCGCCGCCGGTGACGAAGATGGCCAGGAAAGGCCAGATGCCGCAGACACTCTGCCCGAAAACCCCGGTCAGCACCAGAGGGACGCTGTAATCGGTGCCGGCGAAGGCGTTTTTCTCCAACCCCCGCACCACCTCCCCCACCGAGGCGTACCACTCGACGAAAAGGTACTCCGGCGCATAGGCCGCTTCCTGCCGCAGCCCCGCCGTTTTTATCAGCTTGCCGAGCTTGATGTCGTCGTCCGGCCGCAGGCGAATCGCCTCGTGCCCGCCGATGCTGCGGTAGGCGTCGGCGCGCAGCATGTTGAAGGCGCCGATGCCGATATGGCAACGGCTTTTGGGGTCGCGCGCCTTCCAGGGACGGGAAAAAAGGGAAAAGAAGATGATGAAGGAAGCGCCGAACATGTCGAGGAAAAGGCTCGGCATCCGCAGCGAGGGGGTAGCCGCCAGGTGGTCCAGGCTCTGCTTTCGCATGAAGATCACCCCCCTCGTCAGCACCGTCGGCTCCATCACGATGTCGGCGTCGGTGAAGAGGAGGTATTCGCCGCGGGCCTGACGGCTTCCCACCCAGAGGGCGTGGTTCTTGCCGAGCCATCCCTGCGGCAGGTGTTCGACGCGGATCACGCGAAGCCGCTCCCGCTCCCGGGACATCTCTTCCAGGATGGCGCCGGTGCCGTCCTCGGAGCGGTCGTCGACGACGATCAGTTCGTAATCGGGGTAGTCGAGGTCGAGAAGCGATTGCAGCGCCTCGCCGATGTTGCGCTCTTCGTTGCGGGCGGCAACGACGATGGAGACGGGCGGCAGCTTCGTCGCCGTGCCGGGATCCGTCTCCCGCAAGGCCCTGACCCGGCGGGCTCCGGTGACGACCTCAAGCCCCGCCAGGCAGACGAGGATGAGGGTCGCAACGGCAATGAGGAAAAGTATGTTCATGGCAATAAGGGCGCTGTCATGGGAGCTATTGGTCGGAGCGGAAGAAGATTCCGTCCACTTGGTAGGTTCTCCCCGTGGCGTCGTCGGAGAAGCAGGGGTTCAAGTCGTGGAGGGCGAATCCCAGGGCCTCGACTGCGCCCATCACCTCGCGAAACAGAGGTTCCCCTTCATACAACGGGTGTAGGGAGAGTTCGAGTTGCAGCCCTTCCAGAAGCGGAATGATCCCCTCTGCCCCGCGCAGAACCTGCAGTTCGTATCCCTGGACATCGACCTTCAAAAAGACCCGGTTGCCGGGCGACAGATGTCCGGCAGCAGCCAAGTCCAGCCGGTTGAGAGGCACCGACTCGACCGCCACCGGTTTCACCCTTGGCTCGGCCTTCAGGTGCGCCTCGTTCACCCGCAAAATGGAACTGCTCTCGGAATTGGCGGAGACGTTTATGGCGGCCTCCCCGGTCGCATCCCCCAGCGCCTGCCGGGGGGCAACCGTTATGCCGGGGTCGCTTTCGGCAAGGCGGGTCAAGGCGGCATGGGCTGCCGGGAGAGGCTCGAAGCAGACGATCCTTCCTCTATATCCTATGGAGCGCAGGTGCCTGGCGTACTGCCCAGTATTGGCGCCGACATCCAAGACCGTGTCTATCTTGTGGCATGACAACATCCGCGCGAGACGCGCGGCCTCGGAGCGCGCCGGGCGGTAGGCGCGCACGTCGACCCCCAGCTTCCTGGCGAACCGTTTGATCAAGAACTGAAGCTCCACATTGTCTCCTTTGCGGCGGAATCAGGAGGTTCGTCCCTCACCGCCCGCCTCGGCGCCCTAGGCCTCAGCTGTGGTTCAAGCCAGCCGACGGTAAATCGCAGCTGTTTCCAAAGCGCAGCGATCCCAGGAAAACTGTTTCAACCTCTGCCGTCCCCGCTCGGCCAGCGCTTCCAGCAGTGCGCTCGTGTGCACGGTAGATTCGATGATGTCACTCATCTCCTCCATGTTCAGCGGGTTGAAATATTTTCCAGCGTCGCCGACGATCTCGGGGATGGACCCCGCGCTGCTGCAGATGACGGGACAGCCGAAGCACATCGCCTCCAGCGGCGGGATGCCGAATCCTTCGTAAAGCGATGGGTAAACGAGGGCGATGGCTGAGCGGTACAGGCTCGCCAGAACGTCGTCATCTCCCGCCACCTGGAACACGGTGCCGGGATCCAGTTCCAGCCTGGCCATGGCGTCCCGCTCTGCCGGGGTGAACTTCCCCCCGCCGAAACAGACCAAGTGGCATTCCCTGCGCAGCCGCTTCGACGCGGCGTAGGCGCTGAGCAGCCCGGAGAAGTTTTTGTAGCCGCCGCGGGGGCCGACGTAGAGCAGGAAGGGGAGCTTCGGAGTCGAGGCAGAGCCAGCCGTCGCTTCACCTTTGGCCATCAATCCGAACCCGTGGTGGACGACGCTGATTTTTCCAGGTTCTATGCCCCTGAGCTCCATCAGGTCGCGCCTGGTCTGTTCGGAGACGCAGATTATGTGGTCCGCACGCTCAGCGGCCATACGCTTGAACTTCGGCGTCCTGTCGGTCGCCGCGAAAAACGACGGCAGCTTCTCGTGGATCATGTCATGGATGGTGACGACCCTGCGGGCGCGGCGCGGCCCGGTCCGGTACGGGAAATAGTAGGTCTCGTGGATGAGGTCCGGGTTGATCCCCCGCAGCATCACGTCCCCCATCAGCATCCCTGCCGCCCGCACCGACAGGGGAAGCCGGGCCGCACCGGGCAGGCGGAACCCTGAGACGAGCCCGGCAGGGAGGCTCTCCAAGTAGGCGTTTATGTGCATGGGGGCCGTGATGGAGACCTCCATCGCGTCGAGGCGGCTGATGCGGGCGGCAAGCTCGCAGACGTAGCGAGAAACCCCGCCGTAGGCCTGCTCATGGAATATCTGCGCGTCGTAGGATACCTTCATCGCTCCCCTGCGCCCGGGGCCCGGGCTATTCCGAGCATAAGCTCCTGGTCGCTTACCGTTTTCGACCCCAGACGGAACCGGATGTACCGCGAGGCGATAGGAGCGAACCAGCCGGTGACCATGCGCAGCAGGCTCTCGTCCACAGGCGTGCGCGAGAAGAGGTGCAGCCTGTTGGCCGTCGCGAAATGAAGACCGAGCCTTGCGGCGATCTGCTCCAGGGTACGGCGCTGGTAGAAGGAGACGTGTTGCCCCGTGGCAAAGGCGTAATAGTTCCAGGCCTCGGGTGGAGGAGGCTCCCCCTGGTACAGCTCCGTACTGAACAGCAGGTAATCAGAACCGAAGCGGGAGAAGGCCTCCTCGATGAAGGGAACCGGGTCGGTGAGGTGTTCCAGGACCTCGAAGGCGGTGACGGCTCTGCACTCCCCCATCCCCTCCCGGTACTCGAAGCCGGGGGTGAGGATGTTCTCGCAATACTTGTCCGCCCAGTAAAAGTCTAAGCCCAGGTCCCGCATCATGCGGGTCAGGAGCCCGTAGCCGCCGGCGAGATCGACAAAGCGTCCCTTCCCCCGTTCCCCGGCAAGCCAGAAGAGCGCCCCCGCGACCTTGGGCGCCAGGTCGATGTTCCTCATCACCAGCCCGGTGTCCGCCGAAGCGATAGCCTTGGCGTAGGCCTCCTCTAGCCAGTGCGGATCCCGCACCGCCAGAAAGCCGCAGCGGCCGCAGAGCTCATAGCCGGCTTCGTGCTTGCCCAGCACGGTGGCCGAGAAGCAGGGTTGCATGGCAGTGGTACAAATCGGACAGCTGTTCATCGGCGGTCGCTCCCGGGGTATGAGCGGGCTAAGAGCCTGCCGAAGAGGGATTTCATTTTGTCCAGGTTGGACGAGCGGTGCCGGCTTCGCGCATCCGCATCCTCGTTTCTCAGCACCTCTCGGGGATGCCTGAGCGGGAACTCCATCGCTTGGCTGCGCAGATTGGAGAGCGCACCGGCGACTTTGGTGTGGGTCGCGCAGGCGTCGAACCCTACGTTACTGACCAGGTTCACCGAGGGTAGAACGCAGAGGCGCCTTTTAAGCCAGTTGGCAAAGACCCACTGGTAATCCCAGGTGTCCAGCCTGCCGCTTTGGACCAGGTCGAAGTTCTTGCGCCACTCGCGTATCTCCCCGGCGTCTTCGAGAAGACCCGAAAACCATGGCTCTTCCTTTACCTCCGGCCACTTCCCCAACGCCACGTCGTAGCTTCCCTGCCAGCGATCCCTCCAGGTCGCCCACCCCCAGATGTGGAAGTACCTGGAGAAGTAATAGCTGTCGCCGGTCGTGGTGGGTCCGAACTGGAAATTGTCCCCGCTGATCATCCCGACGCGGGGATCGTCGCGGTACCGGTCGAGGAGTTCCTGGCAGAACCGGAAGAAAGTCGGGTGCGGCAGGCAATCGTCCTCAAGGATGATCGCCTCCTCTACCTGTTCGAAGATCCAGTCGATACCGGTCGCGACCCTCCGCCTGCACCCCAGGTTCACCTCGGAGAACTCGTGCTGCACCCGGCAGGGCCAGTCCACCTCCGACACGATCCGCCGCACCTCGGCGCAAAGCTCCGCCTCGCCGGCACGACCCGGTCTGGGACCGTCGGCCACCACCAACAGGCGCGAGGGGCGCTCCTTCCTGATGGCCGCGAAGACGCGCACGGTGGCCTCTGGCCTGTTGAAGACCAGCAGCGCGACTGGAGTGGCGAGGGGGGCGTCAGTCATGTTTTATCCCTTCCGGCGGCACGGGTTTACCAGTGAGCGAGCGGTACAAAGAGAGGAGTTTTTCTTCCTGCCGCGCCTGTGAGAAATGCTGTTGCACCCGCTCGCGCCCTCTTTGCCCCATCTCCTCGCGCAGCGCCGGGTCGCTCAGCAACTGGAGAATGCGTGCTGCGAAGCCGGCCGTATCGTCGGCGGCGCAGACGAAGCCGGTTTCCCCCCCGACGACCGACTCGGGGAGCCCGCCGGTGTCGGCCACCACGCAGGGCAATGCGGAAGACATCGCCTCCAGCACCGCTATGCCGTGGCTTTCCCTGAGGCTCGGCTGGAAGTAGAGCTGGGCACGGGCAAGCCATGGGGAGATGTCGGGTACGAAGCCGGGCAACAGGATCCGGTCTTGGAGCCGCAACGCCGCCACCCGCCGCCGCAACGCCTCCAGAAGTTCCCCGTCCCCAAGCCAGACAAAGGTCGCCCCCTCATGTTGCCGCACCACCTGGACAGCCGCGTCCAGCCATAAAAGCGGGTTCTTGTACGGTACGACGTGACCGGCTGTGACCACCAAGGGATCGGCGCTGGCACAGCCCCCCCCCACAACAGCAGAGGAGTTGTGCAGCAGTGCGATCTTCTCCAGCGGGAAGCCCATGGTGGCCGCAATGGCCTGAGCGGCAGCCCTGGACACCGTCGCCACCCGGTTTCTGAACATGGCGCCCACCCGGAGGTAGAGTCTGGGCAGCAACCGGAAGCTATGCTCCGGTACGCTGTGCAGGACGTAGAGCGCCGGGACAGGGAGGTACAGGGCGACCGACATCCTGCCGGGGTCGCTGGTCGACACCAGCACCAGGTCGGGGCGCCAAGTGCGTAGCGTGGGCCAGACAAATTCCAGGTCGTAGAACGGGGTCAGGTACGGAGGGGTCTCAGGCCGGGTGCGGTTCACCGCGCTGAACACAGGGACCCGGTAACGCCCGGCCAATAAGCGCAGCGCATCGTCGATCAGGTGCTCCGGCGTCAGCAGGGCCGACTCGAATCGGTGCCTCTGGTGGATTACCAGCAGGCGCTCCAGAAAGCGCGCGGCGCCGCCGTAAATGAGGCGCTCGGGGACTATGATGAGGACCCTTGCCCGACTCACCGCTTCCTCGCCACCAGGTAGCGCATATCCACGCAGCGGCCGCGCCAGCGGGACCAGACCGGGGGCGGGTCCTGCAGTTCCCTGCAGACCAGGTAATCCTCACCGGCGACGATGTCGCAGGAGAACTCCAGTCGTCTCCTGATTTCGGGCCAGTCGATGTGGTCCTCTGGGGTGACATGGATATCGCCATCGTCCGCCACCGGCTTGAGCCTTAGCCTGAGGGCAGCCGCGAGGTATCTCAGTCCCCCTTTGCGCCTCAAGATCCCCAGCAGGTATTTCCATGACGGCACCGCATGGTTTTGCTCCGACTCCTTTAGTTCCCGCAAGTATTGCTGGTAGGCACTGCCGCGGGCCCAGTAGGAAGGGCAGACTTCATGGTCGATATAGATAAGCCCGCCGGACTTCGCCACCCTGGCGAACTCGTCGACGACGCGGAGGTAGTCGGGGACGTGGTGCAGCACGGAATAGGTCGCCACTAGGTCGAACCGGTCGGAGTCGATGCCGTCAAGGTCACGACCGTTGAGCCTCATGGTCTGCAGCCGGTCGCCACTGCCGGTTACCGCCTGCAGCTCCTTCAGGCTCCCCGGCGATACGTCTGCGGCCAAGACTGCTGCCCCGAGTCCGAGCAACTGTCGGGTGAGGTTTCCGGTCCCGGAACCGAAATCCAGAGCCTGCAGCGTGCCGGCGGCCTGCAGGAGTTCCAGGAGGTACTGCAGCAATTCCCTGATGCGTCGCTGCTCCACCGGGTTGTAAATCTCCCGGTGGCGCGCCTGGTAGAGCGGCGCGAGGAGGTCGTGCAGCTCCCGGTTGTGCTGTACCAGCTCTGCGGCGCAAGGTCTATCGGCTGCCGTGGTCATGGACGGTATCCCCCGCAGGGAAAGAAGAGGGACGTGGCGCGACGGCGTAGCGCGGTGCAAAGAAACCGCCCTTTCAGGAGCCACAGCTTGAGAAGGAGCCTGAAGTTGGCCAGGATGATCCGGTCCGCCTCTCGCTCAACCGTCACACGGTCGGTAGCCGAAATCCCGTTCTGGTCGAAAAGGCAGATGGGAATGGAAACCAGGTCCACGGGGAGGTCCTTGCTGAAAAAGCGCACCCAGAGCTCACCGTCCATGGCGATCCGGTACCCTTGGTCGAAACGGCCGTACCTCTGGAACAGGCTCCGGCGCAAGAGGGTTGCCGGGTGCGGCACCCAGTACAGGGGAGGCCACACGCCGGAAAGGGGGGGATGGGCGTGCCGCTCGCCGGACTGCATCAGGGAGAGCTCGAAGATGACCGCTTCCGCGCGGGTCCCCTCCAGGATGCGCAGGAACAGTTCCGCGTCGAGGTCGGGATGCACCTCATCCCTGCCGTTCAAAAACCAGATCCAGTCCGAATCGGAGTTGTCGATGCCCCGGTTGAAGGCGCTGCCGATCCCCTCCGGCTCGCACCACAGATACTCGACGCTCTCCCGTGCGGCTTTCGCCTGCACAGCGTCCCTGACCGAAGCCGAGCTGCCGTCGACGATCAGGTGCGAGACGCCGGGCAACGCCCTGAGCCGCTTGGCGCTCTCCAGGGTGGCGGCCACGCCGCAAAGATCGTCCTTGGTTACGGTTATGATGGTGAGAAAACGTGCCATGAGGTCACCGCGCCAGCTTGAAATGACGATCGCTCCAGGTGCGCCGCACGCTCCCGAACTCGTCGAGCATGGAGCAGATCCCCTTGAAGTAGCTCTCCGCGGTAAGACGCGAGGCCCTGTCGGCCCCGCGGGCGACCAGCGTCTGCCGCAGCTCGCGGTCCCGGTGCAGCCGGTGCACGGCATCGGCGACATGGTCCGGGTCCTTTGGATCGACCAGCAGTGCTGCGTCGCCCATCTGCTCCTCGGCCCCGGCGACATCGGAGGCGATAACCGGGCAGTGATGCGCGAAAGCCTCTAGGGGGGGGAGGTTGTCCGGTCCGCAATAGGTAAGAAAAAACAGGGCGAAGGCTTGGCGATAGAGGGCGCTTAGATGTTCCCGGGGCACAAAGCCCAGGAAGTGGACCTGCTCATCCAGCCCCAGCTCGGAAACCTGGCTCCGGATGTAGGAGAGGTTCCCCTTGTCGGACCCCACGAAGACAGCCGGCAGCGTCAGGCCGTGCCTTCGCCGCAGCGCCAGAAGGCTTTGCAGCACGCCGTAATGGTTCTTGTGCGGCCAGAATTGCGCCGGGTAGAAAAGGTAGCCCCCCCGGATGCCGTAGCTCTCCAGGACGGCCAGGTCCTTGGCAGGATCGGAGTCCCAGTGAAAGGTCGGGGCAGGGAAAGGGAGGATCCTGATCCGTGCCGGGGGGATCTGGTAGAAGTTCATGATCTCAAGCATCCCGGCTCTGGTACCGGTGACGACATAGGCCGCGCGTTGCAGCAGGTGGCGGTATCCCTCTTCGCGCGACTCCCATTCGTGCTCGATGCTCACCTCAGGAAAGAAGGGGTTGACGCGGTGCTGCAGATCCCAGACCGTGGTGATGTACGGGATATCCTTGCAGAGGCAGGAAGGGACCACCGACCAGATCACGTCGATCCCCTCTTCACGCAGCAGCGCCTTCACGGGATCGGCCCAGCGGTCGAAGAACCGCGAAGACACGCGGCGGGAAACGGCGGCGGCGAAGCAGGCGATCATAACGCGGCAGGCCTTGGCGACGCGGTTTCCGCGATTCGGATCGTCGCACGGTACCACCTTCAAACCGGTAGAGAAACCCGTGGAGGCAACGGCGCTGGTGGTGAAGAAGACGAACTCGTGCCCGCTGGCAGGGCCCAGCGACTCTATGGCACGGAAGATCTCCTGCTGCAAGGTGTACCCGCCGCCGATGCTCGGCGCGTAGTCGCCCATGAAGACTGCAACCCTCATCGATTACCCCGCTTTCCCAACGAAGCATACCCCCCAGGTATCGTTCCCAGGCTCCTTGCCGGTCAACCACTCTTCGACCTGTGCCATGCTGAAGCCATTGCCGGCGTGGTAGCCGGCCATCTCCGGCATGAACAGGTAGCGCATCGTGTGCGTTTCGCTGAGACTATCCACTCTTCCCGTTGCTTTTTCCGTGATCAAGACCTGGTAGTGGACCGCCACGGTATTTGCGTTGCAGTTCACCTCCGGCTCTGCGATGCGGAGGATCTCCATGACGTCATCCTCGAGCCTTTTCACCCGAACCGCGGGAGGGTCAGAGAGCACCGCAGGGCCGTACCAGCAATCGAAGAGGAAGAGCCCCCCCGGAGCAACATGCGCCTTCGCCGTGGCAAAGGCTGCTTGCAGGTCGTCATTGGTTGTCTGGTAACTCATGACGTGGAAAAGTGAGACAACGACGTCGAAGGTTTCACCCAGTCGCGCCGTGCGGATATCCCCTTGAAGAAAGCGGAGTGCGGCCGACGCGGGATCGGAATGCATGTCAGCCAGACGCTTGGCCGCCATTGCCAGCATTTCCGCGGAGAGGTCCATCCCGGCAACCTGGTACCCAAGCTTCATCAGTTCGAAGTCGTGTCTGCCGGTGCCGCATCCAAGGTTTAGGATACTCTTGGCGCCCGGGCAGTGTTTGCGGATCAGCCTGTCGACATACCGCGCCTCGCCGGCGTAATCCTTGTCCTTGTACAGCAGGTCGTAGTAACGGGAGTAATCACTGAAGCAGTTCATCCGAGCACCTCTCTTACTCCCCTTGCCACCCTTTCCATCTCAGGTTCAGTCAGAGCCATGCCGCTTGGAATATAGAAGCCGCGCCTAGCCAGGCGTTCCGCGACAGGATAGCACTCGGCAGTGAACAACCCGCGTTTCTCGAACACGGGCTGCTCGTGCATGGGCCAGAAAAAAGGACGGGTGCCGATACCAAGGGCAGCGAGCCGCTTCATCGCCTCTTGCGCATCAAACGGCACCGTGTCTTCCAGCACCAGCCCGTAAACCCAATAGATGTTCTCGGCATAGCCGGTCCGGGGAAGAGGCATCTGGATTCCCGCCGTGCCCCTGAGCAACTCCGCGTAGCGCCCCCCCATGACCCGCTTGCGGGCGACGAACCGATCAAGCCTTTCAAGCTGGGCCAAGCCCAGCGCCGCTTGCAGATTGGTCATGCGGTAGTTCCAGCCGAGCTCCTCGTGCACGAAACGCCTGTGCGCCTGGAAGCAGAGATTACGCAGTCCTCTGCAGCGTTCGGCTAGATCGGGATCGTCGCAGACGACCATGCCGCCTTCACCGGTCGTTACGTGCTTGTTGGGGTAAAAGCTGAAGGTGCTGATGTCGCCGAATGAGCCACACGATCTGCCGCGGCAGGTCTGGCCGTGCATCTGCGCCGCGTCCTCTATTATCCTGAGATCGTGTTCTCTGGCCAGCTCGAGGATAGGGCCCATATCGACAGGGAGACCGTAGATGTGCACCACCATGATGGCCTTGGTACGCTCGGTGATCCTGCCGGCGACCTGCTCCGCCGACATGTTCCAGGTGACGGGGTCAGCATCCACCAGCACAGGCGTGGCGCCGGCCCGCACAACGGCGGCGGCGCAGGAGATGATGGTAAAGGTGGGAAGTATCACCTCGTCCCCGGGTCCAAGCCGCAGGGCCTGGACTGCGATGTCCAGCGCGCCCGAACCGTTGGCGACGGCTACGCCGTGCTGCCGCCCCACCCTCCCGGCGAACTGCTCCTCGAACTGGCGTACGAAGGGCCCTTCGGAGGAGATCCAGCCGGTATCGATGCACTCCTGCAGGTACTTTTTTTCGTTGCCGTCCAGCAGGGGCTCATTGACCGGGATGAAGTCACTCAATAGGTTTCACCACGGCATCTGCTGCAGTTATCCCCGCGAAGCGGGTCTTGTCAGCCTCGCCGGCGTACGGTCCCTGCTTCACCTCGACCATCTCGATCTCCTCCAGCGCCTCGAAGCCGTGGCCACCGGAAGCAAGGAGAATGACGTCTCCTGCCTCAAGGATCCTGCTTTCCAGATAGCTTCTGTCCTCGTCATAAAAGTCGACGCGCAACCTCCCTCGCTTGAGAAACAAGACTTCCTGCGTGTTAAAGACTTCGCGCAAGACCGGGTTGTGAACGTGGGGCAGGATGATCGCCCCGGCGGGATGCCTCATATAGGCTAACTGCTGTGAGAACGCATCGGGCGTGAAGAAGTGGACTCCCGGTTTTGCAAAGGAGTTGGTGACGATTATGGCCAACGGAGTGCCGGCGTGGGTCACTTGCTCAAATGTCACACTACCTCCCAAGGCAACTCGAGGAGTTCCGCTCTCTTGGCATCGCGTGCCGCCAGCACCTTCGGATGCGTCAGACAGGATTGCACCGAAACCTCAGGCAGGAAGGAACCCGCGAGGTCATTACGCACGAAGAAGGCGTTGAAACCGTATCTGTTGCACCCCACCAAGCGGTATCCTTTGCGGCGCGCCAGTTTCACGAAGGCAGACAAACTGGCTCCGAAATAATCGGGATGAACTGAGAACCTATCGAAGTCCGGGCGGTAAGGCACTGTCACAGACTCGTCAGGATAGAACAGGTCCTGGTACTCAACCATTACCACACGCGGCAACACAGCATCAAGGCTTTCCCAAAGCCAGTAGTCGACCCCGTCCACATCAAGGGAGAAGAGATCGATTTCGCCCGAGAAGCCTTCTTCTGTTATCAACTGATTGATGTTCTCCGCCGTGACCCAAGCCTGCCGCAGGCGCGGCGGCGACAGCCAGGTGTCCGCATGACGCTGGTAAAAGACCCCCGCTTCAGCTACGAGCTGGGCACTCCCCTCAACAAGCAGGGCGTGGCAGCCCCAGTTGGTTATGAGATTCGTGGTGTTACCACCTGACGGCAAACCAGCGGCTATGTCCAGCACCACCCTGTTGGTGAAGCCGATCAGGGCAAAAAGATATAGGAGCAGGCCGTCCTCGTCGGTTTGCGAATAGACCCTGAAACCGGTATCCCTGAAGCAGGGAAGCACGGCACCGCGGGACAGCATCTCCTGATACTGGAAAAAGAGATTACGCTGGATGAGTTGACTGTTTTGTCGCGATTCAAACGGTAGTGAGGCATCTAAGGCGTTGCCCAATTTTCTCAGCAGGAAATCTTTCATTACATCTCCGCTCATCACATCTTTATCTCGAGCTCGTCAGTGTCGCTGTTCAGCCAATCGTCGACTTCGACGATCTTACGGAAGTTGTCATCAAAGTACAATTTTTTATCGTAGACGTAACGGTTGTAGAGGTAGAGGATGCGCGCCGGCAAAAAGTGCCATGATTCCAGGCCGAGCAGGATCTTGGCCATGGTCATGACAACCAGTTTTACGGCGCCTACCGTTGAGCGCTTGAACATCTCAGGGAGTATCCGTCCTTTCCGGCGGTGGCTGCGGTATGCCGTGTAAGAATCGCAGAACCCCTGGTTGCCGACCCTCTTGAGGAGGTACTTTGCGGTCATCCTCTGCGGCGGGATGAGGTGGCGAATCACGGAGCGCCCCGTATAGGCGAACTTGTACCCCAGGGCCTTCACCTTCAGATTCAGGCCGGTCTCGCCATCGCCGACCCAGGTGCCCGCGGTGTTTTCGGGGTTGAAGCCTCCGGCGGCGAAAAACGCAGCGCGGCGGATGCCCTGATGACAGCTGTAGACCATGTCGTCGCGGGAAACTATCAACTCCTCCGCCTTGTCCCGGGCAGTGAGGCTCAGGTATGCGTTCCACAGGTGACGCTTGACCCAGGCCGGCGGCTCAGTTTGAAACTGGGGAAGGATGAGTCCGGTGGCGCAGCCGACATCGGGGAAAAGTTCGAAGACCCGGACCAGTTCGGACAGAAGCCTGGGATCTGCCACCATGTCGTCGTCGGTGAAGTACAGGATCTCGCCGGCTGCCAGTTTCGCCGCGCTGTTGCGGGCGAAATGCACGCCCTGGCGCGGCTCGAAGCAGTAACGGACCGCCACTGGAGCACGGCCGAGATATTCTGCCACAACTGCGGAGGTGTTGTCAGTAGAGTTGTTGTCGGAAACTATTATCTCATACCGGTCCCGCGGATAATCCTGATCAATAAAGCTTTCCAATGTCATCGAGAGCAGCGCCGCCCTGTTATAGGTCGGGATGATGACTGATAGGTAAGGCGCTGGTTCACTCCGCATCGCGGTTGCTCCCGATCTCGCCCACGAAAAGGACGCGGTTCTCCTCAAGCTCCTCAACATGGCGCAGCTTGAAGAACTTCTCGAATTCGGTCCGGAACCAGTCCTGGGTGTACCAGACAGGCAACGGCGGCGCCACAGTGCCGTTCCAAAGGCCAAGAGGCATGAACTCGATGAAGACGTATCTGGCACTGTACTTGGAGACGATCTCGAAGAAGAGTTCAAGGGGGAGCTTGCGCCCCAGCACCAGGTGGTGTACCACCGCCAGCACCACCACCGCATCGGAGCAAAAGCGCAGGTACGGCGGAGGCTCGTAGTAGGTCATCAGCGGGTACATGATGTCCAGCAAAGCGGCGGTGAGCGGGAGCCCCTTGTCTTTGGCGTTTTCGTACATGGCGTCGACGGCGTTCTCGTCGCAGTCGGTGCAGACCACCTTGCTCACCTTGCTCCGCTTCAAAAGGAGTTCGGAAAATACTCCCTGATTCCCCCCGAGTTCCACGACCGAGCGGATCTGGTAGCTGTCGATCAACTCCATGATCCTTACGAAGCGGCGCGAGGGAAGAGGCTCTCCGTTGGGGTCGTGGTAGGCATCGTGGTAGTCGCCCCAGGCGCTGCCGCTGCTCCTGATCCTAATCCCCGCCGTCTTATCCAGCAGTTTTTCCAGGTTGAAGGGGTTCAGGGCGAGGCGTTTTTTCAGCGCGAGCACAAGCGACACCCCCCGGCGCAGGTGATCGGGGTGCAGCGCCCTGAGCGGAGGGTACCGGTAGAGGAGATAGTTCTCGCAGGTCATGGCGTCGGTGAGGCTCAGACTGAAGAGCGACCTCCTGGCCAGATAGGAGTTGCCCTTGCTCCAGAGCCTCAGGGGATAGAGATAGGAGGTGAGAAATTCGTCGTAACAGGCCCAACCGTTGGTATCGGCGACCTTGATGAAGCTCCCCAGATCGACAAAAAGCGGGGTCGCGTGGTCGAAGCAGATGTTGTAGGGGTGGCAATCCTTTGTCTCGTACCCGAACTTCCGGGCGGCGAGGTTCACCCGGAGCACCGTGACGGCGGCCTCCCGGAGCATGGCAAAGGACCACTCGAAGGGATAGCTGATGTTGTCCACCTTCCGGTGCTCGAGCACCAGGCCGTACCCCGCGAGCTGAAACTGCGTGACCCAGGTCTGGGGAAGAAGTTTCTCCGCGACCAGGGCCTCGACGAGGCCGCAGGAGAAAAGCCCGAGGACCTCCGGCACCATATCGGCGTAGATGCCCCTGAAGATCCGTCCCCGCCACCTGAAGATGCGCCCGCAGGCGTCGACGCTCATCTTGGCGAATTCGACCTCGGAGAGGTCAAGCTCCTTTATTTCCGGTTCCGTCTGGTCCAATCAGCCCCCATTTCCGGTCAGTAATCTCGCCGCGACAACCTTGACCCGGCGCAGGCAACGGTTGCGCGGCCACTCGTAGCGCAGCATCAGCTTCAGTCTTCGCAGCAGCGGCAACTGCTTCAGGTGGCGATAGACCACCTGCCTTACTACCCGCTGCGTCTCTCCGTTTTGGTCCTGCTCATAGGTCTTGGTGCCGCGCAGGTACCGGTAATTGCCGAAGGTGCGGTCCAGGTAGACGACGTTGGCTGCCTGGACCGCCTTCAGGATGAATTCGACGTCCATGGCGTAGTGCTCGTCCAGGTCGTAGAGCCCGATCTTGCGGTGCAGCGAGGCGTGGTAGAAATATGCCGCGGGGTTCATCGGGAAGGCCTCCATGAACCTTCCGGACAACAGGTTCTCGTAGCTCATCCTGAACGGCCTGCTGACGAAGAGGAGCTTGCCGTCGTCGTCCCAGACGTTGCAGTTACCAACCAGCAGGGACGGGTCAGGCAGCCGCTCGAAGAGGGCGATGGCCGCTGAAAGCGTCCCCGGCTCGTAGAAGTCGTCGACGTTGAGGAAGCTCACCACGCTGCCTGCAGCCATGCCGAGTCCCTTGTTCATGGCGTCCGACTGCCCCCGGTCCCTTTCCGAGATCCAACGGATGTGGCTGTGGTTCGCGGCGTAGCGCCGGATGACGTCGACGGTCCCGTCAGTCGAGCCGCCGTCGACGACGACATGTTCTACACCAGGGCGCAGCTGTTCGATCACGTTCAGGATGCAGGACTCCATGAACCGGACGCCGTTGAAAACCGGGGTGATTACCGAAAGCATGGCGCCCCTGACCTTTGTCGTGACATCTTTTTCTTGCACATCTTCAATGCCTGCTCGTAGGAAACCTTGTCGTAGATCTGCAGCTTGCCGTCCACGGTGGCATCGTGTATCTGCCGGCCATCCCTGTCGTAAAAGAACTTGGCAAGGCGATAGGACAGCTCGGATGCTTCCAGATCAGGCAGATGCCACTGCTTCTGGCTGAAGTAGCGGGGGTCGAAATGATTTTGATCCTCCCCTGAGAGGAGCTGTTCTTCATTGGGCGCGCCCACCGCCTTGAAAGAGTGGTCGACGCCGACGAGGAACACGTTTTGAAACCCCATGTAATATGCCAGTTGCATCGCGACATAGGTTACGGTGTAACCCTCAGTAATGGGTTGCTGCAACTCCCGGTAGAAGGAGTACGGAGCGGGAAAATAGGAGTCCGTTGCCAAAAGGTATATGTGCTCAAGCTCGCGCACGATCCCTTGTGCAGCCCCAAAGGAAAGAAACGAGGGGCAACCGAGAGATTCGAACTCCTCGGCGCTTTGCTTTATCACCAGATCGTTGACGGCAACATGGTAGTCGAGGACGAGGTCAACCCTGTCGAAAAGAAGATATATCTTGTTCATTCCGAAGGTGTGGTAATCGTTGAGCAAGGAAAGGTCCATCTTGTTCAGGGACGGTCCGTTGCCTATGATGAAGCAATCCTCGCCACGATGGATGTCTTTGAACCTGGACAGCCGCCGGGAATGACGAAAGTACCACTGAAGGTACAGCCTGTTGTTCCGGTATTTGAGGATGGTGCTCAACTCATCCAGGGGCTTGGTCAGAAATCCCATCTGTGTCATCTACTCCGAATTTGCTATTCAGTTGAAAGCCGCGCCAGCGCCCCGCCGTCTATGGTAAGGCACTGCCCAGTGATGAAAGAGGAACACTTCCCATCTGCCAGAAAGAGGATGGCCTGCGCGATCTCTTCCGGACGCCCGACGCGGCCGATGGGGGTCGATTCCCCCAGCCGCCGCAGAAGCTCGGTGGTATCGGAGCCCCTCAGATGTCCCCTGCGCAGCCCGGATTCGAGCATGGGGGTGTCGATGGCGCCGGGGTTTATGCTGTTGACCCGGATGCCTGCGGATGCAAATTCGAGCGCGGCAGCACGGGTGAGAGCAGCCACCCCCCCCTTGCTGGCGGCGTACCCCGCGATTTTCTCGCTCGTTACCTGGGCATGCACCGATCCGATGTTCACCACGGCCCCGCCGGCCTCGGCCATAAGTGGAAAGGCGTGCTGGATGGAGAGGAAACAGGAGCGGAGGTTCACGTGCATGACCGTGTCCCACTCCTCGAGCGTCGTCTCCAGGAGCGGCTTGCATACCTGGACAGCCGCGTTGTTGACCAGCGCGTCGAGGCGCCCGGCAGCCTCCTTCACCTCGGCAAAAAGCGGCTCAAACACGGCGGGATCGGCAAGATCCGCCTTGATGAAGCGGAAAATGGGGGCGACTTCCGCAGGCAGGCGGCAATCGACGCCGATGACCTTCCACCCCTCGCGGGCGAAAAGTGTCGCGGTAGCAAAGCCAATCCCTCCTGCCACTCCTGTAATCAGTACCGCTCTGCTCATGACTCGCTCTCCTTGAGTACTTCCAGCAAGTTACGAATCGAATTCTCATGCACGCGTTCCCATGCGGCCTTGCTGCTGTTGGAATTGTGGGGAGCCAGTAAGGCTTGGGCCATATGCCTCAGAGGGCTCTCCGGGGGAAGCGGCTCCGTCTCGAAGACATCCAGACCTGCGCCGGCTATCTTTCCCTGCTGCAACGCCCTCACCAGTGCGGCTTCGTCCACTATTGGCCCGCGGGCGGTGTTGACCAGGACCGCCTGCTGCTTCATCAGGTCAAAAGCCGCGTCATTCATCAGGTGACGACTGGTGGGGTTGAGGTCGCAGTTGATGGTGACGAAATCGGATTGACGCAACAGCTCCTCCCAGGAAACCATGGTCACCCTGTGCTGCTCCAGGAATTCCTGCGGAACCTGGACCGGATCGTTGCCGAGGATGCGCATGCCGAACGCGGCGGCGCGGCGCGCGACCGCCTTCCCGACGTTCCCGACACCGATGACCCCGAGGGTGCACTCGCATAGCGAGGTCCCCGATATTTTCACCCAGTGTCCCTGCTTCATCTCGCGGTCCATCCAGGGGGTCCGCCTGGCAAAGGAGAGGATGTAGGCAAGAACTGAGTCGGCTACGGGCTCACTGAAGGCGTTCGGGGTGTTGCGGACCGCGACGTTCCTGCGGCGGCAGGCATCGAGGTCGAAGGAGTCGATCCCGGTTCCCCATTTTGAAAGCACCTTCAGGCGGGGGGCGGCTTGCAGCACCTTTTCGGTGAAACGGTCATCGCCGGCTATGACCCCGTCGATATCGCCTATCCACCTGAGCAGTTCGTCCTCGCTGAGGCGCTCGGTCACCGGGGGAAGGACGACCTCTATGCCATGCTCCGCGAAGACGGGGCGGAAACGTTCGATCTCAGGCTGCATGTAGGGAGCGGAGACGAGCACCTTCCACTTCATAGCCTCCCCTCCGTGTCCCTTCTTCTCTGGTACAGGATCTCGGCCACCTGGAAGTCGATATCGGTGTCGATATCGGTCGCCTCCAGGCGGTCAATCTCGAACATGAGGGGGCGCGACCCGATGCGGTTGCCGCACCTTTTCAGGCTATCGGCGCTGAAAAGGTACAGGTTGGAGTTTTCCTCGAAGATGGGGGTGAGGTCCTGGGTGCGCAGAAGTTTCTTGGGATCGTGATTGACCGGCCTTCCCTGGGCGTCCCAGAAACGGGAATGGATCGCCGTCACCGAGAAAAGGGAATCGTACTCCGGCAGGAGGTCGAAGAAGCTGTTCAGCGCACGGTTGACGGTCTCAGCGGTCAGCAGGGGGTTCGTGCTGTGGGTCTGCAGATACCACTGAGCCTGCAGCTGGCCGACCGTGTTTACCAGGACGTCGTTCATCGAGACTTCCCCCCCCCTAAGGTGCACGGGTCGCTCAATCAGGCGAACCTGGGGGAAACTTTGCGCGGCGTCCCCGAGGATGAAGGAACTGTCGGTATCGATGACTATCTCGCTGACCAGCGGTGCAGCAAGGAGGGTCTCCACCACGTGGTGATAAAGCGGGCGTCCTGCAAAGGAACGGTAATTTTTACCCGGCACCCTTTCGCTACCCTGCCTCATGGGGAGCAGCGCCGTCACTTTCTGGGACATGTCAATTCACCTGCTTTCCTGATAATGGCGCGGGCGGGCGCGCTTCAGCCCCCGACACCGATAAGCCTCACCCCCGGGGCAAGTATCCGCTGCGCGGCATCCACCGGGGACGGAGACGTCGATAACTTCAGTCATAGCTGATCAGCCGCTGCTTCTCGTTGCGAAGGGGCCCCTTGCTCTTCGAGAGCCGGTTGGGGTAATAGAATCGGCTCGCCAGTTCCGGGGGAACGAACCCCCTCTGCCTGTACCCGCGGTAGGTCCCGAAGAACTGCATCCACCTGAAGAGGATTACCCCCGCGATTTTGCGAAAAAACGATCCTTCGTGCCAGGCATGGCAGCAGTCCGAAAGCGCGTTGCCGACGAAAAGGAGCAGGAAATCGGAGGGGGAAAAGCTCCTGTCGGGGTAAATCCGCTTGAAAGCAATCGCCTCGCGGCGGTACCTGTTGTAGATCTGGGCCGCCTTCTCCTCATGAACGTGAACGATCTCTGCCTCGGCGCAGTAGGCAATCTTCTTGCCGGCTTCGAAGAATCGCTTGGCCCACTCCAGGTCCTCAAGGCCGGTAAGATCGCGGTTGTAGTGGTGCTCCTCCCACAGCGATCTGCGGATGGCGGCGTTCGCGTTATTGCAGAAGGGGTGCCCCTGGTCCGCGAGGCTCTCCTCCGGAAACCACTTCTTGTAGATCTGCTGCTCGGAGTACCACGCGTCGGCAGCCCCCCTTTGCTTGCCATACACCAGGGCAACCTCGGGGTCCGCAAAGGGCGCCAGAAGCCTTTCCAGCCAGTCGGTGTAGAGCGGGTAGACGTGAGCGCTAGCGATCACGATGAACTCGTACGAGGCGTGGGAGCAGCCGAGGTTCAGCGAGTGTCCGAAGGAGAACTCTTCCGGTTGCATACGCACTATCTTGACCGGGAACCTGCCGGCGATGGAAAGGGTCGCGTCGGTGGAGCCGGAGTCGACCACTATGATCTCCGTGTTCCTCACGCTCTGAGCCACGAGACCGGCAAGAAGTTTGCCGATATGCCTCTCCTCGTTGTAGCACCTGATCACTACCGAACAGCCCTGGCTCTTCACGTTGCTTGCATCACCCATCTTTGCAACCCCACTCCCTTTTGCCCCAGTCATGCTCCATGGCAGATGGAGCGCAGAGCGTGATACACCTTGTACAGCAGTAAACGAACCCTTTGCGCACGCGGCACGATCTGCCGGCACAGCGCGAGGTAGACGGTGAAGGCGGCTTTAGCCATCCCCCCCACGGGACGCTTCCTCAGTTCAGTGGAGATGGAGTGGCAACCGAACCGGCGACCTGCGCCGTACTTCGCGGCGAGCTGGGCCAGGCTTGCCGGGGCGGGAGGGTCGCAATCGAACCGGATCTTCTGCATGAGCAGCGGGCTCCTGTCGAAAGCCGCCAGGTACTCTTCGAGATGGCAGCGGTTGAGGCTGTCGTCGAAATAGACCCACTGCACTATCGGCTCGATGAGTTCCTCGGTTGTCGGGCCTGACCGCAGGTAATCGCGCATCTCGTCGGCGCCCCACAGAAGGTGTGCGTAATCCGGAATCGGGTTTTTCCCCGGCTTCCAAAAGCGCGCCTCCTTGTTGCCAACCACGGCAAAGACATGGTGACCGCGCGCGCTGGACCAGATCGGGGAGAACTCGGTATGAAAGACGCCTCCCGGCCGCAGCACGCGCTCCACCTCCGACAGAAAGAGGTCGAGTCCCTGGACGTGCTCCATAGTGGCCACTGCGAAAACAACGTCGAAGGAGCATTCCCCAAAGGGGAGCGCCCTTCCGTCCGCTCGAAGCAGGGACACGTTGCTCGGGAGCTCCCCCGCGGGGGCGGGAAAGCTCTCGGAGGGGTTGATGCCGACCACCCTGGCCCCGCTCAGCTCGGCAAGGGCGCAGGCGACCTCGCCGCCGATGTCGCTGCCTATTTCCAGGATGTCGCGGGTCCCCCGCGGCAGCAGGCGCATCACCTTTTGCACTGTGTCGTTTTGGTACGGGAGCATCTAA
Organism: Citrifermentans bremense R1; assembly: GCF_000426865.1. Lineage (GTDB taxonomy): Bacteria > Desulfobacterota > Desulfuromonadia > Geobacterales > Geobacteraceae > Geomonas > Geomonas bremensis. Next base: position 357,108 of record NZ_AUGE01000002.1, read on the forward strand.
AACCCCTGGTCGATGGGCTGCTCGTTCTCCCGGCCGGCGAGGCAGACGGGGCAAACGGGATTTTCGAAACTCCCGGTCTGGAACTCGCCCTGCAGCCTCTTCGCGCGCGGCCCCTTCAAAATGCGGGCGCGGCTCTCCTCGAGCAGGTTTCCAAGCTTCGCGTGCAGGTGGATCCTCGGGCAGGCCGAGACGTCTCCATTACTGGAGATGTAGAGCTGCTGCCACGCGGCACGGCACGACTTTGGTTGCGGCGCGTCCAGATACCTGGGAACGCTGAATTCCATCCCGAAGGAACGGGCTTTCTCCTCCGCCGCGTCGATGATGCGGTTGGCAGCCCGCTTGTCCCTGACGGACTCGTCCGAGAGGTCAAGCCCCTTGTTCAGGATCAGGTGACGCCCGACGATGTTCTCGATGCCGACCGACCGGGCCAGCTCGACAAATGCCGGCAGTTCGCAGAGGTTCGACTCAACAAGCGTGAGGTTCGCCGAGATCCGGGGATACCGGCTGCCGCGCGCCTGCTTCAGCTCGGAAAGCATCTTCAGGTTGGCCAGGACCTTGTCGAAGCTTCCCCCCTTGCGGAGCTTCTCATAGGTCTCCTTGCCGGCTTCCCCGATGCTCACCACAAAGTCGTTCAACTGCGCGTCGATGAGGGCAGCGGCGATTTCCCCGGTGAGGATGTTGCCGTTCGTATAAATGGCGGTGCAGGGGATGCCGTGCCTGCCGACGGTCCTGACGATCTCCGCCGCGTCCTTCGCTATGGAATATTCCCAGGCGCAGGAAAGCTGCAGAGCGCTGATTCGCTTGTCGAGCTTTCCCAGTATCAGGTCGAGTTGACCGGGGGGCATGCAGACGACCTTGTCGTTTTCCCTGCTGCAAAACGAGCACCTGAGGTTGCACCCGTTGGTGGTGTCGATCAGGACGTTGTATTTCTGCCTGGCGAAAGGACGCAAGGTGCGGACCATGCCGCATCCTTGCACAAGCGCTCTGGTCAAGACGCTGGCAGGCAAAAGCTACGCCCCCTTCACAAAGATGCAGTGGATCTGGTCGTGGCTCTCTACCATCTGAACCGTACGGTAACCAAAAGATTGCACCAGTTCCATCACCTCATCGGGTGAAGAGCCGAAGTTGCCGAGGAATTGGGGATGAACCTCCATGAAGATGACGCGGGGAGCTTGGGTCGAGCGAAGCAGTCCCTGCATCCCCCTGAGAGCAAGGATCTCCGCTCCCTCGATGTCAATCTTGACCAGGTCCGGTGCGCGAATCTCCCCCCTCTTCAGAGCGTCATCTATGGTGTCGGTCTGGACCACCTCCCGTCCCCGTTCTCCCACCTTCCTCAAGCTGGGCGAGTTGCCGCCGGCGCCGTCGGTAAAAAGCTCGGCCTCTCCCGCCGTGTCCGAGACCGCCCACGGTACGACCGTTACCTGGTCCAGTTCGTTGAGACGGAGGTTCTTCTTAAGCCGCGACCGGTAGTAGGGGTCAGGCTCAAAGGCGTAGACGTCGGCGCCCAGCTTCGCGGCGTGGACGGTCACCAGGCCGACGCAGGCGCCGATGTCCAGAAGCGTCCGCCCCGGCTGCACCTGTTCCAGTATCTGGCGGGTAAAGGCCTCCTCGCCGCCGAAATCCTCGATGCGGTGGGCCTCGACCCCGTTCGAGACCTCGAACAATACTCCATCCGGAACGAAGTCGGTAAGGGTCGTGACCCGTGGGTAGCCGCCGCTGTCATTATTTTTTATGCGAAGCAGCAGTAAAAGCCTGTCAACCAGCATGGTCACCATCTTATGACTTTCTCCATACGCCGCAAAGCACCCCCTCGATGTGTGTCTCGTTGGTCGCTTGAGCGTCTTCCATAGGGATTTTGCGCCAGGTAGCCTGTCCCGGCAGCTCCGGGATCGAATAGGCAGGCACCGGTTTCAGGACCCTCGCCGGGGCCGGGAAAAGGCGCGCCGCGATCCGTCCCCTGGTCTGCGGCGGGGGGGCGCAGAGGTTCTGGTAATGGGCGTACTGGTACTCGTAGTAGTCGAGCCTCACCGGTTGTGCCAGCCCGTTGAACCTCCCGATCGACTCCCCGGTGTAGGTCCGTGCCGAGCCGAGCACGACCTTATCGTCGAGGCCGAAGGGGAAGGTCATCACGATGAGGCCGCCCGGGGCAAGGACCCGCAAAAGCTCCTTGAAAGCATTCAGGTCCCCCTCCGGGTCGACCTCGGGCTTTTGTTCCGCCACCACCTGCGGGTCGGCGAGGCCTATGTGCTCGATCACGCTCACTGCCAGGATTCGGTCGAAGCTGTCGCTTTGGAAGGGAAGGTCCCTAAGATCGGCGCGGTGGAAAGTGACGTTCTCAAAGGGGGCGTACGGTTCGTCGTAATCGGTAGCGTGGACTTCGATGGGAAGCTGCTCCAACCAAAGGTGCCAGGCCTTGTCCGCCTTCACCGTCCCTACGTCCAGCACCTTCGTCCCCCCGGCAAGCTGCCAGGCGGCGAAGGGGTATTCGACGCAGCGGCTGTGCAGCAGGTCGACGGGACGATGAAACAGCGGATTGGGCTTCACGTTGCCGGCGGCGTCCAGTTCGTAGATAGGCACGGTGACCTGACCCGCGTTGCAGTTTACTCCGGCCACTAGACGGGCTCCTTTATCATCTCGGTTGTCCACTCCAAGGGGACGGCTATAACGCCGGGCCGCTTGTCGGCATAGCTCAAGAGGGACGAGGGACGGGAATGCAGCTCCACCCCGAAGGCAAGGACGTCCTCCAGCCGCTGGTAGGTGCAGGTGTTCACTATCCCGGTACTCGTGGTTATGGAGTAGGAGCCTGACTTAAAGAGCGGGGACGGGAGCTTTATGCGCGACCGGTACAGCCCCTTAGGGCGGCTGGCGCGGCGGTCGAGAACCGTATCCGTGTCGAAGGAGAGGAAAAGTGTGGCGCCGTTTCGCTTCAGCTCGAAGTTCACCACCACGTCGGAGAGTTCCTGAAAGACACGGTACTCGAACTCCAGACAGATCGGGTCGAAGACGTCAAAGCTCCCGGTCGGCTCCCCATTCTGATTGACGACCCGCCCAGACACGATCTGTAATTTAAGCGACGGGTCCTCCTCTTGCTGAAAGGAGATGGAGTCGGGCCGAGTTCCGACTGCGTTCAGGTATTGTTCTATCGCTGCGCCGCTTTCCCCCTCAAAGGCGATACGGCCGGCGTCGAGCACGAGGCAACGATTGCAAAGGGCACGCACCATGTCCATCTGGTGGCTCACGAACAGCACGGTCCTTCCCTGCCTGCCAACCGCCTGCATCTTGCCAAGGCACTTCTTCTGAAACATCGCGTCCCCTACCGCCAGCACCTCGTCCACGATCAATATCTCCGGCTCGAGGTGTGCTGCCACTGCGAAGGCGAGGCGCACGTACATCCCGGAGGAGTAGCGTTTGACCGGGGTGTCGATGAACTTCTCGATCTCAGCGAAAGCGATGATCTCGTCCAGTCTGCTCCGTATGTCGGCCTTGCTCATGCCGAGGATGGCGCCGTTTAAAAAGACGTTCTCGCGGCCGGAAAGCTCGGGATGGAACCCGGTGCCTACCTCGAGAAGGCTGGCAATGCGCCCCTTGAAACGAACTTCGCCGCGGCTAGGCGCCGTCACCTGGGAGAGGATCTTCAGCAGGGTCGACTTCCCTGCGCCGTTACGCCCCACGATGCCGAGAACTTCCCCCTGCTCTACCCGGAAGGCGACCTCCCGGAGGGCCCAGAAGCGGTCGCAACCGGAGCCGCCAGCGCAGGCAGTGCTGCCGGCGTAGAGGGGCGCGTTGGGATCCTCGCGGCGACGCAGCCTCGCCCACCAACTTTGCAGGTCGCGCGACAGGGAGTGGTGGCTGATGCTACCCAGCCGGTACTCTTTCCAGAGGTTCTCAACCTCGATGACGGTATCACTCATCAAACGGTATCCATGAACGATTTTTCCACCCGGTTGAACAGCACCACCCCCGCCAGGAGGACGGCTACCGTCAAGACGAGGCTGGCGAGCCAGCTGTGGAGGTCGAAGGAACCTGTGCCGAGAAAGGCATGACGGAACACTTCGATGAGGGGCGCCATGGGGTTCAGTAACAGAAGCCAGCGCCATTTTTCCGGGAAGGCGGAGGCCGGGTACACCACCGGGGTGGCGAACATCCAAAGCTGCATCCCGAAACCGACCAGGTGCGAAAGGTCCCGGTATCTGATGGTCATGGAGGAGACCACAATGCCGCAGCCAAGTCCTAGCGCTGCCATCTGGAGCACCAAAAGCGGCAAAAGCACCATCCCCTGCGGTTCCGCCCAGAGATGACCCGAGCGATAGTAAACCAAAACGGCCAAAAACAGAAGGAATTGTATCCCGAAGGCAACGAGGTTACTGATAACCACGGAGATGGGGACGGTGAGCCTTGGGAAGTAGACCTTGCCGAAGACATGGGCATTGCCGACGAAGGTGTTCGAAGTGCTGACCAGACAGTCGGCGAAGTATTTCCAGCAGATGAGGCCAGAGAGGTAGAAAAGAAAAGGGGGTGCGCCGTCGGTCGGTATCCTGGCGACTTTTCCGAAGATGACGGTGAACACGAAGGTGGTCATGAGCGGCTGCAGCAGAAACCAGAGCGGACCCAGGATGGTCTGCTTGTAGATCGCCACGAAATCGCGCCAGACAAAAAGCGCTATCAGGTCCCTGTACTTCCATATCTCTGCGGGACGGAGGTCGAACCACCCGTTACGCGCAGAGATGACCTTGTCCCATCGGGCGGCACAGGCCCTTTTCGGTTCATCTATCATCGCTCTTCCTGTATGACACGGGGCGCATATTTTTCAAAAAGGGAAAGATCCTCGAGCAAAGATAAGCCGAGAGCGCGACAACTACCCATAAAGGCCCGAAGTTCTTTGCGATCACCCTGAGCGATTCCCCGTAAGGCTGCCGATCGCTCACACCGCCAGGGCGGGCGTAGCAAAGAAAGCCGGAACTGTACAAAAATCGCGCCCCACCCTTCCAGAGCCTCTGGTTCACGTCGAAGTCGGCGTACACCGGGAAAGCCACGTCGAAGGGAGGCGCTGGGTGCAAAGCCTTCTGCACCAGCAAGGCCTGGTGATGCATAGTGTTGTAAAGTTTCAAATGCAAGTCGCATCTCGGCGTGAAAACAGCCTCCTCCCCCATCAGAACCTTACCGTAAATCACATCGGCGTTTTTGAATTCCTCATCGCCGGGAAGGGATACGATGCGGTCCCCCGCTCCCAGGAATAGAACGAAGCTGTCGTCGTCTGCGGCCTCCCACCCCTTGTTCATGGCGTGGTAGATCCCGGCGTCCGGCTCGCTGACCCAGTAACGAAGCCGGTCGGCGTGGCGACGGATGATGTCGATGCTGCCGTCGGCGGAGCCGCCGTCGATGACGACGTATTCCAAGTCCCGGTGCTTCTTTTGCTCCAGGACGTTGAGCATGGTCTCTTCAAGAAGGCCAGCGTCATTACGAACCACGGTTATGACGGAGATGCGCGCCACGAGGTCAGCGCCTCGGCTCGCGCGCGGACGGCAGACCGCCGGTCCCTTCTCCGAAGAGAAGTTTGTAGATCATCACGGCGCGGTCGGTTTTCAGGAGCAGCAGCCGCAGCAGCATCGCCCCGAGCAGCACCAAAGAGACCGTGGGCAGCGCCTCAGGGTAGTAGCGCCGGGTGAAAACGATGCGGTTTCGCACGTTGAAGTAGTCACAGGTATAGCTTTTCTTCCGGGGATTGCTGCGGGTGCCGATGCTCCTTCCGACCTTGTGGTAGACAACGCTCTTCGGTGCGTAGGCAAGGGTAAAACGCCCCCGGGCCCGGTTGGCCCAGTCGGCTTCCTCGAAGTAGAGGAAGTAGTCTTCGCACATAAGCCCGATTTCCCGGAGGAACTCCTTCGACACCAAAAGCGAGGCCCCCTCGACGTAGTTCAGGGAGCGCTCGGCCGCGGCCGGGTCCGCTTTGAACCAGGGGGGGACGAAGCGGCCGTAATGCCAGGGGAGCCCGACCCACCGGCAGTAGTGGCCGCCGCCGTAAGCCTGCACCTTTTCTCTGCGGCCGTAGTAGCGCACGGTGGAGCCGCACATCCCGGTCGAGGGATGCTCCCGCATGCGCCGCATCAGGGCGCTGAGCGCGTCAGGCTCGACCACCGTGTCGTTATTCAGAAGCCAGGCGTAGCCGAAGTCGTCGCGCGCCAGGGCATAGCGGAGCGCCACGTTGTTGCCGCCGGCAAAGCCGAGGTTCTCGCCGTTTCTGATCAGGACGAAGGGGTGTTCCCAGGAGGGGATGCCACCGGTCACGGCCTCGGCGGCGGTGTACTCGGCCCAGTCCATCTCCCGCTCTTCCATCCAGTCCCGCAGCTTGTGCAGCGACTCGTCCCTGGAGCCGTTGTCGCAGATGACAACGGTGCAGGGGGAGTAATTGAGCGACAATAGGCTCTCCAGGCACTCCACCGTGTCCTGCCAGCCGTTCCAGTTGACGATGACGATATAGACCTTTTTCACCAGTAGATGCTCCAGCCGACCATCGCGACCCAGACCACACCTACGGGGAGGAGGACCCGGTCCTTCAAGAGCGATTCGGTCGGGTCGCCGCTTTGCCCGGACTGGACGCGCAGGATGTAGCGAAACAGCCCGAAGCAGCAAAGCGGGACGCTGTAGATGAGGGTGTGGCGGCTGATAGTGTACATGGCGTAGGTCACCAGCACGGCGCCACCGCTCATGTACATGATTCCTTCTAGAAATCCGGCGGGGTAATGCTCCAGATTTTCCCTGTGGTTCACTGCGCGTTCGCCCAAAAGACGATATTCGCACAGCCTCTTTCCGGTGCTCAGGAAGATGGAGAGAAGAAACACGCTCATAAAGAGCCAGGGCGAAATCTCGATGCGGAACACTTCGCCGCCGGCCTGAAGGCGGAGCAGAAAACCGGCAGAAATGCAAAACAGGTCGATAACTGGATAGGCCTTGAGCGCAAATGAATAGGAAAGCGTCACGCCCTGGTAGCAAAGCAGCAGGGTCAGGAACACCTTGGAACAGGAGACGGCGAGCACAAGCCCTGCCACAAGCAGCAGCACGGCCAGCAGTACGGCACCAGTGACGCTGACCCTCCCCGAAGGGATGGGGCGAAGGCTCTTTTGGGGATGAATCAGGTCGCGGTCGCGGTCCATCAGGTCGTTGAAGATGTAGCCTGAGCTGGAGACGCAGCAAAAGGCCAGCAGCGGGACCAATCCTCGCTCCAATTGCCCCTGTACCAGCAGTTGTCCCCCCAGAAACGGAGGGAAGAACAGCATCAGGTTCTTCAGCCATTGGTTGAGGCGAAGTATGGCAAAGTACGCTTTCATGGCCGGCTTCCCAGGTGGAGCAGCTGCTTCTTCAAAGCGGGGCGGTAAAGGGCATCGTGCGGCGCAAACTGGTAGGCCTTGAGAAAAAAGGATTTTGCCTCGCCTAAGGCATTCAATGCCAGAGCGAACTTGCCGCACTCGTAGAGCCAAAACGGATCGAGGGTTTTCTCATGCAGCAGCACCAGCGTGGCGATGATGTCGCGGGTCAGGTTCGTCTTGTCTTCCCCGGACAGGGAGGCAAGCCGCTTGCGGTCGGCGGTTTGCAGCATCTCGAGAAACACCGGCGGAGCGCCAGCCTTATCGGGAAAGAGGCTGAAGAAGTAGCTCCTGACGCCGGGATAGTCCCCTTTGGCCAGTATGGTAGCCATGATGTTGCCTTTGATGACGTACTTCGCCGAAGGGCGGTGATTGAGACGGTCTGCGCTGGCGAAGGCCTGGGCCGCAGCATCGACACGGTTATCCCTGAGAAGCAGCGCCCCCAGTTCATTATACAGCGGGGCGAAGTATGGCGACTTCACCAGCGCATCACGGTAGAACTGCTCCTTGTCCTGCCAGAGCGCGTTTCTTTGTTGGCACACCAGGGCGGATCCGGAGACAAGCAACGCCAGTACAAGGAGGGCTGCAACCTGAACCTTGCGCTCACGCCCGGAGAGAAAGGAGCAGACCCCCAGCGAGAAAAAGGCTGTCGGCAGGTATAGGTAGCGCTCGGCGACCGGCGTCCAGGAGATGTTACGCAGCACCAACACCAGGGCTGGAATGACCATGAGCGCCGCGGCGGCGAAAAAGCAGGAGGCCGGTTTCCCCCTGCGCAAAGAAAGCGGCAACCCTAGCGCCACCATGATGCCTAAAAGCGCGTATGGAGCAGGGATGTCGGTGATGGCGAAGTTCAGCGGCAGCGGAAACAGCATTTTCCTGCAGTAAAAGCCAAAGGCTGCAAGGATTGCTTGTAAATTCGTCCCCAAACGCGCGTCGTTCGGGGAAAGGAGCCGAGCTATGGCACTGAAGCTCCCGGAGTGCTGCATGACCAGCAGGAACAAAAGCCCCCCCGACACTAAAGCCGCAAGGAGCAGCAGCGCGACGGTACGCCGCGAGACAAGGGCCTGCCGGGGCAGTAAGCCATAGGCCAGGATCAGCGCGACCGGGATGAATGCGAGCGCCACCTCCTTGGTCAGTGCGGCGCAGACAAAGAGGGCGCCAGCCATGAGAAGCGACGTAACTTTGGGACTGTCGAGCCACTTCACCCAGAAAAAGCAGGCGGAAAGGCAGAAGAGCGCCAGCATGGGATCGGTCCTGCCGGCGATCCACCCCACCGCCTCGACGTTCACCGGGTGCAGTGCGAAAAGGAAAGCCGCGCCAAGAGGGAGCAGAGGGTGCGCCTCCGGCTGGCGGCTGCAGAGAAGGCGTGCCAGCGCGAACACCAGCGCCGCGTTCGCCAGGTGCAGCAGTACGTTCTCAAGATGCATGGCGCTCGGCGCCATGCCCCAGAGGCGCTGGTCAATCCAGTAGGACAGTTCCAGCAGAGGACGGTAATAGTAGCCCGTCCCGGGGGCAAGCACTTTGGAGAGCGAGGGCGAACTCGAGTAAAGGGAGACGATACCGGGATCATCGATGGTGTGGATCCCGCCGGTGAGTGCAGGGTAATAAATGGCGATGACCACTGCGGCTAGCAGCAGAAAGGAGAGCAGCGACTGTTGCAGCGGCTTTTTACCGAGCCACAAGTTCAAGGAAGAAGGCCTCCATGTTTTTGCGACGCGGCTCGATTTTCTCTATGGCCAGCTTCTGGTCCAGCGTCTGCTTCAGGAAAGAGGGGAGCTCCTCCTTGTGCACGAAGAGCTCCTGCACCTGTCCGTCAGCACTCGCGGCCGTGACGTCATACCCCTCTACCCCGCGCTCAAGAATGTTCTCCACGCGATCCACGGCGAGGAGGTCGCCCTTGTTGATCACGGCGACCCTGTCGCACACCTTCTCCACGTCGTCGGTGATATGGGTGCTGAAAAACACGCATTTGCGGCGTTTTTTCAGGTCCAGGATGATCTCTTTGACCAGGGCGCGCCCCAGCGGGTCCAGACCGCTCATCGGTTCGTCCAGTATGTAGACCTCCGGGTCGTGGATGAGCACCTGGGCAAGCCCAAGGCGTTGCACCATGCCTTTGCTGTAAGTGCGAATCAGACGCTTGCGGGGTTCCCATAGTTCGAGCAGGTTCAGCACCTCCTGGACGCGACGGGCCGCGTCCTCAGGTGACATGTCAAACATCTTGCCGACGAAGCGGAGATACTCCTCTGCACTCAGGTAGTCGTAGAAGGCAGGATTTTCGGGAAGGTAGCCGACCTGCCTGCGGGCTTGCGGGGAGGCGATGTCGCACCCCAAGATGGAGGCTGCTCCGGCAGTGGGGCGGATCAGTCCCATCAAGCATTTGATGGTTGTGCTCTTTCCTGCTCCGTTTGGTCCCAGAAAGCCGAAGACCTCACCTTGCTCAATGTCAAGGCTCAATCCCTTCAGGGCTTCAACCGTCCTCAGCTTTTTCGTCTTGTAGCTCTTGGAGAGCCCTCTGATCTCAACTGCGTACATCGATTTTCCTCACTTTTTTCCGGTGGCAAAGGCAAACTTGCTGGTTGTGGAGACCTTGCCGGTGGCTTCGAGGTAGAAGGCCCCCCCATAGGGATCAGACGGCTTCGGGTCCAAAAGCCCTGCATGAACAAGTTGCTCGACCGTAGCGGGCGGAGCGCCATGTTGAGCAGCGAAAAGGTCCCTGGCGACCTCGATGCGACGTGCCTCTTGAAAGGCCTGCAGGCGGATCTGGTAGCTCTTCCTGATGGCGGGGTTGTTGGCGGTCCGCACCATCCCTTTCAGGTAACCAATGGCCAACTCAGTTTGACCGGACTCCTGCAGGTAGCGCCCAGCAAGTTTTATGTGCAGGTCCATGCCGCTTAAATCTCCGGCCTTTCGGTAGTACTCCGCTGCCTTGGGGTAGTCCTTGAGGAAGAAGGCGTGATTGAACCCGGCGAAGAAGGGGAGGTACCAGTCCCAGGACCGGTACTGCATCCCGTACTTCAGCATCTCGTTCGCCACTTCGATCTGCCCGGCATCCCAGGTCAGGAAGCTTTGGGCGAAATAGTAGCAGTCCATGTTGTAGGGATCGAGCCGAACCGCCTGGTGCAGCAGACGAGACATCCCCTGCAGATCAGCAGGCTCGGACAACCGCCCATTTTGCATCTTGCCGATCAGGCCGCCGAAGTACATCGTCACCTTGAGCACCAGCGAAGCGCCGACGAACTCCTTGTGATCGGCGCTCAAGGGCTTCAGGACCTTGATGCTGGGAACGTAGCCAAGCTTCTCCGCGATCGGCTTGTTGCGCATGTAGGAGGCGAAAGGGGAGATCAACAGTGAGTAACTGACCAGACCCACCATGAGCAGCGCCAGCGGGGCACGTTTGGTCACTGCATCTCCCTCCTATCGAACAGGAGAGCGGCAGCGCCCAGCAGGATGGAGGTGTAGGCGAGGAAATAGCCTAGCGTGATCATCAGTCCGTTCGGGTTGGGCTGGATACCGTATATGGCGTTCACGTTCAGGTCGAACCCGGCCAGGTTAGGCAGCAGGTAGTACAAAACGGTGGCCGCCGACTTCAAGAAGGGGGAAACCGCGTTGGCCGAGGCGGGCATGTGCACATACTCGTACACCTGCTGCGTGATGCCGCTGGCGAGGAAGGCGCAGATGGTGCCGAAGATGGGGAGAAAGAATGAGGTGCTCACCGTCGACAACAGCAAGGCCACCCCGACGAGGAGGATGTACTTAAGCGTGGCGAAGAGCAGCGCCAGAACCAGTGCGCCCCAGAGAACCGGCCGGTCAGGGGGGTACATCAAAACGGCGAATTTGATGGCGAGCAGGGCAGCAACAGCCAGAACCGCTGCAGTGATGACCAGAAATAGCGCGAGCCCGAAGAACCTGCCCAGGAGGTACGAGCTGCGGCTTACCGGCAGGCTGATCACACTGAAGGTGTAGCGCCGTTCCATGTCCTTCCAAAGCGAGGTCGCGCCCAAAAACACCGAGAGCAGCAGCAGGATGAAAGAGATCAAAGACAGGGAAAGGGTGATCGATGTTTCCACCACCTGACGCATGGAAAGGGATGCGGCCGAGGGAATGAAGAGGAACAAGACCGCAAGTGCCATGATCCCCTGAAAAACGCGGTCTCTAAAAATGCCTTTCAACGTAATCTGTATGATGCTGGTCACAAAGACAGCTCCCTTTGAAAAAAATCCACTCTTATTCGGCCTCAGCCCCACGCGCGATCCCGCGCCGGTTCGAGATGGTTTGTCGCACATTAAAAAGGAAAAGCGGAATGCCGAAACATCCCGCTTACCTGTCTAGTTGTCAGCTTATACCGGTTTTTAGTAGGAGGTCCAGCCATTGCCTACGAAGCTGGAGGTGGCTGCCGAACCCGAGGTGATGCCAGTCAGCATTGTGGTAGCGAGGGTTCCGGAGGTCACTTGCCTCCAATAGATGTTGTTGACGCCGTTGCAGGTACCGAAGACCTTAGAACCGGTGGTGTGCTTGGTTATGATCAGGTAGGCGGTGTTGCCCGGGTAGTCGACCAGCCCGTTAACGCCGGTGGAGGTCTTAACGAGCGAGGTCGGTGCGGCTAGAGCTTCAGCAGCGCCGGTACCACCGTAGATTGCCACAGCACCGCCGGTGGTCGGGACGTGAGTAGCAAGCGGCGCAGCGAAAGCCGCGGTCGAAGCGAACACAACAAGCGATGAAAGCAGAGCCATTTTCTTCATATATCCTCCCATGAATCGTTAAATTTATATGCCTAGTTAGTGAACGTCGTAAGCTGCGGGATAGGCCTGGAAATCAGCCTGGTATGCTTCCTGGCCTGTCTTCCAGTTCTTCAGGTCAGAATTGGACGCAGCGTTGTAGGCCTTCTCGCGGTACGCGGAGAACTGCGGGATTGCGATGGCGGCGAGGATACCGATGATCGCAACGACGATCAAGAGCTCGATCAGGGTGAAGCCTTTGTTGCTTCTGAGTTTGTTTAACATCTGTTTCTCCTTTTCGTTGGTGGGTTGCCGACTCTAAAGATCCAGGTAGAAACCTGTAACCTGCTCAAGACGACATCTCATTAGCAAGTAGCGGGCCAACAGCGGAAAAACCTACAACACCCTGAAGTAGCATACTTATTGCCGAGAAATATTAAAGCCGCGATTTTTACCAAAAGCGGCACTGCGACAATTTTGGGTCCAACAAGGTGACGTTTTTCGTCACCTACTCCTCGTCCATGCCGAATTTCGCCAGTCGGTAGCGGAAGGAACGGAAGGTCATCCCCAAGAGCGCCGCCGCCCGTTTCTTCACTCCTCCGCACTTATCCAGCGCCTGCACCAGGAGCTTTTGCTCCAGGTTGTCCAGGTACGCCTGCAGGTCCATCCCCTCTTCGGGGATCTCCGTCTCGCCGTTTGCCGGGGTAACGCTTTTATGCTCGCGCACGCCGGCGGGGAGGCAGTCGAGGGCGATGACGCGGCTTCCCAGCACCACGCAGCGCTCCACCAGGTTCTCGAGTTCCCTTACGTTGCCGGGGAAGGGGTAGTTGAACAGCGCCTTCAGCGCGTCCGGGGTGATGATCTCGTCGGCGCCGGACCAAAGGGAGTACTTCTTGTAGAAGTGCTCGACCAGGGCAGGAATGTCCTCGGCCCGCTCCTTGAGCGACGGCATGCGGAGCATGACCACGTTGAGGCGGTAGAAAAGGTCCTCGCGGAAGCTTCCCTCCCGCACCTGCTCTTCGAGGTTGCGGTTGGAGGCGGCCACGATGCGCACGTCCGCCTTGAGCGAGGTGGCGCCTCCCACCCGGCGGAACTCGCGCTCCTGCAGCACCCGCAAAAGCTTCGCCTGCAACTGCAGCGGCACCTCGCCGATCTCGTCGAGAAACAGCGTCCCCCCTTCGGCCTGTTCAAAGAGGCCGGGACGGTCAGCGATGGCGCCGGTAAAGGCCCCCTTGGCGTGCCCGAAGAGCTCGCTCTCGATCAGGGTCTCGGGGATGGCGCCGCAGTTGACCGCGACGAAGGGGGCGCTTTTCCTGGGGGAGTTGTAATGGATCGCCTTCGCGGCCAGTTCCTTGCCGGTGCCGCTCTCGCCGGTGATGAGCACGTTGGCAGTACTGTCGGCCACCTTGGCGATCAGGTCGTACACCTCGCGCATCTGCTTGCTCTTGCCGATCAGGCCGGAAAAACTGAAACGTTCCTGCACCTCGGCCTTCAGCCGCTTGTTCTCCTGTACCAGGCTCTGCTTTTCCAGGGCGTTTCTGACCAGCACCTTCACCTCTTCCACCTTGAAGGGTTTTCCTATGTAGTCGTAAGCGCCAAGCTTCATCGCCTCGACCGCCTGCTCGGCCGTGGTGAAGGCGGTAATCATCAGCACCGCTGTCTCGGGGGACTCGCTCTTGATCCTGGAGAGGAGCTCTATTCCCCCAAGCCCGGGCATCAGGACGTCCGAGATCACCATCTCGTAGCGCTGCTCCCCCATGCAGCGCAGCGCGTCCTCAGCGCTCTCGGCCTGGTCCACCAGATACCCCTCCCCTTCCAGCAGGATGGAGAGAAATTCACGCATACTCAGTTCATCGTCGACTACCAGTATCCTGGCGCGCATCGCTTTACCTCTCAGACAAAATGGGTGTTCCGTTTGCCGCGGCAACCCTCGTGTTTTGATGATCGTCGGTCAGATCGAGCCCTTCAGCGCATATCCGTTCACGCGGGAAGATAGAGGGTGACCGTGGTCCCGGCCCCTTCGGCGCTGTCAACGACCATGCGGCCTCCGTGGGTCTCGACGATACGGTAAACGGTGGCAAGACCGAGGCCCGTCCCCCCCTTCTTGGTGGTGAAGAAGGGCTCGAAGACCCGCTTCACATCCGCCTGGTTCATCCCGGAGCCGCTGTCCCTGACGCTGATCCGAACCTCGCCCTTCTTTCCGCTGCGGACGGCGCTGGCCTCGAGGACGATGGCCCCTTCCCCGGCTATCGCCTCGGCGCTGTTCACCAACAGATTCCAGAAGACCTGCGAACACTGGTCCTTGTCGAAGACCACCACCAGGTCATCGGGCACCCGGTTCTCGATAGTCACCCCAGCGAGGCGCGGGTCGGTGGATAAAAGCGAGCAGAGGTCGGCGATAACCTGGCGCAGCTTGAGGGGGATCTTCGTGGGCTGGGTAGGTTTGGCGTAGAAGAGGAAATCGCGCAAGAGTCCGTCCAGGCGGTCGGTCTCCCTCAGGATGATGGAGAACAGGCGCTTGTCCTTCTCGTCGACCCTGGGCCTGAGCGCCACCAACTGCACCGACCCGCTGATGGCGGCGAGGGGGTTCCTGATCTCGTGCGCCATGCGGGCGGAAAGCTCCCCGACGGCGGCGAGCCGGTCCGCTCGTTTCAACTCCGCTGCTAGACGCTTCATCTCGGTCAGGTCGTGGATGTCGAAGATCGCACCGACGGTAACGCCGTCCTTGTCCGTGAGCGGCACCGACTTGAAGGAGAGGAGCAGTTGCCGCCCGTCCCCCCCCTGGTGCCGGAACTCGCCCTGTCCCCCTTCGAAGAAGCAACTGTCGAAGGGGGAGAGCCCTGCGATCGCCTCGGCCAGCGGACGGTCGTAGGCCTGCTGCTGCGAGAGCCCGGTCAGATGCTCCATGTAACGGTTGAAGACGCGGATCCTTCCGGCGGGGTTGATGGTGAGGAGCCCGGAGTCGATCGCCGAGACGATGCAGGAGTTCAGCCGCTCCAGTTCCTCGTAGTCGATCACCTTCTCCTGGAAGGCGCTTTCGGAGCGCCTGGCCCTCTCGGAGAGGTGCCCGGCGAGAATCGCCGTGAGGAAAAACGCGGCGCAGTAGAGAAAGATCAGATAGAAGAGGTACTCGGCCCCGTACTGATGCGCCGGGGAGGGGGAGAGTCCCAGCGGAACGAGCTTGCCGTAGTACTGGAAATCCAGGATAGCCCCGTAGAGGATGACGCAGAGCGAGGCGGTGTAGTACGCCTGCGAGCGGGCCAGGAGCGTGCTGGCGCTGATGATCGAGAGGAAGTAGAGAAAGGCGTAGGGGGAAGTCACCCCGCCCGAGATCAGGATCATCACCGTGACCAGGATCAGATCCCAGACGATCTGGGCGTAGGTGAGGGTGCGCACCTGGCGGGAGTAGTACAGCACCGCCAGCGACCCGAGGGAGAAAACGTAGGTGGCGACGATAAGCCTTATCAGCACCTTCGGGGCGACGTCGCCGCTTACGTCGTAGGTATGTACGTCAAGATACAAGGTGGTGACCAAAAAGACGGACACCACCAGCAGCCTAAGCAGTATGAACCAGAAGACCCTTTTCCTGTCGATCATCCAATCAACCGCCGACCGCGCCGGCGAGCTTGAAGATCGGCAGGTACATCGCGATGACCAGGCCGCCAACCGTAGTCCCCAGGAACACCATCAATAGCGGTTCCATCATCGAGGTCATGGCGCCGACCGCATCGTCGACCTCGTCGTCGTAGAAGTCGGCGATCTTGTTGAGCATGGCATCCATGGCGCCGGTCGCCTCGCCCACGGAGATCATCTGCACCACCATGGGAGGGAAAACGCCGCTTTCGGCCAGGGGCTCGGCGATGGTCTTCCCTTCGGAGATGGACTGGCGCACCTTGTAGATCGCCTCCTCGACGATCTTGTTGCCGGCCGTCTTGGCAACAATCTCCAGGCCGTCCATGATGGGTACGCCGGAGCTGATCATGGTCCCCAGGGTGCGGGTGAACTTAGCCACTGAGACCTTCCGGATCAGGGGGCCGGCTATGGGAGCTTGCAGCGCGAACCGGTCGATCTTCTTCCTGCCGCCGGGGGTCGCGTAGTACTTGCCTATGCCCCACTTGATGCCGAAGAGGGCGGCGATGATGACCACTATGTACTTGGTCAGGAAGTTGGACAGGGCGATGACCATCTTGGTCGGCATCGGAAGCTCGCCCCCAAAGTCGGCGAACATCTTGGCGAAGGTGGGGATGACGAAGATCAGGATGACGCCAACCACGATGACCGCGATGGACATGATGGTGATCGGGTACACCATGGCGCCCTTCACCTGCTTCTTCAGCTTCATCGCCTTCTCGATGTAGGCTGCGAGCCTGGCCAGGATGGTGTCGAGGATACCGCCGACCTCGCCTGCAGCTACCAGGTTGACGTAGAGCTGGTCGAAGGCTTTGGGGTGTTTGGCGAGGGCGTCGGCGAAGGTGGAGCCGCTCTCCACGCTCTCCTTCACCTTGACCAGGATCTCCTTGAAGGTCTTGTTCTCCTGCTGTCCGGACAGGATGTCCAGGCACTGCACCAGGGGGAGGCCGGAGTCGATCATGGTGGCGAACTGGCGCGTGAAGACCACGAGGTCCTTGGTTTCTATCTTCTTCGCGCCGGAGCCGGGGAGCTTCAGCTGTATGCCCAGCCCTTTCCCCTGTTCCTTCACCGTGATGCCGGAAAATCCGTATCTTTTGAGCTGGGACTCGACCTGGGCCGCGTTTGCGGCCTCCATCACCCCCTTCTGGGTGCTTCCGGCCTTGCTCCTTGCTTCCCAATCAAACTTAGGCATTACTTACTCCTTTTGCAGCCCCGCCAAGGGACCGGCTGACCTTACCTCTGGGGGGGACGCCTGACCTGCCCGGCAGCCGCCCCCGGTGCGAGCATCTGCTTCAGTTCGTCCGGCTCGGAGGAGCGCCCGAGGGCGTCTTCAACGGTTATGATGCGCTTGGCCAAAAGGTTCATCAGGCATTGATTCATGGTCTGCATGCCGAACTTCTCCTGGCCCACCTGCATCTGGGAATAGATCTGGTGCACCTTGTCCTCGCGGATCAGGTTCCTGATGGCGGGATTGGGAACCATGACCTCGAGGGCGAGCGCCCTCCCCCCGCCGTTTGCTTTCGGTATCAGGGTCTGGGACATGACACCTTCGAGCACGAAGGAGAGCTGCGTACGCACCTGGGTCTGCTGGTAGGGAGGGAAGACGTCGATGATC
This sequence comes from Citrifermentans bremense R1, assembly GCF_000426865.1. GTDB lineage: Bacteria > Desulfobacterota > Desulfuromonadia > Geobacterales > Geobacteraceae > Geomonas > Geomonas bremensis. Next base: position 374,429 of record NZ_AUGE01000002.1, read on the forward strand.
CTGTTCATGGTCTGGGCGCAGGAGTTGGTGTGCAGGGTCGCGAAACAGAGGTGGCCGGTTTCGGCGAGGGTAAGCGCCGCCTCGATGGTCTCCAGGTCGCGCAACTCGCCGATCAGCACCACGTCCGGGTCCTGGCGCAGCACGTACTTGAGCGCGTGTTTGAAACTCTTGGTATCCGCCCCGACCTCGCGCTGGTTCACGATGCATCCCTTGTGCGGGTGCAGGTACTCGATCGGGTCCTCGACGGTCACGATATGGTCGTGGCGCTCCAGGTTGATCCGGTCGATCATGGAGGCGAGTGTGGTGGACTTGCCGCTGCCGGTAGGGCCGGTAACTAGGATCAGGCCGCGCGGCTTGTCGCAAAGCGTCCTCACTACCGGCGGAAGCCCCAGTTCCTCGAAGGTGAGGATCTTGTAGGGGATCACCCTGAAGACCCCGGCGACGGCGCCGCGTTGCACGAAGATGTTCCCCCTGAAGCGCGATAGCCCCTTGACGCCGAAGGAGAGGTCGAGTTCGTTCTCCTCCTCGAACTTGTGCTTTTGCGAGTCGGTCAGGATGCTGTAGCAAAGCTGCTTGGTCTCGATGGGGGTCAGAGGCGGGATGTCCATCGGGGTAAGCTTGCCGTCGATGCGGATCTGCGGCGAGGTGTTGGTGGTTATGTGCAGGTCGGAACCGTTACGTTCCACGAGTTCCTTCAGCATTTGGTGAAAGTTGATCATGAGTACCTCGTCTTGTTAGTCGTCCGCAACCGTCACCCTCAGCACTTCCTCGAAGGAGGTGACCCCCTCCACCAGCTTGGTAAGACCGGACTGGCGCATCGTCTTGATACCCAGCCGCATCGATTCCCTCTTGATCTCGGCCGTATTGGCCCCGTTCAGTATCAGCTCGCGAATCGGCTCCAGCATCGGCATGACCTGATAGAAGCCGACCCTCCCCTTGTACCCGGTCCCGTTGCACTTGGGGCAGCCGGTCCCCCTGTAGCAGACGGCGGATTCGGCCAGCTCGCGGGGAAGCCCCGCGTCGATAAGCGACTGGGGGGGAACCTCCTCCACCATCTTGCATTCGCTGCAGACCCGGCGCGCGAGCCTTTGCGCCGAGATGAGGTTGACGGCCGAGGCGACGAGGAAGGGCTCGATCCCCATATTGAGCAGGCGGTTGATGGTCGAAGGGGCGTCGTTCGTGTGCAGCGTGGAAAGCACCAAGTGGCCGGTGAGCGCTGCTTTCACGCCGATCTCCGCGGTCTCGAAGTCGCGGATCTCGCCGATCATGATGACGTCGGGGTCCTGCCGCAGGAAGGCGCGCAGGGCGGCCGCGAAGTTGAGCCCTATGTCCTCGTGCATCTGCACCTGATTGATGCCGGCGAAGTTGAATTCGACCGGGTCCTCGGCGGTGGAGATGTTCTCGGTGACCTTGTTCAACTCGGAAAGGGCCGAGTAGAGGGAAACCGTCTTGCCGCTGCCGGTAGGGCCTGTGACCAGAACCATGCCGAACGGCTTGTGGATCTCGCGCTGGAAGTGCGCCAGCGCTTCATGCTCGTAGCCAAGCTTCGACATGTCGAGCTGCAGGTTCGATTTGTCCAGAAGACGCAGAACGATCTTCTCGCCGAACAGGGTGGGGAGCACCGAGACGCGGAAGTCCATGTCCTTCCCCCCGCCCAGCTTGATCTTGATGCGGCCGTCCTGCGGGAGTCGCCTTTCCGCGATGTCCAGCTCGCTCATGATCTTGATGCGGGAGGTGATGGCGTTTTTCAGCTTCAAGGGGGGCTTCATCACCTCGTAGAGCACGCCGTCGATGCGGTAACGGACCCGGAAGTACTTCTCGTAGGGCTCGATATGGATATCGGAAGCTTTCTTCTTGATGGCGTCGGTGAGGATCAGGTTCACCAGCTTGACGACCGGGGCGTCCTCGGTGGCGCGCTCCAGGGAACCTACGTCCACCTCCTCGTCGTCCCCCACCACCTCGAGGTCGTCGATCTCCAGGTCGTTCATCACGTCGGCTAAAGACGCGGATTGGTCGTAGAGCTTGTCGATGGCGGCCTTGATGGAACTCTCGGCCACCACCACCACCTCGACGTTGTATCCGGTCATGAACTTGATGTCGTCGATGGCGAAGATGTTGGAGGGGTCGCTCATCGCTATGATCAGCGTGGAGCCGGCCCGGTTGACCGGTACGATCTGGTATTTGTGAGCGATCTCGGCGGGAATGATCTTAACCACCGAGGGCTCCACCTCGTAGTCTGCGAGGTTTATGGTGGGCACGCCGTATTGCTTGGAAAGGAAGGAGGTGAGGTCTGCCTCGCTGATCAGGTTCTCTTTGACCAGTATCGAGCCCAGACGCAGTTGGCCTCCGGCCGCTTTTTGTTCGGCCAGAGCCTGCTTCAACTGCTCCTTGGTTATGAGGCTGTTGCTGACCAGCAGCTCACCCAGTCTGCTTACGTGCATAGGTACCTCAGGGGGTTAAAGAACCTGTGAATGGTATTTTGTAATGACAGTAATGTCAAGGGTTACCTGGGGTTGAGAGCCGGGCGGCCAGCGCCTTTTCCATGCACCCCTCCGGAGGGATGGCCCCGGTCCAGATCCGGAATGCCGCCTCCCCCTGCGCGGCCAGCATCCCCAGCCCGTTCGCCCACGGCACGCCGGCGGCCTCCGCCTGAGCCAGCAAGGGGGTTACCGGAGGCGCATACACCATGTCGTAGACGCAGGCGCCGGGCTTCAGCGTGGCAAGATCGAGCCCGGCGAAGGCGTCCCCCGCCATCCCCACCGAGGTGGTGTTGACCACGAGGTCGAAGCTGGACATGTATCCCTTATCGGATAGCTGCCCCAGCGGCTGAAACCCGAAATCGGTCCCGGCAAGGCGCGCCCGCATCGCCTCTGCCAGGCCGCGCCCGGCGCCCAGGGAGCGGTTCGCCACCTCGACCCTGCCGGCGCCGGCAAGTCCCAGCGAGGCAACGGCGCTTCTGGCAGCACCCCCGGCTCCCAGCACCAGCACCGAGCGCCCCTCGGGGTGGAAGCCGAGCTTCGAGCGGAGCGCGGACAAAAGCCCGATACCGTCCGTGTTGTAGCCGGTGAGGGCTCCTTCCTCTACCGCGACCGTGTTCACCGCGCCGATCAATTCGGCTTCCGGCGTGACCCGGTCCAAAAGGGGCAAGATCGCCACCTTGTGCGGGATGGTGACGCTGAAGCCGACAACACCCAGCGCGGCGAGGCCGGCTATCCCTGCGGCAAGGCGCTCCGGCGCCACCGGAAACGGGACGTAAGTAAAGTCGAGCCCGAGAGCCTCGAAGGCGGCATTATGCATCGGCGGCGAAAGCGAATGGGAGACCGGCCAGCCGATGATCCCGGCGACCTTGGTCTTTCCTGTAATAGTCATCAGCGCACCCCGTAGCTTCTGAGAATCTGCAGCGCCTGCTGCCCCGCCTGGGGCGTGATCCGCCCGGCCAGATCCAGCGCCCACACCCCCGCATCTTTGCGCCCCAGCTTCAGCAGGTTCTCACCTGACTCCAAAAGCGCCGCGCCGTAGATGAGGATCGCCTTGCCGGTGTCCAGGTCGCGGAAGAACATGTCGCTTTCCCCAAGGAGCCCCCGGGTGGAGTAGAGCCCCCAGATATCGGAATCCGAAGGGACCGGGGGAAGGTTCGAGGGGTCCAGCCGGTAGATGATGCCGCGCTGGTGCAGCTGGAAGGTCTGGAACTCGACCGAGTACCTGGTGGAGAAGTCGATGTAGACCGGGCGCTGCGCGTACTGTTCCATCACGGACATGAGCAGGGTGTTCTCCGGGTAACGCTGGTCCGGCCGGAGGGCGTACAGGCTCGAGTGCTGGAAAAGCACCGGCATGCTGTCCAGGTACCAGTCGAAGACCAGGTGCGGGGTATGCGGCAGGGCGGTGTCCTCGCGCATCCGCTCCACCCCCTGCAGGTACCAAAGGGGGAAGGCCCCCGAATCGCCCCAGGTGTACATGACGGCGTTCTGCGGCAGGGACCTGAGCGTATTGGAGGCGTAGTCGAAGGCGATGTAGTTCTGGTGCTGGTCGTTCTCGCGGTAGTTCATCACGCAGACGGCGACCGGAAGCGCGAAGAGGAACAGGAGCATCCCGGCCCGCAGCGCCGCGCGATCGGGGAGGTGGTTCCCGATCTCCCTGATCATGACGAAGAGCCCGACCCCGATGAAGACCGCGCTCAGAAGGTAGAGCGGGGTGAAGAACTCCTCGGTGAGGAAGATCATATCGCTGGGTGTGTTGAAGTAGCCGACGATGACCAGAAGGAATGAGGCGAGCGCGATCAGGTACCCAAGGACCAGGTACCTCTTCTTGGTGAGGGCGAAACCGGCCAGCCCCATCACCAGCAGCAGCATCCCGAATATGGTGAACTCGTAGGGGATATTGAAGGCGTTCACCTGTGCCCACAACAGCTCCGGGCCGCGGGACGGCTTATCCACCGGATACCCCTTCCTGAGCAGGTTCCAGAGGAACTGGGTGAGGTTCTTCGAGTCCCCCCAGTTGAGCAACGGCTTTTGCAGCGCCCGTACTACCAGGTGCAGGTGGATGGCGAACCCTAAGAGGCCGAAGGCGAAGGCGATGAAAAACTCCTTCACCCGCAAGACCACGCGCCGGTCCGCCGAGATGAGGAGCCAGGCGTAGGTCGGTATCATCAGCACGATGATCTGGTGCGCCCCGGTGGCAAGCCCGACCAGGAAAGCCCCGAGGTAGACGTAGCAAGGGCGCTCGCGCCCTTCCAGATAGCTGTCGCGCCAAAGGAGCATGAGCCAGAAGACGATGGCGCAGATAAACGCTAAGAGCGGATACGGCTTGTCGTGGTTCGACTGCAGCCAGAGCCTCGCGGTGCAGGCGAAGGTGAGCGCGGCGCTCAGGGCGCTGAGCCTCGCCGGGAGGGTGCCTAGCCGCTCTGGCTTAGGCCCTTGCTCGTCCCGGAGCAAGACCATGGTCAGGAAATAGACGCCGTAACAGGCAGCGGCCGCCGAGATGGCGGTGGCCACGTTGACCCTGAAGGCGATGCTGCCGAAGGGGAGAAAGGTAAAGGGCTTGCCGTAGTTGATGAACAGGGGGTATCCGGGGGAGTGCGCGGTCCCAAGCGAAGCGATGGCGGTGATGAACTCGCCGCTGTCGAAAAAGGTGACCGTCGGCGCCAGGGTCAAAAGGTAGATGAACAAAGGGATGATGAAGGCCGCGATGGAAAAGGGGTCGAGCCTTCTGAGGGTTCCGTTCATGTTCACGTACGGGCTCCTGATTCGTTGTTTTCGCTGATTTGCTTCAGGGACAGCTTGTCCCGCCAAAGGCAGAAGAGTCCGGCCGGGATCACGGGCAAAAAGCCCAGGGCGTGAATGACTATGGCGATGCTCAGGGCGCGCTCGCCGACGATGTCAAAGGCTGAGAGCGCCGTGACGCAGGCAAGGTGATAAGTCCCGACGAACCCGGGGGAGGCCGGCACCATCACCGCAAAGACCAGGAACACCATGATGAACATGGAAGCCGTCAGCGGAAGCTCAACGCCGAAGGCACGCAGCAGCAGATCTATCGGCCAGATCGCGGCGCCCCAGATCAAGAACGAAGTGGCGGCCGTCGCCGCCATCCCGGCCGCCCCGGCCGGCATGCGGATGCCGGAGATGAAGGAGCCCAGAAGCGACGAGGCCTTTTCCGAGGCTTTTGCGGAAAAAGGCGCCAGAAGCCGGGCGACAAGCATCAGGGTCCAGTCGGTCCGCTTCCTTAAAAGCGCCAGGAACAGCAAAACCCCGAGGTAAAGGATGAAGGTGATATAACCGCCGGTGACAAGGGCTTGCTGCATCCCTTCCTTACCGGCGGGAAGCCGGATGGTGAAGAAGGTCGCGACCAGCACCAAAAGAACGGTGAAGCCGTCGCAAAGCCGGTCCACCACCAGCGAGGCGAAGACGGCGGAGGTGTCGATCCCCTCCTTGCGCCCGAGGACGTAGGCGCGCACCAGCTCGCCCAGTCTTGCCGGGAGCAGGTTGTTCGCCATGTACCCGATCAGGGTGGAAGGGAAAAGGTTGGAGAGCCGGGTGTTCTTGATGGGCTCCAGGAGGAACTTCCAGCGCAGCGCCCGGAAGTAGTAGCTGACAAAGGTGAGGATGATTGCGGGGGCCAGGTAGCGGTAGTCCATTCCGGCGAAGGCTGCCGCCATCTTGGCGAAATCGATCTTCCTGAAGAGCAACAACAGGCAAAGCGCGCTGATCGCGAGGCCGACCAAGAGCTTCTTATCTAGTTTTTCCTTGAACAATTTGGCTCCTGTCAGCGACGGCGTTAGGTTAGTTGCGGCATTTGAGGGGGCCCCAGTCGCCGGCCCCGACCGGTTCTGCATCCTGCAGGATGCCCCGGCAGCGCGCAACGTCCAGCGCGATCTGTTCCTTGAGCGCCTGGAGGTCGTCGAAACGGCGCTCCTCCCTGAGCCTCTCGATAAAGAACACGGTGACCTCGCGCCCGTAGAGGTCGCGGTCGAGGTCGAAGAGGAATACCTCCAGCGAAAGCGCCCCGTTGCCGAAGGTGGGGTTCGTTCCTACGTTGCAGGCGCCGTCCAAAAGCTCGTGGCCGATGCAGACCTTCACCGCGTAGACCCCGGCCGCCGGAAGGAGGTCCTTCTCCATGGCGAGATTCGCGGTGGGAAAGCCGAGCCCCCGGCCGCGCTGGTGGCCGTGCACCACGGTGCCGGTGATGGCGTAATGCCGCCCCAGGACGCCGACCACCCCTTCCACGTCCCCCTTGCTCACCATGTCGCGCACCTTGGTGGAGCTGTAGACCGTGGCGCCGTTGGAGATGGGGTCCAGCACCTCGACGCTGTAGCCGTAACGCTCACCCATCCCGCGCAGCAACTGCACGTTCCCTTCCCTGCCGCGGCCAAAGGCGTAATCGTAGCCGATGACGAGGCTTTCGACCCCGATGGCGTCCACCAGCACCTTTTGCACGAAATCGGCGGCGGGAACCGCGGCGAACTCCCGGTCGAAGGGGATCTCCAGCAGGTAGTCGATCCCGGCCGACTCGATGAGGAACTCCTTCTCGCGGCGCGTGGTGATGAGCCGGATCTCCTTGTGGGAGCCGAGCACCTTCAGCGGGTGCGGCACGAAGGTCACCACCACCGAGACCCCGGAAAGCTCAGCAGCCCGTGCGCGCACCCTCCGGAAGATCTCGCGGTGCCCCAGGTGCACCCCGTCGAAGTTGCCGATGGTGACCGCCGGGTGGCGCAGTTTTTCCTTTATGTCTGAGATGCTTCTGAAAATAACCATGTGCGATGCGATTCCTTAAGCCTCAGCCGGTTCCGCCTCCACCTGCGGCGCCTTCTTCTTACCGAAGAGAAGGGCCACCCAGACGCTGACCTCGTACATGAAGTACAGAGGGAGCATGATCACGAACATGGTGATGAGGTCGGCATGAAAGGCGGCGACGATGGCGCTCGCCAAGAGGGCGTACTTCCTGCGCGTGGCCAGCATCTTGTAGTTGATGATGCCAAAGCGCGCCAGAAGCAGCGCAAGGATAGGGAGTTCGAAGATCAGCCCGAACATCAGGATGAGGCGCAGGCAGAAATTTATGTAGGCCGAGATGTTGTACCAGCTCTGCAGCCCGGTCGCCTCGTAGGAAAGCGAGAAGTTGATGATGACCGGCCAGATGATGACCAGAAAGAACATCGCCCCGACGCAGAAGGCAAGCGACGCCGTGGTGACGAAGGGGACCACCATCCGCCTTTCCTTGCGGGTAAGCCCGGGCGCCACGAAGAGCCAGAGCTGATGGAAGAGAACGGGAAGCACGATGACGAGCCCCGCCAGCATCGAGATCTTGCACTGGACGAAGAAAGGCTCCAAAGGCGCGCTGTAGTTCAGCATGCGCGGCTTCTGCGCCACATCGTGCTGCTCGCCCAGCTTGAACTGCTGGTACGCCTGCGGGTAGCGCTCCTTCACCTTCTCATAGACGCTGTTCTTTATGTCGGTCAGGTAGGTCTTTCCGGTCAGGGGCTGTTCGACGAACTTCAAAAGGTCGGTGGAGAAGTTCCAGGCGGCCCCCATGCCGATCACGATGGCGACCACGCAGACGATGAGCCGCTTCCTAAGTTCGACCAGGTGTTCCATGAACGGCAGAACTTTTTCTTGAACCATATGCCCTATATCTCCTAATTAAAGCCGCGCCGAGCTCAAACAAATTTTATAGCACAGCGGTCAAAGCGAGCGCAACAGCTTTCAGCGCCGCCGGGGCTTGGGGCGCTTCCCCTTGATCGGTATCCGGCCATAGCTGTTCCTGACATCCTGGATCGGCTCGATGGGGCGTTTTTCCAGGGTCCCCACCAGCGAGAACTCCACCTGCTTGCGCGCCTCGTTCACCGCGGAGACCTTGACCCTGATCTTGTCCGCGATGCGGTACATGGCGCGGCTCCTCTCCCCGACGAGGGCGTGGCTCTTCTCCAGGTGCACGTAGTAGTCCATCGGGAGCGTGGCGACCGGGACCATCCCCTCCACGAAGAGGTCCACCAACTCCACGAAGAGCCCGAAGGGGGCGACGCCGGTGATGTAGCCGTCGTACTCCTCGCCGATCTTGTCCCGCATGAACTGCATCTTCTTTAAATCCACCATCTCCCGCTCCGCCTCCATGGCGACCCGCTCCCTCTTGGAGGTATGCGCCGCGGTCTCGGGGAGCCTCGCCTCGAGCCGGTCCTTGTCCACCTGCTTCATCTTCTGCGACAGCACCAGCTTCAGGATGCGGTGCACCACGAGGTCGGGGTAGCGCCGGATGGGCGAGGTGAAGTGGGTGTAGCTTGCCGCCGCAAGGCCGTAGTGCCCGAGGTTCTCGGCGCTGTAGCGCGCCTGCTTCATGCAGCGCAAGAGCACCTCGTTGATCAGGCGCTCCTCCGGTTTACCCTCCACCTCGGCCAGGAGCCTCTGCAGCTCCAGCGGGTTCACCTTTTCGTCCTGCAGCTTCAGGATATAGCCGAAGCCGAAGACGAACTCGGCGAGATCCTTCAACTTCAGCGGGTCCGGGTTCTCGTGCACCCGGTACAGGGAGGGGACCGGCGTATTCTCCAGGAACCCAGCCACCGCTTCGTTCGCGGCGAGCATGAACTCCTCGATGATGCGGTGGGCCAGGTTTCTCTCGGCCCTGACGATGGCGGTGGTCTCCCCCTGCAGGTCGAGGACGATCTGGGGCTCGGGGAGGTCGAAGTCGATGCTCCCCCTGGTGCGGCGCACCGCGTTCAGGCGCAGCGAGAGATCCTCCATGACCTTGAGATCTTCAACAAGGTGGGCGTTCTGCTCCACCGCCTCCGGATCTCGGTCCACCAGGATCCGCTTCACCGTCGTATAGGTAAGGCGCGCGGCGCTCTTGATGACGCTCGTGTAGAAGCGCGCGTCGACCCGCTCGCCGGCGGCGTCGAAGAGCATCTCCGCGGTCATGGTGAGGCGGTCCACCTGGGGGTTCAGCGAACAGATCCCGTTGGAGAGCTCTTCCGGGAGCATGGGAATGCAGCGGTCCGGGAAATAGACCGAGGTCCCCCTCAGGTACGCCTCGGTGTCGAGCCTTGACCCCTCGACGACGTAGTGGGAGACGTCAGCTATGGAGACCCAGAGCCGGATCTTGTCCCCTTCGCGGGCGACGGAAACGGCGTCGTCGAAGTCGCGCGCCGTCTCGCCGTCGATGGTGACGGTGAGCCTTTCGCGCAGGTCGGTGCGGCCGGCCACGGCCTCTTCGGTCACCTGCTGGGGCTGTTTCTGCGCCTCCTCCATCACCTTCTCGTCGAAGACGTGCGGGAGCTCGTACCTTTTGATCACGGTAAGCGCCTCGACCTCGGGGTCGTTCGCCTCGCCCAGCACCTCCGTAATCCTTCCCTCCAGCGGACGCGCGCCCGCGGGATAGGCGGTGATCTGCGCCAGCACGATCTGCCCGTCCCTGGCCTTGGCCGCGCCGCCGGCGGCCCCCGGGGTAACGAAGAGATCCCGCCCCAGTTTCGGGTCGTCGGGGATCACCCTCCCCCCCTTGCCGATCGCCTCGAAGCGCCCGACGATCTCGGTGACACCCCGCTGCACCAGGGCGGTCACCCTCCCCTCCCGTTTGCCGTCGCGGCGCGTCGAGACTACCTGGGCCTCCACGATGTCGCCGTTCATGTACTCGGTGAGATAGCGCGCCGGAACGAAAAGATCCTCCCCTCCCTCTTCAGGCATGACGAAGCCGTAGCCGTCGCGGTGGACCGAGAGCTTGCCGCGCACGCCGTCGCCGGAACCGGCCAGCGCGTAGATGCGCCCCGGCATCTTGACGATTTCACCGGACTCGACCAGGAAGTCCAGTTGCTGGTCCAACTGATCCCGGTCGCGTCGGGATATATTGAGAGCCTTCAGCATCTGCCGGTACGGGATCGGTTCCCCCTTGGCCAAAAGCCTCATGACCGCGTCCTTACCCTTGCGCATGAAAACCCCCTTCGGGAAAAAAGCATATGTAAAAAATCATAGTTGTGGATAATGCAGAAGCGTTCCGTGAAAGTCAAGAAGCGGGAACGGGCACGGTCGGATAAGCATCTCCTATGAACCAGCCGGATCATCGCCGGCTTTCCCCTTACAAATTGGCCATTGCCTTTTCGGCTTCGCTCCGGTAAGAATACGGGTCGAGCTTTTTTGCCGAACCCAAGGGAGAAATGATGTTTAACCGCACCGCCATTGCCGCAGCCGCCGTACTTTTCTGCACCGCCCTTCCCGCCTCAGCACTGACCTTCAAGCCCGCCGACGAAGCACTGGCAAGCGCCGCCTCCCGCATGCGGGCCAAGGATTACCGTAGTGCCAAAGAAGCTGCGTCGAAAGTAAACGACAAAGGGGTCCGCAGCTTCATGGTCGGCATGGCGGCGGCCCGGCTGGAGCAGTGGGAAGAGGCGGCAGCGCAGCTTCCGGCCGCGGCGGAGGGGTACCCGATCCTCGCCGATTACGCGCTCTACTACCAGGGGCTCTCCTTAACCAAGCTGGAGCGGCACGACCAGGCTCTCACTTTCTTGTACCGGCTCCTCAAGCATTACCCGGAAAGCCGCCTGGTGCGCGCAGCCCTCATCCTGTACGCCGACACCCTCGCGGCGGCGCGCCATTACAACGAGGCTCAACAAAGCTACGCCACCTTCGTCGAGCGCTACCCGTCCGGCAGCGACTCCATCTCCGCGCTCTACGGCTCCGCCCTTTGCAAGGAGAAGCTCGGCGACCCGATTGCGGCGGCGAAAGTCCTGCGCGGTATCTATCTCAACTACCCCGCCTCCTCCTTTTCCGACAAGTCCGCCCGCGACCTGCAAAGGCTAACCGGCGCCGGGACCAAGGTCGATCCGTACACCGGCGCCGAACTCTTCAAGCGCTGCGGCACGCTGTACGGGCTGGGACGCTATCTGCAGGCGGCAGAGGCCTACGCGGAGATACCGCTTTCCGGGGAGAGCGCCGATTTCGTCGCCAAGCTCAAGCTGAAGAAGGGACAGGCGCTCTATAAGGCAAGGCGCTACCAGCAGGCGCAGGCGACCTTCTCCAACATCTCCGGCGCCCGCCACGAATCAGATCTCTGGCTGGCGCGGACCCTGGACAAGACCGGGGAGCAGGACCAAGCCTTCAAACTGTACATGCAGCTGGCGCAGGACCGGAACAGCGGGAATGCCGGCCAGGAGGCGCTCCTGGAGGCGGCGTACCTGAAAAGGTTCCAGCGCAAGTGGAGCGAGGCGCTGCCGCTTTTCAAGCAATACCTGACAGCCGTCCAGCAGAAACCATCCAACGTGCTTTGGGAATCCGCCTGGGCCAGCTACCAGTCCCGCAATTACCAAGACGCCGCCGCGCAGTTCAAAAAGCTCACCGACCGCGAAGACCTGCGGGACAAGTCGCTCTACTGGCTGGGCAAGGCCCTCGCCGCCACCGGCGACGCCAAAGGTGCGCAGCAGGCGTTATCGACCCTGGCAGCGGAATTCCCGCTCGGGTACTACGCCCTGATCAGCAACAACCACGCCGGGGAAGAGCTCCCGCTCCCCCCCAAAAGCATCATCGAGGCGCTGCCCATGCCTTCCGGTTTCGAACGGGAAAAGGCGCTGATCTCGCTCGGATTTTACGATGAGGCGGTCAGGGAACTCTCGATCGGCAAGAAGAACAGGAGTGCTGCCGGCATCGCCCGGCTCTACCTGGAGATGGAGAATTACAACGGCGCCTTCCACGCCATGTCCAATGAGAGGCCAAAGCGCGGCGACAAGGACAACGCCACCATCTGGGGGGTCGCCTACCCGCTCGCGTACAAAGAGGACGTGGCGCGCCACGCCGCCGCCAACGCCATACCGGAAAGCCTCGTCTACGCCGTCATGCGCCAGGAGAGCAACTACTTCCCGGCGGCCCTCTCGCCCGTCGGCGCCGTAGGTCTCATGCAGATCATGCCCGCCACAGCCGAAGCGATGTCTAAAGGGGATTCGAAGCGCCTGACCACCCCCGAGCTGAACATAAGGCTCGGGACCAGGCACCTCAAAGACCTGCTGGATAGCTACGACCGCAACTTAACCCTCGCTATCGCCGCCTACAACGCAGGGTCCGGCAACGTGAAACGGTGGCAGAAAGGGTACGGCCATCTGCCCCAGGACGAATTCGTGGAGAGTATCCCTTTCAAGGAGACGCGCGAGTACGTGAAAAAAGTGGTGACCGGCATGGAGATGTACCAGCGGTTGTACCGCCTTCCCCCCTACCAGCAGCCGAACCTGCAGAAGAAGGTGGCCCCTGCAAGTGGGCAACCCGGCGAGCAGAAAGTAGCGCAGGCGATTTCGGGACATTAGGAGAGGCCGCTTGCTGGTTCCCAAGCTGCAATTCGGGAGTCTCTGCTGCGCAGCCGCTACTTTCCACCCATCAGGAGCAGTTACACCCATGCAGATAGTTTTTGGTATCGATTTTGGCACCACCAATTCCGCCCTCTCCATCTACCGCAATAACAAAGTCGAAGTCGTGAACGTGGACGAACTGAACGCAGGCAGCGCACTGATGCGCTCGGTACTGTACTTCACCGAGGATCAGGTGATCTTCGCCGGACAAGAGGCGATCAACACCTACATCAACGAAGGCGCGGCAGGCAGATTCATGCAGTCGATAAAGACCTTCCTTCCCAACAGCAGCTTTGAAAGCACCGAGGTCTTTGGCAGGAAGTACGGCATCGACGATCTGGTAGCGATCATCCTGAGGAAGATCAAGCAAAGGGGCGAAGAGTACGTCGGCTGCAGCGTCGACACCGTGGTGCTGGGGCGGCCCGTGCTCTTTTCCGAGGACCCGGCGAAAGACGCACTGGCCCAAAAGCGCCTGGAGCAGGCGGCCCGCAAGGCAGGCTTCAAGCAGATCTTCTTTCAGTGGGAGCCGGTGGCGGCCGCATTGGCTTACGAGGAGTCGCTGGCCGCGGACGAGGAAAAGCTCGTCTTCATCGGCGACTTCGGCGGAGGCACCTCCGACTTCACCGTCATCAAGGTGCGCGGTGGCGACTTTGCCCGCTCCGACCGCCGCAGCGACGTCCTCTCGCTGGGAGGCGTTTACACGGCGGGGGACAAGTTCGATTCGCAGATAATGTGGGAGCGGATAGCCAAGTACTTCGGCCGGGGTGTCAGATACAAGGGAATGGGAAAGGACGAACTGTTCGACATACCACTCAGCATCATCTACACCCTGTGCCAGTGGCACAGAATTCCGCTTTTGAGGGCAAGGAAAACCAGGGAACAGATCAGGCTGATCAAGCATGCAGCGACAGACAAGCAAGCCATAGAGAACCTTGAGCACCTGATCGGCGACAACTACGGCTTCTTCCTGTTCCAGTCCATAGAGAAGGCCAAATGCGAGCTCTCAGATCAAGAACTGAGTCACGTCCGCTTCAGCGAGCGCGATCTCTGCATTGAGGAACCGGTAACCAGGCAGGCTTTCGAGGAGTTGAATGGCGAGAATCTCGCTAGAATCGCGGACTGCGTAGACGAGGTAGTGAGAAAATCCGGCGTCCCGCACAGCCAAATCGACACCGTCTTTCTTACCGGCGGCACGTCGCGCATCCCGATGATCCGCAGGCTCTTCGAGGAGCGTTTCGGCGCGGAGAAGTTGGAGAACAAGAATGCCTTTACCAGTGTCGCCCACGGATTGGGGACCAGCGTCCCGCTCTTCGTGGCATGCTGATTCCGGCTGCCGGTATAGGCGCTTGCGGTTGAGCTGCAAGGATCGGGTCGAGTTGAAGATTATGCTCTTCGCAATGAGCCGATAAAGCTCTGCAACATCTCGTCCACCTTAAGGTTGAAGGCAGCAGCGAACTCTGCTTCGAACGGGTTCCCTTCCTGCAACCCTTTCACGAGCGTCTCAAACTGTGCCGGGTACCTGCCGGCCATGTATTGGACGAACATGCCGCTCTGGCGGTAAAAGATCCTCGGCTCCAACCCTTTCGAACCTGGGAGGGTGAGATTTAACAGGGCCCCTTCCGTCTCCGGGGTGAAATGGATCCCTCGCAGAAATTGCTCTTTCGCCTCTGCTTCGCTGACTGAAGTGGCGCCTCCGCCATCTGCGACGTAAATGGCAAGCCCCTCGCGAAACCAGCGAGGCAGGCTGCGATTGTAGGTAATAGTTCCGAGCGTCTGCGACATCTGGACGTGCGAAAGCTCGTGCCCCAGCATTCCACGAACCTCGTTCATCTTGCCCAGGAGCTGCCCGGAAAGGTAAATCTCGCTCCCCAAACCCGCCCCTTTCACTACCTCCGGAACGCCGGCATATCTTGCAAAGCTTTTGGTACCGGCAAATGCATAAACCTTTACCGGCGCTTTGAATGCACCGTATTGCCTTGACTCAACCGCATTCATCATCTGGGGCAACTGCTTGGCCGCTTCCTCGGCAAGAGTCTTGGCTCCTCTTTCATAGAGAATGCGGTTGTCAGAAGGGAGCACTTCAAAGTCAGTGGTGAATCTGGCTACCTTGCTCCCCACGAATCCGCATCCGCTCAGAGTAACCATCGTCAAGAGCAATGCCCACGTAGATGCTGTTTTCATTCTCTCCCCACCACCCAGTTAGAAAATTAGAGATCAATATAAATAAATCACTCATCAATGTCAAAGGCTGATTGCTGTACTGTTGCAGGGGGTAGGTCTGCTAACGGCTCTCGGCTTCAGTGCAATACATAGCGTAATGAAGGTCGGTGTTCTGCTTGTATCCGCGAGAAGACCTGGCCGCTATGAGGTTGATTAGCGGGTCGGTGAGTCCGTTCAGGAAGGCATAGCTCATGTTGTCCTGCATGTGATGAACAGCGTGACGCTTTTTGGAAAGAAGAATCCCCAGATTACCGAGTCGAAGAGCGATGGGAGACATGGAGGTATGGCATAGGTAATGTGACACTTCAGCCAAAGAGGAAAGGATGCCGGCATAAACCAATATGTGAAGCAGAAGCGGACTTACAGCACCAAACTCCGCCGCGAGTGCCAGACAGAACAAACAGGGGACAAGCCAGACTTTGGACCCCGACTCGACGAAATAGACCAGCGCCAGGTTTTTCGGCTGATAACGAGGGGTCTTGTGGTGCAGATGAAAATTGGCGACAAGGGGACCGTAGAAGGAGTCATAGCGATCGTTATTGTCCATGTACAAGTGTACGAGTCCGTTAACAAAGTCAGCAATGAGCCAAGCGGCAGTAATAGCAATAACCTGCCCCAATATTCCGACGGAGATCGGCAGGACCCGCCAGAGCAGCCAGGCCTGCAGGAAGACATTAGCAACCGAGATAAAAGAACCGAAGAGCTTGTACCCTGTCCTGGTGGTATACAGCTGCATGGCGACATTGAATTCTCTTTGTTTTTCTTCAAGCGTCACTATAGATTCTCCAGAAGTCACCAACGCGTTAAACCATTCATTGCCTCCCAATATACTGGCCGAGTATTATCTATGTCAAAGGTGAACTGGATTCAGGGCATTCAGCTACCACCTCATGTCAGCGCCGAAGCCTTCCCGATACTGAGCGCAAGTGAAAGACTTCATCAGGCTAACCCCTTCTGCGAAAAGCAGAAGCCTTGATCGCCGCATAAAGTTGACTGCCGACACCAATATCCAGTTCGTCTGCGGCCTGGTTCACAACCTCTGCAACCAATCGTCCCTCGCCGCTGGCCAGTTCCACCCCTACCTTGTTGCCTGAATTAAAGGTACTGGTCACCGTGCATTGCAGCAGATTCCGCGCGCTGATTACCTCGGGGTGCTTCTTGCACAGGATGATGTCCTTGGATGAAAGTTCGAAGAGTGCCTCATGCTGCTCGCTGCCTGCGGAGATAAGAAGTTCGCCTGCGCCCCATCTGTAAGCGTACAGGTCATTTGCCCTACGGCGGCGGGTGAGTTTCAGCAGATTGATGTAGCCTACCGGACTAAGATCCATACGGGACCGGGCAAGTTGCTCGGACGTCGTCTGTGCGACGATCGCACCGCCCGATACGACAACAACCTGATCCGCCATGAGCCGCGTTTCCACGAGAGAATGCGAGATGAAGAGATAAGGAATCCGCAACTGCTCACTGACTCTCTTGAGATAGGGAATAATCTGAAACCTGAGAGTATCGTCAAGGGCCGACAGAGGCTCGTCCATCAGCAGAAGCCGGGGATTGGAAAGCAGAGCACGCCCAAGCGCTACCCGCTGTTTCTCGCCACCGGAGAGGTTGCTGATGCCGCGCCTCAGTAGATCCTTCAGGTTGAGCACCTCTACCAGTGATTCGAAATCAATGCTGCGATGCTCAGGTCTGCAGCGCCGGTATCCATACAGCAAATTGGCCTTCACGTCCAGATGTGGGAAGAGACAATGTTGCTGAAATACAATGGCGATCCTCCGTTGTTCCGGCAGGACATTAATCGCTTTACTGCTGCTGTATAGACAGTCCCCATCGACGCTGATTTCCCCCCGATCCGGCTGCTGCAATCCGGCCAGCAATCCGACCAGGGTTGACTTGCCGCTGCCCGACGGACCGAAAATGCCTATGCGCTCACCTGTCATCGCCACATCTGCCTGCAAAGAGAAGCCTCCGAGCTGTTTTTCCACGGAAATCCTGATATCCATTTCACCTCCTCCTTGCCAGCTTCTTGTCGAATACTTCATGGGAGAAGAGAACTACCACTGAAATGGCGATGGACACGGCACAAAGCGACAGTGCAAGATCTTCGCTTGTGGGGGAACTGGCATAGTCGTAGATGGCCAGCGGGATGGTCTGGGTGACGCCGGGAATATTGCCGGCCACAATGATAGTCGCGCCGAATTCTCCAAGACTGCGGGCAAACATAAGGGACATACCGGCTATGATTCCGTGCAAAGAAAGCGGCAGAATTACGGTAACTAGGGTGTCATGCCACGTGGCGCCTAGAGTTCGCGACGCCTGAATCAGTTGCATGTCAATTGACTCCATCCCGATCCTGATGGACCTGACCAACAGAGGGAACCCGACACAGGCAGATGCAATAACCGCAGCCTTCCAGGTGAAGATGAGCCGGATCCCGGCTGCATCCAGTAGCGAACCGAGCCACCCGTTCTTTCCCAGCAACAGAAGAAGCAAATAGCCTATTACCACAGGAGGGAGCGTTAACGGTAGGTTAACCACTACTTCAAGCAGCACTTTCCCCTTGAAATCGCCAAAGGTAAGCAGGTAGGCAAAGGCAACCCCAAAGGGAAGCGATACGGCCATAGCCGCCGCAGCCACCTTTATGGAGAGCCGTATGGCATCGTAATCAGTGCTTGTCAGCGCGAGCATTTGCATCTCCAGGATAAAAACGGGAGGTTCGATTCAGGCTGTACCGGCGTTATTTCAAAGCAAAGCCGTATTTGCTGAGAACGACTTTGGCCTCCGCACTTTGGAGGAACCTATAAAATGAAGCAGCGTCACTGTTCTTCGCTCCGGTGACAGTCAGAGCCATGGGGTAGATCACCGGCGGATAGAGTCCCTGAGAAACGGTGAAGAGAACTGTTGCCTTCTTTGCCTGCAGCGCATCGGTCCGGTAAACAAATGCGCCGTCCACCTCTCCCCGTTCGGCGTAGGTGAGACAGTCGCGCGCGTCTCTGGCCATGACCAGCTTGTTCTCCAATTCTTTGTCCTTGCCGGCTCTTTTGATAGCCTCCATGGCATATGCTCCTGCCGGAACACTCTTCGGGCTGCCGACAGCGATGCTGTGGAGTTTGAAGAGATCATTCATGCCGGATACCTTCTTGCCTGAAGAGCCTATAAAAACCAGCGTATTGTAGGTGAAGGTGCCGATACTTGGTGCATCCATCAGTTTCTTGTTCTTCAAGTAGCTCATCCACTCAAGGTTTGCTGAGATGAACACATCTGATGGCGCACCGTTTTCTATCTGCTTTGCCAGAGCGCCCGAAGCACCATAATTTTTCTGAAATCTTACGTCGGGATGCTTCTTGGCAAAACCGTCAGCCAATTCATTCACCACGTCCTTTAGACTGGCGGCGACCGATAGTTTGACCTCGCCAGCCAAGGTCCGCACCGGCAATAGCAGAAGACAGAAAAGACACAGCAGCTTGATTGTCGGCTCTTTCATTTATTCATCCTCTTGCCCTCATTCAGACGCGAAGCGCGGATATGACCGCTGGACAGCTTGAGGCTCTCGGGGATAGATCTATTCCCCGCCTGTCCAGGATCTGACGCTTGGCAACGCCCGTCCCCGGCCATCCGGCCGGGCAGAACGTGATGCTCCCCAAGGCCAGTACCTTATCCCGCCAAAGCACCCTCGTGGATTCCCGGCTGAGCAGAGCCGACCTCGCCTTTCGGGCTACCTGCTCCTCCTCCCCTTTAACGGTCTGAAAACAAAGACGAAGCTGGTCCCGCCCCACCCGCACCTCGATCTCTGCCCTGTAGTCCAGCACACCCGGGATCGCGAAGAGCGCCTCGTCCAACTCGTTCATTCGAAGACGTCTCCCGTCCTTGAGAGCGACTTCCGCCGCGATCCTCCCCTGCACCCGTCCCAGGCGCTTCAGCACGGTGCCGCAGGGGCAAGGTTCTTTGATAATACGTGCCAGATCACCGGTCCGGTAACGCACCAGCGGCATGCCGCGACGGGAAATGGTCGTGAATACCACCTCCCCTTCCTCCCCGTCGGCCACAGTCAATCCGGTGCCAGGGTCGATGATTTCGGTGTAAAGATCCGCCTCGCGCAGGTGGTACCCCTCCCCGGCCTGGCATTCGACCCCTCCTCCCAGGCCGGTCTCGGTCATGCCGTAATGTGTCAGCACCCGGCAACCCCAAAGCTGCTCCAGCTCCCGCTCGATAGCCTCGGGAACGTAATCGGTGGAAAGAAGGACGCTCTCCACCCACCCCCTCGGAATCGCCCCCGCGAGGTCCCCGCGTGCCAGGGCCAGCATCTGGGTGGGGATTCCGACCAGGCAGGGGCGGTGGTGCTTCATTATTTCAGCTCGCGCCGCAGCCGGGTCACGCACCGCCCCCCAGACCACCGGGTTCACCTTTGTCCTGACCAGGGCCCGCGCCAACAGGTCCCCCACGCTGTCCCGCAACTCCCCGGGGAGAAAGATGAGCACCGTGGCGCCCGGAGTCACCAGGGTCGCCATCCCGTGCGCGAAGAAGTCGACGGTGGCCTCCAGGTCCTCGGCTGTGAAGTAAATCCTCTTGGGCTGGCCGGTGGTTCCCGAACTCTGCAGCGTTACCACCCTTTTGATCTCGTCCTGCGACGTGCACAACATCCTCCCCCCCTGCTCCCGAAGGTCGTTTGCGGTCGTGAAGGGTAGCTGGGAGAAGCTTTTAAAGTCAAAGGTGGACTCCGAGTCGATGCCGCAGAAGAGGTCGCGGTAGAAGGGGCTCTTTTCCCTGACGTAGGCGACGGTCTCACTCAGTTTCCGTAATTGGTACCGGGCGATCTGCTCATCCAGGGTTCCGTCATGGTGACCACTCACCTTTCCGCGAAGCCATCCCTCAAGCGGGGTCATTTTCATAGTCCGTCTCCTGGCTGCTTTCTGTAGAGGCTTTTCCCTTCCCGGCTGGTGAGGTTGTAGGCGCAGAAGGGGACCAGCTTTCCGTCGGGGGATATCACCGAGATGCAGCATCCCTTCAGCCGCTCCAGATCAAGGTTCTCGGCATCCTGAAAGGCCATGGCGGATATGGTGAAGCTCCTGGTTGAGACCTCCTTGAGAAATACGTCCAAGTCGACCGGGCCCTCGACCCGGGTGGTCTCAGGTCCGGTCCCGCCGCGGCAGCACGATCCGGAGGTCGAAGTGGCGTTGGGAAATTGAACTCCAGGTGGCAGTTTCCAGCGACGCGACACCGTATCCACCGTTTGCCTGATGCCACCGCTGCCGCACTCCGTCGTACAGCAGGATTCGCCGCCCGCAGCCCCCAGCGGGCGCAGTCCGCCGTTTGCCGAGTAGACGTAGGTGGCGTGCATGGAGCAGTGGGCATGTTCCCCGCCGGGGGGAGAAAAATCCTCCACCTTGAGCAGTTTTCCGGTTTGATCTTGGAGGCACCTCATCAGTTCGGGTAGGGTGAACCGGTCCGCGCCACACTCTTCCTCCGGGAACCGGCCGAAATAGCTGACCGGCTGGAAATGGATGCCCCGCACGACCGGGGCAAGCTGCAGGGCTTGCCGCACTATGGCTCCGACAGCTTCGGTGTTGACTCCTCTGACCAGCGTCGGGACGAAGACCACCCCGAGACCAGCCTCTCCGGCATTTCTGACGGCCAAAAGTTTCTGCTCCAGAAGCGCTCTTCCCCTCAAGGTGCGGTAAATCTCGTCGTCAACCCCGTCGAACTGGAGGAAGACCGACGAAAGCCCCGCAGCCTGCAGCCGCTGCGCGTACGCTCTGTCACTGGCAAGGCGCAGGCCGTTGGTATTCACCTGGATGAAGGAGAAGCCGATCCGCCGCGCTGCTTCCACGATCTCCGGAAGGTCGTCCCGCAGGGTCGGCTCGCCCCCCGACATCTGCAGGCTGCACGCCCCCGCCGCCGCCATGGCCCGTTCCAACAACCAGGAGATCCGCTCAAGGGAAGGATCCCCTGTCCCCTTGGGGCCGGCATCGGCAAAGCAGACCGCGCATTGCAGGTTGCAGCGGTCCGTCACTTCGAGCAGGACGGAACAAGGGAGCTGCCGATGGTCGCTGCAGAGGCCGCAATCGAAAGGGCACCCCTTGTCGAGGGTTCCATAGCAAAGTTCGGGATGGACGGGCGCTTTGGGCCTGCGCCATTTTGCCAGCGAAGGCTCTCCGCGCCAGATGAGGGTCTTGAAGGCGCCGTGTTCTGCGCACCGTTTGACTTGGAACACCTCGTCGCCCTGCAACACTCGTTCGGCCGGGATTCTCTTGAGGCAAACGGGGCAGACGCTCTCGGTTGCATCGGGACCGGTTGTTTTCATGACCTTTATCCTTTCCCATTTGCGGGGTCGAACCCGTGGTTCACCAGTATTTCCATGCATTTGTTATAGGTTTCCGCCACAATCTGCCCGCATTTGCCGTGTCCGGGACACCTCTCCAGAATTTCATCACAGCGCGTACCGCCGTACTCACGGGCGGCAACCTCCCTGAACCACCCCGCCAGTTCACCCATCATCGTCATATGCCGCTCGTCGAGGGCCTCTTCCTCACCCCCTTTGCCAGAATACAGAGAGATAACGCAGGCTCCCCCGGAAAGGGCTCCGCAGAACTCGCCGCTCCAGTTGCCGAAGCAGAGTCCCCCGAGGGATCTCACCAGGTCGTCATTGGTCTTCCCTCGGGCCTTGAGGGCTAGTATTACGATGAGTTGTGCGCAGCAGTACCCTTTGGGCCTCAGCTTTATCAGCTGCAGGAATATATCGTTCATGATTTTCCCTCCCTTCCGTTTCCTGCTGCTTCGAAAATCGTCTGCTCTTTCCGGGCAACCAAAAGGTAGTAGCTGAGGCCGCACCCCGAAAACTGCAGCAGGGATTTGCCGGCGAAGATCATGCGGACTGCGAACTCCTTGAGCAGCCGGTCGTGCACTTCCCAAAGCAATACGGTGAAACCGCGCTGCGATAGCGAGTCAAGGAGCTCCTCCTGCGAGAGAAGCCAGTACGCGTCGCCCCCGTTGCCGTGACCGCCTTTGCTGAAAACGTCGCTTAAGACCAGAAAACCTCCGTCCTTAACCACCCGCGCAAACTCGTCGAGAGCCGCCGGCTTGTCGTCGACAATTGAAAGGACGCATTCGCAAAAGAGGGCATCGAAGGTTTCCTGCTCGAAGGGGAGATTTTCCGCCCGCCCGTAGACGAGTCGAGCCGTTTCCAGCCTGGCGGCTGCCACCGCGAGAAGCGGCGCTGAAGCGTCGACTCCTGCCAGCCGGAAAAATCGTGTTCGTTCAAGGTGCAGCAACGTCCCGCCCGCGCCGCAGCCGATATCGGCGACCACAGAACCAGCCGGAAGATCGCAGACCTCCAACGCCCTCTCCGTCAGCGCCGGGCCACCCGGACGCAGGCACGTCCCCACTGCGTCATGAATCTCCAGCCAGTTACATGCAGTATCGTTCATCATTGTCACCTTCCCAGCGGTAGCACTACTTGTCTTCCAGCGCCTGCTCTGCCTCGGCCACCTTTCCTATTGCCAGTTCCTCGTCGATCAGTATGAATCCGCAACTGGAACAGGCCGGAAGATTGATGGGGAATATCGACTGCATGTACTGAAGTCGGACTGTCTGAACTTCAAGCGGAGTCCGGCACCGATCGCAATGCCAGTCGCTCCCGGCTCCGGACTTGACCCATTCATTCGTGCTTCCGCTCGACTTCAACACCATCCTGTGCGAATAGGCGGTAAAGACACGATAGGCTTCATCGGTCCGGCTGTACTCCACCCAGTAGGTGACCGCTTTCGGGCGGTAGAAGGCGAGAGACCGGCCGGTACAGCGGTGGACCAGCTTCTTCCCGGTCACCTCGGCATGATGGATGACTTTTTGTACGTCCTCTCTCAGGATCAGGCGATCCTCCAAAAGACGCTCACCCTCCTCGGAGACATCTAAAACAATCTGCTCATAAGAGTTCATAGGTTCTTCCGTCATCATCTCCCCCCGGCTTTAGCCGGGGGGAGCGTGTTGTACTAACGGTTCCGCAACCTGCAGCTACCCCTTCTTTGCCATGCGGGCGACTGTGTCTACTACATTTTGCAACCCGTGTTTCTTTGCGAACTGTTCCAGGCCGATCTCCATCTGGGTCATATTCGGTTTTTCCTCTTCCACTTCCTCTTCCCGTTCCTCGTAGCTCAAGGCGTCCACGAGGCACCACTTGACACAGATCGGCTCATCTTCGCCATCGCACATGTCGCACTTGAGAGGAAGGCCGGAGTCGGGCTCCTTGAACAGGTCCCTTGCCGGGCAGGAAGCACGGCAGGAGTCGCACTCGCGGTACTCCTTGCCATCGATGATGTACTTGTTTCTCCCCATGCACTCGGCCTCGGTGTACTCGCCGGCAAAAACGGGTAGCCAGATGTCCTCAAGCCGGTCGGTGATGATCTGGATGCGGGACCGTCCCGGATTGTTGCTGCTGTATGGAGGAACAGCGTGGAAAGCCGAACACATCACCTCACAGGTCCGACAACCGTTGCACTTGTCCGCATTGACTGTGATCGTTCTGATCTTCTTCTTAATTTTCGCCATTTTTCAGTATCCCCCTTTTTTCCAAGTCGTTAGCGACATAGCCCAGTCCCAGCTCTTCCAGCTTTTCTCTAGTGGGAATACCGTCTTCGTTCCATCCCTTGTATTTGTAATAGGTCGACAACAGTTCTTCTTCCAGTTCGGGGAATCTCTTTTTCCAGTGATCTGTAGGCGGCTTCTCATCGGCCCTTCTGATCCCTTTCCTGTTGTTGTATGCCCTGTGCAGGTTCCGATTCCTGTTGGCGATTTCTTTCAGCCCATCCTCGTCCAGGTCCATTCCGGTCGCGGCAGAGATCAATTTGGGATAGTTGTGGATGTGGTAAGGAGGTTTCAGGCAGAACGACGACATGCCGCAGCACATGCCTACTGCATCGTCGATGTTGTGCATCATCTCCATCCAGTCGACGATTTCGGAGCACATGTCCGGTGTCGGATAATACGGGATTGCCTTTTCTCCCCTCAGTTCCCAGTCCAGTACCCATTGCTTGAATTTATCATGGGGAATTTGGGGCCAATCCCTGACGAACTCCTCTCTCTGCTCCGGGGTTGGAAAAGCCGACTGGGGCCATTGCCCTTCCATCTGGGTGATGCTTATCTTCTCGTTGGTGGCGTACATGAGGAAGTAGAGCGGATCCAGCGTTCCGAGCTTGACCGGAAGCTGCTCGTGCTTCTTGATGGTGTTGTGATCGAACGCCTCGGCGCCGTTGCCGATCTTGCGCGCCGCGAAATAAACGCCGTCAGCCAGGACGTCGCCGATTCCTTCCCGCCGGACGACCCTGTCGAGGAGCCAGAAGAACCTTCCCTCTTTGTCGGATGGACATCCGGCGAAGTCCTTGTCCGTTAGGATGCCCGCTTCATAGAGTTCAACGGCGAAGGCAAGAATCTGGGGGGTCGAGAAGGAGTCGACGCCGTACTCGGTAGCGCGTTGCAGGATCTTCCAGGAGAAGTCCAAGTCATCGACGTAGGCCGCCATGGCATAGGTGAGTTTCCCGAAGCATTTCGCCATATATCGCGGGGTATCTTTGTGGGAAATCAGCGCCCCGCAATGCGTAGGACAGTTAAAGCAGCTTATCAACCGCTTTACCGCGGCATGTTGTGACTTCGACCAGGATTCGTCGATTTCTTCGGTCCAGAAGTCTCTTCTCCTGGTGCGGGCATTGCCCCAGGCAAAGTTCTCCGTGTGCCACTTTTCGTCCGTATGCAGCATCTCCTGCGGCGAGCCGATGCCGGACAAGATGGTCATCACGTCCTTGATGGGGTTGGCCCACCTGTACTTGATGTAGTCCGTCACCCCCTTCATCTGTTCCATGAACTCTTCAGGCCGGGCGAGATAGATGTCCTTTGTTCCACGAACGGCAATTGCCTTTATCTTCTTGTCTCCCATGACAGCGCCGCCGCCGAGCCTGCTGGCGCTCGACCTGGACTGCTCGATAGAAGCCGTGAAGACCCGGTTCTCGCCGGCAAGGCCTATTGCCGCCACCTGTGCTTTGGGCAGATTCAGTTCTTTTCGAATAAGCTCCTGAGTTTCAACGGCGCCTCTTCCCTGCAGATGCGAGGCGTCGCGTATCTCTACCTTGTCGTTGTTGATGTACAGGTACACCCAGTTGGGCGACTTGTTCTTGAAGATCACCTTGTCGTAGCCGGCATACTTCAGTTCCGCCGCGAAAAATCCCCCCATCATGGGGTAGGCCAACGTCCCCGACTGCGGTGAAACGAAGGTGACAACGGAACGGTTGGCACTGAAAGCAGGCGTAGCATTCAAAAGGCCGGTACTGAAGATAAGGTGGTTTTCAGGGTCAAACGCCTTAACCTCTGGCGGGACCCGGTCCCAATGTTCCTTGATGCTGGTACCCAATCCTCCCAGATGAAGTTGCATCAGCTTGGGGTCGGTTGCTACGCGTTCGATGTTCCCCGTCGCCAGGTCGATTTCCAAATAGTATCCTGCCTCTGCGTATCTCATTTTCACCTCTCTTTAGATGTGCACATTCCATGTCTTGATGTCTGTCTTATCTACCAATGCGCTCGTAACGTTCCTCCTTGGGCTATCGCTTTCATTCACTTTCTTCCACGCGAAGGCAGGTCTTGACCGAATGCTGGCAAAACCCTCCGCACGGTTCATTGATGCTGATTCCCTGCCTGCAAAGATTTTGTTCCATTACCTTAGGGTCGACCGCCACACGGTCTATGTTTCCCGTCAAGACGTCGACTTCGAGATAGCATCCCGCTTCTGTGTATTTCATTTTCCTTTCCTCCTCCCTGTTTGATTTGGTGATCAGCCAATAAAGTCATCTTTGCGGTTGCGTCTGTTGATGAACGCTCGCGGCCGGTGCCCGGCAATCGAGTTTGGGACGCCCTGTGAATAAAAAAGGGGCGTCTCTTGGATAGAGAGGCCCCTTGACGGTTCCGGACGCACTCCGGCCGTTGGGGTCTCCTTTGCAAAAGGGAGGCACCGCCGTTTCCAGCGATACCCATAGGCCGGCCCACCTTGAGGGAGATCCCTTTTAGGCGCCACGGCTCGGAGACTGATTTTTCGGATTTTTGTTTGCCGCTACACTCACTCTCGCTTGGGTGCGGCTTCAAGTACAACAAACGCAAAAGGGGCATCTCTGGGTAGAGAGGCCCCTTGACGGTTCCGGACGCACTCCGGCCGTTGGGGTCTCCTTTGCAAAAGGGAGGCACCGCCGTTTCCAGCGATACCCATAGGCCGGCCCGCCTTGAGGGAAGATCCCTTTTAGGCGCCACGGCTCGGAGACTGATGTTTAAGTTTTTACAGAATCAAGGAACTGTCTGGCATGAAACCCGGCCTGCAGTTCTGCCTTTACCAGTCCATTAATTATTTCCGGCAAAAAGGTACTTTAATACCATTATACTGTCAAGCAAAAATCGGCGGGCAACAGAAGGATATCCCCGCCTTGGTAAATGCTGCACCTCTTTGCTCTCATGTCGGTCTGGAATCAGCCATCATAAAGCACCTCCCGCGGCTACTACAGCTGTGGACAGCGCCAAAAATTGTTCTTCCGTATACGCAGGAGTTGTGTTAAATGCTTTGCCCATGACCGACCATCTCTCGGAGCTGCGCTGCTTTTCCCTGTCCACCGTTATATAAATTTCTATACGTCGGAAAAGGACCCAACATGAAGGTTTTGATATCAATCGATGACACTGACAATTTAGAAAGCAGGGGAACTGGGGAAATAGCATCTCTGATAGCTGAGGCGCTTGAGGCAAATGGTTGGGCGAAAACCGGGATAGTGACGCGCCACCAGCTTCTAGTTCATCCGGACATACCGTACACCTCCCACAACAGCGCTATGTGCTTTCCGGCCGACCTTCAGGAAGGAGCACTGGAGCCTGTCATCGCGTTCACCTGCGGGTTTCTCGACCATGAATGTGCAGCGGGTTCCGATCCGGGATTGTGTGTTGCTCCTTTGGAACGGCTGGGAGACGGGGCGGAGCTGATCGATTTTGGACAGAAGGCAAAACGGCAAGTGCTGACCACGCGCAACGCGTATGAACTCGGGGGGCGTCTCGGGCTGCATCTTTCGGAGCATGGCGGGACAGGGCAGGGGATTATAGGGGCACTGGCCGGTGCGGGATTGAGGCTTTCAGGTAACGACGGGCGAATGAAGGGAGCGTTGGACTTTAGCGGCAGGAATCTCCTGCGTCTGGAGGAATTGCTGGACCATCCTCATATCGATGCGGTGCGCCCTTTTGATGGAGGAGAACTTTCCCCTGACGCGCTTGTGGAGATCGGGGAAAAACCTAAGACGGTGCTGCGACATGGCTTGTCTGTCCTCTTTGTCAGCCCGCTCAGTCGCGACGGAAGCGAGGCTAACTGGCAGACCACGCATAGAAAGCAGCTTCGGGGGTATTGATCATGTGGCAAGTAGCCTGGAATGGAACAAGAGAATTCACCTTGGGCAAAGAGAGCTGGGGGGCCGCCGCCAGTGCCGCGCTGGAATGTCAGAGCTTTGCCGAAGACGTTGAGGAGGAACTGGTCGCCGAGGACGAGCGCTCCTGCTACAACTGCCGCTACCGGCGCTGGAACCCCGCTTCGTTCACCTGCCTCGCAGCACCATGAGCACTGCGAACCGCGGTAACAAAAATGGGGGTGTCCGCCGACACCCCCCATTTCTGCACCTCTTACGTTAACTAGTCACCTTCAGTCGTTTCTCCCTGGTGCTTAGGCCCGCGCGGCAAATGGACCAACTCTGCTCCCACAGAGTCCGCGATGAACTTAAGCTCGCACATCCGTATGTGCTGTCCGTACACCTTGAGGTTCAGGTCCGAAACCGCCACCACGACGTGTCGTGGCTGATGGGCTCCGTCCGCCATCTTCGTTCTCTCCCGGTAAAAGATTTTTCCTGACATGAAAGGGTGCCTCCTTTCCTTTTTTTCCTCCCTTGGAGGATACGGCTCTATTGTATATCGTTGGCTGCGCACAAACCAAGCCTTTTCAGACTGTTATCACGCTACCCACCTTCTCTCCGCGGATGGCCCTCCCGATGTTGCCGGGCTTGTGGCCGTTCACGATACGGATTTCTCTTACGTTGACCATGTCCCGCAGCAGGTAGAGCATCTTCCGCTCCAAAACCAGGTCCTCCATGTCCCTTTTGATCAGCTCACTGACGGTGATCTCCTCGATCAACTCCGCTTTAGGGTTGACGCGGGGGTCCTCAGTGAAAAGTCCATCGACGTTTTTCACCAGGATGCAGCTTCTTGCTCCCAGCACCTCGGCCATGAGAAGCGCCCCGGTATCCGTGCGGTGCGGAGGTATCAGCCCCGCCTCCGGAGGATGTTCATAGAGGCCGTAGGGCGGTGTGCCATGAATAACCGGAAGGAGCTTCAGATGGAGTAAGGTGGGGAGGTCGAGAAGCTCCCCCGTCTTAACCCGGGTCCCCCCCCACTTGGAAAGCAGCAGGGTCACGATCTCGGCATTCTGTTCGCTGATCTTGCCTGCCAGTTCTGCAAGGACTCCTGTAGGCATGCCAAGGTCAATGCCGATGTCCAAGATGTGACGCACCCTGACACCGCCTCCGGTCACCACCATCAGCTTGTGCTCCTGGGAAAGTTCACCGATCTCCTGCATCACGGGAAAGACAACCTGGCTTCCGTAGTCGATGAGCCCATGCCCCCCAATCTTGACCACGTTCAGGTCCGGAACCAAACGAAGCGTCGGCGTGCCACCCGCTCTGTGCCTTAAACCCTTTCGGACCAGCGTCTCTCCCTTAAGATGCGACTCAATCTCATGCCGTTCAGCCATTGCACAACCTCCTGTGTTTGCATACTTCTATCCGTCAATCCGATTTACCTTAACTCTCAGTACTCCCGTAACAGTTTTTTCGGCAAAGTCTCCCACTGCGCTTTAGCCGCACCTATCCTCCTGGCAGATAGAAGGAGCACCGAAATCCCTTCCCGCATCACCGTTTTCGGCTTTTCCCCTATCAGGACACATTCGTTCTCGTCTATGGCGTCCCCTGCCACAGAACGGACCGCCTCAACGTCCGCCTGCTCCAATAGGTCACGTACCCGCCAAAATTCACCGGGCTGAGGCCCTTTCAGAGCCCCCCTCATCCGGCCATCGTTCCCCCAGAGACGCAACCCTACCCCGGCGAGAGCCCCGATGACGCCATCCCCGGTTCCGCCATGTTCCGACAGGTGCACTCCGAGCCGACTTGCCAGGAACAGCGCCTCTTCCTTGGTCAGGATTTCGCTTTTCGCGCGCCGGCCGAATCCAATCAGTTCCTCCCCATTGGTAATCCGGTCGACAGCGGCGATGCAAAGCCCCGGGTCGGAACCGTCCGCACACTCACGCCCCAGGAGCCCGCTGCAAAATGTTGCCAGCGCGTGGATACGCGTCCCGTCAATATCAGCCGGAAAGCACATGGCGCTGTTATGAGAGGTGTACGGTATATCCGGGTGAACCAGCAACTGGTGCCTGGTGATGAAGCCCGGGATTCCAAAGCCATCACGCAGCATTGCCTCTGCTATCAGGGCTGCAATTGCTCCAGTTCCCTTGCTGTCCATATTGTCAGTGTCATCAATTGCGAGCAGTATTCGCACGGAAGCTTCTCTCACTATAAGTGGAGTAAGATACAAGTGGGTAGTGTACATCCGAATTCTTCAAATGAAAGTCAGTATGCGCATAAGGCACAAGCTTCAGAATAAGAACTATGAGGACAGGAGTATTTCCTCCATGGTAGGGCGCCTTCTTTCCTTCCACTCTTATGCGGGTCTATGTCGTTAACGAGATGAGTTAAAAGCTGCCGATCCATCCTGCGCCGCTGGTCGCATCTAACTGTGTCTGCCGCTGCAGCATCATCTACAAGGAGGTATTGCAACAGAAGCAGCGCTGTGCCTGCCTGATTTATTGACAGCATACTGATTATATGCATAATGACACACCTGCCGCAGCATGGGTATGATATACTGCCGCGATTTACAGCTGTTAAACTGCTTTGGTGCTTTGTTTTTTCGCGCGCCGTACTCACGGGTAACCGCTTCGAGAGGAGGGGGCTTTGCATGCCAGCAAAAACACCGATCGAGATAGAGAAGACCGTGGGATTTCTCTTGTCCAAGGCTTATCAGCGCGCGAGCCTCATCTTCAAGGAACACTTCGACGACTACGATCTAACACCACAACAATTCGGTCTGCTAGGTTTCTTGTGGCAAGAGGATGGGTTGAGCCAGTCGGTGCTCTCGGCTAAGAGCCAAATCGACAGAACAACCATGGGCGGTCTGATAGACAGGCTGGAAAAAGAGGGGCTCGTGGCCAGACAGGCGGACCCTGACGACCGCCGCGCCTATCGCATCTGCCTCACGGCAACAGGAAAGGCGCTGCAGCCGGAACTGACGCCGCTGGCACTGAAAGCCCAGCGCAAGCTGGTAGCGAAACTGACCTCCGAAGAACAGGAAACCTTGAAGTCGCTGTTGGAAAAGATCCGCAGCTGATCCGGGAGCTTTCATGCGAAGAGCATTGATTATACTGGCATTGATGGCGCTCACTGGAACAGGCGCGGCTAACGCCGAGACCCTAACTCTGCAGGAGTGCCTCACCAAGGCCGCTGCAAGCAGCAGGGGGCTCAGGGCCAGCACCCATGACGTGGCGATCGCGCAGGAACAGATTTCCATTGCCCGCAGCGCAAGGCTGCCGCGGGTGGACCTGCAGGCCGGGTACACCGCGCAACTGGACCCACAGGCTGTGAAGTTCGGCAACATCGTCCAGGAAACACAGGATGCCCGCTACCCCTTCCTGAACCTCACCATTTACAACACCCTGTACGATTTCGGGCGCACCGGCGCCCGCGAGGCGAGAGCCAGGCTGCGGCGCGACGCGGCGCAGTTTTCCCATCTTGGGCAGGAGCAGGACCTGTTCCTGGAGGTGGTGCGCGCCTACTTCGGCATTCTCGCCGCGGAGAAGCTGGTCGGCGCTGCCAACGACGAGGTGGTCCAGATGACCGCCCACCAGAAGACGGCCCAGGCGCTGTTCGAAGAGGGCGTGGTGACACGCAACGACCTCTTGCAGGCCGAGGTCAGGGTGGCTTCCAGCAGGCAGAACCTTTATGGCGCCCTGAACCTGATAGAAAACGGCTGGCTCTACCTGAACTATCTCACCGGCGCCCCAGCCAGTCACCGCGCCGACCTCCAGGAACAGATCGAGACTCCCCCCCTTCCCGACCAGCAGTCTGTCCCCGACCTTTCCAAGCGCGCAGAGATCTCCGCACTCAGGGCTGTGGTCAACGCGGACGAGCACGCCGTCAAAGAGGCGAAGAGCGATTATTATCCGGAGATCTTCGCCAGGTTCGGCCTGGACTACCTGGACAACAGCAAGGTCCGCGAGCAAACCATCTACGCTGCGACGCTTGGGCTCAAGGTGAATCTCTTTGACGGAGCCGCCAAGGAAGCGAGGATCCGCCAGGCGGTCGAATCGCGGTCGAGAGACGAAGAGCGGATGAGGGACCTGGAAGAGCGCGTCAGGCTCGAACTGTCGACGGCACAAAACGACATGAAGGTCGCGCTCACGCGGCTCAAGGTTGCCGAGAAGGCAATAGAGCAAGGAAGGGAAAACCTTCGCATTACCCGCGACAGGTACCAGGAAAAGGTCGGCACCGCCACCGAGGTTATCGACGCCCAAACCCTCCTTACCCAGACCAGGACCGACTACTTTCGCAGCGTCTTCGATCTCCAGGTAGCCGCAGCCCGGGTGAAGCGGGCGACGGGAGAGCTGTAATACACAAGGCGGCACTTTTTCTACGCCAAGCAAACTTCTTGAGGTTCATATAAATGGCTGAACATACGACCGAGACTACTGAGAATAACGGGACCAATCCTGCGCCGGACGGCGAACGGAGGGGGCTCAACAAGAGGCAGCGCGGCGGCATCCTGCTCCTCGTGATCATCGTTATCGGGGCGCTTTTCGGCGTGCACCGCTGGGTCCGCAGCAAGACCCACATCGAGACGGACAACGCCTTCATCGAGTCGCATGTCCACTCCATCGCGAGCCGGGTTCCCGGACTGGTGCACCGGGTTGCGGTGGTGGACAACCAGTTCGTGCGCAAGGGAGAGCTGCTGGTGGAACTCGACCCCTCGGACTACCGGGCGCGCGAGAACAGCGCCGCGGCTTCCGTGGAAATGGCCAAGAACGAGACCTCAGGCGACTACGCGCAAGTCGAGAGCGCCCGGGCCAACATCGGCTTGGCGTCCGCTCGCCTGGAGCAGGCGAACTTGGACCTGAGACGGGCCGAGGCGCTTTATGCCAAGGAAGTTATCCCCCGCGAGCAGTTGGAGCGTCAGCGCACCGCGCACCGTGTCGCGCAGATGCAGCTCAAGGAGGCGCAGGAAGCGGAAACAAAGGCGAAGGCTATGATCGGCATTTCCGGCACCGGCTCCAAGGACGCCAGGGTTGCCGAGAAACAGGCGGAGTTGGAGACCGCGCGCCTGAACCTCTCCTATACCCGCATCGTCGCCCCCGGCGACGGCTTCGTGACCAGGAAGGGTGTCGAGCCGGGAAACTACGTGCAGCCGGGCCAGGCGCTGATGGCCGTGGTGCCGCTGGAGGGGGCCTGGATCACCGCGAACTACAAGGAAAGCCAACTGGCCAAGGTGCGGCCGGGGCAGAGCGTCGAGTTCACTGTAGATACCTACCCCGGGCGGACCTTCACCGG
Organism: Citrifermentans bremense R1; assembly: GCF_000426865.1. GTDB lineage: Bacteria > Desulfobacterota > Desulfuromonadia > Geobacterales > Geobacteraceae > Geomonas > Geomonas bremensis. The sequence continues at coordinate 407,153 of NZ_AUGE01000002.1, forward strand.
AAAGGTGGAAAGCATCATGGCCGGAACCGGCGCCGCCTTCTCGCTGCTGCCGCCTGAAAACGCCACGGGAAACTACGTCAAGGTGACCCAGAGGATCCCGGTCAGGATCGCCATTGACCGCAGAAGCGACCCCGAGCACCTGTTGCGGGTCGGGATGAGCGTGGTCCCCACCATCCTCACCGGACAGACCTTCGGCGACGTGGTCGATTTCGGCCGCTAAAGCACCTTCACCCGCCCCCTGCCCCTCCCGTCAAGGGAGGGGAGACCACAAAGCACCGGCTACACCGGTGATACATTTTCCCCCTGATGCTGCGAGTTGAAGGACACCCCTGGCGGCCCCATGAAAAGCGCTGAAGAAAAGAATGTAAACAAGTGGCTCATCACCATTACGGTGATGCTGCCGGCCATCATGGAGATTGTCGACACCTCGGTCGCGAACGTGGCGCTCCCGCACATGCAGGGGAGCCTCAACGCCGGAACCGATGAAATCACCTGGGTCCTCACCTCCTACCTGGTCAGTAACGCAGTCGTCCTCCCCATGACCGGGTGGCTCGCCCGCATGTTCGGGCGCAAAAGGTTCCTCATCACCTGCATCACCCTCTTCACGGTCGCCTCGCTTCTTTGCGGCGCCGCCCCCTCTCTGGGCATGCTCATCTTCTTCCGCGTCTTGCAGGGGGCCGCCGGCGGCGCGCTCATTCCCATGAGCCAGGCGATCATGATGGAAACCTTCCCCCCCTATCAACAGGGAATGGCGATGGCCATCTTCGGCGTAGGCGCCATGTTCGGCCCCATCATCGGACCGGCCTTGGGCGGCTGGATCACCGACAACATGAGCTGGCGCTGGATCTTCTACATCAACATCCCCATCGGGGTCATCGCGGTCATCATGGCCTCCTTCTTCATCTACGACCCGAGCTACCTGAAACGTACCAAGGTCGCCATCGACTACTGGGGGCTCGCCCTTCTCACCGTGGGGCTGGGAGCCCTGCAGATAGTGCTCGACAAAGGTCAGCAGGACGACTGGTTCAACTCCCCTTTCATCGTCGGCTGCGCAGTGGTCACAGCAATCGCGCTTTCCGCCCTTGTTTACGTCGAGTTGACCCACCCGCATCCCATCGTGAACCTGAGGCTCTTCAAGAACGTCTCCTTCTCGTCGGGAAACCTGATCATGTTCGCCGTGGGATTCTGCCTTTACAGCTCGATCATGCTGATCCCGCTGTTCCTGCAGACCCTCATGGGTTACAACGCCACCATGGCCGGCATGGTACTCGCTCCGGGCGGCATCGCCACCCTCATCTGCATGCCCTTCGTGGGAGCGGCGATCCAGCGCTACGACGGCAGGAAGGTTGTTTTCATGGGGCTTATCATAGGGGCTACTTCCATGTTCATCATGCAGCGTTTCACCCTGCAGGCGGCCTACATGGACTTCGTCTGGCCTCGGGTGGTGCTGGGCGTGGGCCTTGCCATGATCTTCGTGCCCCTGACCACGGTCACCCTGGCAACCATTTCCAAAGAAGAGATGGGGAACGCGACCGGCATCTTCAACCTGCTCAGAAACATCGGCGGGAGCGTCGGCATAGCGATCGCGGCCACCATGCTGGCGCGTTACTCGCAGTTTTATCAGACCAGCCTGGTCGCACACGTAAACCCATACAACCCGCTGTTCCAATCCCAATTTGGGACGCTGAAGGGGGCCCTCTTGGGGCGCGGCCTCGATCCCGTCGCTGCCGAGAAAGGCGCCATGAAAGTACTTTACGGGACCGTGAGCCGGCAGGCCTACATGCTCTCCTACAACCGGATCTTCTTCATCGTTGGTTTGGCCTTCCTCATCATTATTCCGCTTTTGTTTCTGCTGAAAAAGCCCGCCAAGCACCTGCCGCCACCGGCGTAAGGCAATTGACAATGGACAATTGACAACGTTTCCTCAGTCCACCGAGCCCATTTCGTCGATAGGGTCCATGCGGTCCATCGCAGCAGACAAGGCTTAAATGAAAAGGCGGGGTGATCTCTCACCCCGCCTTTTCTGTTCCCATGTAGCAGCAGCTACTTCTTCTTTTCCGCCTCTTCGGCGGCGCGCTTCTCGTGGGCCTCGCGGGCCTGATCCATCGCCGCCCAATGGGCGTCCCAGTCCTTCTTCCTGATGAGGTGGAGCAGAACGCTGCCGATGACAATGCAGACGCCGAAGAAAAACTGCATCACCCTGAAGCCGTCGGCGACTCCGTAGACCATGCAGCCTACGCCGACCAGGCCGAGCAAAAAGGGGGCGCTGAAGATGAGATCTACTACGGATTGTTTCTCTTTAGTTTCTGCCATCGGTTCCCCTTTTTTCTTGGCGCCTGAAAGCTACCCTCACCCCTGCCCCTCTCCCAGAGGCGAGGGGCAAAACAGTTAGGCGGTGCGGCTCATGATCTCGATCAGGTGGTAGCCGAACTGGGTCTTGACCGGCCCGAGGACCTTGCCGACTTCGCCGCTGAAAACCACGTCGTCGAATTCCCTCACCATCTGCCCCGGGCGGAACTCGCCCAGACGCCCCCCCTGGTTCCCCGAGGGGCAGAGGGAATTCTCGCGGGCGCAGTCGCCGAAATCGGCTCCCTCTTCTATCTTGGTCTTGAGCGCTACGCACTCCTGTTCGGTAGCCACTAAAATGTGACGCGCACTAGCTTTTGCCATCTGTTTCTCCTTTGTTCGTTGCTTTCATCCCGCCTGAAGCTCAGGCGTATCTCACCAGCTCGGACATGTCGCGCACGGCGCGGTCCAGTCCCACCAGGATGGCGCGGGACATGATGGAATGTCCGATGTTAAATTCCTCGATGCCGCCGATGGCCGCCACCTTCTTCACGTTGCTGTAGTTGAGCCCGTGCCCGGCGTTGACGCCGAGATCGAGCTTGCGGGCGAGCTTCACCGCGTTCTCTATCTTGATCAGTTCCAGTTCCTCTTCCTTCCAGGTCTTCGCCTCGGCGAAGGAACCGGTGTGGATCTCGATATAGTCGGCGCCGATCTTGTTGGCCACCTTGATCTGGTCGGGGTCCGGATCGATGAAGAGGCTGACGATGATCCCCCCCGCCTGCAGTTTCTCGATGGCGACCTTGAGCGCCTCCTGGTGGATGCGCACGTCGAGCCCCCCCTCGGTGGTCAGCTCGGCCCGCTTCTCCGGGACCAGGGTGCACGCCTCGGGTTTGACCGCGAGCGCTATGGCTACCATCTCGTCGGTAGCGGCCATCTCCAGGTTCAGCCTGGTCTGCACGGTCTGGCGCAGGATCTTCAGGTCGCGGTCCTGGATGTGCCTGCGGTCCTCGCGCAGGTGGATGGTGATGCCGTCGGCACCGGCAAATTCGGCGATGGCGGCCGCGGCGACCGGATCCGGTTCCGTCCCTCCCCTCGCCTGCCGAAGCGTCGCCACATGATCTATGTTCACTCCCAGTCTAGCCACGCGCCTCACCTCCCAGCTTCTGTGCCACGATGGAAGCTATGTCGTTTGCCCAGCAGCGGATATCCCCCTCGTCGCTTCCTTCCAGCATGATGCGCAAAAGCGGCTCGGTGCCTGAATAGCGGATGAGGACCCGTCCCTCGCCCTTCAGCTTCTCCTCGACGTCGTTGATCATCTTCGCTATCTCGGGGACCTTCATGATGTCGGATTTCTCCCCCAGGCGAACGTTGACGAGCACCTGCGGCAGCGGATCCATGACCAGGGCGAGCTCGGAGAGGCGCTTTTGGTGACGCTGCATGATGGCGAGCACCTGCAGCGCCGAAAGAACGCCGTCGCCGGTGGTGTTGTGGTCGAGGAAGATCATGTGGCCAGACTGCTCGCCCCCGAGGTTGTAGCCCCCCTTAAGCATCTCCTCCACCACGTAGCGGTCGCCGACCGCGGTCTTGATGACCTGGCCTCCGGCGCGCTTCATGGCGATGTCGAGCCCCATGTTGCTCATCACGGTCGCCACCAGCGTGTTCTGCTTCAGGGTCCCCTGCCGCAGCATCTCGGTTGCACAGATCGCCATGATGCGGTCGCCGTCTACCACGTTGCCGTACTCGTCCACGAAGATGACCCGGTCGGCGTCGCCGTCGAGCGCTATACCCAAATCGGCGCCGTTTTCCTTCACCGCCTGGCTCATCACCTCGGGGTGCAGCGATCCGCAGTCGGCGTTGATGTTGGTGCCGTTGGGTTTGACGCCGATGGAGATGACCTCCGCGCCCAGTTCCTCAAAGACAGCGGGAGCGACCTTGTACGCGGCGCCGTTGGCGCAGTCGAGGACGATCTTAAGCCCGGAGAGGTCGAGATCCTTGGGGAAGGTGCTCTTCAGGAAGACGACAAAGCGCCCCTGGGCGTCGTCGATGCGGTACGCCTTCCCCACCTCCTTGGCGGTCGGACGCAAGGAATCGATCCGCTTGGAGAAGATCAGCTCCTCCATCATCAGCTCGGTCTCGTCGGGAAGCTTGAAGCCGTCGCGCGAGAAGAACTTGATCCCGTTGTCCTCGAAGGGGTTGTGGGAAGCGGAGATGACGACGCCTGCGTCGGCGCGCATGGAGGAGGTGATGTTGGCGATGCCGGGGGTAGGAAGCGGCCCTACCAGGAGCACGTCCACGCCCATCGAGCAGATGCCGGCCATGAGCGCGCTTTCCAGCATGTAGCCGGAGAGGCGCGTGTCCTTGCCGATCACGATACGGTGGCGTTTCTTGCCGTTTTTGAAGATGTAGGCGGCCGCGCGGCCGATCTGCATCGCCATTTCTGCAGTCATCGGATAGACGTTGGCCACACCGCGCACCCCGTCCGTTCCGAAAAGCTTCTTCATAGAATCACCTCATATGATGAATTTGGATATTTCACTGCTGATCGGGCAGCGTCTTAGGCCGCCCATGGGTGCTGCACTCACCCAAGCTACTTTCTCTGCGCCAGCACCACCGTAACCGTCTCTGGGAAGATCCGGACCACCTTAAGCTCCGGGTCGAGCCCGAAAGAGCCCTGCGTCGGGGCGATGACCATCTCACCCAGCCCTGCCGTGGAGAGATCGACTTCGCAACGGACCGGGCGCAGGGGGAGGAGTAAAAGCAGGATCTGCGGCCCCGACACGATCACCTGGAGGTTCTCCGGAGGGGGCGAGTCGACCCACACCCCGGACGGCAACCGCTCCAGCGAGACGGGGACGTTCAACTTCATCTCCGCCGGGCGCTCCAGGATGACGCAGGACCAGATCAGCACCGCCAGGAGCACCGAGAGCGCCTTCACCCCCTTGGACCATTCATGCGACTTGGCTTGGGTCATTTAAGCCACCTCGGTTCCACCAGTCTCCTCAGCGTTTTGCCGAGCGACGGCATGTCGACGACGTCGGTCTTCTTGCCGCCGACCACTATCGAAGCGGTTCCCGTTTCCTCGGATACTACGACCACCACCGCGTCCACCAGTTCGCTCAGCCCCATCGCCGCCCGGTGCCTGGTCCCGAGGCTCTTGCTGACCTCAAGGTTCTGGGTGAGCGGCAGGAAGCACCCCGCCTTGGTCAACTTGCCGTGCTGGATGATGACCGCGCCGTCGTGTATCGGCGAGTAGGGGAGGAATATCGACGAGATCAGCTCGCTGGTCACCTTGGCGTCGATGTCGGTCCCGACGGCCAGGTAGCTGTCCACCTGGATGGCGCGCTCGATGACGATGAGGGCGCCGATCCGCTTCTGGGCCAGCCCGGCGACGGCGAAAACAAGCTCGTCGATGACGTCGGACATCTCCACGTCCTTTTCGGTACGGCTCCTGGTCAGCGTGGCGAAGGCCTTGCGAATGTCGGTCTGGAAGACGACAGCGAGCATGACGACGGAGGAGGCGAGGAAGAGGTCGATGAGGAGCCGGACTGTGTGCAGGGAGAAAAAACGCGCCAGAAGGTGGCCGGCCACGAGCGCCGACAGCACGGCGAGGATCCGCAGCGCCAGGACCCTCTTCAAGAGCCGCGAGAGCCGGGTGACGATCAGTATCGTAAGCGACAGGTCCAGCAGGTCCCGCAGCACGGCTATGTTTTGCAGCAATAGATTCATCCGCACCAATCGGGAAGCGGCAACCGCTTCCGGGTTTAGGCCGGGGGCTACATGAGCGCCCGCGCCATGACGGCGACGTCCTTCATGGCAGCCACGTCATGCACCCTGATGATGGAGGCGCCGTGCGCGACGGACATAGCCACCGCGGCAGCAGTGCCGAAAACTCTCTCTCCCCCTCCCCTGCCGGTCACCGCCCCCACGAAGGACTTCCGGGACGGCCCGACCAGAATGGGAAACCCCAGTTCCCGGAACTCGGCGAGCCTCTTGATCAGCTCCAGGTTCCCCTGGACGCTCTTGCCAAAGCCAAGCCCCGGGTCGACCACGATGCGCCCGTCGGCGATGCCTGCCTTACGCGCGAGGGCCACGCTCTGCTCCAGGTACCTTTTCACCTCCGCCATGAGATCGTCGTAGCCGGTCTCCGCCTGCATGGTGTCGGGCATGCCGCGCGTATGCATCACCACCACGCCGGCGTCGGCCTCGGCGGTGACGCGTGCCATGTCCGGGTCGAACATGAGGCCGGTGACGTCGTTGACGATCTCGGCCCCGGCGGCGCACGCCGCGCGGGCGACCTCTGCCTTGTAGGTGTCGATGGAGATGGGGACCTGTATGCGGCGGGAGAGCGCCTCGATAACCGGGACCACCCGGTCCAGTTCCTGCGCCGTTCCCACAGCCGGGGCGTTGGGGCGGGTGCTCTCGCCCCCGATATCGATGATGTCGGCTCCCTCGCGCTCCATCTCCTGCGCGCGCTCTATGGCGGCGTCAAGAGAGAAGAAGCGACCCCCGTCCGAAAAGGAATCGGGGGTCACGTTCAATATGCCCATGATCAGCGGGCGCTCAAGCGAAAGGGCGCGGCGGGAAAGCTGCCACGTTTCGGTTACTGCCATCACTCAGCTGCGGTCGGTTCCGGCGCGAGCTGCTCGCCGGCGATGATGCGGTCGACCTCTTCGCCCGAGAGGTTCTCGCGCTCGATGAGCGCCAGAGAGATCTTGTGCAGGGAGTCGAGGTTTCCTTTGAGCAGCTCCTGTACCCGTGCGTAGTTCTGCTCCACGATGAGTCTGATCTCGTGGTCGATCTCGATGGCGGTCGCCTCGGAGTAGTTCTTCTGGTGCGCCATGTCGCGCCCGAGGAAGATCTGCTCGTCCTTCTTGCCGAAGCTGACGGGACCGAGCTTCTCGCTCATGCCCCACTCGCAGACCATCTTGCGCGCGATTTCCGTGGCGCGCTCGATGTCGTTGCCGGCGCCGGTGGTCATGGAGTTGAAGATGACCTCCTCGGCCACGCGGCCGCCCAGAAGCACCGCGATGCGGTCCAGAAGCGACTCGCGGGAGTAGCTGTGCTTGTCCTCGATGGGGAGCTGCATGGTGACGCCGAGCGCCCTGCCGCGCGGGATGATGGAGACCTTGTGCACCGGGTCGGTGCCAGGGATCAGCTTCGCGATCAGGGTGTGCCCCGCCTCGTGGTAGGCGGTGTTCTTCTTCTCTTCGTCCGAGATGACCATGGAGCGGCGCTCGACACCCATGAGGACCTTGTCCTTCGCGTCGTCGAAGTCGATCATCTCGACCATGCTCTTCTCTTTCCTGGCCGCGATGAGGGCTGCCTCGTTGACCACGTTGGAGAGGTCAGCGCCGGAGAAGCCGGGGGTGCCGCGGGCGATGACGCCGAGATCGACGTCCGGGGAGAGCGGGGTCTTCTTGGTGTGCACCTTGAGGATCATCTCGCGACCCTTCACGTCCGGGCGCGGTACCACGACCTGGCGGTCGAAACGGCCGGGGCGAAGCAGAGCCGGGTCGAGGACGTCGGGGCGGTTGGTGGCGGCGATCAGGATGACCCCTTCGTTGGACTCGAAGCCGTCCATCTCGACCAGGAGCTGGTTCAGGGTCTGCTCGCGCTCGTCGTGCCCGCCGCCGAGACCGGCGCCGCGATGACGGCCGACAGCGTCGATCTCGTCAATGAAGATGATGCAGGGCGCGCTCTTTTTCCCCTGCACGAACAGGTCGCGCACGCGGGAGGCGCCGACGCCGACGAACATCTCGACGAAGTCGGAGCCGGAGATGGAGAAAAACGGAACCCCGGCCTCGCCGGCTATGGCGCGGGCGAGCAGGGTTTTGCCGGTTCCCGGGGGGCCCATGAGGAGTACCCCTTTGGGGATGCGGCCGCCCAGCTTGGTGAACTTCTTGGGGTCCTTAAGGAAGTTGATGATCTCTTCGAGCTCGTCCTTGGCCTCCTCGATGCCGGCCACGTCCTCGAAGGTGACGCGACCCTGGGCCTCGGTGAGGAGCTTCGCGCGGCTCTTGCCGAACGCCATCGCCTTGCCGCCCCCTCCCTGCATCTGGCGCATGAAGAAGATCCAGACGGCCACGAGGAAGATGATCGGGAACCAGGAGACTAAAAGCGAGAACCAGGAGAAACGCTCCTCCTCGGGGCGGGCGGAAACTGCGATCCCCTTGGCGATCAGCTTGTCGGTGAGGTTGGCGTCAGCGGGCTTGTAGCTTCTGAACTCCTTGCCGTCGGCGAACTTGCCGATGATCTCGTTACCCTGGATCACGACCGATTGGACCGGGCGGTTGACGTTCTTCACCTTGCCGGTCTCCACAGCCGAGATGAACTCGCTGAAGTCGAGTTTCTCCTGGGTCGGCTTTGGTTTGTTGAACAGGTTGAACAGCAGGATCATCATCAGGCTGATGACAAGCCAGAGCGCCAAGTTCTTATAAAATTGATTCAAGATTCCTCCCCGTTTGTTTCGTATGCTGCAAGCCCGCGACCTGCCGATGAAGTTCCGGCCGCGCTCGCGGGATGCCAAGTTTGTCTAAGAGTCGGTTTTACGGCCACTTATGAGAGAGAAAAAAATGCGTTCAAATGAACAAAAGGATTACCATAAAGGGTGCTGGTTGACAAGAGCTTTAAGGTGTAATTTCAAGAATTTCCACCCGTAAGACCGCGTCAATCCGGGGTGTCACCCGGCCCCGCTCCGCAAGTCTCACCCCCGGGACCCAGGCAATTTCCCCCTCGCTCAGCAAAAGCGGTATGCGTCTGCGCAACTTGGGCGGCACCTTCTCATTTATGAAAAGGTCCTTGATTTTCTGCGCTCCGCTCATGCCCAGCGGCGTGAAACGGTCGCCGGGCCGGAAGCCGCGCAAAAGCCAAGGGAAAGGGACGGCTTCGGGCGAGAGAAAGGCGCTCCAGCGCGACCCGGTGTCGAGGCTATCCGGACGCGGCAGGCGCTCTACCAGCAGCACCCCTCCGCCGGGAAGCGGGTAGCGCCCCTCCCCCGCAACCACCTGCTCCCATAGGGGTGGTGCCTGATGGGCGGCGTGGCCGAGGGAAAGTGAGCCGTAGCAGCGCGAAACCCGGCATGCTCCCGGGAGCGTTGCCTCTGCGTTGGGGCGGGTGGACGCGGCAAGGAGGTCGATAGCCTCCAGGTGCGCAAGGCCGATCCGCATCAGGTCGCCGCGCAGCTCCGTGAGCGCGCGCCGGTAAAGGCGCAGGCGAAGGGCGCGCGGTTCCTTCATGAGCGGCTCGACCTGGAAGCGGACCTGCCCTCCCTCGTTTACGGCGAACCTTTGGTAGGCGGCTTGAGTGAGCCCTTCCAGCAGTTCCTCGTCCCCGGCGAGTATCTCCGCGGTGGCGGCCAGACGCTGCGAGACCTTGGGGTTGTAGCGCCTCAATAACGGGATCAGCTCGTGACGGATGCTGTTCCTGAGGATGGCGGTGTCGGCGTTGGTCGAGTCAGTCCGGAAGGTTAGCCCCCGCTGTTTCAAGTACTGCTCCAGCTTTGCGCGGGAAACCTGCAACAGCGGGCGTTTCAGCTTATCGCCGGCCGTACCGGCCATGGCGGAGAGGCCTGTCCCGCCGGAACCGCGCAACAGGCGGATCAGCACGGTCTCGGCTTGGTCGTCTTGGTGGTGCGCCAGCGCAATGCTGGAGGCTCCGAACTGCGCGGCAGTCCGCTCCAAAAAGGCGTAGCGCGCACGGCGACCGGCGTCCTCCAGGGAGAGCCGCTCGCGGCGCGCCAGATCTGCGACGTCGCAGCTTTGGGAAACGAAGGGAAGGTGATAGTTGTCGGCGAGGGAGGCGACAAAGGCCTGGTCGGCGTCCGATTCGGCGCCCCTCAGGCAGTGGTTCAGGTGGGCGACCACCAGGTGCAGTCCGCATTCCAGCCGCGTCATGATGTCCAGGAGGGCCACGGAATCGCACCCCCCAGACACCGCCACGACAACGGCCTCGCCCGGGCGAAAGAGGTTCTGGTTACTTACTTTGGTAACTAAGGTCTTCAATAGACTCCTAAAGGTTCACCCCGAAAAGGCGGAACACAGAGGTCGCGGAGGTCACAGAGGTTTTTTTGCGGGAAAGTCAAAGTCTATGGATTTTGCTTTTCCTCTGTGCCCCTCCGTGGTTAAAGCTTTTGCTTCTGTCTTTAGGTCTAAGCTTTTCCCCAAGAAGATTTTGTTTTTCCCCTGTTTCTGTTTTCCCTCTGTGTCCTCTGTGTCCTTCTGTGGTGAAAGGTTTTTGCCTCTGGTTTTATCTCTGCTTTAGTCCTTGAGCGTGCACTCCTTCTCCCAGTCGAAATAGCCGTCGCCAGTGATGTCCCAAAAGGATTCGATGCGCTGCGCGTAGTAATCGAGCTGCGAGCACTCAGCTTCGATCGCCTGGAGAAATTTGAGGGAGATGAGTTGGTGGCCGTACAGAAACCGGTAGAACTCGCGGATGCCGGCGAGGTATCCATCGATCTCGGTGGCGAGCGGTTCCATGGTATTGACGATGTACCAGTTGCCGGCGAACTGGCGCACGATGCCGGGGCGCTCGTCAAAGAGGCTGCGCCCCTTGATGGAAACGACGAAATCCCTGACGAAGTAATCGGCGGCGCCGGCAAGTGCGGTGGCGTCTTCGGGAGAAAGCCCGGCCATCTGACTCTCGGCGTAGAACCGGTGCAGCAGGTCGCTGCAAAGCTTGTCCACCCTGACCTCGTCTTCCAGGGTGGTCGGGACGTAATCCTTCTTGTCTACCTTCAGCACATCGAATGCCTCTTCGCAAAGCTCTGCCATGGTGCTCCTCTTATCCTGAAATCTGTTCAACGTTCAAGGTTCGGTACGTTTTTCCTCTTGGAGCCACAACACCTTGCGGCTTCTGTGGCCGTCGATACGAAGGCCCCAATGCAGATGACAACGTCGAACGTTGAACATCGAACCGGTGTTGTAGCCGTCGAGACGCGTGAGCCAAAAGCAGATGGCAACGTCGAACGTTGAACGTCGAACGTTGAACCGGTTTTCTACCTCTGCCTTCTCGGGTCCAGCGCGTCGCGGATCCCCTCCCCCACCAGGTTGTAGGAGAGGACCGTGACCAGGATGGCCACCCCCGGGAACAGGGAAAGCCACCAGGCGAACTCGATGTAGTCCTTGCCGGAGGTGAGGATGTTGCCCCAACTGGGGGTCGGCGGCTGCACCCCGATGCCGAGAAAGGAGAGCGCGGACTCGGTGAGGATGGCACCGGCCACCCCAAGCGTCGCGGAAACCAGCACCGGGGAGAGGGCGTTGGGGAGGATGTGCCGGAAGATGATGCGTCTATCCGACGCCCCCAGCACCCTCGCCGCGGAGATGAAGTCGCGGCTCTTCAGGGAAAGAACCTCGGCCCGCACCAGGCGCGCCACCCCCATCCAGCCGGTAAGCCCGATGATGACCATGATGTACCAGATGGACGGCTCCAGCATGGCGATCACCGCCAGGATCAGGAAGAAGGTGGGGAAGCAGAGCATGATGTCCACTATCCGCATCAGCACCGAATCGACCCAGCCGCCGTAGAATCCCGCGAAGAGCCCCACCACGGTCCCTACCGCCACGGCGATGCCGACCGCCACGAAACCGACCTTGAGCGAGACGCGCGCGCCGAAGATCACCCTGGTGAGGACGTCGCGCCCCAATTCGTCGGTGCCGAACCAGTGCTCGGCGGAGGGGGGGAGCAGCACGTGCCAGGCGTCGATGGCGTCGGGATCGTACGGTGTTATGAAGGAGGCGGCGAAGGAAAGAAGGAACAATAGCGCGATCACCCAAAGGCCAGCCAGGGCGAAGCGGTTGGCGCTGAAGCGTTCCCAGAACTCGCGAAGTGGTCCGTTCATGGGCTAGCCCCTCCCGTGCCGGATGCGCGGATCCGCAACGGCATAGCAGAGGTCGGCCAAAAGGTTGCCGACGAGCGTGAGCCCGGCGCCAATCACGAGGATCCCCATGACCAGCGGGTAGTCGCGCGCCATTACCCCCTGGTAGAAGAGCTGCCCCATCCCCGGGATGGAGAAGATGGTCTCGAAGATGACGCTGCCGCCGATCAGGGCGGGAAGCGAGAAGCCGAGGAGCGTGATCACGGGAAGCAGCGCGTTTTTCAGGGCGTGCCGGTAGATCACCACCCGCTCCCTCACCCCCTTGGCCCGGGCGGTGGTGATGTAATCCTGCGAGAGCACTTCGAGCATGGTGGAGCGCATGTAGCGGGAAAGGCCGGCGAGGCTTCCGAAGGTGGCGATGGAGATGGGAAGCAGAAGGTGCTTCGCCAGGTCCCAAAAACGGGCCAGCGTGGGAAGCGCGTCGCTCCCCAGCGAATGGATCCCCGAGATGGGGAGCCAGTTCAGCTTCACGCCGAAGAAGTACATGCAGAGCAGCGCAAGCCAGAAGGTCGGAACGGCGAACCCGGCAAAGACGAAGACCGAGATGGCGCGGTCGAGAAGCGTGTCCCGGTGCACCGCCGCGAGGATACCGATGGGGAGGGCGAGCCCGAACTCCAGGATCAGCGCGATCACGTTCAGCGAGATGGTAATGGGGATCCGTTCCTTGATCTTGTCCAGCACCGGGCGGTTGTCCGGCGCGAACGAGCGTCCGAAGTCCAGGTGCGCCAGGTTGGAAAGCCACATGCCGTACTGCACGTGGAGCGGCTTGTCGAGGCCGTAGAACTCGCGCAGCCTCGCCCTAGCCTGTGCCGAGACCTTCGGGCTCATCGCCGTCTGCATCTCGACCGGTTCCCCCGGCGCCAGATGAATCACCGTAAAGGTGATCAGCGTGATCCCGAGCAGCAGCGGGAAGAGCATGAGTAAGCGTTTTATCAGGTAGTTAGCCATTGAGAACCAGATTAAGATTAAGATAAAGATAAAGATAAAGATAAAGGAGAAGCTTTTTAAAACTTCAACCTATTCGTCGATACAGATCATTCAGGATCCCCACTATCTTTCCAGAGCGGGAAGTGCGCCATAAACAGATGAGTGGCGATAGATAGTTGTTGAGTTTTTCGTTGTCAATTATCAATTGTCAATCGTCAATTGGTTGCCGTCGTCAATCGTCAATTGGTTCTCGTCGTCAATCGTCAATTGGTTCTCGTTGTTCACTGCTCCACATACCACTTGATCAAGTTGTAGCTGATCCCCGCAGGTGCAGGCTCGATCCCCTTGATCCTGGAAGTGACCACCGGCAGCGCGTCCGGGACGTACAGGAAGGTGTAAGGCTGGTCCTGTGCCAGTATCTCCTGGATCCGGTAGTAGCTCTCGCGCCGTTTGGCCATATCGAAGGTGCCGCGCCCCTCCACGATCAGCCGGTCCAACTCCGGGTTCTTGTAGCCGATGAAGTTCAGCTCCTTGGGGCCGGTCTTGGACGAGTGCCAGACGTCGTAGAGGTCGGGGTCCTGGGAGATGGTCCAACCGAGCAGCACCGCCTCGAACCTACCCTTGTCGATGAAGTTGGTGAGGAAGGAGGCCCATTCCATGACGCGGATCTTCACGTCGATGCCGACCCGCTTCAGGCGCCGCTGTATGATCTGGGCGCATTTGAGCCTCTGGTCGTTCCCCTGGTTGGTCATGATGGTGAAGCTCAACGGCTTGCCGTCTTTGACCAGGATGCCGTCACTCCCCATGACGTACCCCGCTTCCTTCAAGAGAGCCGCGGCGCGGGCCGGGTCGTAGCCGGGGTCCGCCTCGATCCTCGGTTTCCAGGCCCAGGTCCCCGGCTTGTAGGGGCCATGCGCTATCTGCCCCATCCCGAGCAGGACGCCCTGGATGATCTCTTCCTTGTTGATGGCGCAGGTGAGCGCGCGGCGCACCCTCACGTCCTGGAACATGGGAAGCCGCAGGTTGTACCCCAGGTAGGTGTACGCGGAGGCCGGGTAGCGGTACTTGTTGAAGCGGGAAAGGAACTCGCGGCTTCCGGTCTGGCGCTGATACTGCACCGGGGAAAGCCCCATCATGTCGATGCCGCCGGCCTTCAGCTCCATGTACATGGTGGAGTTGTCCGGGATGATGCGATAGACGTAGGGCGAGAGGTGCGGCGCCCCCTCGTAGTAATGCGGGTTCGCCTCCAGGATCAACCTCTGTCCCGGCACCCACTCCTTGAAGATGTAGGGGCCGGTACCGACCGGCTTCCTGGAGAGCGGGCTCTTGGTGATGTCCTTCCCTTCCAGCAGGTGCGCCGGCAGCACCGGCATCCCCCACGACGCCAAGGCCGGCGCGAAGGGCTTGGCGTAACGCACCTTGAAGGTGTAAGTATCCACCGCCTCGGCGGTCTGCACCTGCTTGAAGTCCTCCGCATATGCGGTCGGCGTCTTGGGGTCGATGGTGACCTTATAGGTATAGAGGACGTCGCGGGAGGTGAAGTCGTGGCCGTCATGCCACTTGACGCCGCGGCGCAGGTGGAAGGTGATGCCGAGGCCGTCGGGAGAAACCTCCCACGACTGGGCCAGGTCCCCCTCCAGCTTCAGGTTCTTGTCGTAGCGCACCAGCCCGTTGTACACCAGGCCAGCCACATCGCTGGAGGCGGAGTCGGCGGAGAGTATCGGTATCAGGTTCGAGGGCTCGCCGATGCTGCCGGTAACAAAGGAGCTGCCGCGGGAAGCACCCCCACCCTGCGCGCGCGCCTTGTCCTCAGGCGCACCCTTGGCGCAACCGGCAAAGACAATGAGGGCGAGAAGGAGGGGGAAACAGCGGGAAAAGGTCATTTTTCCCCGCTCTCCTGGCGGCAGTGCCGGATCTTCTCGGCTAGCTCGGCGTTCTGCTCGGGCTCCAGCTTCTGCAGCTTCCGGTACAGCGGGAGCGCCTTCTTGTAGGCGCGGGCGGCGCAGTAAGCGTCGGCGAGATGTCCGAGCACCGTGGCGTCCTCGTCGGAGAGCTCCGCTGCCCGCTCCAGCTGGGCGACCGCCTCGTTGTACCGCTTGAGCTTGAAGTAGGTCCAGCCGAGGCTGTCCATGATGAAGCCGTCGTCCGGCTTCAGCTCGACCGCCTTCTTCAGGTAGGAAAGCGCCTCCTCGAGGTTCACCCCCATCTCCGCATAGGTGTACCCCAGGTAGTTGAGCGCGTTGGCGTCGTCCGGGGTCGCGGCGATGACCCGCTTCATCATGGCGACCGACTGCTCTTTCTGCCCGAGTTTGTCGTACAGGATGCCGAGGCGGAACAATACGCGTGGGTCGTTCTGGAGCTTGTCGTCCATGGAGTTCAGCGTATCGACCCCTTCCCGGTAGCGCTCCATCGACTCGTAGAGGCCGGCCAGATGCAGGTACGGCTCGATCCGCGAAGGCTGATCCTTGATCTCTTCCTTCAAAAGGGCGATCCCTTTCTCCGGAGTTCCCTTTTCCTTGTACAGGTAGGCCAGGTGGCCGACGGCGTCGGGATAGTAGGGAGACTCCTTGGGGACCTTCAGGAATTCGGCGATGGCCAGGTCGGCAGACTCCTTCTCTTCATAGGCGGTAGCGAGGTAAAAACGGACCTGCTGGGCGGCCGGCTCTACGTCGAGGATCTCCTGGAAGGTCTTCACCGCTTCGTCGTAGCGCTCCAGCTCCAGGAACAAAAGCCCGATCTTGCGGGAGTTCTCGAGCGTCTTCCCCCCCTTTTCCTGCAACAGGGCGAGCGCCTCGCTAAGCCGCTTCTGCTGGATGTAGAGCTGCGCCAGGTGCTGCACGACGTTGGCGTTGGCAGGGTTGATATCGAGAAGCCCCTTGTAGCTATCGATGGCGTCGGGGATGAGCCCCTGGGTCTCCTGCGAGATCCCCATCTCGATCAGCGCCTGCTCGAAGTCCGGCTTCAAGTCGAGGGCCTTCTTGTAGTAGCCGAGCGCCTCGCGCGGCAGACGCATCTGCTCGTAGGTCTTGGCAAGGTAGTAGTAGCCGAGCGCCGAATCGGGCGAAGCCTTGACCAACGCCTTCAGGGTGTCGACCGCCTGCTCGTACTCGAAACTCTTCAGGTAGTAGATGGCGACGTGGAGGTAGACCTCTTCTTTCGTCGGGTCGAGCTCCATCACCTTCTTGTAATAGGGGATGGCCTCCTTCTCGCGCTGCATGGTCATCAGGATGTTCCCTGAAAGAAGCTGGGCCTGCAGGAAAGCGGGGTCGATCTTGATGGCGGCCTGGCTTTCGGCCAGCGCCTCTTCCGGTTTATTCTGCTGCAAGAGGATCTGGGCCGCCGCCGTGTGCAGATAGGCCGCCGCCGGGTCGGATTCCATCGCCTGGCGCAAAAGCACGAGCGCCGCATCCTGGTCCCCCTCGGTGGCGCGCAGGCGCGCCAAGGCGAAGAGGTACATGGTGCGTCCCTCTCCGGGACCGGCCGACGGGGCCGCAACAGCCTCGAGTCCGGCCGAAGGGACCGTGCCGACGGCGTGCTCGCTGGCGCAGGCATTAATTAACAAAGTGAGGGAAAGGAGCGCTAGACACTTCTTGGTCATGAGGTACCTGTGATCGGTAGATTTCCGCGGCAAAAATCGAAAAAACGCGGCACCCCAGTGGGATACAGTATCCCAGGGATGGCGCGGCTAATTACACGAAAAGCTAACATAAATAGGTAAAAGCGTCAAACAACAATTGCTGTATTTTATGCTATTGCGCCTGAAATGCTCTATGATAGTATTCTGTAGTCAAATCATCGGTTTAACGGCAAAAGCATGATTCGAAAGCTTATAAAATCGCTACTTGAAGCAAAGGCTTACCCCGAGCCCACGGCCGGGGTGCGCCTCATCGAGACCCACGTTTCCTTCATCTTCGTTACCGACTGCTTCGTTTACAAGGTCAAAAAGCCCGTCGATTACGGTTTTCTCGACTTCACCACGCTGGAGCGCCGGCGCTTTTACTGCGAGGAAGAGGTGCGGCTGAACCGGCGCCTCTGCCCGGACCTCTACCTGGGCGTGGTGGAACTGCGGCGCAGCTCCCAAGGAGCTTCCTTTGCCGGCGGGGGAGAGCTGCTCGACTACGCGGTGAAGATGAAGCGGCTTCCCGAAGAGCGGATGCTGGTGCACCTTCTGGAGCGGCGGGAAGCGGGCGTCGCCGATATGAACCGGATCGCACGGGTGGTGGCCGACTTCCATGCCAAGGCCTTGCGTAGCGCAGAGATAGACGCCTGCGGCCAAACCGCCCTCATCCGCCGCAACTGGGAGGAGAACTTCCGGCAGGCGGCGCCATTCGCGGGGGTGACCATATCCGCCTGCGAGCTTGCTGACATACGGCGCTTCGCCGAGCGGTTCCTGGAGCAAAACGAGGAGCAATTCCGCCTGCGGGTGGCCAAAGGGTACATCAGGGAGTGCGACGGCGACCTCCACTCGGGCAACATCTGCCTCACCGACAAAGTCTGCATCTTCGACTGCATCGAGTTCAACGAGCGGTTTCGCTACATAGACACGGCGGCGGACCTCTCCTTCCTGCTGATGGACCTGGAGTACGCCGGGCGCCCGGACCTGTCGGAGGCGCTCCTGGCGGCCTACCAAGAGGCCGCGGGGGACCGGGAAATGGGGAGCCTGCTCCCGTTCTACAAGACCTACCGCGCCTTCGTGCGCGGCAAGGTGACCAGCTTTTTGCTGAACGACCCCGACCTACCCTCCACGGAGCTTGCCGGCAAAAGGGAGACGGCCCGGCGCTATTTCCGCCTGGCCCGCGGCTATACGCTGAGGGACCGGCTCAAGCCTTCCCTGGTGATCACCTGCGGCCTCATGGGAAGCGGCAAGAGCACCCTGGCCCGGGAACTCGCCCTCGAACTCGGCTTCCAGCTGCGGCGCTCGGACGTGCTGCGCAAGGAAGTAGCCGGCCTTCCTCTGCAGCCGGTGGCGGAAGAGTACCGGGGGGGCATCTACAATGCCGACATGGACCGCGCCACTTACGCAGCTCTTTTAGCCGAGGCCGAAGAGGCGCTCAAGGCGGGCAAGGGGGTGGTGGCCGACGCCACTTTCCGCCGCGCCGCCGACCGCGAGGCCTTCCGGGCGCTGGCCGAGCAGCTTGGCGTTACCTGCTACACGGTCGAGACCCGCTGCCCCGAACTCATAATCCGGCAGCGGCTGGAGGCGCGCCGCGGCGACGCAAGCGAACTCTCCGACGCCAGGTGGGAGCACTTCCACCGGCAACAGGCGGAGTTCGAGGCGACGCAAGCGGGGGAGTCCATCCAGGTCGACTCCACCCTCCCCCTCTCCACCGAGGCCGACTTGGTGTTGCGCGCAATGGGGTTACTGCCATGAAGACCTCCATCAGGGAGCTGCTGGTTAAAAGGCTCAAGCTGAAAGACACCTGGGTGATCTGCTTCGTCCTCGGCATGATCATGATGAACTACCCGTTCATCAGCATCTTCAACAAGCCCGTCTTCCCCTTCGGGATCCCGCTGCTTTACCTGTACCTGCTCTGGGGATGGATGTTCTCCATCTTCATCGTCTACCTGTTCAGCCGCGCCGCACGCAGAGACACTGACGGAAAGGGGCGCCCCTGATGCTCGATGTAAACTGGGTCTGGGGCACGGCGCTCCTTTATATCGTCATCCTGTTCCTGGTCGCCTACTATGCCGACCAGAGGCAACGGGAGGACAGGAGCATCACGGCGAATCCAGCCGTGTACGCCCTCTCCATAGCCGTCTACTCCACCTCGTGGACCTTCTACGGCAGCGTCGGCAAGGCCGCGACCACGGGCATCGACTTTCTTCCCATCTACCTTGGCCCCACGCTCACCGCCTTCACCTGGTGGTTCCTGCTGAAGAAGATCGTCAGGATCTCCAAGGAAAACAACATCACCTCCATAGCCGACTTCATCAGCTCCCGATACGGCAGCTCGCAGTGGCTGGGAGCCATGATCACGGTGATCACCCTGATGGGGATCATGCCGTACATAGCCCTTCAGTTGAAGGCCGTCTCCACCGCTTTCACCATCATCACCGGTTACCACGACTTCCACGTCGGCGTCATGGAAAGGGTCTACACCCCCTCCCCCCACCCCGGGCTCTTCACGGCGGCCCTGCTGGCCCTGTTCAGCGTGGTCTTCGGGGCCAAGCACTTAGCCTCCACCGAGCGCCACGACGGGCTGGTGGCCGCCATCGCGCTGGAGTCCCTGGTAAAGCTCGTGGCGATGCTCGTGGTCGGCTTCACCATCACCTACTTCGTCTTCGACGGCATGGGGGACATCTTCACCCGCATGTACCGCAAAGACCCGGCCCTGCTCACCCGGCTCATCACGCTGGGGGGGACCGGCGAAAACTCCTACTCCTCCATGTTCAGCCTGCTCACCCTCTCCATGAGCGCGGTGATGCTGCTGCCGCGCCAGTTCCAGGTGATGGTGCTGGAGAACGCGGACGAATCGCACCTGAACGCTGCTTCGTGGCGCTTCCCCGCCTACATGTTCCTGATGAACCTGTTCGTGATGCCTATCGCGCTCGCCGGGGTGCTTTTGACCGGCTCCAACGTGGGGGCCGACTTCTTCGTGCTCACCCTCCCCATGCAGCAGGGGTACCCGTGGCTCGCCCTGCTCGCTTTCCTCGGGGGGTTCTCCGCCTCCGCCGGCATGGTGATGGTGGAGTCCATCGCCGTTTCGACCATGCTGCTGAACCACGTGCTGATGCCGGTCGTGATCAGGTTCAAGCCGCAGTGGTGGTTCCCCAAGCTCCTCATCAACCTCAAGCGCTTCGGCATCGTACTGGTCATCCTTTTGGGCTACCTGTACCAAAGCGTGGTGGGAGAGAGCTACATGCTCGCCAACATGGGGCTCATCTCCTTCTCCGCGGCGGTCCAGTTCGCCCCGGCGCTGATAGGGGGGCTGTACTGGCCACGGGGGAACAAGACCGGGGCGATAGCGGGTCTTTCCTGCGGGTTTGCCGTCTGGTTTTACACGCTGCTGCTCCCCTCCCTGCTGCAGGCCGGAGGGTGGCAGGACGACCTCCTTTTGCAGGGCCCGTTCGGCATCGAGTTCCTCAAGCCGCAGGCGCTCTTCTGGCTGACCGGGCTCGACCCCTACAGCCATACGCTCTTTTGGAGCATGTTCATGAACATCCTCGCCTACCTCTCCCTCTCCATCCTCCTGGGACAGGGGGAGAAGGAAAGCGAACAGATGAACCGCTTCGTCCGGGTCTTCTCCCCTGAGAACCTGGAGCCGCAGTGGGAGACCAAGCGCCTTTCCAAACCGGTCACCATCGTGCAGTTCGTGAACCTCATGTCCAAGTTCATCGGCGAGCAGCAGGCGCACACCGCCATCACCGACTACCTGGGGGACCGGGAGATAGACAGCAAAGGGGGGGTCTCCGAGTTCGAGCTCCCCAACCTGAAGCGCTTCGTGGAGAAGACCCTGGCGGGCTCTTTGGGCGGCGCCGCCGCGGGCGCCGTGGTGGAAAGCTTCCTCTCCGACATAGGCTCCCGGATGGAGCCGGTCTTCGACATCTTTTCCACCGTGCGCACCTCAAGGGACCAAAGCCGCGAGGCGCTCTCGGTGCGCCTGCGGGCCTCGGAGATCATGAACCGCTCGCTGGAGCTCGACATCATCATGGGGGACCTGCTCGAGCTGATACTGCGGGAGTTCAAGCTCGACCTCTGCGTCATCAGGCTCTTGAACGACGAAGGGATGCTGGAGGTGCGCTGCCACCGCGGTTACGGCGGGGAGCGCATCATCAGCGAAGGAAGGACGCTGGAGATCGACACCCACGTAGGGGAGGCGTTCCTGGGAAGGCGGACGGAATTCGTGAACGACACGGCCTTTCTCACCAAGGCCATCGCCAAGGAGATCGCCAACAGGGAAGGGATCCGCTCCTTCGCCCACATCCCCATCGCCAGCGCCGGAGCCCCCCCGGTCGGCGTCCTCTCGGTCTTCTCCCGATCCATCGTCGGGCTTTTCACCGAGCAGTTCGTGGAGCTCTTGGAGAGCCTCGCCGGGCAGCTGGCCCAGGCGGTGAACATCGTCGAAGAGCGCGAGGCGAGAGAGCGCGAAAGGCGGCAAAAGGAAGCGGCGCTACTGGAGAACGCGCGGGTGACCCGCGACCTCGAAATCGCCAAGCAGATCCAGCTCTCGCTTCTTCCCGAGTCCGCCCCGCGCCTCAAAGGGCTCAGCATCGCCAGCCGCTGCATCCCCGCGGCGCACGTCGGGGGGGACTACTACGACTTCTTCGAAAGGGGCGAAGGGCGGGTCGACGTCATCATGGCGGACGTCTCCGGCCACAGCGTAGGCGCCGCCTTGATCATGGTCGAGACCAGGAGCGTGCTCCGGGCCCAGATGAAGGAAACCCACTCCGCCAAAGACGTGCTGAGGCTTTTGAACGAGCTCCTCTACGACGACCTAAGCGGCGCCGAACTCTTCATCACCATGTTCTGCGCCAAGTACGACGGGACCACCCGCACGCTCTCCTACGCCAACGCAGGGCACAGCCGCCCCATCCTCTTCCGCGCCGGCGGGTGGGAGGAACTCGACGCCGAAGGGCTGATCCTGGGGGTCGAGCAGTCTGTTTCGTTCGAGGAGAAAAAGGTGAGCTTGGAGACTGGGGACCTGCTCCTCATCTATACCGACGGGATCATCGAGGCGGAGCACGAAACGGGCGAGCTTTTCGGGGTCGAGAGACTGTGCCGACTGGTCTCGGGACTGGCCGACGAGGAACCGGAAACTGTGATCGAGCGGGTCCTTTCAGAGGTCAATACTTACTCATGGCCCCATCCTTTACAGGATGACATTTCCATGGTAGTCATGAAGGTGTTAAATAATGAGGCAGAGACCGCCTCTTGCTAAATGTCAGCAGTTATTGCACAATAAGTCAGGCATCATAAGCATCTGACCTCAAGACAAGGAGACCGCCATGAATCTAGCCAGCGAAACAAGGAAGGACGTAGTTATCTTATACGTCAAGGAAGAGAGGCTGGATGCTCACAACTCGACAGAACTTAAGAGCGCCGTGCAAAAGCTCTTCGAAGATGGAAAGAAAAACGTCCTGGTAGATCTCAAGGATGTGCGCTTCATTGACAGTTCCGGCTTGGGCGCGCTGGTATCTGGCTTCAAGAACGCCATTTCTCATCAAGGAAACCTGAAACTTTCTTCGCTGCAGTCACAGGTGAAGTCAATGTTCGAACTGACCCGCCTGCACAGGGTGTTCGAAATCTTCCCTTCCACCGTGGAGGCTATCGAAAACTTTCAATCCTAAAGCGAAGGCAAGGGTTATAAGCGAGGCGCCAGATGGAAGGAAACACGATCGAGGTCGACATAAAGGTCCCCAACAAGACCCGTTACCTGAGTCTTATCGGTAAGATCGGAGAGGACATAGCGCGGGAGCTCGAGCGCTACAGCGGCGACAAGGAAGTCCTCGCCTACCATCTGAACCTGGTGCTCACCGAGGCGATGGTGAACGCCATCAAGCACGCCGGGCCAAAGGAACCGGAGAAGCTGGTGCGCATCGTCATCACCTTGCACATGGACGACCTCACCATCAGGGTCTACGACGACGGGCAAGGTTTCGACATCAATTCGATCCCCGCCCCGAACTTCGAGGAACTGGAGGACCGGGGGCGCGGCATCTTCCTGATCCGCACCCTGATGGACTCGGTGTGCTACCGCAAGAACTGCAAGGAGAACATCCTGGAGATGAAGAAAAAACTCTCCTGACCCCCCCCCCCCGCATCACCCCCTTCTCAGGCGGTACAGCGCCATCACTCCGCCGACAATGAGCATCGGCAGGCTCAACAGTTGCCCCATCGAAAGCCCCCCGAAGAGAAAACCGATCTGCTGGTCGGGTTCCCTGAAGTTCTCCAACAGAAACCGGAACAAGCCGTACAAGGCAATGAAGGACCACACCACCACGCCGTCGCGGTTCACCTTGCGGGAGATGGCGTAAAGGATGAGGAACATGACCGGACCTTCGAGCAGCGCCTCGTAAAGCTGCGAGGGGTGGCGCGGCAGCGGTCCTCCCCCCGGAAAGACCATCGCCCAGGGGACGTCGCTCACCCGGCCGTAGAGTTCGCCGTTTATGAAATTGCCGATCCTGCCGCAGCCAAGCCCCACTGGAGCGGCGAGGAAACCGATGTCGGCCAGGCGGTAAAAGTGGAGCTTGTGCCTGCGGATATAGAAGATGCTCGCCAGCACCGCCCCGATAAGCCCGCCGTGAAACGACATCCCCCCCTCCCAGACCGCGAAGAGCTTCAGTGGGTTGGCTATGTAGTAGGCGAGGTTGTAGAACAGGATGTACCCGAACCGGCCGCCCAGGATGACCCCTACCGCCACGGTGAAGATCAGGTCAGCGACGTCGTCCTTGGTCAGAGAGAGTCCCTTTCTCCTAACGCCGGACAGGATGATGAAATAGGCCGAGATGAAACCGATGATGTACATGAGACCGTACCAGCGAAACTCCAGCGGTCCCAGGCGCAAAAAGACCGGGTCGATGTTGGGAAAAGTCATTTAACGCTCCGAAAGCTTGATTCTTATCAAACGCCGACCCCGCCGGCGCCGGCAATGGGCGCAGCAGAGCCGGGATGGCGCGGGTCGAGGCGCCGCAACGCGCTACCTCCTGAAGTCGGCCGGGAGGTCATAGCGGTCCGCGGTCGAGTTCAGCTGGTCCAGCTTATTCTGCAGCTCCTTCACCCTTGCCTCGTTGTGCTTGATGCTGTTCTGGATGTTCAGATATTCCGAGCGGGACATGCGGGAGGTGTCCCCAAGGCGCACTTTCAACGCATCCAAATCGGTCTGTGCGGTTTGCAGGCGCGAGTTCGCCTGCAGAAACTCCCTGCGCCAGGCAAGCTCGTCCTTGCCCCCGTAGGTCTTGCTCTTCTCGTTGTTTTTCGCTCCCTTTTCCCCGCCCCCCTTGGGGCTGGCCGTCTCGGACGCGGCAGCGGGAGGCTCCTCGCTCCCTAACCTTTTGGCCTTCTTCCGGTACTTTTTCGGGACCTTCCCCAGATCCTCGGCGAAGTTCACCGTGCCGCGCTCGTCGGTCCATTCGTAGGTCTCCGCCAGAGCGGACAGCGGGTATAGCAAGAGCAAAAGCAAAAGCAGCTTCTTCATGTCAGTCTCCTTGTGCAGATCCTTTATGGATTACGGTTCGGGACTACCCTGGAGGCCACCCGAGCTTGCGTCCGGCAAGCAGGTGGAAATGGATATGGAAAACGGACTGGCCGGCGCCGGCGTTGGTGTTGTTCACCAGGCGGAACCCTTCCTCGTCCACGCCACGCTCCCGGGCGAGCTTGGCAGCCGCCCGGTGGATCGCCCCGATGATCCGGTCGTCCTCAGGAGCAAGCGCCAGCGCGTTGTCGAGGTGCTTCTTGGGGATGATAAGCATGTGCAAGGGCGCCACGGGGTTGATGTCCTCGATGGCGAAGAGATCGTCGTCCTCGTAGACCTTCTTGACCGGAATTGCGCCGCTGGCCATCTTGCAGAACAGGCAGTCGTTCATGTAACACCTCCTTTAAAAGTCAAACTCCAGAACCTTTAGCCACGGAGAACACGGAGAAAATCTGAGAGCGTCTCTGTTCCTCTGGGACCGCCTTGGCTATTCCTCAGTGACCTCTGTGTTCCGGGATTCCAGGGGTTGCAGGGTTTGCAGGTCCCCCTGCTTCTTCAGATGGATCAGGAACTCCTTGTTCCCCTTGGGTCCGAGGATGGGCGAATCGCATACACCCAGGACCAGCAGCCCCAGTCCCCTGGCCAGCTCGCCGATGCTCTCCACCACCTCCTGGTGCTTCTTCTCGTCCCGAACCACCCCGCCCTTCCCCACCTGGCCGCGCCCCACCTCGAACTGCGGCTTGATGAGCGCGACCACGACGCCGTCGGGCTTGATCAGCCTGAGCGTCGGCGGAAGCACCTTGTCCAGCGAGATGAACGAAGCATCGATCACCGCCAGGTCCGGGGATTCCGGGAGCATCCCCGGCTCCAGGTGGCGGATATTGGTCTTCTCCATGCTCACCACCCGCGAGTCCTCGCGCAGCTTCCAGGCCAGTTGCCCGTAGCCGACGTCCACAGCATAGACGCGGGTAGCGCCCCTTTGCAGCAGACAGTCGGTGAAGCCTCCGGTCGAGGCGCCCACGTCGATGGCGCAGAGTCCGGCGACGTCGATACCGAAGCGCTCCAGCCCCTCGGCGAGCTTCAGCCCCCCGCGGCTCACATAGGGAAGCGGCTCCCCCTTGAGACGGATCTCGGCCTCGACCGGGACCATGAGCCCCGCCTTGTCGGCCAAGTGGTCGTCAACCACCACCTGCCCCGCCATAATGAGCGCCTTGGCCCGCTCCCTGGAAGGGGCGAGCCCCCGTTCCAGCACCAACTTGTCGAGTCTTTCCTTGGTCAAGTGAACCTCAAATCAAAAAACTAAAAGCTCAAACGAAAGCTTTCACCCCTGGTCCACAGAGTCCACAGAGTCCTCTGTGGTGAGTGCCTTTGCTTTTAACAGCTAGTACAACCCATGCAGCGGCCCACCTGGGGCGGCCAACTGGTCCAGCTTCCGCTCCACCGCCGGATCCTCTACGAGCGGCGGCGCGTGGTGCGGCTTGACCCTGGCGTCTATCACCAGAGGCCCCGTGCACCCCCACTGCTTGCAGACCATGCCGGCCCCGACACCGTAGATGTCGGCGGCGGGGTCGGAACGGGTGAAGGTGACCCAGAGGAAGTTGTCCAGGTGCTTTGCGGCGAACCTGCTGTCGTCGCAGACGACGATCAGCGGGAAGCTCTCCAGCCCATCCACTGCCTCAAGCGCAGCGCAAAGCGCCTCCATCTGCGGGTCCGCCTCCCCCTTCGGGATCGTGCAGGCAGGCCCCCGGACCGCGATGACGCCGGGAAGACAAATACAGGGATCATCGAAGCCGTCGGCGAGCCTCAACGAGGACGGGAGCTCGCCCCCGAGGGTGCGGCGCTTTTCGCCGACGGCGGCGAAAACCACCTTCGAGCCGCTGTTCAGCCCAGAGCCGGAATAATCGAGCGTGTCGATGGTGGTAGCGGTCTGGAAATGCAGATCCCGCTTCAGGTCGATCCGTTCCAGCACATGCCGCAGGAAAGCGGGAATGTCGTGGATGTCGAGCTGAGGCGCGTCCTCGTGGGAGGCGATCATCAGGTACTTGGCCAGGGAGAGCTGCCCCTGCCCCAGCACCGCGTTCGCGATGGTAAGAAGTTCCTGCGGAGTCCGGCGCTCGCCGTAAGGGACGTAGCGCTCGCTCCCCAGGGCCAAAAGCAGCGGGTGCACGCCTGCCGCGTCGACCGCGTGTACCGCCTTGACGCCCGGTATCACCGTGGGGATCAAGGGGCCGGTCAGTTCGTGAATGAAGGCGCCGAAGGAGGTGTCCTCCTGCGGAGGGCGCCCCACCGTGGTGAAGGGCCAGATGGCGCCGTCGCGATGGAGGACCTCCTCGACCTGGAGCACGGGGAAGTGGTGCGCCAGGCTGTAGTAGCCGAAATGGTCGCCGAAGGGTCCTTCGGGAAGGGTCTTGTTGGGGTCGATGACGCCGGTGATGCAGAAGTCGGCCTGCGCTGGGATCGGGAGCTGCCCGGGGCGCTGCACCATCTCGATCCGGTGCCCGGCCAGAAGCCCCGCGAAGGAGAGTTCCGGCATTCCCTCGGGCAAGGGCATCACGGCGGCAACGGTCATGGAGGGTGCGCCCCCCACGAAGATGTTCACCCGCAGCGGCTCGCCCCGCTCGATCGCTTCGGCATGGTGGAAGCCGATGCCGCGATGGATCTGGTAGTGCACCCCGATCTCGGCGTTTTGTCGGTACTCACCGCCGGAGATCTGCACCCGGTACATGCCGAGGTTTGAGTGGCGCAGTCCGGGCTCTACCGTGCTTTCCGAGTAGACCTGCGGCAGCGTGATGAACGCTCCGCCGTCGTCCGGCCAGGACTTCAGCTGCGGCAGTTTATCGATGGTGGTCCGGTTGGCGAGAATGGGGCCATCCCCAACCTCCTTGGGAAGGAGGTGCCATGCGGCGGGGACCGCACCCAATAAGGAAGCGGGGTCTTTCAGTGCCGATTTAGGATCGATCTTTAGCTGCACCAGGCGTTCAACCGCTTTCAGGGTGTCCCTGAAGATGTACCTGGTCCGCTCCAGGGTTCCGAACAGGTTCCCGAGCATCGGGAAAGGGCACCCTTTCACCCGGGTAAAGAGAAGCGCCGGGCCACCCGCCTGATACACCCTGCGCTGGATGGACCCGATCTCCAGGTCCGAAGAGAGCTCCTCGTTTATCCTAACCAGAGCGCCGGTCCGCTCCAGGTCCGCCACGCACGCTGCCAGATTCTTATATCCCAACCAACGCCTCCGCGATTTTGCCTGTAAATTAGCCGGTCTATTTTTAAAGCACCCCCGCAACCAAGTCAACACAAAACGCCCCCGGCAGCGGTAGAAGCAAAACCATTGGCCACAGAGAAAATCTGAGGAATTCTGAGGAGCGGGACCCTTTCTCTTCCCCGCCACAGATCGTCGTACACATTAAAACGAAGACTGTTCTGAAATACCGTTTTGTGATACCCTGCCAGCCGACTTGAAAGCCAGTCCCGCGGCATCACGAGTTTTTTGGAGAGTCTCCTTGCCACGCCTCACGCTTTTCAAAAAGATCCTGGTCATCACGCTGCTGCTCTCCCTGCTGCCGCTGTTCGTCTCCTCGGCCATCCTCCTGATGAACCTGCAGTCGATCAGCACCAAGCTCACCGACGAGATCTCCCGTACGGACGACCGGCAGGCGACCCAGTCGCTGCAGATGAAGGCGCGTGACCTGGCCGAAAACATCCGCGATTTCCTGCACCAGTGCGAAAGCGACCTGCTCTTTCTTTCGCGCTCCCGCCTGGACCGCTCGACGCTGCTCGACTTCTACCAGACCCGCTTAAGCGAGGTGTGGCAGCGCGGAGGGAGCGCCACCGCGACCCAGGGAACCCACGAGTTCCGCCCCATCTACCGCTCCATAGCCATCATCGACCGCAACGGCATGGAACAAACGGTGATCCGAAACGGCCAGCTCGTCCCCAAGGAGCAACTGCGCGACGTGGCGGACCCCGCCAACACCGAGTTCAAGAGCGAGGAGTACTTCCGCCGGGTGCGGGCGCTAAAGCCCGGCGAGATCTACGTCTCGCACCTCACCGGTTTTCACGTCTCCAAGCAGGAGCAACTGGCCGGGGCCAAGGACCCGGAAAGCGCCTACGACGGCAAGAGCTACCAGGGGGGCATCCGGTTCGGCTCGCCCCTCTACGACTCCAAAGGGAAGTTCTCCGGGATGGTGCTGCTGACCTTGGATCATCAGCACCTCATGGAGTTCACCCAGCACATCGACCCCGGCAAGGGTTTCGCCACCCTATTCCCCTCCTACCAAAGCGGCAACTACGCCTTTCTCTTCGACGACGAAGGGTGGATCATCACCCATCCCAAATTCTGGGATCTCCGTGGGGTGGACCAAACGGGCAGGCTTGTCCCGCCTTACACGGCGCATTCGAAAAAGGAGGACGTCGACAGCGGCCGCATCCCCTTCAACCTGGACCACGCCGGTTTCATCCACAAAAGCTACCCCACCGTCTCCGCCGCCGTCCGCAACCGCCAGGAAGGATTCGTCGACATCACCAACGTGGGGGGCGCCAAGAAGATCATGGCCTACGCCCCCATCTTCTACGACACCGGGGACTACGCCAGGCACGGCGTCTTCGGCGGGGTAACCATCGGCTTCCAGGTGGACCAGTTTCACGAGGCGTCCAGAAAGGGAAGCCGGCTGATCGACAGGCAACTGGGGGAGCACCGCCGAACCAGCGCCCTCATCATCCTGGCCACGGCACTCGTCTCGGCGCTTTCTGCCTGGCTCTTGTCCCGCGGCATCAGCATCCCGCTTCGGCAGCTAACCGAAAGCGCCGGCAAGCTTGCCGCAGGCGACAGCCACGTCAGGGTAGCGGTGAATTCCAGCGACGAAATCGGTGTCCTCGCCAACACCTTCAACTATATGGCGGACGAGCTGGACCTAAGGAAGCAGAGCATACTCTCAACGCTGGACGAATTGCGCAAGTCGCGGCTGGAAATCCTCGACGAGCGCAACTTCAAGGAGAGCGTGCTGGAAAGTATCTCCAGCGGCATCGTCACCTTCTCCCCACAGGGGCGCCTCACCTCCATCAACCGGACCGGCCGCCTCTTCCTCGGCGAGGGGCTCGCAGCAGAGACGCATTACACCGAGGTATTCAAGGGGTGGGGCGTCCTGAACGAGCGGATCTCTCAGGTCCTCTCCAAACAATCGGGGTACGGGCGCGAGACCTTCCGCTTCGATCACGGCCCGGGCAAGACCCATTTCGACGTAGGGTTCTTCCCCATCGGAGCCGACGCGGAGCAGGGGCTCACCGTGACGCTGAGAAACGAGACGCAGCGGGAGAACCTGCAAGAGGAGATGATGCGCCTGGACCGGCTCGCCTCGCTGGGAAAACTTTCCGCCGGCATCGCCCACGAGGTGAGAAACCCGCTCACCGGCATCTCGTTGCTTTTGGACGACCTGCACGACCAGGCGAGTTCCAGCCCGGAGGACCGGGACCTGATCAAGAAGGCCCTGGCGGAAATCGAGCGGGTGGAAAAGCTGGTGAACGCGCTTTTGAACTACTCCTCGCCGGTGCGCGCCGAATTCAGGGAATGCGACCTGAACCGCCTGGTCTGCGACACGGTCCTACTGATGCGGCGCCAGTGCGAGAGACAAAAGGTGCAGTTGAACCTGAGCGAGGGGGAAGTCCCCCCGCTGCGGCTGGACCCGGAAAAGATAAAGCAGGCCGTGCTCAACATCATCAAGAACGCCCAGGAAGCGCTCCCGGAAGGGGGGCGGATCGAGGTAGCCACCTCGGTCCAGGACGGGTACGCGGTGATCGGCATCGGCGACGACGGACCAGGCATAGCGTCTCAAGACCTGCCGCTCATCTTCGAGCCTTTCTTCACCAGAAAAGGGGCCGGGACCGGCCTCGGACTCTCCATCACCCAGAGGATAGTCGAGGAACATCATGGGAAGGTCCGCGTGGAAACCGCACCGGGAGCAGGGACCAGATTCACCGTCGAACTTCCTTTGTGACCCCCTAGGCTCCTCCCTACGCAACAAAAATCAGCAAAAGTGGGAACAGAAATCATGGAAAAGATTCTGATCATAGACGACGAAGCCTTCATCTGCGAAAACGTGCAACGCATCCTCTCCGGCGAGGGGTATGAGGTGAGCGCCGCCGGTTCGGGAAAGGAGGCGCGCGACATCGTGGCCGGCGAAGAGATCGACCTGGCCCTGCTCGACCTGAACCTGGGCTCCGAGGACGGCATCGAGGTCCTCAAATCGCTCAAGGAGACGGACCCGGAGCTGCTGGTGATCATCATCACCGGGTACGGCTCGGTGGAGAGCGCCGTCGAATCCCTACAACTGGGCGCCTTCCACTACATGAAAAAGCCCTTCAAGGCGGACGCCCTCAGGCTGATCGTCAAGCTCGCCCTGAAGACCCAGACCTTGAAGCGCGAGGTCCGCAAACTAAAGCGCGACAACTCACCCCTTCCCGGGCGCTCCCCAATAATCGGCAAGAGCGAGGCGTTCCAGGAGATGGCGGCTCAGGTGCGGGAGATCGCCCGCATCCCCTCGACCGTGCTCATAACCGGCGAATCCGGTACCGGCAAGGAGGTGGTGGCCCGCGCCATCCACGACCTTTCCGACCGCAAGGAACACGCCTTCATCGCCATCAACTGCGCCTCCATCCCGGCCCCTCTTTTGGAGAGCGAGCTCTTCGGGCACGAGAAGGGGGCCTTCACCGGCGCCGTCGGACGCAAGAAGGGGCTTTTCGAGGAGGCGCACCACGGCACCATCTTCCTGGACGAGATCGGGGAAATGGACATGGCCATGCAGGTGAAGCTTTTACGCGTGCTGCAGGAAAGAACCATCAGGCGGGTAGGCGCCGTCAAGGACATCGAGATAGACGCGCGGGTCATAGCCGCCACAAACCGCGACCTCGCCAAAAGGATCGAGGAGAAGAGTTTCCGCGAGGACCTCTTCTACCGCCTCAACGTGTTTCCCATCAACATCCCGCCGCTTCGGGAGCGCCCCGCCGACATAGCCGCGCTTTCCGCCTATTTCCTGGACAGCTTCAGCCGCTCCTTCGGCCGCGACTTCCGCAGCGTCTCGCCCGAGGCGGAGCAACTGATGGCGCAGTACGCCTGGCCCGGCAACGTCAGGGAGTTGAGGAACGTAATAGAACGGATCTGCATCATGCGCAGCGGCCCCACCCTGCTCCCGGAACATCTGCCGCAGGAGATCAGGAGCAGCCTGGCCCCCTCCCCCTTGCCGGCCGAGCTGCCCATGAGCATCGCTGCCGACCTTGGGCTCGAAGAAGCGGTCAGCGCCATCGAAAAATCGCTCATCCAGCAAGCCCTCCAGAAGACGGGGTGGAACGTGCTGCAGACGGCGGCCAACCTGAAGATCCCCCGCGGCACCCTGCGCTACAAGATGGAGAAGTACGGCCTGATGCAATAGCCCCGCTGCACCCCAGCCCCTGGCAACTATCCGCCACCTCTGTGGCGGATTTCAGCCACTGCCACTTTCATAAACCGACATTTTATTTCCACCTCGCGCATTAATTCAACCACTTACAGCTTTTCATTAGTGGCATCGCTGTTGCATTAGAACAGCGTGTCGTATACGGAGCGGCAATATCCCCGTCACCGTTTGCGCGTTCCATCGAGTTCGAGGCGACAGTCGCCTGGACCAGATAAGGCAGCACAAACCCCAAGGAGGAACACCTATGAGTCTCAAAGCATGTCTGAAAGCATTGGCCATGGCAGCAGCGCTCGCTCTGCCGCTGAACGCCGTCGCGGCGCCGGCGCCGATCGTGATCAAGTTCAGCCACGTCGTGGCGCAGCACACCCCCAAGGGGCAGGCGGCCGACTACTTCAAGAAACTGGCTGAAGAGCGGACCAAGGGAAGGGTCAAGGTCGAGGTGTATCCGAACAGCCAGCTCTACAAGGACAAGGAAGAGATGGAGGCGCTGCAGCTAGGTGCAGTACAGATGCTGGCCCCTTCCCTGGCCAAATTCGCGCCGCTGGGCGTGAAGGAGTTCGAGGTGTTCGACCTCCCCTTCATCTTCGACAACTATCAAGAGCTCCACAAGGTAACCCAGGGTCCGGTCGGCGCGAAGCTCCTGAAAAAGCTCGAGCCCAAGGGTATCCTCGGCCTCGCCTACTGGGACAACGGCTTCAAGGTGATGAGCGCGAACAAGCCGCTTAAGTCCGTCGACGACTTCCGCGGTCAAAAGCTGCGCATCCAGTCCTCCAAGGTGCTCGACTCCCAGATGCGTTCGGTCGGCGCCATGCCGCAGGTGCTCGCCTTCTCCGAGGTGTACCAGGCCCTGCAGACCGGCGTCGTGAACGGCACCGAGAACCCGCCTTCCAACCTCTACACCCAGAAGATGCACGAGGTGCAGAAATACGTGACCCTCTCCGACCACGGTTACCTTGGCTACGCCGTCATCGTCAACAAGAAGTTCTGGCAGGGGCTGCCGGCCGACATCCGCACCATCCTCGAAGGATGCATGAAGGACGCGACCAAGTACGCGAACGAGATCGCCAAGAAGGACAACGAAGAGGCGCTGGCCGCCGTCAAGAAGTCCGGCCGCAGCCAGTTGATCAGCCTCACCCCGCAGGATCGCGCCGCCTGGAAAAAGGCGATGGACAAGGCGCACAAGGATAACATGGGGCGCATCGGCGCCGACATAGTGAAGGAAGTCTACGCGGCCACCGGCTACAACCCGAACTAGCTTGACCGTTTCACCGCAAAGCAAAGGCCGCTGCGGCTGCCGCGGCGGCCTTTCATCGAGCTTTCCCAGGAGACGCCCATCATGATGAAGTATCTTGACCATTTAGAGGAAATAATCATCACCTTCCTCATCGGCGCAGCGACCGTCATCATCGCAGTCGCGGTCGTCCATCGTTACCTGTCGGGGTTGCCGATTCCCGCCCTGCAGGACTGGCTGCTCGGCATCAACCTGAGCTGGGCCCAGGAGCTCTGCATCTACATGTTCGTCTGGATGGCCAAGTTCGGCGCTGCCTACGGCGTTCGGTCGGGGATCCACGTAGGCGTCGACGTACTGGTGACCCGGCTACCGGACTCCTGGCGCAAGACCACCGTGGTCATCGCCATCATCGGCGGCGCGCTCTTCACCGGGCTGATCGGCACCCTGGGCGCCAAGTTCGTCTGGGAAAACGGGTTTCACTACGCACTCTTCAACAAGCTCGGCATGAACGTAGCAGAACTGATCGAAGGGCCGATTACCCCCGACCTAGAGTGGCCTACCTGGGTCGTGTACTCCGCCGTCCCCTTGGGGTCCTACCTCATG
Organism: Citrifermentans bremense R1; assembly: GCF_000426865.1. GTDB lineage: Bacteria > Desulfobacterota > Desulfuromonadia > Geobacterales > Geobacteraceae > Geomonas > Geomonas bremensis. Next base: position 440,648 of record NZ_AUGE01000002.1, read on the forward strand.
TGCTTCCGGTTCCTGCAGGTCGGCTGGAGCTTCTTGCACACGGGAGAGCTGCCGCACCATGACCACACCCACGTCGACGGCATCGAAGAGGTGGGGACCGTGGACTCGACCCAGGCGCTCGAGGAATACGAAGTACACAAGTTCAACGGCAAGGACGGGGGTGTGAAATGAGTTCTGCAGTTGCTGGATGGGAGCAGTTCTCCAAGAAAAAAGCGGCGACCTGGCTTGCGGGGATCGCGGTAATCCTCGGGCTGATAGCGACGCTTGGGAGCACCGGCGTCGTCTTCGCCTTGCTGCTCGCCCTGATGCTGACCGGCATGCCGATTTCCATCGCGCTCGGCCTCACGGTCCTCACGTTCCTCTTCTTCTTCTCCGAAGTGCCGACCGAAGCGGTAGCTATGAAGCTCTTCACGGGAATAGAGAAGTTCGAGATCATGGCGATCCCCTTCTTCATCCTGGCGGGAAACTTCCTGACTCACGGCGGCGTGGCTAAGAGGATGATCAAGTTCGCCACCTCGATGGTCGGGCACTGGCACGGCGGTCTCGCCCTGGCGGGCGTCATGGCCTGCGCCCTCTTCGCTGCCGTTTCCGGATCCAGCCCCGCCACCGTGGTCGCCATCGGTTCGGTGATGCTCCCCGCCATGGTGCGCGCAGGCTTTCCCAAGCGCTTCGGAGCGGGTGTCATTACCACCTCCGGCTCGCTGGGGATCCTGATCCCCCCCTCCATCCCGATGGTCATCTACTGCGTCGCCACCAACTCCTCCGTTGGAGCGATGTTCATGGGTGGCGTAATACCGGGCTTGATGCTGGCCACCCTTTTGGGGCTCGTCTCCTGGTGGAAGGCGAAGAAGGCGAACTACCCGCGCATGCAGAAAGCGACCTGGGGGGAGCGTTTCCAGGCCTTCCGTGAAAGCATCTGGGGGTTGCTGCTGATCGTCATCGTCCTGGGCGGGATCTACAGCGGCCTTTTCACCCCGACCGAAGCGGCGGCAATGAGTGCTGTCTACGCCTTCTTCATCGCCGTCTTCGTCTACCGCGACGTTCCGTTCAAGAAGATCCCGAAGGTGCTGCTCGACTCGGCCAGCATGTCCGCCATGCTGCTGTACATCATCACCAACGCGGTGCTCTTCTCCTTCCTGATGACCCACGAGCAGATCCCGCAGCTCATGGCGGACTGGATACTGGCGCACAACCTGGGCGTGGTCAGCTTCCTGCTGGTCACCAACGTGCTGCTGCTGTTGGCGGGGAACGTGATGGAGCCCTCCTCCATCATCTTGATCCTCGCGCCGATCCTCTTCCCGGTCGCTATGCAGCTTGGCATCGACCCGATCCATTTCGGCGTGCTGATCACGGTGAACATGGAGGTGGGCATGTGCCACCCGCCGGTGGGGCTGAACCTCTACGTCGCCAGCGGCATAACCAAGATGGGGATATCGGAACTAACGGTGGCCGTGTGGCCCTGGCTTTTGGCGATGATTGGATTCATGCTGCTGGTCACCTACGTCCCGATCATCTCGCTCTGGCTACCGAAGGCGTTGGGGTACTGACGGAGGAACGGTTTTAGCTGTGCCGGATAGGGGCCCGTGAAGCGGGCCCCTATTTTTTACAAGTCCCCGCCCCCGGAGGGGGAGGGTCAGGGAGGGGGAGTTCGGTTTAAAAGCTTTACCCGCCGCCCGAGTTGCGCTAAGAATGCTGCGAAAGGACAAACCATGCTCGCCTCCATAGTCGTCATCTTCGTCATCGCCTACCTGGCGATAGCCCTTGAGCACCCGATCAAGATCAACAAGTCCTCCTCAGCCCTTCTTGGCGCCGGCCTCCTTTGGTCCACCTACGCCCTTTGCAGCGGCAACCAGCACCTGGTGGAGCAGCAGCTGAACGACTCGCTCGCAGCAACGGCGCAGATTGTCTTCTTCCTGATCGGAGCGATGACCATCGTCGAGGTTGTCGATGCGCATAACGGCTTCGAGGTGATCACCTCAAAAATAAGAACTGGAAAGTTATCGTCGCTCATGTGGCTGGTAGGCTTCGTCACCTTCTTCCTCAGCTCGGTGCTCGACAACCTGACCACCACCATCGTCATGATCTCGCTGGTGAAGAAGCTGCTGGACCGGCACGAAGACCGCCTCTTCTTCGCCGGCATGATCGTCATCGCGGCCAACGCAGGTGGAGCCTGGACCCCCATCGGCGACGTCACCACCACCATGCTCTGGATCGGGGGGCAGATCACCACGCTGGCGATCATGAAGGGCGTCCTCATCCCCTCCCTGGTCAACCTGCTGGTGCCCCTGACGGTAGTGTCCTACCTGCTGCGCGGGCGGGAGGTGGTGGCTCCGTCCACCATCGAAGAAAACGGACAGTTGCAAACCACACGCTTCGAGAAGAACCTCATGTTCCTCCTGGGGATCGGCATCCTCGTTATGGTCCCGGTCTTCAAGACCGTAACCCACCTCCCCCCTTTCATGGGGATACTGCTGGGGCTGGGCGTGCTCTGGCTTGCGGGAGACCTGGTGCACCGCAACAAGGAGGAGTTGGACAAGCAGCACCTGACCCTGGCCCACGCGCTGATGAAGATCGACATGAGCTCCATCGTCTTCTTCATCGGCATACTCTTAGCCGTAGCCACCCTGGAGCACACCCACATCCTTTCCGCCATCGCCGCATGGCTTGACCATAGCGTCGGCAGACTGGACGTCATCGTCACTTTGATCGGGCTGGTGAGCGCTGTAGTCGACAACGTACCGCTGGTGGCAGCCAGCATGGGGATGTACGACCTCGCCAAATATCCGGCGGACAGCTTCCTGTGGGAGTTCATGGCCTACTGCGCCGGCACCGGCGGCTCCATACTGATCATAGGGTCGGCCGCCGGCGTGGCGGCGATGGGGCTGGAGAGTATCCACTTCTTCTGGTACATGAAGCGCATCAGCGGGTTGGCGCTCCTGGGGTATTTCGGCGGCATCGCCGCCTATTTAGTGCAGGCGAGGCTCTTCTGGTAACGTTACGTCTTAACGTTACAGGAGAGCCTGTTTTTTAGGGGGAGGGAGTTATTGCGGTGGGTGATTCAGCCCCAGGTTCTGAAGTTTCCGGAGTCGATGTGGACAAACCCCGGTTGGGGGTAGTAGCCGACCCCGCCGGCGGCGAGGGTCAGGGCGGTGCGGCGGATCTGGTCCAGCCCGAAGCTCGGTATGGCGAGGTCGATCGCCCTCCCTTTCATATGCAGGCTGTCCTTCGCCACCCCTTTGGATTTGCTGCGCAGCATCGCATTGTAGGCGGGGGAGCGGTAACCGGAGATGATATGGATCTCGTTGTTCCCGCCGAGCGTGTTGTCGAGCCGGTTCAGGTACTCGATCACCCTCAGATCCATCTTGGTCATTTCGTTCGTGTAATGGCAGCGAAAGAGCCAGTTGAGCGCCTGCAGCGCCTCCTGGCAGTATTCCCCCATGGCGTTTCTGTAAGTGACGGTGAGACGCTCGTTGAGGTTGAGGTTGTACAGGGAAAGCTTCCCTTCAGCAAGAGTGCCCGCTTCGTTCCCGTCGACAATCTTGGCAAAAGCGGATTTGGCACCCAATAGAGTAGCGGCGAAAAAGGCCGACGATTTAAGAAACATCCTGCGGCAAAGCATTGTATCTTTCAAACAATTCTCCTCAAAAACGGATACTTACCTACCAGACGCACTACCTTGCTACCATAATGCAGCACCCGATGTCAACCCGCCCGAGAAAATTTACGGTTTGCCTCTCTCCTGAGCTTTTACTCAGATCTCCTCAGATTTTCTCCTTGTGAAGGGTTTCAGGTTTAGGTTGCTAATGTGGCTTTTAGTGATTTTCTCTACGGGGTGGCGCCAATCCAGAGATGAACGGGACCTGCCGTGAAACTACCCTATGCCACGAAAACCACTGCCATGATGTCCGGAATGAGCTTGGCCGTCATGCTGTCAACGGGTGAGCACCTCACCGGCCCGGTCAGCGCTCTCTGCAGCATAACCGGCGCCATCTGGTTCCCCGTCTCCATAGCCGTATTCGTCCACGGAAAGCAGACCCTCGAGTACAAGATCCAGTCGCTTCGGGGCGAGCGACCCTACATCGACATCCCCAAAGACATCACCCCCCGCGCCCTGATCTGGTTTTCCTCCACCCTCGCCACCGGCTGGGCCCTGAGCCGCTGGTTCGAGCAAGGCTAACGGCACTAAAAAAGGGGCAGCCCTTTCCGGAGTGCCCCTTTCCCTGCATCGACTATCGCAATCCCGACTTGTACTTCCCTTGTCAGGAGTCAGACGAGGGAGTCCCTTCTCCAAGTACCTGTCTGATCGCCTTTATCATCTCAACCGGAGAAAACGGTTTCTGGATCATCTTGAAGTTTTCCTTGGCCTGCAGATGGTCCGGGCGGTACCCGCTCATAAAGAGGACCTTCGCTTCTGGGTGCAACTCTTTTATCTGCCTGAAACAGGTGAGCCCGTCCTTGCGCGGCATGACCACATCCATCACCACAAGATGAATGTCGTGGTGGTTCTGCTTGTACTTCTCCAAGGCATCCTGCCCGTCTTCCGCGAGTATGACAGTATAGCCGTAGCTGACGAGGAAGTCGGAAAGCATGTCCCTGAGCTGCTTTTCGTCATCTACAACGAGGATAGTTTCACTACCCTGGTAGCAAGTATGCCCGTTGTTCATCATAATCTCCATACTGCTGATCCAGTCGATCTTGCCGCAACCGCCATCGGCCCTCAGCTTTTCAGGCATGTTTATCCTGAGGATAAACTCCGCTTCGTAAAGAAGACTCGACGCAGTGGAATTCAGCGCACCCGCGAGAGCGAAAACAGATACAAGGCTCGGCTGTTGTTTGCCGCCTTCAAGGTTTGAAATGAATTTGCGGTCCAGGCAGCTGGCTGTGGAAAGCTTTTCCTGAGAGAGGTTACGCTCTCTTCTCAGTCTTCTGATAACTATGCCAAACGCCTCTTCAATGGTCACTAATCAAGCCTCCGGTAAGTAGGACATACCTTATATCAGAACTTATTTAAAATTACTGTAGACAATTAACCTCATTACCATGAAAACACTTCAATGTAAACGTTGCAAGAACGTTACCCGATCAATTCGTGCGGTTTTAACTGCGAATCGTTCCGTGACCAGATTAGCCCTGCGATTTCTCGCATACTGAAGGTGATATAATCTGCGTTTTGAAAAATCAGGCAAAGAGGGGGAGTTGTGCCAAGCATGCGAAACCTCGTCCTAAATGTGGCTGCAACCTGCGCCTTGGCAGCCGTCTTTGCGTCCGTCGCCTGCAGCAGGGAGAGCGGACCGTCAACGCAGGCAACTGGGTTCCCGGCAGCCATCACCCTGGCGCCGGTTGCCAAGGGGCTGAAGCAGCCGACAGCGATTGCCAACGCTGGGGATGGAACCAACAGGCTGTTCGTCCTGGAACAACGAGGGACGGTGCGGATATTGCGCAACGGCGTTCTCGGCAGCGAGCCTTTCCTCGACATTCGGCTGCAGGTAAGGTCCGGTGGGGAACAGGGGCTGCTGGGAATCGCCTTCCCGAAGCAGTTCCGCTCCGTCAAAACCTTCTACGTGAACTACACCAACAGGGTCGGCGTAGGGAACACGGTGGTGGCTAGTTTCAAAGTAGGCACAGACCCCGACCATGCAGATAACGCCTCGAAAAAAGAGATATTAGGCATCGTCCAACCCTATGCCAACCACAACGGGGGGCATCTGGCCTTCGGGCCCGACGGTTTTCTGTACATAGGGACCGGCGACGGGGGGAGCGCGGGGGACCCGCACGGACACGGGCAGAAGCGTAACACGCTGCTGGGCAAATTGTTGAGGATAGAGGTAGGAACGGGCGCAGCCCCCTATGCCATCCCCAAGGGCAACCCCTTCGGCAACGAGATATGGGCCTACGGGCTGCGCAACCCCTGGCGCTTCTCCTTCGACCGCGCGGACGGTGACCTGTACATTGCCGATGTGGGCCAGAACGAGGTTGAGGAAATCGATTATGTGGCGGCAGGCACCGGGAAGGGAGCGAACTTCGGTTGGAACGTCATGGAGGGGAGTCGCTGCTTCAAAAAGGAGAACTGCGATAAAGCCGGCATGGTCCCCCCGGTTGCTGAATACTACCACGGCAAAGGAGATTGCTCTGTGACCGGCGGATATGTCTACCGAGGGAAGCTGGAGCAGCTAAAGGGCATCTATCTTTACGGAGACTTCTGCAGCGGACGGATCTGGGGGCTGCGCCAAAGCGGCGGCAGATGGGTGAGCCGGCTCCTTCTTGAGACTCCATACCGGATTTCGACGTTTGGTGAGGATGAACAAGGTGAGCTTTATGTAGCCGACTATGGCGAAGGCACCATCTATCGCATAGGCGTCCCGTGAGTCAGCCAATACTGAGTAAGCAAATAAACTCTTCAGTCACAACGTGAGCGACATATGGCACAGGGATGCGAGATATCACACTGCAGCTTTTCAATAAGGCAGATGCACAATTAAAAAGGTTAAATTTGCGCTTTACATAAGTTATAGATCATGATACAACGCCAATCACCTGGTTGGTTGAAGTTGTTTGACCCTACCCCCTGTTTGCCTGGCAGGGGGTTTTTTTGTCACGGTAGGCCTCCTGGTCCATCAGCCATTACCCGGCTCCCCCCTGTTTCTTCGGTAAATGTCCGTAACTTCAGATACTCCTTTTGGGCAGCGTTTACCTGTCTAATTACACTTGCGGCGCGCAAGGTGAAGACGGTGTCCATCGGCACGCCGCCGCTCTTCAGCATCTTCGCTGTCCATCTGTTGCATGTATTGGTGATGAGATAATAATCTTCAGCCTTGAAGAACCTGTTTTCTCCCGTCGGGCGTCCCTTCAACGGATAGGGGCTGTTATTCCGGTCGAAGGTGAAGCTTGCGCGCAATTCCTTTTTCAAATGCTGCAGACCCGTTTCCGACAAGTTGAGCTGAATAACGCCTCTACCGTTGTAGAACGCTGCTGGAGGTGTCGGAAGGGAAACGACATGCATCACGCTCGGGTTTCTCCAAAAGACAGCCTTCAAGAAGATGGAGGCGGTGACTTTTTCCGCTTGGTAGAATTCCGCCTCACCCCAGCCGAACTCGTAAAACTGGCCGGGGTTGACATAGTGTTGGACAAAACCAAGTTCCGGTCCCAGATCCTCCTTCGACAACACGATGCCGGTGTGCCATCCGTGGGTTACCACGTAAACCGACCGCTCCTCAACCTTTGAGACCGGCATATATTTCCATTTCCTGTCCGAGGCACATCCGGTCAGGCATGACACCAGCACCAGGAAAACAACCAGCAGCGCCCGCCCTTCTCTCAGCAGCAGGCGCTCCCAGGGCGACATCCCAGTATGTGCGAAGTGTGTTTTTTCCATGTGCACCTCCCGGCCTTAAATAATGCCAGAAAGCTCTTCATTGCCTATGCCCTTGATCTCGTTCTCAAGATGCCAGAAAGCTGTTGATCTCGTTCCCAAGTTCCACCTTGGGAACGCAATGCCGACACGAAACTCCAGCTTCCACCAGATAACAACTTGAAGCTTGCATCCTTGGGTTCCCAAGCTGGAGCTTGAGAACCAGAGTAATTTCAGAATTGGCGAGGCTCTTCCCCAACTCCCCTCTCCCTTCCTTTCAACCAAGCCCCTTCGCCAGCGGCTGATGGTGAACGATGTGCAAGCTCTTGCAAGCGCGTGTAATCGCCACGTAAAGCAGGTTCCTGTCAGGATCCGTGTGGCGGTAGTCGTACGAGCTGGGGTTGTAGAGGATGACGTGGGAGAACTCGACCCCCTTAATGGCATGAGCGTGAATGACCTGAACGCCCGGCGCGAAGGAAATCTCCCCCTCAGGGTGCAGCCCTTGGACGCCGGCAAGCGCGGCATGAAGTGCCTTGACGTCTGATTTTTTTTTGCAGATGACACCGGTAAGAGAGCCCGGAGCAGCCTGTACTAGTCCTTCAACGACCTGCCGGATCTTCGCCATCGACTCCGCAGCGCTCTTAGTCGCGTGAAATTCAACCGCGCCGGTGTGAGCCTTCGAAGTATCTACCTTCCGGCCGCTGACCTGGGCGGCGAGATCAACGATTTCCTTGGGACAACGGTAAGAAACAGTGAGGTTCTCCTTTTCGAGCCCCTGCGAGTGGAGCTGGGCCATGACGCTCGAAAAGCCTTGGGAATCGAGGAAGCTGAGGATCTGTTGTTTCTCGTCGGCGCAGATGGTGATGCTGCGCGCAGGGGAAGTAGCGGCCACGATGGTACGCAGTTCGAGCGACGAGAGGTCCTGCGCCTCATCGACCACGATGTGGTCGTAGGCGTTCAGCGCCCCCAGGACGACGGTGCCGGCAGGTCGCCGCAGTTGCGCCAGGCGCAGCAGGATGCTTATATCTGAAAACGAAAGCACTCGCTCCTTTGCATCGAACTTCCTTTTCGCCTCCTGCTGAAACCCCTCACCCGAATCCGTGAACAACGCGGCGACCACGTACTCCTGCATCAGGAAACGCCACAGGTCGGTGACCGGTTCTACCTTTGCCGTCTCCTTCACGTACTTGGCCAGCATGGCCGGCATCATGCTGCTTTTCTTCTGCGCGCCATAGGGGTCGTCAAAGCTCGTTTTGAGCGAGTGGACACCAAGAGCGGCAAGCGCCGTCAGCGACCAGGCGCTGTAGGTATCCACCCGGACAGGTCCAAGAAGGGTGTCGCTGCTCTGCTTCACGTAGTCGCGCAGCACACGGTTGAACATGAGAACGACGCAGCGCTCCGGGCGGTACTTCTCCGGCGCGTCGAACATGAGAAAGGAGAGCCGATGCAGCGCCACGGTGGTCTTCCCCGCGCCGGCCGCGCCGTTTATCACCACCACCCCTTCCCTCTGCTTGGTGATGGCGCGAAACTGCTCCGGGGAGATCAGTGACGCGATGGAATCCACCATCCGGTGGTCCTCGGTCCGCTCCTTCGTGTCCGCGCTCGTCTCGCAGGCCGATCCGTTCTTATGCCACTCCCCGCTACGCAGCTCATACACCTCCGAAGGGGTCTCGATCCGGTTCAGGGCCTTCCTGTTTATGGTCACCTTGTCCCTGCGGGTGATCACCCCTTCCCTCTCGACCCCTCTGATGGTGAGCTCATACTCCTCGCCCACGTCATAACCCTCGTAGAAAGGGCCGGTGACCTCGGCCTTTCTCCAGTCGACGATGGCGACCCGCTGCCCGTCCATGAGCGTCTGGTTGCCGATCAGGTATTCTTTTCTGCCGATCCTGCGATCGTTGTCGTGGATGCCGAGAATGCCGAAGTAAGGGGAGGCTTGCTGTGTGTATTCGTGAAGGTATTTGCGTGGAGAGTGGTGGCCGTGTTCAACCAGCTTCTCGGTGAGGTCGTTCTTCTCGTGCCACCCCACCGCGTTGAGGCGCTCCTGTTCCAGTTCCTTCGTATATGCTTCGTGCTTCGCTATCGTCCGCAGGCGGTCGACCGCGTACCGCTCTATTGCCTCATGAATCTTATCCAGCCGCGTCACTTCCTGTTGCACAATTTCCATCAAATCTCCACCAGCAGCGTGTCTCAGACGGCATACGTCTCAGCCGTCACTTTTCGAAAAGTCGGCATTTTGTCAGATCTCGCGGCGGACATCAATCCTTTCTTGAAGGTCGGACCTCTGACCTTCTTGAACGGCGTATCAGCTCGGCCAAGCACCGTCTGCCTGCTCATCGGTCCAGCATCTCCCTGACCTTGCGCAGCAGTTCCATCGGCTGCACCGGTTTCATGACCAGTTCGATCCCCTCTTCCGACACCCCTCTGTTCTGGATGAAGTCCGCGGTATAGCCGCTCGAATACATCACCTTCACCCCCGGTTGCAGCAGCGAAATCTCGTCGTAGGCCACCTTGCCGTTTTTTTTCGGCATGATCATGTCCATGAGGATCATCGCTATCTTTTCCCTGTTGGCGGCGAACTTCTCGACGACATCCTGACCGTCCACCGCCTGGATCACCTCGTAACCGTACTGGCTAAGGATAGACACCGCGAGCTTGCGGACTTCCGCATCATCCTCGGCCAGAAGGATCGTTTCGCTTCCCCCTATCGGCGCCTGCACCGGAACGACCTGGGGATCCGACCCGCCCCGTTCGGCCTCCTGCACCGGCAGGTAAATCCTGAAGGTGGTGCCGTGCCCCGGCTCGCTGTAGACGTTGATGATCCCGCTATGCTGCTTGATGATGCCGTAGACGATCGCCATGCCGAGGCCGGTCCCCTTGCCGACCTCCTTTGTGGTATAGAATGGCTCGAATATCCTCTTGCGGGTCTCCTCATCCATGCCGCTGCCGCTGTCCGACACGGTTACCACCGCATAGCGTCCCGATTCCGCTCGTCCGAACTCGTGGTCAGAGGGTGCTTCCACCGTCTGCAGCCCAGCCTCGATGGTCAGTATCCCCCCTTTGTGCATGGAATCCCGCGCATTGGTCGCCAGGTTGATCAGCACCTGCTCGAGTTGCCCCACGTCGGCGTGCACGATGAGACGGTCCCCGTAGGTTACGGTTTTCAGGTGTATGTCCTCTCCGATGACCCTGAGGATGAATTTCTTGAAGTTCTCGATGACCTCGTTCAGGTCCACGGGTTCCAGGCAGATCACCTGCTTACGACTGAAGGCGAGCAACCCCTTGGTAAGGTGCGCCGCACGTTCAGCCGAGGACAGGATATGATCTACCCATTCCTGCTGCTTCATGCCGAGGTTTTCTTTCATCTTGAGCATGTTGCCGTAGCCGGTGATCACCTGCAGGATGTTGTTGAAGTCGTGGGCGATGCCGCCGGCCAGTTGTCCCACCGCCTCCATCTTCTGGGACTGCCGGAGCTGTTCTTCGAGGTGGATCCGCTCGGCAAGCATCCTGGACAACTTTATCGAGGTGAAACTGAGCGTGGAAACCATCTTGGTCAGTCCGGCGTAAAATTTCATCCCCGCGTCAGCCGCTTCTCTGGTGAAACGAGGGACCCGATCCAGCGCGGCCAGGTACTGCGTCTCGTCGAACCCGTAGCGCCTCCCCTGCTCGCGGAAAAACTCCAGGTCGGGCGGGTCGTCCTGGTAGAAGAACTGCCCGATGAAGACGTTGCCGAGATGCTTCCCCCCCACCTCGATGGGAGTCACCATGTCCCACATGTTGTTCTTGCAGCGGTAGAGCTTGTAGGTTCCCGCCGCCACCCCTTCGGTAAGGACGGTGTCGCTTTCCAGGCAGTTTTTGCATGCCTTGGCGTGGACCCTGTGGAACTTGGTGCAGATATCCTGCCACCCTACTGCGACCAGCACCTTGCCCGAGACATCGAGAACAGCCCCCAGCATCCCCGTGATCCTGTAGAAATCCTCCATCATGGCCTGGAGCATCTCGCTGTCGATGATATCCGAGAGTTCCAGGGCGCCGATATCCCCTTCAGGTTCCAGGATCGCCTTCAATTTGTGCCGCACGGTCTCCTCGCTCTTTTTGAGCGCTACCTCCGCCCTTCTGCGTTCCTCGACCTCCTCCTCGAGCAGCACCGTCTGTTCCTGCAGCGATTCCTGCGCGATCTCCCGCTCAGCCAGTTCCTCCTCAAGCTGGTCGCTCTTCTTCTTCACCTCGTCCTCAAGAAGCTTCAGTTCGGTTATATCGGTCGATATGCCGCAAAGGCCGTATATGGCGCCGCTTCTATCCCGGAGCGGGAGCTTCACCGTCCAATAGCAATGCGGCTGCTCATTCTCTGCCACCAGATTGGTCTCTTCCCTTTTGACCGTGAGCCCCTCCTCGAGCACCGGACGGTCGCTGAGGACTATCTCCTCCACCGATTCCGGGGAGAAAAAGGCGGCGTCGGTCTTGCCCACGATCATTTCCTCGGGTTTACCGAACAACTCGCAGACCTTGCGGTTCACATAGGTGTATCGGTAATCGGTGTCCTTTATGAAGATGTGGGCGCCGACGTTGTCGAGGATGGTGTCGAGGCGCAGCTTGCTTTCGCGTAACGCAGCTTCGGACTGTTTGCGTTCACAGCTGCGCCTGTAGAAGAAATAGGCGGCAAGGCACGCCACGAAGAGCGCGAAGGGAAGCAGGTACTTCAACATGTCTATCAATGTCGGCTCTTTGGTCTCGTACACGCCGAACCATTTTTGGTACAGCTTGTCGTAGTCCCCGTCAGCCTTGGCCAGGGCCAGCCCCTCGTTCAGCGCGGCGAGGAGGTCCGAGTCGCCTTTGTGCACGCCGAAGGTGAACTTCTGCGCATAACCGGCCTTGATGCCCAAGGCCCGGACGTTGTCGATGCCGAGCTCCCGCAGCGTCTGCATCCCGGCAAGCTTGCTGAGCAGCATGGCGTCGTGCTTACCGGAGGAAAGGAGCCTGAGCCCTTCACGGGCGTCGGCGACAAGCGCCAGTTGTTTTTGCCATCCTTTGAAGACCGCATATTCATGGGCCAGGTCCGATTTGAACACGATGATGGACTTCCCCGCCAGGTCAGCCTCGGAGCTGATGTTGGAGTCCCCCGTGCGCACGAAGATGGCGCCGTTAACGGTGACGTGCGGGACGCTGAAGTCGGTGTAGCGATGCCGCTCCTCTGAGGTGGCCATATTTATCAGGACGTCGACCTTCCCTTCCCTGAAATCCTGGAGCAGTTCACCCCACGGCCTCACCCTGATGGTATATTTCAGCCCCGCTTCCCGGGCAACTTCCTTCCAAAGCTCCACCGCGAAACCGCCGGCAGTATCGTCGGTACTGCCGATGGAGAAGGGAGGAAAATTCTCCTCGCTGCCTACCACGAGCGTTTTCTGGGAGAGATCGGCGGCCGACGCCGTGGAAACGGAGACAAGCAGACATGCGAAGAGGATAAGACGTTTGAGCATTCCGGGTCCTTTAGTGAATGTGAGGTTTATAGGCCGAGGCACACGGCGACGAATGCCTCCTTAATATCCTCATAGAAGACCTCAGTGAATAGATTCACTGTCTCAAAGACTGACATAAGCTGCAGAAGGCTATTAATGAGTAGAGGGCCAACATAAGATAACAGAGAAAACGGACTGGTAAAGAGGCCCATGCAGTCATAACCAGCAACATACGCATTAAAAAAAGAGGCAACGGCATAAGCTGCAACCTCTTTGTTCTTTCGCTCCTCAACCTTCCTCACTGGGCAAATCAAGCTCGCCCCCCTCTCCCCCCTTTTGCAACCTTGCCGATGCAAGATCATTCCTGTATCCGCAGGCGCGTCCCTTGTGCCCAGGAAAGCCGGCCGCATTTTTTTCTGCGAAGCACTTGCCATTAAAACAATCCAATATAAGATTGGGGGCGTGCAGGGTGACCGACCAACAACAGCAAGGAGGACCTATGCTACGCTTATCGTTAGACCTGTCAGGTAAACCCGCTGTGTTCCTGAGCAACTGTTTCCGCTACTACAACGGGTTGAGCAGCCTGGCGATTTACCGCAACCCTCCCGAGCAAGCAGTTTCTCTAGTGCGGCTAAAAGAGGGGGTAGATCTGTACGAGCTGAAAATGGAAGGCGCCGTAAATTATGATCGCCTCCAGATCAAGTTACGCGACGACGCGCGGAAACAGCTCACCGACCTGTTCAAGAAAGTCCTGGCTTACCTGCAGATGGTTGCAACGGAAGAAGACATCCCCGCGCTGATGCAGGCAGGGATCGAAGTGAAGGGGCGTGCTCCCAGGAAAAGGACCGTGGTCGCACCGGCATAGAGTTAACCAACACAATCAGGTGGCAACTTATCGCCAAAGCGCCTTCAGGAATCCCCAAAGCTTATCCGGTTCCTGAAGGCGTTTTCGTCCACACTCCCCCAAAGGCGCTCACCACCACACAGTCCGGACTACCACCCTCGTTTATTGATATCCCATCGGTTTTCCCCGGTCCTCCGGTTCCGCTGACTGGATCTCCGTTGAGTGTAGCTGGCGCGACGTATTACCTAGATGGCATGCCGTTTAACCTTAGATGGAGCACCGTTTAAGGAAGATGGAGCACCGTTTAAGGAAGATGGTGCGCCGTTTAAGGAAGATGGTGCGCCGTTCAAAAAAGTTGGAACGCCATTCAAGAAAGCTGGGGCGCAATTCAAGAAAAGTTGGAGCGCCGTTCAAGGAAGTTGGAGCGCCGTTCAAGGAAGTTGGAGCGCCATTCAAGGAAGTTGGAGCGCCGTTATGTCTAGATGACGCTCCGCTTAGCTTATTCGTAGCTCCATACAACATAAACGGCATGCCGTAATTTCTATTTGGCACTCCACTTTTACTAATCGGAGGTCGCAGTTTCGGTTGAGCGTCGTAGCGTACAAGTAAATTGGAGCACCAGTTAAACTAACCGGCATGCCACATAAGTTAAACAGCCTTCCACTTTTGCTAACCGGAGCACCACTTTTGTAAAACGGACCTCCATCACAGCCTATCGGCCTGCCATAAAAATGAAATCGGCGCTACCTTACAACCTATGCGAGCTCCCACTCCCCTCGAACAGACCACTGTTAAATTTATCCGGACCTCCAACTTCTTTAAACGGCATGCCATCCATGGTGATCGGAGTATCAACATGTTTAAATGGCATGCCACTTAGCTTGATCGGACCGCCGCTTTAGTTGAACAGCCCTCCGCTATAATTGAACGGCATTCCACTTTAGTTGAACGGCATCCCGTTTTTCTGAACCGGACCTCTGACATTGTTGAATGGCGTCCTAGGTTAGCTGATTAGGAAGGGTGGAGGGCGATGGTGATGATCCGCTTTAGCCTGAGTGGTGTCAGCCGGCGCGGCTCCACTGCCGTGGGTTGCAACATCAGTTCCCCGTAGTTTTTAACCAAAGGGTTGTCAGGTATTTTTACAATATAGTTGTCGGTGTTCTTTACATCTGAAGCAGCACAGACCCTGCGTAATTTTTTAACGGTGCATATAAATTAGGTTTTTTTATTTGGCAGGTAATTTGCTGTAGACCTGACAGCGTTGGAGCGCACTATACCCCGGTTAAGGAGGAGTACAGCTATGAAAAAACTGACGGCACTACTTGCAGGAGCGATGTTATTGCTGGCAGCAGGAGGGGCCAGCGCTTACACCATTAACTACAACTTCGCAGCGCCATTGCCTGTGAACGGGGGGTATAGTTCTCCGTACAGTGGCGTTCAAGTAGAAACTTTTAACTCTGCTCCGCTTTGGGCCTGGTCGGGGGACTATACTATTCGTACCGGCTCAGCAAGTGGCGTAGCAGCTGCTCCGGCATACATGAATCCGCTGTCAACTGCCGATGCTACCCGATATATCGCAGTACCATATAGTGATTCGACCGGTACTGCTATAGCAGCCCGGACTCAGGCGTTGCTCGGCGATACTTTTAACTATTTCGGACTCTGGTGGGGCTCTATTGATGGGGTCAACGGCGGTCTCGGAATCAACAACGTGCTCCAGTTTTATAATGCCGGCAATTTAGTCGAAACCGTCACCGGGGCCCAAGTCATTGATCCCTTAAAGGCATCCGGCAGCTGGACCAGCTCTGACAACAACCGGTATGTTAACCTTTTGGATCTTCCCGAGTTTGATTCATTCTCACTCACCAGCTATGGTCGGGCCTTCGAGGCAGACAACATCGCTGTTGGTGTAGTCCCCGAACCTTCCACCATCCTCCTCCTCGGTGGCGGTCTTGCCGGTCTTGCCTTCTGGAGAAGAAGGAAAACCGCGTAAATATTATCATTAGTGCCGCACAAAAAGAGCTTTTATAGAAGGGAACTCTTTTTGTGCGGCACATCCCCTGCCCATAGCCAAGGCTTTTCACGCTCTTGCCCCAGTAAAAACCTCGCCGAACAATGTCTGCCCTGCCCCCTCTCTTCCCTCGCATTCCTAGCCATTGACAAATTGTTAGCCATTGATGATTTCTATCAACGTGCGGGCGTCAGCGTCACGATCGATGATGCCCTCTCCTCTTTCTGCAGCCAAAACGACTCCGCCGCGAGAATTCCCAATAATCGCGCTACGTCTGCCCCGTTTTGCCAAGACGTGCCTGTTGCCATCCAACGTAAGTCGTCGACAACACAACCCGGACCATTCTCTCCCCCGCCTCTTTGGTAACTATTCCAGTACAGGCAGCTTCCTCTAGCCACCAAGGCAATCCTGAATTTTTAGTCAGAATAACTTCAGTTGTGTAATTGGAAACTTTCTATAACATTAAGGACAAGGAGGGAGCTGATGCACATTCTGGTGATCGAGGATGAGCCTAAGGTCGCGGGAGCGCTGAAGAAGGGGCTGGAGGCGGAAAACTACAAGGTTTCAGTCGCCGGCAGTGGTGAGGACGGGTTCTTTCGGCTTAACACGGAGGTCTTCGACCTTGTCCTTCTTGACCTGATGCTACCGGGGCGCGATGGAATCGAGGTTCTCACCGCACTTAGAAAGCAGGGGTTCGAGACGCCAGTTCTGATTCTCACTGCGCGGGATTCTGTCGATGACAGAGTACTGGGGCTTGACAGCGGCGCCGATGACTACCTGGTGAAACCGTTCGCCTTTCCGGAACTGCTGGCCCGGATACGCCTCGTCCTGCGCAGGGAGAAGAAAGAGAAAGAGCAGGTGCTGAAGCTCTCCCTCGCCGACCTCGACCTGGATTTGGTGACACGAAAGGTGGTGCGCCACGATCATGAGATCGAATTGACCACGCGGGAATTCGAACTGTTGGAGTACCTGCTGCGCTACAAGGGCAACGTAGTGTCGCGTGAAATGCTGTCGAGGGACGTCTGGCAGGTTAAGGATCGCTCCACGCCGCTGGATAACGTCATCGACGTCCATATTGCGCGCCTTCGTCGCAAGATCGACGGTCCCTTCGAGCTGAAGCTCCTCAAGACGGTGCGGGGTCTGGGGTTCACAGTAAACGGTGAGGTGATATGAGCCTGAAGCTAAGCATACGCCTGCGACTGACCCTGTGGTACTCCGCCGCCCTTGCGGCAATCATCCTCTGCTTTACCCTCGGGGTCTACTGGTCGGTGCGCTCTAGCTTGCTGAACAGCCTGGATGCCCAGTTGGAGCGTGACTTGGCTACGGTTACCCGAGTTGCCCGGGACCAGCCCAATGAAATAAATGAACTGGCACAGCACGGTTCGGTCGATCTGTTCCAGGTGCGAGAGAGAAATGTCGTGCTGGCGGAAACGGGGGATTGGAGCAGGGCGGCAATGGAAAAGGCTCCGCCCTCCCCGACTCACCAAAGGCCGTGGTCATGGGTTGCGCCAAGCGGCCTTGGATTTCGTCTGAAGGCGTTAACGGTGACGGCACCGGGGCGCGCATACCTGATTACGGTCGCTGAGGACGAGGCGAACCTCCGTGCCAGTCTGAAAAGCCTCAGCACCATACTTTCCCTTGGAGTGCCGTTGGCGCTGGTTCTGGCGCTGATAGGCGGCTACCTCTTAGCCGGTCGCGTCTTGGCGCCCATCGAGACCATGGCGGCGAAGGCCCGAGAGATCACGGCGGATCGGCTTTCAGAGCGGCTGCCGGTCGAGCAAGATGACGAATTCGGCAAGCTTGCCCAGGTCTTCAACCAAACCTTCGCCCGTCTGGAGGAGTCGTTCGACAGGTTGCGCCGGTTCACCTCGGACGCGTCCCATGAACTGAGGACGCCACTCACTGCGATTCGGAGTGTAGGAGAGGTAGGGCTGCGCAAGGGTCTGGATGCCGACGCGCTGCGAGAGGTGATATCCAGCATGCTTGAAGAGGCGGACCGGCTGACCAAGCTGGTGGACAGTCTGCTGACCTTGAGCCGGGCGGAATCGGGGACGTTAAAACTGAGGCCAGAGCCGACCAACCTGGTCGCCTTGGTGTCGGAGGTCATCGAATGCCTGGAGGTGTTAGCGGAAGAGAAAGAGCAGAACATAGCACTGATGGCCTGCCAAGAAGTGGTTGCAGGCATCGACCGCGGGACGGTACGCCAGGCGCTGATGAACGTCCTGGACAACGCGATTAAGTACTCACCGCAGGGAAGCCGGATAAGTGTCTGTGTCGAGGTATCTGCCGGCGAGGCTACCGTCGAGATCAGTGACGGTGGCCCCGGTATCGCCCCCGAACACGCCAAGAAGGTATTCGACCGTTTTTACCGCATCGATAGCGGGCGCTCCCGGGAGGTGGGCGGAACTGGCTTGGGACTGGCCATCGCCCGCTGGGCGGTGGAGGTAAACGGAGGGCGCATAGAATTGGAGAGCGAGCAGGGCAAGGGGAGCATCTTCAGAATCGTAGTCCCGGTCCAGAGGACTTAACCTTTGGTGCCGTATGATCAACAGCAATACGACAAAAGGAGGAATTTGATGAGAAAAACTGTCGCAGCTAGCATCAAAACCGGAATGGTGCTCTTACTGGCAAGCACGGCCACTGCCGCCATCGCCTTCGCGGAGCCGACGACCTTCCCCGAGGGGACCGCCACTCCCTCGCAAACCTGCGGGGAGTGCCATAAGGCGATCTACCGCGAATTCGCCTTCGGCTTTGGCGGTGATATCCACTACAAGCCGACCACCATTCCGCAGAAGGAAGGGGAGGCGATTCTCATGCCGGCCGGGGTCTCGGCCACGGCGACCGCCCACGCCTTCGCCGGCACCGAGCAGTACCCGATCCACGCCCGCGAGGCGGAGGAGGAAGGGAAATCGTGCAATGTCTGCCATTACCCCGAGCCATTTGCCGTTCCGGACATCAACATTGCCGAGATGACTAAGCCGAAGGGGCGCCCCAAGGCCAAGGAAGCAGCGGGTATCACCTGCGCCAGTTGCCACCTGACCCCCGAAGGGAAGATCAGGGGCCCCTACAGCGTCAACGCTCCGCACGAGACCGTGGCCGACCCGGCGATTCAAACCTCGGCCATGTGCGCCTACTGCCACAGCATGGGGAAACGGATAGCCGGCAAGCAGACCCAGACCTTCCTGGAGTGGCGCGAGGATTTCAACAAGCCGGGCTTGGGCAGGCAGCAGTGCCAGGACTGCCACATGCCGCGCACCATGCGCAAGGTGGCTGAGAACTTCGACAATCCCGAGCGTGCGGTGGCGCGCCACCTATGGACCGGCGGACGCTCGCAGCAGCGGCTTGCCAGCGCTTTGAGCATGGCGATCAGCCAGCCTGAGGCCGACAAGCCGGCCATCACCCTCCACGTTATCAACGTGGGCGCGGGTCACTCGGTGCCGACCGGTTCCAACCGCAGGGCGATCTACCTCAACGTGGTGGTGACCGACAAAAAAGGGAAAGCGGTCGCGAACAAAGAGTGGATGTTCGCCCCCTCTTACGGCAATCGCCCGGATGACAGGAAGTTCCTCGAGGAGGACAAGAAGCGTCCTGATGCCGTCGCCGCGAGCCAGGCAGATGCTCAGGGGCCGCACGAGGCAAACATCAGGGCCGGCGAGGAACGTATTCTCCCTTGGGCGCCGGAGCTGAAGCCCGGCGAGTACACGGTGAAAGCCCGTCTCATCTACGACCTGAACCGTTACAACGCCCGCTCTTTCAATGAAGACCAGACGGAGATCAACAGCACGACCCTCACCATCAAAGTAAAAAAAGGATGATCAAGCTACGGGGCCTGGGCGAACCAGGCCCCGTTCATTTTCAGGGCAACAGCCGGCACTTTCCAGGAGTAGCGTATGAACCGTAACAAGACCCGATTTCTGTTAATGACACTGGTAGCAGTCGTGACGTTCGGAATGGACAGCTTACCGGCCCTTGCCAAGGACTCCCGCATTATCGAGTTTAGCCGGGACACACCAGGAGCAGAGGCCAAGGCCTTCAGCTCCCTGATCGGTGTTTGGCACGTGGACCGGGACGGTGCCCGGACGGTGTACGCGGTGGACGGCAAGAACTGGGTACAGGGGATCATGGCCCCAGCGGTGGTTGAAAAGGCAAAGTCGCTTTACGGGCACGGCGCTTCGGAGTTCCTGCGCAACCTTGAGAAATACCGCTACTTCCCGCTTACGGTTCTCAAGGAGGTCAAGGATTTCAAGGAGGGGACTATCGAGGTCATGTTCAAACCGGTGAGCGGCAGGATCGACCAAGCTGCTGGCATCGCTTTCAACATCAAGCCCAACGGGGATTACCTGGTCATCCGGGCCAACGCCCAAGAAGAGAACCTGGTCTTCTTCAAGCTGGACCAAGGTAGGCGCTCGACGGTGCAGTGGATTAACAAGGTGCCGGTTCCCTCGAACCGCTGGCAAACTCTGAAGGTGGTTGTCACCGGCAGAAAGATCGAGGGGTATCTGAACGGCACGAAATATGTGGATTACCTTTGGACCGAGGACATCGACGGCAGAATAGGTCTCTGGTCCAAGGCCGACTCCTATGTCTTTTTCGACAAGGTGTCGGTGACAACCAAGTAAGGCCGCCTCATCCTGCGGTTAAACGGGATGGAAGGAGGATCACAATAAAACACGCACTGTTGCTTCTTCGAGTAGTGCTCTTTGGTTTTACCTCCACCTATGCTCTAAGGCTCTAAAGGGACGCTGGTCGATTGGTTGAGTTCCGCATCTTCGGGATCTAAAGTCGACGAAGTGACCAGGCCCTTCCTTCGGTTGCCAGGAGCAACAATAGCTCATATTCCAAGACCTGGCACCGAGCCCCGCCGAGCCCCCTCCCTCTACTACTCTTCTAGGATGCAGGCTTCAAAATCGAAGCGAAATTCCTATCTTTCAGAATGATTTTGCTCTTGGTGAATGCCAGAACGGATGGATATTTTGAAGATGCATCCATCACGCCAGCGTCATTCCCAGTGCCGCCTTTGTATCCATCCGCCACGTCAGCAACCAGTTCCAACAAAGTTCCTTCTACCATTTTCCATTTGCCAGTGTAAGGTGCATCAACATAATTACACGCTACCCTGAAAGAACCAGCCGATACACTGAAAGTGCCATCGGAATTAAAAGTAACTGTACCTATGCTTTTGTCTGGATAGTTCGACGCCGTCCAAGTACCTACTATCACGGAAGCGGACAAAGATGCAGGAGCCAGCTCTTCGATAGCCGATTGTAAGGTCGTAGCTGACAGAGTAGTCTTCGAATTATCGATGATGATGTTAGAGGCTAAGACCTTGGTGCTCGTATCTACACTATCAGCCTGAGAACTGCTGCATGCTGAAGTTAATAACGTCATCCCTGCGATCACAAAAGCTAATATACGCTTCATTCATCTCTCCTTAGTGCGCGAAGGACCTTAATAACATATCATTGGCACCACCTCAAGCAAAACCTTTAACTGTTGTTGTTAATATGCTGCCAATTGGTTTAGACCCCTGGAGTTCGGAGATCTAAGTACGTCGACGAAGTAATCAGCGTCCCGCTACTTCAGTAGCGATTCTGAATAAGTTGGCCGGATCGGTTGTGTCGAAGGGTTAAAAGGACAGCATAGCCGGTGAGTAATTGGCGCATCAAAAGGGACAGCTTGGCCGATTTTGGACGCAGGAGCAGATGGAAGTGGTTAGACAGAAGAGCCCCCTAGCAAAGCACTTCGTGGAGGTCTTTTGTAATAGTGTGCCGAGCCGGTCGACAAAAGCATAGCGATCAACATCATCAAAGAAGATTGCTCGCTTCTCAATCCCTCGAACCATGACATGCTGGAGAAGCCCAGGTTTACCAATACGCGCTAATCTTGGCATAGGGGTAACACTACCCTAAACACCGAGAAAGTAAACAAACTAAACTACGTCCCCCTCGGCCCCCGCTCTCTTACCCCGCTCTTTCAGCGGTCGGACCAGCCGTAAATTGGACCCCCTAGATGTAATGCTTGAACCTCAGCACCTCGCTTTTGACGCTCTTGCCCCTTAAGTTCAGCGCCTTGCTGATCTAAGTCACCAGGCCCTTTATTCGTTGACGATTATGGCAATATCTAGTCCTTCAACGCATTGCCCTATGTGCGTTCCACTGCAATTGTTTCTACCCCCCCCAGCAGGCTTTGCACACGTTGCCATGAGCGCAGTTCTCACCTGTGTTGAGCCAAACCTGCTGCATCCATTGTGGAGGTAGACACAGCATCAGCCGCTTGCAAAACGCCACTACCTTCAACCGGTTGTTCGAATACAGCCTTGAGCCGCTCCCACCAACGATGTATACTGTCTTTTAGCGTTACTACTTCAAACTTCTTGCACAATTCCAAGATACCATTAGCTACCGTCCCTAAACCAAGCAACTGTAAGGATGTACCCGCGTAAAGAATGTGTTCTTCTGGACTTGAGGCTGCCATAAAAGCTACATCCCATGCTCCGACTAACCCACCTAAAAGCAGCCAAACTGGCCACGCATCTTTCGTAATTACCTGCCCCAATCTAGCCCACTTTATCATAACGGCTCTTTAACCCCTTGTTATCCACACACATGCAGTTTAATGTATATAGCCCAAAAAACAAGCACAACTCTTATGTGGCATTCAGCTAAATCCCTAGTTCTAGTACATCGAGCCTCTGAGAGCACTGATGCTGCCCCGTTCTTGTGAACAGTCCGAAAAGCTGCTACAACCAGCGCAGCAGGAGGGACTGTCATGCAACAGAAGAAGAGGAAGACCGACCCCAGCGTGCGCCGCGTGTCAGGTCTTAGATTATAAGGTTTCTGCCTATCGAAAAGCGATTGTTCAAGACCTGTCACACCAATTGTGCTCTAGGGTGCAGGTTTCAAAACCGAAACAAAATTTCCATCCATTAGAATGATCTCGTTCTTCGTGAATGTCAGAGCAGATGGGTATTTTGAAGATGCCTCAAACGAGCCAGCATCATTCCCATCGATCCCGTACAACCGGACCTTAACCTTCGTCCCCAGTGCATCCTGCACCTGCACTGTGTCCCCGTCGCTTACCTTGGAGACAAAACCGTCAATGGTCCTCACAGGTGGCTTCGCCAAAGCAGGAACAACATTTAAAAGAAGTATGATAGCCATCAAGGCCGCTGATTTCACAGAACTTCTCCCATCAGAACTATTTCTCTTTTCGGGGATAGACGCTTAGGCACCCGGAACACACCCAAACGGGTGTTCCCGTTTGATCGTAAGTGGCCACCCAGGTCGTTGGCGGCCCCGCCCCCTTTTTTTGGTTACAAAAAGTCGGAGAGTAAAACAGGTACTTGCCGTCGTCAAAGCAGCCCTGCCGGTACGTCTTTACTTTCTTGTTAAACAGAGAGTGAGGTTGTGCCCCACTGAAGCTTAAACCTTTAATCCTCCTAAGAGACGCAAACTCACTTTTTTCAGAAGGGTTCAAGTCACTCTTGGAGTCGAGTTCAGCGAGGCGTTTTTCCTCTGCATCTGTAAGTCTCCTGCGGTAATTGGGGTGAAAGAGCAAGGCAGGAATGTCATCACTTGTGCGAGTAGAGCACGCAGATACCTTTGGAGCTGCGACAGCTCCTTGAATAGTAAAAGCTGCATTTCCTACCGGATTACAGTTACTGGCTCCGTTGCACACATTCGTTGCGTCAACGGTAAATCCAGGCTCGTTGCCCTTTTGAATCGGGTGGACTACATTCGCAGTGACGGGTGGGGACGATTGAGGAAAAACGGAGACGTTTTGGGAGGCCGTCTCCCCCCGCACTTGATTCCCCATGTGATCTACCTCAATATGGAGGTCGCCGACCAGCGCGTAGTAAAGGTAGTACGCTCCCTCCCATGATGAGAAGGGAGACCCGCTGCCCGGCCTGTACTCCCTCACCAAAATCGGCTCATCTGTTATCACTCCGTTTAGTTCCTCAACCCGTCTCGCAAATGCTTGCTGAGCTGTGCTATTGAGTGACGGAGATTCGAAGCTTTTCCTCCAGAGAACTCCAGCAATAACACCAATTCGCGAGTGGCATTGCTGCAACGTATTGACGAAGGGGCTACCAAAAATCTCAGGGCTGAGGTCGACATTGAGGGGGAAAGTATGGACGCGGTCTATGTCTCGGACGGACCTTCTCATACTGCCGTTCGTGTAGGTCTTGAACTCGCACGTTAGGTGGTATCTTTTGTCCGGAGAGATGCATAAGATATCAAGGAGTTCCTTTTCACTCTTGTACTGGTTGTTTACCTCGGCAAAAAGATGAAAATTCCGCATTAAAACCGCATGACTGAAGTGAGCGGAGAGATTCCTTTCCGGAAGATCATTCAAAGAGCCGACATTAGTGGGCCAGTACACGTCCAGAGATCGTCTTAAAAAAGCGGCGGTATCTATCATGATATCGTGGATATAGACGGCTATGGGAGTAGTTGTTTTCATCGCAAATTCCCTCCTGCAGAACATGGAATTAAAAAAGTGCTTCATGGGAGCCTAAATCGGCGCGACCAAATCGTAACTGTCATGCTTAGGCGTGTTGACCAACTGCGACACCTGCCACATCTCCAAAAGGTCAGCAGGGTAAGGCTGGAACAGAGTAGCGAGCCCAGACGGGTCGGTAACACTGCGATCAAGCCAGCGCCCACACTCTGCCGGGAGACACGGGAGGGACAATGGTAAGTTGTGTAAGTTATTCACAGCAGTCCCGATTCTACGTTTCCCCTTGGACCTTACACTTCTGATATTGCCACAGCCTGTCTACACTTCGGAAACGTCGAGCATGCCCAGAAAAATTTGCCGGCGTGTGGTCCTTTCTTGGCCTGACGCCTGACCATGACAGCGCCACATTTTTCACAGTTCGGAGATGCTTCCTTGGTTTCAGGCAACGCGACAGCCGTTGCCGGTACCGGTGACGGCTCGCTTACAGACATCGGTTGAACAGAGTCGTGAGCTGATGATGAGGACGTTACTGGTACACTGATAGAGAGCTTGAATGCCTCGGCTAGTTTGGTCCTGACCTCCTGAATCTGATAGCCTTTCTTCGCGGAGAATCGGGCGATGGGAATCCCCGCACAACCTAACGTATGATCAACGAATACATCTCTTTCCGCTCGATCTTCCCGCCCATGCGATTGGTCATCAAGTTCAACCACTCCGACGACAGCAAGGTCTGTCGCACTGCAGACCACGAAATCAATATGCTTCTGGTTCACCTTGTTCAGTCCACTGACTCGCTTACTGTTGGATAACCCCTTTGCAGGCTTCACCAGATCACCAAGACGAACCTTCCCCAAGATCCGGTATTTACTGTTCAAAGCCTGCTCAAGTATTCCGAGAAAGGATCGTTCCGCTGGGCTGAATAAGGGTTCTCTTCGGTCGAAGGAAAGAGAATCACCCTTCGAGGTGGATCTAGCCTTCAGGACGGCTAAAAGTCCCGCAAGTAGGAAGAGGATTACAGCTACAACCATTAAATTCATAGTAGATCACCTACCTCCTTGGATCGACCGTCTGAAACTACCACAAACAAAGTCAGATTGAAATCACTTCAGACGCCCTAACAGGTCAGTCCAGGCATTGCCGTCCTCAATAATCCTTTCGCCGAACGTTCAGTAACCATCCTCCCTCCATTAACCATGAAAGCTCCTACAACAAAAAATGGGTCACGGCATAGTTGCCGTGACCCATTAGTTTTTGTTGGCGTCCCCGAGACGATTCGAACGTCCGACCCCTTCCTTAGGAGGGAAGTGCTCTATCCTGCTGAGCTACGGGGACAAGTGAGACGATCTATATACATTACCCCTATCTTTTTGGCAAGAAGTTTTATTAGAACTTGAGCAGGGAGAATACTTTGCCTTCGGGGAGCTTCTTGCCCCCTTCCAAAAACTCCAGCTCGGCCATGAAGCAGCACTCGACGAGCTCAACGTCCATGCTGCTGATCAGATCCACTACTGCCGCCATGGTGCCGCCGGTGGCAAGCAGGTCGTCGGCGATGAGCACGCGGTCGCCTTTGTTGAAGGCGTCGGTGTGGATCTCGAGGGTGTCGGTGCCGTACTCGAGGTCGTAGGTCTTGCTGCGCGTCTTGGACGGGAGTTTGCCCGGCTTGCGCACCAGCACGATGCCGGCGCCTAGCTTGTACGCGAGGGCTGCGCCGATGATGAAGCCGCGCGCTTCGACACCCACTACCTTGTCTATCTTCTGCCCAACGTAGCGGTGCGACAGAAGGTCGACCATGCGCTGAAACGATTTGGCATCCCCTAAGAGCGTGGTGATGTCCTTGAAAAGTATCCCCTTCTTGGGGAAGTCCGGGATGTTCCTGATGATGCTTTTCAGATCTTCCATTTATCCTGCCGCTCCTTATGTGCCTGTAGTTGTCGGGGGGACAGCCGCGCGCCCCATGATGTCGGTCGTTTCTACTATCTTTCTCAGCTTTTCCAGCGATTTCGCTTCGATCTGCCTGATCCTCTCGCGGGTCACGCCGAAGCTGCGCCCGATGGTGTCGAGGGTCTGGGGGTCCTTGTCGTCGAGACCGAAACGGAGCGTGAGGATCTTCTTTTCGGCGTCGGAGAGGGTCTCGAACCACTTGGAGACCAGCTCGTACTTGTTGAGGTCCTCCAGGAGCACGGCCGGCGATATGGTGGAGGTGTCCTCTATGGTGTCGATGAGGAAATAGTCGTTGTTCTCCCCCATGGGGCGCTCGATGGAGTAGGTCTTCTTCAGTAGGACCATGAGCCTGCGCACGTAGGTGACGTTCACCTCCAGGGTGTCGGCGACTTCCTTTATGCTCGGCTCGCGGTTCATCTTCTGCACCAGTTCGCGCGTCACCCTTAGCATCTTATTGATGTCGTCGGAGACGTGTACCGGCAGGCGGATGGTGCGCGACTGGTTCACCAGCGCGCGCTCGATGGACTGCCGGATCCACCAGGTGGCGTAGGTGGAGAAGCGGCACTCCTTGGAGAGCTTGAAGCGCTCCACGGCCTTGATGAGCCCCATATTCCCTTCTTCGATAAGATCCAGGAAGGGGAGCCCGCGGTTTATGTAGCGCTTGGCGATCTTCACCACCAGGCGGAGGTTGGAGACGATCATGCGGTCCCGGGCGGCTTTGTCGCCCAGGTCGATGCGCGCAGCCAACTCCTTCTCCTCGTCGGCGGTGAGGAGCTTGGTCTTCTGGATTTCGCGCAGGTAGAGCTTGATGGCGTCGTCGAAATGCTCGACCACTGCGGCCTTGATTTCCTCTTCCTCTACCTCGGCAGGTTCGTCAGCTTCGGCCTCGACTTCCTCCAGTTCGAGTGCGTCGGGGTCCTGCTCGGCGTCCAGAAAAAGAGGTTCCTTCTCCCCTAAATGTCCTTCGTTTTCCATGCGAGACTCCTTTAGCAAAGCTTTGAGATGATGTGTCTGCAACCTTTGCTACTGCTCGTCATTCCAACCGTTTCTTCCAATAAGTCTTACGAAGCGGCAGCCGTCGCACTCTTCGGTGGCCACGCTGCCGTCCATTCCCTTTGTTACCAGCAAGAGCTTCTGGTCGATCCTGTCGCCCACCGGTATCACCAGCCTGCCCCCGGGGGCCAACTGCTGAACCAGGCAGTCGGGAAGATGCGGGGCGCCCGCGGTAACCAGGATGGCGTCGAAAGGCGCCTCCTCGGTCCACCCCTCGGTTCCGTCCCCTATCTTCAGGTTCACGTTCAAAAGCCTGAGGCTGTCGAGAGCCTTGCGCGCCTTGAGGGCCAGCGGCCTGATGCGCTCTACGGTGCAGACCCGGTCGGCGAGGGTGGCGAGGACGGCTGCCTGGTAGCCTGAGCCGGTTCCCAGCTCCAGCACCTTTTCGCGCCCGGTGAGCGCCAGAAGCTGCGTCATCTTCGCCACTATGTACGGCTGCGATATGGTCTGCTTTTCGCCTATCGGCAGCGATCCGTCGCTGTAGGCCTGGGCCGACATGGCCTCTTCTACGAATATGTGTCTCGGTATTTCCTGCATGGCGCCCAGCACCCGCTGGTCGGTGATGCCACGCTTCACCAGCTCAGCAACCATTCTCTTCCGTGCAACAGCAGAATTCATTTCCCCCCCGATCTCAAGCAGCGGGGAAATATAACAAAAGGAGTTCTAAAAGTCCAGCATCACGGCAATTCCCAGGACTTCAGCATCTCGATCGAGGCATGGTTGGTGAGATCGATGTGCAAGGGGGATATCGATACGTGTCCTCTCGAAACTGCATGATAATCGGTGCCGGGAATGTCCTCGAAGCTCAGGTCGGTGGTGCCGATCCAGTAGTAGTTCCTGCCGCGGGGATCGACCTTGTCTACGATGGTCCCCTCGTAGCTGCGCTTCCCCTGGCAGGTGATGAGAGGCGGCAGCAGGCTCTCCGCTGGGAGATCCGGCACGTTCACGTTGAGATAGGTGTCGCGCGGAAGGCCTTTTTGGTGCACGGTCACGGCAAGCTTTGCCGCGCAGGCGGCCGCGGCCTCGAAATGCTCGCCTGCCGAGCGGGTGACCAGGGAGACTGCTATAGCGGGAATACCCATCAGTGTCGCCTCCAGCGCCGCCGCCACCGTGCCGGAGTAGGTAACGTCGTCCGCTATGTTGGCGCCGCGGTTGACGCCGGAGATGACGAGGTCCGGGCTGTACGACAATAGGCTGTGAATGCCTAAGTTGACGCAGTCGGTAGGGGTCCCCTCGACGGAGAAGACGTTGGCGCCGATGCGGGCCGCTCTTAACGGGTGATGCAGGGTGAGCGCGTGGGAGACGGCGCTTTGTTCCCGGTCCGGGGCCACTACTACGACCTCGGCCACCTCGGAAACCTTCTTGATCAGCGCGGCGAGACCGGGAGAATGCACCCCGTCGTCATTGGTAAGGAGAATCTTCACTTGTAAAACCCCTCGCTAAGTCATCGGCTGCAAAACGTCACTAAAAGGACCAGTGCCCATCACACATGGTTCCTCTTCGGCAGCGGACGGACGCACTTTAGCATATTTTAATATTAAACGGGACTTTTTTAAAAACCCCTCGCACGCGTATGACGCGGATCAAAATCGATAACTGCGGATCAAACAAAACCCCTGCTAAAGCTTAATCCGCAGTTATCCGCGTTATCCGCTGAATCCGTGTGCGGTGCCTTTAGCTGCCTCGATCCTCTCTGTCATAGCGGAGCTTCATGGCAATGAGCGAGGCGTAGCACGCAATGGAAAAGGTGTTGGCGAGGATCAGCGGCAGGTCGCCGATCATGGAGCCGTAGATGAGCCAGAGCAGCATGCCGAGACTCAACATGACCAGCTGCCACATGGAAATGTCGCGCGCGTGCCTGGTCTTGTAGGTCTTGTAGACCTGGGGCACCGCCGCCCCGCTGGTGAGGAGCCCGGCACAAAAGCCCAAGGTGCCGACGAGGGTCATTCGCCCTTCTTCCCTTTGAACTCGGAGCAGGCCCAGTCTATCTGGGAGAGGAGCCCGCGCAGCGAGGAGACCTCGCGCTCGTCGAGTTCGGCGCGGGAGAAAATGCGACGCAGGGTCCGCATCATGTGATCGGGGTTTTGCGGGTTCAGGTAGCCGATCCTCAGGAAGGAGCGCTCCATGTGCTGGTACAGCGGCTCAAGGGAGGCGGACCCGGCAATGTCACGGGCCTGCTTCGCCGGTGCGGGTGCGGCGCCTTTGAGAAACTCGTAGCAGAAGATGAGGACCGCTTGGGAGAGGTTCAGAGAACCGAATTCGTCGGCCGTCTCGATGGTCGCTTGCCACCGGCAAAGGGCAACTTCGTCGGTGGTGAGGCCGCTGTCCTCGCGCCCGAAGACCAGCGCCATGCGGCTTGCCGGCGCACAGGTGGAGAAGCGCTCCACGATCTCCGCCGGGGTGGAGATCTCATTGCGGTATTTGCCATGGCGCCTGGTGGTGGCGACGGGGAACTCGCAGTCGGCGATGGCGTCTTCGAGGGAGGTGAAGATTCGGGCAGAGTCGAGGAGATTGCGGGCCGACACGGCGAACTTGACCGCGTCCAGGTGATCGACCTGGCAGGGGTTTACCAGGCGCAGGTCGGAGAGCCCCATGTTCTTCATAGCCCTGCAGACCATGCCTATATTGCCGGGACTCTGGGTCCCCACCAAAACGACGGATACTCTTTGCTTCAAATCCATGCAGAACCTTTGTCAGTGGGAATTGTTAAAACTGGGAAGGCGAACACCAGGAGCTGCATTAGACCACAACGGGGCGGGGTTTTCAACTGCAGAGTCAGAGGCTGAAACTGTTAACAAGGAGGAAATCTGAGGACATCTGAGAAATCAAAGCGGAGAGAACCTTTCTTTGTTTTCTCAGCTTTTCCCCGTGTCTCCGTGGCTAAGGGTTTTGGAGGTTCCGGAGTTTCATCCTTTTGAGCCTGGCTCTCGCGGGGCGCTGGCGCCACCAGTGAGCGACAAAATGGCTGATCCAGAAACAAAAGACGATGGTGCCCAAGGCGAGGAGCAGGTACGGCTCGTAACGCCCCACATCTTCGATGAAGAGGCCGGCAGCTTTTCCGAACAGGTACCCCGCCATGGAGAAGACGATGGACCAACTAAGGGCGGATACCAAATTAAGGTACAAGAAGGACCGGGAGGGGAACGGCGTCATGCCGAGGATGATGGGAAGCACAATTCTGAAACCGTAGGTGTAGCGGGAGATGAAGGCGACGAAGGTGCCGTAACGCTCAATCAGCTTCAGGGCTTTTCTGAATTTCTTGGCAATGGACGAGAAGAACTTGAGGAGGAAAGGGCCTTTGCGGCGCCCGACATGGAAGTAGAACTGGTCGCCCAAAAAGGACCCGGCAAGGGCGGAGAGCATCACCAGGTATATGTTGAGGTATCCCCCAAAGGCGAGGAACCCGGCGAAGATGAGTATCGCCTCCCCTTCGAGGAAGGTCCCTAAAAAGAGCACCCAATACCCGTGCACCTGCAGGTATTCCTTGAAAAATTCATGCACCGCCGCTCCGTACCACAGTGAGATGGAAGCCGCCCGCCACGCGGGCACAGTTTGAGAGTATAACAAACCCCTCGCCCGGGTCAGTCGCTTCCGCTTCGTTTATCTCACTTCCGGTACACAGGGTTCGCTCCCCTCACCTCTACGGCCGGGCCGTCCTCAAGCTCTTCCAGGTGGCCGCTGTCGTCCTCGTAGTCGTTCTCACCGACAGCCCAGGCGTAAAACTTCTGTGAATCGATGAGCACCGGCTTTTCAGGGATGCCGTACACCCGGTTCTGCATCCCCTCATCGAAGAGGCCGACGCAGCCATGGGAGGCGGGCTTGCCGGGTAGATCCCTGGCGTGGATCCAGTAGGAGACGTTGTCGGCACCTATGTGGAAACGCATGGCGTTGTCCATGGGGTACTGCGCCGAGCCGTCCTCGGTCTGGTAGAGCGAGGAGGTGTGCTGCCGGTCCCGCGCGTCGATGCGGTAGAGGCCGACGGGGGTTTCGTGGCCGTTCGCGCCGGTTGCGGCAGGAGCGGAGAACTTGAGCTTCCCGTTCTCGTAGGCTCCCATCCACTGTTCGGTCAGGTCGATGAGGATGTATTTCCCGTAGCGTTTTGACTCTTGGTATTCGGCAGGAAGCGGACAGTAGTTTCTTGCCGCGGCCAGGTCCTTGGGAACCTTTATGGTCATGCCCGGATAGACATGGCGACGGTCGATCCTGTTGAAGCGGGCGACGACGGGCCAGTCGGCGCCAAAGAGCGACTCCAGGGTCTCATTGGGCTTGACGAAGTGCCCCTTCCAGGGGACGTTGGCGAGGCTCGGGTATTCTACGCGGGTGAGGTCTTCCCTGGCCGGATCGCTGGGGTTGGCGGAGGGTTCGGAGGTAGCGCAGGGTTTATAAACTACG
The DNA here is from genome assembly GCF_000426865.1 of Citrifermentans bremense R1. Lineage (GTDB taxonomy): Bacteria > Desulfobacterota > Desulfuromonadia > Geobacterales > Geobacteraceae > Geomonas > Geomonas bremensis. The sequence continues at coordinate 472,153 of NZ_AUGE01000002.1, forward strand.
ATGGAAAAAGCGACAGCAACGACTACGAAAAACAATATCTTACGAAACATCTCGACAACTCCCGACCAGAAACGACTAATGGGGCCTGCGCCCCATTTCGCCTTCTAATTAACATCTTTAGGTCCCAGGGTCAAGAAAAAGAGCGCGCAGCCATGACCTCTTCCACGGCGCTGTAAGGATCGGTGCTCCTGTCGCGCATGCCGTCGAGTATCTGCTGGTACTTCCCGCTTTCCTTTATGCCGCTGAAGACGGACTCGAAGAGCTCCTCGCGCAGCGTGTCCGCGAAGATCTTGGCGTTTCGTTCCTGGATCAGGCGCTGCAGGGCGCCCGACTCCTTGAGGTAGCTGTGGTGCGCCTCGAATTCGTCCACCAGTTCGTCGATGCCGAGCCCTTTGGCCGCTTCGGTCTTGATCACATGCGGCATCCAGTCGCCGGCTTCGGGGTGTTTCATCTCGAGCATCGCGGTCAGTTCGCGCGCGGTGCGGTCGGCGCCGTCCCGGTCCGCCTTGTTGACTACGAAGACGTCCCCGATTTCGAGGATGCCCGCCTTGATCGCCTGGATATCGTCTCCCAGGCCCGGGACCATGACCACGACGGTGGTGTGCGCGGTGCTGACGATGTCGACCTCGTCCTGCCCTACCCCGACCGTTTCCACCACGATGACATCGAGCCCCATCGCGTCCATCACGTTGAGCACGTCCATGGTAGAGCGCGAAAGCCCCCCCAGGGCGCCGCGGGTGGCGAGACTCCTGATGAAGACGCCGGGGTCGTCGGCATGGCGGTTCATGCGGATGCGGTCACCCAGGATGGCGCCGCCGGAAAAGGGGCTGGTCGGGTCGATCGCCACCACACCCACCAGGAGGTCCTTCTTGCGGTAGGCCGCCACGACCTGGTCAACGAGGGTCGACTTGCCGGCGCCAGGCGGGCCGGTGATGCCGATGATATAGGCTTTTCCGGTATGGGGGTAGAGGATCTTCAGTTCGTCGACGGCGCTTTTGAAACGGTCGTCGATATCCCGCATCAGGCGCGCCGCGGCGCGTATCTCGCCATCCAGCACACGTTCGGCAAGGCTCATGTTTCAACTCCAGAATTCATATATGATCGGAGAGGCCTTGCCACACGTTGCCGCAGGGTCTCTCCAGGCTTCCACGCGGGTGCGCCGCGAACTGCCTGTGGGCAAGAACGCGGCGCATGTGACGCAGAACAAAATGCGGAACAGGTCTTAGGCGTGCGGAGTTACGTTGTCGCGCATCCAGGCGACGATGGTCTCGGTCGAGGTACCCGGGGTAAAGACTTCGGCGATGCCAGCAGCCTTGAGGCCCGGGATGTCGTCCTCAGGAATGACGCCGCCCGCCATGAGGACGATGTCGCTCGCCCCTTTTTCCTTCATGATCTCCCTGACCGCGGGCAGCAGCGTGTTGTGGGCGCCGGAGAGGATGGAGAGCGCCACGCAATCGACGTCTTCCTGGATCGCGGCGGAAACGATCTGTTCGGGAGTCTGGTGCAGACCGGTGTAGATGACCTCGAAACCGGCATCGCGTAAAGCGCGGGCGATGATCTTGGCTCCCCTGTCATGGCCATCCAGACCCGGCTTACCTACCAGTACACGTATTCTTCTTTCAGCCATGGCATACCTCCGAATTGATCAGTATTGAAATATAAAGCTACCAAGCTTTTAAAGTGTCGCTATTTCTCGATGCCGACCCGTGCCGGCACTCCGGCCTTGTAGTAGTGCTTGACCTCGCGCATCTCGGTTACCAGGTCGGCGGCCTCGATCACTCTTTCGTGGGCATTTCTGCCGGTCAGCACCAGTTCGACATGATGCGGCTTGCCGCGCATGAGATCGAGTACCCCGTCGACGGGGACGAGCCCCATGGAGACCGCACCGTTGATCTCGTCGAGTATCACCAGGTCGTACTCGCCGCTCTGGACAGTCTTCGCCGCCAATTCCAGCGCCTCGGCCGCCAGCTGTTTGTCCTCTTCGTGGGGGTTACCCTTTCTGACCCAGCCGGGGCGCCCGGTCTGGATGATGGTGAGAAACGGCGCCAGGCGCTCGGCGGCCATCTGCTCCCCGTAAGGCCCCCCGCCCTTCATGAACTGGATCATGCAGACCTTAAGCTCACGCCCAGTAGCGCGCAGCGCAAGTCCCAAAGACGCAGTGGTCTTACCCTTGCCGTTGCCGGTATACACCTGAATAAGACCTTGTTCCAGTTTCACAATCACACCTTTGACAGAACCGGCAATTCGATTCGACTGACAGAAATGAAGCAGTTTACGGCAACGGCATCGATGCCGCGAGCGCCCCCTACAGCAGGGGTCAGAACTGCCGCAATATAGCAACAGCAAAAGGAGCGTGTCAAGGTGAAAGAACTGAATTAGAACAATGTTTAAGGACGGCAAACCGAAGAGTGCGGGAGAGCGTGCTTTTATTGTTGAGCTTTGAGAATAAGCGGAGGAGGAACCTTCTTTCTCTGCCAGATGTCCGTTGAAGAAAAGAAGATCCGGCCAGCTCAGAAATCGTTCTGGTTCAGGGAGATGAAGAAACTATACCAGTAAAGATGGAAAAGCGAACGGAGTAGAGAGAGGTTGTGACTTCCAGCCTGTTGGATAATGAGGGCTTGACACGGCTAAATCGATCTGCTATTTAATCGGGACACATGGGCGATTAGCTCAGCGGGAGAGCACTGCCTTCACACGGCAGGGGTCACTGGTTCGAACCCAGTATCGCCCACCATGCAAACAGCAAAGGCCAAGTCTTACGACTTGGCCTTTTTGCTTGTACACTTCGGAGAGTTACAGCATCTCCGATCATATTAATACTGCAGGACTCATGTTCTCCCAGCTCAATTCCACATTACATCAGTCAAGTCTGTGACCATCCTGTGACCATTCTGTGGCCATCCGAAATGTAGCCATTTTCGAAACAGCCCTTTTTTGAACCCTGCCCTTTGTGCCCAGACACTCGCAGTATCACCTCTTGTCGATCGGCTTCCAATTTTGACCCATCATCGGCATCTTGAGACCCTCCCCCCCCAATCTGAAAGGCCTCAATATTTCAATAGGGGTGGGTCACCCTTGGAAGCCGGTACTGGGTCAAAATTCGAAGCCGATTCACACCTAGCACGAGGCCATCGCTGGCTTTCCACCTTTGTAGGGTCCTCACGTCGATGCCGGCGAGGCGGCAGGCGGGTTTGAGCCGAGCGCCGTCGGCATGGGCTTGCTCGATGTGTTGAGCAACGTTCTGGCGATCTTCCAGCCGGATCAGTCGTCCGCGCCCTCCCCGTAGATCGCCGAGAGCTTTTTTGAAAGAACCAGGAGCGCAGCCGTTTCTGCGAGAGCCTTCTCCTTACGCCGTAGCTCACGCTCAAGCTCCTTTATGCGCCGATGGTCGTGTCGCGTCTGCTGCGGAGTTGCCCGGGTTTCCTGGG
>NZ_KE384581.1:0-280477 GCF_000426865.1 Citrifermentans bremense R1
AGCCCCTAAAGCCCCTAAAGCCCCTAAAGCCCCTAAAGCCCCTAAAGCCCCTAAAGCCCCTAAAGCCCCTAAAGCCCCTAAAGCCCCTAAAGCCCGCCGTGGCGGGGATGTTCGCCCCCTGCAGGATGATGCCGGCGTTCCTTGCGTGGATCACGTCTGGGGCCGCGGCCGGAACCAGTAAGTCGCCCATACTCGTTCTTTGGGTGATAGAGGTGTATCACTTTACTTGGGCTGAAATCATCAAACAGAATCTATGACATAAAATCCCTCCTCTTTGTTGATCGGCGGTCCTTTGAGCGAACCCGTAACGTCTATTATCTCAAATTGGTGTCGCAATGACTGCATTTCAGTTTTCTATGTCAGAGATGCCGGCTGTTTCTTTGAACACCCTCCTTTGATTTTGTTGTTTTCTCGATGTGAAATGGTACAGTGGGGGGCAGCTGAAATTACAGGGGTATTCAGATGAGTTCCACAAAGTGTTCCAGATGCGGAAGACAGATAGATGCCGGCCAGCCTCAGTGCATCTGGTGCGGTGCGCCGCGTCCAAGCTTCGGCGCCAGGTTCAGAGAAATGCTGCGAGGAGGGCTCGATGCCGGCTTTGTGGTGCAGGCGATCATCGCTGCCAACGTGCTCTTCTACCTTCTCTCGCTGCTGGTAAGCGGCAGACGCGGGTTCGACATGAACCCCCTGAGCTTCCTGTCGCCGGACCAGAACAGCTTGCTGCTTCTGGGTGCTACGGGCACGATACCGGTGCTGGAGCTTGGGCGCGTATGGAGCCTCATCTCCGCCAACTACCTGCACGGGGGGCTGCTGCACATCCTTTTCAACATGATGGCGCTGCGTCAGATCGGCCCTTGGGTCAGCGCGGAGTTCGGCGCGAGCCGCATGTTCGTCATCTATACCTTGAGCGGCGTTGCCGGCTACGTCGCCTCATTTTTCGCCGGGATCCAATTCACCATCGGCGCTTCCGCCTCCGTCTGCGGCCTGATCGGGGCCCTTTTCTATTTCGGCAAGAGCCGCGGCGGCAATTACGGCGCGGCCGTCTCACGCGAGGTGAGCGGCTGGCTGATCAGCCTGGTCCTCTTCGGCCTGATCATGCCCGGCATCAACAACTGGGGGCATGGCGGCGGCGTAGTGGGGGGGATCGTGCTGGCGAAACTCCTGGGGTACCAGGAGCGGAGCCGCGAGAACACCGCTCACCGCCTGCTGGCGCTAATCTGCGTGGTCGCCACCGTGGCCGTCCTTTGCTATGCCGCCTATTTTTCCCTCGCCTACCGGTTCAGCTGACAGGCTACTTTTTAAAAACAAAAAGTAGCCTGTCCCCCTTTTTTCGCCGCCCCTCCCGACTGTGCCCAATTGGTTGCGTCTAATGCGCAACTGCTTGTTTGTATGGATGAATTCCGGTATGGTTACATCAAAATTTTTGCCGGGAGATCCTGATGAGTGTCCACGAAGTAAACCATCCGTTGGTGAAGCACAAAATCGGCCTGATGCGCGAGGCCGGGATCAGCACCAAGAAGTTCCGCGAACTCACCTCGGAGATCGCCTGCCTGCTGGCTTACGAGGCCAGTAGGGATTTCCAGATCGAACCTAGAACCATCACCGGCTGGGACGGCAGCAAGGTAGCGATCCAGCAGTTGAAAGGGAAGAAGGTGACGGTGGTCCCGATTCTGCGCGCCGGCATCGGCATGCTGGACGGCGTCCTGGATATGATCCCCAACGCCAAGGTGAGCGTGGTGGGACTGGCCCGCAACGAGGAGACGCTGGAGGCGCACACCTATTTCGAGAGGTTCGTCGGGAGCCTGGACGAGCGCTTGGCCCTCATCATCGACCCCATGCTCGCCACCGGCGGTTCCATGGCCGCCACCATAGAGATGCTCAAGAAGAACGGCTGCCTCCAGATCCGCGTCCTCTGCCTCGTCGCCGCTCCGGAAGGGCTGGCGAAGATCACCGCTGCCTACCCGGAGATCGACATCTACGTCGCCGCGATCGACGAGCGGTTGAACGAGCAAGGGTACATACTCCCCGGGTTGGGAGACGCTGGCGACAAGATCTTCGGCACCAAGTAACGCACCCGGCTGCAACCAAAGCGGGGGCGTTCCCTCCCGTATCACTTTCCTAGCGAGGTCAACTGCATGTCAGAAGCAAAAGAACCGGTATGGCGCCAGGCGCTTTCCGGAGCGCAGATCCTTTTTGTCGCGTTCGGGGCGCTGGTGCTGGTGCCGATTCTCACCGGGCTCAACCCGAGCATGGCGCTTTTGGGCGCCGGCGTGGGCACCCTCATCTTCCAGCTCTGCACCAAGCGCGAGGTCCCCATCTTCTTAGGCTCCTCCTTCGCCTTCATAGCGCCCATCGTCTACAGCGTCCAGACCTGGGGGATGCCGGCGACCCTGGGGGGGCTCTTCGCCGCGGGATGGCTCTACCTCGCGCTATCCCTGGTGATCTACCTGCGCGGTGCGGATTTCATCCACCGCATCATGCCTCCCGTGGTGGTGGGCCCCATCATCATGGTCATCGGCCTGGGGCTTGCCGGCGTCGCGGTCAACATGGCGATGGGCAAAACCGGAGACGGCAAGGGTGTCCTGGTCGATTACGAGACCGCCATCCTGGTGGCGGCGGTCTCGCTTGCCACGACCGTCGCGGTGGCTGTGCGCGCCAAGGGGATCTTCCGGCTCTTGCCGGTACTCTCCGGCGTCGCCGTCGGCTACGTCCTCTCCATCTTCCTGGGGCTGGTCGATTTCACCAAGATCGCGGCCGCCCCCTGGATCGAGGTGCCGACCTTCGTGACCCCCCAGTTCAACTGGGCGGCTGTCCTGTTCATGATCCCTGTGGCGCTCGCCCCGGCCATCGAGCATGTCGGCGACATCGTCGCCATCGGGGCTGTGACCGGCAAGGATTACACCGTGAAGCCGGGCCTGCACCGCACCATGCTGGGGGACGGGCTCGCCGTCTGCACCGCCGCGCTGATCGGCGGCCCACCCGTCACCACCTACGCCGAGGTGACCGGGGCGGTGATGATTACCCGTTGCTACAACCCGGTCATCATGACCTGGGCCGCAGGCTTCGCCATCGTCATGGCCTTCTTCGGCAAGTTCAACGCCATCCTGCAGTCGATACCGGTGCCGGTTATGGGGGGGATCATGATGCTCCTCTTCGGCTCCATCGCATCGGTCGGTCTCAACACCCTGATCCACGCCCAGGTCGACATGCACCGCCCGCGCAACCTGGTCATCGTCTCGCTGGTTCTGGTCTTCGGCATCGGCGGCCTCAGCCTCAACGTTGCCGGGCAGCACCTGCACGGCGTCTCGCTCTGCGGCATCGCGGCAATCCTGCTCAACCTCGTCCTGCCCAAAGGCGAGGCACCACCGATGGGAGCCGAGACGGACGAGGCGGAGCCGGAGACGGTCCCCTGATTTCATTCATCCTGGCGCGCCGGCCTCTGCCGCCGGCGCGCCAGCGCTTTACCTGTGCCCCCTCCTTCCTGGTAACTTCCCCAACCCGTGTAGCGTGCCCCTCAGGTACCTCTATATTGCGATCTCCCCCATCTCTCCTGTGTTACGCTCCATCGCCTTCATTCTGTAACCATCCTTTATTGACAGCAGTGAATCCTCCCTCACAGCACCACCTATTGGCATTGCCAATCGGTTCTCGCTCGATATACTCGTATTCGCTTTAAATTAGAGTGTATTAATGTTTGCCGGGCGGCGTAACGCCAAGGGTGTCGAGGCGTCGAGCGGTCCGGCGGCTGTCAACTCGCAGATAAAAGGAGGTCTTCCATGAAGGGGAATGAAAGGGTGATTGAACAGTTGAACGTGCGCCTGGCCGAAGAACTGACTGCGACCAACCAGTACATGGTCCACGCGGAGATGTGCGAGAACTGGGGCTACAAGCGGCTGCACGCGAAGATCAGGGAGAGGGCGATCGTGGAGATGAAGCATGCCGAGAAACTGATCGAGCGGATACTCTTCCTGGAGGGGAGGCCCATCGTCAGCAGGCTGGACCCGATCCATATCGGAGGCGAGATCCCTAAGATGCACCAGTTCGACCACGCCCTCGAGGAGACCGCCATAAAGGGGTACAACGAGAGCATCAGGCTTGCGGCGGAGCTGGGGGACAACGGGACGCGCGAGTTGCTGCAGTCGATCCTGGACCAGGAAGAGGAGCACATCGACGATATCGAGGCTCAGCTGGACCAGATCGCCCAGATGGGCGTGCAGAACTACCTGATCGACCAGGTGGGGTGAAGACGCACCTCCTTACCATCTCGGCCGTAGAAAGGGCTCCGGAGTCAAACCCGGAGCCCTTTCTTTGTTGATGGCTCAAACGTGTTGTACCGGCCTCAGCTCTGGCCCAGTTCCTTTTCCAACTCGGCAACCCTCGCCCGCAGCGACTTTTCCTTTTGCCACTTGGCCGTAACGTCCCGCATCACCGCCGCAGTCCCGGCCACTCGGCCGTCTGCGTCCCTGATGATGGTCATGGAGAATTCCGACGAAATGCGGGTACCGTCCTTGCGCAGGGCGGGGGCCGCGAGGAGGTCGGTCTGATAGTGGGTGTAGCCGGTCTCCATCACCCTGAAGTACCCTTCCCAGTGGCGGGCGCGCTGGTTCTCCGGGATGAAGATGTCCAGCGAGCGGCCGAGCGCCTCCTCCGCAGTGAACCCGAGCATCCGCTCGGCTCCCTTGTTCCAGAGCCTGATTACCCCCTGCCGGTCAGAGAAGATGATGGCGTCGTTGCACTCTTGCACCAACTGCCGGTGCAGTTCATCGTCTTGTAACTGATTCATGGAACACCTCCGCGTGCTTTTATAAGAGCATATCACCACTTGCACTGGCAGGCCTTGATTCAGGTCAAATAGAGGAAAATAGCAGCGTCTGTCTGAAATAAGGCAAGAGAGAGTTGAGGCAAGGCAATTGTGGCGATTGTGCCTGAATCAAATCTGTCCGGAAGGAGCTTGTGATGATTAAAATAAAATAATTGTAAACGCAGTCTCTAAAGTAGAAAGACAGGTTGCCGATACTCCTACCAAAGAGGCATTGGAAAAGGATTATCCGGGGGAGGCCTGATGTTCAAGAACAAACTGATGCACAAAATCCTGTCGATAGTAGGGATCAACCTCTTTATCGGCATCACCATTGTCGGGTGCCTCGCCATTTGGCTGCAGTACCGATCGAGCATGGAGTTGCAGGCCAAAAACAGCCGTAACATGGAAGCCGTCATCGCGGAGGAGGTCGCAGCCTTCATGATGAAGGATGATTCCAAGTCGGTGGTGAACCTGGCCAAGGTGGCCAAGGAGAAGCAGTTCGGCTTCGACGTCAAGGTCTACAACAAGGAAGGGAAGGATAGCGTGTCGGAGAAGGTGGACCGGCAGGTTGCTGACAGTCTCGCCTCCGGGAAGCGGATCGAGGTCAGGCAGGTCCTGGACGGGATACATACGCTTCGCTCGGCGGTCCCGCTTCTGAACGAGGAACGCTGCAAACAGTGCCACGACGGCTCTGACAAGTACTTGGGTGCGCTGCTCCTCACTTCTTCCCTGGAGGAGGGGTACAAGAGCGCCGTCAGGATGATAGCGATCCTCCTCGTCGCCGGGATCCTGTTCTTCCTGGGCATGATGTTTTGCATGTACCTCTTCTTCAAGAAGACAGTGGTGCGCGATCTGCTCTTTTTCTCAGAGAAGCTCAAAGACATAGCCGAAGGGGAAGGGGACCTCACCAAGGAGATTGCGGTCCGCTCCGGCGACGAGATTGGGGATCTGGCGCGGCACATCAACCACCTGGTGCGAAAACTCAGGGAGACGGTCACGGTGCTGTACGACCTGGCCGAGAACATCTCCATCTCCCTTTGCCATGTCTCCAACCGGGCGCAGAAAACGGTGGGCTACTCGGCCGAGCAGAAGGACCGTTCCGAGACGGTGGCGGTGGCTACCGAGGAGATGGCTGCCACGCTCAACCTGGTCGCCGGCAACACGCACCAGGCTGCGGGCTTCTCGGCTGAGGTGGATGCGGCCGCCAGCCGGGGGATGTCGGTTGTGGACGATGCCTGCCGGAGCATCGTTTCGGTGCGGGAGAACGTGGTGCAGACCCTGGAAACGGTGGGGAAACTGGAATCCTCGTCGGCGCAGATCGGGGACATCATCAACCTGATCGAGGACATCGCGGACCAGACCAAGCTGCTCGCGCTCAACGCGGCGATCGAAGCGGCCCGGGCCGGGGAACATGGACGCGGCTTTGCTGTCGTCGCCGACGAGGTTAAGATGCTCTCGGAAAAAACGGCGACCTCCACCAAGGAAATCGCCAAGATCATCACCAACATCCAGCTGGAAAGCCGCGAGGCGGCAAGATCCATTTCGCAGGAACAGGAACGTGTGGAAGACGGCGTCGCCAAGTCGACGGCTGCCAGGGAGTGCCTGGAGAAGATCCTCGGTCTGGCAGGCGAGACGGCGCAGCTGATAAACCAGATCGCCTCGGCCACAGAAGAACAAAGCGCCACCACCAACGAGATCGCCGACAAGATCCACAACGTCTCCGAATCCGCCTCGAAGGTGCATTCGGACATGACTCAGAGCGAAAAGGCGTTCATGGAGCTGACCGGGGTGGCGGAGCAGATCTTCTCCACCGTCGGCAAGTTCAGCGTGGGCAACCGCCACGATGAGATGAAACGCGAGGTCTGCGAGTTGCGGGACCGGTTCCTGGCGGCCATAGAAGCGGGGGTCGCCGCCGGGAGGATCACCATGGCCGACCTGAGCGACAGGAACTACCGCCCCATCCCGAACACGTCGCCGCAAAAGTACAACACCGCCTTCGACAGTTTCTTCGACCAGTTCATCTCCCCGCTCCAGGAGGAGACGCTTGCCAAAAACGGGGACATATTCTTCGCCATCTGCGTCGACGACCGCGGCTACACAGCGAGCCACAACCTGCGCTATTCGAAGCCCCTGACCGGCGATCCGGATGTCGACAGGGTGAACAACCGTACCAAGAGGATCTTCGATGACAAGACCGGGCTCAAGGCGGCCCAAAACGCCGAGCCGTTCCTGCTGCAGACCTACATGAGGGACACCGGCGAGGTCATGAACGACATCTCCACGCCGATAAGCATCAACAACCGCCACTGGGGCGCCGTGCGCCTCGGTTACCGGGCGGAGTAGCTTTACCCCTGCAGGTAGGAAAACCGGGAATAAAACAGGCCGTACCTTCTTTTGGTGCGGCCTGTTTTTATGGCCAGAGGGGGCGCTGGCTGCGCTTCGTGGCCCTTTGGCAGCGTTTCTGTTCTATTTTGGAGTGGATCGGGCGCGCGTTGGTCGCGATACGGCGTTTGCTCTTTCCGATAAAGGTAACCCCTGCAGCATAGCCGCAGAGGCTGGTGCTGGATCTGACAACTGCGGCTTGTACTACGGTGGAAAAGAACACTCTTTGGCCGTAGTTTCAAGGGTGTAAATGCTATATGCCGGAGTGATACCTCGAAGGGCGAACTGTCTGGTATCACATAAAAAATGCACATGACTGGAAAGGAACGGTATCGCCGTAATACACGAAACATTTTTTTATTCTTGACTGCAACGGCGCGTTCAGATTAGATTGCATACTGTATACATCGTATACGGGTTAAGTTAAGACAGCATTAACCAGCTCCAGTCGCAGTCAAAGCTGGTAGCGGGGGCTGGGTAAAGCCTTGGGTTATTACCGCTTGACTCTCTTTGTTCTCTTCAGTAGAATCCGGTTCTAATTTTCCCCAGACACATGCCTGCGCGTCACAGGGTCAGTCAGTCAACCGGCTCGGCATCTGTGACAACCCCATATAATTTATCAGCTTAGCGGCTGATCGTAGTCGTAGACACCAAAACAGAACAGGAGGAAGTTATGTCCCAGTACGGCACACTGCAAGACCGGGTAAAATGCAAACAACTATTGAACAAGGTCATGGCTCCCGAGCAGACCATTGAGTTCTTCAAGAACGGGATGAACCTTGGCTGGTCCGGTTTTACCCCGGCTGGTTACCCGAAAGTGGTGCCTATCGCCCTGGCTGACCATGTTGAGAAGAACAACCTGCAGGGCAAACTGAGATTCAACCTCTTCATCGGCGCTTCCGTCGGCGCCGAGACCGAAGACCGTTGGGCGACTCTGGACATGATCGACCGCCGCTGGCCGTACCAGACCGGCAAGAACATCGCCGCAGGCATCAACGCCGGCCGCATCCGCATGGGCGACAAGCACCTCTCCCTGTTCGCGCAGGACCTGGGCTACGGCTTCTACACCAAGGACTCCGAAAGCGGCAAGCTCGACCTCGCCATCATCGAAGTCTCCGCCATCAAAGAAGACGGCTCCCTGGTTCCGACCTCTTCCTGCGGCGTCATCCCCGAAATCCTCATGATCTGCGACAAGATCATCGTCGAGGTGAACACCGGACAGCCCTCCTTCGAAGGGATCCACGACCTCTTGACCCCGCTCACCCCGCCGAACCGCCAGATCCTCGGCATCACCCATGCCGGCGAGAGGATCGGTTCGACCTCGATCCCCTGCGACCCGAGCAAGATCGTCGCCGTGGTTGAGTCCAAGCTGCGCGACCAGGGGCGTGCCTTCGCCGAGCAGGACGACACTTCCGAGGCGATCGCAAACCACATCATCGACTTCTTCACCCACGAGGTGAAAGCCGGCCGTCTGCCGAAGAACCTCCTCCCGATCCAGTCGGGCGTAGGCTCCATCGCCAACGCCGTTATCGGCGGCCTCGCCAAGGGCCCCTTCTCCAACCTGACCGTCTACACCGAGGTGCTCCAGGACACCATGCTCGACCTGTTCGATTCCGGCAAGCTCGACGCGGCCTCCTCCTGCTCGCTCTCCCTGTCGGCGACCCCGGGCTTCCCGCGCTTCTTCGAGAACATGGACAAGTACTTCGACAAGATCACCCTGCGTCCGCTCTCCATCTCCAACGCTCCTGAGCCGATCCGCCGTCTCGGGTGCATCGCGATGAACACCCCGGTCGAGATCGACATCTACGCGCACGCCAACTCCACCCTAGTCGGCGGTACCCGCATGATCAACGGCTTGGGCGGCTCGGGCGACTTCCTCAGGAACGGCTTCCTGAAGATGATGCACACCCCATCCTCCCGTCCGAGCAAGACCGACCCCAACGGCATCTCCTGCGTTGTGCCGCACTGCTCGCACATCGACCACACCGAGCACGACCTCGACTGCGTCATCACCGAGCAGGGGCTTGCCGACCTGCGCGGCATGGCTCCGAAAGAGCGCGCCCGCCGCATCATCGAGAAGTGCGCGCACCCGGACTACAAGCCGCAGCTCACCGAGTACCTCAACATCGCCGAGAAAGATTGCCTCGCCAGGAAGGTCGGCCACGAGCCGCAGCTTTGGGACCGCGCCTTCAAGATGCACCTCAACCTCGAGAAGAACGGCACCATGAAGCTCAAGAACTGGGACGTCAAGATCGACCTCTGCGAGTAATCGCTCCCACCTTGACTGCAGTAAAAAAAAGCCCCGCCGGTTTCCGGCGGGGCTTTTTGGGTCTCCGTGTCAGGGTCAGCCGCGGGTGAGCATCTCGTGTTTCATCCCCCGGCCGGTGCCGAGCAGGCGCCTGACCGCCAAGAGCAGGGGGCGCGGCTGGCAAGGCTTGGCGAGGAAGCTCCCCTCGGGCAGAACGGCCCGGCCGGCGTCGACCTCTTCGGGGGGGTAGGCGCTGGTGAAAAGGACCTTGAGGTCGGGGTTGCACTTAGCGATCGCGTCGAAGGCGTCGCGGCCGTTCATCCTCGGCATCACCAGGTCCATGATCACCAGCTTGATCTGGTCCTGGTGGGCCAGGAACTTTTCCAGCGCCTCGCGCCCGTCGGCCGCCTCGATAACGCGGTAGCCGTGCTGCTGCAGCAGTTCGGCCGTCACCCTCCTGACCTCCAGGGCATCTTCGGCCACGAGGATGGTTTCGCAGCCGGCGCAGGGGAGAAGCGCGGCTTGGGGCGCCTGTGCGGGCGCGGAGATCTCCTGCAGCAGGGGGAGGTGGATGAGGAAGCAGGACCCTTCCCCTGGGGTGCTTTCCACCTCTATGAACCCCCCGTTTTGCTGCACGATCCCCTGGACGATAGCGAGCCCCAGCCCCGTCCCCTGCCCGGTCTCCTTCGTGGTGAAGAAAGGCTCGAAGAGCCGGCCCCGCGTCGCCTCGTCCATTCCCCTCCCGGTGTCTCTGACCGAAAGCCTCGCGTAGCGCCCCCCCCTTTTTACGCCGTGCCCCCTGTCGGAGTCGGGGGTGAATGCCACTACCGCGGTTTCTATGGTGAGCACGCCTGCGTTGTTCATGGCGTCGCGTGCGTTGGTGGCCAGGTTCATCACTACCTGGTCCAACTGCCCGGGGTCGGCCAGGACCGTGGGCGACTCATGGCAGAGCGAAACCTTGAGCTCGATCTGCCTGGAGATGAGGCGCCCCAGCAGCTTCTCCATCTGCCCTACGATCCGGTTCAGGTCCACCGGTTGGGGATGGGCGGCCTGATTCCTGCCGAAGGCGAGGAGCCCCCGGGTAAGGTAGGTGGCGCGCTCGGAGGCGTTCAGCACCTCGTCGAGGTACTGGAAAGGTATGGTGCCGGGATCGAGGTTCGCCTGGGCCAGGCTGGCGAAGCCGATGATCGCGGTGAGCAGGTTGTTGAAGTCGTGCGCGACGCCGCTGGCCAACTCGCCTATGGCCTCCCTTTTCTGCGACTGCCGCAACTGCTCGGTCATGCTCCTCTCGTTATCGATGTAGATCGCGTTCCGGATGCTTATCCCGATTACCGGCGCCACCCCCATCAGCAGGCTCATGTCGCTGCCGACCAGGGGCCTCTTGGTCCGCACGTTGTCCATGGCGAGGACCCCAAGCGATTCCCCCTCGCAGACTATGGGGCAGCAGATGAACGACTGTGCCCCCATCTGCTGCGCGAAGAGCACGCTATGTGGGGAGTGCAGCGAGGCCACCCGGGAGAAGTCGTTGATCAGGTAAGGTTTATGCTGGGTGAAGCAGGTGGCGAAGACCCCCTGCGAATCGGGGTTGTCCAGGCTGAAGCAGGCCTCCTGCAGGGTCTTCAGCTGGGCCTCGTCGTAGCCGAAGCCGACGCGGAACTTGAGGGTCGCCCGGTTGGCGTCGGCCAGAAGTATCATCCCGCGGTCGTAGCCGAGCCTCATTTCCAGAGCCGCGACGATGTTGTCGAGCATTTGGTCCTTGTTCGTCTGCTTGCTGACTGCCTGGCCGACCTCGTTGACCATCAGGGCGTTCTGGTAATTGGTGGCAGTCTGTTCCAGGAGTTCGTCCGTAGACTCTTTAAGGTTGACCAGCGCCGCATGCAGTTCCCGTTTTTCCAGGTGCGAGGCCAGGTGGCTCAAGGCGAAGAAGAAGGCCAGGAACAGCGGGCCCAGCGACAGGGCGGTCCAGGGGAACGGATGATGGAAGACCAGGGCGAGGGCCACCATCCCCGCGGTGAATAGGTTCCGGGTCGTGCGCAGCCGCCGCGGCAGGCTGTTGCGCCACGAGATGACGTAGCGGCAGCAGGCGCCACCCTTGAAGGTGCACTCGGAGTGATCGATGAGGGGGGATTCGCAGTTGAAGCTCGCCAGTATGGCCTCGAAGAAACCGATGCGGTTCTCGCACTGGAACGGGCGCTCCTTAACCCCGGGAAGCGGGGTGACCGTGATCTCCACCTTGTTGGCTGCGAGTTTCCTACACTCGAAGCGCGAAGACCTGGTGAAGTTGGAGCTGGATTGGTTGATGGTGAAAAAGGCGTTGCCGGGACCGATCAGCCCTAGGACGTACTTTCCTATGAAGCCCAGCGAGTCGCGGGAGGCGGCGTACCTCCCCCCCTCGCGCGCGATGCCGGGATTCCCGGTCAACTGCACCAGCCGTTCGTTGAACCGGTCCACTTGGGACTGGGTGAACCAGTGGGCGGCGTCGGTCACTTGATATGGGCTGATTCCGGCGTAGTCGAGGATGTCGGCGTGGTCGACCTCGCCGTACCTGCTGTTGAGCAGATTGAGGTAAGTGAGCAGTATCCTGCTGTTGTAGAGCTGCTTCTTCGTCATTGGGGCGGGCTCCATCAGTGTTCTGCTGTTGGGTCCAGGCTGCGGATGGTGGGGGCTGCCTCATTCTGAGGCGCGCGCCGTGCAACTTACAACGTATTGCGACGCTGTGCAAGGTTCTGTTTACTTAAATATATGAAATTAAAGGTAATTAACCGCACGAGGGGTGGGAATTACTCGCGCGCCTTGGGGTGGGCCTTGTCGTAGACCTCCATCAGCTTGTCGATGCTGACGTGGGTGTATTTCTGGGTGGTAGAGAGCGAGGCGTGCCCCAATAGCTCTTGGATGGCGCGCAGATCGGCGCCTCCTTCCAGCAGATGGGTGGCAAAGGTGTGGCGCAGAGTGTGCGGTGAGGCCTTGCGCATGGCGGCGATCATGAGCATGTGGGCGTCGACGATGCGCGCCACGCTGCGCCGGGTGAGCCGCCCCCCCCGGGCATTCAGGATCAGCGGCTCGGCAGGCCCCGGGTTCGCGCGCTCGGAGAGGTAGGCGGCAAGGGCGCTTCTGGCGCAGGATCCAACCGGGACCAGCCGCTCTTTCCCCCCTTTGCCCATGACCCGTGCAAGGCCCGCTGCAAGATCCATGTCGCCCACGTTCATGCCGGTCAACTCGCTCACCCTGGTGCCGCAGGAGTAGAGCGTCTCCAGGACGGCGCGGTCGCGAAGCGGCAGTCCGGAATTGCCGGCGGGCGCGGTCACCAGCGCGCTGACCTGGTCGATGTTGAGATGGAACGGGAGCCGTTTCTCCTTCTTCGGGGTGTTCACCAGCTCGGCCGGATTTTTCCCCAGCCTCCCCTCGCGCATAAGGTACCGGAAGAACGCCCTGATGGCGGAGAGCTTGCGGCCGATGGAGCTCTTGGCGCATCCCTTGTGCAGCTGCGCCAGGTAGCGCCTGATGGCCAAGTGGTCCACCTCTTCTGCGCGCGGCTCCTCCCGCTCCCTGGCCAGGAACGAGAGGAACTGCTCCAGGTCGCTTCGATAGGCGGCGAGCGTGTGGGGGGAGACGTTGCGCTCGGTCTCCAGGTAGCTATAGAATTGCTCCAGTTCGGCTTTCATGGTATGGAATCTTACTCATGAAGGCGCCGCTTGACAACGAATTTCCGGAGGGGGCATGCACCAGGTTGCGGTAGAGGAGGTGGAGGATTACCGGCGGGAGCTGGTTCAGGAAGGGGTGGCGCGGCTTCTGGCAAGGCTCGGGGGGATGGAGCGCTTCGTGAAGCCCGGCGAGCGGGTGTTGATCAAGCCGAACCTACTTTCCGCGAAGCCCCCCGAGGCCGCCGTCACCACGCACCCGGAACTGTTGCGGGCCGTGATCCTGGAGGTGCAGCAGGCGGGGGGGATAGCGCTCGTCGGGGACTCCCCGGGAGTAGGGAGTGCCGCAAAGGTCGCCAAACGGTCGGGGATGCTGGCGGTGATCGAGGAGACCGGGGCCGGGTTCGTCCCCTTCGTGGAGAGCCGCGAGGTTCGAGGTTCCGGGGTTTACCGCCGCTTCGAGCTGGCCGCCCCCTACCTGGAGGCGGAGCGCCTGATCAACCTCCCCAAGTTGAAGACCCACGAGATGATGACCATGACCTGCTGCGTCAAGAACCTCTTCGGCGCCATAGTGGGGACGCAGAAGGCGGCCTGGCACCTGAAGGCCGGCGCGGACAAGGATCTTTTCGCCCGGATGCTTTTGGAGGTGTACCGGCTGCGCGAGCCGGACCTGAACATCGTCGACGCCATCGTAGGGATGGAGGGAAACGGCCCGGGTAGCGGGGACCCCTGCCAGGTCGGCCTCCTTCTGGCCGGGGATAACGCCCTCGCGGTGGACCAGGTCGCAGCGGAGGTCGCGGGCATCCCCAAAAAGCTTCTCTACGTGGAGAACGCCGCGCGCCGGATGAAGCTTCC
Source organism: Citrifermentans bremense R1 (assembly GCF_000426865.1). Taxonomy (GTDB): domain Bacteria; phylum Desulfobacterota; class Desulfuromonadia; order Geobacterales; family Geobacteraceae; genus Geomonas; species Geomonas bremensis. Next base: position 13,925 of record NZ_KE384581.1, read on the forward strand.
CGGAGCCGAGCGTGCGGAGGTCGAGTGTCTGGGGGTGGATCCTAATGAAGTCCCTTACCGGAGCTTCCGGCTCCCCCATCTGTCCGACGTCCAGTTCGGACTCCCGCCCTTTTTGAAGCATCGGCTCAGAAACCAGTTGACCTCCCGCCCCGAGGTGGTGGAGGGGGCCTGCCGGCTCTGCGAAATCTGCGTAAAGACTTGCCCTCCGGGCGCGATCAGGGTGGAGGGGGGGAGGCTGCGCTTCGATTACCGGCGCTGCATCCGCTGTTTTTGCTGCCGCGAACTCTGTCCGCACGCGGCGCTGAGGCTAAAAGACGGCTGGCTTCTTTCTCTAATAAAAAAGAGTGGCACCTCCCTTTAATTCGCCCCGGGGGCAGGTTGACTTTGAAGAACCCGAGTATTATATTTGCAGCATCCTCCGGGAACCACACAGCGAGGGATGGAAATCCAACAGGGAAAAGGAGACTCATTATGTGGACTAATTTTTATATGATTCGCCCCGTAACCCACTGCAAAGAGGGTTGCCCTAGTCAGCCCGCCGGGTAAAAGCGGCGGGCGTTCCAGCAAAAAGCCCCCAGCCATGCCGGCAGGGGGCTTTTTCATTTTTAGCGGCGGTTGCCTTTGCTGCCGGCGCCTTTCCTCCGATTACCGATTGTTCCCTCCCCCTTGCCTCGTCTGCTTTTTTGCCTGCAGTTCCGCAGCTTCTTTCCGATAGGTTCCGGTAGCCGGCATCGCGCCGCCCCCCTTGGACCACCCTGCCGAGGCGGTACGGAAAGCCCGTTTGAATTGACAACTCCGCTAAATTCCGGTACTCTGCGCCCCTGTGTGTTCGCCAGCGGTACAACCCCGTAAACAGGTATTGAATGATCAAAACGACCCTTATCATACTGTCACTGTTGTTCTCTACCACCGCTTTCGCCGCGCCGGCCAGCACGGCCGCCGAACAGCGCGACCAGCGCGACCTGGCCCGGGCCATGCGGGTCGCCTCCAACTCCTCCGACGTCACGCTCTCCAAAGGGCTCGGCCTCACCCCTACGGATTTTTCCGACGACGAAGATTTCAGCGACGATTCCCAGGACTACGACCTTAAGCTGCCGGAGATGGACCTTCCCGACTCCGACATTCCGCTTACCTTCAACACCAAGGTGGACTATTTCGTCCGCTACTTCCAGGGACCGGCGCGCCCGGTCTTCGCCAAGTGGCTCTCCCGCAGCGAGCGCTACATCCCGATGATGAAGACCGTGCTCAAGAAGGAAGGGCTCCCCGAGGACCTGGTCTACCTGGCCATGATCGAAAGCGGATTCATGACCCACGCGGTGTCGGTGGCGAGCGCGGTCGGCCCGTGGCAGTTCATGCCGGCAACCGGGAAGCGCTATGCGCTGAGGATCGATCCCTGGGTCGACGAGAGACGCGATCCCCTGAAGGCCACGGTCGCCGCGGCGCTTTATTTAAAAGAGCTCTACGCCCTGTTCAACAACGACTGGTACCTGGCGGCGGCAGGGTACAACGCGGGTGAGAACAAGATCCTGCGCGCCATCAACATGTACAACACCCGCGACTTCTGGGAGATCTCCAAGGGGAGCTATCTGGCCCGCGAGACCAAGGATTACGTCCCGAAGCTTCTGGCCGCAGCCATCATCGCCAAGGAACCTGCCAAGCACGGCTTCGCAGACGTGGCCTACCTCCCACCCATCGAATTTGACGTGGTGAAGATCCCGTCGCGCACGGACCTGGAAGTGGTGGCGAAGGCCTGCGGGGTTTCGGTGCAGACCATCCGCGAATTGAACCCTGCGCTGCGCCGCGGCTCCACTCCGCCTGACTACCCGGGGTACCAGCTTAAGGTTCCCAGGGGGGCGGCAGCCTCCTTCGAGGCCGAGTACGCCAAGGTGCCCGAGTCCGAGCGCTACACCGAGAAGGTGAAGCACGTGCGCTACCGCGCCAAGAAGAAGGACACCCTCGTCTCCATCGCCAGACGCTTCAAGACCACGCCGCAGGCCATTGCCGAGCTGAACGACCTGGGGCGCAAGAAGGCCGCGAAGCTCCACGGCAAGGTGCTGACAGTCCCGGTGCTGGTCGCGGCTCAGGGCGAGCAGACATCGACTCCGGCCCTGGCTGAGGCGAAGGCGGAGGCCAAGGAGTTCCACAAGTACTACACCGTGAAGAAGGGCGATACACTTGCCTCCCTGGCCAAAAGGTTCAACGTCACGGCGCGGGTTCTGTCGGCCTGGAACAACCTGAAGACCAGGGTGGCGCTGAAACCCGGCAAGCGCATCATCGTCGCCAAGTACCAGGAGAAGAAGGGCGCCGGGGCACGGGACTCGGGCTAGCCGGCAGCGCACCAAAACCCACACCTAACAATTCACCCCTAAAGCAGCACGAAAGGACAAGCCAGACCATGTATAACCTTCTCATCTCCGCAGGCGCGGCCGTTGCAGTTTTCCTCATCGTCTCCCTCTCCGCAGGCTTCCAGTACTGGTGGGCCGCTGGCCTCGCCGCCCTGGTGATCTTTCTGGGGAGTTTCCTCGTCATCTCCCGGATCGTCACCAAGAAGCTCGAGGCGATCATGGAACCTGCCATGAAGGACATCCAGGCCCAGCGCTTTGAAAAAGGGATCCGCGACCTGAAAAGCGCTCTGCGCTTCGGCAAGTGGCAGATCTACGTGGAAAGCCAGATCAACTCCGCCATCGGCATGGTCTACTTCGTTAGGCGCGATTTCTCCACTGCGTTCCCCTACCTGGAAAAAGGCTTCTTCAAGAACTGGGTCACCATGGGGATGCTCGCCGTCACCTACATGAAGCGCAACAAGCAGGACAAGATGAAGGAGACCTTCGACAAGGCGCTGATGGGCTCGCCCAAGGAGTCGCTCCTCTACGCCCTCTACGCCTACTGCCTGAACGAGATCGGGGAAACGGTGAAGGGGTGCGAGGTGCTGGCCAAGGGGGTTTCCAAGCTCCCGGGGGACGAGAACTTGAAGCACAACCTGGAGCTTCTGCGCGAAGGGAAGAAGATGAAGATGAAGGGTTACGGCGAGATGTGGCTGCAATTCCACCTGGAAAGCCTCGGGACCATTCAGAAACAGCAGATGGCCGCGATGGGCGGAAGACGGCGTATCATAAGAAAATAACTTGTCAAGTGTGGCGAAACATGCCATATTGGGCTGTTTTTAAGACGGGCTCCATGCTCGTCTTTTTATTTTAGGTGTCCAAGCAAAGAGGAGCTGCAACCCATGCAGGAGAAGATCAGAAACATAGCGATCATCGCACACGTTGACCACGGCAAGACTACCCTGGTCGACGCGATGCTTAAGCAGTCCGGCGTATTCAGAGAAAACGAGGCGATCACCGAGAGGGTGATGGATTCCAACGACCTGGAGAAGGAACGCGGCATCACCATCCTCGCCAAGAACCTTTCCATCCACCACGGCGGCTACAAGATCAACATCGTGGATACCCCGGGCCACGCCGACTTCGGCGGCGAGGTGGAGCGCGTGCTGAAGATGGTCGACTCGGTGCTCTTGCTGGTGGACGCCCTCGACGGCCCGATGCCGCAGACCCGCTTCGTGCTCAAGAAGTCGCTCGACCTGGGCCTTAAGCCGATCGTCGTGATCAACAAGGTCGACCGTCCCGGCGCCCGCCCCGCCGAGGTCGTGGACATGGTGTTCGACCTCTTCTGCGAACTGCAGGCCTCCGACGCCCAGCTCGACTTCGCCATCTGCTATACCAGCGCCAAGATGGGTTACGCCATGCGCGAAATGGAGCATCCCTCCGAGAACATGGAGCCGCTTTTCGAACTGATCAAGGAAAACGTCCATCCCCCCGAGGGGGACGCGACCGCGCCCTTCCAGCTGCTGGTCACCAACATCGACTACAACGACTACATCGGCCGCATCGCCACCGGGAAGATCTTCAACGGCAAGGTGAGCTCCGGCGAGACCGTCGCCCTCATCAAGCGCGACGGCACCATCTCCAAGGCGCGCGTCACCAAGCTCTTGGGATACGAGGGGCTGAAGCAGGTCGAGATCGCCGAGGCGTTCACCGGGGACATCGTCACCATCGCTGGGTTCACCGAAGTGGGTATCGGCGAGAGCCTGGCTGCGGCCGACAACCCGATCCCGCTTCCCTACGTCGCCATCGACGAGCCGACCCTCTCCATGAACTTCATCGTCAACTCCTCCCCCTTCGCCGGGCGCGAGGGGAAGCTGGTCACCTCCAGGAACATCCGCGAACGCCTGGACCGGGAGCTTAGGACCAACGTGTCGCTGCGGGTTTCCGACACCTCCAACGCGGACACCTTCCAGGTTTCCGGCCGCGGCGAGCTGCACCTCTCCATCCTGATCGAGAACATGCGCCGTGAAGGGTTCGAGATGGCGGTCTCCAAACCCGAGGTAATCATGCGCATGGTGAACGGCGTGCGCCACGAGCCGATGGAATACCTGGTGGTGGACGTCCCCGCCGAGTACCAGGGGGCCATCATCGAGCGCATGGGACCCCGCAAGGGGGAGATGGCAGCAATGACGCCGATGGGCGATACCATCCGTCTTGAGTTCATCGTTCCGGCCCGCGGCCTGATCGGCCTCAGGGGCGAGTTCCTCACCGAGACCCGCGGCACCGCGGTGATCACCCACACCTTCCACGAGTACGCCCCCTACAAAGGGGAGATCCCCGGCAGGAAAAACGGGGTGCTGATCGCCATGGAGCAGGGGGAGACCACGGCCTACTCGCTCGACGCGCTGCAGCCGCGCGGCATCCTGTTCCTCGGCGCCGGCGTCGAGGTGTACGGCGGCATGATCGTAGGCCAGCACGCGAAGGACAACGACCTCGAGGTGAACCCCTGCAAGGGGAAGAAGCTCACCAACGTGCGCGCCTCCGGCTCCGACGACGCCATCAAGCTCACCCCGCCGAGGCTTCTCACCCTGGAACAGGCGTTGGAGTTCATCGACGAAGACGAGCTGGTCGAGGTAACCCCTATGTCCATCCGCCTCCGGAAGAAGTTTCTCGACCCCAACATGCGCAAGCGCGCCAACCGCAGCTAGAGAAAAATAGGTCCCCGGGGCACGAGCCGTCCCGGGGACCTTTGTCGCTGGGCCACCACCACCTGGAAAGGAGTCACCTCATGCAGCTTCGACCCCTGCGTCACCTTGCCCTTTGCTCCGCACTTTGCCTGATCAGCGCCTGCGCCTCGACCCCTGCACCGGTTAAAAGCGCGGACGCCCATTTCAAGGAAGGCGAGGCCGCCTACGCCTCGCGCAACTACGCCGAGGCGATCGAGAGTTGGAAGAAGGTGAAGGAGAGCGACACCGTCCCGGGGTTGACCAGCCAGGCGGAGCTGAAGATCGCCGACGCCCATTTCGAAAACAAGGCATACATCGAGGCGGCGGCAGCCTATGAAGACTTCCGCAAACTCCACCCGACCCATCCCCAGGCACCTTACGCGCTTTACCGGCTTGCCTTGAGCCACTACCAGCAGATAGCCGGCACCGATACCGACCAGACTCCGGTGAAAAACGCGGTGGCGACCCTGGAGGCTTTCCTGGGGCAATACCCGCGGTCTGAATATGCCCCCGAACTCTCCGGAAAGCTTGCCGACTGCCGCGACAAACAGCTCGCCTACGAAAACTACGTAGGGAACTTCTACCTGAGGACCGAGAAATACCAGTCGGCGATCAAACGGCTGAACGAGGCGCTGGTGCGTTTCCCGGGACTGACCAGGCTGGACGACACCCTTTTTTATCTGGGGAAGGCATATCTTAAGGCGGGTGATGTGAAGCAGGGGAAGGTTGTTTTACAGAGGCTGGCCGCCGAGCATCCAGGAAGCCCCAGGAACAAGGAAGCTGCCGCACTGCTGCAAAAAGGCTTCGCCGGCTACTCCTCTCAGGGGGGGTAGCCGGCCAGGTTCGGCCGCAGTGAAGCGGTGAGCGGCGATCAGCCTCAGACGCTTATGTGGCGCTGCCTGAAGTGGGGAGTGCCGGCGCTGCGCCCTTTTTTCTCACGGTACATCCTTTGGTCCGCAACGCGCCAGGCGGCGCAGAGCTCCTCGCCGTTTAAAGCGGTAGCCGCCCCTATCGAGAGGCTTAAGGGGAGGGGGAAGCCGTGGTGTTCCTTGTTGCTTAGCAGCAGTTGCTGCTGCAGCCGCTCCATCGCCTCGACCAGGGCCGCCTCGTCGGTGTTGGGGAGCAGCGCCGCAAACTCGTCCCCGCCGATCCTCGCCGCCACGTCCTCCCTCCTGAAAGCGCTCTTCAACACCTCGGCAGCTTGTTTCAGCAGCTCGTCCCCCGCGGCGTGGCCGTACCGGTCGTTGGCCTCCTTGAGGCAGTCCACGTCCGCCATGACGATGCTGACCGGGAACTTGCGCCCCTTCTTAAGGCGCTCCAGCTCCTCATCGAAATAGGCGCGGTTGTAGATGCCGGTAAGCATGTCGTGGGTGCTTAAGTAGCGGAGCTTGGTCTCGGCGCGTTTTCTCTCGGAGATGTCGAGCAGCGCGCCGACGACGCCGCCGTCTGTAGAGCCCGAGTTGCTGAAGGAAGCGCTGTAGAAGATGACGTCGCGCTCTTCGCCGTCGGCGCAGGTGATGGTCCCTTCGAAGCTGCGCGGTCCGCTACCGCTTTCTGCCACCTCTTCCCCCCGGGTGTACAATGCCGCCAGGTCCGGCGGGAGGATGTCATAGATGCTCTTGTTGATGCTCTCGCCACGCTTCATCCCGATCTGCTCCTCGAAGGCCTTGTTGCAACCCAGATAGAGGCCGTTGGGGTCGTTGTAGAAGATGGGGGTGGGGAGGGTGTCGATCAGTACCTGGATGAAGGAGAGTTTGTCCTTGAGTTCCTGCTCGTGGCGGCGGTTTTGTTCGCGCAGTGCCGCGTCAGCGAGCCCCCTCTGCACGGCGGGTACCAAGCCGGTGAGGTTCCCCTTGAGCAGGAATCCGTCGGCGCCGCAACGCATGGCCTCAGCCGCGGCCTCTTCCCCGACCTTGCCGGAGATCATCAGGAAGGGGATGTCGGTCCCTTTCTCCTTGAGGATTTTCAGAGCCTGCAGGCCGCTGAAGCCAGGCATGACGTAGTCGCAGATGATGATGTCCCACGGAGAGCCTTCCAAGGCGTCGCACATGGCCTGGGCGCTGTCGACCCGCTGGAACTGGACGTCAAAACCTCCCTGTTCCAGCCGGATCACGATGAGCTGCGCATCGTCAGGGGCGTCTTCCACCATCAAAACTCTGAGCAATCTTCCCATGGAATGCTTCTCCCTAGAACGCGATATAGACCCGAAACATCGGAGACACAGGATTGTACTTTATTAATGTGTAAAGGCAAGTGCTAATATTTATGTTCGTTAATGTAAAGGCTGCTGCGAAATCCGTAAGCACCTGGCTTATCATGGCTTGCTCCTCTGATGCAGGCTGAAGCATTGACTGAATTGACAATAATTTTTTAATTACCTCGGTTGATGAAAAAAATATTCAGCAAATGACGTGCCACCTCTCAGATGGGCGGGGTAGGACAGTGTTGCCTCCGTTGCAGAAATGGCGGCATTCGAGGAGTTCAGATGGATCAGGAGCGTTTTTTCGCCACCACTGCAAAAGGGGTGGAAGAGGTTCTCGCTGCCGAGTTGACGCGGCTGGGTGCAAGCGACGTGGCGGTCGACAGCGGCGGGGTCCGTTTCGGCGGGGGAATGGAAGCGGCCTACCGCGCCAATCTCTGGCTCAGGAGCGCGAGCCGCGTGCTGATGCCTCTGGGGGAGTTCCCTTGCGAGACGCCGGAGCAGCTCTACCAGGGGGTGCGGGGGCTGTCTTGGGTCAAGTATTTGACGCCGGCAATGACGCTGGCGGTCGACTGCAGCCTGAGGGATTCGGCGCTCACCCATTCAGGATTCGTGGCGCTGAAGGCGAAAGACGCCATCGTGGACGTTTTGCGGGACCATTTCGGCAGCCGCCCCAATGTCGACACCACGGACCCTGACCTGCGGGTGAACCTGCGGCTGTTCCGCAACCGCTGCACGGTGAGTCTCGACTGCTCCGGTACACCGCTGGACCGGCGCGGTTATCGCTTGGACCGGCACGAGGCGCCGCTCAAGGAGAACCTGGCCGCGGCCCTGGTCGAGCTTTCCGGGTGGGACGCAACCACGCCGCTCATCGACCCCATGTGCGGCACCGGCACCATCGTCATCGAAGCGGCCATGAAGGCGCTGCGCATCCCCCCCGGCCTGTCGCGCCAGGGGTTCGGCTTCCAGCGCTGGAGAGGGTTCGACCGGGCGTTATGGGAGCGCGTTGTCTCCGAGGCGCGCAGCGGCATGCTCACCTCTCTCCCCGCGCCGGTGCAGGGGACGGACATCTCGCATTCCGCCGTGGGGATGGCCGCCCAGAACGCCAAGCGCGCCGGCGTCCTGGAGCAGATCTCCCTGGGGCGGCAGCAGCTCTCCGAGCTCGCCCCCCCGCCGGGGCCGGGCGTCATCATTATGAATCCCCCCTACGGCAAGAGGCTTGGGGAGGAGGAGGCGCTCCGGCCGCTCTACAAGGAGATCGGCGACGTGCTGAAAAAGCGCTGCAAGGGATATACGGGCTACCTCTTCACCGGCAATCTTGAGCTTGCCAAAGCTGTAGGATTGAAGGCCGCCAGGCGCATCGTACTCTACAACGGGCCTATCGAGTGCAGGTTGCTCAAGTATGAGATGTATTAGCAAAAGCGGCGGTGATCATTATAAATTGAAGCTTGACACGTTAATCCTTTTACTATATGTTGAAATTTCGCTTTTCGGGCCTATAGCTCAGTTGGTTAGAGCTACCGGCTCATAACCGGTCGGTCCCAGGTTCGAGTCCTGGTGGGCCCACCACCTTACAATTAGGATGATGTAGGGATGCCCTTAAAGCACCTGGTCAGACGAAAAAATACACCTAAAGTGGGGAGAAAGAGTGCACACCAAGCGGTTGCACTCTTTTTCTTTTGTGTGCGATGATTACTCCGAGAGTTTCAGATATATCCGGAATCACTGGCAAAATTGCCCCATCCCACCTCGCCGAGTCCTGGGACAACGTGGGGCTGCAGCTTGGGGATCCCTCCAGCCAGGTCTCGCGGATCATGGTCGCCCTGGATCCCGGCCGCCCCGCCGTCGAGGCCGCGGTCGAGACCGGCTGCCAGCTTCTGATAACGCATCATCCCTTCATCTTCACCCCGCTCAAAAAGATCTCCACCGTCGATGAAACCGGCCGCCTCGCCATCCTCGCCCTCAAAAACGACCTCTCCATCATCTCGCTGCACACCAACTTCGATATAGCCCCGGGGGGCGTCAATGATCTCCTGGCCGGACTGCTCGGCATCCATGGGGCGCAGCCGCTCAGGATCACCGGCGGCGACGAGTACGTGAAGATGGTTCTTTTTGCGCCGCGCGGCTGCGAGGAGAAGCTTTTAGCAGCGATGTCCCCCTTCATGCCTCACATCGGCAACTACCGCGACTGCTCGTACCAGGGGGGGGGGACCGGGAGGTTCACCCCGCTTCCGGGGGCGCGCCCGTTCGTGGGGGAGGTTGGGGCAAGCCACGCCGAGCCCGAGAGCAGGCTGGAGTTCTTGCTGGTCAAGGAGCGCATCGCCCAGGCGGTCGCGGCGCTTAAGGGCGCGCATCCCTACGAGGAGGCGGCTTACGACCTCTACCCGGTGCTGAACCGGGGCGAGGCGTACGGGCTCGGTAGAATCGGGAAGCTGGCGGAGCCGGTCACTGCCGGCGCCTATGCGCTGCAGGTCAAGGAGCGGTTGGCGGCGACCGGGGTGCGCCTGGTGGGCGACCCGGCGCGGCTGGTGAAGAAGGTGGCACTTTGCGGCGGCTCCGGCGCGTCGCTCATCCACGAGGCGCAGCGCAAGGGGGCCGATCTTCTGGTCACCGCGGATGTGAAGTACCACGAGGCGCGCGAGGCTGAAGCGTTGGGGCTGGCTCTGCTTGACGCCGGGCATTTCTCGACCGAATACCCCATGGTTCAGGGGTTGGCCGGGCAGCTCAGAGCCGCACTGCAGGCAAAGCGGTTCGAGGCAGAGGTTTTGGAGTACCAAGGAGAGCGCGAACCTTTCAGTTTCTGGTAGGTCGCGCTCTTTGTGCACATAAAACAGGAAGTTGGGGAGGCGGATTTTGCGTAACAGTCTGAAGTCGTTATACGAATTGCAGGAAATCGACCTGAGGATCGACGGTCTGGACAGCGAGAAAGAGCAGCTTCTGAACGAAGCCCAGGCACTCGAAGCGAAGCTTGCCGATGCGCGCGAGAAGATCGCGGCCAGGCGCGAGGAGGCGCGTACCCTGGAAGAGGAGAAGGGGGCGCTGGAGGCGAATCTGCAGGCCGAGGGCGAGAACATCGCCAGGTCCGAGGCGCACCTCAAGGAGATCAAGACCCAGAAGGAGTACCAGGCGGTCTCCAAGGAGATCTCCACCGCGAAGAAGCTGATCGCCGAGTTGGAGGACCAGATCCTGCAGAAGATAAACGCGATCGAGGAAGTGAACGCCGACGTGACCAAGAAAGAGGCGGATCTCTCCGAGCTCGAGGGTAACGTTGCCGCTCAAAAAGGGGAAGTCGAGGCCAAGGTGCAGAGTCTCGACTCCGGCATCGCGCAGGACGTCGCCACCCGCGAGCAGACCGTCAAAGGGCTTCCCGCTTCCGTGATGAAGCGCTACAGCAGGCTGCGCGACCAGCGCCGCGGCGTGGCCGTCGTCGAGGCGAGAGAAGGGAACTGCATGGGGTGCAACATGCAACTGCCGCCGCAGCTCTACAACACCCTGTTCCGCGCCGACGACGTGATCACCTGTCCGCACTGCCAGCGGATCCTGATCATGAAGCAGGAAGTGCAGGACTGAGAAGCCGTTCAACGTTCAAGGTTCAAGGTTCGGTGATCCTGGCTGCGCTGTTCGTCAGCGCAGGTACGGCCCCCGTAGCTGTAGAGGCGGCCGGAGAGGAAAGCAGAGTCGAACGTTGAACATTGAACGTTGAACCGATTTTAGGCTTTGGCCGAAGCAGACCAGATGGCCGCCGTCCACCGTAGCCTTTGGCGAAGGTGGAGGGAGGAAAGTCCGGGCTCCACAGGGCATGGTGCTGGATAACGTCCAGCGAGGGTAACCTCAGGGAAAGTGCCACAGAGAGAAGTCCGCCCCCCACACCCTGGCGACAGGGTCCGCCGAAGCCTCGGCGAAGGCGGAAGGGGGGTAAGGGTGAAAGGGTGAGGTAAGAGCTCACCGGGTTCGGCGGCGACGCCGGATGCCAGGTAAACCCCACCAGGAGCAAGACCAAATAGGGAAGCGTTAAGGACGGCCCGTCCGTGCTTCCGGGTTGGTTGCTTGAGGGCGCCGGTAACGGCGCTCCTAGATGAATGACCATCGCCCGCCTCCGGGTAACCGGCTGCGGGAACAGAACCCGGCTTACGGGCTGCTTCGGCCAATTTTTTCAAAACCGGTTCTACGTTCTATGTTCTACGTTCGTCCAGCTCTTCTCTCCGGCCATCTTTCCGGTGACGGAGCCGTAGCTATGTTGACGATCAAGGAAACCAAGCCTCGCGAACATTGAACGTTGAACGTTGAACCCTTCAGGCGACAGCCTGAAGGGCTTTTTTTAAGGGTAGGTGCAGATGAAGTGGGAGAGGGAATGGGGCAAGGCTGTATCCGCGGTGAATGCGGGTTTCCTCGCCCTGCCGCTGGAAAAGGCGCACCGGTTGCGCGAACTCTCCCGCTCCATGGTCGCGCTAAAGGACAGGATGCAGCACCTGGTGGCGCAGGTGGACGCCGCGGAACTCTGCGCCGGTTGCGGCGGGGCCTGCTGCGTTTGCGGCAAGTACCACTTCACCGCGGTGGATCTCCTGGTCTACCTGGCGACGCAAGAGCCGCTTTTAACGCCCCGCTTCGACAACGGCCTCTGTCCTTACCTGGGGGAGCCGAACTGCCTGGTGCCGGCCGGCTACCGCCCTTTCAACTGCATCACCTTCAATTGCGAGCTGATCGAGGACCGGCTGGCGCATAGCGAGGTCTCCCGCTTCTACCTGATGGAGCGCGAGTTGAGGGAACTCTACGCCGAGATCCGCTCGTTGTTCCCCCGCGGAGCGATGGACGGCTCCCTGCTGAGGGACGCCGCCCCGTCCCCTATACTCCGCACCACTACCGCTTTCTGACCGGAGGAAACAACTGATGTCTACCGTAAACGACCTGGTGCTGGTCCACATCGACAACAAACCCTCTTTTTACGCGAGGATCGAGGACATTTCCCCGGATGTGAAGCAGGGATGGTGGAAGGTGCAGCTTCTCGTACTCACCGTGCCCCTGCAGGTCTACACCTGGATCCTCGATGAGAGCCAGGTGAACGGCTCCCCCTTCACCATGGCCGGCACCCCGATCATGCTGGAAAAAGTGGTCTCGCCGGAACCGCCCCCCAGACCGCTCGCCTCGGTCGGCAAGGAAGGCAAGGGCGCAGGCAAGGATGCTCCCCGCAAAGGGGGAAATGTCGTCTCTCTCTTCGACAGGAAAAAGTGACGCAAAGAACTCGGCCATACCCGGCGGAGGGTTCCTCCCTCCGCCCCCCTCTCCAACCACCCGAACTTGCAATTAGAAGAGCGACGCACCCCGTTCTGCCACTTCTTGCCACTTCCCCGCTGCAGCGCCGTTAAATCCCCGTAAAACCTCCAAAAAATTCCCTATTTGGCGCTAATTTTGCCTTGACAACCTGTATCCCCTACCGTATAGTTCGTGCACGAAAGTGGTATATTGTGGTATGAAGTGGCAACCGGTGCCGGGGTAAGCATGTTTAGAGGGAAATTCGATACTACGATCGACGCCAAGGGGCGCACCAGTATCCCCGCGAAATTTCGCGAGGTTTTGCTGGACACCTTTGGAGACGAGCGTTTTTTCCTCACCAAATCCAGCCCGGTGCGGCTGGACGGGGACGAGGTCTGCTATGGCCTGGTGATCTACCCCTACCACGAGTTCCTGGCGCTCGAAGAGAAGCTGAAGGACGGCACGGCCTTGGGGCTCACCGTAAACCAGCTTGCCGCGGTACGGCGCACCGTACTGGTCCCCGCCGTCGAGTGCGTGGCGGACAAGCTGGGGCGCGTGCTGGTTCCCAACGACCTGAGAAAAACGGCGCAGCTGGAGCGCGAGATTCATTTCGTAGGCATGCAGAACAAGGTCGACATCTACAGCCAGTCGGTCTGGGCCAGGGTCTGCGAGCAGGACGAGCAGAACTTCCCGGTGGATTCCGCAGCCCTTGCGGGACTCGGCCTCTAGATGGAAGACTTCCACCACATATCGGTACTGCCGGACGAGGTGCTGCAGGCGCTCTCCCCGAAGTCGGGGGGGGTGTACGTGGACGGCACCTTGGGGGGCGCCGGGCATGCGGGGCTCATACTCACCGCAAGCGCCCCGGACGGCCAGCTGATCGGATTCGACCGGGACGAGGAAGCCATAGCCGTGGCACGTGAGCGGCTCTCGGTTTTCGGCGGCCGGGTCCGGATCTTCCACCGCAACTTCGCAGGTATCGCTCAGGCACTGGCGGAAATAGGCGTGGACGGGATCGACGGGTTCGTACTGGACCTTGGGGTGTCGAGCCATCAGCTGGACCGCGACGAGCGTGGCTTCAGCTTCATGCACGACGCGCCGCTCGACATGCGCATGGACCGAAGCTCCGGCCAGAGCGCGGCGGACCTGGTGAACACACTCCCCGAGGCGGAGCTTTACCGGATCATCTCCGAGTACGGCGAGGAGCGCTGGGCCAAGCGGGTCGCCTCCTTCATAGTGAAGGCGAGGGACGGGCGCCCCATCGAGACCACGCTGGAGTTGGTGGACGTGATCAAGGGGGCGATACCGAAGGCAAAGTGGGAGGAGCGGCTCCATCCCGCGACCCGGACCTTCCAGGCCTTGAGGATCGCGGTAAACGAGGAGTTGAAGAGCCTGGAAGAAGGGCTTGAGGGGCTGCTCTCCCTGCTGAAGCCGGGTGGACGCGGCGCGGTGATCTCCTTTCACTCGCTGGAAGACCGTATCGTGAAGGAGGGCTTTCGCGCGGCGGCCGCCGGTTGCACCTGCCCCAAGGAACTCCCCATCTGCATCTGCGGACGGGTTCCGCGGTTCAAGCTGGTGACCAGGAAGCCGATAACGGCAGGCGAGGCCGAAGTGGCAGCGAATCCGCGCTCCAGGAGCGCGAAGCTGCGGGTAGTGGAGAAGATTTAGAGAGGTAGCATCATGTCGCAAAGCAAGGTTGCCTACGGCAAGGTCGCCGCACCGGCAAGGCCGGGCGCGGTCCCCAGGGAGAGCTGGATCAGCTTTCCCTATCTCACGGGAGTGATGGTGCTCCTGACGCTGGTCTCGATCTTTCATGTCTGGTCCCGGGTCGAGTTGATCGACATGAACCTGAAGATCGGAGAGGCGTCCAGGCAGTTGAAGGAACAGCAGCAGGAAAACAAGCGCCTTCGGGTCGAGGTGGCTTCGCTCAAGGCGCCGGCCCGGATCGAAGCGCTTGCCAAGGGTGAACTTGGCATGGCGCTCCCCTCCGATCAGCAGGTGGTCCTGGTCAAGTGATCGAGAAAAAGGAGAAATGGGCCAGAGTCCGCATGCGTTTCGTGGCCCTCCTGTTCGTGGTCGTCTTCGTGGCTACCACGGGTCGCGCCTTTTACCTCCAGGTGCTCAACAACGACCGGCTGGTGAAACTCGCGGAAAAACAGCACCAAAGGATCGTGGCGCTCACGCCCGCCCGCGGCGCCATCTACGACAGGACCAACGCTCCGTTCGCCGTCTCGATCGAGATGGATTCCTGCTACGCCGAGACGCGCAACATGGAAAACATCCCGCAGGAGGCGGCGCAGCTCGCGCCCCTTCTGGGGTACGGCGTGCAGGAGCTCGAGGCGAAGCTCAAGGGGGCCAAGAATTTCGTGTGGCTTGCGCGGCGCATCCCGCCGGAGCAGGCCCATAAGGTGAAGGCGCTGGGGCTTGAAGGGGTCGGCTTCGTCAAGGAAAGCAAGCGCTTCTACCCGAACTCCCAGGTGGCAGCCCACGTGGTAGGTTTCACCGGTGTCGATCCCGGCGGCCTGGAGGGGGTGGAGAAGAAGTACGACGCCACCATCCTCGGCAACACGGGATTCCTGGTCACCGAGCGCGACGCCCTCGGGCGCGACATAGCACTCAAGAAGGGGAGTGAGGGCAAAAGCGGTTCCAAGGGAAACAACGTCGTCCTCACCCTGGATAAGAACGTTCAGTACATAGCGGAGAAGGAGCTGACCAACGCGGTGGTGAAAAACGGCGCCAAGGCCGGCATCGCCATCGTGATGGATCCCGACACCGGGCGGGTTTTGGCCATGGCCAACTACCCCTCCTTCAACCCGAACAGCTTTGCCGAGTACGGGCAGGCGGCGCTCAGAAACCGCGCCATCGCCGACAGCTTCGAGCCCGGCTCCACCTTCAAGATCTTCCTGGTAGCTTCCGCACTCGAGGCGGGGGTGATCAGGCCCGGCGACATGTTCAACTGCGAAAACGGCAGCTACAGCGTGTACGGTAGGACCATTCACGACACGCACAAATACGGGGCGCTCAGCGTGCCCCAGATCCTCAAGTTCTCCAGCAACATCGGCGCCGCCAAGATCGGCAGCCGGCTGGGGCCCGAAAGGCTCTACGCGGCCCTTACCGGTTTCGGCTTCGGCGAGAAGAGCAGCATCGATCTTCCGGGAGAGGCCTCCGGGATGTTGCGGCCGCAGTCCAAGTGGTACGGCATCGATCTCGCCACCATCTCGTTCGGCCAGGGGGTGACGGCTACAGCGCTGCAGATCACCAACGCGGTGTCGGCTGTTGCCAACGGCGGCAACCTGATGAAGCCTTACCTGGTGGATAGGGTCGTCGACGACAACGGCGTGGTGCTGCAGCAGTTCGCACCCCAGGTGAAAAGGCGCATCATCTCGCCGGAGACGGCGAAGACGGTGGCCCGCATGCTGGAGGGGGTCGTGGTGGAAGGGGGGACCGGCACCGGGGCCGCGGTCGAAGGTTATCGCGTCGCTGGGAAAACAGGCACGGCCCAGAAGGTCGAGGGGCGCGGCTACTCGGCCAGCAAGCGCACCGCCTCCTTCGTCGGTTTCGTTCCCCTGGACAAGCCGCGGCTCGCCATAATGGTCGTGGTGGACGAGCCGACCACGAGCTCCTACGGCGGGGTCGTTGCTGCCCCGGCCTTCAGCGCCATAGCGCAGCAGACCCTCTGCTACCTGAACGTGGCACCGGACAAGAACGTCGTTGCCAAGAAGAAAGGCGGCGCAGCACCCGAGAAAAGCGCGCCCAAGCCGGAGCCGGTGGCCGAGGGGGGGAGCGTCGAAGGGGGGAGCGTGGAAGGGACGGCGGCCGGCGCCATGCCGAACTTCCGGGGTATGAGCATGCGGCAGGTGCTCAAGGTGATGGAAAAGCGCGGTCTCAACGTCAAGCTGCAGGGAAGCGGCAGGGCGGTCGAGCAGAACCCGGCCCCCGGGAGCCGCATCACCACGCAGGATCAGGTCTGGGTCAAGTTCGTCCCTTCGGCCTGACAATGGGGGTAGCATGAAACTCGCACAACTTCTGAATTGCCTCGCCTCGCCCGAGGTCTCCGGAGACGCCGGTATCGAGATAGAGTCGCTTTGCTACGACTCGCGAAAGGTGGCGCCCGGGGCTCTCTTCTTCGCCCTGCGCGGAGTGAAGAGCGACGGGACCGAATTCGTTGAAGCCGCAGTAAAGGGGGGGGCGGTCGCAGTCGTTGCGGACCGCCCCTGCGCTTGTCCCGGGGTGACGGTGGTCGTGGTCCCGGACGCAAGAGTCGCCATGAGCCTCATGGCCGCGGCCTTCTACGGCACACCGACCCGCGGCATCCCGGTGGTAGGGATCACCGGGACCAACGGCAAGACCACCACCACCTATCTCGTCGAGGGGATCATGGAGCAGGCGGGGGTGCCGGCAGCTGTCCTCGGCACCATCAGCTACCGCTTCGGAGCGACCAACATCCCCGCCCCCAACACCACCCCCGAATCGGTCGACCTGCAAGCCATCCTGAGGGAGCTGGTAGACCACGGCGCACGCGGCGCGGTGATGGAGGTATCCTCCCACGCCCTGGAACAGCACCGCGTCGACGGCTGCCTCTTCGACGTCGCCCTCTTCTCCAACCTGACCCGCGACCACCTCGATTACCACCTCGACATGGAGTCCTACTTCAAGAGCAAGCTGAGGCTCTTCACCGATCTCCTGGCGCCTACCGCGGAAAAGCCGCTCAGGCGCGCGGTGGTGAACCTGGACGACCCCTTCGGCCCCCGCATCGCGGAAAAGGCAGCCGCGCCGGTGTTGACCTACTCCATGGCCGGGAAGGCCGACATCAGCGTGGCAGAGGCGGAGTTCTCGGTCGACGGCATCCGCTGCCGCCTCAACACCCCGGTCGGGGAGATCTCCCTTGCCTCAGAGCTTTTGGGGCGCTTCAACCTCTACAACATCCTCTCCGCGGTAGGGGCGGGCCTTGCCCTTGGCTACTCGAAGGAGGCGATCCGCGCCGGCATCGAGGGGCACAAGCGGGTTCCCGGCCGCCTGGAGCGGGTGGAAACGGAAGAGAGAATCACAGTCCTCGTCGACTACGCCCATACCGGCGACGCCCTGGAGAACGTCCTTTCCACCCTCTCCGAGTTGAAGACGGACCGGATCATCACCATCTTCGGCTGCGGCGGCGATCGCGACAAAGGGAAACGCCCGGTGATGGGGGAGATAGCCGCCCGCTACAGCGACCTTGCCGTGATCACCTCGGACAACCCCCGCACCGAGGACCCGCAGGCGATCCTGGAGGACGTACGCGCCGGGATCCTGCCGCTCGGCCTGCGCGAGTACGGCCTGGAGGAACTCGCCGCAGGGTTCCACGAGAAGGGGTTCGCCACCATCGAGTCGCGCCGTGCCGCCATCCGGGCCGCGCTTTTGGCCGCGCGCCCCGGGGACATCGTGCTTCTGGCCGGCAAGGGGCACGAGGACTACCAGATCGTCGGGACCGAGAAGTTCCACTTCGACGACCGGGAAGAGGCTGCTGCGGCGCTGAAACTAAGAGGTTAGTAATTGGGGAAAATTAGGTTCCCTTTTCCGTATTTTTGCGGCACATTACGTAGTTTCGGTCCTGGACCGGGGCAGGTAAACAGCGCGCGTCGCGCGCCGGGAACAAAGGAAACCTAACTGAAAATGGCGATGTTCACGCTTAACGAAATAGCCGAGGCAACCGGCGGCAGGGTGATCGGTGAGGCGGGCTGCGAGGCCTCCGCGGTGAGCACCGACTCGCGCCAGGTAGCCCCGGGAGAGCTTTTCGTGGCACTGAGGGGCGAGCGCTTCGACGGCCACGACTTCATAATTCCCGCGGTCTCTAAAGGGGTAACCATCTTCCTGGCCGAGGAGAGCTGGACGGAAAAACACGAGCTCCCGAAGGGGGCCGGCGCCGTGCTGGTGCCGGACACGCTGCGCGCCCTGGGGGATCTGGCCGCCTACCACCGCCGCCGCTTCAATCTGAAGACGGTCTGCGTCACCGGCAGCAACGGCAAGACCACGACCAAGGAGATGCTGGCGCGGATACTGGCCCAGACAGGTCCCGGGCTCAAGACCGAGGGGAACCTCAACAACCTGATCGGTTTGCCGCTCACCATCTTCAGGCTCACCGGCCGCGAGCGCTGGGCCGTCTTCGAGATCGGGATGAGCGAGTTCGGCGAGATCGACCGCCTGGCGGAGATAGCTGAGCCCCAGGTAGGCATCATCACCAACGCCTTTCCGGCGCACCTGGAGACACTGGGGAGCGTGGAGGGGGTGGCGCGGGCCAAGGGAGAGCTTTTCCTGCGCCTGAAGCCAGGCTCAGTCGCCGTCTACAACGTGGACGACCCGCTGGTCTCCGCCTGCCCGACCCACCTGAACGTGACCCGGCTCACCTTTGGCCTCAGGGGGGCCGAGGTCTCCTCCGCCTCCATCCAGAGCCTCGGCAAGAGGGGGGAGAGCTTCACCCTCAGGCTTCCGGACGGCGAACAGCAGGTGACGCTTTCGGCCTACGGCAGGCACAACATCTACAACGCGCTCGCAGCAGCCGCTGCGGCGCACGCGCTCGGCGTACCGGGCGACCTGATCCGCCAGGGGCTGGAGGAGTTCTCCCCCTACGACAAGCGCTTCCAGCTGGAGGACGTGGCGGGGGTGACCCTGATCGACGACAGCTACAACGCGAACCCGGCCTCCATGGCGGCGGCGCTCACCACCTTGAAGGAGCTTCAAGGGGAGGGGCGTCTGGTCGCGGTTTTAGGCGACATGCTGGAGCTTGGGCTTGGCACCGAAGAGGCGCACCGAGACCTCGGGAAACTCGCCGCAGGCAACGTCGACCGGCTCTGCCTTCTGGGGAAACTGGTCGAGGAAACCGCACAGGGGGCGCTGGAAGCGGGGCTTCCTGCAGCCGACCTGGTGCTGGGCCAGGACCATGACCAGCTGGCCCAGGAGCTTCTCTCCTTCGTACAGCCGGGGGACTGCATTCTTTTCAAGGGATCTAGAGGCATGAAAATGGACAAGGTGGCGCAATTGGTACGGCAGGGAGTGGCATCCGCCGCAAAAGGGGGGAATGACTGATGCTTTACCATCTCCTTTACCCGCTCGCCTCCGATTACAAGCTCTTCAACGTATTCAAGTATTTAACCTTCCGCTCCATCTACGCCATGATCACAGCCCTCCTGCTCGCCTTCATCGTGGGCCCGTGGGTGGTGAGGAAACTGGAGGCGCTGCAGGCGCGCCAGGTGATCAGGACCGACGGTCCCGAATCGCACCTGAAAAAGCAGGGGACCCCGACCATGGGGGGGGTGCTGATCCTGGTCTGCATCGTGCTGCCGACGCTCTTATGGGCGGACCTGAAGAACGTCTTCATCTGGCTCACCCTGCTCATCATCGTGGGGTACGGCGTCCTCGGCTTCGTGGACGACTACAAGAAAGTGGTCGAGAAGAACCCCAAGGGGCTCTCACCGCGCCAGAAGATGTTCTGGCAGGTGCTCTTGGCGGGAGGGGTCGGTATCTTCCTCTTCTACCTCCCAGGTTTCTCGACCGAACTCTACCTGCCGTTCTTCAAGAGGGTGCACCCCGAGCTGGGCATCCTCTTTATCCCGTTTGTGACCTTGGTGATCGTAGGTGCCAGTAACGCCGTGAACCTGACCGACGGCCTCGACGGCCTCGCCATAGGTCCCGTGGCGATCAACGCCGCCACCTATCTCCTTTTCTGCTACATAGCGGGGAACGCGAAGCTTTCCGGGTACCTGCAGATACCGTACGTGCCGGGGGCGGGGGAGCTTGCCGTTCTTTGCGGCGCGATGGTGGGGGCGGGGCTCGGCTTTCTCTGGTACAACTCCTATCCGGCCGAGGTCTTCATGGGAGACGTCGGCTCCCTGTCGCTCGGGGGCGCGCTCGGGACCCTCGCGGTCCTGACCAAGCAGGAAATCCTCCTGGTGATAGTGGGCGGCGTCTTCGTGGTGGAGGCGCTTTCGGTCATTTTCCAGGTCGGCTCCTACAAGTACCGCGGCAAGAGGATCTTCAGGATGGCGCCGATCCACCATCACTTCGAACTGAAAGGGGTGGCGGAGCCGAAGATCATCGTGCGCTTCTGGATCATCACCATCATCCTGGCGCTGGTGGCCATCTCCACCCTGAAGATGCGCTAGCAGGACGCCACGCCGCGTACCAAGCGGTCGGCGGGCAGATAGACAACAGAAAAGGGTCCGTCATGGAACTAAAGGACAAGAAAATACTGGTGGTGGGACTGGCGAAGACAGGGGTGGCGGTTACCCGCTTCCTGGCCCGTGCCGGCGCCTTCGTCACCGTTACCGACATGCGGGAGGAAGAGGCGCTCTCCGACGTTCTGGCCGAGCTCTCCGACCTGGATATTACCTACGAACTCGGGCGCCATATCCCCTACAGCTTCCTCATGGCGGATCTGATCGTGGTCTCCCCCGGCGTCCCCATGGACATAAAGCCCCTGGAGATGGCGCGCGCGCAGAAGCGGCGCGTGGTGAGCGAGGTGGAACTCGCCTCCTGGTTCATCAAGGCCCCCATGGTCGCCATCACCGGGACCAACGGCAAGACCACGACGACGACCCTTACCGGCGAGATCTTCAAGGCCTGCGGCTTCGAGACCTTCGTGGGGGGGAACATCGGCAATCCCCTCATCGAGTTGGCCGAAAGCGGCCAGGAGGTGTCAAGGGTGGTGGTGGAACTCTCCTCCTTTCAGCTGGAAGGGGTGGAGAGCTTCCGACCGGACGTGGCGGTGCTTCTGAACATCACCGAGGACCACCTGGACCGCTACCACAGCTTCCAGGAGTACATCGACGCGAAGCTCCGCATCTTCGAGAACCAGACCGCGGACGACTTCGCCGTCCTGAACATAGACGACCCGCTGGTCGCCGCCTGTGCCTCCAAGCTCAAGGCGCAGCTCTTCCCCATGAGCCGCCTGCACGAGCTGGAAGAGGGGATCAGCTACCGTGACGGCTTCATCACCTTCTCCCACAAGGGGAAAGTGCTCCGCTTCGGCACCGAAGGGTTCAAGCTGAAGGGGGTGCACAACCTGGACAACATCATGGCGAGCCTTGCCTCCACCCTCCTCATGCGCTGCGACGGCGACTGCGCCTACGAGGCGGTGAAGAACTTCAAGGGGCTGCCGCACCGGATGGAACTGGTGGAAGAGATTGACGGCGTCGCCTACTACGAGGACAGCAAGGGGACCAACGTCGGGAGCGTGGTGAAATCGCTGGAGAGCTTCGACTCCGGCATCACCCTCATCGCCGGCGGCAAGGACAAGGGAGGCTCCTATGAGCCCCTGGCCCCCCTGGTCGAGAGCCGGGTGAGCCACCTGGTGCTGATCGGCGAGGCGAAGGCCCGCATGCGGGAGGCTCTCGGCGCACTCACCGACACCCATGAGGCCCAGACCCTCGAAGAGGCGGTGGAGATAGCGCGCAGGCTCACCAAGCCGGGCGGGGTGGTGCTCTTCTCGCCGGCCTGCTCCAGCTTCGACATGTTCAAGAACTACGAGGAGCGCGCCCAGCGCTTCAAGGCCGCGGTGCGCGCCGGCAAGAAGGGGGAGGCGTGAGGAAACTGGAGGGGTACGACATGATCGTGCTGCTGATGGCGGTGATCCTCACCTGTTTCGGTGTGGTCATGGTCTATTCGGCGTCCTCCGTGATGGCGGCCAAGAAATTCCACGACGGTTTTTTCTTCCTGAAGCGCCAGTCCCTCTACGCCCTGATGGGCTTCACCGGGATGGCGCTGGCGATGCACGTCGACTACCACCTCTGGAAAAAATACGCGGTGCCGCTATTTCTTGGCTGTTTCGTCCTGCTCCTCCTGGTGTTCGTCCCCGGCATCGGCGGGACCGCCAAGGGGGCCTCGCGCTGGATCAAGCTCCCCTTCTTCAACTTCCAGCCCTCCGAACTCGCCAAGGTGTCGCTCATCATCTACATGGCGTATTCGCTGGAGAAGCGGCAGGACAAGCTGAAGCAGTTTCTCTCCGGCTTTCTCCCTTACATGCTGATACTCGGGGTCTTCATCGCGGTCCTCCTGGCGCAGCACGACATGGGGGCTGCGCTCACCATGTTCGCCGTCGCCATCGTCATGCTCTTCGCCGCCGGGACCCGGGTGCAATACATCCTGGGGATGGGGCTCATAGCGCTTCCCGGCATCGTCTACCTGGTGGCGACCAAGGCCTACCGCATGCGCCGCATCACCGCCTTCCTCGACCCGTGGCAGGACCCGACCGACACCGGTTTCCAGATCATCCAGTCCTGGCTGGCGCTGGGGACCGGCGGCTTCTTCGGGCAGGGGCTGGGCGAAGGAAAGCAGAAGCTCTTCTACCTTCCCGAGGCGCACACCGACTTCATCCTTTCGGTCCTGGGGGAGGAGATGGGGTTCATCGGTGTGATCGTGATCGCCTGCATGTTCCTCGTGCTTGTGCAAAGGAGCATCCGGGTGGCCATCGCCGCCGAGGACAGCTTCGGGCGCTTTTTGGCCTTCGGCATCGCCGTGCTCTTGGGACTTGAGGCGTTCATCAACATGGCGGTCGTGACCGGGATGCTCCCCACCAAGGGGATCGCGCTTCCCTTTTTGAGTTACGGCGGTTCGTCGCTCATCATCTCCCTCACCGCAGTGGGGGTCCTCCTTAACGTATCGACCAGAATGAGGGGGAACCCGGCATGAGGCTCATCATCGCAGGCGGCGGGACCGGGGGGCATCTCTTCCCGGGGATAGCGGTCGCCGACGAGTTTCTGGCGCGCAGCCCCGAGAATGAGGTCCTTTTCGTCGGAACCGAGCGCGGCATCGAGGCGCGGCTCCTGCCGAAGCTCGGCTACAAGCTGGCCCTCATCTCGGCAAGCGGTATGAAGGGGATGGGGACCATCAAGAAGATCATGAGCGCGGGGCGTCTGCTCTACGGCTATTCGCAGTCGAGAAAGATCCTGAAGGAGTTCCGTCCCGACCTGGTGTTGGGGGTCGGCGGCTACGCCTCGGCGCCCATAGTCCTCGCGGCGCGCGGCATGGGGATCAGGCGCTTCATCCATGAGCAAAATGCGTTCCCCGGCCTCACCAACAAGGTCCTGGGGCGCTTCGTGGATGGCGTCTTCATCTCCATGCCCGAAGCAGAGAGCTTCTTTCCCAAGGAGATGACCCAGATGACCGGGAACCC
The DNA here is from genome assembly GCF_000426865.1 of Citrifermentans bremense R1. GTDB lineage: Bacteria > Desulfobacterota > Desulfuromonadia > Geobacterales > Geobacteraceae > Geomonas > Geomonas bremensis. The sequence continues at coordinate 37,568 of NZ_KE384581.1, forward strand.
GATCCGGAAGGAGATCCTCTGGGGGTTCCAGGAGCGGGTGCGGAGCGTCGGGGACACCTTCAGCATCCTCGTCTTCGGAGGGAGCGCCGGCGCCCAGCGGGTCAACAGCGCGCTTTTGGAGGCGCTGCCGCACCTGGAGGGGGTGAAGGGGAAACTGAGGATCACGCACCAGACCGGCGAGAAGGACGCGGCCCGGGTGCGCGAGGGATATCAGGCCCAGGGGTTCCAGGCCCAGGTGCTCAGCTTCATCGACGACATGTCCGCGGCCTACGGCGCCGCCGACCTCGTCGTCTGCAGGGCTGGCGCGACCACCATCGCCGAGGTCACCGCCTGCGGCAAGGGGTGCATCTTCATCCCCTTCCCGTATGCGTCGGACGACCACCAGAGGAAAAACGCCGAGTCGCTGGTGCACAAAAACGCCGGCGTCATGATCCTGGAAGAAGATCTCACCGGCGAGCGGCTGGCGGCGAAGATCCTCGAACTGATGGAGCACCCAGCCGAGCTTGCCGAGATAGAGAAGAACGCCCGTGCCCTGGCACAGTTAGACGCAGCCCAGGCCATCGTAGCGGCTATGGTGACGGGGTAAAGGCGAGATAAAGATAAAGATAAAGATAGAGATAAAGATAAAGAAAAGGCTTGAGCGTCTGAGAGTGGTTTGAGGCTGAAGAACAACGAGGGAGTGCCGCTGAGAGATTGACGATAGAGCGAGATTGAGAAGCTAGGGTTTTACTCAATCTTTATCTTTATCTTTATCTGCGACCGAAGGGAGCACAGAGTGTACGGAAAAATAGAGAGAATACATTTCGTCGGCATCGGCGGCATCGGGATGAGCGGCATCGCGGAGGTGCTCCTGAACCTGGGTTACAAGGTTTCGGGGTCGGACCTGCGCGGCTCGGAAATCACCCAGCGGCTGGAGAGCCTGGGGGGCGAGATCTTCTTCGGGCACGCCGCCGAGAACGTGGCGAACGCCGACGTGGTGGTCATCTCCAGCGCCGTCCACGACGACAACCCCGAGGTGGTCGAGGCGCATCTGAGGCTGATACCGGTGATCCCGCGTGCCGAGATGCTGGCCGAGCTGATGCGCATGAAGTACGGCATCGCCGTAGCCGGAACCCACGGCAAGACCACCACCACCTCCATGGTGGCGACCATCCTCTCCAAGGGGGGGATCGATCCTACCATCGTCATCGGCGGCAGGCTCAACTCGCTTGGTACCAACGCGAGGCTGGGACAGGGGCAGTTCCTGGTGGCCGAGGCGGACGAGTCGGACGGTTCTTTCCTGCTCCTCTCCCCCACCATCGCCGTGGTCACCAACATCGACGCCGACCATCTCGACTTCTACAGCGGCATCGAGGAGATCAAGGACACCTTCGTCGAGTTTATCAACAAGATCCCCTTCTACGGGCTTGCCGTACTCTGCCTGGACAACGGCAACATAGCCGACGTCCTGCCCCGGGTGAAGAAGCGCTTCACGAGCTACGGCCTGTCGGCCCAGGCGGACTTCAGGGCCACCGACGTGAAGCTCTCCGGGTTCTCGACGAGCTTCGTGGCGCATCACAAAGGGGTGCGGCTGGGAGAGATCACCTTCTCCATGCCAGGCGCCCACAACGTGCTGAACGCGCTCGCCGCGATCGCCGTGGCCATGGAGCTGGACATCCCGTTCGAGACCATCCAGGAAGGGTTCGCCGGGTTCGGCGGGGTGGGACGCCGCTTCCATCTGAAGGGGGAGGCCAACGGCGTCATGGTGGTGGACGACTACGGGCACCACCCGACCGAGATCAAGGCGACCTTGGGCGCCGCCAAGGCAGGCTTTGCCGAGAACCGTCTGGTCGTCGTGTTCCAGCCGCACCGCTATTCCAGGACCAAGGAGCTCTTCGAGGAGTTCGTCAAGGCGTTCCACGATGCCGACGTCCTGATCCTGACCGACATCTACCCGGCGGGGGAAGCCCCCATCGAGGGGGTGACCGCCGAGGCGCTGGCGAACAGGGTCCGCAGGCACGGCCAGAGGGACGTCACCTGGATCTCCGACCGCGACAAGCTCTGCGAGCACCTGGAGCGCGTGCTTGCTCCCGGCGACATCCTGCTGACCCTTGGGGCCGGCAACGTCTGGCAGGTGGGAGAGACCATGCTGCTGCGGCTCAAGGCCGCGAAGGAGAGCTGAAGTTGGCACGGGGCGAGCTCGAACAAGCGGCCCGGGGGGTGCGCGGCACGGTCAAGTGGGACGAGCCGATGTGGCAGCACACCTCCCTTAAAGTCGGGGGTCCGGCGGATCTTTACTTCGAGCCCGCCGATCTGCTCGACCTCCAGGAGACCGTGGAGAAGCTCCTCGCCGCGAAGATCCCTTACCTGGTGCTGGGAGGGGGGTACAACCTGCTGGTGCGCGACGGCGGCATCAGAGGGTGCGTCATCTCGCTCAAGAAACTGGACACCCTGGAGATGCAGCCGGGCGCGAGACTCGAGGCGGGCGCGGGGGTAACCAACTCCACCCTCTGCCGCTTCGCCGCCGAGCATTGCCTTGGGGGGATGGAATTTCTCAGCGGCATTCCCGGCAGCTTCGGCGGAGCGCTCACCATGAACGCCGGCGCCCAGGGTGGCGAGACGCTGCAGCGGGTCGAGACGCTCATCACCCTGCGTGAGGGAAAGCTCTTGGTGCGCAGAGCCGCCGAGCTGGAATTCGGTTACCGCTACTTGAGGCTTTTGCCGGGAGAGATCGTCCTGGGGGCGAAGCTCAGGCTCGAACCTGCCGAACGCCGCATCATCGAGGAGCGGATGCAGGCCAACATCGCCAGAAGAAGCGGGACGCAGCGGGTCACCTATCCCAATGCCGGGTCCTTCTTCAAGAACCCGTCGGGGCGGCACGCCTGGGAGCTGATCGACCAGGCCGGCATGCGCGGCGTCACCGTCGGCGGCGCTCAGGTCTCAGAGGCGCACACCAACTTCCTGGTCAATCGCGGCGGCGCGTGTGCCGCGGACTTCACTTCGCTCGCGGCGCTGGTGAAGCTGAGGGTGAAGGAGACCTCCGGCGTAGAGCTCGAGGAAGAGGTCCGCCTGGTAGGCGAAGAGTAAGGCCCCGTGCTCGCAGGTCGAGACGGGGAATAAAGTCCCCTCCCCTGGAGGGGGAGGGTTAGGGAGGGGGACCGCACTCTTCCCCCCACCCGACCTCCCCCCGCTGGGGGGAGGAGGCAAAACCGAAAGGATTATTGGCGATGACGGTAGAGGAGCTGAAAACAAAGAAGATCGCGGTGCTGATGGGTGGACTCTCCGCCGAGCGCGAAGTGTCCCTCAACAGCGGCAAGGCGGTCCTTGCCTCCCTGGTCAAGCAGGGGTTCCAGGCGGTGGGGATCGACGTCGGTCGCGACCTGCCGCAGCGGCTCGCCGAGGAAAAGGTGGACGTGGCCTTCATCGCGCTGCACGGCCGCTTCGGAGAGGACGGCTCGGTCCAGGGACTCCTGGAACTGATGGGCATCCCCTATACCGGCTCCGGGGTGCTCGCCAGCGCCCTCGCCATCGACAAGATCGCTTCCAAGGTCATCTTCGCCTCGGCCGGGCTGAAGCTCGCTCCCTACCAGGTGCTGCGCCGGGGCGAGGAACTTAAGCTCGCCAACCCGCTTCCGGTCGTGGTCAAGCCTTCCCGGGAAGGCTCCTCCGTCGGAGTCGGCATCGTGCGCGACACTTCCCGGATGCAGGCGGCGCTCGACGAGGCGTTCCGCTACGACTCCGAGATCCTCATCGAAGGGTTCATCGACGGCCGCGAGGTCCAGGTCGGCATACTGGACGGCAAGGCGTTCGGCGCCATCGAGATCATCCCCAAGGGGGAGTTCTACGACTACGAGGCGAAGTACACCGACGGCGGCGCGCAGCACATCCTGCCGGCGCGCCTCCCCGAGGCGGTCTACGCCGAGGTGCTTCGCCAGGGTGAGAAGGCGCACGCGGCGCTTGGCTGCGACTGCTACAGCAGGGTCGACTTCCTGGTCACCGAAACGGGCGACTGCTATCTGCTCGAGGTGAACACCCTCCCGGGGATGACGGACTTGAGCCTTCTTCCCGAGATAGCGGGGGGAGCCGGAATCTCTTTCGGCGAGTTGGTGCTGCGCATACTGCAGGCGGCATCGCTTAAGATCTAGCTAGCGGCACGAGTAACCTGCGATGTTATTCAATGCTTCCATGACTCAACTTTTTTGACGGTAAAAAAATGCGCGATCTTCATGCCAAAAAACAGCGGGTGCCCCATAACAGGGTCAAGAAACCGCCCAAGGAGCGTAAGCCCATCAACTGGGGCCCGATCCTGAAGTACGCCTCCAGGGGGTTCGGCGGCGCCGCTCTCTGCGCCGGCCTTGGCTTCGGAGGATGGCAGCTCTACAACCTGGTGTCGCGGACCACGCTGCTGCGGCTGGAGGCCATAGAGGTCTCCCCCCTGAAACGCGTATCCCGCGAAGAGATCATCACGCTCGCTGGGGTGAGGCCCGGGGACTCGATGTTGAAGGTCGACCTGAAGACCGTGGTCGCGAGGCTTTCCAAGAACCCCTGGCTCGAGCAGGTCCAGGTGCGGCGCTACTTCCCGCACACGCTGTCGATAACCGTTTCGGAAAGGGCGCCGCAGGCGGTGGCCAACGTCGGCTGCCTCTACTACCTGGACGACAAGGGAGTGCTCTTCAAATCGCTGGTCGAAGGGGACCGGCTCGACTACCCCCTCATCACCGGTTTCACCGAGGAGGAGTTGGCACAGGACCCCAAGGGTTGCCAGGACGCGCTGAAAAACGCCCTGGCCCTGATCGACACCCTGAAGAAAGGGGGCGTCTTCAGCCTGGAGGACATCTCGGAGATTCATTACAGCAAGGGGTACGGTTTCACCCTGTTCACCATGCAGGGGGGGGTGCCGGTGAAACTCGGCAACGGCGGGTTCAGCGAAAAGCTGACGCGACTGGCCGGCATCTACAAGGAACTTCAGCCGCAGATGCAGGCGCTCGACTACATAGATCTTGATTACGCTGACAAAATCATAGTTAAAAAAGTGTAGGGGAAAAGGGAGGGAGCATGTCCACTAGAAGGGATAATCTCATCGTAGGGCTCGACATAGGGACTACCAAGATCTGCGCCATCGTGGGGAACGTGACTGAGGAAGGCATCGACATCGTCGGTATCGGCACCAGTCCTTCCAAGGGGCTCAGAAAAGGGGTGGTGATCAACATCGAGAGCACCGTCGCCGCCATCAAAAAGGCTATCGAAGAGGCCGAGCTCATGGCCGGTTGCGAGATCAAGTCGGTCTACGCGGGGATCGCCGGCGGCCACATCAAGGGGTTCAACTCCCAGGGCGTGATCGCCATCAAGAACCGCGAGGTCTCCCCCGAGGACGTGAAACGCGTCATCGAGGCGGCGAAGGCGATCGCCATCCCGATGGACCGCGAGGTGATCCATATCCTCCCCCAGGAATTCATCATCGACGACCAGGACGGCATCCGCGAGCCGCTGGGGATGAGCGGGGTGCGCCTGGAAGCGAAGGTCCATATCGTCACCGGCGCCGTCGCAAGCGCCCAGAACATCGTCAAGTCCTGCAACCGGGCAGGCCTCGAGGTCGCCGACATCGTCCTTGAGCAGCTCTCCTCCTCCGAGGCGGTGCTCTCCTCCGACGAGAAGGAACTCGGCGTGGCCCTGGTCGACATCGGCGGCGGCACCACCGACATCGCCATCTTCGTGGACGGTGCCATCAAGCACACCTCGGTCCTGTCGCTTGGGGGGAACCACCTGACCAACGACATCGCGGTCGGTCTCAGGACCCCGATGGCCGAGGCCGAGCGCATCAAGCAGAAGTACGGCTGCTGCCTCTCCTCGCTTGTGGGCAAAGACGAGACCATCGAGGTCCCGAGCGTCGGAGGGAGAAAGCCGCGCATACTTTCCCGCCAGCTGCTCTGCGAGATCCTGGAGCCGCGCGTCGAGGAGATCTTCACCCTGGTGAACCGCGAGATCGTGAAGAGCGGCCTGGAAGATTCCATCGCCTCCGGCGTGGTCGTCACCGGCGGTTCCACCATCCTCGAAGGGATGCCGGAACTGGCCGAGCAGATCTTCAACCTCCCGGTGCGCCGCGGGCTTCCGCAGCGGATCGGTGGGCTCACCGACGTCGTTAATTCGCCCGTTTACGCCACCGGCGTCGGCCTTGTCGTCTACGGCAGCAAGAACCTCGGCGTGCACGAGTTCCCGACCCAGCAAAGCGACGAGACGGTCTTCCGCAGGGTGAGCCGCAGGATGAAGGATTGGTTTGGAGAATTTTTTTAAAATAAACACAAGATGTAGTGATTTAAGGCTTCCATTACACAACTAAACGTAGTATAAGACCGGCTAATATTTTTTTAGCCACCGCCGGGGGGCGCGACCAGGGAGGAGTTCATGTTTCACTTCGATGAGAGCATCGATCAAAGTGCGAAGATAAAGGTGATTGGCGTTGGCGGCTCCGGCGGGAATGCAGTCAACACCATGATGAGCGTGGGTATCGCGGGGGTCGACTTCATCGTCGCCAACACCGACGCCCAGGCGCTCAGGATGTCCAAGGCCCAGGTTAAGATCCAGATCGGCACGGAGCTTACCAAGGGACTCGGGGCGGGCGCCAACCCGAACGTCGGGCGCGACGCCGCCCTTGAGGACAGGGACAAGGTCCACGAGGCGCTGAAGGGCGCCGACATGATCTTCATAGCGGCCGGCATGGGCGGCGGCACCGGCACCGGTGCGGCGCCTGTCATCGCCGAGGTTGCTCGCGAGCACGGGGCTCTCACCGTGGGCGTGGTCACCAAGCCGTTTTCCCGCGAGGGGCGCCAGCGTCTGGCCAAGGGCGAGGACGGCATCAAGGAGCTGAAGAAACACGTCGACTCCCTGATCGTCATCCCCAACGACCGTCTGCTCGGCCTGGCCGGGAAGTCCATGTCCATCCTAGACGCCTTCAAACCCTCCGACGACGTGCTGCGCCAGGCGGTGCAGGGCATCTCCGACCTGATCACCCAGTCCGGCCTGATCAACGTCGACTTCGCCGACGTGAAGTCGATCATGAGCGAGCGCGGCATGGCGATGATGGGCATCGGCATCGGTTCCGGCGAGAACCGCGCCATCGACGCCGCCGTCAAGGCCATCTCCAGCCCGCTGCTCGAGGACATCGACATCTCCGGCGCCAAGGGCGTTCTGGTCAACATCTCCGGCTCCGCCTCCATGACCATGGACGAGTTCGACGCGGCCAGCAAGGTGATCCACGAGAAGGTGCACGAAGACGCGAACATCATCGTCGGTCTGGTCATCGACGAGACCCTGGGCGAGACCATCAAGGTCACCGCCATCGCCACCGGCTTCGGCGACCGTTTCGACCTGGAGAAAGGGCGCCACGAGATGAAGAGCGTGGCCACCATGGCCACCATGGTGAAGCCGGTCGAGAGCAGGCTGGAGATCCCGACCTTCATCCGCGAAAAGCAGCAGCGCGAGACCCAGGTGCGTCAGCGCAGCTTCCTCTCCGAGGACGAGGACCAGTACGACATCCCGACCTTCCTGAGGAAGTCCGTAGACTAAGGACCCCTCTGAAAAAGAATAAAAAGGCCCGGTCTCCGCAAGGGGAGCCGGGCCTTTTTATTTTCACGAGGACCAAGGACCAGGCGATGCTATTTCGTTCCCCCCTTTGATCTTCATCGCCAACTCGCCCCTAAAGAAAAACGACAAGTTACCGATAGGAGACAGTGGTCCTCATTAAATCTAAAAGGGCCACTGCCGTTACCTTACGGCTAGGGGACCTTGCCTGATGTCCGATCGACCACTTTACAACAGCAAGATAATCAACAACTTCGTCGCCCTGCTGAAGAAAAAGCATGCGGACGTGGACGTGCGCGAGCTGTTGAACTATGCGGAGATAAGCCCGTACGAGCTGAGCGACGAAGGGCACTGGCTTACCCAGCGGCAGGTCGACCGTTTTCACGACAAGATGTCCTGTCTCCTGGAGGGCAAAGACCTCGCCCGGGAAGGAGGGCGTTACGCCGCGTCCGAAGAGGCCTTAGGCGTGATGGCCAAATACACCTTCGGCTTCATCGGGCCGGCCAACACCCTGGTCGCCATAGGCAAATGCGCCTCCAACTTCACCCGTTCCGCCGTCTATCAATCCCGCAAGCTCGCCGACAACAAGGTAGAGATCACGGTAACGCCCCATTCCGACGTGGAGGAAAAGCCTTTCCAGTGCGAAAACCGCATCGGCTTTTTCGAGGCGATCGTCCAGATGTTCGACCACGACATCCCCTCCGTCGAACATCCCGAGTGCATCTTCAAGGGGGGCTCCTGCTGCAGGTACATCGTCTCCTGGAAAAAGACCTGGGCCGGCAAGATCCGGTTGGTCAGAAACCTCCAGGTGCCGGTCGTGCTCGTACTCTACGGGGTGCTCCACCACTTCTACCGAATCGGGCACCTGGCCGAGATGCTGGTAGCGCTCGCCTTCATGCAACTGGGCGCGTCTTACCTCGCCGAGCGGCTGGAGAAGAAAGAGATCCTCGCCACCCTGGCCGGCGTGCAGGAGTCGACGGAGCAGATGATCGACCAGATCGGCGTCAACTACAACAACGCCCGGATGGTAAACGAGGTGGGGCAGGCCCTGAGCACGCAAAGCGGCATAGACGAGGTGCTGGAGAATGTGATCGGCGCCATCGAGAAGAGGCTGGGGTATGACCGGTGCCTTATCATGCTGGCGGACAAGAGGAAGTCGTGCCTTAGGTTCCGCACCGGGTTCGGCATCAACGATAAGCAACTGAAAGCGCTGAAAAAGGCCTCCTTCGATCTCACCAACCCCGGCGCCAAAGGGGCTTTCGTAACCTGCTTCCGGGAACAAAGGACGATGTTCGTCGACTTTTCCGAAGTGACGCACATTCACTCCGAGCAGAGCATCAACCTCTCCGAGGTGCTGGAGGCGCACTCCTTCATCTGCTGCGCCATTGTCTTCGAGGGAGAGTCGCTGGGTATCCTGGCGGTGGACAACATGAAGACCCAGAGGCCGCTGACCCAAAGCGACATGAGCCTTTTGACCGGTCTCGCGCCGGTCATCGGCATGAGCCTTCGCAACGCCATGCACCTGGAGCGCGAAAGGAGGATGGCGGAGCAGATCAGGCAGTCGCAGAAGATGGAAGCCGTCGGGGTGCTGGCAGGAGGTATCGCGCACGATTTCAACAACCTGCTGACCGGCATGATCGGGTACGTCAGCCTGGCGCTGATGACGATGAAGGAGGAGGACCCCGCCGCGAAGTACCTGGACCAGGTCGTCTCCGCCGCCGACCGGGCCGCCGACCTCACCCAGAGGCTCCTGGCCTTCAGCAGAAAGCAGATCAATCACCCGGAACCGGTGGACCTGAACCAGATCGTGAACAACGTGAGAAAGCTCCTGAGCAGACTGGTTACGGCGAAAATCGAGCTGAAGGTCGAGACGTGCGCGGGGATGTTGCCGGTGGTCGCGGATTCGAGCCAGATCGACCAGATGGTGATGAACCTGGTCACCAACGCGCGGGACGCCATGCCCACCGGGGGGACGCTGACCATAACCACCGAAGCGATGGAGTTGACCGAGGAGTGGGTTGAGTCGCACGGATACGGCAGTATCGGCTCTTACGCCGTTTTATCCGTCACCGACACGGGGACCGGCATGGACGAGGCGACCAGGGCCCACGTTCTTGAGCCGTTTTTTACCACGAAGGAAGTGGGGAAGGGGAGCGGGTTAGGTCTGGCCATCGTGTACGGGATCGTGAAGCAGCACGAAGGGCACCTGGAGATCTACAGCAAGCCTGGCGCAGGGACCACCTTGAACGTCTATCTCCCGCTTATTGCACCTGCGCCCTAGCTTCCCTCACCCGTCCAGAAAACCGACCCACTTCACCCTGAGCGTCGCCACTCCGAACTCCTCTTCCACTATCCCTTTGAGCAGGTAGGGGCGCCGCTGCGAGAGCTTGCGGCAGAACCTGGCGTAGACGTCCGGAAAGAAGGTGGCGTCGAAGATCGCCGTCACATCCTCGAACGAGATAAATTCCATCGGCCTGCCGTGCTTGTCCTCCACCGTCTTCGTGGTGATCCACCATCCCACCATGGTCACCCATTTCCCCGTGTGCTTGATCAATTCCGTAGCCTTGATCGGCCGGTGCCGTTGCCACTGCTCCTTGTAGAGCGCCAGCGGGTGCCGCGACACCAGGAAGCCGAGCGCTTCCACCTCATGCCTGAGCACCAGCTGCGCGTCATAGGGAGGAGGGTGCGGCAGCTCGGTCTTTTGCTCGAACAAAAGGGCCGTCGCCTGCTGCTGAAAGTGGAGCAACTCCCAAAGCAGCGTCGGGCGCTTCTCCTCCCCTTCCAGCGCGTCGAAGCACCCGGCTTTTATCAGGCGCTCGGCATCGGCGCGCTGCAGCCGCGCCCGGCGCAGGAACTCCTTGAAAGAGGCGAAAGCGCCGCGTTCCCGGCGCTCCTTTAAGAGCCGGTCGGCGCCGTCCCGGGTCAGGCCGTCGATCTGCATCAGGCCGACCCTAAGGGTCTTCTCTTTGCCGGTGTACTGGTACTCGCTCTCGTTGATGTCCGGGGGGAGGATGGCAAGCCCCAGCCTGCGCCCCTCCGAGATGTAGGCGAAAGCCGAGTAGTACCCACCCTGGTTGGAGATTACCGCAGCGATGAACTGCGCCGGGTGGTTCGCCTTCATGTAGGCCGCCTTCCCGCTCAAAAGCGCGTAGCTCGCCGAATGCGGTTTGCAGAAGGAATAGCCGGCGAAGGAGAGTATCTGGCCCCAAATCCCGAGCAGCACTTTTTCCGAGACCCCGCGCACCGCGCCCCCTGCCATGAACTTGGTGCGGAAATCCGCCAGCCGCTTCTCCCGGTGCTTCTTGGTGATCACCTTCCTTAGCTGATCCCCTTCGCTTGCGGAGAAACCCGCGAGCTCCATGGCGATCTGGGTGATCTGCTCCTGGTAGATCGCTATCCCCAGCGTCTCCCCCAGTACGCTCTCCAAAAGCGGATGCAGGTGCGACCAGGGCTTTCCCTGGAGCCTCGCCACGTACTCCTGGATGAAGCTGTTCGCCGCGGGCCTGATGATCGACGACGCCTGCACCAGCACCTCGAAGAGGTCGTGCCGGAAGGTCTCCGGCGGGGCGGTGCTGCTCCAGATCTTGCGCAGCAGCAGGCGCACCGAAGGGGATTCCAGGTAGAAACAGCCGATGGTGAGGCCGCGGCGCAAAAGGCTCTGCGTCCTCTCATCCTCCAGCGGGCGCCAGGTCGCGTAATCGATCTCCACGCCCTTTTGCTCCTTCACCGCCGCCATTGCGTCGCGGATGACGGCGAGCGAGCGGTTCCCCAGGATGTCGATCTTCACCAGCCCCGCGTCCTCGGTCTGGTCCTTTTCCCACTGGATCAGCGGCAGCCCCTTGTGCGAGATTTCCACCGGGACGTACCTGCGGATCTCGTCGGGCACGATAACGAGCCCCCCGCAATGGAGCGACAGGTGGCGCAACTGCCCGTTCAGGCGCCGGGCCGTCGACATGATCTCCTGCCAGTCCGAGGAAAGCGACTCCCCCTTGAAGAGCGGGTGCCCGCTCATCGCCGCGGCGCTTTGCTCCGCGCGCCAAAAGCCCGAGATGCGCTCCGTCATCTCCTTGATCTCGTAGTCCGGCAGGCCGTAGACCTTAGCCACCTCGCGCAGCGCCGACCTTCCCTTGAAACCCACCTGGTTCGCCACCATGGCCGCCCGACGGGCTCCGTAGCGCGCGAAGGCGAAGTCGAGGATGGCGTCACGCTCGTCCCAGGGAAAGTCCACGTCGATGTCGGGGGGATCGCTTCTCCCCTCGTTCAGGAAGCGCTCGAAGAATAGGTTGTGCCTGATGGGGTCGACATGCGTGATACCGAGGCAATAGGCGACCAGAGACGCCGCCGCGCTCCCCCTGCCGCAGGTTCTTTCCGACTGTTTGGTCAGTTCCTCCACCACCAGGAAGTAGTGAGAGAACCCCTTGTCGCGGATGATTGAGAGTTCCTTGTCCAGGCGGGCCTGTACCCGGTCGGAGATACTGCCGTAGCGCCAGATTGCCCCTTGGCGAGCGCGTTCCAGCAGCGTTTCGAATGCCGCCTCCGTCCCCAGTTCCCGGAAGGCGGGGAAGATGGTACTGGAGAAATCCCAGTCCGTTTTGCAAAGAGAAGCGATGCGTATGGTGTTTTGCAGCGCCTCAGGGCAATGCGGGAAGAACTCCGCCATCTTCTCGGGCGGGTAGAGCGCGTCCGACTCCGCCGCCGTCATCTCCGGCGTAAGTCGCGAGAGCTTAGTGTTCAAATGAATCGCCCGCAGCACCCGATGCAGGTGGAAATCGCTCAGTCCATTCCCCCTCTCCCTCTGGGAGAGGGTCGGGGTGAGGGCGTCCGACGCAGCTGTGAAGGAACCGGGCGGAGCGCGGAGGAGGGCACGAGCTGTCGCCACCGGCGGCAGCCTGAGATCCCTTGCCAGCGTCAGAGCGTTGTGCATGGCGTGTCCCGGCGAGAGTTCCACGAACAGCCCCTCGTCCGAGTTCCGTTTGAGAGCCGAGAGTAGTTTCCGGTCGTCGCTAAGCACGATGATGCCGCGGCGGTATTCCGAAAGTGCCGGGATGAGGTCGAAGTTCTTTTGGCAGTGCAAGTCCGAGATGAGGCGGGAGATGTTGGCGTACCCCTCCTCGTTGCAGGCGAGAAGCACCGCGCGGTTATTTTGTGTAACCGCCTCCGTGCCGATGATAGGCGAGATGCCGGCCTCCCTTGCCGCATCGAGAAAGCGCGGCACACCGTACAGCCCGTTGCGGTCCGTGATGGCGAGCGTATTGAAGCCCAGGAGAGCCGCGTGAGAGCAGAGCGCCTCAGGCGAGTGCACCCCCCAGTTGGGCGAGAGCGAAGAATGTGCGTGAAGATGGATGAACATATGTCACTAAAACCTTATAGGCTTTCACCACAGAGGACACAGAGGTACACGGAGGAAAATCTGAGGAAGGCAAAAGCAAAAAAGATCTTTTTGGGGGGGCCAAAGTCTTTCGGTTTCCTCTGAGACCTCCGTGATCCTCAGCGACCTCTGTGTTCCGCCTTTCAAGGTTTCCTCTGTGGTTCCTCTGTGGTGAGTGCTTTTAGCTTCTACTGGTCAAAGTCATATATTTATTCTGCTCCGGATCCCACTCCGGCGGCGGCTCACTGGCCATAGTCGCCTCACGGCGTGCCGCCAGCCCCTTGCCCCAGCGCACCGCGTCCCGCCCATGCTTTTCCCGCAAGAGGTCCAGCGTCTCCTGCAGATCGGCCTGCTTCTGCGACACCTGGGCCGTCGCCGGCGCGAACAGGTCCATCTGTCCCGCATCCTCCGCCACCTGGTCGCAACTAAGCCGCAATCCCTTAACCCGCTGCCGCCTTTTGCAGGTGGTGAAAAAGAGCTCCTCCACCGCCGCCAGCAACTGCAGGTCCAGCGAAGTCGGCACCGTCAGCACCTTCTTCCCCTGCTGGCTCACCCCGTCCGCGTACATCACCGAAAGCGTCAGCTTGCGTGCTCCCTTCCTAAGCCGCCGCAACCGAAGCCCGCATGCCTCCACCAACCGCAGCAGCTCCGACAGCAGGATCGCGTCGTCGTTCTCTTCCTGGTCCAGCAGCCCCTCCTCCACGATCTCCGTGGAGAGCCTGGGAGGTTGAACCGGAGACCTGTCGATGCCGCAGGAGCGGTCATGCAAAAGAGGCGCAAAAGGTCCGACAGCAAGGCGCAGTTGCGGCACCGACAGCGACGCCACCTGCTCCACCCGTTGCAGGTTCAGATCCCGGAAGAGCAGAGCCTGCCGAGATTCCCCCACCCCGGGAAGCACCGAAACAGGAAAGGGCGCCAGAAAGCTACGCTCGGCGCCATGGAAGACGTCGTACACCCCCGGCTCCTGCATCACATCCGCAGCCACCCTCGAAACGAGCTTGTTCACCCCCGCCCCGGCCATCGCCTCCAGCCCCATCCTGTTGGCTATCGCCTTTTCCAGCCTGGCCGCAACGTCCCGTGCCGGTCCGAAGAGTCTGCGCGAAGCGGTCAGATCCAGGAACGCCCGTCCGGCCCCCGGTTCCACGATAGGGGTGAATTCGGCAGAAAGATCCTGTAGCGCCTGGCTTCCCTTCGCCATCAGGTGAGGGGCGGGAGCGATCACGATGAGCGCGGGGCAGGACTTGCGTGCGTGGTAGATGGGAGTCCCCGCGTGCACCCCCTCCGCCGCAGCCTCCGCAGAGATGCACTGCAGCAGCGCCCGTTCCGAGTTGAGCGGAGCCACCGCCACCGGCCGGCCGCGCAGGGTAGAGTCGACAACCCGGGCCAGCGCGATCGGAAAAGCGGGAACAGTTATGTGGAGGATTTCCCGGTCCACTTCTTATAAAACCTCATGGAGCCCACCAGCACCCCCCTGATATGAAACTCGTCGTCTTCCGTCACCATGATGGGGCTCATCGCCGAGTTCGCCGGCAGCAACTGGATCGAGTTTCCCTTCCGGACGTACTTCTTGATGGTGATCGAGCCATTCACCTCCGCGATCACCGTCTGGCCCGTCTCCGCCACCGCCTGCGGGTGCACCGCCACGTAGTCGCCGTCCATGATTCCCATCTCCACCATCGAATCGCCGCGCACCTCGTACACCACGTTGCCCGGTCCCGCCATTGCCGAAGGAACCTCGATGGCGTCAGCCAGTTGGAAAGCCTGCACCGGCCGTCCCGCCGCCACGATCCCCACCAGCGGCAGCTCCATTCCTATGATCGGTGTCAGAGCCGGCGTTTGCAGAGTTCCAGCTTTTGTAAAAAGCTGCCGCTCAACTTGTCCCTCAGCAAAAGCCTGCCGCTCAATCCCCCCCGCAGTAAGAGGCTGCCGTCCAACTTCAGGATTTGTAAAAGGTTCTTCCAGAAATCCCGTCGAGCCTGGGGACGTTTCCACGAAGCGCTGCACGAGACCTTGCGTCCCCCCCTTTGCGAAGGGGGGACAGGGGGGATTTGCCAGTTGCAGTCCCCGTTTCGCGTTCCACTGACGCGTCAGGTGCCCATCTTTCTCCAGAGCGCGCAAGTAATGCTGCACCGTCCCCAGCGAGCCGAAGCCGCATCCAGAGGCAATCTCCTGTTGCGAAGGCTGGAACCCGTGCCGCTCCGCGAAGGAAACAATAAAATCAAGAACCCTCTTCTGCTTAGGCGTCATCCCGTCCTCCTTCCTTGGATCAGGTGCCAGAGGGTACTCGTAAGTTTGTCGTAAGTCAAGAGGTGAGAAGTCGGGCAAATGGGGGGGGTGGGTAAAACCACCAAGTGGATCCCACGGGCTACAAGAGGATCCAAATGGCAGGTGGTAAAAGTGGATGCGACTATAAAAAAGAGCGGGGGTGAACATGCAGCGAGCCCACAAAGCCTTTATTCCGTTAAAAAACACTTCGATTCGCGGAGGTCGATGTGCTATCGGTGCTGTTTATGAGAAAAGAATAACGACATGCACGTGTGTCACTTCCCAGACCAAGAAACGGCAGAAGAGCTCATCGCTGCAGACCCAAGACGGTACCTTGTAAGCATCAATGACTTGCACAACGCAGCCCGCCAACTAACTGATGCCCAATGGCGTGACCTCAAGTTCTTTCCGCTTGACATCTTCAGCCTACTCATGGTTTTATTCGCGCATGTCTATGCTGGGCCATCGCCATAAATCCGCCTCCCGGATGCCTGCCCTGAGAGCCATTGCCTTGGTGCAGCTGATAGTAATGCTGGTTCTTGTATTGCCACTCTGCTGTTCTGCAACGGAGTCGGAACATGCCGAATCATGCGTCAGCCTCACTGCGGGGGCGGTTGATGGTGGACAAGATACCTGTCCTTGCTGCCCTGGCGACGCCGGATCAGATTCCGACAACTGTTCGAAATGCGGTTCCTGCTCAACCTACACTTTTTTACTCCCCACTTTCCCCATGAAGTATCTCCCTGCCGAGACGCAGCTCGTGTCGCGGGACGGCGCCACCAGTCTTCTTGAAGTCCACATCCCCATCTTTGTACCCCCGCAAAATCACGCCTAGTCACGTCATCTGTACCTGTAAGTAAATTCCTTAGGCACCCTTTCGTGCGCTCGGGCGAACATTTATTTTGTTCCTGGAGCACATGATGGGTCACTGCCTTGCCAAAGGCATTTTTCAAATGTCCATCTGAGGCACTACTCGGCTCCACCCGGATCTGTGTCTTGGGCGCGGATGCTGCAGCTTTATGCGCATCAGCTAACTTCTTGCGACACGGGAGTTTTGATGAAAACAGGCATGTTACGGGCCCTTACGGTTACTGCGTTTTGCATGATGCCAACGGCGGTTGTCGCGTCGGATAGGGGCGGGGAGCCTCTTACCCTCGTCCGGGTAATACAACTCTCTTCGGCCGGCGCACCTGATGTGCGCCTTGCACTTAACCGCGTTGCGGAAGGAGAGGCAAAACTTGCCGGGGCTCAAGTCCGCACCTTGGAAAACCCGCAGTTGGAACTGAATGCCGGACCACGTACCGGCACCGAGAGCAGCTTAGACGTTGAGGTCGGCATGGAGATTCCCATCGAGCTTGGCGGCCGCCGCAACAAGCGGGTGGCTTTGGCCCAGGCCGGTATCCAGCGTGAAAAACGAGCGGTCGAAGATGTCCGCCGACAGGCTGTGACCGCTGCAGTCGGCGCTTATTACCGGGTGCTGCAAGCAGAGGAACAGCTCGCTTTGGCTGTAGACCGCAGAAAGCTGGCCGAGGAGTTGCTGCAAATCGCCAAAGAGCGGCATACCGCAGGCGATGTTGCCAAATTCGAGGTGAACCTGGCTCTTACCGAAGCTGCACGTGCCCAAAGCGATGTTTCTTCTGCACAGGGCCGTATCGCCTCGACCAGGGCGGCACTGGCACGAGCCCTCGGATTGCCGTCGGCCGCGGGCCTTCAGGTTGGCGGCAGTATCAAGGAGCGGAGCTTCTTCGATAGCATCGGTTCCGCTCAGGGGGGGGCAAAACGTGCGGACCTCCTGACGGCCCTGGCTGACGTCGAAGCCTCCCGCGCTGCAATCTCCCTGGCTGAAGCCGACCGGCTTCCCGATGTCGCCTTCAGGATCGGTTATAAACGCGAAGGCGACGATAACGTCGTCCTGGGCGGCATCAGCGTCAGCCTTCCCTTTATGAACCCCCGCCAGGCACCGGTTCAGGAGGCGCGGGTGCAGCATCAACGGGCACAGTTGGCCGCCGAGATCAGTCAATCGAGTATCGCAGCAGAAATCGAAGGAGCTCGCGTCGCCTATGCGGCTGCGGTCGAAGCTGTGCGCAGAATAGAGACCTACGGGCTCGTCTTGCAGCAGGAAAATGAATCACTGGCCCGCGAAAGTTATAAAGCCGGCAAGATCAACCTCTCCACCTTGCTCCAGTTGCGTCGGGATGCACAGCAAACACGTAAGGAGTACCTGGAATTGTTATTGGAAGCCGCTGAGGCTGGTGTCGAGCTAGCCTCTGCTAACGGCCTTTGGACCACTGCAAACTAACACACCAAAAGGAGTCACATCATGCGTCGTTCCATTCTGCTCTCTCTCACCCTGCTCTTTTCCCTCACCTTTTCCGCCTTCGCGGCCGAGTCCGCGAAAAAGGACGCGCACGGCGCCAAAGGCGCCAAGGTCGGTTCCTACGAGGACTGGTGCGGCGAGCACGGCGTTCCCGAGTCCCAGGACACCCGTTGCGACAAGTCCCTCATTCCCGCCTTCAAGGCGACCGGCGACTGGGACGAGAAGCACGGACTTCCCAAGTCCCAGTGCAAGAAGTGCAACCCGAAACTGAAGATCGTTCGCCCGCCCAAAGGGAGCAAGTGACATGCATCGGATTCTTACACTGGTGACCGTGGCAGCTCTTGCCGTGGCCTCGGGCTGCGGCAAGAGCGACCAATCCAAGGCGCCTGCAGCCGCCAAACAGGCGGCTTCCGATCTCAAGGCCACCCGTGAGGCGGCCGGGCTTTGCCAGGAGCACGGCGTGCTGGAGGCTCTTTGCACCAAGTGCAACCCGAAGCTCGCCCCCATCTTTCAGGCCAAAGGCGACTGGTGCGCCGAGCACGGCTTCCCGATGTCGGTATGCCCGATCCACTTCCCGGAGCGCGGCGGCAAGCCGGCAGTTGACGTGTCGGCCGACAACGCACCGGCGGACGGGACCAAGATAATCCTGAAGGGAAAGGACACGGCTCGCCTGGCCGGGATTGAGACCACCAGGGCCGTAGCAGGCCGGGGGAGAGCTGAAATCCTGGCGCCGGTCATGGTCACCTATGATGCCGCCAGGGTGGCACAGGTGACTGCCCGTGCCCCCGGAGTCGTCAAGCAGGTCTCAAGGGAGATCGGGGCCTGGGTATCGGCGGGCGCCACGCTCGCCGTCATAGAAAGTGCTGCGGTAAGCGGCGATCAATCGAGGCTGGCTGCGGCTCGCTCCCGGGTACAGACGGCGGAGTTGAATTATCGTCGCGAGGCGGAGTTGGAAAAAAAGGGGATCTCTGCCAGCAAAGAGGTGCAGGCCGCACAGCAATCCATGCGCGAGGCGAGTGCCGAATTGGATTCGCTGCAGGCATCACTGCGCGGAGTGGGTGCTACCGGCAGCGGCGGCCGTTACAGCGTTAAGGCACCGCTTTCCGGGATCGTCACCCAGCGTAGCGTCTCGCTGGCTGCCTACGTCGATTCCCACACGCCGCTCTTCGAGATCGTGGATACCTCAACCATGTGGGGTGAGGTGGCCATCCCCGAGGCGGAACTGGGCAACGTGAAAACAGGGATGCCGGTGGTCATCGTCATCGATGCCTTGGCGGGTCGAGAGTTCCGCGGCAGCATCGCCAGCATCGCGCCCATCGTCGATCCCCAGACCCGTACAGCGAAGGCACGCGTCAGGCTCCCAAACACAGGCGGTATGCTGCGGGCCAACATGTACGGCCAAGCCCGGATTGCGGTGGGAGGGACACGGACCTCGTCTCTCGTGCCGCAGGGGGCCATACAGCGGGCCAAGTCCGTGAAGCTTGCCTTTGTCCGCCTGAAACCGGACGAGTTCGAAGCCAGACGCGTGCAGGTTGCGTCGAGCAGTGGCGGCAACATGGTGGAGCTTACCTCCGGGGTCGAGGTGGGCGAAGAGATCGTCGTCGCCGGAAGTTTCCTGCTCAAGACGGAAACGCTTAAGGACTCCATCGGTGCAGGCTGCTGTGAAGTTGAAGCGGAGAGAAAATAGGAGGGAGTAATGCTGAACAAGGTTATCCGTTGGTCCCTCAACCACAGGCTTATAGTCATTCTCGCCTGGTGCTTCATAGCCGTCCTTGGCGCTGTCGCTTTCCTGCGGCTGCCGCTCGACGCTTTTCCCGACACTACGCCGGTCCAGGTACAGGTTAACACGGTGGCGCCGGCTCTCTCCCCGCTCGAGATCGAGCGCCAGATTTCGGCGCCGCTTGAACAGGCGATTTCCGGGTTGCCCAAGCTGAAAGAGGTGCGTTCGGCCTCCAGGTTCGGCATGTCCCAGGTGACCGTGATTTTCGAAGACGGCACCGACATCTACCGCTCGCGGCAGGTGGTTATGGAGCGGGTGCAGGGAGTGGCGCTGCCTGAGGGGATAGAGAAGCCGCAGCTAGGCCCGGTTGCCACAGGCCTGGGCGAGGTTTTCCATTACCTGCTGACAGCCAAAGACAAATCGCTGGCCGAACTGCGCACGCTGCACGACTGGGTGGTGAAGCCCCAGATGCGCTCGGTGCCGGGAGTGGCCGAGGTGAATACCTGGGGGGGAGACGAGCGGCGCGTCGAGATAATGGTCGATCCTGGGGAGTTGGGCAAGCGCGGGCTCACCATGGACCGACTCATCGAGGCGGTGGAGCGCAACAACGCCAACGTGGGAGGCGGCACCGTCGACAGTGCGGGCGAGTCGACCGTGGTGCAGGGGGTAGGGATCGTCGGTTCACTGCAGGACATCGAATCGATCATCATCACCGCCAAGGAGGGGGTCCCGGTCCGGGTTGCAGACGTGGCCCGCGTGGTTGAGGGACGCGAGATCCGCCGCGGCGCGGTTACGGCCGACGGCAAGGGCGAGGCGGTGCTGGGCCTTGGCTTCATGCTCATGGGCGAGAACAGCCACGACGTCACCACTAGGCTCAAGATACGTCTCGAAGAGGTCAAGAAAACGCTCCCCAAGGGTGTGCAGGTAGCAACAGCCTACGACCGGACCTCCCTTGTCAACAAGGTCCTGCACACGGTGGAAAAGAACCTGCTGGAAGGCGCACTGCTGGTCGTGGCCGTCATCTTTGTCTTCCTGGGGAACCTGCGCGCCGGGCTCATGGTGGCCCTGGCCATTCCGCTCTCCATGCTCTTCGCCTTCGACCTCATGCTTCGTTTCGGCATCGCCGGCAGCCTGATGAGTCTTGGGGCCATCGACTTCGGCCTCGTGGTGGACAGCTCGGTCATCATGATCGAGAACTCGGTGCGCCGCCTCTCCGAGGAGGGCGAGGAGCGCAGCATTATCGACGTGGTGCGCGACGCGGCCATCGAGGTGAGGAAGCCGACCATGTTCGGCGAACTCATCATCATGATCGTCTACCTGCCGATCCTCGCCCTGGAGGGGATCGAGGGGAAGATGTTCCGCCCCATGGCGCTTACCGTCATCTTCGCGCTGATGGGCTCCATGGCGATGTCGCTCACCCTGATGCCCGTGCTGGCGACCTTCGGCCTCAAGCGCAGAAAGGAGGAGAAGGAGCCTTATGTGGTACGCCGGCTCAAGGAGGTGTACCGGCCGGTATTGAGCCTGGCCCTGCGCCAGCGCAAAAAGGTGATTGCAACCGCCCTGGTCTGCCTGGCCGGCGCCGGCTTTCTCGCCACACGCCTGGGCTCCGAGTTCGTACCGCGCCTTTTGGAGGGCTCCATTGTCATCAACACGGTGCGTCTGGCCAGTGTCTCGCTGGACGAGTCGGTGCGCTACGGCAACCAGTTGGAGAAGGCGCTCCTGGAGAAGTTCCCCGACGAGATAGAGCGGATCTGGACCCGCACCGGAAGCGCCGAAATCGCCACCGATCCCATGGGGGTCGAGCTCTCCGACATTTTTCTGACCCTGAAGCCCCGGGATCGGTGGAAAAAGGCGAAAACCCAGGGGGAGCTGGTCGCCGCCATGGAGAAGGAGCTGAAGAAGATGCCGGGTATGCGGATGATCTTCACCCAGCCCATCGAAATGCGGGTGAACGAGATGGTTGCCGGGATACGGTCCGACGTGGGGATCAAGATCTTCGGCGATGATTTCGAGATCCTTAAGGCGAAGGCAAAGGAAGTGGAAAAGGCGGTCAAGGCGGTTGCCGGAGCTGCCGACGTGAGCGTCGAGCAGATCACCGGCGCCCCCCTGCTGCAGATAGAGGTCGACCGCAACGCCACGGCGCGTTACGGGATCCCCGCCCGGGAAGTCCTGGAGGTAGTCGAGGCCATGGGTGGTCGTGACGTGGGGGTGATGCAGGAGGGTGACCGGCGCTTCCCCATCGCCGTGCGTATCGCCGACCAGTACCGGGTGGAGCCGGAGGCCTTGGGACGCATACTGGTGACCGCCCAGGGTGGGGAGCGCATCCCGCTCTCGCAGTTGACCAAGATAAAGTCGTCCGAAGGGCCCTCCACCATCAGCCGGGAGTGGGGCAAGCGTCGTGTCGTGGTACAGACCAACGTGCGCGGCCGCGACGTGGGAAGCTTTGTGGCCGAGGTGCAGCAAGCCATAGAGCGAGAGGTGAAGTTGCCCAGTGGTTACTACGTCCGTTACGGAGGACAGTTCGAGAACCTGCAGCGTGCCCAGAAGCGGCTCATGATCGTGGTGCCGGTGGCACTGGGACTGATCTTCACGCTGCTCTATTTCACCTATGGCCGGGTTTTGGATGCCGCCCGGGTCTTCACCGGTGTCCCCTTCGCGGCAGTAGGCGGCATCGTCGCTCTCTGGCTGCGGGATATCCCCTTCAGCATCTCCGCAGGAGTTGGTTTCGTCGCCTTGTCGGGTGTCTCTGTTCTGGCAGACATGGTGCTGGTCTCCGCGGTGCGGGACCTCCTCGCCAAGGGGGTCCCGCTGCTAGAAGCGATCCAGAAGGCTGCCGAGCAGCGTCTTCGGCCGGTGCTGATGACTGCGCTGGTAGCCAGCTTCGGTTTCATACCGATGGCGCTCAACACTGGCATTGGCGCAGAGGTGCAGAGACCGCTCGCCACCGTGGTTATTGGAGGCGTCGTCTCTTCGACGCTGCTCACTCTGTTGGTGCTCCCCGTGCTGTACGCGGTATTCGGCAAGGCTAAAGCCACGGATGGTGAAAAAGAAAGTGTTAAGGTTGCTGAAGCTGGATCTATCTAAAGCTATTTTCTATCAAAGGAGTGGACCATGAAGAAAATTAACCTTTTGGTACTGATGGTAGCTTTGACAGTGACAAGTGGCTGCGCAAACAGTTCGGCGTTAATAAAGGCGTCAAGCACAAGCTCTCGCAAAGATGTTTTTCAGGAAACAACAAAAGGAGGATCTATTCCGGCCGGTTTTGCGGACATGATGACGTACATATCATTCAAGACCCACAAACCCGGCGCCTTCTCTGCAAAAGACGTTCACGGCACTCCCGAATACCGGCTGTTGATCAATATCGATGGCCAATCAACCCAGTTGCAGGGCAGCCTCTCCGAAGAGAATATCGATTCCCGTCTTCTTATGGAAGAGGCCGGCAATGGGATACGTTACCACTTCAAAAAAGGTTTCCGACTTAAAGCAGGCGCGCACAGGATTGTGGTAGCCAGTCCTGATGATGGCTTCGCCGTTGAGCACCAAATAGTGTTACCGGAAGGGATCAGCAGTGAATTGGTGTTGGAACCGATTTACGGAGAGGTAGCTGGGAAGCCGCGACCGGGATTTTACGGAGCCACCAGGTTCAGTGAGGGGCTGGAAGGGTTCAGGGTGATGCTTAACGGGAAACCTTTGCAGTAGAGTGAAGGATTTGCAATCAGGCCCCCCCGGTTCTGCCTGATTCTGATGGATGGCCTAATTTGTCCACTGGGAAAACTCCACTGCCTAGAGTCACGCTTTACCGTCGCTGCAGTACGGCGATGTTTGTTATCGGCACACCCTGTGTCCTCCTCCGGGGTGTGCCGCTTTTTGACCTACGGATGATGTTTATGTCGCAGCTACCTCTCTTTTCCCGGAGAGAGGGCCTGCAGAATGCGGCAATCCTTCGAAGCCTTGGCACTTAGGCACTGACCGCGTAAGTCTCGAAGTTGCGCTTCCAGTAATTTAAGTTGGACGATACGGTCAGCGACGTGCCCGATGTGCTCGTCGAGCAGAGCATCTACTGGACCGCAATTTTCCTCCGGTGCATCCCGAAACTTGAGCAGCAGTTTGACATTGTCGAGTGTCATGTCCAGCGACCGGCAGTGACGGATAAAGCGCAAGCGCTCCACATGCTCCCTGCCATAAAGGCGGTAGTTGCCCTCTGAACGGCCTGGTGTGGGTAGTAGCCCCTGCTGCTCGTAATAGCGGATGGTTTCTATCCGGCAGGTCACCATCCTCGCCACTTCACCTATCTTCAAACAGTTGGACATACATCCCCCCCCTTTTTCTTTGATTTTACCCTTGACCCTATAGTAGCTTCATGGTGTTGGATGGTCAATACAATGTGGCTAAGGGCCAGCGCTGAGGGACCGCATACAAAGCAGAACGACCGGGAAAGGTAAGGGGGAGGAAGCGAATGGCAAACTGTTGTGAAGATAAAAGTTGTGAACTAGCATCTATGCGCCAGAACCACGGTAGGGTTCTTTGGATCGTGCTGATCGTAAATGCGCTGATGTTTCTAGTGGAAGGCTTCGCCGGGGTGGCAGCACATTCAACATCGCTTCTCGCCGATGCGCTTGACATGTTTGGAGATACCCTGGTGTACGCGTTTAGTCTCTTCGTGCTTAAGCGTTCAGCGCGCTGGCAAGCCGGTGCTGCGCTAACAAAAGGCGGATTCATGTTTGTCTTTGGTCTGGGGGTTATTGGTGAGGCCATACACAAGATCGTGCATCCCGTCGTTCCGGGCGCCGAGACTATGGGATTTGTCGGGGTATTGGCACTCGCCGCGAATCTAGTTTGCTTCTTACTGCTTTACCGACATAGGTCCGACAACCTAAACATGAGTTCTACCTGGCTGTGCTCGCGAAACGACCTAGTCGCCAACGTGGGAGTATTGTTCGCCGCCGGAGGCAGCTTTCTATTCACATCGCGTTGGCCGGACATCATTGTCGGAACCATAATTGCGGGCCTGTTCCTCTGTTCTGCGCTCAATGTCCTGACGAACTCAATAAAAGCTCTGCGCCCACAAGCGCTACAAGGCCGCGCATGACTCTGGGCCATAGCTGGCGGGCTTGCTTCCACTTGGGAGAATTTCAGGGTCGATTATGCTCCCAACCTCAGCGCGGACATTTGGCTACTCAGCATTCTTTGAGAAGTTCATAAACCCTATAACCACACGGCATCACGCGGACGCTAACTCGCCGGTGCCGCCGCTGGCCCGTTAAATTGCTGGTCCTACCTTAGAACAACCTTGATGTACTTTAACAAGTGCAGATGCCACTCCTGCCCCGTTGTCTCCGAAGCTTTTAAAATTTTCGGGTCCTCTAGTATGTCAAACAAAGATTTTTGCTTCTTCTAGTTGCTCAAAGCTCTTTCCTTCAGAACCATAACCACCTAATTTTTCTTGATCCCATTTGGATCCTCTTGTGGATTTTACCCAGAATGGAATGAATGGGTAAGAGGGATAAGTGGAACCCAGAGGAGACAAGAGGAGCCGAATGGAGAACCGCAGATGTGAGGGGGGCTGTCGCACTTTGGGCGGGAGCATCAAGTAGCCGATATGCTCATTAGAGCACGCAAGTCCTGCAATTCCCCTTCATTAGACGTACAGGTAGGACGGATTAGGGTGGTTCAAGCAGACAGAAATCCACATTTAGGGATTTACCCCTTCGTGGTGTCCGGCGGAGGAGGCGACCGGTACTAAAGTAAATAAGAGCATTGATCACCATTCGCCGCTGTCGAGAACCATGGTAATTGAGCAGTTGGCAAGGGTGCAGTGCCAACCGAATTGAGCACCTGAACCAACGGAATTGAGCAGGTCAAGACAGGGCAGTGCCAACGGAATTGAGCACCCCCTGTTTCAGTTTTTGGTGGGCCGCAGCCGTCATGGAGTATGCTCCTCAGATCTATTGTTCTGAGGGAGGTTCCATGGCAAGGAGGCCCATTCCTATGGTTGAACTAGACGAGCTGCTTTTTCGCTGGCAGCAGGGAGAGAACCTCTCTCAGCTCTCCCGCTCTCTCGGACAAAGTCGCCAGACTGTCCGAGCGTATCTCAAACGTGCACAGCACCTGGGATTCACTAAAGACGCTGATGACTCCCGTCGTGCTGAAGTAGTCCGGTCCATGCTGCGCAAGGCCCCTGCCGCGCCATCGCCTGCCAGGGACGACCTGGAACCGTGGACTGAGCAGATCAAGCAGTGGCTAAACGAGCCGGATATGACCGTAAAACAAATCTGGCGTCTGTTAGGTCGTAAGGGACTCAAAGTCAGCTACCAGAGCGTAAACCGGTTTGTACGGGACTACGTCGCACCAGTTCTGCCGCGGAACACCGTGCGCTTGGAAACCCCTCCTGGTCGGCAGGCTCAGGTTGATTTTGGAAAGGTCAGAGTGCGGATCGGCGACGGCCTGGTCTGGCTTTGGGCCTTCGTCATGACCCTGTCCTATAGCCGCCATCGCTTCGTCCGCTTCGTTGCCCGCCAGGATCTTCCCTCCTGGCTTGAGTGCCATACCCGCGCCTTTGAGTTCTTCGGCGGAGTACCGGAGACGGTGCTTTTGGACAACCTCAAGGCTGGAGTGGTACGGCCGGACCTGTACGATCCGACCATCAACAGGGCATATGCCGAGCTTGAGCGCCATTATGGCTTCGTGGCAGATCCTGCAAAGGTGCGCACCCCCGAGCATAAAGGGAAGGTGGAGCGCTCCATGCCGGTGGTACGACAGCAATTGGCAGCGGGAAGAGAGTACGACTCGCTTGCCGACCTCAACGACGCGGCTTTGACCTGGTGTCTCGAAGAGGTAGGGACTGTGCCCAACGGCACTACCCAAGAGGCACCAGTTACCCGTTTTGAGCGCGATGAGCGCACTTGCCTTAAGGCTTTGCCGACGGCCGCATTCGCCAACCCAACTTGGTCCGAGTGCAAGGTCCACCCGGACCACCATATCGTCTTCGAGCGGAGCTACTACTCAGTGCCCACTCGCTACGTGGGCAAGACGGTGTGGGTAAGAGCCACCTTCCGCCTGGTCGAGATCCACTTCCAAGAGGAACTGATCAAGACCCATGTTCGGGCGGCACGCAAGGGAACCTGGCAGACCGACCAGAACGATTATCCGCCGCCGGCAAAGGCATTTCTCTTCTTCCACCCGGCGCATTGCAGGGCCAAGGCGGTAGAGTTGGGGCCCGATGTCTCCGCCATGATGGAGGCAATCCTTGCGGACAACGCTCTGAGGAACCTGCGCAAGGGACAGGCTCTGCTCAGGCTGGGCGAGAAGTATGGTGCAGCAAGGCTCAACGAGGCTTGCCGACATCTGTTGGCTTTTGACTCAATAGAGCTCAAGCGGCTTCAGCAGGTGCTTGAACGAGGTGTGCCGGCTCCTGCCGCAGAGCCAGCAGTATCGACCGAACTGTCTCAGCAGACGCTGGCGTTTCTCCATCCGGCTGAGAGCTTCGTAGCTGGAGGTGCACGATGAACATCTCTCCAGCGATAGTCTCCCAGTTCAAGGCTCTCAAGCTTGGCCGCCTCCTGGAAACCCTGGAGGCTCGCCTCGATCAGGCACGTCAGGGGCAGCTTGGCTATGTCGAGTTTCTCCAACTCATCTTCCAGGACGAGATCCAGCGCCGCCACTCTCAGAGCCTGAAGCTGAGACTGCAACGGGCCGCATTTGAGGAGCCCAAGACCCTCGAAGAGTTCGACTTCAACTCGCGGCCCCAGCTCAACCCCGCGGCCGTGCACGACCTGGCTTGCGGCAGCTTCATCGATAAGAAAGAGCACGTTCTCCTGTACGGTCCCGCCGGCACCGGCAAGACCCACCTCGCCCAGGCGCTCGGGCACCACGCCTGCCGGGCCGGGCGGTCAGTGCTGTTCATCAAGGCCGCCAAGCTCTTCAGGGAGCTTCACGCCGCCAGGGCCGACAACAGCTGGGATCAGGAATTGCGGCGCTATCTCTGCCCTGACTTGCTGATCATCGACGACTTCGGGCTGAAGGCCATGAACTTCACCCAGGCCGAAGACTTCTACGAGATCGTCGCCGAAAGGCACCTGCGCGGTTCCATCATCGTGACCTCGAATCGCACTCCGGCCGACTGGCTCCCCCTGTTCCCGGACCCGGTGATGGCCAATTCAGCTCTCGATCGCCTTGCGCACAAGGCCCATCACATCGTCATGAAAGGAGAGTCGTACCGAGCCAAAACCAGACCTCAGTCACCCGTACCGTTCTCATCATTCACCGAGCCCACTGAAGACTAGACTGCTCAATTCCGTTGGTTCCAGGGGTGCTCAATAACGTTGGTATTTGACACGCCGCCGCAGTTCGGCCTTTGAGCAAACAAAAATCCAGCCCTTCGCGGTTACAGCTAATTTGCTGATTTCGTTTTATTTTTAGCGACTTACCATTCCTTCTTTTTTGTTCCGAACCTGCTACAAATTCAACTCGCATAAAAAAATGTTGACAACAATCCCGACATGATATAGCTTAATGTTAAATCATTTGATGGCGAGCGAATTCATGCGCAATGAGAAATATACGGAAACCGAAAAAACGGCGTTAAGCACCTATACCAAACTGATGAGGGGCGCTCCTTGATTTCAGAGGTTTTTCCCCGCGTTCTAGCGACCATTGTAGAAGAGATGACCTTTCTTCAAAAAGCTGAGCAAGAAGAGCTTGGGCGCCTGTGTCGGATGCTAGATCTAAAAGACAGAAGGTAAATAAGAGCTAAGTTTTTTCGTAATCATAGTTTGACGTTAAGTCGTTTTACCCTAAACCTGACAAAAGGAGAACTTTGAATGTAAACAAGTTGCGAGGAGCTGTCGCCAGCCGAAATTTTTTTAGAATATTAGTTTAACATTCAGCCACTTAATTTCAACCTGAATCGCTAACCAAACAACACCAAAGGAGAATCGCAATGAAACGAATCATCACATCTATCGCAGCCATCATCGCCCTGGCATTGCCGGTTGTGGCTTCCGCCTCAACCTGGAGCATCGACCCTGATCACTCCACCGTCGGCTTCCAAGTCAAACACATGATGGTCTCCAACGTAAAAGGCAACTTTGACAAGCATGCCGGGAACCTCGACCTCAACGACAAGGACATCACCAAGTCCAACGTACAGGTCACCATCCAGACCGCCTCGATCAACACCAACTCCGCAAAACGTGACGAGCACCTGCGCAGCGCCGATTTCTTCGATGTCAACAAGTACCCCACCATGGCCTTCGTCTCGCAGAAAGTGGCCAAGGCCGGCAAGGACAAGCTCAAGGTTACAGGGCTGTTAACGCTGCACGGCATAACGAAACAGGTCGTCCTCCTGGTGGAGGGGCCGACGAAAGAGAGCAAGGACCCTTGGGGCAATATCCGCCGCGGGGTGACTGCGACCACAAAAATTAACCGCAAAGACTTCGGATTGGTCTGGAACTCTGCCCTCGAGACCGGCGGCGTTGCGGTCGGAGAAGAAGTGACCATCACACTGGACATCGAGTTCATCAAGAAGGGCTAACCAACCCAGAAGACAGGAGAAAACCTAAAATGAGTAACGGACCTATCGTACTTGAGCTGGAACCCGGCACCTACTACAGATGCACCTGCGGCAAATCAACCACGCCTTTCTGTAATGGCGCCCACATAGGGGGTGACTGTGAACCCCTTGCCTTCGAGGTCAAGGAAAAGCAGCAGGTATACCTATGCAATTGTGGTAAAACCGCCAACGCCCCTTACTGCGACGGAAGCTGCCAAAAAGGGTGATAGGAGGGAATGCAGCACAGCAAAAGAGGAAAAGAAAAATGTTGAAGTGGGTCGGTCGTGTATTGCTGGCTGCTGCGCTTACCTACAGCGCCTGGGTTGAATGGTCGGTGTTGACTCATGCAGGGATCTTCTGGGGGCTTTTTTTCGCCATGTTTTTCGTTCCCTTTGCCCTGTCTGCGACTCTCGCCTTTTTTCCGGCAAAAGAAGCGAGGGATTAACATCGTAGCCATTGAGGCAGCAGAGTGGAGAAGATGAAATTACAGCAAATCGAAAATGCACTGAACCGGCACCCATTTCACGTTATCGAAGCACGTGATCGTGCCCATGCAGCGGTCGCCATTATCCTTGAGGAAAAGCTCGACGAGGGAGTAAATGTCCTGTTTATCGAGCGATCCAAAACTGAAAGCGATCCTTGGTCCGGACACATCGGTTTCCCGGGAGGGAAGGTGGAACGTAGCGACAAATCCCACAGAGATGCAGCGGAAAGGGAGGTTATGGAGGAAGTTGGAATTGAGCTCTCCCGGTCGCGGTACCTCGGTCGAATCAGCGACATTGCTCCTGCCGGACTAGATATAGTCGTTTCCGGTTTTGTGTATGCGGTCAATTCCACCCCCGAGTTGCAACCCGATTCTCATGAAGTTACCAAGGCATTCTGGCTGCCGCTCACTGAGATGGCGAACCCGCTGCACCGTTGGTACGTGGAATACAAGTGGCACGACAGGATGAGGCGGTTCCCAGCGCTAAATCATTTCGAGGAGAACGCAAAGCCGATCTGGGGTATCACTTATCGGATGCTCAGGAACTTCTATAAAGCAATGCTCCCCTGCTCTCAATCAACCAGCAGGCGGAATGGAGAATGGTCATGAGCAAGTGAGCGGGGTCACGCCGACCACGGCTGGCTCGATACCTACCACACGTTTTCCTTCGCCAGTTATTACGATCACAGACACATGGGGTTCAGGGCACTGGCGACTGCGCCGAACGCAGGAATGCGTGAAGGGAGACAGCTGCAAGTATGAGAGGAAATGACGTAGAAGGGAGCTAAATTTTTTTACCCGTTTAGTTTAACATTGATTTGTTTGACGCTAAAACGCCTTCAGGTGCGTCCAAGGTTACAAAGTCTGACCGGAAGGGAAAAGCCTTCCCCCCGGCAGTACAAAACACATGCAAAAAGGTGAAGATCAGATGAATGAAGTAACGATTACCCCGAACAAGCCGATAGTCCTGGAGTTGGATCCGGGTACCTACTACCGTTGCACTTGCGGCAAATCGGCCAAGATGCCTTTCTGCGATGGCGCCCACACCGGCAGCGACCATGCACCGATCGCTTTCGAGGTTAAGGAAAGAAAACAGGTTTATCTCTGCAATTGCGGCAAGACCGCCAATGTCCCTTACTGTGACGGTAGTTGTCACAAAGCCTGAAGCTCCATAAAGAAGTAAACACGTTTTGACGAACACAGATGGAATGATGGAGGCGGGAGGGTTCCACTCTTCCGGCTCCATAAGGCACTACGATGGCTATATTGACTCAGGAAAAAAATCGAATTGTGGAACTGGTTCAAGGACTTATGTTTTCTGTAGCTTTAGGCAGCTATGCCTGGGTTGAATGGTCGATTGTGCCGCATTCCGGTATAACCTGCGCAATTATTTCTGGTCTTTTTCGTAACCTTTTCACGATAGGGAGCATAGATGTGGGATTACACAGATAAAGTCAAAGAACATTTCTTGAATCCGAGAAATGTTGGGGAGATTAGCAATGCCGACGCGGTAGGAGAAGTGGGAAGTCTTGCCTGCGGAGATGCTCTGAAACTTTTTCTAAAGCTGGATGAGAACAAGGAGCGGATTGCGGAGGCGAAATTTCAGACCTTCGGCTGTGGCAGCGCCATCGCCTCGTCCTCGGCCCTGACGGAGTTGATCAAGGGGAAGACCCTCGATGAGGCGCTGGAGATAACAAACCAGGAGATCGCTGACTTCTTGGGCGGACTTCCAGAAGAGAAGATGCATTGCTCTGTCATGGGACAGGAGGCGCTGGAAGCAGCCATTACCCAGTATCGTGGGGGGACTATTGCGACCCATGAGGAAACCGGGCAGGAAGGCAACATTCTTTGCAAATGCTTCGGCCTGACCGACAGTTTCCTGAAGAAAATCATCGTCACCAACAAACTTCGTACCGCAGAGCAGGTCACGCATTTTACCAAAGCGGGGGGAGCTTGTGGTGGTTGCATAGACAAGATCAAAGTGGCGATCGCAGAGGTCCTGGAAGAACAGGTAATGGAAAAGCAAAAAAGCCCTGAAAAACTGACTAACTTGCGGAAAATGCAGCTTATCCAGAGTGTGCTGGAAAACGAGGTTCGGCCACAGCTCTGGTCTGACGGCGGCGACTTGGACCTGATTGACATAGACGGGTCCAGGGTGCAGATTGCCTTTCGCAAAGCCTGCGCCGGCTGTGGCTCATCCGGGTCCACTGCTCGCTTTGTCGAGCAAAAGCTACGTGGTCTTGTCTCTGACGACATCTCAGTTGAGGAGGTGGAGGGGTGAAAGAGATATATCTCGATAACAATGCCACGACAAAGGTCGACGAGGCGGTCTTCGAAGAAATGCGGCCCTATTTCTGCGAGCTGTACGGCAATCCTAGCTCTATGCACTTCTTCGGTGGGCAGGTGCAGAAAAAAGTGGACGAGGCACGTCGCAGGGTCGCGGACCTCCTCAACGCCGCGCCCGAGGAGATCATCTTCACAGCCTGCGGCACGGAAAGCGATAACACCGCCATCCGCTCGGCACTCGAACTTTTTCCCCATAAACGGCACATCATCACCACCCGGATCGAGCACCCCGCCGTGCTCACTCTCTGTCGCAACCTCTCAAGGCGGGGCTATCGGGTTACAGAACTGAACGTTGATGGCGAAGGCAGGCTTAACCTTGATGAGCTAGAGGCAGCCGTCGATGATGACACGGCCATTGTTTCCATCATGTATGCCAACAACGAGACCGGCGTGCTCTTTCCAGTCGAAGAGGCAGGCGCGATCGCGAAGGCGAAAGGGGCGATTTTTCACACCGATGCCGTGCAGGCAGTCGGGAAAGTACCTCTTGACGTGACCTCATCGACTATTGACATGCTGTCGCTGTCAGGGCACAAGCTTCACGCCCCCAAAGGGATCGGTGCTCTCTACCTTCGTAAAGGGGTGCCGTTCAGGCCGTTTCTGGCAGGAGGGCATCAAGAGCGGGGCCGACGTGCCGGCACTGAGGCAACCGCCAACATCATTGCCCTTGGCAAAGCGTGCGAGTTGGCGGCGAACCTCATGGATGATACGAACAGAAGGGTCAAGGCCATGCGCGACCGCCTGGAAAGGGAACTCCTGACTCTGATTCCCAACAGTCGAATCAACGGCGGCGAGGCCGAGCGGCTCCCCAATACTCTCTCCATCGCGTTCGAGCATGTGGAAGGTGAGGCGATACTGCTGCTGCTTTCGGAAAAAGGGATCTGCGCTTCCTCCGGGAGCGCCTGCACGTCCGGGTCGCTGGAACCGTCCCATGTGCTCCGTGCCATGGGAGTACCGTTTACCTGTGCTCATGGCACGATCCGCTTTTCCTTCTCCCGTTTCAATACCGAACAGGATGTCGAAACCGTGATCCGGGAGCTTCCGCCCATTATCAATCGGCTGCGGGAGATATCGCCATTTGGAAGAGAACTCCTGGCACATCCTTAATGCCGACGGCATGTGAGAGTCAAATGAAAAAAAGAATCGTCATCATAGGGATGGGGTTTGGCGGCATCCACGCAGCGCGGACTTTAGCAGGTAAAGGACACGAGGTGGTCCTCGTGGATCGTAACAACTACCACCTGTTCCAACCGCTTCTCTACCAGGTGGCTACTGCCGGTCTGGAACAGGAATCGATCGCCCATCCTCTGCGAGCCATGGCTCGACACTGGCAACCGGGAACACGCTTTGAGTTGGCGGAGGCGACCGGCATTGACTTTGCTCGTCGCGAGGTACACACCGATGCCAGAACTATCCCATACGACTACCTTGTCATCGGAGCCGGAAGCGTCACCAACTTCTTTGGTCTTGAGGGGGTTCAGCGCCACTCGTTCGACCTCAAGGAATTAAAGGACGCCGAGGTGCTGCGCAACCATATCCTCACGGCATTCGAACGGGCAGTGCACGAGCCAGACCCAGCCCGGCGGCGGGCGCTCATGACGTTTGTCATCGTGGGGGGCGGGCCGACGGGAGTCGAGTTTGCGGGAGCTTTGATCGAACTCGTCCATTTCGTGTTGGCCAAGGATTATCCCGAGCTAAGTACCCGCGCTGCACGCGTGGTGCTGGTTGAGTCAAACGACAAGCTGCTAGCTGCCATGCCGGAGAACCTGCAGGACTATACCCTCAAGAAGTTGCGGCGGATGTCTGTCGAGGTCCTCCTGAACGCCCGCGTGGTGGATGCCGCACCGGATCGGGTCATCTTCCATGACGGCGCGGTCATTCCCGCGCATACCCTCTTCTGGTCGGCTGGGGTAAAGGCGGCACCGCTGGCTGCGGCCTTGGACGTCACTGCAAAACCAGGAGGAAGGGTCCCGGTCGAACCCGATTTGACCCTCCCCGGACATCCCGAAGTTTTTGTCATCGGCGACATGGCCTATTTCGAGCAAGAAGGGTTGCCGCTTCCCATGACAGCTCCCGTAGCCACGCAGATGGGGATTTACGCGGGGCAAGCTATCGTGGCGAAGGAAGCTGGCAGCCCTGTCAAGCCATTTCGGTTCCGAGATAAGGGAAGCATGGCAACAATTGGCCGCAATTCCGCAGTGGCACGGGCCTTCGGCATTAACTTTCGTGGCTACGCCGCTTGGCTGATCTGGTTGCTCCTTCACCTTTACTACCTGATCGGCTTTCGCAACCGGATCGTGGTGATGCTCAACTGGGTCTGGTATTACTGGTACCATGAAAGGCAGGTACGTCTAATCACCCACCGGACAGGCGGTCACCGGCAATTCGAAGAGTGTAAGTGAGTCAGCTGCTGCCGCGATGTTGCGAGAGGAGGATAGGAGGATGATGATCGTGGTGTTGGCAGCAGGTGGTGGAAGTGGGTGTAACTGACCTTGAGCTGTTGGCACGCCAGACTGCAATGCATGTGTGCAATAAAGTCATGGCTAGCAATCTATTCTTGCAACTCACTATGACTTCATATAAAGTTTGCATTATGAAGTTATTTACTGCTGATTCCACAGCGAAAAAATTTATGCTGCCCTTAATCTTGGCTGTA
Source organism: Citrifermentans bremense R1 (assembly GCF_000426865.1). Classification (GTDB taxonomy): domain Bacteria; phylum Desulfobacterota; class Desulfuromonadia; order Geobacterales; family Geobacteraceae; genus Geomonas; species Geomonas bremensis. Next base: position 71,831 of record NZ_KE384581.1, read on the forward strand.
GCAGTCTTTTTTGTCACGCAAGGGATAGAAGTACCTAACTTCAAAGATTTGCTGGAACCTCAGCTTTCCTTGTCACAGAAATCCAATGGCTCCGATACCGCTGTTGTTAAAACTCTGACAAAATGCTCGCATATAAAATCCACAAAAAACGTCAATTTTTCAGCTCTCGTCAGCAATGCATTCCAGATAAATAGTCCAGTCGTTCCCGTTACGGTTTTTCAGCATCAATCCCAATCCTTTATCTCGTCTGTAGTCTCAATTCTTCCTGTCAGAGCACCACCCGCGTAGCACACATCATTCCTCAGTAGCAGCCATAGTTTGCACTTTCCGCGCGTTTTTTTGCGCAGGAAAAAATGCGTTCGCAGCGTATTCATTTTTTAATGCACGTGCTGCGAGCAAATGACGCGGCATATCTGCGTGCGTGCAAGCTAAAGCCAAATAATAACAGTAGCTTAGTGATGTCTAGGCCAAAAACAATGGCTTGGCGCCGTCGCCGGCTCCAGTGCGAGGTGCAAAGGTCCAGGCGCGCCCGATGTATTTCTGCGCTCGCAGCCAAGATAATCACAACAACTGGAAAGGACACACGCTATGCCAAAGAGCATTTCATGGCGCATAACCATCATTGCGTTTTTTGTACTCTTATCGTTTCTATACCTCACGCCTACTCTGGTTTCCAACTTGCCTGGCTGGTGGACAGGGTATTTCCCCAAAGACAAAATCCATCTGGGGCTTGACCTTCAGGGCGGCACCCACCTTGTAATGAAAGTGGACACGCAAAAAGCAGTTGAGGGCTATATCGATTTGATTGCCTCGGATCTCGAAGATTCACTCAATGTCCGTCGCATCCGCATTCACCAGATTAACCGGGTTGGTGAAGATGCCATACGACTGGCATTCTACGACCAGAATAGTGCGGAAAACGAGGCACAACTTATAAAGAAAAAATATCCAGAACTAGAGCAGATACAAATACGTGATTCTGAGGGTGGGATGGTACACCTCGAATTCCGAATGGAAAAGACGGCCGTGCAGGACAGGAAGGACAAGGCTGTTGCCCAGGCTCTTGAAACCATCCGCAACCGAATCGATCAGTTCGGAGTATTGGAGCCGGTAATACAGAGAGAAGGAATAGATCATATAGTGATCCAACTTCCAGGCATCACTGATCCCAAACGAGCTATTGAGTTGATCGGAAAAACTGCGCGCCTTGAATTCAAGCTCGTGGACGAAAATCTCAGCGCATCGTCCTCCTCTCCCTATGCTTTGCCGGACGATGCAGAGATTCTGATGGAGCAGCAATCGAGTTCAGCCACCGGAGCTGTTCAGGGAGTGCCTATTGTAGTGAAGAAAAAGGCCATCATCACCGGCGATCTCCTCACCGACGCCCAAGTGAAGATTGATTCTCAAAATAACGAACCATATGTGGCAATTGATTTCAATTCCACCGGTGCCAGACTCTTCGACCAGGTGACTGCTGCTAATGTAGGGAAACGCTTTGCTATTGTCCTTGATGGCAATGTGTACTCGGCACCGGTTATTCGGGAACGGATCTCCGGCGGCTCAGCGCAGATCTCCGGCAACTTCAACGAAAAGGAGGCTGCGGATCTGGCTATTGTCCTGCGCGCGGGATCGCTTCCCGCCCCGGTGAAGATTGTGCAGAACGTCACGGTCGGTCCCTCGATAGGCGAGGATTCCATCTCCAAAGGGTTGATGGCTGGTGGAATAGGCGTCCTTCTGGTTGTGCTCTTCATGGTGTTTTACTACCGGATGGCAGGACTGGTGGCAAATTTCGGCATGGTGCTCAACGTGCTGTTTCTCCTGGGAGCGCTGGCGGCTCTCGGCGCCACGCTGACCTTGCCCGGTATCGCGGCCATCGTTCTTTTGGTCGGCATGTCGGTTGACTCGAACGTGCTTATCTTTGAGCGGGTCAAAGAGGAAATCAGGCTCGGCTGTACCCCCAAGATGAGTATCGATGCCGGATATGACAAGGCCTTCCTGACCGTCATGGACTCTCATGTTACCACCCTGATCACAGCGGCTGTCCTATTCCAGTTTGGGACAGGACCGGTCAAGGGATTCGCGGTCTCACTGAGCCTTGGCGTTATCATCAACCTTTTTACCACGCTTGTCACAACCAAGGTGGTTTTTGACAGCGCCTTCAGCCGCTTTCAGATCAGACGGCTCAGCATTTAGGAGGAAAAGACCATGCAACTTATCAGCAATACCAACATTGACTTTATCGGCAAGAGGAAAGTCAGCTTTGTCATATCGAGTATCATTGCCATCATCGGCTTGATTGGTATCCTTCAAATCGCCAGGAACTCCGCCAACATGGGCATTGGTTTTTCCGGAGGCACCTCGGTCCAGCTAAGCTTCACACATCCTATCCCTCAGGAAAAAGCACGCAAACTGCTTACCGACCACCTCCTCAGAGAGGTCAACTTGCAGGAGATAAAGGGAGGAAACAGGATTCTGGTAAAGGTCGGTAAATCCGGGGCGGACGTTTCCGAAACGATCACGGCAGTATTTAGCAAGGAGTTTCCTGGCAACGCCTTTGTCGTTGAAAGCTCGACTGATGTCGGTCCCTCGATCGGTAACAAACTCAAAACGGATACTCTGAAAGCTGTGGGCCTTTCCATGATCGGCATCATCCTCTATATCGCTTGGCGGTTCGATTTTAAATTCGGAGTAGGTGCCATAGCCGCCACACTGCACGACGTGCTCGCAATGGTCGCTTTGTTTTACCTTATGAACAAGGAGATCAACCTTCTTTTCATAACCGCAGTCCTGACCATTGCCGGCTACTCCCTTACAGACACCGTGGTGGTTTTCGACAGGATCAGGGAAAACCTGCATAAGTATGTGGATGATACCAAAGAGGGCCTGTTCAACAGGAGCATCAACGAAGTTCTCCCTAGAACCGTGATCACTTCACTGACCACATTCCTTGCAGCCATCTCGTTATTCCTGTTCGGCGGCGAGGTGATTCACGATTTTGCCCTGGCACTGGTAGCCGGCATCATCATTGCCACATATTCATCCATATTTATAGCAAGCCCGATCGTTGCGGTGCTTGAGGCAAGGCGGGGCGGATGGGAGTTGGCGGAACGGGCACGGCTTAAGTAGGACCAGTAAGGAGGAACTGTAAAAAATGCACAACCTCGATCTCATCATGACAATAACCGGCGGCTTTACGGCAGCACTGCTATTTGGGTACCTTACCCATCGCCTGGGCATGTCGACGATTGTCGGCTACCTTTTGGCCGGCATTGCCGTCGGATCGCATACCCCTGGTTTTGTCGCGGACCGAGCCATGGCTGAACAGTTCGCCGAAATCGGTGTCATCCTGCTCATGTTCGGCGTAGGCCTTCAGTTTCACCTGAAGGAGTTACTTGAGGTGCGGCGCGTAGCCATACCCGGAGCCCTTTGTCAGAGCGCCGTAGCAACCCTCCTTAGCTGCCTTGTGGCGAGGTGGCTGGGGTGGGGGTGGTCGGCAGGGATAGTGTTTGGCTTTGCAGTTTCGGTGGCCAGCACGGTGGTTCTGCTTCGCGTCCTGGTTGACAACAACGAGATGCACACTCCGACCGGCCACATCGCAGTGGGGTGGCTGGTCGTCGAGGATATATTGACCGTGTTTCTGCTGGTAATTCTGCCGATACTGTTCGGCGCTGGTACGGCGGACTCGGCGAGTCTCCCTGCGGCTATAGGCATCTCTTTGGCTAAGATAGCAGTTCTCGTGGGGCTGACCTTCTGGGTAGGTGGGCGCATCATCCCATGGTTCCTGGAGCGTGTGGCCGCTACCCATTCGCGCGAACTCTTCACCCTCACCGTCCTGGTCCTTGCCCTGGGGATTGCCGTTGCATCGACAGAGGTCTTCGGCGTCTCCATGGCGCTAGGCGCATTCCTGGCGGGGATGGTGGTGAAGCAGTCCGACTTCAGCTTTCGCGCCGCCTCGGAGGCGCTTCCCATGAGGGACGCCTTTGCGGTCCTCTTCTTCGTCTCGGTGGGAATGCTTTTTAACCCGGGCCATCTGATGCAGGAACCGGGTCTCGTGCTCATTACCTTGGTGATAATCCTGCTGGGGAAGCCGTTGGCCGCGCTGGCGATTGTGCTTGCCCTGAGGTATGCCCCTCGTGTGGCACTCTCAGTTGCCGTCGCCCTGGCTCAGATCGGCGAGTTTTCGTTCATTCTGGCCACGGCAGGTAGGGACATGGGGGTGTTGGGAGAGAGTGGAGCAAATACTATAGTTGCCGCTGCGATCATCTCGATCAGCCTCAACCCGCTTTTGTACCGGCTTATTGGTCCCTTGGAGCAGCGGGCAAGGCACACCCGTCTGTGGCAAATACTTGAAGCAAGGTCAAAACCACATGCGCTAGGCGGCGCAGCGGTCCCAGGCCTGCATTCGGTATCCCGTGACCGTGCAATCGTGGTGGGGTACGGCCCGACAGGAAAAACTCTGGTGCGCCTGCTAGTCGACAACGGAATTGATCCGTTTGTGGTGGAGATGAACATACATACGGTTCGGCAATTACAGGCCGATGGGATTGGAGTAATTTATGGTGACGCAACCAACCGCGATACGCTCTGCGCTGCCGGGATACAGGATGCCGTCGCCCTCATCCTCACCTCTTCCGGAATGCAAGGGAGTGAGGAGACTATCCAGTTGGCCCGGGAGATAAACCCGAGACTGCGGATCATCGCCCGCACCACCTATTTGCGGAATATACAAACGCTTCGCGAGGCTGGAGCTGAAGCGGTTTTTTCAGGTGAGGGTGAGATTGCGCTCAACATGACCGAACACATGTTGCGTAAACTCGGAGCGACTGATGAACAGATAAGCCGTGAACGAGACCGAGTCAGAGACGAATTGCTCGGTGGCTCAATGACCGGGCCTGGTGTGACATGACGTTGTAAATTCCCTACCTGAACTACGGAGAGGTGCTGAAATGAGAATTCTTCTCGCAATCGATGGATCTCCGTCTAGTGACGCCGCAGTAGACGAGGTGTGCCGGCGACCTTGGCCTGCCGGCAGCGAAATTCGGCTGCTAACCGTGCTTTCTCTTGTTGAGTTCAGCAATTTGCGTCAAACTTCTCATCAACCTATGACATATGAAGACATTTTCGAAAAGACGGGCTGGAAAACAGTAAAGTTTCTGGCCGATGCCGTAACTAAAATCGAACAACGCGCGCCTGATTTGTCAGTAACGCCGGTAGTGCTTGAGGGGCGGCCGAAGGATGTCATCCTCGATGATGCGGAAAGCTGGTGCCCGGATCTCATTGTTGTCGGATCCCATGGCTATGGCAAGATCAGGCGATTTTTCCTTGGATCAGTGTCACTGGCCATCGCTCTCAATGCAACTTGTTCTGTTGAAATTGTACGTCCCCCATTCTATGACCTGGATTCCGAGGAATAGTGTTAGATTCGGTAGGATATTGGAGTCACCATTCTCAATGATCATCCTCAGGCAACGGCATCGTAAGCTTCCCCTTCAAACAGACACATACCCCTTCACGGTGGTCCGTCCGGGCTTTTTCGCATTGCGGTTTTGGTTTCATCCTTTTGTGCTCGGCAACCATTTCTTTGATCTCGGCAAGAGGCTCTCATCTCCCTGTACCGGGTGGGGCTGGGAGATGAAGTTGATGATGCCTGAATCGGAAATTTATTCCTCTGCTTGTCGCCAATCGGTATATGCAGTTGCTGGCTAAATGACTGACACGCTTGCCTTTTTGTCCCACTTAGTGGTTTTACCCATGCCGCCGCAGGCCGCCTCGCTAGATGCACCTAGTGACAATCGCACCGAATCTATCTATCGCCGTAGCTGGGGGCAGCTTTATGCATGGTATGTATAGTATTTAATTACATGTGAGGCGTAATTCTGCCGCAACACCCATAGTAAGTATAGTTTTTCTATACATACTATGGGTATTACGGTATAGTCGCCATATGAGGAAAAATCCACTCGCCAACATCCCCTTTGAAGAATTCGACTATCAGATGCTCCTGGATGCCCTTCAGGAGTACCGGCAGCCGCGCATGAAAATCAACCGGTTGCTTGCTGATGTAATCATCGTCCGCATCAAAAAAGGTCTGTATATCTTTGGCGAATCCACTCGAAGACGCCCCTTCTCGCGAGAGATCCTGGCGAACCTATGCTATGGGCCGTCCTACATTTCGCTGCAATACGCCCTGCACTACCACGGCCTCACGCCGGAAAGGGTAGAGACGGTCACCTCTGTCACCACAGGGCGTTCGCGTGCCTTTTCCACTCCGGTTGGTCAATTCAGCTACCGCACTATTTCTCTTGAGGCTTTCCCAGCCGGCATGGGGCAGTACGATCTGGCAGATGGCCGCCATTTCCTCATGGCCACGCCCGAAAAGGCTCTCGCCGATACCATCGTTGCCGACCGTGGCACCGGCATTGTCAATGTGAAAGAAATGCGGGAATACCTGGCAGGACTCAGGGTTGACCAAAGTGTGTTAAAGGACCTGGACCGGAAGCTCTTAGCTAATATCGCGCAACGTTACCGCTCCCGTCGCTTGAGGTTTCTCTGTGATCTGGTGGGCTGGCTGTAAAAAGGATGAGAGATGAACCAAGCGATTGCACAGATGCTTGAGAAGTACAAACCCCAGAGCCTTGACGACACGACAAGAGCTTTGAGAGAAATCATTCAAGAAGTAGCTCTCTTGGGTCTTTTTCGTGCAAAATTCTTTGAGCACGCTGCCTTCTATGGCGGGACTGCTCTTCGCATCCTTTACGGCCTGGACCGTTTTTCCGAGGATCTCGATTTTTCTCTATTGGCACCCTCGAAGGATTTTGACCTGGCGAAATACAGCACTGCGCTGGAGGTGGAGCTGCAGTCCTTCGGTTTCAAGATCACGGTCGAAAAGGTGGATAAAGCAGTTGGAACAGCGATGCAGTCGGCCTTTCTGAAGGGAAACACCCGGAACGAATTGCTCGTCATCGAGACCAGGATGGATCTGGTCACTTCGATCCCCGCGAATCAAACAGTGAAGGTGAAGCTCGAGGTCGACACGGACCCGCCCTCTGGGTTCAATACGCAGACGAAATACCTTTTGAACCCTACCTCCTTCTCTGTGCGGACTTACACCTTGCCCGACCTGTTCGCCGGCAAGATGCACGCATTGTTATGTCGTAAATGGAAAAACAGGGTCAAAGGGCGGGACTGGTACGACTTCGTTTGGTACTTGGCGAACCACCCTGAACTCCACCTCGCCCACCTCGAGCAGAGGATGCGGCAAACTGCTCATTGGACCGGAGATGATCCCTTATCTGCCGATGCCTTTAAAGTCATTTTGAACAGTGCCATTGATCGGCTCGACGTTGATCAGGCCCGCCAGGACGTGGCTCCATTTGTAAAAGATCAGCGGGCGCTCGATATCTGGTCACAGGATTTCTTTCGAGACATTGCGGGGAAAATCAGAATAGCCTGATGCCCCACTTCAGCGAAACTAACACACGTATCAAGGGGGACAGGTCCAGTTTGGAACGCTTGTCGCCAAAGTTCTTCCAGATGCGTCTCTGGAAATGAGATACAGCCATGTGGACCTCAACGGCGAGATGATGACAGGCGAGTGCGGCTCGACGCCGGAATTATTGAAAGACGGACGCATCAGACTGAATGAGAAATGGAAGTGGACCTGCGGCGATTGCTCACAAGGTGAATCTACCGTGGAAGAATTACTGCCTGGCGATTTCAGCTAGCAGCCTGCTCTATCACCGCCCACCTCCCAATGCTTCTGCTCCGGCATCCGCTTGTTAAGGTGTCCAAGACTTCAGGCGCATCCTCTCATGCCCCTTTTCAACAACCCTTCGCACCCTCTTCCTTCCCCAAATAGGCTGCTTGCCCAATTTCCCTTTTCCAGTACTATTGGGTATTGTTAATCTTCTGCTTCTTTCTGTACCCCCGCTAAGGCCTATTCATATTCCCCCAAAGCTTCTCTCTGCTAGTAAAGCACGTGGTACATGGCACCTGTAGTTTGTTGGACTAAAGGAGGCTGACTGTTTTCATGCGCAACAATGCAGTGAGGTTCAGGGGGTAAGGTCACCGCAGGCATTATGAGTTGTCATCCTCAAAACGGGAGGGCGAAGCTTTGCAAGCATCACACGGCCCGGAAAACGCTTCTGAAATAATGGCGGGGCTCATTCCGCCGGAGCAATGGACGGTCTACGCCGATTTCATCACGGAAATGGCCAGGCGCGGCCTCCCGCACGCTATCGGCGGCGGGTTGGCGGTCTCGGCCTATTCCGCCTGCGTCCGCAATACCAAGGACATGGACATTTACCTCCTGGAGAAAGACAGCCGGCAGGTCATCGAGATGAGCAGGCAACTCGGATTCGAGGAGTACACCGAGGTGCCGTACGATCGGACCTGGAGTTACCGCTGTTCTCGCGGGGGCTATATCATAGACTTGCTCTGGTACATGCTGAATGGAAGGAGTTCCATAGACGAGACTTGGCTCACCTTGGGGTGGGATCTTCTGGTTCGCGAAGTGCCGATCAAACTCCTCCCTGTGGAAGAGCTGATCTGGTCGAAGCTCTACATTCTCAGGCACGATCGTGCCGACTGGCCCGACATCCTAAGTCTGCTCTATGCACGCGGAGTGGAACTCGACTGGGACCGCTTGCTTACAAATCTGGGGGCGGACCAGATGGTATTGGGGAGCGTGGTGAATCTGCTCCGCTGGTTCTGCCCTGGCCTTGCCTGCCGGCTCCCTGAGTCCATCTGGGCTCCGATGGGGCTGCTTCCTCCGTCGTGCTCTACTGCGGAGACCGACCACGATAGGGTGGCGCTTTTCAACTGCGAGCATCTTTTTGGTGGAGGCTTGTCATGAAAATAGGAGCCATGAACCATCCCTGCCGCAATCCCGCCGACGAAATACGCCGCTTCGCCGACATGGGGCTCGACTTCATCGACTTGACGCTGGAGCCGCCGCAAGCCGGATGGTGGCAATGCAACGTGCAGCAGATAAAGGCGGCGCTGGCGGAGACCGGAATGGGGGTGGTAGGCCACACCGCCTACTATCTCCCCATCGCCCATCCCTTCGAGGAGGTGCGGCGTGGGGCGATCGACGGATTTCGCCACTGTATTGAGATTTTTGCCGAGCTAGGGGCGAAGGCGATGAACATACATCCCGACGCCCACGCGCCGATGCATGACCGGTCCTTCGTAATCAGCCAGAACCTGAAGAGCCTGACCGAAATCATGAAGGCGGCGGAGGGGACAGGCGTGAGTGTCATGGTTGAAAACCTTCCCCGCAACTTCAACAGCGCCGCTCAACTGGCGGAACTGCTCGATCCCCTGCCGCAACTGGGGCTGCACCTCGACATCGGCCACACCGAGTTGATGGTGAAGACGAGCACCGCCGACGAGATCTTGGAGCGTTTCGGCTCGCGCCTCATGCATGCCCATCTCCACGACAACAAGGGGGGGGATGCCGATCTCCACCTCCCGCTCGGTGCCGGGGTCATCGATATTCCCAGACACCTCGCTATCTTGAAGAAGTCAGGCTATGACGGCACCATCACCCTCGAAGTATTCACACCGGATACCAGCTACCTGAAGTACAGCGCCAAGAGGCTTCGTGCCATGTGGGACGAAGCGTGATTTGCTGGGAGAAGCCGTAACCGTGCAGGAGATGAGCGATCGTGGAATACCTGAAGTCGATCTAGCGCCAGCACAACACCAATGAAGGTTGAGGAGGTTACCGATGAAAAAAGTTATGGTCATAGCGCTAGCAGTGAGCGCCGGCGTCCTTGGCGCGTGCTGCACACCGTGTGTTTCACCCACAACCAATGAAGTCCCTATGTACCCGGTTACAGTGGGGGAGAAGACGTCGCTTTATGAAGTGGTGGCGCCCAATGCCCTGAGACTGGCCCCGGGTGTCGGCTTCAAGGAAGTACCAGGGCCTGGAGGCAAGAACAACGGCATAATCCTGATGAGGCCAAACGGGGCTACCGGCGGATACATGGCCTGCGGATGCATCGGCGCGACAACGAGTTCCTGCGTGACGACTTCTGACAACCCGGACCACCCATCCTGCAGCGGCGGCTGCAGCGACAGTGAGGGGAACCCGCAACCTTGCCAGTTGTTTGGGCCCATCATAGGCCCTCCGAGGGATCCCTTGATGATTCGATTCCTTGCCGGCCCACCCCCGGGGTAAAGGCGGGTTGAGCGGTCGTTGGAAAGAGGCAGTTATCTCTATGAAGGTAGCTGCCTCTTTTGCTTTATACGGTCTGGAGCTTTCATGACAGCACAGGCGGTTTGACTTTGGATATGTAGACGTAATATAGTGCCTGCTTATTTGAAAATTCTTACCTAACTTGCTCGCCACCTAAACAAGGAGAGAGGGACATGGAGATAGAAAAGCACTGGCCCATGATAAAAGCGGTATTGGAAAAAGCGCACTCGACTAATCGTCATTGTGCCATTGCAACAGTTAGTGAGGACGGTACGCCCCATGTCACGCCGATAGGCTCGCTCTTTCTCAGGGACGATTGCACAGGTTTTTATATCGAGAGTTATTGTCAAAAGATGGCGGACAATCTCAAATGCAATAATCGTGTCTGCATCATGGGCATCAACAGTGGGATTGGATACTGGTTGAAGTCGCTTTTTTCCGGACGTTTCCCTACTCCTCCTGGCATAAGGCTTTATGGGACCGTCAGCGAACTCAGATTGGGCACTAAAGATGAGATAGAGTATTTCCAAAACCGGGTGCGGGCATTCCGGAAGCTCAAGGGGCATGATCTTCTTTGGAAAAACATGAGACATGTGCGGGAAATACAGTTTCGGTCGTTTGAGCCCGTGCATGCGGCAAAGATGACACAGCATTTGTGGTTATAACGGTAGGTACGGAGCGGTACAGCGAACATGCCACAGGTGCTAAAGAACTCGGCTAAAGTGGTTGCCTTATATGTATTAAGTGATTTGGCAGACGGTATTTCGTAATCCCTTGTCCAATCGAGATTTATCTCTGATAAGATCTGCCGATATTACATTGAAGGTAAATAGAGCTTTGGTCAGCTGTTCGAAAACTGTCCAGTGTCCCTTCCGAGGCATGTGAATGTTACGTCTTTCGTCTCTCTCAATCCGGTCACTTTTGCTACTGATAACATGTATTGTGGCATTGCCTGCTGCGGTGATAATCCTGTACTCAGGGATCGAGTTTCGTAACGCCATGCTTGGAGAAGCACGAAAAGAGACAGTCAAATTTGCAGAGACGATAGTAAACGAACAACGGAACCTAGTTGTGGCCGCCGAACAGTTGATGACGGCATTGGCGCAACTTCCAGAGGTGAAGGCGGGCGACACGGCGAAGGTCGAGTCGGTCCTGAAAGAGCTGCTCAAGTTGAACCCGATGTACGCAAATATCACCATCGCCGACTACGAAGGCAAAGTTTGGGCCACCGCAGTCCCGGCAGCCGTGCCGTATAACCTCTCCGACCGCTATTATTTCAAGAGCGCCCTGGCAACCGGAAAACTCTCCTCCGGCGAGTACATCGTCAGCCGCATTACCACCAAACCAGTCTTCAACTTGGGCTACCCGGTAAGAGACGACAGCGGCGCAATCGCCGGGGTCATCGGCGTCGCCTTCAATCTCGAGAACTACCGGGATCTGTTGCAGCAGATGCGGTTGCCGGCCGGTTCCAGCTTCACCATCATAGATCATCGCGGCACCATCCTTGCCAGGGGACTGACCGAGGGGAATTTTACCGGGAAGGCTTACACAGCAGATTCCTTCCGCAAAATGGTGGAGGGGTCGGACGAAGGGGTGAGCATCAGGAAGGGGCTGGCAGGAGACACAAGGATCATCGCCTACCGCAAACTGTACCTCCCCGGGGAAAAGACCCCGTACCTGTACGTCACCGCAGGTATCCCCGTGGAAGCGGCAACCCAGAAGGCGAACCGGGCGCTTGTCCTGAGCGCGTTGCTTTTATCGTCATTTCTGGCCCTTGCCTGCCTTTGCGCGGTGCTTATCGGCAAGCGCTGCATCGCTGACCGTTTGCAGCTTCTGGAAGACGCATCTAGGCGGGTTGCCTTGGGGGACCTGCGCATTCGCGTCTCCGAGGCTGTGACAGGAGGCGAACTCGGCAGCCTCGCCCAGACACTGGACGGCATGGCTGATCAGCTTTGTACCAGAACGGATGCCCTGGCTCACAGCAAGGTCTTTATGAACACGATCATCGAGACCGAGCCGGAATGCGTCAAGCTCCTGGACGCAGAGGGGAGGGTGCAGATGATGAACGGCGCCGGCCTGAAGATGATTGAGGCAGATTCGCTGGCGCAGGTTCAGGGGCAGTGCATTTACCCGCTGATAGCTCCCGAACATCGGGACGCCTTCATTCAATTGACCCAGCGCGTCTTTGATGGCGTTGCCGGCAACCTGGTCTTCGAGGTGCACGGCCTCAAGGGGGGGCACCTCTGGGTCGATAGCCATGCCGTCCCTTTTCGCAATGACAGGGGGGAGATCGTATCCCTTCTTGCCATAACCCGGGATGTCACTGAGCTTAGGAAATCGGAGGAGGAGCGCCGGGAGAATCTGCTGCTGTTCGAGTCTCTTATGCGGCACTCGCCGATGGGAATCCGCATCTTTGAAGGGGGTTCGGGCAAATGCATCCTGCTTAACCAGGCCACCGCCGATATTGCGGGTGGCAACATGAAAACGATGCAGGAGCAGAACTTCCGGGAATTAAAGTCATGGCGGGAGAGCGGCCTGCTCGCCGCTGCGGAAAAGGTGCTCGCGGACGGCGTGGTTCGGGTAGTCGAGGCGGATATCTGCACGAGCTTCGGAAAATCCGTGGTGATGTCCTACATCCTGTCCAGGCTCCTCATCAAGGAAAAGCAGCATCTGCTCGTCGTCGGCCGGGATGTGACTGACGAAAAAAGGCTGACTGAAGAGAAGAAAAAAATGGAAGCCCAGATGCTGCATGTCCAGAAGCTGGAGAGCCTGGGGGTACTTGCCGGCGGCATCGCCCACGACTTCAACAACATCCTGATGTCGGTCATGGGGAACGCGGAGTTGGCGCTTTTGACTCTTCCCCCTGAATCTCCTGCCCGAACCAACCTGCAAAACATAGAGATCTCTTCACAGCGTGCGGCTGACTTGGCTAGGCAGATGCTGGCCTATTCCGGCAAAGGGAATTTCATCATCGAGGAGATCGATGTCAACAAGCTGATAAACGAGATGAACCACATGTTGGAGGTCTCCATCTCTAAAAAGGTGGATGTCCGCTTCAATCTGGACAGTGGGCTGCCGCTGGTGTCGGTCGATGCGACCCAGATCCGGCAGGTCATCATGAACCTGGTGATCAACGCTTCCGAAGCGATAGGCGATCGCAGCGGAGTGATATCGATCTCCACCGGCGCCACGGAGTGCGATGCCGCGTTTCTCTCCAAGTTGTGGCTGAACGACACGCTTAAGGAGGGAACCTACCTCTACTTTGAGGTTGCCGACGATGGGTGCGGCATGGATCAGGCTACCTTGGCCAAGATCTTCGACCCTTTCTTTACCACCAAGTTCACGGGGCGGGGCCTCGGCATGGCTGCAGTCCTCGGCATCATACGGGGGCACAAAGGGACTATCGAGGTTCACAGCGAACCGGACAAGGGCTCCAGGTTCACCGTATTTTTGCCGGCTCTTCCTCCAGGCTCTGCACGTCCAGTGCAGGAGGCGGAAGCGGGTCAGCTGTCGCCGGGTTCCGGCACCATACTGTTGGTCGACGACGAGGAGACCATCCGCAACCTCGGCAACGAGATGCTCCAAATGTTGGGATACCGCGTGCTTACTGCGGAAGACGGGTTGGTCGCTGTGGAGCTTTTCAAGGAGCACCACGGCGACATCACCTGCGTCATTCTGGACCAGACCATGCCGAACCTGGACGGGGAACAGACCTTCCGCATCCTGCGCAGCATGGATCCGTCCATCAAGGTGATAATGTCCAGTGGTTTCACTGAACAGGACATCGCCGAGAGGTTTATCGGAAGGGGCTTGGCGGGTTTCATACAGAAACCGTACAAGCTTGCCAGTTTAAGCAGGAAGCTCCAGGAGCTGGTGTAAACCTCCCCACTTTTAACACTGTTCAACCCCCGCCTGATTCGCTTCTCCCCCGGCGTTCAACTCGTAGCTTTCCCTCTTTTTCTTGCCATCCTGCGGTAATTAGCTTATTTTAAGTGCCGTTTTTCCGGCGTATTGGAGCGCGCCCATCACCTGTATCTCAAGAACCGTTAGGAGGGATTATGTCCACACCACTGATTGCTCTGGCAGTTATTCTCGCGGTATTCGCCGTGGTGTTAATACCTTTGATGATGGTGAAGTCGGGCCAGGCACCGGTAGACGAGCCGCGGCACGATCATGGCGGCCAGGCGAAAAAGAGCCACAGAAAGAAAAAGAAGCGCTGACCGGGATCCTGTCACGGGACCCGCAAGAAAGGAATGAGATGACGGCAGAAAAGGCGATGGGCGACCTTCTGGATATGGTCAAACAGCAGCAGGTTTTTCTCGAGATGTTCGTGCGGTCTTGGGTCGACGACTATCGCTCCAGCGGCGGCGCAATCTTCTGCGGCAAGGGGTGCCGCAACTGCTGCAGTCTTGCCGTCCATACCGGCTTTGTCGAGGCACTCGCCGTCGCCCGGCAGCTGGACGAGGCGCAGGGGAGGGCGGTCGAGAGCTACGCGGTGAAACTCAGGGACCTGCTTAAGGGAGTGACCGAGCTTCCTGAATATCTGCGCCTGCACCGGCAGACGATGGGATTTTGCCCGCTTTTGACCGATGCCGGCGCATGCGGCGTCTATCCGGTGCGTCCCCTGTCCTGCCGCTCGCTCATCTCCACCCGGGAGAGCGTCTGGTGCGGCGCCGATTTCTCACAGGTTTCTCAGGCGGAACGGGAAGCGTTCGTGGCCGCGCTGGACCGGAAGGTGGTCGCCTTCCCGAGCCACTACGTCGCAGTGCTCCAGGAGAGCGGGAAAGAGCTGGAGGAGGCGGGCGCAAAAAACATGGGCGAGTTTCTCGGGTTCTCCCTCTATGGCAACCTCGGCGTCCTGGTCCATCTCTGCCGCAGCCACGGCCTTGCAGAGGCCTGTCTGGAGGGGAAAAGTTCTGCTGCCGGCCGCATCGCCGGGGCGGGTTTCGACCACCCGCTGCTTATGACCCTCGCCTAGCCGGAAACCTTCTCACCCCGCAGTGTCCGGTTAGGTCTTTGCACCACATGAATCAAGCAGTTTCCAACTCTCCCCCTCCCGCCGGGCGCCCCTTTCTCACAGTGTCGTCTGCTGCCTATCGCCTCAGAAGGCGAAGCAGTCGCAACCTCCCCCCCAGGGGAACGAGCCTGGCGCCGTGCGCAACGGTCTTTCGATGGCGTGGCGGCAGCATGACCTGAAGGCGTTCTGGTCGTGAACGCGGCTGTGGTATCCGCCATAGCTGCCGACCGGGGACCAGTCGGGGCTCACCGGGAGAGGCGGCGGCGCCAGGCTGCCGAAATCTCCCGCGCCATGAACCACCTTTCCTCCCACGATAGTCAGCACCGATTCGATGCCTGGAATTTCCTCCTCGGCGACTTTGAAGTAATCCGCTGAAAGAACCGCCAGGTCTGCCAGCTGTCCGGGCACGAGCCTTCCCTTCTTTTCCTCCTCCCCGGAAAACCAACTGCTCCCGACCGTGTACAACCGCAGCGCGCCCAGCCTGTCGATGCGGTTTTGCTCGGGGTAGAGCTGCATCTTTCCCACCGTGCGACCGCTGACAAGCCAGTACAGGGCAACCCAAGGGTTATAGCTGGCGACCCGGGTGGCATCGGTGCCGGCGCCAACCGGTATGCCCATGTCGAGCATCCTGGCGAAGGGGGGAGAATTCGCGGCGGCGTCCCTGCCGTAGCGTTCCCTGAAATACTCCCCCTGGAACGCCATCCGGTCCTGAATGGCGATGCCTCCGCCCAGATTCCGCACCCGTTCCAGGTTTTCCGGCGTGATGGTCTCGGCATGGTCGAAGAACCAGCGCAGGTCGTTGAAGGGGACGTCCCGGTTCACCGCCTCGAAGACGTCGAGGAAGCGGGTGATCGACTCGTTGTAGGTGGCATGGAGGCGGAAGGGCCAACGGTTCTCCGCCAGCAGGCGAACGACTTGTGACAGCTCCCGCTCCATCATCGGCGGGAGATCGGGGCGCGGTTCCAGAAAATCCTCGAAATCCGCGGCGGAAAACACCAGCATCTCTCCTGCCCCGTTGTGGCGGTAGAAATCGTCCCCGGATCCGGGCGACGAGCTCCGCACCCACTCGGTGAAATCCTCCAACTCGCTTTTGGGGTGTTGCGTGAAGAGGTTGTAGGCGATGCGCAGGGTAAGCCGGCCGCTTGCGGCAAGCTCCTCGATGACGCGGTAGTCGTCAGGGTAGTTCTGGAAGCCGCCTCCCGCGTCGATGGCGCTGGTAAGTCCCAGCCGGTTCAATTCGCGCATGAAGTGCCGGGTCGAGTTGAGCTGGTCCTGGTAGGGAAGCTTCGGCCCCTTGGCGAGGCTTGCGTACAGCAACATCGCGTTCGGCCGCGCTATCAGGAGCCCGGTCGGATTCCCCGCCTTGTCGCGCTGGATCTCGGACCCCGGCGGGTCCGGCGTGTCGCGGTTGTACCCAAGAGCACGCAGCGCAGCTTTGTTGACCAGGGCCCGGTCGTAAAGGTGGAGGATGAACACGGGGGTGTCCGGCGCCGCCTGGTTGACTTCCTCCAGGGTCGGCATGCGCCGCTCGGCGAACTGGAATTCCGTCCACCCTCCGATCACGCGCACCCACTGCGGGGGCGGGGTGCGCCGCGCCTGCTCGCGCAGCATCCCCAGCGCGTCGTGCAGCGAGGGGACGCCATCCCAGCGCAGCTCCATGTTGTAATTGAGCCCGCCACGGATCACGTGGATGTGGGAGTCGTTCAGCCCAGGAATCGCCCGGTGCTTTTTGAGGTCTACCCTCTTGGTGCTCTCGTCGGCGCTTTCCAGCAGTTCCGCTCCGCCGATAGCGGTGACGCGGCCTCCGGAGACGGCTAAAGCCGTCACCTCGGGGTTATTTTCGTCGAGTGTGGTTATGGCGCCGTTGTAAAGAACGAGTTCAGGTCCCTTCATACCTTTTCTCCTCCGGCCTTTCCCCTCTAGCCTTCGCTGGCGTGTTCTCCCAGCATGCTTTTGGCGTAGTTGATGCCCAAGCCGTACCCTCCCGCATGTTCTTTGGCCACGGCCATGACCGCGTTGTAGGTCTCTTGGCGCGCCCAGTCCCTCTGCCATTCCAAGAGCACCTGCAACCATGTCGTCGGCACCGCGCCTGCCTGGATCATCCTCCGGATGGCCATTTCGTGCGCCTCGCTGGTTACCCCTGCCGACGCGTCGGTGACGATGTACACCTCGTAGCCGTCATCCAAGGCCGACAAGGCGGCGGTGGCAAGGCATACCTCGGTCCAAAGCGCCGCCATCACCAGCTTTTTACGGTCGGTCCGCCGGACCGCTTCCACCACCTTGGGGTCCTCCCACGAGTTCATGGTGGTGCGGTCGATGGGGTCGGTTTCGGGATACACCTCCTGCAGGTTGGCGAATATGGGTCCGCTGAAACTCTTGGCGGCGACGGTGGTGAGAACAACCGGGACGCTGAAGATCCTGGCGGATTTAGCCAGGCCGGTCACGTTGTTGATGAGGAGCTGGATGTCGATGGAGTGGGATGCAAATGCCATCTGAGGCTGGTGGTCGATAAGGAGCAGCATCGAGTTGCCGGGTGTCAACAAGCGGGGGCTTGCTCCGCCATTTCCTGCTGAATTTGCCATGGTTAGCCTCCTTTGATTTCCTGTCGGTAGGGTTTGAAACTCAAAGAGCGTATAGTATTTTAAGTGTGAGTCAATGTTAATCCCGTTCGGTCCGTCTTCCCTTCAGCCGTTAGGGGGCGTGTCTGTCATATCTTGCTCACAGTCTTTACTTTGGATAACCGGATGCTATCTTGATACCGGCTTGTTATTGCAGTCGTTGCACCTGTGAGCTCAGGAGTAAGCCAATGCGGATCTTAGTAGCAGAAGACGACCCAACCATCAGGCAGATGATGGCGACGCTGCTGTCACGGTGCGGTTTTGACTGCCGCAGCGTCGATAATGGCCGCAAAGCCGTGGAGGCGTGGGAAGATGAAACCTTTGATTTCATCTTCATGGACGTACAGATGCCGGTCATGGACGGTTTCGCCGCTACCAGGATGATCCGCGAAAAGGAAGCCCTCAAAGGAAGCCACACTCCGATCATCGCCCTGACCGCTCACGCAATGGAGCAAGACCGGCAACAATGCCTCGACTCCGGCATGGACGATTACCTCTCTAAGCCAATCGACCTCGACGAACTGTTCTCTCTTTTAAAAAACGACTACTCAAAAGGCGTCAGCTAAGCCTTACCTCCCTCTCCCCTTACAAGGGAATCCATGATGCCGGAAAGCCGAAACGACATGGGCGATCAGAACCATCAGCAGTATTCCGCGCTCTACAAGGAGCTCATCTTCGCGGAACAGGTCAAGCAGCTTTACCGTCTGGCTCCGCTGGGGATGGTGGCGACGTTAGTGAACGCGCTGCTTGTGTTCTTCGTCATGAAGGACGTCATGCATCGGCGGTTTCTCATCTTCTGGCTGTTCGCGATCGTCTTAGTCACCATCCTCAGAGGCTTGCTCGGGTTCCAATATGCGAAGCACCAGCCTGAACCGGCGCAGGCGCGGCCTTGGGCAAACCGGTTCCTGGTCGGCTTGCTGGCTATAGGCGCTGCGTGGGGAAGCATCGGAGTCTTCTCCTTTGCCGAAGCATCCATGGCGCACCAAGTCTTCATCTCCTTCGTCTTGGGCGGGATGGCGGCCGGAGCGTCAACGACCTTCGCGACGGTGCGTCATGCCTACCTTGCATTCAGCATCCCGGTCCTCATGCCGCTTATCGTGCACTTCGTTCTGGTCCAGGACACCTTCCATTCCTTCATGGCTGCGATGACCGCTCTTTTTGGTTTTTTGCTTTGGCGCATCTCGCTGCACAATTACACGATAAACCGCGACTCGCTGCTGCTCAGCTACGAGAACAGGGAGATAATCGAGACCCTGAAGCAGGCGAAGGAGCGGGTCGAAGGTCTGAACTCACAGTTGATGGAGGAGAATGCTGCCAGGCTCGAAGCTGAAGCGGCGTTAAGGGGTAATCAGGAGCAGCTCGAAAAACTGGTGGAGGTCCGGACCGCGGACCTTGTCAGCAGCAACGAACAGCTGAAAAAGGAGATCGAGGAGAAAAAGCAATACGAAAAGGCGCTGCTGCAGGCCGGGGAACGGCTGGCCGTCGCCCAGAGGCAGTCGGAGGCGGCGAACAGGGCGAAAACCGAGTTTCTCGCCAATATGAGCCACGAGATGAGGACGCCCCTGGCGGGGGCGCTCGGTATGATCAGGCTGGTCCTCGACATGAACATCGGCGCGGAGGAGCGGCAACTCCTTGAGATGGCAAAACGGTCCGCGGATTCCCTGGTGAGGATCATCGCCGATCTGCTCGACTTCTCCCGGCTGGAGGCCGGGGTGATGACCTTCGAGAATAAGCCGTTCTCGTTGAAGGAGGTGGTCAGGTCGGCGGTGGAAGTGGTTTCCCTGGTCGCGGAAGAAAAAGAGCTCCACCTTTCCTGGCCCGTCGACGGCGCTGTTCCCGACCAATTGAGTGGCGACGAGGGAAGGCTCAGGCAGGTGCTGGTGAATCTCTTGGGGAACGCGGTGAAGTTCACCGAGCGAGGCGGGATAGAGGTGAGCATCAAAACCTTAGAGCCCCTTGAGGCCCAGGGGGAGCGATACGTCGAGTTTTCCGTGAGGGACACGGGAGTCGGTATTCCCGCCGATCAGTTGCAGAGGATATTCGACCGCTTCACCCAGGTGGATTCATCGCTTACCAGGCGGCATGGCGGCACCGGCCTGGGCCTCGCCCTCACGCGCCAGATCGTCGAGAAGATGGGGGGGAGCATCTGGGCTGAGAGCGTTATCGGCTCAGGAAGCACATTCCATTTCACCGTCCCCATGGTGCCGAACGCGGCAGCCGGGCCTGAGCGTGATTCGGACCGCCCTTTGGAAGGCGATCTTTAGCGGGGCTCGGAAAGTCAGTCACTTTAGCATGGAGAAGCAATGGCACGCCACGGACCCTGAAGCCCTGGCAGGCGCGGTTACTCTCTGGCCTGCCAGGGAACGTTGTGCCATCAGCGGGCGATGGCGTTGAACTCGACCCTGCTGCGGAGCGCACTCTCCTGGGCCGGCGGGTGGTAGATGTCCTCGCTTCCCTGGAAAAGCCGCTCGGGCGGGAGCCCGCCTTTTGCCACAAGGTAGTTGACCACCGCTGCCGCCCGCTCCCGTGCGAGGGACTGCAGGTCGGCTTCTGCTACGACCGTGTTGGCGATGATCAGCTTCCTCATCTCGTTTGCCGGCAAGTCCTTCACAAGCCCCAGCGCGTTGCGCGGCTTGGGGAACTTCTCCTTCTTGTAGACCGCCTTCAGGAAACTCTTGTATTCCTCATCGGACAGTTTGACCGTCTCGCCGCTCTCCCCTTCCTTCGACTCTTTCGCCTTTTGTTCCTTTGCCTGGTACAGGTATTTCTCGTGGCGCAGTTTCCGCTCCAGGAGTTCCTGCCGGTATCCCTCCGGGTCCTTTGCCTTGTCGACGAAACCCTTGATCTCCATCTTCACGCCGGGGCGGTCCGCGAGCACCTTGGCCAGCTTTTCAAGTTTCTGGCTCTCCCCCTGAGACAGGATGCTTGAGCCCGGCTCGAACTGGACGGTGCTGAAGTCTTGGCCGCCTCCGGTCAGTGAGGACAAAAGCGCGAACGGCGAGGTCGCCGCCTTCACTAGCAGGTTCTTCAGCACCTGTCCGACCAGCCTCCAGATGCTGAATTGAGGATCGTCGGTGCGGCCGGTGACCGGGAGGTCCAGGTGGATCTCCCCCTTGCGGTCCTTCAGTAGGGCGATGGCGAGGCGCACCGGCAGATTGGTCGCCTGGTTGCTATCCACCTTTTTGCCAAAGGTGAACTGGTCGATGAACACCCTGTTTTCGGAAGAGAGCTGCTTTTTCTCGATGAGGTACTTGAGGTCGAGGAAAAGCTTTCCTTTGTCTATTTCGTAGCCGAGGTAGGTCCCCGAGTACGGGGTCACCGGGGAGAGCTCGATGTCCCGGAAGGAAATCTTGAGGTCGACGAACAGGTCGTCCCGCAGCGGGTTGAGCCTCCCGGTGATCTGCATCGGGGAGTGGTTTTCCAGGTTGCCCCGCAGGTCGACGTCGGCGAACTTGGACTCCTCAGAAGAAAGCCCGCTCACGCGCCCACCGAGGTTGTAGAAGGTGCTGTTGAAGGTCTGCGGCAGGTGGTTGTCCGTGAAGGAGAGGGTGCCGTTTTGGATGGTGACGCTGCCGACGGATACCTGACGCGCTGGCGGTGCGGCTTTGGGGGGCGACGTGGCGCCGGTTGGCGCGGGAACAGCCGGTGCCGTGGCCGTGGCCGTGGCGACGCGCGGCGGTTGCATGGCGCTGGCGGGCGCGGCTGCCGCAGGCTGTGGCGCCTCCGCTTTTACCAGGTCCTGCAGGTTTAGGCTGCCGTCTTTTCTGACGATGACGCGGGAGTAGACGTCGTTCAAGGCGACCTGTCGGATGTTCAACGAGAACGGCTCCAATTCGCCCTGGAATTCGTCGAACTGCAGGCTCTCCCACTTAAGGAGGTCCTGGTCCCCGACGGCGTCGATGCTGTGGAAGTCGCGCACCCCCGCGCTCCCCTTGAAGCGCCCCTTGGTTTTGCCATCCCTGGCGGCGACGTCCAGATTGAGGGAAAGGTCGGCGGTGCCGCCGATGACGGAGAAGTTGAAGGAGTCTGGAAAGTACGGTTCGAAATCCCGGATGGGGAGCCGCGCGACGCTCATCATCCCCTGGTAGCGAAACGGCGCCGGCGTCAGCGTCCCCCGGGCCTTGAGTCCCGCGGCTTTGCCGTAGGTGGATGCGAAGGTCATCGGCATCGGCGCGAATTTCGGCCCCTGCAGGTTGGAGAGGGTGAGGCTCGTGTTCTTAAGCGTGTAGCGGGGGGGCTCCTCGTAGGTCTTGTCCGTGAAGGCGAGCTTGAAGCCGTCGAGCTGGAGACGTTGCACGCGATAGGCGAATTCTTTGGATTTGTCACTGGCCTCCCTGCGTGGTTTCCGGGGCGGCGCCGGCTTTGACTTTGGCTGCTCGGCGAGAAGGGAGAGAGGCGACAGCGTCCCGTCGGCTTCCCTTGATAGGGAAAGGTTCCCCCCTGAAAGCCTGACCTCGCCAACCTCCAGCCTGTTTGCGCTCTGGCGGAAGCTGGCGTCCTTTACCTGGAGCGTCGCCAGGTCGAACCCTTCCTTACTGCCGTAGCGGGTGGAGAGCCCGGCAATGGCGAGATCCCCTTTTTGCACCCTGAGCCCCTCAAGCTCGCTGTAGAGGAGTTCTGCAGAGAGCCCCACCGTCCCTTGCACCGGCGCGGTAAGATACTGCCGCAGGTAGGGCCAGGCGCGCCCGAGCTTTGCCCCGGCAAGCTGGATCGAGGCGGTCAGCGACAAAGGGGCAAGGGCAAACTGCCCTCGGCTCTTGAGGGTCGCGTCATCGACCAGAAGCGAAAGGTCGTAGCTGGCGGAGCCGCCCGGTCTGGTGCTGAACTCCTTCAGTGTCAGGTTGAGATCGGAAACGGTGCTGGTGAAGCCGCCTTTGGGGATGGCGTCGTGAAAGTGGACGGTTCCATTGCTGCTGACAAAGGATCGCGCCGCGAAGATGGCTTTTTGCTCCCCCTCGCGGTCCTTAGCCGCCTTCGGTTCTTTTGGTTCCTTCGGTTTTTCCGTGGCACCCAGTATGCGGTCGTACATCCAGCGGCCATTGCTGTCGCGGTCGATGAAGAGCTCCAGCCCGTTCAGCGCGATGGAGCCGAATTCGAAAGATTTTGCCATTACCTCCAGCCTGTCGGCTTTTAGCTCCAGCGAGGGGATCCGCAGCAGCGGTTTCCCATCCAGCAGGTTCACCCGGACCTCCGCCAGTCCCGCCCCGCCTTTCAGTATCAGCTCCGGTTTCTTTTCGGCGGATACCCTGTAGGCGAGATCCATGTCCAGGGTGAGCCGCCCGGAGGTCAGGTCTACCGGGGGAGGGACCGGGGCATAGGCAAGGTATTGGGGGAGGTTAAGCCCCTTGAGTCCAATATGCACCGATGTTTCCAGCGACTTGCTGAGCGGTTTCAGCTTTCCGGTGAAGTTGAAGGGGGCGCCGTTCACTACCGCGGCCAGGCGGGGATCCACGTACCTGTCTGCGAGGTAGGGGATGTTGCTGATAAAGGGGATGGTGATCTGCAGATCGCGGACTGTGTGCTTCCGTCCTCCAGCCGTCATCCGGTCGTCGAAGTCTATGGAACCGTTCTTCACGATGATGTTGTTCAGGGAAAAAAGGAGCGGTTTTCCTTGCTCCGGTGCTTTGCCCTTGGGTTGCCGGTCGATGATGTCGCTGAAGTTGAACCGGTTGGGTGCAGTGCGGACCAGGCTGACGCTGGGTGTATCGAGCGCGATTTCGGAAAGGACCAATGCCCGCTTGTAAACCGATGCCAGGGCGAGGGACGCTTTAGCCTCACGGAAGGCAACCAGCGGAGGGCCTGTTTTTTCGGCAATGGCAAAGTCATTGACGGTGACGGTCAGGGTGAAGGGGTTGATACGGACGGTGGAGAGACGCACCTCTCGTCCCGTTGCTTCCTTCAGGGCGCTGATTGTCTTGTTCCTGACAATGATCGGGAGAAGCGCGGTCACAAAGACGATAATCGAGATGACTATTGCTGCGGATATAAGTATGTACTTTTCAGGCTTAGACACACGGACCTCACACGGAGAGAGTCGTACAGTAGCAATACTATTATAAGCTAGCATGGATTGCGAATAAACGCATCTTCTCAGTGGCTAAAAGAGTTGAGCTGGCGCTGTATCAACAACAAGCCCGTTCCGGTTGATCGGAACGGGCTTCATTGAGGCTCAGGCAATTTTCTCCTGCCAGTCGGCACTTCAAGGATCAATGCGGTGTCCTCCCTGTCGGGTCAACGGCTATCTTACGGTCGAGCGATGCCTTCCCTCCGCCGCCGACGATGAGAGCCAATGCCATTCCCAGGACCAGCAGGTGGTACTCGAACCCTTCCCCAGGCTGCTTGCCGGTCCAATTCATGAAAAAGCCGTTGGGGAGGTGAACCATGAAGATGGCCACGACCATGTTGGCCAGGATGCCGAAGGCGGCGATTCTGGTGCAAAGGCCAACGAGCAGTCCCAAAGAGCCTAGGAACTCGGCGCAGATGGCCAGGAAGGCGAAGACCATCGGGACCTTCATGTTCTGGGTGAACATCTGCATGGTGCCGGAGAAGCCTGGACCGCCAAACCAGCCCAGCATTTTCTGCGCACCGTGGGGGAAGAACACTAAGCCCAGGAATACTCTGACTATGGTCAGGTTGATGTCGTCGCGGGTGGCGAGGATCCTATTGAACATGGCGATCTCCGTTTGCTGTCTTCCGTACCTCTGCCTGTCAGTTTACTTCTGGAAAAGTGAGCCTTTCTCAATCTGATTTTTGCGGATCTCATACTCCTGCTTGTTCATCTTTCCTGCCTTGTAATCCTGATCAAGTTGCTGCATCTGGCGGTAAGCGTTGTACTCATATGCTCCTGCGCCGATCGCCGCACCACCTAACGCTCCGCCTGCAGCGCTGCCGCCGCGGCTGCTGCAGCCAGTTGTCATGGCAACTAAGAGCAGAGCACCTATAACGTATGACTTTTTCATAGCTTGTACTCCTTTTTGAGGTTATTTGAACGCCTTGCAGATCATAACGACCGATTAAAATATGTCAATTGTTGAGCTTGCGCCTGCCGTCTCATCCAGCCCCCGCTTTTCCAGTACCGTCGGGAAACGAAAAACCGGCTGTGCCACCCCTTCGGCCCGCGGAATTTTCTCCGTCGCGCCGTGCGAGCTTTCTCTGCGCTGCAAAGGTCCGGAAATGCGCGCATTTTGTGACCTGGGTCACCCCTGACTCCTTCGGTATGAGTTATGTTTACCTCGCACTTTAATTAGATTAGGAGGGACCTCTTCATGTTCCGGCGCGTTACCACTCTTGCGGGCCTTATGGCTATTCTTCTCCTTTGCGCCTCCCCCCTTTCAGCCGGCACCAGGAGCGCTCCTTCCTGCGAGCTGACCGCCAAGGAACGTTACACCTACTACGAGATAAGCGGTAAAGATGTCGATGACCTGCGCAGGGAGATGAACCAGAGGGGTACCGTTGGCGAGGATGGCCGGGTCTATTCCGCCCTTACCAGCTGGGACATCAACTTCTCTTATGACATAGCGCAGGACGCGAGCGGCTATCGGGTCAAGTCGGCCACTACCAACGTCGATATCGAGTATCGCCTTCCGCGCGTCGGCGCCAGTTGCACCGACCCCGAGCTGAACCTGGTGTGGGCGCGCTACTCGGAGCGCCTGCAACAGCATGAGTTCGGTCACAAGAATCTGGCCTTACAGGCTGCTTCGGAGATAAACGAACTGCTGGCGTCGTTGCCTGCGTTCCCTACTGCAGATGCACTGGCTGCGGAGATCACACGGGTCACGGACGAGAAATTCTGGGTGCTGAAAGAGAAGCAGGTGGGATACGACGACGAGACACGGCATGGCGAGACGCAAGGGGCCATCCTCCCCAGTCGCGGCACTCGCTTCGCCGGTGCATAAGATAAAAAAAGGGTTACAGAGAGATCTGTAACCCTTTTTAACTTCAGTGCTTTATTCGGCAGGCTGAAGACCATTACCTCCCGCCAGAACCCATGCCGCCGCTGCCGGTGCCGGTCGTCCCGCCGGTACCCATGCTGCCGCCGGTGCCGGTGCCGGTCGTTCCACCGGTACCCATGCTACCGCCGGTGCCTGTTGTTCCGCCAGTACCCATGCTGCCGCCGCTGCCAGTGCCGGTCGTTCCGCCGGTACCCATACTACCGGTACCCTGATCGTAGGTTCCGGTACCTCTTTGCATGGTGCCGCCGGTCCCCTGGTCATAGGTCCCGCCGGTGCCTCTTTGCATGGTGCCGCCGGTACCCTGGTCATAAGTGCCGCCGGTGCCTCTTTGCATAGTGCCGCCGGTACCCTGGTCATAGGTCCCGCCGGTGCCTCTTTGCATGGTGCCGCCGGTACCCTGGTCATAGGTGCCGCCGGTGCCTCTTTGCATGGTGCCGCCAGTACCCTGGTCGTAGGTGCCGCCGGTGCCTCTTTGCATAGTTCCGCTAGTACCGACGTTTCCGCCGGCACCGGTACCCATTGCGCCGCCGCTACCCGTTTCCGGCCCCACTTTTTCCACGCTGAAATCCTGCCTGGTGGTGGAATGTGCTCCCACACCGCTTGGCATGCTGGATTCTGTCAGGCCACCACCAGCAGTCCCTCTGGCGCTGCCTGTTTTGTGAGTCATTGTTTTGTGGTGCGTCTTGGAAGTTTTGCTCATGGTCCCGGCTTTGTGGTGCGTACCGGAATGTTTGGTTCCGGCGGCGTAGCCTGTACCTGTCACCAATCCCATCAGGCCTGCCATGGCTATCACTGTAAACAACGCCCTTCTCACGCTTCTCATTTTTGGGACCTCCGTTCCTCTGCTGATCTAACAGCATGAGGGGGACATCGCCGTTTCCTTCCTTTCGTTGTACCGGCGATGCCATCTTCGGGGTTGGTTCTACCGCCAACTCCCGTCCGCTTCGCCTCTGCTTGTGGGGGGATCAACCCGCCTCACACCTCATCTTTCCTGCCTCTGTGGGGTGCTGCCAATGGATATTGCATACATCTTCCCTTTCGCCTTTTCTTAACGGTAGCACACGAAATATAAAAAGGCAACGAGTGTCATGCTGCGTAAGTGGTTGATTTTGTGCTATTTACATTTCGACCCTGGTAACCACTCCCTGTAGTTTTCCTGCTGGGAGGTTGTGGAACTGGACGAAGTTGGGGGTCTGTTTCTTCATAGTGGCGAAAAATTTCCAGAACGGATTGGCCGTCTTGATGTCCTCCACACCGTAGAAGATGACCTTTTCCTCGATCCCGTTCGCCTTCAAGAGTTTCTCGATCTCTACCACCTCCATGTAGCCAGCTTTGATGACAAAGGCGTCCAGCCCGGGGCCGAGCGCAGAGGTAAGCGCGCTCTTGAGACCGAAGGGGACATCTGTCCTGATCATGGAGATGAAGATATTGCGCTCGTAGATGATGTTGCTTCTGATGATGCTATGCACCACATAGGGTGGTACCACCGGCGTCTCCCTGGTAAAAAAAAGCCCGGTCCCGGGGATGTTCTTTCCCTTGGCGTAGATCTGATTGTAGGAGACGAGGAAGGTGTCGAGATCGAGCGGCTTGAGGGCACGGTAGAGCGCCCGCTGCCCCATGGTCCAGACCACTATGGTGGCAAAGGGGATCGATGCGAGGACGATGGACCAGTAGCCGCCATGGGGGATCTTGTTGAGGCAGGCTGTGAAAAACACCAGGTCGACAGCGGTGACGATGACGGCGAAGGGGACCTTCCACTTCATGGAGGTGCGGCGGTAGATCATGACCATCATGATCCCGGTGATGGTCATGGTCCCGGTTACCGCCAGCCCGTAGGCGGCGGCGAGGTTCTCCGAGCGGCGGAAAACCAGCATGATGAAGATGACGGCGGCCAAAAGGCACCAGTTGACGGAGCTGATGTAGATCTGGGACTTCAGATGGCTTGAGGTGTAGTCCACCTTCAAAAGCGGCATGATGCGGGTGTTGATCCCTTGGTAGATGACGGAAAACACCCCGCTGATCATGGCCTGGGAGGCGATGATGGTGGCCATTACCGCGAGAAGCAGGAAGGGGACGTAGAGCACGGGGGCCTGGTGCTGGATCATGGAGAAAAGGATGTTTTTCCCGCCGCCGTGGGAGAGGACGAAGGCGCCCTGGCCGAGGTAATTGATTGCCAGCGCGCAAAAAGCGAAATACCAGGCGATGACGATCGGCTTGCGCCCCAGGTGCCCCATGTCGGCGTAGAGCGCCTCCCCGCCGGTGGCGCACAGGATGACCTCGGAGAGGACGAAAAAGGAGGAGAACCCGTTGTCCTGGAAGAACTTGAGGGCGTAAGCGGGGTTCAGGGCTTGAATCAGTTCCGGGCGCTGCAGCAGCGAGGCGAGGCCGGAGAGGGTGAGCGCGGCGAACCAGAGCACCATCACAGGGCCGAAGAGGCTCGCCACCCGGTCGGTGCCTTTGTATTGGAACACGAACAAAAGTACCGCGATCGCCGCGGCTATCGAGATCAGCACCGCTTGGGGCATCTGCTCCAGTCCCGGTATCAGTTCCAGCCCCTCGACCGCCGACAGGATACTGATGGCGGGGGTGATGACGCCGTCGCCCAAAAGGAGCGAGACCCCGAGGTAGGAGAGAAAGGCCACGAAAGCGACCGTTCTCCCCGGCTTCAGGAGCCGCACCAAGATCTCCTTGAGCACGATGGTCCCCCCCTCTCCTTTGCGGCTGAGCTTCATGGCGAGCCAGGAGTACTCGGCGCTGACCAGGATGGTCATGGTCCAGAATACCAGGGAGAGGATCCCCATCACGTTGTCGTAGGTGGGCTTGGTGAGGGCGAAGATGACGGTGAGGGTGTAGATGGGGCTGGTGCCGATGTCGCCGAACACCAGGCCGAACGATTTCACCACGTCTTTCCAAAGCGGTGCTGCTGCAGTTTGTTTCATGGGCTCCTCCGAGCAGTGGACTGCGAAGAGCGGAAACAGCCCGTCAGGACGCAAAAAGCCGCCTGCACGAACAGGCGGCTTTATGGCCGTATTCCATGCTCTCCCAAATGCCTACGAGGTTAGCTGACGGGCTCGGGCTTGGAAGTGCCCTATCCATTGTCTGGAATACGCCCCTTAATTGGGTCCCCCGCATCCGTCGGTGACGGATCTCGGCTGCTAATTTCCGGTCGATCTTACGCTTTTGAACCTTTTTGTCAACCTCCTCATGAAGGGCCCTCCTTCCTCCCGTCCCATGAACACCGAACGCCGCTACTCCTTCTGGGCGGTCATCAGCTCGAGGAAGCTTCCGAGCAGCGGGGCGCTGAAGGCTCCCGCTTCCGTCCGCATCGCCTTGATCGCCTCCTGGTGCGAGACCGCCTTGCGGTAGACCCGGTCGAGGGTCAGGGCGCTGTACATGTCGCACATGGCGGAGAGCTGGGCGCTGCGGGGGATCTGGTCCCCCTTCATCCCGGTGGGGTAGCCGTTGCCGTCGTACCTTTCATGATGGTGGCGCACGATGGTGAGCGACATGTCGCCGAATCTCCCGCTGTCCTTCAGGTATTCGTACCCCTTCTGGGTGTGCTGCTTGATCTTGTAGTACTCGACGTCGGAGAGGGCGTCCGGCTTGTTCAGGATGTCGTTGGTGACGAAGATCATCCCGTAGTCGTGGAGCATGGAGCCGATGCCGACGTCTATTAACTCGTCGGGATGGACCTGGAACAGCTTCTCGTGGGCGAGCAGGTTCAGCGCGGCCACCTGTACGCTGTGGGAGAAGATGTATAGGTTATGCTCCACGACCGACCCGACCGATTTGAGTGCGTGGGGCTCGTTGCTCAGATAAGACATCATGTGCTGGACCAGTTGCCGGCAGCGCTCCAGGTTAGACGCCTCCTCCGGCGCCTCGAAGGCATCTACCAGGTAGTTGATGGAGGTCTGGTAGAGGATCCTCCCCTTTCTTTCGCTGTCGAGGTCGTCCCTGGTCAGCATGTCCTTCAGGCTGTTCTCCAGATAGGTGGAGATCTCTGACATATCCCCGGCCCTGACGTACATGAACTCGGTACCGGTACGGTCCATCCGGCTGCGGTCGGCCGAGGAAAACTTCCTCTCAGCGTCCTTGTACAGGACGTAGTTCCCGGCGGTTTTCATGAACAGCGGTACGGATGGGAAGTAATCAGGGTCGATGCTGTCAATACTGATGGCCCGCCAGTAAAGGTCTTTCATAACATCCTCTCTTCATCTCTCAGTATTTTTAGCTGACTCTCAATTGCCTTGGAAGATCTCGCTGCCATACTCTGAGCCGCCCCATCTTGTCGCATTCAGGTACTACTCGTCAAAACCGGATAAAACTGAAGGGACTCTTCAAAGATATCCGCCTCGGCGGGATAGTGCCCCGCCTCCTTGCTTGACACGACCCTCTCTGGCTGCATCGTAAATGTGTGTAATTACATACAGTTAAGCTGGGCGAGAATGGAGAGGGTTGGGAGGCACCAAAGGAGGAGCGGAAATGAGGACAACGACGGGGGGCTACGACCAATTGCAGCGTCTATAAGCCCGTGCTGACCGGGGCCGAGTCGGCGGATGTCTTCAACTACGAGAAGAAACACGCCGAGTTTCCCCACGAGCCGACCTCAGAGCAGTGGTTCGACGAGGCGCAGTTCGAAAGCTACCGCAAGCTGGGGGCGCACTCGCTGGAGCACTTTCGGGAGAAGCACGAGCTGACGCTGGAGAGGCTGTTCGAAAAGGCGGAGAAGCTGCACCGGCACGAAGTGCAGAAGGTGCTCGACGAGGAGAAGGAGCGGGTTAGAAAGGATCCCTTCGAGACCGCACGCTAGAGCGCCCGGCTGCATCGATAAAGGGGGACAGGTATTTCCCGCCCCGGGAAATCGCCTGTCCCCCGTTGCGTTTCGCCGGTTATTGCTTCACCAGGTAGTCGGCCTCGGCGCTGCCGGCGTTTTCCTTGTTGATGAAGGGGGTTTCGGGGAGGATCACCGTGTAGCTAAGCTTCCCCAGGCGCTGGAGCTGGTCCGGTATGCCGTATTTGACCGCATGCCAGATACCGGTCAAAACGACTATCCTGCGACCCGGTTGCTTTTCCAGGTAGTGCGCCATGTTGAGCGCCATGCCGCTGTTGCGGACCGTCTGCGCCTGGCAGAAGTTGCTGAACATCTTCCCATTCTCACCATGGTGGCTGACCCCCTGGAACGATTTCCTGAGGAAGGCGATCTGCGGGTTTCTCAGGTCGCAACTGGTTCCGGCCGGCAGGTCCCCTTTCTCTTCGGGAGTGAGGGAGCTGAAGCCTTGCTGCGAGACCTTCCTGACGATGTGAAGCGGGACGTTCAGCGCGATCATCGGGATGCGGTTGTCCCGGGCGTAGAGGAATATCTCACGGTACAGCGGCCAGTCGGACCAGTTCAGCTCGAATACCGCCTGCATTACCTCTTCGCTCAGTTTGCCGGCGCTCCAGGCGTCCAGTTGCACTTGGAAGTCCGACTGGATCATCTCCATCCCGATTGCCAGCGGCAGCTTGCTCTCGTTCAGGGAACGGATCAGGTCGAGTTGCAATTCGTGGTGGTACTCGTTGTCGTGCGACTCCCCTACGACGATCACCTGGGAGTCCTTGGCGGCTGCGGCAAGCTGGGGCAGGGTGACGGTCTCGTCGTCGCTGGTCCGGGTTATTATCGTGTGGGCGCCGGCCTCGGCGCTGAAGCAAAACAGTGAGATCAGCGCCAGCAGGAGCCAAGATGAGGGTGCGCGGGTCATGGTCGACCTCCCTTGCTTGCGGCGAGTTCAGACCTCGATCTTGAACTCGGCGCCGCCGTTGACATTGCGAACGGTGAGGCTGCCCCCCATGTTTTTCTCGATGATCATCTTGGACATGAAAAGGCCAACCCCGCTTCCCTTTCCCAACCCCTTGGTGGTGAAGTAGGCGTCGAAGATCTTGTCGATTATCCCTTCGGGGATTCCCCCGGCGTTGTCGCCGATGGTCACCACCGTCTTCCCCTGCTCGGACCCCGAATGAACCCTGATCACCGGATGCTCAATATGGCGCTCGGAGAAGGCGTCCTTCGCGTTGGTCAAAAGGTTCAGGATCACGTGGCTGTACTCGTTGGGAAAGCCGCTCACCTCCGGCGGATTGGTGCAGGCGACCTCGATGTTGATCCCGGCCTTCTTGAGATTCTCCTCGATGAACCCGACCGTCTTTACCACCACCTCGTCGACCTGGAACAGGGTCTTTTCCTTGTTGAGGACCAGGAAGTCGCGGAAGTCGTCGATGGTCCTGGAGAGGTGCCTGATGATGCCCATCGTTTTTTCCACGCTCTGCTCCAGGAGTTCCTGGCTGAAGGTCCCGTGCTGGTAGGAAAGCCCCAGCACCTGCAGGTGCAGCCCGAGGACGTTAAGCGGCTGGCGCCACTGGTGCGCGATGTAGCCGAGCATCTCCCCCATCGCCGCGAGACGGCTTTGATGGATCAGCAACTGTTCCTTTTGCCGCAGTTCCTCTACCATGCGGATACGCTGCGCCGTTTCCGCCTCGAGCTCGTGGTAGGCGCGCTGCAGCTCCGCATTCTGCGCCTCCCGCTCGCCCAGGATCTGGTCCAGTGTCTCGGTGCGCTGGGCCACGCGCAGTTCCAGCTCCTCGTTGAGTTTTTGCAGCGCGTCCTCGGCGCATTTTCTGTTGGTGATGTCCTCGCTGAAGATGACGATCCCCCCCACTTTTCCTCCGGCGTCGTACCAGGGACGGAGTTCCCAGCGCAGCCACTGGACCGTGCCGTCGGCGCGCCGGAATTCTTCGGCCTCCTCGCGCAGGATCTCTCCGGCGAGCCCGCGCTGGTGCAGCTCCTTCCAGTGCTGGGGGATCTCCGGGAATATGTCGTAGTGACTGACCTTGACGAGGTGGCGGTCTCCCAACCCGTAGTCGCTGCGCCAGCGCCGGCTCGCGTAGAGGTAACGCATCTCGTGGTCGAACATGGCAAGCGGCACCGGCGCGTACTCGATGAAAAGTTTCAGCAGCTCTTGGGACCTCCTCAGGTCCGTCTCCTTGCGTCGCAGCTCGTCGACCAGATCGACCAGTTCTTTGGTGCGCTCCTCCATTCGCCGTTCAAGTTGCTCGCGCCCCGAGGTCGCCTCCGCCAGCGCCAGCCGGGTCTGCTGGTCCGCTTTTCTCAGCCGCTCGTGGAACAGCGAGAAAAGGATGCCCATGCCGGCGAAGATGAGCAGCGCAATTGCCGTCGAGGGGTGCTCCAGCGAGAAGCTTTGTTCGGGGGGGATGAAGAAATACCAGACGACCGTAGCGGAGAAAGCCGTAGCCAGGAGCCCGGCGACCCTTCCCCCGGCCCAGGAACTAAGGAATACTGCCGGGTAGAAGAAGAGCCAGACGTAGGGGCGCAGCTTTTCCCATAAAAGCCACTGCAGCGCCAACGCCGCCAGGGGAAAGAGCGCGGCCAAAAGCCACATCCCCAGGCTCCTGCGCGGGTTGTGGCCGGGCATCTCGGTTGCTGCCGCGGTAGCGCGCCGGCTGAAACGCCGACGTGAATGGGCATTATCATTGGGGTTTATTAATTGCACCGGCCTATTCTAGCAGATGGCGCGGTAGGGGCCAGTGGGGGGGAGTTTATTGCCGCAAGGAAGGTAGCTGCCGGCCAAGGCGGGAAAAGGGGCATGCCTTGGCGGTGGAAGAGGGTGCGTCAGGCGGGGGGACCTCTGCTGCATCACGGGAAGAGCAGGTGAGTGGGACTCTTGAGCGACAGGGTGAGAGAAGCTCTATGCAGTTTTCCAGAGGGCAGCCAATGCCGATCGCAGTTGGGCCAGCTGGTACGGCTTGGCGATGAAGCCGGCGCGGGGGTCTTCGCCTGTGCAGGGGCGGATGTCCTGGTCCCCGTATCCGCTGCAAAAAAGAACCGGAAGTGTGGGGGTATCTTCGCGCAGGGTGCGGTAGGTCTCGACGCCGTCCAGTTCCGGCATGGTCAGGTCCATCAGCACGAGGTCTATCTCGCTTTTCCGCTCCTGCCAGATCGCGAGCGCC
Organism: Citrifermentans bremense R1; assembly: GCF_000426865.1. GTDB lineage: Bacteria > Desulfobacterota > Desulfuromonadia > Geobacterales > Geobacteraceae > Geomonas > Geomonas bremensis. The sequence continues at coordinate 105,617 of NZ_KE384581.1, forward strand.
TCGCTGCCGTTATTGGCGCCAATCACCTTGAACCCCATGCTGGTGAGGAGTTCACAGCCGACGGCACGTAGTTGCTCCTCGTCGTCTACCAGCAGGATAGTCCCTTCAAGCCGTGCGGCAGCTGTGAGCGGCAAGGGGAGGGGCGCAGCGACTTCATCTCCGGCGGGGCAGCATGGGGGGAGGGGGAAATAGACGCTGAAAGTGGTCCCCGCGCCGGGGGCGCTACAGAGCTGCAGCGAGCCGTTGTGGGACCTGATGATGCCGCTGATGGCGGAAAGCCCCAGCCCCCGCCCGGTGAACTTGGTGGTGAAAAACGGCTCGAAGATCCGCTTCTGGGTCTCCTGGTCCATGCCGCATCCGGTGTCGGCAACCTGCAGGCATTGATAGGTTCCCGGGGGGATGGCGTTGCCGAAGCAATCGATTTCCTGCTCTGCCTGCAGCACCGTCTTGTGCGAGAGGGTCACCTTGACCTTGCCCCCCTGTTCTCCCAGCGATTCGGCCGCGTTCACCACCAGGTTCATCACGATCTGCTGGATCTTTCCCTCGTCGCAGGTCAGTTTGGGGAGGTCCCTGCCGAGATCGCATTCTATGGTCACTTTCTTGTTGAACGCGGGCTGCAGCATCTGCACCATGTCGCGTACCAGCGCTGGCAGGTCGATTCTCGTCTGGATCAGCGGCGCCTTGCCGGCGTAGGCCAGCATCTGACGGCAAAGGTCGGCGGCACGGTTTCCGGCGGACTCGATCTGATCCAGGTGGCCGACTACCGGGGCGCTGGCCTGGTTCTCCTTGGCGAGCAGGCAGTGCCCGAGGATTATCATCAGGATATTGTTGAAATCATGGGCGATGCCGCCGGTGAGAACACCAAGGCTCTCGAGCTTTTGCGATTGCAGCAGTTGCTGCTCCAACTCCAGCCGGTACTCCTCGGCCTTCTTGCGCTCGGTGACGTCGCGGGCCACGTGGACGCAGGCGGCGAGGGTTCCGTCATCGTTGTACAAAGGGGAGACCGAGATGTCGAAGAAGCCGCAGAATTTGGCGACCTCGACTTCCTTCGCCCGCGGCGCACCTCCCTCTTTCAGGCCATTGAGCGGGCAATAAGGGGGGGGAGATGCCAGGTCGTGGAAAAGGTCGTAGCATTTGCGTCCCGGTAGGTCCTCCGGGCGTAGGCCGCAATGCCTGGCCATGGCGCGGTTGGCCCGCGAAATGGTGTGGTTGGTATCGGTGATGAAGATGAGGTCGGCGATGGAGTCGAAGGTCTGCTCCCACTCGCGCTTCCCTCGGCTGACCGCCTCGTAAATGAGCTGCGGGATGGCGACGGTGCTTTCGTCGGTCACCATGCGAGCACCCGGGTGGCTGCTGCGGGGCGCCTGGGGGAGAAAAAGAGTTCCTGCGGCAAACAGTGCAGGTGAACGCCTGCGTCCAGCGCGGCAAGGCTTGTCTTGTCTGAGGCAACTGTCATTACAGCGTTCGTGCTGCGGCGCACGACTGTCAAAGGGTGGATTATTCCGACTGGCCTCAGTATATGGCAGCACATGGACTATGCCTCCTCTTCCGGATCCAGCTCACAACAGCCTGCTGATCCAGAACGCAAAAAAGCCGGGCGCAGAATATCTTAGGATATTTCGGCAACCCGGCTGTCTCAGGGAGACCCTATAGGCTTTCCGCCCCATCCTCGCGGATGGTTGAGTATTATCGTGTATCCCAAATAGGGATATTATTTTTGTTCAGATTATGCACAGCTGGAAAAATTATGTCAATGCTTTTGCTAAGACATGGAACCGAGTTGTCTAAGACAGTGGGTGACCTTCAAAAGTAGCGGTTCCACAACATGGTTGCTTCCCGTACCGGGTGCCCCTGGACCTCCTGATAGCTTAACTCGAGGCCTAACGACTCGTTTTGCCCCAGCCGGAAGTTCTGCGCCACGGTCCCCTTGAGCGCGAGGCGGTCGTCGCCCAGCAGGTAGTAGAAGCCCTCCCCCCGCAACTGCAGCTTCCACCAAGCGGTAAGCTGCTCCAAGGCTCCCAGGCTCACACCCGGCCCCGCAGCGACGTTGCCTGCGAACCTTCTCCCCGCGTTCAGGTCCACCTCCCCGAGGGCATGCACGATCCCCCCGAAGGGAGAGCGCGCGGCGAACCCCCCGCCGGTGTTGACCCGGAAGATGAGGGAATCCCTGCCCTCCTTCATGGCCTCGGTGTCCCAGCCGGCGGCCACCTTCCAGGAGAGCGGAGTGAAAAAGCGGTCCCTGGGGGCGGTGGAGAAGATGTCCACGAGGTGCATGCTCTTCAGCCAGAACCGGTCGTGCTCCGGCGCGTAGCGCAGCGCGGTTTCCAGGAACTTTATCTGCGCCCCCCGGATGTACCCCTGGTCCGGATCGAGCATGTCGTGGAACTCGGGCTGCAGCCTAACCTCGCCGAACCACTCGTCCCGCCGGATTCCTCCCCCGACTCCGAGCTTGGTGGTCCTGTGGCCGGCATCGGGCGGGGGCGGGGGCGCGACAGCGTAGGCGTCATCCTCGCCCTTCCCGAGCCGGCTTCTTTGCGCCAGGATCTTCAGGTACAGCTTGTTGTATTCGTCCTTCTCCAGTTCCTTGCGGGCGTACCTCAACTGGGCCACCTCCGCCGCCAGGTCCAGTATCCCCCTTTGCTCCTCAACCGATGCGCCAGCGTTCGCAGCCGCGGCAGGATCGCTTTCCCCCTGGCCCAGCTTCAGGGCCGCCTTTTGGCGCTCGCCGTCCAGTAGCGACGCCATCTTCACGATCCTCGCCCCCTGGGACGGGCGGTAAACCCCCTCTTCCAGGATCCCGCTTTGTTTGGTGAGTTCTATGGTGTCGGTGGGGTGTACCAGAAGGCCGGTCTGGTCGGTTAGGTGCAGGGTCGGGCGCGCCGCCTCGATCAGGAACAGCAGGTTGAAGGCGCAATTCTCATCCAGGAAGAAGTAATCCGAGGAGATCCGCTCCAACTCCAGGGTGTGCAAAAGCATCCGCTCCACTTCCGCCTGGGAGAGCCTGAGCCGGTATTCCCACATGTCCCGGTGCTCCATGTCGCCGTACTCCTTCACCTTCAAGTAGTAGGGCATCAGGGAGTAGTACCCCTTGTACTTGCCGAAGAGCCCCTTGTAGGCGTAAAGAAGCCCGTTCGAGTCGTTGGCGTCCGCGGCGTAGTTGACGGCGAAGGAGATGAGGTTGCTCTTAGTGGGGCCGTCGAATCTGAGCAGCGTGTGCCCGAACATGGACGCCGGGCTGTTGATGTGCCCTACCGGAAAGACCAGCACCGCCGAGCGCGCGTCGACCGTTTGCAGCAGCTCCTTTTGCGCCGGGCAGGCGACCTCCTGGAGGTCCCCCGGCCCGATGCCGAGACGTTCCTTAAGCCACTCAAGCCGCGCCGGGAATCGGCAGATGGGGTGCTCTCCGTCCACGCTCCGGGGCTGGAAGAACCCGGCGATGGTGGCCTCCAGCTCCGCCTCGGGGTTTTCGCGCCCTTCAGGGGAGAGGAAGAAGTTCGGATCCGAGATCCTGCTCTTGAAGCCGCCCGAGGTTTTCTTGTAATGCAAGAGGATGTGCCAGTTCCTCTCGGCGGCAAGCCCCATGCTGCGGGCGCGGGCGGTCAGGAGGTCGGGCTGGGATGGAGGCGCTGCTGCGGCTGCGGGGGAAAAGAGGAGCAAGAGCCAAAGAGTGGCGAAAACGGCGCTGCGGGGGATGGCCATGGAAGAACCCTGCTTTCGGGACAGGAAGTCGGGCGGCAACCGCCCGGATTAAAAAAGGTGCACGGCGTAGGCCGTGCACCCGGCATTTGACCATTTGGAATGACACGGCTACCTGGTGATCGCCACCGCGTTGTCGATGACCTCGGCGAGGACGATCTTGTCGGAGGTGAAGATGTTGTTGAAGTTCGCCTGCAGCGAACTCTTGTAGGCGTCGCCCTGTGCAGGGTTGACCCCCAGCATCTCTACGAAGGTGTCCAGCGTCTCGCCCTTGCCCATGGCGATTTCCTTGGCGAGGTTGTCCATGTTGGCGCGGACGAACTCGTTCAGCTTCTCGTTTTGCGCGATCTTCCCGGGCTGCTGGCATTCGGAAGTGCCGGAAGAGATGCCGAATGTCTGGGAGCCGAAGCTGCCGTTGGTGGTGGCCTGAAGTACTTGCAGCGCGATGGAGTTGTCAGCCTTGTTCTGGAACAGCATGGTGCCGAGACCGCAACCGGTGTTGGTGTGGGCCTGTGCGGCGTAAGCTGCACCTGAAACAGTGAGACTCAGTAGAAATCCCAGCAGAAGTTTTTTCATGGTCCTCTCCTTGTTAGAGAATTTTGAACTTATTATAGGGGAGGGTTCTGCGCTGTCAATGAGAGAAAGGAAAAACTTTTTTCAATAATTGCGCGGGAGTTCTACTTGGCGTCGGGTTGTTCATTAGATTAGAAGGATTCCTGGGGGGAGGGGAGGCGTCCCCCTCCCGTGGGGGGAGGGGGACATGTCTCTTTCGAGGCCTGTCTATTTTGCCCCGAAGATGAAGTAGGAGAGGGAGAGCAGGGCAAGCACCCACATCCCCCCTTTCATCTCCTTGATGCGCCCGGTGGCGCCCTTCATGAGCGGATAGGCGATGAACCCGGCGGTCATGCCGACCCCGATGTTGTAGGTGAAGATCATCAGCACCACGGTCAGAAAGGCGGGGATCTGTTCGGTGAAGTCGTCGAAGTCGATCTTCGCCAGCGGGCTGATCATGAAGGAACCGATCACGATCAGGGCTATGCCGAAGGCGTGCGCCGGGACCACGGTGAAAAGGGGTGCGAAGAAGAGGGCCAGAAGGAAGAAGAAGGCGGTGACCAGCGCGGTGAAGCCGGTGCGCCCCCCCTCCTCGATCCCTGCCGCGCTCTCGATGTAGGCGCCGGTGGTGGTGGTCCCCAGAAGCGGCGCCGCGACCGTCGCCAGCGCGTCGGCGAGCATCGGCTTCTCTATCTCAGGAAGATTCCCCTTCTCGTCCAGGAGGTCGGCCCGCATGGAAAGGCCCAAAAGCGTCCCGACGGTGTCGAGGAAAGCCATGATGAAGATGGTCAGGATGATCGGGAAGAACCCGGGGGAAAGCGCGCCGGCGAAATCGAGCTGGAACAGGATCGGGGAGATGTCCGGCGGCAGGCTGACGAAGGAGTGCGGCAGCGGGGTCACCTTGAGCGCGATCGAGGCGAGCGTGGTGGCGACGATGCCGATCATCATGGCCCCCAGCACCTTGCGGGAGATCAGCACCACGGTCAGGAGAAGGCCGCAGACGGCCAGGAGCACCGAGGGTTGGGAGAGGTCGCCAAGCTTGACCGGCGCCCCGGGAACACCGAGCACCACGATGCCGGTCTCGTTCAGGCCGATGAAGGTGAGGAAGAGGCCGATGCCGGTGGCGAAGGCGCACTTGAGCGACAGCGGTATCGATTCGGCGAGCCAGCTCCGCACCTTGAACAGGGTGAGCAGGGTGAAGAGGATTCCGGCGAAGAAGACGGCGGTCAGTGCGGTCTGCCAGGAATAGCCCATCACCTTCACCACCACGAAGGCGATGAAGGCGTTCTCGCTCATGTACGGTGCGATGGCGAAGGGGCGATTGGCGAAGAAGGCCATGAGCACGGTGCCGAAGACGGCGGCGATGATGGTCGCGGTGGTGGAGGGGCCGCGCGGGATGCCGGCGTTTTCCAGGATAGCCGGGTTGACTATGATGATGTACGCCATGGTGAGGAAGGTGGTGAGGCCTGCGACGACCTCACGCTTCATGTCGGTGCCGTAGCGCTGGAACTGGAAGTATGCTGCTATGCGGGAGGTCATTTCTAGTTCTGCTCCTTCATTGCGTAGAGCGCGGGGAGGTTGCGCCAGTAGCCTGCGATGTCCATGCCGCAACCGAAGAGGAAGCGGTCCTCTACCTCTAGGCCGACGAAGTCTGCCTTGGCGCCGGGCGCCTTCCTGTCGTGGATCTTGTCCACCAGGACCGCGGTGTAGACCGCAGCGGCGCCTTCCTCGCGGCAGTAGCGCTCGATCTCCGCGAGAGTCACCCCTTCGTCGAGGATGTCGTCCACCAAGAGCACCGTGCGCCCCTTGAGCGAGCGCTCCGGCTTCACCTTCCAGAGCAGGTTCCCGCCGGTCAGCTCAGCGCCGTAGCGGGTGGCGTGGAGATAGTCGAGTTCCAGCGCGAAGGAGAGCTTGTCCACCAGCTTGCCGGTGACGAACAGCCCGCCGTTCATGATGCAAATCGCCACCGGGTTGCTCTCCGCCAGCCGCTCGGTTATCTGCTGCGCCATCCGTGACAGCGCATCGTCGACTTCCTGTGCGGACTTCAGACAATCGGCCTTCTGCCGGATGTCCTCCATGTCTTTCAGTAACATTCAGGCTCCTTGGAAACTTTTGTTTCAAGCGGCGGAACCATAGCAAATTTTCACCGTGAAATCAATTAATTGTGCTTTAATTATCTGCCTTGAATCGGCGGGGCGCAAGAGGGAGAGAGGAGGGGAGGCGGGGCGGGTGCCCCCGCCTTATGGTTCAGCAGGCCCGTCGAGAAACGCCTGCACCAGGGCCTTTCTGTCTATCTTGCTGTTGGAGGTCACCGGCAGGCAGGAAAGGTACCTGATCTGCTCCGGCACCATGTATTTCGGGAGATGGTCGCTGCAAAGAACGATCAGCGTATGGGGCTCGAGTTCCACCCCTTCGCGCAGGCATACGTAAGCGACGATCTTGCTTCCCGCGAGGTCGTCGGGGATGGCCACCGCAACCGCCTGCCGGATGCCGGGGTGGCTGTTCAGTACGATCTCGATCTCGTCCAACTCCACCCGGAACCCCTTGCTCTTCACCATGTGGTCCTTGCGGCCGGCGAAGACGAAGTTGCCGGCGGCGTCCAGGCGCGCCATGTCCCCGGTCTTGTACACCCTGGCGTGGGCGGAGGGGTTGCGCGGGTCCGGGGTGAACTGCGCCTGAGTTCTGCCGCAGTCGTTCCAGTAGCCCAAGGCCACGGTGGAGCTGAGAACGTGCAGCTCACCCTCCTCTCCCGCGCCGGTCACCACGTTCCCCCCCTCGTCGATAGCGAACACCTCGAAATTGGGGAAGGGGGTCCCGATCGGGATCTTCCAGGCCGCTTCTTCCCCGACATCCGGGACCCTGAAATAGAGGGAGGAGTTGGCCTCGGTCTGGCCGTAGATGTTGTAAAAGACGGCAGCCGGCATGCACCGCTTCAGGATCTTCAGGTATTTGACCGGCATCAGGTCGCCGGAGAAGTGGACCAGGCGCAGCTTTTCCAGGGTGAGCCGGTCCAGCGCCCCCTGGTCCGCGAGCTTGGTAAGAAGCGACGCCACCGAGTTCCACACCGTGACTCCCTCGCTCTGCATGAAATCCGCCAGGCGCACCGGGAAGGCAGAGAGCGCTTCCGGAACCAGCACCATGGTTGCAGCGCTTCTGGCGGCGCAGAAGATGTCGAAGATGGAGAGGTCGAAATGCAGCGGCGCGTGATTGGCCAGGCGGTCCTGCGGCGAGATCTCGAAGAAGCGGACCGCCATCTCCACGAAGGTGAGGGCGTTCATGTGGGAGATCACCACCCCCTTGGGGGAGCCGGTGGACCCTGAGGTGTGCAGGATATAGGCGGGGGCTGCGCCGCAAAGCCCGTCGTCCGCAGGGCACCCGCAGCTCTCGGCCAGGATCTCGTCCCAGCCGCTGCAGCTCATGCTGCCGGCCGGGTGGGGGAGTGCCACTGTCGGGGAGCCGGTGACGATGGCTGCGCGCAGCGGCAGGGGCTCCCCTGCCTCGGCCAGAAGCCCCTCCAGCAGTTGCGGCGCGGCGAGGATCGTCTCGATGCCGCAGTGCCTGATGATGGAGGCCTGCCTGCTAGCCGGCGCCCCTGGGTCCAGGGGGACATAGATCGCGCCCGCCTTCAGGATGCCAAAGACGGAGACGATGGACTCAAGCGATTTGTGCAAGAGGATCCCGACCCGGTCTCCTCTATGCACGCTGCGCGCCTTCAGCGCTGCGCTTAGCTGGTTGCTTGCCGTCTCGAGCTCGGCGTAGGAGAGCTCCTCGTTGCGGAAGGAGACCGCGGTATTGTCGGGGAAGGCGGCGGCGCTTCGGGTGAGTAACCGTTGCAGTAGGTACATGATTGCCTCGCTGGGCCCCCTCTGCTAGAGCCCCAGGAAGGTGGCGATGATGTTGCGCTGGATCTCGGAGGTGCCGGAGTAGATCTTTCCGGCGATGGCGTCACGCAGGTTCCGCTCGAAGTCGTACTCCGCGCTGTAGCCGTAGGCCCCATGGATTTGCAGCGCATCGGTGCAGTTTTGCACGTAGCTTTCGCTGATGAAGAGCTTCGCCATCGCCGATTCGAGCGGCGCCCGTTTACCCTGCCCCTTGAGCGTCGCCACCTGGTGCAGCATCAGCCGGGAGAGTTCGATGCGGACCTTCATGTCGGAGATCTTGTGCGAGATGGACTGGCATTTGCCTATCGCCTTGCCGAACTGCTGTCGCTCCTTGGCGTAGGCCACGCAATCCTCCAGTATCTTGTCCATCGCTCCCAGGTGAGCGGCGAAAAGGCAGCTCCGCTCCCATTCCATCTCGGAATTGAAGATCGCGGCGCCGCTTCCTTCCTGCCCCAGCCGGTTCTCCTCGGGAACCTCGCACTCCTCCAGAAACACTTCGCCCAAAGGGCAGGTCCTAAGGCCCATGGTTTCCAGCGGTTGCCCGGTGGAAAACCCGGGAAACCCTCTTTCCACGATGAAGGCGGAAACCCCGGCGAACCCCTTTTGCTTGCAGGTCACGGCGAACACCAGCAGCAGGTCGGCGATGGGGGCGTTGGTGATGAAGGTCTTGGAGCCGTTCAGGATGTACCTGTCCCCCCGCTTCTCCGCCCGGCACCTCATGCTGAACGCGTCGGAGCCGGCATCGGGCTCGGTCATGGCGTGCCCGCCTCGGAGGCTGCCGGCGATGAGCCCGGGGAGATAGCGCTTTTTTTGCTCCTCGCTGCCGAAGCGGTTGATGGGGGACTCGCAGGTCCAGACATGGGAGTTCAGGGAGAAAAGAAGGCCGCTGTCGAGGCAGGCGTAGCCCAGCCCCTCCATGGTGGCGATGGAGGTCATGGTGTCGAGCCCGAGCCCTCCGTACTCCTCGGGCATGGTGATGCCCGGGATGCCGAAATCGGCGCATTTTTCCCAACCGCGCTGGGAGAACTCGCCTTTTCTCTCGCGCTCCTTGGCGCCCTGGTTCAGTTCGCGCCGGGCGAACTCGATCGCCATCTGCTTGAAGTTCCTTTGCTCCTCGTTGAAGATCGCTTCCATGGGCAGGCCTCGTGCGGCCGGTTCGGCCAGGATGTGGAATCACAGGGTGAATAAAAGCGAGGCCAGCCCGTAATAGGGAGGAAACCCCGCCTCGCACTTAAGGGCATTGAAGGTGGCCAGGGAAATCCCCACTAACTCCCGGACCGACCCGAGGTATGCCAGCCGCGTCGCCTGGTCCAGCGACTTTTTGAGGCTTGGGCAGGCGTAGATCAGGCATTGCAGCGGGCGCTCGGCGTGCGGCAGCAGGCAGCCGCACGCCCCCAGGTGGGCGCATCTGCTCCCCTGCCCCAGGTGGCTCCCTTGGGCAGTTGTCCTGGGCTTTCCCCCCCCGGCCAGCGCTGACCCGATGCGGAGCCGGTAATAGGCCGGTATCGGCTGGAGGGGCTGCTCGGAAAAGGCGGTCACCTGCTTCTGGCTGTACTTCCTCAACCAGAAATCGATGGCGGTGAAGTAGTGTTCGGCCGGCTCGCCACAGCAGGCCCCCTGGCAGCTGCGGCAGCCGGCGAAGGAAGGGAGGTCGAGCCCCGCGATCTGCTCTTGGCATTTGATGCGGTTGCCGTTCAGCTTTTGCAGGGCTCCCATGGTCGGTTCGGAGACCTCGTGGTCCTTGTCCAGTATTCCCTGCGTCAGGGCGGAGATCCTTTGAAACTGCCGGTAGCGCCGGGAAAAATGCCAGAAATCGTGCAGATGCTTCCGCATGGCTGCATCCTTTACCGGTCCGGTCCCGGCCGGTCGCGCTTGCGCTGCGCCATCCCCGAGAGCGCGTAGATCATCGCCCAGGCCGCCAGGTGCGACGAATACCCCTGCGGGTCCTGGCCGGGATACACCTCCACGTAATCGAGGCCGCTGATCCCCGAGGCTCCGATTTGGTGCAGCGCCGGCAAAAGCTCGCTGGGGAGCAGCCCGTTGAAATCGGCGGGACCTCCCGGGTTGTAGCCGGCATCGATGCAGTCGCTGCAGATGGTGACGAAGACGTGCCTCGTCTCGTGGTGCGCGATCCGTATCGCTTCCTCGGTGACGGCGCTCATCCCCCTTTCCCTGACTTCCCTGGTGGTGATGACGCGCGCCCCCATGCTTTGGGCGTACTCATACTGGGTCGGCGAGTTCCGAGGGCCGCGGATGCCCAGATGCACGATGCTCTCTTTGCGGACCTGCGGGATCTGGGAGATTCTGTGGATCGGGCCGCAGCGGGCGAACTGGTCGCTGCCGAAGGACTTGGCGTTGTCCAAGTGCGCGTCCAGGTGGATGATGCCGATTTTGCCTTCGTCTCCGTCCGCGAGCGCCCTGATGATCTCCGGGGTGAAGGAGTGGTCGCCCCCCAGCACGAAGGGGATGCTCTGGTTGCGGTAGATCCGCTGCATGGCGGCGTGCACGTTGCGCATGGTCTCGGCGGGGTCGTTGGGGTGTACCGGAATGTCCCCGACGTCGCCGAGCGTCAGGTGGTCGAACAGGTCGATCTCGTACTCGGGGAGGAACCCGCCGTAGCGCGCCGAGGCGTGGCGGATGCTCCTGGGCGCGAGCTCGCACCCTGTGAAGGAGCCCCAGGTGACGGTCCCCTCCCAGGGGACCCCGGCGATCATCACGTCGTAGCCTGCTGCCGGTTTCCTGTAGTCGAGAACGGGTACGCCGAGAAAGGAGGGAGTGTCGCCGTACACGGTAGGGAGCGACGCCTTCCTGTTGGGAACCATGGGGATATCTTTGCTGTTCATCGTGACTCCTTTCGTGCCGTGGGCCTTCAGGCTGCCGGGTCGCCGGTCACGTACAGTTTCCTGGATAAAAGCAGTCGGGTGGCTCTCACGCGGTTCAATTCCCGCCAGCGCAGGGTCCGGTGCACCCACAGCGCCGGGACGTTGTCGGACCAGAAAAAACCGTATGCCTTGGTGTATCCATGCCGCTTCAAAAGGTGGAGCGCGCCGTTTTGCAGTGCTGCGGCGAGGTTCCCCCCGCGGTTGGCGGGATCGACGAACATATCGAAGGTGTAGACCTCTTGCGGGGCGCACCTAACCCCCAGCCACAGCTCGTCGGGGTGCTTGTAGCCGTCGTTGCCGGCCTTGGAGTCGGCGCACCAGATATCCCCGAACACCTTGTTCCCCTTGACGAGGGCGTACCCGCGGTAGCCGCGCTTCAGGTAGTTGAGCGTCTTCAGGTGCCTGCTCTTGAGCGGATAGGCGAGTTGCCGGTTCTGCAGCAGTTCCTGTGTCAGCTCGACTACCTCCTCGCCATGGGGGCGGGCGAAATCCGCCACCGGCCTCAGGTTGTCGAGATCTATCTCCACCGGCACCGCCTCGCGGTTCAGGTAGACGGTCTCCCTAAACAGGCTGTTTAGGCTTCCGTGTTTTACCGTCTCCAAGACCTGGACCAGGCGCATTTTGCAGTACTGTAGCATCGCCTCCCACTCCTTTTGCCGCCTCACCCCTTGGCAGTCAGCTTGTAATTGATGAAGTTCACCAGTGATCCGATGGTTTCGAAGTTCTCCGGGACGATCTCGGTGTCGGCGATCTGCAAGTCGAATTCCTGCTCCAGGTAAGCTATCAGCCGCTGGACCCCCAGCGAATCGACGATCCCTTTGTCTATCAGGGAGTCGGAGGGAGAGAGCGTTCCTTTGTGTACCTGGGTCATCATTTCCTTTTCTATGAAGCTTCTGACTGTTTCGGTGAAGTCGACCATAACTGCCTCCCGTTGGACATGGCACTGTCGTCTCCTGTGACCACCCGCGCGTCGGGGCGATGCTCTCAGATGCAGGCGCTGTCCGTTCTGTGTGTGTTTAACGAGGTGCTGATGGTACCGGCTGCCGGCTGCATAGGCTGTAAGGCGGGGTGCTGACTTGGTAAGTAGATTAAGAGTCTGTAATTTAATCCGTCACCTAGTGTACATTTAGGGTTCGGTGTGTCAAGCGGGGGCGGGAGTGCCGCAATGCGAGCTTTTTTACTTTCATAGCGCTTCCCAAAGATGGTACTTTGGCGCAATGTCACGCAAAAGCATTGAAAAAAGACGCGCCCTTTTAGCCGGCGAGAGCGGCGGCGAGCACCGAAAAAGCGGCGGCAGGCTTTCCTGCTGCCTGGTCTACCCCAACCGCTACCACTCCGCCATGAGCAACCTGGGCTTCCAGGCGGTCCAGGCCATGATGAACGCGCACCCGGAGGTGATCTGCGAGCGCGCCTTCCTGCCGGAGCGCAACGAGCAGGCGGAACTGGAGCGGACCGGCGGTACGATCCTCTCGCTGGAGGGGCAGCGCCCGCTCTCCTCGTTTGACCTCGTCGCCTTCTCCGTTTCCTTTGAAAGCGATTACCTGAACCTCCCCGCCATCTTCCGGCTCTCGGGGATGAGCCCCTGGGCCGCCGAGCGTTCGGCCTTGCAACCGCTCGTTTTGGCTGGTGGGGCGGCGCTCTTTCTGAACCCCGAGCCGGTCGCCCCGTTCCTCGACCTGGTCTGCATCGGCGAGGCGGAACCGATCCTCCCGGACCTTTTGGAACTGCTGAAGGACGGCCGCCGCTCCCGCGCCGAGCTCTTGCTGCAGGCCTGCCGTCTCCCCGGAGTCTACGTCCCGTCGCTGTACCAGCCGCAGTATGTCGCCGGCCGCTTCAGAGGGGTGCAGCCGCTTCCGGGGGCGCCGGCTAGGGTGCGCCGCGTTTGGGAAAAGGAGCTCGATCGCAGGCAGACGGTGACCGAGATCCACACCGACGCCACCGAGTTCTCCGGAATGCATCTGGTCGAACTTTCCCGTGGCTGCCCTCGTGCCTGCCGCTTCTGCGCAGCCGGCTTCATCTACCTCCCCTACCGCAGCCGTTCGCTGGAGGGCGTAAGGGAGGAGGTGCTCAAAGGGGTGGCGCAGGGAAGAAAGGTGGGACTCGTCGCGGCCGCTGTCTCGGACTACACCGGCATCGGTGAATTGTGCGGAGAGATCGTCGCGGCCGGCGGGAAGTTCTCGGTCTCCTCCTTCCGCATCGACCACCTCGACGCCGGGATGATCGAGGCGCTGAAGGCCAGCGGGCAAAAGAGCGTGGCACTGGCGCCGGAGGGGGGAAGCCAAAGGCTGCGCGACCTGGTGAAAAAGGGGATCGACGAGGAGCAGATCCTGGCGGCTTGCGACAAGCTGATCAGCCACGACATCCTAAACCTGAAGCTCTATTTCATCATTGGCCTCCCCACCGAGACGGAAAAGGACCTGGAGGAACTGGTCCTGTTGGTGACCCGGATCAGGGAGCGGGTGCTGGCGGCGGCGAAAAAGAACAAGCGCCTGGGAGAGGTGCAGCTCTCGGTGAATCCGTTCATTCCCAAGCCTTTCACCCCCTTCCAGTGGTGCGGCATGGAGCCTGTCAAGTCGCTGGAGTCCAAGTGGAAGTACCTGCAGAAGGCGCTGGGAAAGCTCTCCAACCTTAAGCTGCAGATGGAGAGCCCGCGGGAGGCTTACCAGCAGGCGCTTTTGTCGCGGGGGGACCGCAGGCTCGCGCAACTGCTGGTCCTCGCGGACCGGACGGGGAGCTGGAAACAGGCGCTGCGCGAGGCCGGCTTGGATACCGACGCCGAGGTTCACCGTCAAGTGGGGCTGGACGAGCCGCTGCCGTGGGATTTCATCGATGGCGGCGACTGCGAGAGGCTTAAGCGGGAATACCGCAGGGCTTTCGAGGAAGGGGATTGAGGAAACGAGCAGTGTAGAATTTGCGGCGGCAGGGGAGTTGACCCTGCCGCCTTTTTTCGTTTGCGTGCTAGTTGAAGAAGAACCTGGCGCCGACCGTTACCGAGAGGTTGGTGGGGTCGAATTCGCCGTTCTGGCCGCTGGGCGTATCGACGTTGGCGCTGAAGGACTCGACCCCCTTGGCTTCCAGCACAAGCGACGCCTGGCGGTTCAAGATGCAGTCGACCCCTGCGCTTAGATGTGCGCCGACCGTGGTGTTGGTGTACCTGTTGCCCAGGTCGTTGACCAGCACGTCCATGCCGGCCCCGAGGTAGGGGACCAGGCGCTGCCTTTCCGGGAAGCGGTACTGCGCGCCGACGGAAACGTCCGTGATCTGGGCGGTGCCGAAGCTGGAGGTGTGGAAGGAGGCCCTGGATACTTCGAGCTCCACCGCGACGTTCTCGTCCACCCCGAACATGAGACCGACTCCGCCGGTCAAACCTGCATCGGTGGAGACCACCATGGTTCCCTGCGGCGTGTCCAACTCGCTTTTGGCCGGGTTGATGACGCCGATCTTGCCGGTGAGCGCAAGCCTTCCTCTGAGCTCTTCTGCTCCGGCATTTGCAGTGAGCGTGGTCGCCAGCAGCAGTGCGCCGGCTGAGAGCATAAACAATTTACGCATGTTTTAGATCCTCCAAAGATGACATTGCAAAGCGCGCATATTAAGACAAAACAGCGGGGTGCACAAGGGCAAAGGAGGGCGGCATCTCTATCTGTGCTGAGCTGCGCTGTTATCGCAGGTAAACGCCAGTCATAAAAAAGCGGCCCACTCTCTGAACGTAGAAGCTGATCCAGAGGGGGGCCGATTGGGCAGTCAGGTAAGAGTGGGGGATGACTACTTTATCAGTTCCAGGGTCGCCTGCACCGCCTTCTCGATGCCCGTGGCGGCCTCGGAGATGCTGCCGGCCAGCATGTAGGCGGGGGTAGTCACGATCAGGTTCTCCCGGTCCACTACGATCTCGTCTACGGGGCAGTCGACGTGCTTGCTGCCGGTGGCGGAAATCGCCCCGGCGGTGCCAGGGTCGTTCCCTATGGTGAGCCGGGGGGAGAGCTCCTTTCCCAGCGCCAGCGCCACCACCGAAGGTGCGATGCAGATGGCGCAGATCGGCTTCTTTGCCGCCGACATCTCCCTCACCAGCCTGAGCACGTCGGGTTGCACCATCCCGTCGGCCCCCTTTGGGCCGAAGTTGCACAGGTTCTTCGCGGCGCCGAAGCCGCCGGGGAAAACGACGGCGTCGAGGTCGGAGACCTTGGCATTCTTAACGTCGCTCACCTCCCCGCGGGCGATGCGGGCCGACTCCACCAGGACCTTCCTCTTGGCACCGGTCTCCTGCATGGTCAGGTGGTTCACTTCGTCGCAGTCGATATCGGGTGCGAGGCAGACGGCTTTGGCGCCGTTTCTGTCAATCGCCAAAAGTGTCAGCACCGCCTCGTGTATCTCGCTGCCGTCACGCACTCCGCAGCCGGAAAGTACAACGCCTATCCTTTTCATCCCGATACCTCCTGTCTTGTATATTCAATCTCGGTTGCGCTATTCTATGCGCTGCGTTTACACTGTCAAGGCCTTTAATGTGTAACGCCGCCTCGCTTTAAAAAATATGGGCGGCCTCCGGAAGTGAGTAAACAGCGCCATGAACGACAATTTACGGTGTGAAATTCCACCCGTCGTAGATAAACGCCGCTGCACCGGCTGCGGCAGATGCGTCGCCGCCTGCAGCAGCCGTCTGCTTACCCTGGAGGTGGACGGTTTCCGCAAGCATGCGCGGCTGAGCGCCCCTGAGCGCTGCTGCGGCTGCCTTGACTGCATCGAGGCTTGCCCGGTTGGAGCTCTGAGGTGCGATTGACATCACTTCTGTTTGTCCTAAGCTATATCACTGTATCAGGTCGCCCTGCGATCTCATTGCGCGAAAGGAGGAGGATATGCTTTACTTCATCAAGCAGAACACCATTCATACTTACCCGGTTAAAAACGGGTGCGCGGCGGCTTATGAGCTGGAGCAGCTGCGCGACACCATTCCCCGGGACGTTCAGCAATGCCCTTACTGTATGAAATTGTGGCCGGGAAAAAATGCTGAGGATCGAAAGAGGTAGGGCAGGGCGGGACAACAGAATCAAGAACAAGAAAGGCCGCTTCGTGAGGAAAGCGGCCTTTCTTGTGAAATGGTGATCCCAAGGGGACTTGAACCCCTGTTACCGACGTGAAAGGCCGGTGTCCTAACCACTAGACGATGGGACCGAATTGTTGCATCCCGTGCGCCGGTCGGGCAGGGGGCTGTCATCAGGCCCAGTCTGATGACAGTGAAAATGGTGAGCCGCGTTGGGATCGAACCAACGACCACCTGATTAAAAGTCAGGTGCTCTACCAACTGAGCTAGCGGCTCGCTATGACTTCGTGCCGGGGCACGATAGCTGTTGTTTGAGTGGCGTCCCCAGCCGGATTTGAACCGGCGTCGCCGCCGTGAAAGGGCGGTGTCCTGGGCCGGGCTAGACGATGGGGACGAGTGGTGAGCCGCGTTGGGATCGAACCAACGACCACCTGATTAAAAGTCAGGTGCTCTACCAACTGAGCTAGCGGCTCAAACAGTGCAGCGAAGCAAGAACAACCTTATAGCAAATCGGTTTCTGCCAGTCAACACTTTTTATTAAAAAGTTAGACCCGCTCGAACGGGTTCCTGAGTACGATGGTTTCGTCGCGGCGCGGGCCGACGGAGACCAGTACCACGGGGGCGCCGGAGAGCTTTTCGATGCGCGCCACGTAGTCCTGGGCATTCTTCGGGAGCTCAGCCATGCTCTTTGCGCCGGTGATGTCGTCGTTCCAGCCGGGGAGTTCCTCGTAGATCGGGGTGCACTGTTCCATGATCTCGAGGCTTGCCGGGACCTCGGTGAGCACCTGACCCTTATAGTTGTAAGCGGTGCAGACCTTGACCGTTTCCTGCCCGGAGAGGACGTCGAGCTTGGTGATGGCTATGCCGGAGAGGCCGTTGACCCTGACGGCGTAGCGCGCGACCAGCGCGTCGTACCAGCCGGTGCGGCGCGGGCGCCCGGTGGTGGAGCCGAACTCGCGGCCTGCCTGGCGCAGCTGCTCGCCGGTTTCGTCCTCAAGTTCGGTCGGGAACGGGCCGCTCCCCACGCGGGTGGCGTAGGCCTTGGAGATGCCGATCACCTCGTGGATCTCCCTCGGGGAGACGCCGCTGCCGGTGCAGGCGCCGCCGGAGCAGGTGGAAGAGGAGGTAACGTAGGGGTAGGTGCCGTGATCGACGTCGAGCAGTGTTCCCTGCGCCCCTTCGAAGAGGAGGCTTTTGCCTGCCTTGGTCTCCTGGTGCAGGATGAGCGAGGTGTCGGCCGCGTATTTCCTGAGGGTCTCGGCGTACTTCATGTACTCCTCGTAGATCTCCTCGAAGGTGAACGGCTGGTCGCCCAGAAGCTGGGTCAGGATCAGGTTCTTCTCCTCGAGCACCTCTTTCACCTTGCGGGTGAAGGCCTTCTCGTCGAGAAGGTCCATGAGGCGGATGCCGCGGCGCCCGATCTTGTCCTCGTAGGCGGGACCGATGCCGCGCCCGGTGGTGCCGATCTTCTTGGAGCCGCTCTTTCTCTCGCGGGCGATGTCGATCCTCTTGTGGTACGGCATGATGATGTGCAGCGCCTCGGAGAGGAGCAGCATCTTGTCGTCTTTGAGGTAGCCGTTGGCCTTGAGCTTGGTGATCTCCATGATGAAGACCTCCGGGTCGAGCACCACCCCGTTGCCGATCACGCAGCGCTTCCCTTCGTGCAGAATCCCGGACGGGATCAGGTGCAGGATGACCTTTTCGTCGCCCACGACCAGCGTGTGGCCGGCGTTGTTCCCGCCCTGGTAACGCACCACGTTGTCCGCGAACTCCGTGTAAATGTCGACGACCTTACCCTTGCCTTCATCGCCCCACTGGGCACCTATTACAACGACGTTAGCCATGATTCTCCCCCTGCAGATCGAATTTCAAATCTAGATCCTTGTCGAACAGCTCCTCTTCGCTCACGGTGATGCTTTGGCGGTCCGCCACCCGCACCAGGTAAAGCTGGCCGGCCGCGCAATCCTCAGCGCCGATCACAAGCAGCAATCGGATGTTCATCTTCTTTGCGTACTCAAGCGAACTGTCGAAGTCGCGCTTGATGATATCCCTGGCGCAGGTGTAGCCCAGTCTTCTCAGTTTCTGCGCCACTTCCAGCGCCTCGCGGCGCTCGTCCTTTCTGTTGAAGATCAGGAAGTCGCGGCTGCTTGACGCCTCGACCTCAGGCCTCTTGGACATGCTGGCCAGAAGGGCCAGGATGTTGAAGGCGAAGCCGGTGGCGTGCGCCGGGTATCCGTACTTGGCGGTGAGGTCGTCGTAACGCCCGCCGCTGCAGATCGCTTCTCCGACGCCGGGGACGAAGCCTTCGAAGGTGATCCCGCTGTGGTAGTCCAGTCCCCGGATCTCCCCCAGGTCGATGGTGAGATGCTCGGCGACACCGTATATGTCCAGGATGTCGACCACCTGGGCGAGGTTGTCCAGGGCCCGCAGCGAGCGCTCGTTTCCGGCGATGCTGCGCGCTTCCTGCAACACCTCGCGCCCGCCGTAGAGTCTCGGCAGCAGGGCGATCTCCTCCTTGACCCGGTCGGGAGCCCCGGCGGATTCGAGGATGCTGCGCACCGCGCTGACTTCCTTCTTGCTGATCGCTTCCTGCAACTGTTTCTGCACCTCGGCGGAAAGGCCGGAGGCGTCCATGATGCCGCGGTAGAACTCCACCTGCCCCAGGTCGATCTTGAAGCCGGTGAAGCCTAAGTTTTTCAGCACCTCTACCGCCATCGCCACCATCTCGGCGTCCGCCTCGGGGGAGTCCAGCCCGATCAGCTCTACGCCGGACTGAAAGATTTCGCGGCTTTTGCCCGACTGCATCTGGGCCTGCCTGAGCACGCGTCCGGAATAGTAGATGCGGTGGGGGAGGGGGAGGGCGTGCATCCGGGTGGCGACGATGCGTGCCACCTGCGGAGTGATGTCCGGCGGAATGGCGAGTAGGCGTCCGGTCTGGCGGTCGTCGAAGCGGAAGGTCTTGCTCCTAAGCTCGTCACCCATGCCCAGAGCGAGCACATGCTCGAACTCGAGCAGCGGGGTGATCATGCGCCTGAAGCCCCAGAGTTCGAAGACTCGGTGGATGCTGTCCGCGATAAAGGTGATCTTGTCGGCGGTTTCCGGGAGGAAGTCGCTCACCCCTTTGGGGAGCGGAGCTTCAATACATGAGGGGTTAGTCACGGGGTCGTCCTAAGGTATGTCGGTACCGCTGAAGCTGGCGAAAAAACGAGAAATCGTAACAGTATGGCAGGGGGAAGTCAACGATTAATTCCCCCTGCCATATAGTCTATTCCGCCCGGAGAATCCTGACCAGAGTGCCGCCTTTTCCGCCCAGGCCGGTCTTCTGAGTCACCTCCAGGAGCACCATTTCGCGGCTTTTCTGGTTGAAGTCGTAGTCGGCCAGGTAGTTCTGGCTCGGCTTGGTTCTCCAGAGTTCCTCAAGCGTCGACCCGTTCCAGGCAAAATCCACCATGGAGTACCTGGAGTAGGAACGGGCGTTGCCCAGCACGAAGAAGCCTGCGTTTTGGGGGACAATCACCTCGCCCTTGTCGGTTACGGTGATGCGCTGATCGATGAACCTGGTGCGGAAGGGTGTTCCAGTGGTCCTTTCGTTCTCGATGTCGCGGCGCTGGAAGTAGGTCTCGGTGCCGCCGAACTTCTCGCTGCTTCTCCAGACCTCGTCGCCATCCGCATATACCAGCAGGTAGCCGCCGTCGTTGAAACAGGTGAGGAAGGATTTCCCGGACCGGTCGCGGAACAGGTTGAAATTGAAGATGTTGGCGAAGCGCGGCATCTTGATCGGGTTGGCAAGCTTCACCTTTCCGTCGGCGAGGGACGCCTCGTAAACGTCGCCATAGTAATCCTCGCTGCGCCCCATCTCCTGGGCGAAGAGCTGCTTCTTGCCGCCGTAAGGGGCCAGCGCGCGGAACATATAGGGGAGGTCCTGCGCCACCGCCTTCAGTGTGCCGTTTTGTATGGAGTAGACGCGGGATGAAGGCGCCTCGCGGTCCATCAGGGTCACGAAGGCGAGCACCTTGCCCTCTTGGTCCGGGCCGATGGCGTCGATACCGAGCAGCTTTTGATTCTGGGGCAGCGCCGCTTGCCCGAGCAGGGCGAGTTTGTCGCCTTTTTTATAGAGGTAGAGGGCGTCCGCGTCGGCGATGAGGAGTTCATCGGTGCCCCAGGAAGCGATCGCGCTCTTGGCCCCGGCGATGCGCTGGCTGGCCCAACCGGCGACGGTTTCGCTGCGAACGATCTCGGAGGCAGGCGCCTTGAATACGGCAGCGGGAGACTGGAGCGGGGCTGCCGCAGGGGCTGCTGCCTGCGGGTACTGTTTCGCAATCTCGCCCTTGAGCTTGCTGGAAATCCTGCCGACAGCGGGAATCAGGGCGTCGATGCTTTCACCCTGCTCGTAGGCGGCGGCAAGCTGCTTGCCTTGTGCGTTTTTCGCGGTGGCGTCGAGGCTGAACATCTTGCCCAGCATGGTGTAGCTACCAGAGATGACCACGTCCGCCTCGGCGGGGGTCTCCACGGTGACCAGCCCGTCTCCGGAAAGCCTCGATGACAAGAGGCGCTTCAAGGTGGTCTTCAGGTCGGCGGAGTCGCCGCCGGAGACGGTGAAGTCGGAGACGTAGGCGCGGATGTTTTCGGCAGAGGCTAAGAGCGGGAAGAACAGCGAACTGAGGAGAATCAGGGTGAGGGCCAGGGTTTTTTTCATGATTACTCCGCTTATTCCTTGGAATTAAAAGACGCGGAATTATCGCAGAGCGGCAGGCTTTAGTCAAACGGTTTCACGCCAGAGACAGGGCTTGACCCCAACAATAACACATAAAAAAGCGGGCCGCATAGCCCGCCTTTTTCGGTTCCTATTGAGTAACTTCACTTGGCTTACTTGCCCGGTCGCTCCATGTCTCTCAGAAGCTCTTGGGTCTCAGTCAGTTTCTGCTGCAGTTGCTTCAGTTCTTGCGGCGTATAGACCTTTTTCCCCTTCTTGATCTCTCTGTCCAAGCGCTGCATCCTCTTGTAAATGTCATCCACCTGGTTGGTGCAGTTTTTTGAGGCGAGCAGGCACTCGTTCTTCTGTGCTTGCGTGGGTTGTCCAGTTGCGGCGACAGCCGAAGCCAGCAGCAGACCCGCTGCCATCATTGCTGTTAGTTTGCGCATGAGCCCCTCCTTTGCTTTACCGGTCCGTTCCGGTTAATCCGGCTTCTCCAGCGTTCTCAAGACTTCGCTCGTCTCTCTCAGTTTGTCCTCGAGTTTCTTCAGTTCGTCCGGGGTGTAGACGCGTGTTCCTTTCTTGATCTCTTTGTCGAGCTTGTAGATCCTGGTTCTGATGTCGTCTACCTGGCTCATGCAGTTTCTTGACGCGAGGAGGCATTCGTCCTTCTGGGTGGAGGTAGTCTGGGCGAAAGCTGGGACTGAAGACAGCGTGAAGAGGGTTGCTGCCAAAATCATTGCCATCTTTCTCATAAAGACTCCTTTGCTTGTTGGGTTAAAAAACACCAATGTATTAAAACATGGATGTTTTTGTTGTCAACAGGCAAAGCGAAAAGTTACGAAGTGTGAGAGAAAGCTGATGCAAGTGCGTGCGGTGCTCTCTCTGTGGTGGATTGGCAAGAAGTGCTATGTGACTGCGTCGCAGTTTACAGCTAGTTCACACAGTGCGCAGCCGCAGTAGCAGCGGGAGAGGGTGTCACTCATAACCGTGGGAGGAGAGTAAAAAAGGCCGGAGAGTTGTCTCTCCGGCCTTTTTCAGGGTCAGGCTTTTCCTGCCGCTGTGTGCGGAAGGCTGTGCCTCAATTAAAACAAGTAGCTGAGCTGCACGTTGAAGAGGTACGGATCGTCCGCGTTTGCGACGCCGTAGTCTGAATTCAATTTCCCCGGGCTCGAGAGGCCGTCGCCGAGGAAGGCGTAGGCGGCTGCTACGCTAGCGCTCAGGTTGTCGTAGATCTTGTAGCCGACCTGGGCGTTGATCTCGGTGCCGAGGCTACTCGATTCGTTACCACGTTTTTCTGCGGTAGCCATGTAGCCGATGTTGGCGTTGTAGAAGACCTTGTTGGCGGTACCTTCGTACCCGGCGAACACACCGTAGGAGCCGCGGCCGCCAACGGTCATGTCGTTACCCACGACGGAAGTGGAGGTGTTGATAGCCTGGTTGGGGCGGACCAGCAGCCACATGTTGGCAGGGTTGAAGTAGGTGGTGTTGGGGGTGACGATCTGGAAGGAGTCCCTGTCGCCGGTGGTCTTCTTGTCGCCGGAGAGGTAGTAGCCAGCGAAGTTAACCGCGCCCGAGCCGACCTTGACTTTACCGGTGGCGCCGAGGAGGTATGCAGAGATGTCGTCGGTCTTGTTGAACTCACCGAACTGGTAGGCGGCGAAAGGTTTGACTGCGACGTCGCCGAACTTGAGGTCTGCGTTTACGCCAACCATGTGCAGCAGGTCGTAGTTACGGCTGGAGACGCCGAGGTTGGTTCCAGAGTCGTTCTGGATGTTGTAGTAGGATGCGCCGACGGTGATGTCTTTGCTTACGGCGAACTTGCCATCGAGAACGATCAGGTCTGCAGTGAGGTCGCCAGCCGGCTGAGCGTCTTTGGCTGTGTTGTCGTCGAAGCGGAACCAGCCAAGAGAAACTGTCAGCGGGTCGAATTTCTTGGTTGCGTACAGGCCGGTCATGTCGGCGGAGAGGAAGAGGCTACCGTAGGCATCGGTCCAGGGCTGCATGCCTACCTTAAAGTTGGTTGCAGTGGTGGGCTCGTTGAAGTCGAGGTAGATGTTCTTGGTCTCGAGGGTCAACTGGTCGGCGTCGAGGTTGCCGGAATCGTTGCCGGCGGTCCCTTTGTAGCCTTCCTTGATGCCGCCGAAGCGGGTGTCGAGTTCGAAGTGGGTGACCAGTTTCAGGTTGTCGTTAGCCTTTGCGATGTACATAAGGCGTGCGCGCTGCTCTGCGAAGAAGCCGGAGTGGGCCGGGTTGCCAAGAGCAACCTTAGAGTTGCCACCGCTCAAAGCATTGGTCTGGTAACCCTCGAACTTGAACATACCGTGAAACTCGTTTTCCAGCGCCATTGCCGGTACGGCGGTTGCTGCGGTCAGAGCGCTGACAGCTGCAAATGCAAGCATCTTCTTTTGAAAGCTCATCGTTTACCTCCTGGGTTGGTTGTTGAAACTCGATTGAAGTTACTGCTTTTAGTACAGTTTTACGCAAAAAGCAGGTCGAACACTCATTACATTGCAAAAAAAGCTCTCACTTAAGTCACTGCTAATTAACGTGACGTATTTGAGAGCTTTAAGATACAGTTTGGGCGAGCTGTTTGTCTCTGCAACGATATAGTCCTCCACTACTTGAAAGAAAATCTCGCAACTCAGCCAGTACAGCCATTCCCAATGAGCAAACCACTGTTATATAAAACTGACGTCACTATATTATTATTCAAACAAATGTCAATAAAAAAATCCAGACTCATGAAATTCTGAAATTTGAATGTCTCAATGACTGTGATCGTGCACTTCACACAGTTCCGTCAGCACGCCGCCGCTGCTTTTGGGATGGATGAAGGCGATACGCGCGCCGTGGGCGCCGTTGCGGGGGACGGCGTCGATCATGCGGGTCCCCTTGGCCACCAGCGCCGCGATGGCCGCCTCGATATCGTCTACCCCGTAAGCGACGTGGTGCACCCCCGGGCCGTTCTTCTCCAGGAACTTGGCCACCGGGCTGTCGGGGGTGGTCGGCTCCAGAAGTTCGATCTTCGATTCGCCTACTGACAGAAAAGCTACCCGTACTAGTTGACTTGGGACCTCTTCTGTACCAGAGAAAGTCATGCCCAGTGAATCGCGATAAAAAGGAAGTGCTTCCTCAAGAGAAGCGACAGCAACGCCTACATGATTTATCTTAGATAGCATTAATATTCCTTTGCTGATCGCCGGTCATAGACTGACGGAGACAGATAATAGCGAAAAAAAAGCAAAGCGCAAGTAGCAGGAGTCAAGTTTCTCAAACTTGTAACATTCAGGCTGTTCCCTGTGTCTTATTGTGTTTGAACAAACTGGTACAGCGAAGGAATCTAGGAAGGCTACAAACTGTAAGAGAAGCAGTTTAACTGCTGACGGGAGCGGTCCTCTTCGATGATGATTTTCTATCGTGTTAGAAGTATCACCGCTCCCGTCAACGTGTCTCATTGTGTCGATTTTTCAGCAGATTGCCGTCCGCTTTTAAAGTACGACGGTCTCCCTGTGGATGCCGAACACGCCCCTCATTACGTTGGCGATTTCGCCCAAGGTAGCGTAAGTCTTTACAGCATCGAGGATGAACGGCATCAGGTTCTGGGTCCCGCGTGCAGCCTGCTCCAGCGCCTTCAGGGAAGCCTCCACCTTGGCGTTGTCGCGACCCTCTTTCATCTTGCCAAGAGAAGCCTTCTGCTTCACCTCGACCTCGTCGGTCACCTTCAGCAGGCCTTGGGGCGCGCCCTCCTCAACGGTGAACTTGTTCACGCCGACGATGATGGTCTCGTTCTTCTCGATGGCGCGCTGGTAGGCGTAGGCGGAATCCTGGATCTCCTTCTGCTGGAATCCTCGGGAGATCGCCTCGACCGCGCCCCCCAGGGCGTCGATCTTCTCGATGTAGGCAAGCGCCTGCGCCTCGATCTTGTCGGTCAGCGCCTCGACCATGAAGGAGCCGGCCAAGGGGTCGATGGAGTCGGCAACGCCCGACTCGTAGGCGATCACCTGCTGGGTGCGCAGCGCGATCCTTACCGATTCCTCGGTGGGAAGCGCCAGCGCCTCGTCGCGCGAGTTGGTGTGCAGCGACTGGGTGCCGCCCAACACGGCGGCGAGCGCCTGCAGGGTGACGCGCATGATGTTGTTGTCGGGCTGCTGCGCGGTCAAGGTGCAGCCTGCGGTCTGGGTGTGGAAGCGCAGCATCTGTGAGCGCGGGTCTTTCGCCTTGAAGCGGTCGCGCATGATGCGGGACCACATGCGGCGGGCGGCGCGGAACTTGGCCACCTCCTCGAGGAGGTCGTTATGAGCGTTGAAGAAGAAGGCAAGGCGCGGCGCGAACTCGTCGACGTCGAGTCCGGCCTTGACCGCCGCCTCGACGTAGGCGATGCCGTCTGCCAGGGTGAAGGCTACTTCCTGGACCGCGGAGGAGCCCGCCTCCCTGATGTGGTAGCCGGAGATGCTGATGGTGTTCCACTTGGGGACGTTGTCCTTGCAGTAGGCGAAGATGTCGGTGATGATCCGCATCGACTCCTTAGGCGGGTAAATGTAGGTGCCGCGCGCCATGTACTCCTTGAGGATGTCGTTTTGGATGGTGCCGGAGATCTTGTCGGCGGGTACCCCCTGCTTCTCGGCCACGGCGATGTACATGGCGAGCAGGATGGAGGCGGTGGAGTTGATGGTCATCGAGGTCGAGACCTTGTCCAGCGGGATGCCGTCGAACAGGATCTCCATGTCGGCCAGGGAGTCGATGGCTACGCCGACTTTGCCTACCTCGCCGCGGCTCATCGAAGCGTCGGAATCGTACCCCATCTGGGTGGGGAGGTCGAAAGCGATGGAGAGGCCGGTCTGGCCGGCGGAGAGCAGGTACTTGTAGCGCTCGTTCGATTCGGCCGCATTGCCGAAGCCGGCGTACTGGCGCATGGTCCAGAACCTGCCGCGGTACATGGTCGGCTGCACGCCGCGGGTGAAGGGGAACTGCCCGGGGAAACCGAGGTTCTCCTCATACCCCGGATAGTCGAACCCTGGGGCGAAGCAACGATCCAGCTCGACGTCGGAGCTGTTGCGGAAGGAGCTTTTGCGCTCCGGCGCCTTGGCGATGCTCTTCTCAGCTGCTGCCTGCCATGCCTTTTTTTTCTCTTCAATGCTCATGATGCTCTCCTGGCCATAAAAATGTAGTTGCGAAGCCTCGATGTTGGGAAGACGGTTTTTGTTTGCCTGGTTAACGGCGGGATAAAAAATTATTTTTAGCTAACCGGAGTCGAAGCGCTGTGTCCCGGATTAGGAAATTTTTGTTTTATTTTTAGAATAGTGATTTATATTTCAAAACAAAAAGAAATTCAAGGATTTACTGTATACGCCACCGACGCGGGCGGCTCTTCTTGTTTTATTTTGGGGTAAAACTTAAAATGTCGATTTGTCATACAAAACGTCAAACAGGTTGTAACATTGTGTTTTAAATCGTTTTTTCGGAATTTTTCGCTTGTAAAACAAGATGGACCCCCCTATATTTTCCACAGCGAAAAATTCAATAGAACGCCCTGGAAGGGCTAGAGGAGAAACAAGATGCAATGCCCCGTGTGCAAAAACGACGAACATATCGGCATGGACCTTCGGTCCGGCGGCTTCACTGAGGACATCGTGGAATGTCCGAGCTGCGGCACCATGTGGTCCGTGAACCACGGCCAGATGGCCATCGTGAAGGACCCGCTTCAGGACAGCTTCCTGGAGGCTCTCTCCGGCGACAATATCTGCTTCGCTGCATAACCCACAAAAAAAGAAACTGACCCAGCCTTGAACGGCGGGGGTCAGTAGGTGAGGCGGGGGCTCCGGATTTGAATCCGGAGCCCCTTTTTCGTCTCTGCTGCCGAGGCCTGAAGCGCCCCTAGAGGACCGCTTTCAGGTAGTCGGAGCTGATGCTGCGCTTTTCTTTCTCCAGGGCGTTCACGTCCACCTCGACGAATTTCTCGTCCGGGGTCACCTTGAACAGCGGCTGCCCTTTGGAGACGATGGTGCCGTCGCCGGAGGTGACCAGGATCTTGTCGATGGTCCCGGCGAAGGGTGCGTACACCTTGTTGAACATCTTCATGACCTCGATGATGTAGAGCGGCTGCCCCTTCTCGAAATGCATCCCCTCGGTGACGAAGCAGGGCATACCCGGAGCTTCCTGGCCGTAGTACATGCCGCCGCAGACCGACACGATCTCGTCCGCCTTGGTCGCCGGCGGGGGTACCAGCACCTTCTTCATCCGCGCCTGCAGCTCGGGGTCGTTCAGGTATTCGGGGATGGTGATCTCCAGGTCTTCCTCCACGCGCAGATCCCAGAACTTGGTGGTCTGCCCTATCATGAACAGCATGCCGAGGAGTTCGAGACCAGCCTCGTAGCCGAAGTGCGCGGAGCGTACCTGGTCCCAGGTCTGCTGGTCGAAGCCACCCTGCGGCGCGTCGTTCTTGAGGATCTCGTGCAGGGTGAAGTACTCGTCGCGGGCCAGGCCGAACTTCTCGCGCAGCGTACGGGAGAAATGCAGCGCCTGCTGCAAGAGGTCGTTATCGTGGCCCCAGATGATCTCGGCCGCGGGCTTGTGCGGGCGGTAATTCATGTGCAGGTATTCGTAGGTCTCGTTGAGGACCCCTACCGGGTTTCTGAGCCACACCACCTTCCCGTTGTCGATACGGAAGTTCTTGGTGTTCATGGAAAGCCAACCCGACAGAAGGTGCGGGTCGCCCAGAAGCCGCTCGATGGGACGGATGATCAGGGTCCCCTTGCGGTCCAAAAGGGTAGACATGTTCTTCAGTTCCTTCGCCTGGCGCTCCGGCTGGCCGGCGAGGGAGTCGGTAACCATCTTCGCGTAATGCTTCTTCATCTGCAGGAAGGCGTAGACCGGGTCGATCTTGTTGGCCACTTCCTTCAGCGTCCCGACCAGGGTGAGGTAGGGGACCACGAAGCGGGTGGTCGGCTTCGCCATGACGTTTCTTCCCAGGAACCAGTTCACCAGGCCGTAGTGGAACTCGAGGTTGGTGGCGAGATCGGAGCCGCGCAGCGTAGTGGCGCGCAGCACCTCGGACATCTTCTCGTAGCTGGCCAGGCGGTCGTCGCCGTTGGTGAGGAGCAGCGCGATGTTGGAGTCGTAGGCGCCGGCCACCTTGTACTTCATGAAGACGCCGGTGTCGGGGTTCAGCATGCTGATCCCCTGGTCGTCGCGGATCTCCCCCTCGATCGGCTTGGACCAGTAGCGGATCATCCCCCCTGCGTGCGGGGAGAGGGAGGCGTCGGTGGCGTTCAGACGCGCCTCGACGGCCGCGTTGAAACGGACGAAGCGCTCGGGCTTCGGCACCCGCTTCCTGTGGCGCGCCAGTACGGCCATCGCCTCGACCAGGCTCTCGACCACGAAGAAGTCCTTCGGGTCGTCCGGGTTCACGAACTTGAGGGCGTAGCAGAGCTCGGTTACCCGGTGCTCCACCTGGATCCTCGTGTTCACCTCCATGAAGTAGTGGCGGTCGCGGTCGACGATGCACTCGAAGGTCGAGGCGGAGTCAAGCCCCACCGCCTTGCCGAAGCGCTCGGATTCCTCTTCCATCCTTTTGAGCACCTTGAGGTCGCTCTCCAGTGCCTTCACCTCGGCTTTCTTGCCGGCGGCCTTGGCCTGCTCGATCGTTGCCAAGAGCCCTTCCTGGGTGACGGAGACCTCGAGGAGCTTCTGCTCGTGCATCTGCAGCGAGCAGTCGCGCCCGCCCAGAGCCAGGCACCATTCGCCGTTGCCGATCAACTGGATCTCGTTGTGCCTGGTCTGCTCGATGTTGAGCTCGACAAGGATGTTTTTGTTGTCACCGATGCCGTTGGCCTTGACCTCGTTCAGGATCTCGCGCACAAGGCCCGGGGCCTCGGCCGCCTCCTTCGCGATGGTCTTGTCGTCGGCGTTTTTCAGGTTCAAAAGGCCCGCGCCCAGAAGACGCTGCCCTTTGCCGCCGCCGCCGCCGATCGCCTTCAGGCGCACCCTGCTCTGCGGGTACTTCTTCAGCATGGCGATGCACTCGGTCTGAACCTGCGCGCAGAGCTCCTCGATGGAGAAGAGGTCGACCCCTTTGTTGTAGGAGGCGTACAGGATGTGGTCGGCGAGCTCCTCAAGGGAGAGCTTGTCGTTTTTCAGTACCTGCGGGTCGCACTCGAGCCCGTCGGACTTGACCAGCGCCAGGAGCTTTTCGCGGGTGGAGTGCTTCTTGATCAGGGTGCGTGCGGTGACGTTGTCTATACCGGGGGTGACGGAGACGTTGACCGAGAGCGCGGTCCTTTTCGCCTCGTCCTTCTTGCCGGCGCCGGTCTGGGTGGCGGCGCAGGGGCCGATGAAGTTGAGCCCCGCCTGCTCGATGGCGCCTACGAATTCGTCGTCCTCGGCCATGAAGCCGTAGCCCGCGAAAATGGAGTCGTAGCCGTTGTCGAGGGCGATCCTGATGATCTGGTGGATGCGCTCGACGCGCTCTTCCTTGCTCGCGCCGCTGTAGTCGGGCACGCGGTGCACGCGCTTGGAATCGGTAAGGGTCCTAAGCTCCGGCGCCAGCGCGTTCGGGTAGACGATCGAGTCCTTCTCGGACAAGAGGATGCCGTAGTGCGTGATCCCCATCTCCTGGTAGACGTCCATCGCCTCTTTGCGGATCGGCCCGCGGCAGACGATGAGCGGTTTGAGATCCTCGCAGGAGAAGGAGCGGACCCAGGCGGAAGACGACAGGCTCAGGCGGCGATCCCTGTGGATCAGCGGGTTCTTGGTGTATTTTTCAGACGTGTATGCCATCGGTTTAATCTCCGTTACATTAGATATTGCCGGCGACGGGCGCTGTCCTGCCTGCCCGCAGCAGGGCTCGGCTTTCGCCCCGCCCAATCCTGCCAGCAACTCGGGAGCGATGCCCCCTGCTTCCGTTGTTCCCAGTCCCATGTCTGTAGTCGCCATTAGTGGAACTCCCTCTGCACGGACTGCATGGGGCCCGGCTTGTAGTGGCGCAGGAAGAAGTTCATGTTCTCCCCGAGCACTTTCCTGAGATCGGTGGGCATGACCAGAGAGGAGATGGAGCCGAGCGAGAGGGCCTCTTTCGGGTTCATCAGCTCCTTCTCGTAACGGGTGTTGAGGAGCGCCTCCTCGGTCTTGAGCCAGTCGGCTGCTTCCTTCTCGGCGTCGAGCTTGGCGAGATCCGGCTTCACGCCGGCCTCTACCCGCTCCTGGGTGCCGCGCTTGACGCGCTCGATGACCGCGTTCCTGATCTTCCTGAGCTCGTCCTTGTAGACGAATTCCTTACCGGCCGGGCCCATGACGGCGAGCCTGGTGGTGGGGAGCGCCAGGACCAGGTCGGCCCCGGTCGGGTAGTTGTTGTAGGAGGCGTAGGCGCCGCCGTAGGCGTTTCTCAGGATCAAGAGGATGCGCGGGGTCCTGATGTCGACGATGGAGTCGAGCATGGCGCGGCCGGCCTGGACGATGCCGCGGGCTTCCTGCTCGCGGCCGGGGAGGAAGCCGGTGGTGTCTTCCATGAAGATGATCGGGATGTTGTAGATGTTGCAGAAGCGGTTGAAGCGCGCGATCTTGTAGGCGGCGTCGCAGTCGATCTGGCCGGAGTCGACGGCCGAGTTGTTGGCGACGAAGCCGATCACGTTGCCCCCCAGGCGGCCGAAGGCGGTGACGACGTTGCGGGCGCGGTCGCGCTGCATCTCGAAGTAATCGCCGTGGTCGCAGATCTGCTGGATGATGATGGAGACGTCGAACGGGGTGTTGAAGCCGGTCGGGGAGTTGAACGCCTTCTTGAGCAGCGTGTTGATCTCCCAGGTCTTCCTGTCCAAGGGGTCGCTCGTCTCCTGGTGGCGCGCCATCACCGAGTTGTTGTCGGGGATGTAATTGAGAAGCTGCAGCGCGGTCCTGAGCGCCCCTACTTCGTCCTCGACGGTGAGGTCGGCAACGCCGGACTGGCCGTGCACCTTCGGTCCGCCCAGATCCTCCGGGGTCACGTCCTCGCCGAGTACGCTCTTGACGACGCCCGGGCCGGTGAGGCCGAAGAAGGTGTCTTTGGGCTGGATCACGAAGCTCCCCTGGCGCGGCAGGTAGGAGCCGCCGCCAGCGTTGAAGCCGAACATGCACATGATGGAGGGGACTACGCCGCTGATCTTTCTCAGCGCGGTGAACGCCTCGGCGTAACCGTCGAGGCCGCCCACGCCGGCCGGGACGAAGGCGCCGGCGGAGTCGTTCATGCCGATGACCGGGATCCCTTTCTCGCCTGCCATGTAGAAGAGTCGGGCCAGCTTGTTGCCGTTGGTGGCGTCCATGGAACCGGCGCGGACAGTGAAGTCGTGGCCGTACACGGCGACGTCGCGGCCGTGGATGTTGAGGATGCCGGTCACCAGCGAAGCGCCGTCCAGGTTCTTGCCCCAGTTCTGGAACAGGATGTTGGGCTCCGCCTCGGTCAGGACGCGAATCCTTTCCCACACGGTCATGCGTTTCTTGAAATGCTGTTTCTCGATCTGGTCGATGCTCACCGACTTGATCGGGCGCTGGATCAGGTCGTAACCTGCCTGCATGGCCTCTTCGTAGCCGCCAGTGGCGCGGGAGATCTCGCCCGGGATGTTGAACTCGACCTTCTCGCCGGCGTCGAACGGATTTTTCAATGAGGGCTGAATAAAGGTATTAGACATTGCGGGCATCCTTCTGGTCGTTGGGATTTTGCATCTCCTGCGGGGTCACTGCGGAACTCATCGACGTCCTCCTGTTGATTGATATTAAAAAAGCGTTGTACTTTTTGAGTGTCACTAAAAATCTCCCTTGCCTCAGTTAGCGAAAACGTAAGGTGCGCCCCGCAAGGGGAGCTGTTGCACGTCTTCGTGAAGCATCCCGGAAAGCCGTTACAGCAGCGGGAGGAAGGCCCGTTGCTGTCGCGAAAACGTATACGCTTCGGTGCGGACAAGGGGACTGGTGCTTCTTTTCAGGTTTTTCATGGAACGGGAGGGGGCGCTGCAGTGGAGAAAGAGGTCCGGTCAGCCGAGCCGGGTCAGGATAAGCCCCGGCAGCGCGGCGCCAAGAAGTTGGTACGGTCAAACTGCTTTCAAGCAGAGTGAACTCGGCCGCGCTGTTCTTATAGTCTCAGTAAACGAACTGTTGTTTTACTAAAAATCGACCGTACTGTTCATAAAGATTTGCTTGGCAAATGTCAATAAGAAAAAGCGTGTATACGCCCGACGTGTAGGGATTACAGGAGGTTGTGCAGCAGGGAAAAATTGCGGGGAAAAAGCAGGGGGGAGGCGGCTGACAGGGGTGGCCTGTCAGCGCCTGATTTTGCGGGCCAGAAGTTCCACGGTATGCAATACCCTCGTTTTATCTCCGGCCTGTTTCAGGCCGTCGGATAGCTGCATGATGCAGCCGGGGCATCCGGTCACCACCGCGTCGGCGCCGGTTGCGATGATGGCGGCGCTCTTGCCTGCGTTGATGTCGAGGGAGTTTTCGTAATGGTAAACGTTGAAGGTTCCGCCCAGGCCGCAACAGCGATCCGCGCCTTCCATTTCCACCAGCTCCAGTCCCGGCGTTCTCTTGAGCAGGGCGCGCGGCTCCTTGGTGATCCCGGCGGTTCTGTGGTGGCAGGGGTCGTGGTAGGTGATGCGCATCCCGGACCCGGTCCCGGTTTCTTCCGGGGTGAGACCGAGTTTTTGCAAGAGCACCGCCGCGTCCACCGTCTTGTCGGCGAGAGCCTGGAGCCGCTGTTTCAGTTCCGGGTTCCGTTTTCCGACCACCAGCGGGTAGAGCTTGTGCAGAGCGCCGCCGCAGGTGGCGCAGGCGGTCATCACGTAGTCCGCCTGGTGCGCCTCGATGGCGGCGAGGTTCATCTCGGCCAGCTCCCGCACCGTGTTCAGGTCGCCCCCCGACATCCCCGGCAGGCCGCAGCACTGCTGCCCCTTGGGAATGATGACGGTGCAGCCTAAGTGACGGAAGAGGGCAAGGGTTGCCTCGCCGATCTCCGTGTAGACGAAGTTGGTCATGCAGCCGACGAAGAAGACGATCCGGGGTTTACCCGGTTCCCCCTGGATCACCTCGGGGTGGCGTTTCATAAACGGCTTTTTGGCGATCTGCGGGATGTGGCGGCTCCCCCCGATAAACGGCATGGGGAAACGGAGCCTGAGCCCCGAGGTGGCCGGGACCTTCCTGAAGAAGAGCGGGCCGAGGATGGCGGCCGCGAGCGCGCCGAAGTTCATCACCTTGCGGTTTCTGATCACCTGTCCCACCGCCTTATGGAAGGTGGTGAGCCCGCGCCGCTGCGCCAGCGCCTCGCGTGCGGCGATTACTATCTCGTCGGTCGGGACCTGGTTCGGGCACTTTTCCACGCAGCTGCCGCAAAGAAGGCACTTGGACATGGCGGAGTAGGTGCCGTCGTCAAGTGTTATGTCCCCCTTGCAAAGGTGCTGCGCCAGGGCTACCTTGCCGCGGGCCGTGGCTGGCTCGCGCTGGAAGGTGCTGAAGGCGGGGCAGTGCGCGCGGCAGGCGCCGCACTTAACGCATTTCTTCATCTCTGCTGCCACCCGCTCGAGCGGGTCGATCTGCTTCTTGGTCATCTATGTTCTCGCTTCAAGGCAATTGACAATTGACAATGGACAATTGACAACTGGTTTTATAGTAACGACTTCAGACTTGCTGCCCCGGGGGGCTGCCGCAATGGAGTGCTGTAATGGACCACGTGGAACTTGTGGACGCAATGGACCCGGTGGACGAGGGAACGTTGTCAATTGTCAATCGTCAATTGTCAATTGGTTCACACCGGCAACATCTTGCCGGGGTTTAGGATGTTGTTCGGGTCGAGCGCTCGCTTGATCGCCTTCATCGCCGCCACCTGGTCGGCGGTAAGCTCCATCGGTATGTACGGCTGCTTGGCAAGCCCGACGCCGTGCTCGCCGGACATGGTCCCGCCCAGGTCGAGCGCTGCCTGGAACACTTCCTTGATCGCCTCGTGCGCCTTCTCCAGCTGCCCCGGCACTTGCTTGTCGATCATGATGTTGACGTGGATGTTGCCGTCGCCTGCGTGGCCGAAGTTGACGATGGGGATGTCATAGCGCTTCTGGATCACCTCGATGCGTCTGATGACGTCGGGAACCTTGCTCCTCGGCACCACGATGTCCTCGTTGAACTTGTCCGGGTTCACGTCCCTTAAAGACGGGGAGACCAGGCGGCGCACCCGCCACAGTTCCTCGCTCTCGGCCGCGTCCTTGGCGACGCGGAACTGCACCAGGCCGAGCGGCTCGATCAGTCGATGGATCTGTCCCGCCTGCTTTTCGATCAGGTCGCGGTCTCCGTCCACCTCGATGAGAAGCACGGCCCGCCCGCTGTCGGGTAGCCCCAGGTTGAAGCGGCGCTCGACGCAGACGAGCGTGGCGTGGTCCATGAATTCGAGCGTCGTCGGGATGATCTTGTTCTTGATGATGGTCGAGACCGCGCGGGCGGCGCCGTCGATGGAATCAAAGACGGTCAGCATGGTCTTCTTGGCGTCGGGGTAGGGGAGGAGCTTGAAGATGATCTTGGTGATCACCCCGAGCGTCCCCTCCGAGCCGCAGATGAGCTTGGTGAGGTCGTAACCCACCACTCCCTTCACCGTCTCCCCGCCGGTCCTGATCACCTCCCCGGTGGGAAGGACCACTTCCAGCCCCATCACGAAGTCCTTGGTGACGCCGTACTTGACGGCGCGCGGGCCGCCGGCGCACTCGGCGACGTTGCCCCCCAACGTGGAAAACTTGAGGGAGGCGGGGTCGGGGGGATAGAAGAGCCCCAGTTTCTCGACCGCCATCTGGAAGGTCTCGGTCACGACCCCCGGCTCCACTTCGGCCACCAGGTTGTCGGTGTCGATCCTGAGGATCCGGTTCATGCGGGTGGTCACCAGCACCACTCCCCCCCCTTTGGGGAGGGCGCCGCCGGTGAAGCCGCTGCCTGCCCCCCTGGGGAAAACGGGGAAGCCTTCACTGTTGGCGAGCTTCAGTATCCGCGCTACCTCTTCGCTGCCGTCGGGATGCACTACGCAATCGGGGAGGAACTCCATTTGGGTGGCGTCGTAGCCGTAGCAGATCAGGTCCTGCGGGGTGGCGGCGATGTTCTCGCTGCCGACGATATCGGTCAATTGCTGCAGTATGCGTGCGTCGAGCATCTATCTTCCTTTCGATGGGTCTTTCGGATCTCGTTTCATATCTGTGGCGGCAGTTACGCGGGAGAGTGCACTGGCAGCACGTTCCCCCCCTCGGGTATCACGTAGGCGCGATACTTTTCGGGGAGCATCGGGAGCGCTGCGCTCATCGCTTCTTCCAGCGTCTGCGCGGGGGTCATTCCCATGGTCCTGACTTCTTCCCCGGGGAGCCGGGAAACCAGCACTACCTTGAATCGCTCCGCCTTCTCCTTCACCGACCAGGCCGTCTGCCCGTTGATCTCGTAGCGTTTTCTCAGTGCCGATTCCAACTCGAAGCAGGTGGGGTAGCCGAACCAGTTGAAGAAGGTGGCGTTGCCGTAGCCGTCGCGGCATTCCGCGAGAAGCACCATGACCCCTCCCGGTTTCAGGGCGCGGCTTGCATACTCCATCGACTTGTGCGCCTGGATCAGGTTGATGTCCTTCGGGAAACCGCCGCAGGAGACCAGCACCAGGTCGGCTAATTCGTCGATGGGGGCCGAGAAGGCGTCGGCGTAAAAGCGGCACCCTGCCAGGTGGGCGTCACGCCAGTCGCCGGCAAAGGCGGCAACGATCTTCTTGTCCGGGCCGAGCACGGTGTTCAGGATGAACTCGGGGGGGCGCTTGCCGCACGCTTCCAGCATCGCCTCGTGCACCGGGTTCCCCTCCAGGTTCCCCGTTACCGCCTTGGGATGCCTGCCGCTTCCCTCTTCCGGGTTCAACAGGGCAAAGTGGCTCGCCATGCAACTGCGCCGGCTGGAGACGCCTGGAAGCAGGCTTTTCCTTCCGCCGCCAAATCCCGCGAAGTAGTGAAAGGTAATTGCGCCGGTAAGGATGAGCCGGTCCGCCTCCGCGACGCAACGGTTTATCTCGACCGGCACACCGCGTGAGGTCTCCCCCAGGTACACCAGCGCGCCGGGGTCGTCGCAGTCGTGGTCGCTGACCCTGACCCGGCCGTACACCTCACCGAGGATCTTTCTCTGCTCGGCTTCGGTCTGTTTGCGATGTATCCCCAGTGCGATCACTATCTCTATATCGCGGTCCCTGATTCCGGCCTGGTTCAGGCGGGACACCAGCATGGGGAGGTAAACCTCGCTGCCGGTGGGCCTGGTGACGTCGGAGGTGACGACGACCACCTTTTCTCCGGGTCTGAAGGCCGACAGGGCCTGCTCACAACCCGCCATTGCTTTCTCTATGAGTTGGGACGGCGAACCCTGCGGGACAAAGGGGCGGGGGCGCAGCACCGAAAGAATACGGTCGGGAGAGATCTGCAGAGGATAAGTTTGATCGCCACATTTAAGATCGAGCATCGCGTTATGATACATATTCGAGATTGAATGCGCAACTGTTTACCGGACGCTGACTATGTCAAAGGCGCGGCGACACTGGCAGGAAACGGCGAGTTGCAGATCACTGCTGCCGCGGTGTCTCATTGAGCCTAGCCCATACCCTATTAGATGAGATGAGAGCTGCGGTCGCTATGTCGGCACTCATCTACTGTGACTGGGCCGGCGTATACGCGATCAGGGGTAGTTGGTCAGCAGTTAAAAGCGCAAAACATTTAATCTTTTCGCACCGTAGATAATGAATTAGATTGACAAAAGGCACGCTTTTCGATAACAATCACCCGTTTTTATGAAAGGATTTATACTGCGCATAGGGAAGTCACGCCTTTTTGAGGCATATCTAAATAGGAGGATTTTTTTCAATGGAACAGTATGCAGTAGTCTTCGCCCTGGCTTGTGCCGCGGCGGCAGTGGCCTACGGTCTTATCTCGGCCCAGTGGATCTTGGGGCTTCCCCAGGGTAACGAGCGGATGCGTCAGATCGCCGCAGCCATCCAGGAAGGGGCAGGGGCCTACATGAAGCGTCAGTACACCATCATCGCGGTGGTCGGCGTCGCCATGTTCGTCGCACTCTTCGCAACCCTCGGCTGGAAGACCGCGGTCGGCTTCCTGGTCGGCGCAGTCTTCTCCGGCCTCACCGGCTTCATCGGGATGTTCGTCTCGGTCCGCGCCAACGTGAGGACCACCGAGGCTGCCAAGTCCGGCATCCACAAAGCGCTCAACGTCGCTTTCAAGGGTGGTGCGATCACCGGTATGCTGGTTGTCGGTCTCGGCCTTCTGGGCGTTGCAGGCTACTACATGGTGCTTCAGCAGATCATGCCGGGCGCTCCGGTCAAAGAAATCGTCGGCCAGCTGGTCGGCCTCGGCTTCGGCGG
The DNA here is from genome assembly GCF_000426865.1 of Citrifermentans bremense R1. Taxonomy (GTDB): domain Bacteria; phylum Desulfobacterota; class Desulfuromonadia; order Geobacterales; family Geobacteraceae; genus Geomonas; species Geomonas bremensis. The sequence goes on from NZ_KE384581.1 coordinate 142,725, forward strand.
CTCGCTCATCTCCATCTTCGCCCGCCTGGGCGGCGGTATCTTCACCAAGGGCGCTGACGTCGGCGCCGACCTCGTAGGCAAGGTCGAAGCAGGGATCCCCGAGGACGACCCGCGCAACCCGGCAGTTATCGCCGACAACGTGGGCGACAACGTCGGCGACTGCGCCGGCATGGCCGCCGACCTCTTCGAGACCTACGCGGTCACCCTGATCGCCGCCATGCTCCTTGGCGCCATCACCTTCACCAACTCGGCTGCAGTAAACTACCCGCTGATCCTGGGGGGCATCTCCATCATCGCCTCCATAATCGGCACCTACTTCGTCAAGCTCGGCGGCTCCGGCAAGATCATGGGCGCGCTTTACAAGGGGCTCATCGCTTCGGCCGTGATCGCCTGCATCGCCTTCTACTTCGTGACCGTGCAGATGTTCCCGCAGGGGCTGACCACCGCCACCGGCGCCACCATCAGCGCCCTCAACATCTTCATCTCCGCCATCGTCGGCCTCGTGGTTACCGGTGCCATCTTCTGGATCACCGAGTACTACACCGCCACCGAGTACGCTCCGGTCAAGCACATCGCCGAAGCCTCCAAGACCGGCCACGCCACCAACATCATCGCCGGTCTCGGCGTTTCCATGAAGTCCACCGCCCTTCCGGTTATCGTCATCGCTGCCGGCATCGTGGTCGCCTCCAACTGCGCCGGGGTCTACGGCATCGCTATCGCGGCTGTGTCCATGCTCTCCCTGACCGGTATCGTCGTCGCCATGGACGCCTACGGCCCCATCACCGACAACGCCGGCGGCATCGCCGAGATGGCTGAACTGGACGATTCCGTCCGCGCCGTTACCGACCCGCTCGACGCGGTCGGCAACACCACCAAGGCCGTCACCAAAGGCTATGCCATCGGCTCCGCAGGCCTTGCCGCGATCATCCTCTTCACCTCCTACGTGCAGGAGCTGACCATCGCCGACAAGAGCTTCTCCCTCTCCGATCCGTACATCATCGTCGGCCTCTTCATCGGCGGCATGCTCCCCTACTACTTCGCAGCTATGTGCATGGAAGCCGTCGGTAAGGCAGGCGGCGCGGTCGTAGACGAGGTTCGTCGCCAGTTCCGCACCATCAAGGGGATCATGGAAGGCACCGGCAAGCCGGACTACGCCGCATGCGTCGACATCGTCACCAAGACCGCTCTCAAGGAGATGGTCATCCCGGGTCTCATCCCGATCCTCGCCCCGATCGTCGTAGGCTTCACCCTCGGGCCCAAGGCTCTGGGCGGCGTGATCGTCGGTTCCATCGTCACCGGTATCTTCGTGGCTATCTCCATGACCACCGGCGGCGGTGCATGGGACAACGCCAAGAAGTACATCGAGGACGGCTATCACGGCGGCAAAGGTAGCGAAGCCCACAAGGCGGCAGTTACCGGCGACACCGTAGGCGACCCGTACAAGGACACCGCAGGCCCTGCGGTCAACCCGATGATCAAAATCATCAACATCGTCTCCCTGCTCATCGTTCCGCTGCTGAACAAGATGTAGCAACAGGCTTTGGCTGAAACTAAAAAGGCGTCCCGGATTTCCGGGGCGCCTTTTTAGTTTCCCCTCGGTGCCAGCGGGATCGATCCGCATCCAATCCGAAGGGGCATTTACACAAGATCCTTTATACGCCCCCCGAAAGTGGGATTCGGGTAGGGAATAGTAAAGTCTCGCGGAGAATTGTGCAATTCCGATTCGGAATTAACAATTCCGGCTCGGGTTTAAGCAATTCTGATTCGGGTTTATGCTATTTCGATTCGAGTTTGTGCAATTCCGGTTCGGGTTTATGCAATTCTGATTTGGGAATTGTTAAATCGATTTGAAAATAGTGAAATTCTGCTCGGAATAGTGCTATTTGATCTGGAATAGCGCTATTTGACTTGGAATAGCGCTATTTGACTTGGAATAGTGCTATTTGATTTGGAATAGTGCTATTTGATTTGGAATAGTGCTATTTGATTTGGAATAGTGCTATTTGATTTGGAATAGCGAAAAGCTGCTCCGCAGCGCCCCATTTCACTCGCAACAGCGCAGCCCGCAGTCTCAGGGGGTGTTGCAACCGGGAATGGTGGGGCGATTGCGGAATTCCCGAGGGGTAAGTCGAGAGGTGGTCTGCCCGTACCGCTCCTCGCCCAGCTTTCTTCTCATTGCCTCCAGGTAGAGCCGCTCGTACTTGGCGGCCGCGTCCTCCCAGGTGAACCTCTTGGCCATGGCGTTTTGCCTGAGCGAGTGGATGCCTTCCTTGTCCTGGTACCAGGTGTGTACGGCCCAGCCGACGGTGTCGAACAGGGCGCCGGCGTTCAGGTCCCAGAACTTGAAACCGTCCCCGCTGCGGGTTTGGGCATCTAAGTTCTGCACCGAGTCGTCCAGCCCGCCCGTGGCGCGCACGATGGGGATGGTGCCGTAGCGCATGCTGTACATCTGGTTCAATCCGCACGGCTCGAAAGCCGAGGGCATCAGGAAGAAGTCGCACCCACCCTCTATCTGGTGGGCGAGCGCGTTGTCGTAGCCGATACGGCAAGCGAAACGGTCGGGGCGCCCGGCGGCCATCCCCCCGAAGTAGAAGTGAGCCCAAGGCTCGCCCGCCCCCAAGAGCACGAGCTGCACGTCGAGTTCGAGGATCCGTGGCAGCGCCTGGGCCAGCACGTCTATCCCCTTTTGCTTCACCAGGCGGGACACCATTCCTATCAGCGGCACGTCTTCACGCTCCGGAAGCCCCAGCGTGCGTTGCAGCTCGCGCTTGCACACTCCCTTCCCCGCAAGGTCCCGCGCGCTGTAGTTGGCCGGAAGCAGCGGGTCCCCCTCAGGGTTCCACTCCTCATAGTCGACGCCGTTCAATATCCCGGAGAGTTCCCCCGCCCGTTCCCGCACCACACCTTCCAGCCCCCAGCCGTATTCCGGCGTCTGGATCTCCCGCGCATACCCCTGGCTCACCGTGTTGAGGAGCGTGGCGTGGTAGATCCCCCCTTTCAGGAGGTTCACCTGGTTCTCTTTTTCCAGCTCCAGATAGGTGAAGTGCTCCCATCCGATCCCGAGCACGTCCATGGCTCCTTCGTAGAAGCTTCCCTGGTGCTGCATGTTGTGGATGGTGAGTAGAGACGCCGACTGCGAGAGGTACTGGTCGTGCCGGTACCAGCTGTTCATCAGAACGGGGACGGCTGCCGTATGCCAGTCGTGGGCATGCACCAGGTCCGGTGTGAAGCGGATCATCTTGCACAGTTCCAGGCTCGCCTTGGAGAGGAAGATGAAGCGGTTGTCGTTGTCGAGATACCCCTTGTTGTCCCGTTCGTAAAGGGAGTCCCTGCCGTAGAACTCCTCGTGCTCCAGGAAGTAGATGGGGACGTCGCTGCCGGGGATGCGCCCTTCCAGGACGCCGCAGTACATCTCGCCGATGATCCCCATCGGCACGACCAGCGCGCCCGGGAGTTGGCGCAGCCGGTAGCGGTCGCGGTCCACCTTGTAATAGCGGGGCATCACCACCCGGACGTCATGCCCTCTGGCTTCGAGGTATTTCGGGAGAGCGCCGACGACGTCGGCAAGCCCGCCTTCCTTGGCGAAGGGAACTGCTTCGGAAGCGGTAATGAGGATGTTCAGACGCATATGGATCGGCTCCTGTGGCTTATCTTTGTGGCCAAGGCCTCAGAAAAAATATCATGCAAAATGAGCGGCGCAATTGATCCCTGTTAATTATTCCGACGCTCGCCGGTGGACGCCATGGCCCTCAGGGCGGCTACCCTCTCCACGACGGGGGGATGGCTGTAATAAAACCCGGCATACAGCGGGTGAGGATGGAGGTTCGAGAGGTTCTCGCAGGAGAGCTTGACGAGGGCCGAGGCGAGGGCGTGCGGAGCCCCGCTGAGCTCTACGGCGAACCGGTCCGCCTCGCGCTCGTTGCGGCGGGAGAGCCAGGAGCCGACGGGGGTGAACGGGAAGGAGGCGATGGAGAGGATGAAGCTGACCAAGAGCACCTGGGCCGGGAAGGAGGCCTCTTGGTGGCCGAAGAGTCCCGGGAGCCCACCCCAGCCGATCAACTGGTGCACCAGGAAGAAGACCGCGAGTGCCACGCTCTCCATGAGGAGCAGCTGCTTCCAGATGTGCCCCTTCTTCCAGTGGCCGGTTTCGTGCGCCAGGATGGTCAGCAACTCCTGGCGATCCATCTGCTTCAGGAGGGTGTCGTACAAAACGATCCTCTTCACATGTCCTATGCCGGTGAAGTAGGCGTTGGAGTGGAGGCTGCGGCGGGAGGCGTCCATCTGCAATACCCCCTTCACCTCGATCCCAGCCCTGTCCAGCATGACCCGTATCTCCGCCTCCAACTCGGGATCGGACAGCGGCTCGAACTTGGAGAAGAGCGGCTCGATCACGTAGGGCGAGAGGTAGATCATGGTGATGGAGAAGAGCGCGAAGAAGCCCCAGACCCAGAGCCACCAGAGTTCCGGGGAGTGCCGGACCAGCAACAGTGCCGCGCTCACCAGGATTCCCGTGAGAAGCGCCGAAATGAGCATCGACTTGAAGAAATCGGAAAGCCAGAGGCCGGGCGTCGTGGTGTTGAAGCCGTAGCGCCGCTCCAGTCGGAAGGTGCTGTAGAGCGAGAAGGGGATCTCCAGGACGCTCTGCGCCAGGAAGATGAGAAGCATGAAGGTGAGCCCCCGGACCAGGTAAGAGCCGGAAAGGGAGGCGATCCAGTGGTCGTAAAGGGGGAGCAAAGGGGTGAACAGGAAAACGAGAAGCAGCGCGCTGTCGTAGATTGACTCAACGAGACCTACCCTGTGCTGCTCCAGGGTGTAGCGCGCCGATTTAGCCAGCGCCTCCTGGTCTATGGCCCCGGCGAACCCCTCGGGTATAGTGGTGCCGTACCGCTTCAGGTGGCGCAGGTTCAGGTAACGCAACAGGTAGGCGACGGCAAAGCGAACCAGGAACAGGGATATCAGGAGGGTCTTCATGGCGGCCTCTTTAGTTGGGTTTAGTCCGTTTCTGTCCGGGCAGCTCAGCAAGCGGCCGGGGATAAGTTTTCCACTCCGGGGCTTCTTGACTAAAAAAGGCCCCCCGTCATAGGCGGGGGGCCTTCGTTTGCTCTCTTCGGGCGGCGTTACTTCTTGACGCTCCCTTTTTCGATGATGGCGGTGTACTTGTAGCCGCCGCCGAAATCCTTGTCTTTGGCGAGCGTGCCGGAGACCGTGATGATGTCCCCTTCTTCAGCCAGATCGGTCGTGGTGACCACCAGATCGTTGGTCTTCTTCTTCGCGTTGCCGGTGCCGTCCTGCAGGTGGATCCAGTTTTTGCCCATGATTCCGGAGGCAACCTTCACTACCTGGCCCTTGACGACGACCTGCTTGCCGTTCAGGGAGCCGCGCTTGGAGAAGATCTCCTCGACGGTGTAGGCGTTGGCGCCGGTGGCCTTTGCCACCTTGATTGGGCCTGCAGGCGCTTTCTTCTCGCTGGCGGCGGGTTTTGCCGAGGCGGTCTTGGCGCCTGCGATCTCGGGAGAGCCGCAGAACAGGATGTCATCGAACTTGCGGTTGAGCGCCTTGCTCTGGAAGCCGCCCATGGACATGCATCCCTTGAAGGAGAGGGTGTCCCCTACCTTGGTAGGAAGGACGGGATAGGCGACCCAGGTCTTGGTCCCACCGCTGTCGATGTTGGCGTAGGTGTATCCCCCGCCGTCCATGGTCTCCACGACCTTGCCCGCAGGGTTCAGGTTGGGAGGCGGTGCTGCCGCTGCGCCTTCTGCAGCGGGGGCGGCCCCTCCGCCCATCATCATGTGACCGCTCTTGGAGACCGATTCCTTTATCGCCTCGACTTTGGACGCTTCGACTTTGGGCGCCTCGACTTTGGACGCCTCGGCTTTGGACGCCTCAGCTTTTTCGGGGGCCTGCGGTGCGTCAGCGCAGGTGCCGGCTACGGGCAGTGCGAGTGTGAGTAATACCGACATGATTGTTGAGTAACGTTTCATTCAGGAACTCCCCCCAGGGTAGGTGCCGCAAGCGCGGCGCAAAGCAGCAGCTTTGCGCCGCGTACACTATCAGCTTTGCCGATAGTTGGCAATTTATTAATTACCGTTTACAGCATCAGGCCTTTTTCCCGATGGTCAGGGAGTCTCCCTGCGCCGAGAGGTCGACCTCCACTACGTCGCCCGGGGCGAACTTGTTCTCAAGCAGCATGAGCGCCAGCGGGTCCTGGATCTTCCTTTGCAACGCGCGCTTGAGCGGCCTTGCCCCGTAGGCAGGGTCGTATCCCTCCCGCGCCAGGAATCCGCGCGCTTGCTCGGTCACCTCCAGCCCGAGCCCCTTTTCCTCCAGCCTTTTTGTGAGCGACTGCAACTGGATGGAGACGATTTCCTTGATCCTTTCCAGCGGCAGCGAGTGGTAGATGACGATCTCGTCGACCCGGTTCAGGAACTCGGGCTTGAATGCCTCCCGCAGGGTCTCCATGACCTCGCTTTGCATTTTTCCGTAGTCGGCGGCCCCGTACTGCTGGATCCACTGCGAGCCCAGGTTGCTGGTCATGATGATGACCGAGTTCTTGAAATCGACCGTCCGCCCCTGGCCGTCGGTGAGCCGGCCGTCGTCCAATATCTGCAGGAAGACGTTGAACACCTCGGGGTGCGCCTTCTCGATCTCGTCGAACAAGACGATGCAGTAGGGGCGGCGGCGCACCGCCTCGGTGAGTTGCCCTCCCTCCTCGTAGCCGACGTACCCGGGAGGGGCTCCGATCAGCCGGGCGACCGTGTGCTTTTCCTGATATTCGCTCATGTCGATGCGGACGATGGCCTGGTCGTCGTCGAAGAGAAACGAGGCCAAGGCCCGCGCCGTCTCGGTCTTGCCGACGCCGGTAGGTCCCAGGAAGATGAAAGAGCCGATGGGGCGGTTGGGGTCGGAGAGGCCGCTGCGGGCGCGCCGCACCGCGTTCGCCACCAGGGTGAGCGCCTCGTCCTGCCCTACCACGCGGCTTTTAAGCCGCTCCTCCATCTTGACCAGCTTGTCCGACTCGGTCTCCAGCATCCGGTTCACCGGAATGCCGGTCCACTTGGCCACCACCTCGGCGATCATCTCGGCATCGACTTCTTCCGGGAGCATCTTCTCTTCCTTCTGGACCGATTCCAGGGTGAGCCGCTTCTCCTCCATCTCCTTCTCGATGGCGGGTATCTCGCCGTAGCGGATCTCGGCGGTGCGGGCCAAGAGGCCGTCGCGCTCCGCACGCTTGGCTTCCTCGGCTTTTTCCTCCTTGCGCTGCTTCAGCTCCCCCAAATCCTTCAGGAGGTTGGTCTCCCTTTTCCAATGCTCGTTCAGCTTCGCCGACTGCGCCTTCAACCCGTTCAGTTCCTCCTCGAGCTTTTTGAGCCGGTCCAGCACCTTCGTGTCCTGCTCGCGCAGCATGGCCTGGCGCTCGATCTCGAGCTGGATGACGCGCCGGTCGATTTCGTCGATCTCGGTCGGCTTCGAATCGATCTCGATCCGGAGGCGGGACGCGGCCTCGTCGATCAGGTCGATCGCCTTGTCGGGGAGGAAGCGGTCGGTGATGTAGCGGTCCGAAAGGGTGGCAGCGGCGATGATGGCGCCGTCCTTGATCCGTATCTTGTGGTAGTTCTCGTACTTCTCCTTGAGCCCCCTGAGGATGGAGATGGTCTCCTCCACGCTCGGCTCGCCGGCGAATACCTGCTGGAAGCGGCGTTCCAGGGCGGCGTCCTTCTCGATGTGCTTGCGGTATTCGTTGAGGGTCGTGGCGCCGATGCAGTGCAGCTCTCCGCGGGCCAGGGCCGGCTTCAGCATGTTGGAGGCGTCCATCGCCCCTTCGGCGGCACCGGCTCCCACCAGCGTGTGCATCTCGTCGATGAAGAGGATGATCTTACCTTCCGAGCGCGCCACCTCCTTGATCACCGCCTTCAGGCGCTCCTCGAACTCGCCGCGGTACTTGGCCCCAGCGATCAGCGCCCCCATGTCGAGCGCCATGATCACCTTGTCCTTGAGCGATTCGGGGACGTCGCCCGAAACGATGCGCTGGGCGAGTCCCTCGACGATGGCGGTCTTGCCGACGCCAGGCTCCCCGATCAGCACCGGGTTGTTCTTGGTGCGGCGCGACAGGACCTGGAGCACCCTTCTTACCTCGTCGTCGCGCCCGATCACCGGGTCGAGTTTTCCCTGTCTGGCCAGGTCGGTGAGGTCGCGGCAGTACTTGGCAAGCGCCTGGTATTTCCCCTCCGGGTCCTGCTCGTTCACCGCCTCGCCGCCGCGCAGTTCTTTGAGCGCCGACAGGATCCCGTCGCGGGTGACCCCGTTCTGGCTCAAGAGCCGGGAACTCGGTGCGTCCTTCGCGGCCACCAGCGCCAAAAGCAGGTGCTCCGTGGAGACGAAAGCGTCGTGCATCGAGTCCGCCTCTTTCTGGGCCTGGTCCAGCACCCGGTTCAGCGTGGCGGAGAGCGACACCTGGGCAGCTCCCGTCACCTTGGGCAGGCGCTTCAGCGTCTCGTCGACGCTCTCGCGCAGCTTGGCCAGCGGCGCTCCTATTTTCTTCAAAAGGTCGGGGACGAACCCGCCCTCCTGGTCTATGAGGGCGAGCAGCAGGTGTTCTGCCTCGATGCTGCCGGCGGACATCTCTGCCGCTTTCTCCTGCGCCGTCACCAGTGCTTCCTGTGTCTTAACGGTCATTTTTTCCGGTCGTATCATGGGAGTGCCTCCTAAAGTCCTAGAAGAAGATAAGTAGGGGGATGGGTAGTGTCAAGGCTGGGCGAGGTTTTTAGCTTGAGAGTATGGGCGGGAGCGCCCGTAATGTCTGCCGCTTCGCCAATGCTTGTGGTGCGCGGCAAGATATGGCATTATCCGCACGGTACAAAGCGATCCGTAAGCAACTTTGCAGGCGCGGTGGTACCTGGTTCAGGCACAAGCAACGACGCTGTGAGATTGGTAGGGGAAGAATTGTGGCAAAGCTGACATTGAACGAAAAGGAACATGGCGTCGCGGAAGATCTGGAGCTGGATGCCGGGGACGAAGTCGCTGCCGCTATCGAGGAAGATTGGGACGATCCCATTCCGGATGATGATCTTTACTACGGGGATGACCCGGAAGAGGTTCTCGAAGATGAGCCGGACGACGCCGAGGAGCTGGTGTGGGACGGCGACGACCTGTCGAGGCCGGTGGTTCCGACGCCCGGATGCGCCGTCAGTTTCTTTGCCGACAACAAGCGTCATCACGCCATCTGTCTTGCCATCATCGGCGACGAGGTGCTCCTGGAGCATAAAGACGCCACCCGCTGTTTCCTCTTCATCGGCAAGGTGACGGAGATCGTGCCGCGCATCCGGCGCGGAGTCGTCTCTGCCACCATAACCGTCGGAACACTGAAAAAATGCCGCTACCACTCGGTTCCCAAGAAGTGGCTCCAGGAGATGATTCGGACGGGGCAGAGCTGGAAGGGGATGGAGGGTGGAGGAAAAGTGGCGCCCCCTCCGGGCGATCTTTTGAAGGGGCAGATGGACCTTTTTTGAGAGTTGGGAGAGACGCAGTGAGTTGCGTTTGGACACAGCAGCAGGAGGGCGGCAGCTCTTCTTCCTACAAATGACGATGGCCGCGCGGGAAGCACACGCGCGGCCATCCTGTTTTTGGGGCTAGACCTTCCTGATCCAGCCGAATCGGTCTTCGATCTTGCCGGTCTGGATCCCGGTCAGCGTGTCGTAGAGCACCTGGGTGTACTTCCCGACGCCGCCGTTGCCCACCTGGACCGTATCGCCGGCGTAGCTCAGGGTACCGACCGGGGTTACCACAGCGGCGGTGCCGCTGCCGAACGCCTCGGTGATCTTCCCGCTTTTCAGATCCGCCATCAGGTCGTTGACGTCTATGCGCCGTTCCTCGATCTTCAGGTTCAACGACTTGGCCAGGGTAAGCACCGAGTCACGGGTGATGCCGTTGAGTATGCTTCCTTCAAGCGGCGCGGTGACGATGGTGTCGCCGTAGGCAAAGAACATGTTCATAGAGCCGACTTCCTCGATGTAGCGCTTGTGCACGCCGTCGAGCCAGAGCACCTGATCGAACCCTTTCTTCTTGGCCTCGAGTCCCGCCTTGAGCGAGCTGGCATAGTTGCCGCCGGTCTTGGCCTCGCCGGTGCCGCCGGGGGTGGCCCTCACGTAATGGTCCTCCACCATGATCTTCACGGGGTTGAAGCCGTTGGCGTAGTAGGCGCCGACCGGGCAGAGTATCACGTAGAAGTAGTAGTGGTCCGAAGGCTTGATGCCGACATGCGGCTCCACGGCGATCATGGCGGGGCGGATGTAGAGGGAGGTCCCTTCGGCGCCGGGGACCCATTCGCGCTCGGCGGCCACCAACTGCTCAATGCCGCTCACAAAGAGTTCCTCGGGGATCTCGGGCATGCAGAGCCGGTCCGCTGAGTGGTTGAAGCGGCGGGCGTTCATCTCGGGACGGAAGAGAGCGATGGTGCCGTCCTTCCAGCGGTAGGCCTTGAGACCTTCGAAGATTTCCTGGGCATAATGCAACACGAGCGCCGCCGGGTCGAGCTGGAACGGCTCGTACTTCTTGATCCTGGCATCTACCCACCCCTGGCCGACCTTCCACTCGATCAAAAGCATGCGGTCGGTGAAAATCGTGCCAAAGCCAAGCTGTGATTCGTCTTTGAATTTCGCCTTTTTCTCCCCCTCGCTGAGGGGCACTATCCTGATTTCCATGTGGCAGAACCTCCGGTTTTCGGCGCCAGGCGTCGCTTTTATTCGATCTTTTCGTTTACCATATTCATGATAGGGGGCGCAAGCAATTTAACCCGCCGCAAGCCCCTGTTTCGGCCCCGGTTATTTCACGCAGGACCTTGATTTTTTACATGCTGCTTGTTATATTGTTAGCGCTCGCGAGAGCGGAGTGCTAACAGCAGGAGGCAAAACCTGCACTCACAGGGGGTAACAGTACTATGACACACAGCATGCCGGTACCTATCGACAACCTGACCCTTTACCTCGCGGAAATCAACCGTTTTCCGCTGCTTACGGCGGACGAGGAAATGGATTTGGCTGGCAGGTTCCGTCGCGAGGGAGACCTTGAGGCGGCGCACCGGCTGATCACCGCGAACCTTCGTTTCGTCGTGAAAATAGCAGGCGAATACCGTTCCTACGGGATGAAGATGCTCGACCTGATCCAGGAAGGGAATATCGGGCTGATGATGGCGGTGAGAAAGTTCGACCCGGACAAAGGGGTGCGCCTCATCTCCTACGCGGTCTGGTGGATCCGGGCCTACATCCAGAACCACATCATCTCGGCCTGGAGCCTCTTAAAGATCGGTACCACGCAGGCGCAGAGAAAGCTCTTCTTCAAGCTGAACCAGGCGAAGCAGGCGATCGTCAACATGACCGGCGAGGGCGACCTGCACGCGGCGGCGATTTCGCTGGACGTGAAGGACGACGAGGCCCGGGAGATGGAACAGCGCCTCCGGGGCGAGCTGTCGCTCGACGTCGAGATGTTCGAAGGCGAGGGGGGGGGGACCTTCCTGGAGAGCCTTCCCGACCTGCGGCAGAATCAGGAGGAGATGCTGGCCGAGCGCCAGGAGACCACCATCCTGGAACGAAACGTAGCCAGCGCGCTGGAAAACTTGAACGACAAAGAGAAGTTCGTCATCGAGCAGCGCGTAGCCGCGGAGGACCCGATGACCCTGCAGGAGATAGCCGATCACTTCTCCATCTCCCGCGAGCGGGTGCGCCAGATCGAAGAGGGTGCGCTCAAGAAGATGAAGCGCTTTCTCGCCCCGCTGGTGATGGAAGCCGAGGCGGCGTAACCGAAGCTGCCGCTGATACAACAAAATTTAAAAGGGCGCCTCCGTTTCCGGAAGCGCCCTTTTTTTATGCTGAAAATCTCCCCTGTGAAGAGGTTGATCGGGGAATGCCGGGAGGAACGGGATTATCTTTGCCCAGGAAGGTTTGTGGCGTCTGCCCGAAGTTCCTCGGAATTCGCTGAAGAGCCTTTGGGAAGCGGGGCCAGGGGGGATTTGCCTTTGACCTTAGGCCTTGAACTTGTTCTCCGTCCCGGCCGTGAGTCTCGCGATGTTCTCGCGGTGCTTGAAGATGACGATGCAGGCGATGACGACGGCCATGAGCACCAGCTTCACGCTCCCGCCGGTGGCCCACACCAGTACCGGAATCAGCGCCGCCGCCGTGATGGAGGCCAGAGAGACGTAGCGCCACTTGTAGAGCACCGAACCGAAGATGACGATGCCGAAGAGAACCGAGAGGGGGGAGGTGCCTAGGAAGACTCCCAGAGCGGTCGCCACCCCCTTGCCCCCCTTGAACCCGAGGAAGATGGTGTAGACGTGCCCCAGGAAAGCGCAGAGGCCTGCGGCCGCGATCCAGAGATCGGGGAGCCCGAGCCATCTGGCGACGAGCACAGGGACGAGCCCTTTCAGGCAGTCCCCCAGTAGGGTCAGTATGCCGAGCTTGCGGCCGATGGTCCGGTAGACGTTGGTGGCGCCGATGTTACCGCTGCCGGCCTCCCTGATGTCTACCCCCATGCTCTTAGCCAGGAGCAGGCCGGTCGGTACCGAGCCAAGGAGGTAGGCGCCTACCAGGAGCAATGTCTCGTTCAAAGAAAGGTCCCCCTGTTGCTTAATGAAAATACCGCGGCATCCTACAGTATTTTCCCTGAAACCGCAAGACCGGGGGCGGCGCCAAAATCCGAAGCGCGCCTGGGACAACCGCCGGCGTGGTGCGAAAAGAGAGCGACGCTTGAGGATTTCTGGAGGGGATGCTAGCTGCGGACTACGGGGGGAGAGGTTCTTTTTTCCTCGAACCAGAGCACGGCTCCTGCCATCGCCAGGAACACGGCATCCCGCGACAGGGCGAGCCAGGGGGAGGTCTTGCCCCCGCCGAAGCAACCGCAGTCGATGTCGAGCCCGCGCACGATCAGCGAGGCGAGAGCTGCCATGAAGACCACGTTCAGCGCCGCAACGATGAGAGCGCAGGCCCTGACCCGGTATCCCGTCACCAGCAGCACTCCGCAGATCAGTTCCAGGAAGGGAAGCACCGCCGCGGTGAAGTAGCTCCAGAAGTAGGGGAGGATCCGGTAGTTGGCCACGCTCCCGGCGAAGGTGGCCGGGTCGGCGATCTTCGGGAGCGCCGCGTAGATGAATATCCCGCCCAGAGCGATCCGGACGGCGACAGGAAGGTATCGCTTCACAGCGCTCATCGTTCCCCCTTCGCTACCGGGTAGCCCGCGTCCCGCCATTCAGGAAGTCCCCCTTCGAAAACGTAGACCGAGCCGAATCCGGAACCGATCAGGAGCTTTGCGAGCTCCATGCTGTCGTGGCAGGAAAAGCCATTGCAGTAGGCGATAACCACCGAATCCTTGCTGACTTTTTCCAGGAGCGGGCTCTTCCCTGAGCGCTTTTTGACCTCCTCGAGCGGCAGCGGCAGCGCGCCGGCGATGTGTTCCTCGCGGAAACTTGCGGCACTGCGTGCGTCTACCACCACCGCCTGCCCCGCGTCCAGCATCTCTTTGACCTGGGCGAGCCCGACCGGCATGGGAAGCTGTTCGCCCGCCTGCGCGGGGGCTGCCTGCCGCGTGGGGGCGCCGTGCCAGGCGTCGGCCAGAAGGGTCCGGTTCCAGAAGACGCCGAGCGCTGCAGCGACCAGGACGATCAGCGAAATTTCTATGATGGAAACAGTAGTTTTAGCCATGGGTTTTTGCACCGTTTATGAGCATCTGCGCCCCGCCGGGGACGGCTGGTCCCCGGGTAGGGACGATTCACCTGACAGATGTTACGCAAAAGAGATGCCGAGGTCAACGGTGCGATGAAAGGGCGGGGGCTAGTCGGAGTCGCGCTCAGGGGGGTAGATGTCGTGCTCCTCCAGCCAATGCGCGGCGCGTGTGGTGAGAAGCTCCTCCCGCAGCGCCTGGAAGCGCTCCATCTCCTCAGGGTAGAAGGAGAGGATCTCGTTGAGCTTTCCGTGCGAATGCCTCCCAGTGAAGGCCCGCACCAGCATCGCCTTCAAGCCGTCGTTGCCGATCCCCTGGATGAAGGCGTGCACCATCTGGCGTTCCTGACCGTAGTCGAAGGGAGGGATTTCGAGGTACCGCTCCTGGTTCTCCCCCACCTCTTCCCAGAAAGACTCGTCGTCGTACTCGGCCGGGACGGAGAACACCTCGCCGGTCTCGCGGTCGAGAAAATAGATCATCTCGGTGTCGCCGTTTTCGAAGGCCTCCATCAGGTCCTCCCAGACGATTTCCAGGTTGCGCATAGCGTGCATCGATACCTCTTCAACATCAGCTTTGTAGCCAGGGTCAAGATTAATACAAGGGAGCCGCAGGCTAAATGAGCCCTCGGCGCCTGTTCGCTTTACCAAAGTCGCATTTTTGTATATATTGCGCGCATGCGCAAGATCTTCATCGCCGATGCCCACCTGAAAAGACCGGAAGACCCCAACTACCGCACCCTGGTCCGGTTCCTGGAGAACCTCCCCGCCGACACGGAGACGCTCTATCTCCTGGGGGACATCTTCGAGTTCTGGATCGGCAACCCAGAGCCTGTGTACGGCCACTACCGGGAGATCGTCGACTGCCTGAAGCAGGTGAGGGGGCGCGGCGTGCGCATCGTCTACTTCGAAGGGAACCATGATTTCCATCTGGACCGCTTCTTCGGGGAAAAACTGCAGGCAGAGGTTCATCGCGCCGGAGCGTTGCTGGAAATCGGGGGGCAGAAGGTCTATCTGTGCCACGGCGACGAGATCAACCGCGAGGATTACCGCTATCGCGCCTTCCGGCTGCTGCTGCATAACCCAGTGGTGAAGGCGCTGGTCCCCATCTTCTCCAGGAGGATCGCGGACCACGCGGCGGCGGTGCTGTCGCGCCGCTCCAGCAGCAGGCACTCCTTACGCGAAAAGCGCTGGGACTACCGGGTCATCCTCGATTCCTTCGCCCGCAACCGCTTCGCCTCGGGGTGCGACGCGGTCATCACCGGCCATTACCACCTTCCCATGATAAAGCGGGAGCCGGGGCGCCTTTTCATCTCTTTGGGCGACTGGATCACCCACTATTCCTACGCGCAGTGGCTGGACGGCGAGTTCACCCTGGAGAGTTACCGGGAGAACTAGTCCACCCCGAAGAGCCTCAGGTAGTTGGCCACCCGCTTCTCCAGGGTCGGGGCCGCGATGGCCCGGCAGATGTCGTCGGGGCGGTAGCCGCGGCAGACCTTAGGGCGCTCCTCGTAGATGCCGCAGGCCAGACTCTCCATGAGGTGCGGGCATCTCTCCCCCGCCTTCTTCCCCAACGTGCTGATGTCCGGCGCAACGCAGCAGGTGCCGCACCCTGAACATTCCATTGCCGTCCCCTACCTGAAGAACGCCTCCAGCGCCTGCTCGCCGACCGAGGTCGCCTTGATGCGCCACTTGTTCCCGTTCACCACCAGCGCCGCGAGCGCTATCTGCGGGTCCTCCATCGGCGCATAGGCTGCAAACCAGCTGTAATGGCCGGCGGGATCGGTCCCGTCGATGGACCCGGTCTTGGCAGCGATGCTGACCGAGGCGAGCATACGCCTCCCCTTCCTGTCGTGGAAGGCCCGGCGCGAGGTGCCGCTTTGCACGGTGGTGGAGAGCATGCGCGCCATCGACGCAGCCGTCTCCGGCGTCATCACGGTCCTGAGCGCCTGCGGTTTGTGGGTGAACACCAGGTTCCCCTTGGCGTCGCGTATCTCCTTGGCGAAGCCCGGGGCCATCATGACGCCGCCGTTGGCGACCGCGGCCATCATGGCGGCGGCATGGAAGGGAGACGCCTTCACTTCGCGGTTCAGTCCCGCTCCCATCCGCATCAGCTCGTTTTCGCTGGAAGGCGCGGGGGCGGTGCTCGACATTATCGGGGCGCCGGGGAGCAGCGCCTGGTTGAAGCCGTAGCGTCCGGCGTACAACAAGAGCGGGTCTCGTCCCACCACCTCTCCGGCCAGCCTGCCGTACACGGGATTCACCGATTTACCCATGGCGACCGCAAGCGGCATCTGCTGGTTGCCGCCCCCGGGGCGCACCCGCCAGTACTTGGGGCTTTCCGAGGTGAGGCGGCCGTTGAAGGCAAAGGGGGTCTCCGGGGTTACCTTCTTGCTTTCCAGCGCGGCGGTCGCGGTGACGATCTTGAAGAGCGAGGCGAGCGGGTAAAGGTGGTAGCTGCCGTCCTTTTCCCAGGCAGGCTCGACCGAGGAATGGGAGACCATGGCGAGGATGCGCCCGGTTCTCGGTTCCATGGCGACGAACAGCCCATAAGGAACCTTGTAGTCGGACAGCACCTTCTCTACCCGTTTCTGCACGTCCTCGTTGATGGCGTACACCACCTGCCCCCCCTGCGGCAGGGGGGCTACGAGGGATCCCCCTTGCGGCTGGGCCTTGGGGTAGGCCTCCGCCGCCAGGCGGAAGGCGCTCCCTTGATCCAGGTTCTTAAGAGAGACCGTTTCAGCCGCGGCTGTCGGCGTGGCCGTTTTTGCGGGTGAGGAATTCAACACGGAGATGATCGGGTAGGAGGCTAGCAGTGCCGCGATGACCCCCAAGACGATGCCGTACCGCTTCTTGCGCGGCTTGTCGTCATCGTCCTGGATCGTCTTGAAGGCGTTGCGCCCTTCAAGTCTCTTGGCCCTGATTGATCTCTTGCTTCGGTTTTGTTTGTCTATGTCTTTGAAATCTTGCATAACCCGCTTCACGTCTGAAGTTTAATCGGGCCACTATATGTCAACTGCTCCCTCTTTGTCAACGCCGGTCGGACTCTTTTCTGGAGCCGCCAGATCCATCAGCGTACGCCCCTCCAGTGCCTTGGCGAGCGCAGCATCGACTGTTTCCACGATCTGCTCGGCCTGCTCTTCTCCGGAGATGGAAGCATAGGCCCCGCGGTTTCTCAGGGACAATAGCACCTCGGCGATGGTTACCCGGTTCAGATCCCGCGCCGGGTAGTAGCACTCCCCCTCGCCGGCGCAGACGAGGAAACCCTCCTCGCGCAGGTGCTCCAGCGTGTCCCGCACGAGGCGCAGCGGGATGTTCAGCTTGGCGGCCAGGTGCTGCTCACCCCATCCGGGGGATCCCCCGTAGAAAGCCTCCCCGATGTGCCGCAGCGCCGCGAGTGCTATCAGCTCCTGCAGTGTGGGGCTGATGCTCCTCCCACGGATGTCCCGGTGAAAGAATGCCCGGTTCTGGTGCGCCGCCACCACCTCCATGCCGAAGAGGACGATGATCCAGCTGACGTAGATCCAGACCATCAGTATGGGGAGCGCCGCGAGCGTGCCGTAGATGGCGTTGTAGTTGCCGGCCCCTACCTGGAAGTGGATGTAGGCCCACTGGGCGAATTGCCAGAGGGTTCCGGCGAGGACCGCCCCGATCAGGGCGGAGGTATAGCGGACCCGCGTGTTGGGGATGAAGATGTAGAGGAGAAAGATCGCCACCCAGACGCTCAGGTACGGGGTGAGGCCGAGCGTGAAGAGGAAGAGATCGCCCAGGTAGGTCCGCTCCATCAGCCACCCGATGAGCCATTTGCTCTGCAGCGTGGTGGTGATGCTGGTGGCGGCGAGCAGCAATAGCGGCGCGCTGATCAAAACGCTCAGGTAGTCGCTGAATTTCCGGTACAGGGAACGGGTTTCCTGTACCCCCCAGGCGACGTTGAAAGCCTCCTCCACGCTTGCCAGCATGCTGATGGCGGTGAAGATGAGAGCCGCGAGGCCGATGGCGCCGACCGAGCCCATGTTGGTGTTGCCGATGTAGGAAACCACCCGGTTCACCACCTCCTCGGAACCGGCGGTCACCTGTTTCAGGATCAGGGGAGCGAGCCGGTTCTGGGCGCCCAGCCCCTTCAGTACCGAGAAGGCGAGGGCCAGAAGCGGCACCAGCGACAGGACCGTCGTGAAGGAGAGGGCGGTGGCGCGCAGAAGCGAGTTGTTGGCCATGAAGTTGGAGAAGGTGAAGCTCAAGAACTGCAGCAGCCGGACCAACCTTCCCTTGAAGCCGCCGACGGCTAAGGGGTCGTACTCCCAGATGAGCCCGGTGGAAAAGGGCCTTTTATCGCTGGAATTTTTCATAATCCTTCCGCACCGATACCTTGCCGTGCGCCCGAGGCGCCGGGCCAAGGGCTACCTGCCACGAAAAAAGCCCACCTAGGTGGGCTTTTAAGGGGGCGGTCTCTGTTAGGGTTCCGCTTTCTGTTTTTCCTTTTCCCGCTCCATCGCCTCTTTGCCGGCCTCTATGGCCGAGGTGATGATGCCTTTCTTCTCAAGGACCAGTTCCTTACCGTCCTCGTAGCTGGCCCTGATCTTGTCCTGCGCCTCGTTGGCGTATTCCTTGATCTTGTCTACCGCGTCGTCGGCCAGATCCTTGATCTTGCCGCGCATTTCCTCGCCCGTCTTGGGGGCAAGCAGCAAAGCCGCCCCGATCCCTACGGCGGCGCCGGCAAGGAAGGAGAGGAGCATAGTACCGGTACCGATATCATTATCTTTGGACATGAAGTCACCCCCTGGTTTTTGTTTTGACTAGTCTATCAGCAATAAATTGACCCGCAACCTTAGCGCCCGTCAGCCAGACCGTATAGTTACTGGCGACGTTGCTGGCGATACCTAATACTTTGTTGATCATCCTTATGTTGTGGCCGGCATGGCCCAGCTCGCTCAAAAGCATGTTGACGCCGTCGGCGTTGGCTGCTGCTGAGCTGGTCACAACCTGGATGTCTGCTACCGTGTCGCGCAGATCCTTGATGAGCGGCTTCAGTTCCTGCTGCAATGAGTCCGTGGCCTCTTGCATCAAGACGGCTGCCTTCCTCAGTTCCGCGAGGACAGGTATCAGACACAGTGCCAATACCACGAGTGTCACCGCTGTCACTGCCGAGGTTATCTGTAGTAAGAGCATGCAATCCTCCTGGTACTGTTGGACCTATATTGTCGGTGTATTTTGATTCAGTGGAAGGGGGCAAAAGGGTCGGGGAGGCCGCCGGTGCGGCCTCCCCGATTAACTGCAGGAGTCGTTACTTCTTAGCCGGCTTGGCCGGTTTGGCTGCGGGCTTGCCTGCGGCCGGTGCTGCTGCCGGCTCGCTCCAGCGGTTCAGGTCGTGAGCGATGTTGTGGCACTCGCCGCATTTCGGGAACTTCGCCATGATCGCAGCCGGGTGCGGTTTCACGTGGCACTGGGTGCACTGCGGCACGGTCTTGTGCTTGTTCTGGTGGCAGAAGACGCAGGCGAGCTTGCTGTGCTTGGCGGGGCTCGATACCAGCAGGGTGTACGCCTTCTTGTGGCAGGCTGCGCACATCTTCGACGGTGTGTCGGACTTGTAGGTCACGTCGGTCGGCTTGTGGGCCTGGTGGCAGACCTTGCAATCCTTCTGGACGATGTCGGCGGAGTGGGACTTGTGGCACTGGGTGCAGTCCGGGATCCTGCCGTGAACGTTGTGGCAGAAGGAGCAGTTAAGAGCGGTGTGCTTGCTCTTGAACTGGCGCAGCGACTCGATCTGGGTGGTGTGGCAGGTGAGGCACGGATCGGTGACGTTGTTGCCGAACTTTATGTTCTTCGGAGTATGGGGGTTGGAGTGGCAGCCGAGGCAGCCCTGGAGCTTGTAGTGCGGCTTGCCTTCGTGGCACTGGCTGCACAGCGGGATCGGCTTCTTCACCTTGGGCGGGTGGCCTACGTGACAGTCCTGGCAGGTCACTTCGGTCTTGTGTTTGCCGCCTGCCTGGGCGATGGCCTTGGGTGCCGCGTCATGGCACTTCACACAGTCGCCGTTGGTGAGTGTTGCAGCAGCAGGTGCGATATCGGCTGCAGCTGCCGTTCCCACAAACGCAAACAGCGCTAAGGCCGATATTAGATTCAAAATTTTTGCTACTCTCATTGCCCCCTCCTTAGGTATAAAACATAGTTAATTATAAGCAAGGATTTATATAACGTCTCAAGGGGAGTTGTCAAGATATTAGGCGGTGAAAGAGGCCGTATATCGTGCTTCTTTGCCACGATTTCAGGTAAGGAACAGGAATAGCCGGATTGAGAATCTGGCATGACAGGAATAGCCGCTTGCCCGGAACGATCTTCAGCTTATGACAGTCTGGATGATATAACAGGAGATCGTTGCCTCGGCTGCTAGTTCAACGCCCAGTACGGGTGACGACACGCCGTATATTCGGACCCGCAAGGTAGAATGCGCGCAGTATGCTGTTAGCATTCGCGACGAATAATCTCCACTCCCGGTTCAGATGGAGGGGTGCGCCAGCGTGCCGCGGATCGGGATGCTGAAGGCGCCGGGGGAGCTTTGGTACTTGGTGAGGAGCAGGAATACGAACTTCTGCCGCTCCAGGAACGCGGGCTTGGGCATCATCTCCATGGTGAGGTTGAGCGGCGACGTTCCCAGAGGGTTGGCTAGCTGCGTGTCGCCGGAGATCCGCACGTAGATGCCGTCGCCGTTCAGGGTGAAGCTCTTCACGGCGGCGCGCCCCTTGTCGATCTTGAGTGCGCCGCGCACCTCGCGGTAGGCCGCGTCGGGAAGCGGCATGGAACCCACCTTGAGGCCGGCGATCTCGGCGCCCTTCACCTCCAGCTGCATATCGCCTTGCCCGCCGTCTTTGCCGGGGGCGAGCTTCCCGTTGAGACGCAGTTCTCCCTTGATGTTCGCCTCGGCCACGTTCTTGAAGAAGGGGATCTCCTCCAGGCGGACGCCGCGGCACTTAAGGTCCCAGGCGGGGCTTTTCCCGAGGAATATCTCCCCTTCAACTTCTCCGGTGCCGATGCCGCCGCTGCAGGCTACGGCCGCCTTGCCGGCTAACAGCGGGAGCAGTTCAAGGCGCAGCTTCGCGTCGCGCAACTGCAAAAGCGCCCCCTTCTCCGAGCCGATTTCCAGGGTGCGGGCCGAGAACCCGACCGGAAGTATCTTGCCGAAGCCGGTGCAGCGCAGGGTGTACCCGGCGTTGCCGCAGATCCGCACCAGGAGCCCTTCGATGGAGCGGCTGGGGACGAAGAGGATGGTCAGGAAGAAAAAGCAGGCGACCGCGGCAGGGATGCCGCAGGCAAGGTAAAGGGTGCGTCTTTTCATTTGCTTCCCGCAGGTGCCGGCTTGATGAGTGCGATGGTGAGCGCCAGGTCGAGCTTGGAGGGGTCGTCGAAGCGCTGCTTGATCGAGGCCTTCTTGACCGTCACCGGGCGCGCCCCCTTCTCCAGGCGGTAGATCAGGTTCACCGCCTCGTTGGCCGTGAGCCCCTCCATGCGCAGTTCGGCGGCGTCCTCGACGTAGCCGGGGATCTCCTCCCCCTTAACCGGTTTAATCTGGCTGGCGCGTCCCTTGAT
The DNA here is from genome assembly GCF_000426865.1 of Citrifermentans bremense R1. Lineage (GTDB taxonomy): Bacteria > Desulfobacterota > Desulfuromonadia > Geobacterales > Geobacteraceae > Geomonas > Geomonas bremensis. The sequence goes on from NZ_KE384581.1 coordinate 164,006, forward strand.
GCCGATCTCCTCCACGATCTTCGCCGGGGAGTCGTCGGGCCTGGTGGCCATGAGGCGGTTGGCGAGGCGCTGGGCGCCGGCGCTGGCGGTCTGGTAGCGGAGTTTCAGCTGCATCATCTCGGCGATGTCGGCCTCGCGCGCGGCGCGCTTTCTCACAAGCTTCGAGATGTTGCCGTTGATGACGGTGACGGCGACGATGACCGCCAGCACTACGGCGACGGCTATGCCCAGGCGTTGCCTGCTGCGGCTGTCCAGCCCCTGCAGGGCACTCACGATATCTTCCCTGCTCATCGGGTCACCCCCTTCATGGTCCCGCTCAGCGTGAAGGTGACGCTGCCGTCCGGGCGCGACTTGGTCTCGCTCACCTCGGCCTGGTCCAAAAGGGGCGCGGTGCGGGTCTTGAAGTCGTTGGCGGCCTGGAAGCTCTTGGCGTCCCCCTTGAGGCGCACCTCGGTTCCGGTCACCTCGGCCTCGTAGATTCCCCCCACGTCGTCGCCCTTGGCCAGTGCCACATCCTTCAAAAGCTGCAGCACGTTGCTGGAGGTCTTGGCCCCTTCCAGCCGCTTGATCTCGGACCGGATCTCGGACACCTCGTCGACCGCCTTCTTCCTGGTCGGGAAGATCTCCTTGTAGATCACGCTGATCGAGCGGTCGAGCGAGGCGAGGTCCTTTCTCACCAAGTAGTAGCGCACCCCGCTCTCGGCGATGATGAGGAGCACCAGGGCGGCAGCGAACATCATGGTGAGCCGCAGGCGCTGGTACAGTTTTTCGCTTCCCGCCGTGTAGGCGAGAGCCCCGCGGCGCAGGTTGATAGCGGAACCGTCAGCCGCCGCGACAGCGACGGCATAGGCGCCGGCCAGGTCGTGCGCCGCATGGTTGTCGTCCCCAAAAGCCTCGAAGAGCCCGGGGACAGCGGAGAGTCCTCCCCCCCCCTGGGTGTCTGCCGCATGCGAGATTACCTTGTCCACCTTGACGTTGCGGCCCATTTCCACGGCAGCCACGGTCCTGGCGATCTCGGACTCGCCGCAGTTCGCCGGCAGCGCCCTAAAGAAGATGGCAGCGCCGTCTTTATAAGCTGCGAAGGCCTCGCCGTCGCTTACCGCCACGGTGCCATGGGCCGGCGCCAGCCGGTTCCAGTGGAACAGCGAAGCCGTCACCATCTCCGGCTCCAGCCCGGCCTCCTTCAGCGTTTCGATCATCCCGGACAGCTCGCCCATATGCCCCCAGATGGCGAGCACCTTCCCCTCGGCTAGCGGCAGCGCGTCGAAGACCAGGTCTTCGGTATCGAGGGCGGTCTCTCCCTTCAGCTCCAGGGGGAGGAGGTCCCGAACCTTGGAGCGGTCCGTTATGGGGAGCTCGAGCTCCCGCATGAACAGCTGGGACGGGGGGACGGCAAGGATCACCCTGTGCTCACCCGCGGCCATGTTGCTGGTCTTCAGGATTCGGGAAAGCTCCCCTTCCTCCCCCGACAGGGCATGGCGCTCGGCGGAGAGGAAGTTCACCCCCCCCTTGCGGGCCTTGAAGGAGGCCAGGACCAGCTCGGTCCTTTTAAGCTGCACGATCAGCATATCCATCAATACTCTCTCCAATAAAGCACCACAGCGGAGTTATCAGTAATACGGACAACCGCCTCTGCCACTGCTACGCTCTCTCTCACCTTGCCCTCGACACGAATTCGGTACACGTTGCCGACATACGTGATTTTGTCCCAACTCGTAAATCCCTTATCGACTCCTGGGATGGATCCCAACTCCTTCTCATCTTTAATCCCCCGTGTTTTTCGGTAATCTAGGATTCGCTCGACTAGATCCTTACTCAGCCCCAGGGCTGCAAGCACTTCTTTCGTTGCAGTGTTTATGTTGATCCTAGATACGAGTTCGGTATCGTCGCCATACACAGTGATGCATGGTTTGAGTTTAGCAATGACGGACGGGGTGTATCCCTTTATAAGTGCTAACTCCTCGACAGTTTCCAACTTTTTGTTCTTTGCCGAATAAGGTGGGGTCAGGGTTTTGTAATAATTACTTTCCGCCGCTCCGTTGTCGTTGAGATCCACCCAATCGATCAAGGCAGCGGTCAGATCCGTCGGTTGCATCACCTCAGTTGAGATCTTTAGTTCTGTGAAGAGTTGGGTCGTCAGCTCTGTCCAGGTATTTAGAGTACCCATGTCGTTGGTAGCGTTGCTCAGGTTCAGCTTGCCGCTCTCCTCCTCAATGCTGATGCTAACCGTCCCTTCTCCCATGTCCAAAGACTGTGGCTGAGCCCAAAGGTCCAGAAGTGAAGTGTAGTTCCCGTCTGTTTTGCGCCTGGAATAGTACAACAGCATTTTCCCCGCCTCTACCCCCGACTCCGCCAGCATCCCCGCCTGTTGCGAGGCGACGAAGTTGTGGCTATGGGAGGTGTCGACGTAGACCTCGTTCACGAACTCCACCAGGAGCGCCACGAGGAGGGCCGTGACAATCAGGGTTATCACCAGGGCGAATCCCTTTTCCCCCCTCATGGTGTCAGCCTCTGCGTGGCGATGGTGCTGAATTCCTCGCCCCCCTTGAGCGTCACGGTCACTCTAACCTGTTTCGGCAAGAAAGAGTTCATCGGAATCCCGTTGACTTTCCCGGTGTCCCAGACCTTTACCCATTTGGCTCCATCCCAGCACTCTACGAGAAATCCCTCGATCTCCTCTATGACAGGATAGGCGGTGGACTTTACTCGGACATCGAGGTAAGGATCCCGGGACTCGCGCATCAAGGATAGATGTTGCCCGTCGTCCTGTTCCCGCACGAAGTAATCCACAAGGGTAAGACCAGAAGCCGGAGTAGGATCCACACGGGGGGGCGCAACCGTTGTGAACGCTATACGAGAGGTGGGCTTGCCGAAACTGTCCTGGTTTTCGACTACGAAGAGCAGCCTCTCGTTGTTTTTGTTGAAGAAGCAGGAAGAGAGCTCGTCGTGCAGCTTGCCCAGTGTCGTGGAGAGCTCACGGCGCTGCTCGATCCGCTTCCCCCCCTTTTCCCGCGCGGCCACCACCGAAAAATAGGTGCCGTACAGGGCGCCGGCGAGGATCACCAGGAGAGCCAGCGCGATCAGGAGCTCGATGAGGGTGAATCCCCTGTTATTGCGCATTTTGCGGTGCGTATTGCACAAGCGAAAGCCTCTTGGCGCCGTCGTTCCAGGTCACGGTTAGGCGGATCTGGTTCAGCGTCGGAATCTCGGTCTTGGTGATCTCGCGTACCCACTTGTGATTGGGGTGGTTCGGCGCGAAGTCCCCCTTGTTTTCGGCGAGCTTCCCGAACTCGGGGTCCTCCAGCTTCGCGCGCCCCAAAAGGACGGCGGTCGTCTCCTCCGCGTCGCTCCCTACCAGGGACAGGTGGTGGTTGAGCGAGGTGATCACGGTGAGGAGCACCCCGGCCGTGATGGCGAGCGCGATCATCACCTCCAGAAGGGTGAACCCTCTCACGAGTCGACCTCCTGGCGTCCTTCGAGCACCTTCACCTTCCCGCCGGACGGGTAGGCGATGACGGTGAATTCCTTCTCCCCCCCCTTGAGGTGGATGGTCATGCCGTCGCCGATTCCCCCGGGGCCGAAGGGGACCGTCACTTCACCCTCGGTCACCAGCCCCAGCGACGGGACGTTCACGTCCTCGATGTCGACCCCCTCTTCGACCAGCCGCCGGTTCATGAACTGGTCCCCGGGCTGCAGCTCTTCCCCCGAGGGGGAGAGCTGGGTGATGCGGGTGCTGTTGTCGTTGAGGTTCAGGTGCAGGCGGTAGACCTTCTTGGTGACGATGGCCTGGTCGTTCAGGAACCTGAGGCCGCTGCCGAGGTTGCGCGCCGAGTTTTTCAGCTTGGTCGCCTCGGTGTCCGGCAGGCGCGGGAACACGATTCCCGCGGCCAGCGAGATGATGAAGATCACCACCAGAAGCTCCAGGAGCGTGAAGCCTGCAGTACCGCGGCTTGGAATTTTACCCGTACTCTTACCCGCCAAAGACCCGTTGCTCCCGTCTATCCTCCCTCTCCCCTTGGGAGAGGGTCGGGGTGAGGGCGTTGCCATACCGTTGTCGCCGCCTCTACTTCATGTTCCAGCTCTGGATGTCGGCGTTGTTCCCTTCGCCGCCGCGCGCGCCGTCGGCGCCGAAGGAGGAGAGGTCGTAGTCGCCGTGCTCGCCGGGGGAGAGGTAGACGTAGTCGCCGCCCCAGGGATCCTTGGGAACGTTCTTGTTCTCCAGGTACCCCTCCGCCTTGTAGTTGTTGGGGATCTTCCCGGTCGTCGGTTTCGCCACCAGCGCCTGCAGCCCCTGCTCCGTTGTGGGGTAGCTGCCGCTGTCGAGCTTGTAGAGCTTGAGCGCCGTCTCGATGTTGCGGATCTGCACCTTGGCGTCGGCGATCTTCGCGTCGTCGCTGCGGCCGATGATCTTCGGCCCGACCATGACGGCCAGGATGCTCAGGATGACGATGACCACCATCAGTTCGATCAGAGTGAAGCCGCGGCTGTCTTTCAGTGTCTTGAACATTGCAAAACCTCCAATATCAGAAAGTCGGATTGTATTTAAGCGTATCCCGTCACTCATTTGACCAGCTGATTGAGCTGCATGATGGGGAGCAGCACCGCTATGACCATGAAGCCGATGGTGAGCCCCATCCCCAAGATGAGGAGCGGCTCCAGCATCGCCATGGACCTCGTCACCGTGGCGTTGAACTCCTTCTGGAAGGCGTCACCTGCCTTGATGAGCATCCCGTCCAGCTCGCCGCTCTTCTCTCCTACTGCGGTCATGTGGGTCAAAAGCGGCGGGAAGAGCGGACTCGCCTTGAGCGACGCCGAGAGGCTCCCCCCCTGCATCAGGCTCTCCCTGGCCTCGGCCAGGAACGCCTTGTACTCCCGGTTCACCACCGCCTCGCCGGTTATGTCCATCGCTCTTATGATGGGGACCCCGCTTTGCAGCAACAGCCCCAGCACCTTGGCGAAACGCGACAGCACCAGGCGCTGCCAGAGCTGCCCCGCCACGGGGAGCTTCAAAATCAGGCGGTCGCGCTTTCGCACCAGTTCCTCGCTCTTGATCAGCCGCTTGTACCCGGTCCAGAGTGCGAACGCCGCGGCCAAAAGGAGCCACCACCCCTTCCTCACCAGGGCGCTTGCCTTGATGAGGATGATGGTCACCATGGGAAGGGTCGCCTTGTTGGTCTCGAAGACGGCGGATATCTTGGGGACCACGAACCCCAGGAGCACCAGCATGACCGCCGTTCCCACCACCACCATGATGGCGGGGTAGATGAGCGCGGTGATGACCCGGCTCCTCACCTCGGCCTGATCCTCCTGGAACTCGGCCAGCCGCTCCAGCACCACTTCCAGTGCGCCGCTTGCCTCTCCGGCCGCGACCATGCCGATGTAGCTCTCGGAGAAGACGGCCGGCTCGGCGGCCATCGACTGCGCCAGCCCCTGCCCCTCGGCGAGCCGGTCCCGCACCCGCCCTAATACCTTTTTCAGTTCGCCCGGCGCTTCCTGCTCCCAAAGCGTCGCCACCGCCTCGTAAACCGGGACGGCGCTTCCCAGGAGCGTCGCCAGCCTGCGGGTTGCGAGCGAGAGGTCGGGAACGCTGACGCCGGAGCTGAAGAACTTCCGCTTCCCACCTTCCACGGCGGGGGCGATCTCCTTGGCGTAGAGCCCCTTCTGCTTCAGTTGCAGCCGCGCCTCAGTTTCGCCGGCGGCATCCACGGTCCCGGAGACCTCGGCCCCTTTCTGGTTGAAGGCGCTATAGCGAAAGGTCGGCATAGTCGTCCTGGGTCACCCTCAGGACCTCCTCGATGGTGGTGATCCCCTGGGCTGCCTTGGCGAGGCCGTCCTCGCGCAGGGTGCGCATCCCCTTGGAGACGGCGTATTCCTTGATGGCGCCGGAGGAGGCCTGCCGGATGATCATGGAGCAGAGTTCGGCGTCGATGGGGAGAAGCTCGTAGATGCCGACCCGCCCGATGGTCCCCAGGTTGAAGCACTTATCGCAGCCGCGGCCCCGGTACAGAAGCGGCGGGAGTTCGACGCCGGGGTAGCTTCTGTCCGGGACATAGGATTCCTTGCAGTGCGGGCAGATGACGCGGACCAGCCGCTGCGCGAGTACCGCGGAGAGCGAAGAGGCGACCATGAACGGCTCGATCCCCATGTCGATCAGGCGGGTCACCGCGGTGGCGGCGTCGTTTGTGTGCAGCGTAGAGAGGACCAGGTGGCCGGTGAGCGAGGCCTGCATGGCGATCTCGGCGGTCTCGGCGTCGCGGATCTCGCCGATCATGACGATGTCCGGGTCCTGCCTCAAGATGGAGCGAAGCCCCGCGGCGAAGGTGAGTTCGATCTTCGGGTTGACTTGGATCTGCCCCACACCCTTCAACTGGTACTCGATCGGGTCCTCGACGGTGATGATGTTCTTCTCCGGCGAGTTGATCTGGGAGAGGGCCGCGTAGAGCGTGGTGGTCTTGCCGCTGCCGGTAGGTCCCGTCACCAGGATGATGCCGCTGGTTCTCGACAAGAGCCGGTCCATGAGCCGGTCGTTGCCGTCGGAAAGCCCGATTTCCTTCAGGGAGAGGACGCCGCGCTGCTTGTCCAAAAGCCTCAATACCACGCGCTCCCCGAAGAAGGTGGGGATGAGCGACACGCGGATGTCGACGTCGCGCCCGGCCACCTTGACCCTGATGCGCCCGTCCTGCGGCAGCCTCTTCTCGGCGATATTGAGCCCGGACATGATCTTCACGCGGGAGGTGAGCGCCTCCTGGATCACCTTGGGGGGGGAGAGCATCTTGTACAAAAGGCCGTCGATCCGGAAGCGGACCTCGAGCTCGCGCTCGAAGGGCTCGATGTGGATGTCGCTCGCGCGCTCCTTAACCGCCTGGAACAGGATCGAGTTCAGAAGCCGGATCACCGGCGCCTCGTCGGTCAGCTCCATCAGGTCGCGCGGTTCGTTGAAGGTGGTGGCGAGGGTGGAGAGCTCTTCCCCTTCGAGTTCCTCGACCACCTCCTGGGCGGAGCCGGAGAGGCGGGAGTAGAGGCGGTTCACCGCGTCCAGAAGAGCCGGGCGCGGGACTGCGACTACGGAGACCGGCTGCGAGAAGAGCCCGGCCATCTCGTCCAGCGCCAGGAGGTTCGCCGGATCGGCGCTGGCAGCGACGATGGAGCCGTCCTCCTCGTGCAGCGGGAGCAGCAGGTTGTTGCGGGCGAAGTTGAGCGGGACCCGGTTCACCAGCGCCCCGTCTACCTTGGTGTCGTCGATCTCGGCCTGGTAGGGAAGGCCGAGCCGTGTCGCTATTTCTTCTATGTCTAAGCTTTCTGCCATGTTGGGCCTGTTCGCTTGGGTTTGGCTGCTGCCGGTTGCGGTGGGAGGATTAGCTCCGCACCGGCCTTAGGGCTTGTCCTCGGTCACCGATTTGGGCTTTTCCTTGAGAGCCTGCTCCAGGTTGATCGGCTCGCTGGTCTTCACCGCGTCGCTGAAGGCGTTTCTCTGGTTGACGGAAACCTCGGCCATGTCGCGCGCGTCCTTGATTATGCGCGGGGTGAGCATGATCAGCAGGTTGGTCTTGTCCCGGGTGGTCTTCTTGGTCTTGAAAAGCCATCCCAGGAGCGGGATGTCGCCCAGAAGCGGGATCTTGCTTTCCGTAACCTGGTCCGTGTCCTGAATCAGTCCGCCGATGATGACCGTGTCGGTGTTCTTCACCACCACGGAGGTCTTGGCCGAGCGCTTGGTGCTTCCGAGGTTGGGGTTCGTGGCGGTGCCGAAATCCTTCACCGCGGAGATTTCCTGGTAGATGTCGAGCTTTATGTACTCGCCCTCGCTGATCTGGGGCTTGATCTTCAGGATGATACCGGTGTCTTTCCTCTCGATCGACTGCTGCGAGAGGCCGGTGGAGGTGAGGTTGGTGCCGGAGAGGAAGGGGACGTTCTCGCCCACGAAGATCTCGGCTTCCTTGTTGTCGCTGGTCATGATGTTGGGGGTGGACAGGACGTTCAGCGCGCCGTTACTCTGCAGCGCCTTGAGCGTTGCGGGGAACAGGGCCACGCCGGCGTCCGGTGCCAGACCAAGGTCTTTGGCGAGGGTCAAGGCTCCGGTGAGGCCGGCTACGGCGCCGAAGGGATCGAAGGTTCCGACGGTAGAGAGCGTGCCGTTGGAGGCTCCGGCTATCACCCCCCATTGCAGGCCGAGTTCCTTCGCCTTGTTGGCGGAAACCTCGGCGATCATCGCCTGCACGAAGACCTGGCGGCTGCGGCGGTCCAGCTTCTGGATCACCTGCAAGAGGTTCTGGTAATCGGTGGGGGAGGCCATGATGACAAGCGAGTTCGTTGACTTGTCGGGGGTGATGGTGATCTTCCCACCCTCGAAGATGGTCTGTTGCGGAGCCGTCGCGGCAGCGCCCGCAGCGGGCGCCGGCGTGGCCGCCGTACCTTTGAGTAGGCCATCCAGCACCTTGGCGACCTCGGCGGCCTCGGCGTTTTCCAGGTAGTAGACGTTGACCTTGCTGCTGGTGGTGGGGGGGACCACGTCGATGAGCGCGATCAGCTTCTTCACGTCCGCCTTGTCCTTGTCGCTGCCGAAGATGATCAGCGCGTTCAGCCTGTTGTCGGGCACTACGGTCGAGGATGCGGTGGTGGCGGCAGCCGTGCCGGGGGCTCCCCCCTTGGAGGACTTGCCGCTCATCCAGTCCTTGACCAGGGTCGCCACGCTTTCGGCGGCCGCGTTTTTGAGGAAGACGAGTTCGGCACCCTCGCGCACCTGATCCGTGTCGATGTGCTTGAGGATCCCCAGCACCTTCTGGATGTTGAATGCTGAGTCGACCACGAGGATCATGTTCGCCGCGCCGAAGGCGGAGATCTGGCCGTCCTTGGAGACCAGCGGCTGCAGGAAGGTCACCGCGTCCTGTGGGGCGACGTGCTCCAGCTGGATCACCCTGGCCTGGTAGCTGTCGTTCACTACGGAGCGTTCACCGTCGAAGAGGATCCTCATCCCCGACTGTCTGGCGCTGGACGTGGGGACGATCTTCAGCACCTTTCCCGCCGGTACCACGGTGAACCCCTTGAGTTCGAGGACCGAGGTGAAGACGTTGTACGCCTCCTCGTTGGAGAGCTTCGCCGGGGAGAACACCGAGATCTTTCCCTTCACCCTGTCGTCCATGATGAAGTTCTTCCCGGTCAGGTCGCTGACGAATTTCACCATGGTGGCGATATCCACGTCGGTGAAGTTCAGCACCACACCCTTGGCGAACACCAGGGTCGGTGCGGCGAGCAGGAACATGAGCATGGCTGTGATGCGCGCACATCTTCTTTTCAAGAAAACCCCCCCACAAAGGCAGATAAAGGCAGATAAAGATAGAGATAAAGATAAAGACTAATCGGAATGCATTTCCTTCAGTGCCAATACAATTTTGTTGATTTCCTGGTACAGCTGAGAAAGGCGGTCATCGAGTGAATCCGCTTCTTCGCTTTTAAGGTAACCGACCCTTTTGGAATATTCGAGGTGGCTTTGTGTTTCGGTTAAAGAGCCACGTGCATGATAATAAAAGTTGACCTTGTCAAGGAGATGCTTTCTACCATAAGCTTCGGCTATGATGGCTGATATGCTCAAGGCCGACCGTCTAATCTGGGAAGTCAATCCGTAATCTTCTTTCTTAGGAAGGTGTTCCGTGGCAGAGTAAACCTGCTCGGCCACAGCCATCGCGTGTTGCCAAACCGGCATGTCCTTGAAGCCACGGTACATGGCATCCTCGGCGCTGATATTCTTGGCTTACCTCTTCCTCCCTGTCTTGCCTTGCCTTTCCTCAATCTTTATCTTTATCTGCTTCATCTCTGTTTTACCTGATGTCGTAGTTAAAAGTAGTCGGCTGCCCGTCGCGGATCAGGTCGAGCTTGATCCTGCTCTGCCCCTTGAGCGAGGCGAAGGACTGGATCGCCTTCTCCGGGGAATCGATGGGGAAGTCGTTCATCCTTAAAAGCACGTCGCCGTTTCTGATGCCGATGGTCCCGAAGATCCCCTGCGGCTTCACCTCGGAGGCGCGGAACCCCTCGACCTTCCCGTCCTTCATGCTGGGCAAAAGGCGCGCGTCGGTCATGGCCTGCCCTATGTTGTCCAGCGCGGCGTTCAAGGCGCGTTGGTCCACGACGTAGTTGCCGGATCCGGTCGGCGAGGCGAGCCCCCCGGCGGGGGCGGCGGGGAGGGCGGGTGCCGGTTGCGCCGCTGCTGCGGCTGCCGCGGTAGGCGTCAGGATCTTCACCCTCTTGCCGCCGATGAGGATCTCAGCCACGTCCTTTTTCACCGAAACGAGCGGGCCTGCGGAAAACACCGTCTCTCCCAGCCGGAACACCCGTTCCTCGCGGGTGGAACCCTTCTGCACCAGGGCGAAACTTTCCCGGAAGGAGCCGACGGCCGTTCCCAGCAGGGTGAGGTCCCCGACCGACGGGGCGACGGCTACTGCCGCCTGCCCCGGAGCCGCTGCCGGCTGCAGGATGGCGCTGAGCTTCCCCTGGGTTGCCTTGCCGAAGAGCCCGCGCTCCAGGATCGGCGCGAAAGCGAGCAGGTCCTGGCTGTCGCCGGGGGCCTGGGCCGCCGTTTGCGCCTGCTTCTGGGCCGTCCTGGGATAAAGCCCGGAGATCTTGAAGCTGAGCAGGTCCGCGGCGATAAGTGCCGAGACCGCGATGAGCGCAAGGCCAAGCGATATGTTGAGGGGGAGAATCCAGCGCGGCATGAAAGACCCTTTGTCTGCTGAGTAGTTGAAGCTGTGCGAATATATTAGATGGCTTTGAGTTATGCAACAAAAAAGGGGGCGCGATCGCGCCTCCGGACGCTACGTGGACGCCTTGCCGCCCCCTTCGGCATGGGGGCGAAAGAAAGATTAATTAATCTCTTGGCGCGCCCTTTCTAATCAGTGCGTCTGCAGTGTCAGCAAGAGCTGTGCCGCTGCGCCTGGAGCGGTTCCCTGTTCCATAACCTCTGCCTGTTGCGTCCTTTTTTCGGGAAGCGCTTCCATGAGCCGGCGTCAACTGTCGGAATCGCCCCGCGAAACCGCCCCCGTTTTTGACGCGAGACAGATCTTTGACGCCGCCGGCTCCGGTAGTTGCTGTCCGCTTCGCTGCTGTGCTACACTGCCGGAGCCCATCGAGCAGTCTTCGGAGAAAACGCATGAAGCCAGTCATCGTAACCGCATCGACCACCTTGGAACTCTCGGAGCTCATCGCCGGCACCTCCGCCGTCGCCGTTACCGGCGTCGGCCACCTGCGGGTCTATCGCGCCAGCTATCGCGGAGCGGAGCTGGTCATCGCCGTAACCGGCATCGGCAAGGTGAACGCGGCGGCCGCGACCACGCTGCTGCTGGAGCGCTTCGGCGCTGAGCTGCTGATCAACACAGGGTGCGGGGGCGCGTTCCCCGGCTGCGGCCTCGGCGTAGGGGACCTGGCGATAGCTCAGAGCGAGACCCTCGCGGACGAGGGGGTGCAGACCCCGGACGGGTGGAAGAGCCTGGAGCTGATCGGCATCCCCGTATTCCAGGGGGATGGGAAGCGGATCTTCAATACCGTGCCGCTGGACCTGGACCTGGCCCGCGGGGCAGAGGCGCGCGCCCGGGAGCTCGGGCATGGCGTTGTCTGCGGTCCCTTCCTCACCGTCTCCACCTGCAGCGGGAGCGCCCTCCAGGGACAGGAGCTTTTGCGCCGCTTCCCGGGGGTCTGCGAGAACATGGAGGGGGGAGCAGTGGCGCAGGCGGCACTTCCATACGCGGTCCCGTTCCTCGAAGTGCGCGGCATCAGCAATATGGTCGAGGACCGCGACCTCTCGCGCTGGGACCTGAAGCTCGCCGTCTCCCAGGCGCAGAAATTCCTCCTGGACTATCTGGAGCACCTGCCGCTATCTGTGTGACCACATCAGGCACGGCTTCCGGCCTCCCCGCACAGTCAAACCCCAGCAGCCACCGTATGACTTGACTTAAACCACCGCAGAAAAAATGCAACCTTCTCTTGCACTCCCGCCATAGAAACAGTATATTAAAAAGTTCAGATTCATCCGATAGTCAGACCTATGACAGAGAACAGATGGAGCAATGCCAGAATGAACACTTTTGATACCGAGCAGATAGAGAAAAATTCGTCTCCGATACTGTCGCTGGGATTCTCTCCCTGTCCCAACGATACCTTCATCTTCGACGCGCTGGTCCACGGGCGGGTGGAATGCGGCTACGCCTTCAAGGAGCGGCTGGAGGACGTGGAGACGCTGAACCGGATGGCGCTCTCGGCAACGCTGGACGTCTCCAAGGTTTCCTACCACCTGCTTGGCCACATCCTGGACGACTATCTGCTCCTGAGAAGCGGCGGGGCGCTGGGGCGCGGCTGCGGCCCCTTGCTGGTGGCGCGCGAGAAGCTCGACGCGGCAAGCCTTTCCGGCAAGAGGATCGCCCTCCCCGGGCGCTACACCACCGCGGCGCTGCTCTTGAGGCTCTTCAACCCGTCCCTTTCCGACTTCGTCTACCTCCCCTTCGACAAGATCATGGCGGCGGTAGCCGACGGCTCGGTGGCCGCCGGCGTCATCATTCACGAGTCCCGTTTCACCTACCAGGGGCATGGCCTGCAGAAGATCCTGGACCTGGGGCAGTGGTGGGAAGAGGAGACCGGGCATCCCATCCCGTTGGGAGGGATCGCGGCCCGGCGCGACCTGGGGAGTGAGACCCTCCTGGCGCTGGAGCAGGCGATCGCCGCGAGCGTGGAGTGCGCCTTCAAATACCCGGCGCAAGCGCGACCCTACATCAGGGCACACTCGCAGGAGATGAGCGACGAGGTCTGCGACGCCCATATCGGCCTCTACGTGAACGACTTTTCCCGCGGGCTGGGGAGAGAAGGAGAGGCCGCAGTGCGGCTTCTGCTAGGGCGCGCCGAGGCGGCGGGGATCATTCCTCCCCTGCGGGAGCCGCTGCTGATCTGATTCCGGCTGGAGGGAAACGCTAAAGTTATCCTTTTTCGCTGTCGATACGTGCAAGCGGCAGCACTGGCTGCCTGGAGGTTGGTTCGGATGTTAAAGACGTTGAAATGGAAGCGGCAGGGGCTATTGGCCGCCGGTCTCTCCTTGCTGTTCTGGCTCGGGGACACGCTCGTCGACGCCTATGTGTTCGGGAGGAGGTCGTTCTTCGACCAGCTACTGGACCCCGAGCCGTTCGAGATATCCCTGCGCATATTCTACGCTTCGCTGGCCGGGATCTTATTCACCGGGCTTTTCACGCTCTGGGAGAAGGGGCGCAAGGTGGAAACGGCCCTGCGGCATTCCGACGATCTCTCCAAAATCTTCTTCGGCTCCTCCCGCGACGCCATCTGCGTGATCAAGACCGACACCCTCTCCGTCTCCGACGCCAACAGCGTTTTCGTGCAGAAATACGCGCTGAAGGATGCTCAGTCGGCCGGAAGCTTTCCCGAACTCCTTGCCCGCAACGGTCTCACGGACCAGGTGCTGGGGCAGCTCGCGGCCTGCGCCGGCGGCGCCGCCCCGGTCAGCTTCGAGATCAGCTACCGCGCGGCGGATGGCGGCACCTGCTACGAAGAGGTCTCCATTCACCCGGTGGGCGAAACGCAGCAGGATGTGGAGACTGTGCTCTACGTGGCTAGGGACATCACGGTGCGCAGGCGCTCGCAGGAGATGCTGGAGGCATCCGAGGCGAGGTACCGGGCGATCTTCGAGAACACCGGGACAGCGATGGCCATCATTGAGCCTGGAGGGATGCTGCAGACGGTGAACCGCGGCTTCGAGGCGGCCAGCGGGTTCAGCCGCAGCGAGATCGAAGGGAAAAGGGTCTGGACCGACTTCGTCAAAAGCCCGGAGGGAGGCGTGCTCGACCGGAGCGCGGGCGCACAGCGCCGCACCTTCGAGGCGCTGCTGGAGGATAAAACCGGCACGCAGCGCAGCATGGCCGGTAACTGGGCGCCCGTCGAGGGAACCGAACAGGCTGTGCTGTCGCTGCTCGATATCAGCGCGAACAAGGAGGCCGAGGAGGAGCTCAGGAAGAGCCGGGCCACCCTCGCCGTCGCCCAGCGCATCGCCCGGCTGGGTAACTGGGACTGGGACCTCTGCACCAACTCGCTCAACTGGTCCGAGGAGATGTACCGCATTTTCGGGCTCGACCCGGCCGGATTCACCCCCACGTATGACTGGTTCCTGCAGGTGGTGCACCCGCAGGACCTGGAGCGCGTGGTTCGTTCGACAAACGACGCCATCTACAACAGCAAGCCCTATCAGATCGACTACCGTATCTTGCTCCCAAGTGGCGCCGTGCGCACCCTCTCGGCCAGCGCCGAGGTGACCTACGACGCCCAGGGGAACCCGCTGCACATGGTGGGAACCAACCAGGACATCACTTGGCGCATCGAAGCGGAAGAGGCGCTAAAGAGCTCTGAGGAGAAGTTCTCCAAGGCTTTCCACGCAAGCCCCGACTCGATCGTCATCACCCGAGCCGCGGACGGAACCTACATCGACGTCAACGAGGCGTTCCAGGTGATCACCGGGTACTCGCGAGACGAGGTGATTGGCAAGAGTTCAACCGAGGTCGGGCTTTGGGCAGACCCCGATGCGCGCATGGTGATGCTGAAGCTTTTGAACCAGCACGAGCACGTACGCAACCTGGATGTCCGCTTCCGGGTGAAATCGGGGGAGGTCCGGGAGATGATCTGGTCTGCGGACGTCATCGAGTACGACGGGGAAGCCTGCCTGATCGCCATATCCCGCGACGTGACGGACCAGAGGCAGATGGAGAAGGAGCTTCTGGAGAGCGACGCCCGCCTCTACATGAAGCACGAGGAGCTGAAGAACGTCTTCCACCAGATGGAGGTGATCCGCCGCGAGTGGGAGGAGATCATGGACTGCATCAGCGACATGTTCATCCTCGCCGACCAGTTCGGCAAGATCCGCAGGTTCAATCGCGCCGTGGAGACCTTCACCGGCAAGGCGCACCGCGACATCGTGGGGAGGGACTGCGAAGCGTTCCTTAAAGAGCACGGCCTGGGGGCGCACCTCGAATCGCCGGACCTGGAGTTGCTGCACAAGGAAACTGGCAAATGGTTCGTGGTGAAGCGCCATGCCTTTCCGAACGCCGAAGTCGACGGCTCGGCGCGGGAAGTGGTGATCATTAACGACACCACAAGCATACGGCGCAGGACCGGCCATGAGGCGCCAGAAGCGGCAACAGAGGTTTCTGCTGCTAATTAGAAACCGTCGGCAACTCGGCAGGTTAGAGCGCTGCGGGCTCCTGGGAGCTTGACTTGAGGCCGGGGGCGTGCTATACGAGAGCCTCGCCCAACAAAGGAGGTGCGCATGGCATCACCCGAGCGGAGCGGCAGGACGGCACGCATTTGCGCGTTCGTCTTGATGCTCTTCCCGATCCACACGCTTCCCCTGCTGGCTGTAGAACAAGTAGAAAAACCCGCTGTAGAGGCATCTGTTGAAAAAGTAGAACCGCAACAAAAATCGGTGGTGAACAAACTGGTGGGCATAGCGTCGTACTATGCCAGCAAGTTCCACGGGAGGCGGACCACGTCCGGGGAAAGGTATCATCCTGAAAAGATGACCGCCGCCCATCACAGCCTCCCGCTGGGGACCAGGGTTCGGGTCAGGAACCTCGCCAACGATAAGGAAGTCACGGTTGTGATCAACGACCGCTGCCGCAAGAAAAGCGTACCGTTCATCGATCTGTCACGCGCTGCGGCAAGGAAACTGGGTTTTCTCGGTTCGGGGGTGACCAAGGTGGCCATCATCCCGCTCCCCGCGGAAGAGTCCTAGTAAAAATTCATACATCTGGGCGAACAGACGGAAAAGGCCGGGGGATATACCCCCGGCCTTTTCTCGTTGTGCGTCTGGTTGCGCCGCAGAAAACGGGGACACTGAAAAGTAGCCCGTCCCCCTTTATTTAATCTTCCTTGCTCTTCTTCTTGGACTTTTTCTTCTTGGACTTCTTGGCAGGCTTGTCGGCGCTGTCCTTCTTGGATTTCTTCGCTTCCTTCCCTTTTTTCCCCTTCTTCCCTTTGGCCTTGCTCCCGTTGGAGGACTTGTGCTTGCGGTAGCTCCTGGGCTCGGGGTTGAACTCGTCCTTGATGTTGCTCAAAAGAACCTGGGCTTCTTCCAGGTCGGGGTCCGCCTTCCTCGCCGCTTCGAGCGACTCCTTTGCCTCGGCGATGTGGCCGTCCTTCATCTGGACCCGTCCCATGGCGTTCAGGGCCTTGGCGTGGTCGGGCTTCAGGGTCACCGCCTCCTTGTATTGGGCGGTGGCCGCGTCGTAATCTTTCTGGAATTCGTAGACGAGACCTAGCTTGTAGTGCGCGTTGGGATCGTTGGGGGAGAGATCCACTCCGTCCTTCAGGAGCTTGGCCAGGGCATCGTAGTTCTTGTTCTTGACATAGATGGCGGTGAGGGCGGTGCGGACTTCCTGGTCGTCCTTTTTCAGCCTGAGCACTTCCTGGTATTCGACGGCCGCCTCGTCGATCATGTTTCTTTTTCTCTGCAGGTTGGCGAGCTCGCGGTGGGCGTCCACCGACTCGCCGTCCAGCTTGAGGGCTGCCTGGTAGGCCCCGGCCGCAGCGTCGATCTCCTTGCTGTTGACGTAGGCGCGCGCAAGCTTCAGCTGCAGCGCCGGGTCGGCGGGGTTCGTCTTGATGAGCGCCTGGTACTGTTCGAGGGCCTGGTTGAAGCTGCCGCGCAGGGTGTAGATGTCGGCCAGGCGCTGCCGCGCCTGCTGCTTGTCGGGGCTCGATGCCAGTACCTGGCGGTACTCGACCACCGCCTCGTCCAAGAGCGCCTTGCGCTCGTAGATCCCGGCAAGGTTGAAATGGAGCTCGGGGTTTTCCCCCTTGTTTCTCAGCGCGTCGCGGTAGTACGACATCGCTTCGTCCTCGCGTCCCACCGCGAGCAGGGTGTCGCCCAGGCGCTGCTGGGCCACCGCGTCGTCGGGCTCCTCGGCCACCCGCAGCCGGTACTCGCTGATGGCCATCTCGTACTCTTTAGCGAGGCGGTGCTTTTCAGCCAGCGCCATGTGGTCTACCTTGGGAAGTTCCTTCTGCTTCGAGCCGATGCCGGCGAGCCCCCGCTCGTAGTCGGCGCTCTTCGCGTCGCCCTTGCGGGCATATGCCTCGGCTAAGAGCCGGTGTATCTCCTTGTTGGCCGGCTGGGCGATGGCCGCGAGCTTCAACTCGCCGACCGCCTTGTCCGCCTCGCCACGCTCCAAGAGAAGGGTGCCAAGGCCAAAGCGGGCCTGCGCGTTTTCGGGCTGCAAGACCAGGGCCCTGCGGTAGGCGTCCTCGGCCTTCTGCTTCTGCCCCGCCGCGTTGTAGGATGCAGCGATGCCGGTGTAAAGCGCCGCGTCGTCGGAGAAAGCGGCAATGGCCTCGTTGTAGTGGAAGATGGCGAGGAGGTGCATCTGCTTGTCCGCCATGACCCGGGCGAGCCCTGCATGGTAGCGGGGGTCGCCGGTCTTAAGCCCTGCGGCAAGCTCCACGGCAGCTTCCTCGCCGGCACCCTTCTGCAGGTGCAAAAGGCCCAGGTTTCCGCTGGCGGGGTAGAATTCGGGGTCGAGGGAGAGGGTCTCGCGGTACTCGCTTATGGCGGCGTCGACATTGCCGCTTCTCTCGAAGGTGAGCCCCTTAAGGTAGTGTCCGGCAGGTCCGGTCGGGCAGAGTTCTGCCACCCGTTTCTCGGCTTCCTTCCTTTTCTGCTCGCCCGCTTGCGGGGAGAGCTCGATGATGATGCGCTTGGCGTCGCGGCAGGCGTTGCCCGAAGGAAACGGCCAGTTGAATCCGGTGGAGAACAGGGTCACCGCAAGAAGCGAGGATAGCGCTGCATATCTTTTCATGTATGGCCCTTTTGTCTTATATGTTGTGGGGAAGGCACCCGAAGCTGGCGCCGACGTACTCCCGGCAAGCGGTGCCGGGCGCTGCGGGGACGCAGGGGGCCCCGTGCGGTTGGCGGATTATACACAGCGGCACTATTAAATTCAATTGCAAAACGCCAATCATTAACGATGACGGAGCTTTGCGCCTGGAAACCCTTGCAAACAGTGGGGGGGTATTAGGTTAGGGCGGATTACCTTGACTTTCATGATAAAGATGGTTAAATCTTCTGCACCCGGTCAGCCGTGGCCACCACGGGGGCCGGTCTTTTTGTATGTGCTAAAGGCCCGGAGAACGCCCTGTCACCAGGGGCGTCCGGCTGCCTTGAGGGGCGTAATGGCGGTGATTCCCAAAGAACCGTTGGAGTGGCTGGGGCTGTTCCGCCAGCAGATGGACGAGATCTTTCGTTATCTCTCCACGCTGGAAGGGCGGGAAGGGTTCAGCGAGAAGGAGCACTCCCCCCTGGTGGATATCTACGAGACGGACAGTTCCTTCGTGGTCGAGGCGGAACTTCCCGGCTGCGACGTGCAGGACATCTCCCTGAGTATCTGCTGCTCCACCTTGGTCGTGGAAGGCTCCACCCGCGAGGGTGCCCTTTCCGGCGTCAACTACAGCTGCCTTGAGCGCTCTGCCGGCCGCTTCTGCCGGGCGATCGAACTCCCGCCGGGAGCCGATCTGGAGCGGGTCTCGGCACGCTACCGGCGGGGGCTGCTCACCGTGGTCATCCCGTGGTGCAAAGGGGAAAAGCCGCATATCCGGGAGATTCAGATAGAAGAGTAAGGAGAGGTACATGGAAAACAGGCAGGAGACCGAAGAACTTAACATACCGGATGTTCTGCCGCTGCTCCCGGTGAGGGACGTGGTTGTCTATCCCTACATGATTCTGCCGCTTTTCGTCGGTCGCGAGATCTCCATCAGCGCCGTCGATTACGCCCTTTCCAAGGACCGCATGATCTTCCTGGCGACCCAGAGGGACGTAGGCGACGAGGACCCGGCGCCGGAGGCGATCTATGAAGTAGGGACGGTGGCCATGATCATGCGCATGCTGAAGCTCCCGGACGGGAGGGTGAAGATCCTGGTTCAGGGGCTCACCAAGGCGCGGATCACGGAGTACCTGGCCGAGAAGCCCTTCTATTCCGTGCGCATCGACAGGATCGTGGAGCCGGCGCTGCAGGAGAACACCCTGGAGGCCGAGGCGCTGATCCGCACCGTGAAGGAAGAGCTTGGGAAGATCGTGGCGCTCGGCAAGGCCGTCTCCCCCGAGGTGATGGTCATCGTCGAGAACATGCAGGAGCCCGGCTCCCTCGCCGACCTCGTCGCCAGCAACATCGGGCTCAAGGTCGAGGAGGCGCAGGGGCTACTCGAGGTGATCGATCCCCTGGAGCGCCTGAAGCGGGTAAACGACCTCCTGAACAAGGAGAGCGAGCTCCTGAACATGCAGGCCCGCATCCAGTCCGCCGCCAAGGAGGAGATGGGGAAAAGCCAGCGCGAGTACTACCTGCGCGAGCAGCTGCGCGCCATCCAGCAGGAGCTTGGGGAGACCGACGCGAGGAGCGAGGAGATCGCCGAGCTCAGGAAGTCGATCGAGAGCGCCAAGATGCCCCAGCCGGTGGAGAAGGAGGCCCTGAAGCAGCTGGGGCGCCTGGAGCAGATGCATCCCGACGCCGCCGAGGCTGGGATGCTGCGCACCTTCCTCGACTGGATGGTGGACATTCCCTGGGGCAAATCGACCAAGGACTCCCTGGAGATCAACCGCGCCTCCGAGATCCTCAACGAGGACCACTACTTCCTGGAAAAGGTGAAGGAGCGCATCCTCGAGTTCCTGGCGGTGAGAAAGCTCAAGAAGAAGATGAAAGGGCCCATCCTCTGCTTCGTCGGCCCTCCGGGTGTCGGCAAGACCTCGTTAGGGAAGTCCATCGCCCGCGCCATGGGAAGAAAGTTCGTGCGCATCTCCCTGGGTGGGGTGCGTGACGAGGCCGAGATCCGCGGCCACCGCCGCACCTACGTGGGCGCCCTTCCCGGGCGCATCATCCAGGGGCTCAAGCAGGCCGGTTCCAACAACCCGGTCTTCATGCTGGACGAGCTGGACAAGCTGGGCTCCGATTTCCGCGGCGACCCCTCCTCGGCGCTTCTGGAGGTGCTCGACCCGGAGCAGAACAACAGCTTCTCGGACCATTACATAAACCTCCCCTTCAACCTCTCCAACGTGATGTTCATCGCCACGGCGAACCAGATGGACACCATCCCGGGGCCTTTGCGGGACAGGATGGAAGTCATCAACCTCTCCGGCTACACCGAGGAGGAGAAGCTCGGCATCGCCAAACGCTACCTGGTGCCGCGCCAGGTGAAGGAAAACGGCATCACCGAGGAGATCCTCGCCTTCTCCGACGAGGCGCTTAGGACCGTGATCTCCAAGTACACCCGCGAGGCGGGGCTCAGGAACCTGGAGCGCGAGGTCGGCAGCATCTGCCGCAAGGTGGCCAGGAAGGTCGCGGAAGGAAAGGGCGAGCACTTCGCCATCAGCGCCGGGACCGTGGCCAAGTACCTGGGGCCGCCTAAGTTCCTGCGCGAAGAGGAGATGGAGAAGAACGAGGTAGGGGTGGTCACCGGGCTTGCCTGGACCCCGGTCGGAGGCGAGGTCCTTTTCGTCGAGGCGACCGTGATGAAAGGGAAAGGGGCGCTGACCCTCACCGGGCAGTTGGGGGACGTGATGAAGGAATCGGTGCAGGCCGCACTCTCCTACATCCGCTCGAAAACCGCCGACTTCGACATCCCGGAAGATTTCAACTCCACCACCGACATCCACGTCCACGTCCCGGCTGGAGCCATCCCCAAGGACGGCCCCTCGGCCGGGGTAACCATGGCGACCGCCCTGGTTTCTGCGCTGACGAAGATTCCGGTGAGAAAAGAAGTAGCCATGACCGGCGAGATCACGCTGCGCGGCAAGGTGCTCCCCATCGGAGGGCTCAAGGAGAAGATACTCGCCGCGGCGCGGCTGGGCGTTACCACCGTGGTGATCCCTGTGCAGAACCAGAAGGACCTGGAAGACGTGCCGAAGACCATCCTCAAGAAGCTGAAGATCGTCCCCGCGTCCAACATCGACGAGGTCCTCGCCGTGGCGCTGGAGATCTATCCCCCTCCGGCGGCCTCGAAGCCCAAGCCCTCCAAGACCGAGCCCCCGAAGAGCAAGGTTGCCCGGCGGGTCACCGTTCCCCCCACCGGGGTGAGGGGTAAGGCTTGAGACTGGCGGAACTGGGCGAATTCGGCCTGATCGACCGCATCAAGAAAAACGTCGCCGCGTCCCCCTCGGTGCTTCTGGGCATCGGGGATGACGCGGCGGCTCTCGTTCCTGCCCCGGAATGCGTCACCCTGATCACCTGCGACATGCTCCTCGAAGCTGTCCACTTCGACCTCTCCTTTTGCGACCCGGAAAGCCTCGGCAGAAAATCCCTTTCGGTGAATCTCTCGGACCTCGCGTCCATGGGGGCACACCCGCGCCAGTTCCTGCTCGGCATCGCCCTCGGGAAGGAAGTTCCGATCGAGTTCATGGACCGCTTCATGGCGGGGGTACTGGAGCAGGCCGAGCGCTTCGGCGCCACCCTGGTAGGGGGCGACACCTGCGCCTCCAAGGGGGGGATCGCCATCTCCATCACGGCCTTGGGCGAGCAGCGCCCGGAGCTGGTGCTGAAGCGAAGCGGCGCGCGTCCGGGGGACCTTATCTGCCTCTCCGGGACGGTGGGCGACGCAGCGGCGGGGCTTGAGGCGCTGCGGCAAGGGGTGCGTGAGGGTTTCCTGGTGTCGCGCCAGCTCGACCCGACCCCCAGGGTTGCCGCCGGGGTGGCGCTCGCCGAAGGCGGGCTCGCCACTGCGATGATCGACGTAAGCGACGGCGTTTTGGGGGATTTGGGGCACATTCGAGAGATGTCCGGGGTGGGAGCCAGGCTGGAACTCGCCAAGCTGCCGCTTTCGGATGAGTACCGGGCCGCCTGCGGCGACGACCCCTATGCGCTGGCGCTTTCGGGAGGGGAGGACTACGAGCTTTTGTTCTGCATCGATCCGGTAAAGCGGGGGGAGGTGGAGGCGCTTTTCGCCAAGCTGGAGCTGAAGTTCTCGGTGATCGGCGAGATCACCGCCGCACCGGAGGTGAAGCTCGTCGCCCCGGACGGCGGCGTCTACGCCCCGGGGCACGGCGGCTTCGATCATTTCGGGTAAGGCGGGGAGGCTACTCGCCGCAGATCTTCACTGCTACGCGGCGCTCCCTGGGGCCGTCGAACTCGCAGAAGTAAAGCGCCTGCCAGGTCCCCAAAAGAAGCTTCCCCCGGTCCAACAGGAGCCGCTCCGAGCACCCGATCATGCTCGCCTTCACGTGCGCCGCGGAGTTTCCTTCGGCGTGGGTGAAGTAGTGCGCGTCCGGCACCAGGCGGTCCAGGCAGTTGCTGATGTCGCGCTTGACCGCCGGGTCGGCCCCTTCGTTGACGGTGACGGCTGCCGTCGTGTGCAAGACGAAGATCTCACAGCATCCGCTGCCGATGCTGGAAGCGGCGATGAGATCCTGCACCTGAGCGGTGATGTCGATCAACTCGGTCTTCTCCCTGCTCTTCAGCGTCAGGTAATGTATCATCCTCACCCTCCCTGGCCCCCAGTCCCCAGTCCCTAGCTTAGCGGTCCTTCTTGAAAAAGTTGTTCCTCATCTTGCCGAGATACTTGTTGAGCGGGTTGGTGCGGGCCAGGAAGGGGAGCACCGGCTTCTCCCTTTGCCCCATGGCCTGCAGGATCCTGGTGATGCCGGCGTGGCGCCCGACCCTGAGCCCGAGGTTGAAGATGCGCACCGCCTCCTTCTTCCGCCCGGAGATCAGGTAGATGGTTCCCAGCCGCAGGAAGTGGTTCGGGTTCCTGGGCTCGCTCCTGATCGCCTCCTGGCACAGGGCCACTCCCGCCTTGTCGTTGCCGGTGTAGTGCGTGAGCGCCAGTGCGAATTGCGAAAGGTGCTCGGGCGAGCGCTTTTGGTCCAGCGCTGCCCGCAGGAGCCTGAACGCCACGGCGAAGTTCCTTGCCTGGAGCGCCTCTGCTCCCTGCCGGTACAACTCCTCGGCATCGGTCTCGCCGACCTTCCCGCCGGTACCCGTCTGCTGGTAATTTTCGGATCTGCTCATGTCCCTGCCCCCGGTTTCCGATGCCCCCCGCAGCCGGCAAGGCAACACGCCCCGCTACGTTAGGATTGTAAACTATAGCATTTAATCTTGGTAAAAACAGCACTGGCGCGGGGTCGCGCCGGGCCCGGCGCGCTTTTAGCTCATGAGCAGCCGGGGTTGAAAAAAATAAGGAATTGTGCTCTAATCCCACGCTGTGGAAGAGCGCGCTTACATAGGGTTGGGGAGCAACCTCGGCGACCGCGAGCTGAAGCTACTGATGGCCGTTGCCGAGTTGGGGAAGCTTCCCGGCACGCGGGTCACCGGCGTGTCCCAGTTCTACGAGACCGAGCCCGTGGGGGGCGTTCCCCAGGACAACTTCTACAACGCCGTGGCGCGCATTGACACGACACTCTCCCCATTCCTGCTCCTGGACGAGCTGAAGCGGGTGGAGACCGAACTCTTCCAGCGCAAGCCTTCAGAGCGCTGGGGCGCCCGCAGCATGGACCTGGACATCCTCCTCTACGGGGAGCTGGTGCTCGAATCCGACCGGCTCACTATCCCGCACCCGCGCCTGGCGGAGCGGCGTTTCGCGCTGCAGCCGCTGGCCGATCTCGCCCCCGACCTGGTGCATCCCGTCCTCGGCAAAACCGTCGCGCAGCTCTTGGCTGCACTTACCGCCACCGAGAAGGTGGTCAAGCTTTAGGGGGAAGGCGTGAAGATACTGATCTGGGTACTCCTTGGGTACCTCGCCTACCGGATGCTCAAGGGGAAATCCGAGGCGAAGATCGCCAAAAAGGAACCGGCCGCGGCGGAGACCTTCCAGGATCCCGTCTGCGGTGTGTATATATCGGAGGCCGACGCGGTGGTCGGCAACCTGGCAGGAAGACGCTATCACTTCTGCTCCATGGACTGCCTCAGGCGGTTCGAGCAGATTCAGCAGCAGAGGTAACAACAAACCAAGCGGAGGAAAGATGAAGTTTTTTATCGACACAGCGGACGTTAAGGAAATTCGGGAGGCAAACGAGCTCGGGCTGGTGGACGGTGTGACCACCAATCCGTCCCTGATCGCCAAAAGCGGCCGGCGCTTCGAAGAAGTCATCAAGGAAATCACCGGGATCGTGGACGGCCCCATCTCGGCGGAAGTGATCTCGCTCGAGCACGACGGCATGATCGCCGAGGCTACCGAGCTGGCGAAGATCCACCCGAACATCGTCATCAAGCTCCCGATGACCCCGGAAGGTCTCAAAGCCACGAAGACCCTCTACAAGCGCGGGGTGAAGACCAACGTGACGCTGATCTTCACCCCGATGCAGGCACTTCTGGCCGCCAAAGCCGGCGCCACCTACGTCTCCCCGTTCGTGGGGAGGCTGGACGACATCTCCCAGAACGGCATGGGGATCATCCAGGAAATCAGGACCATATTCGACAACTACGGCATGGACGCCGAGATCATCGTGGCCAGCATCAGGAACCCGATCCACGTGCTCGACTCCGCGCTGATCGGCGCCGACGTCTGCACCATCCCGTACTCCGTGATGCTGCAGCTCGCCAAGCACCCGCTGACCGACGCCGGGATCAAGAAGTTCCTCGAAGACTGGGAGAAGGTTCCCAAGTAGTCGCAACCGAAAAAAGGGGACAGGCTACTTTTTGAAAACAAAAAGTAGCCTGTCCCCCTTTTACAGAAATGATGCCAATGGGGGCGGGTCCTGGACCCGCCCTTGTTTTACCCGGGCTACTTGGGGTGGGCTTCGCCGGCGCCGCAGCTGCCGTTTCTGCGCTGCCGCCAGACGTAGACGGCGATGAGGAGTGCGCTCACAACCACCACGCCGAGAACGGCCTGGTGCGAGTACTTCATGATCAGCTCCTGGTTGCTGCCGATGACGTAGCCGATAACGGTGAGGACGGTGCACCAGATGCCGGCGCCAAGCAGGGTGTAGAGGGAGAACCTCAGGTGGTTCATCCCGGAGAGCCCCGCGGGGAGCGAGATGAGGTGCCTGACCACCGGCAGAAGCCTCCCGATGAAGGTCGAGATCTCGCCGTGCTTCAGGAAGAATTTCTCCACCTTGGCGAACTTCTCCTCGGTGATGAAGACGTACTTGCCGTACTTGAGCACCAGGGGGCGCCCCAGGTAATGCGCGGCGTAATAGTTCGCGTAGGCGCCGACCAGGCTACCGGCGGTGCCGCAGAGTATCGCCACGAACATGTTCATCTGTCCCTGTTGGGCCAGGTACCCTGCCGGGGGCATCACCAGCTCGCTGGGGATGGGGATGATGGAACTTTCCATCGCCATCAGGAGGAATATGCCGGGGTACCCCAGCGTCCCGATGGTCTGTAACAGCCAATCCACTACTGCATGCATTTCTCGCTCTCCTTTTCGCTTTCTGCGCGGCGCCATTCTATTACAGATCGCGGCAAAAAGACGACTAAATTAATCAGTTCTTCCGAAGCCGCCGGACTTTTTATCATCCAAGGGGACCATGGAAAAAGAAATCTACGTAATCGGACACAAAAATCCCGACACCGACTCGGTCGCCTCGGCCATAGCCTATGCCCGCTTGAAACGGGAGCTGGGCGAGGAGAGGGTAACCGCAGCCATGGCCGGCGGTCTCAACCCGCAGACCACCTGGCTTCTTTCCCGGCTTGGGATCAAGGCGCCGCTTTATCTGGCCGACGTGCATCCCAAGGTGCGCGACGTGATCCAGCGCACCCCGGTCACGGTGCAGGAGACGGCGCCGCTTCTGACTGCCCTGGAGCTCTTCCACCACCACGGCATCAGGATTCTGCCGGTCCTGGACCAGCGGGGGGCGCCGACCGGGGTGATACCGCTTTTAAAGATCGCGGAGAGATCTCTTGCGACCGGACCGGCCTCGCTGCGGCTCGTCACCGCCTCGCTCGATTCGCTTGCCGCCTGCCTCGAAGCGAGCTTTCTCGCCGGCTGCGGCGAAGCGGCGGTGGAGACGCTGCACCTTTTCGTGGGGGCCATGGCGGAGGAGTCCTTCAACGCCAAGATAGCAGGGTTCGACCCGGTGAACCTCGTGGTCGTGACCGGCGACAGGCGCTCGATCCAGCTCTCGGCGATTGAGCGGGGAGTGCGCCTTCTGGTGGTAACCGGCGGGCTCGCCGTGGACGATGAGGTGCTGCGCCTGGCCTCGGAAAACGGGGTGGCGCTTTTGTCCACGCCGCTGGACACCGCGGCGACCGTGTCGCGGGCAAGGCTCGCGACCCCGGCCGGACACCTCGCCGAGCCCGGCTTCGAGAGCGTCACCGTGGGGGCGCCGCTCGGGCGCCTCAGGGAGAAGCTCCTGCACTCGGGGGGGACCGCCGTGCTGGTCCTCGAGGAGGACGGAACCCTCGCCGGCGTCGCCACCAAGTCGTCGCTCTTCGCGCCGCTTCCTTACGCGCTGATACTGGTGGACCACAACGAGCTCTCGCAGTCGGTGCCGGGGGCGGAGGACCTGGAGATCCTGGAGGTTGTCGACCACCACAAGCTTGGGAACCCTCCCACCAGCAACCCCATCCCCTTCATCACGGCCCCGGTGGGAAGCACCTGCACCATCGTCGCCTCGCTCTACGAGGAGCACCGGGTGACGCCCGCAGCCGACGTGGCGGCGCTCTTATTGGCGGGGATACTCTCCGATACCGTCATCCTCAAGTCCCCGACCACCACCGGCAAGGACCGCGACACAGTTTCGAGGTTAGCCGCGCTGGCGGGGCTCGACTGGCAGGCCTTCGGCGCCGAGATCTTCGCCGCCTCGGGGGCGCTCTCCGGCTACGGGAGCCCCGACCGCGTGGTCGGCTCCGACTTCAAGCTCTTCAACCAGGGGGAGATCCGCTTCGGCGTGGGGCAGGTCGAGGTGTTCGGCTTCGCCGAGTTCGAGGAGATGAAGGCGGATCTCAGGGGGGCACTCGCCTCGCTGCGCGAGAAGGAGGGGCTGGAAGTTGCGGGGCTCATGGTCACCGACATCTCCAGCGAGAGCACCATGTTCCTCATGGAGGGGGGGCAGGGTTACAGCCGCTTCATGGGGTACCCCCAGCCCGAGCCGCAAGTCTTCGAGATGAAAGGGGTCATGTCGCGCAAGAAACAGCTGGTGCCGCACCTGATCAAGGTGCTGGGAGGACGCTAACATGGGCGGATCTTTTCTGGAGCGGGTGGCGCATGAGGTGCTGATCGGCGACGGCGCCATCGGGACCATGCTCTACGCCAAGGGTGTGGCGCTCGACGCCAACTTCGAGCACCTGAACCTGGTGCGGCCGCAGCTGGTGCTCGACCTGCACGCCGAGTACCTGGCGGCGGGAGCGCAGGTGATCGAGACCAACACCTTCGGCGCCAACTACGCCAAGCTCTCCGCCATCGGCATCGGCGGCAAAGTGGCCGACATCAACCGCCAGGGGGCGATCCTCGCCCGCCGCGCCGCTAAGGGGCGCGACGTCCTCGTCGCCGGCTCCATGGGACCCATGGGGCGCGGCAAGCAGGAGCTGAGCGACGACCAGGTGCGCGACTCCTTCCGCCTCCAGGCCGCGGCGCTTGCCGAGGGCGGGGTGGATCTCCTCATCCTGGAGACCTTCTCCGAACTGGACGAGCTGGAAACGGCGCTCGCAGCCGCCCGCGAAACCAGGCTTCCCCTGGTGGCGAACCTTGCCTTCGGGGAAGGGTCGAGGCTTGCAGGCGGCATCGAGGCCGAGGACGCGGCGCTGAGACTTACCAAGGCCGGCGCGAGCCTTGTGGGCGCCAACTGCGGCGCCGGCCCCCTGGAGCTCCTCGCCACCCTGAAGCGGATCGCCGCGGTCACGGACCTTCCCCTGGCCGCCTACCCCAACTCCGGATTCCCCGAGTACGTCGACGGCCGCTACATCTACCGGACCACCCCGGACTACTTCGCCGCCCGGGCCGAGGAAATGGTCGCGGCAGGCGCCGTCTTGGTGGGAGGGTGCTGCGGCACCACCCCTGAACACATCCGGGTCATGGCACAGCGCCTTAAGGGAGCGCGCCCCGCAGCGCGGGTCGCCGTCGGCGCCGTGAGCCGCACCCCCGCCGAGGAAAAGGCCAAGACTGCAGCCTCCGGTTTTCTCGACCGCTGGGGGAAGGAGATGGTGGTCACCGTCGAGCTTGACCCGCCGAAGGGGCTCGACTGCAGCAGGATAGTGGCAGGGAGCCGGGCCCTCAAAGAGGCCGGCGCCGACGCCATTAACCTCGCCGAAAACCCGCTCGCGCGCGTGCGCATGGGGAACCTGGCGCTCGCATCCCTGATCCGGCGCGAGGTCGGGATCGAGGTCATCGCCCATATCACCTGCCGCGACCGGAACTTGATCGGGCTTCAAAGCGACCTGATGGGGGCGAGCCTTCTGGGAGTGAGCTCCATCCTCGCCGTAACCGGCGACCCGGCGAGCCTCGGCGAGGAGGCCGGCGCCTCCTCCGTCTTCGACCTCAACTCCTTCACGCTGATCAAGCTCTTGAGCGACCTTAACCGCGGCGTCAACGCGTTGGGAAACCCCATCGGCGCCGGCACCGGATTCACCATCGGCGCCGCCTTCAACCCCAACACCCAGAAGATGGAGGTGCAGGTGGCGCGGCTCGCGAAGAAGGTGGCCAACGGCGCCTGCTTCGCCCAGACCCAGCCCATCTACGACCTGGAGCGGTTCGAGCAGATGATGGAGCAGACAGCGCACCTTGGGATACCTGTCCTACCCGGCGTGCTCCCCTTGGTGAGCGGCCGCAACGCCGAGTTCCTGCACAACGAAGTCCCCGGCATCACCATCCCCGACGGCATAAGGGCTCGGATGGCGGGGAAGACGGGGGAGGAAGGGGTGCGCGAGGGGCTCGCCATCGCCCGCGAATTCATCGAGGCGGCGCTGGGTAAGGTGGGCGGATTCTACCTGATACCCCCCTTCGGTAAGTACGAGATCGCCGTAGAGCTGGTGAGGTTCATAAAATCCAAGGCGGAACACAGAGGTCACTGAGGTTCACTGAGGTCACAGAGGAAGGCGAAAAACGTTTGGTTTAACCCAAAAAAGCCTTTGCTTTTGGATTTTCCTCTGTGTACCTCTGTGTCCTCTGTGGTGAGTGCCTCTAAAGTTAGCCGTATTTGACATGCATCAATTTATTACCGGACAAAGGAGCAGATGATGACTGAAGCTATGACCAAGAAAGATATCCCCACTAAAGGCGCGATCCTCCAGCGCGACCGCGAAACCTACGCCATCGCGCCGCACATCCCGGGCGGCTTCACCGACACGGCGACGCTCAGGAAGATCTGCGACGTGGCGGACAAGTACAACCTGGCTCTCAAAATCACCTCGGCGCAGCGTATCGCCATGATCGGCGCCAAGGAAGAGGAGCTGGACGCCATCTGGAGCGACCTGGCGCAGAACCCCGGCGCGGCCATCGGCCTTTGCGTCAGGAGCGTCAAGGTCTGCCCGGGCACCCAGCACTGCAAGAGGGCGGTACTCGATTCCGCCTCGCTCGGCCTCAAGCTGGACCGGATCTACCACGCCATGGAACTTCCCAACAAGATGAAGATGGGGGTCTCGGGCTGCCTCCTCTCCTGCTCGGAGTCGGGCGTGAAGGACATCGGGATCGTCGGTCACAACAAGGGCTGGCGCATCTTCGTAGGCGGCAACGCCGGCCCCAGGCCGCGCCTGGGCGAGATGCTGGTGGACAACGTGCAGAGCGAGGAAGAGGTGCTGGAGATCGTCGCCAAGGTGGTCGATTTTTACAAGAACGATCCGCAGCAGGGGCGCATCGGCAAGCTGGTGGAGGAGATGGGGATCGAGGCTTTCCGTGCCAAGGTCCTGGGAACCGCTGCCGCAGCGGCAGGGAGCGCCAAGTAATATGAACGCAAGTACGCAGGATCAGGCGCTCTCCGCGGGAGGTTGCCGTGGCGCTTATTGAGGACGCCGCCTTCACCCGCATCAAGAACCGGGTGGGGAAGGCCATAGCGGAGTTCGACCTGATCTCTGAGGGGGACCGGGTCGCGGTGGCGGTATCGGGGGGGAAGGATTCCTACACCATGCTGCACATGCTGGAGACCCTGAGAAGGCGCGCGCCGGTACGCTACGAGCTGGTGGCGATCAACATCGACTCCGGCTACCGCGGCTACCGCGCCGACATCATCGAGGAGCACCTGCGCGAGCACGGCTTCACCTATCACATGGAGAAGACCGACCACTACGACATCATCTCCGAGAAGCGGCGCCCCAACTCTTCGTACTGCTCCATCTGCGCGAGGCTCAAGCGGGGAACGCTCTACACCCTGGCCCAGCAGTACGGCTGCAACAAGCTCGCGCTCGGGCACCACATGGACGACTTCATCGAGACCCTGCTCCTGAACCAGTTCTTCGTAGGCTCCCTGAAGGCGATGGCCCCGAGCATGCTCGCCGACAACGGCGTCACCACCGTGATCAGGCCTTTGGTTTACGTGCCGGAGAAGGAGATAATCCCGTTCTCGCGCAACAACCGCTTCCCCGTGGTCTGCTGCTGTTGCCCGGTCTGCGGCACCGCCGACCTGCAGCGAAAGAAGATGAAAGAGTTGCTGGAGACCTTGGAGCGGGACAACCCCCTGGTGAAGAAGAGCCTTTTGACCGCGCTCTCCAACGTGCATCCGCGCCACTTGCTGGACAAGGGGTTGACCAGGAAGCCTTCCTGACGCAGGTCGGCGACGATGTCCTTCACCGTCAGGTAGCCGCAGTAGATAACTATGGGAACTGCTCCTATGACCATCGGTTCCATGTTTGCCACCTCCATCCTTTGATGATGCAACCATATCAGGGGGCAGTGACAAAATAAGTCGCAAATGTCGAACCGGGGTAAGGGGCCTCCCTCATCCGCCCCTCCGGGGCACCTTCTCCCCGAGGGAGAAGGGATAGTCCCCGTTCAGGCTTGGGTAAGGGAAGGCTTATTATTCACACTATGTCCTCTCTCGTAAGCCCCTTTCCCTCTGGGAGAGGGCAGGGTGAGGGCGGCGTCATATCATAGTTAACGCCGGACAGCCGGCTCTATATCGGTAGTGAAGGTGAAAAAATGGCTGAAAAAAAAGTACAACAGGTAAGAATCGCGGTTCAGTGGGGCTTTCTTCTTTTCTCCCTCTACCTTGGGGTGACCTTCTACCGCTTCGTGCTGCACTTTCGCTCCGGCGGCGCGACCCCCTTCGTGGAGCGCCCGGACGGGGTCGAGGCCTTCCTCCCCATCTCCGGCCTGGTCAGCCTCAAGGGGTGGCTCACCTCGGGTTCCATCAACCCGGTCCATCCCGCGGCGCTGGTGGTCCTTCTGGCCGTCATCGCCGTATCGGTCCTTTTAAAGCGTTCCTTCTGTTCCTGGATCTGCCCGGTTTCAACTATCACCGAGCTCTGCTGGAAGGCGGGGCACAAGGTCTTCGGGCGCAACTTCCGCGTCTGGCTCTGGCTGGACTGGCTCCTGCGCCCCATCAAGTACCTGCTGGTCCTCTTCTTTCTCTTCTCGATCCTGGTGTTGATGTCGCCTGACAGCGTCGCCTCCTTCATCCTTTCCGACTACAACAAGACGGCCGACGTGAAGATGCTCGACTTCTTCCTGAACCTGTCGGGGCTGCCGCTGGCCTTCATCTCCGGTTTCCTGCTGTTGTCCTTCTTTTTCCGCAACCCGTTCTGCCGCTTTTTCTGTCCGTACGGCGCGCTCTTGGCCGTGCTCTCCCGCCTCGCCCCGGCCAAGGTGGAAAGGATGCAGAGCGCCTGCATCTCGTGCGGCAGCTGCAACAAGGCCTGCCCGTCCCATCTCGATGTCATGAACGCTGAGCGGGTCTGCTCCGAGGAATGCATCGGCTGCCTGCGTTGCGTGAGTTCCTGCCCTAAACCCGAGGCGCTGCAGGTGCGTCTCAAGGGAGGGAAGGTGGTTCCCGGCATGGTGTTCGCGGCCCTCGTGGTAGTTATCTTCGTGGGGGGGACCCTGGTAGGGAGGGTGGCCGGGCACTGGCACAGCGAGATACCCAAAGCTGAGTATCAGAGGCTGATCAACGCCCCCCCCGCAGAGCATCCTTAATCGCAGCAAAACGAAAGAGGGGACGGTATCGCTACCGTCCCCTCTTCTTTATTCAACCTTTAAAGCCTTTCCTCAGATTCTCCTCTGTGAACCTCTGTGTCCTCTGTGGTGAAAGCCTTTAGTCCTTATTACCCTTCCTCTTCCTCGCCCAGTGCGATCTCGCGGTAGGCGCGGTCCTCTTCGAAGCGTTTGGTCTGTGCCTGCTGCTTCTCGAGGTCTGCCTTGCACTTGACGCAGTGCCGTGCAAAGGGAACGATCTTCAGCCTCCCGATGGGAATTTCCTCCTCGCACTCTTCGCAGATGCCGTACTCTCCTTCTTCGAGCCGCAGCAGCGCTTCGTCGATATGGCGCAGCTTTTCACGCTCCCGGTCCCCCAGCAAAAGGCCGAGTTCACGGTCGCGCTCGCTGGAAGCCTGATCGTAGATATCCCCGCTTGGTTCGTTAACGGGAACGTCTGAACCAGACTTCACAGTCTTGTTGATCTCTTTAAGCGTCTCCTCTTTCATTTTGAGGAGCATCGCTTTCATTTCTTCCGGTTTTTCTGTCATGTAAAAATACACTCCGTACTGTTGGTGTCCCTCAAAGCGACGCAATAATACAGCAATAGGGGTTCATGTCAAGTAGAAAGCCTAGTCTACGATTTCACCTATCAGGTCGTAATCAGAGGAATCAGTAATCTTCAATCTCACTATGTCACCGACGTTGGCATTACCTGCAGTGATATACACCAGACCATCGACATCAGGTGCTTGCCGTGAGGAACGACCTTTGAGCAAGAGCTCAGTTTCTTCGCTGTAACCTTCAACTAATACGTCCTCTTCACTGTCAACCAAGGTCCTGTTGTGCTTGAAGGAAACGCGCGCCTGGGTCCGCATCAGCTTCTTGTGGCGCTCCCTCTTGATCCGCTCGGACACCTGGTCCGGCATCTCCGCCGCAGGGGTACCTTCCTCCCTGGAGTAGCAGAAGACCCCGAGGCGATCGAAGCGGGTCTGCTCCACGAACTGCAGGAGCTTCTTGAAGTCGTCGGTGGTCTCGCCCGGGAAGCCGACGATGAGCGAGGTCCTGATGGCGATGTCCGGTATCTCGCGGCGCAGCTTGGTGATCAGGGTCCTGATCTCGGCCTCGCCGCTTCTGCGCTTCATGTTGGAGAGCACCGGGTCGCTGATGTGCTGGATGGGGAGGTCGAGGTACTTGCAGACCTTGGGCTCGTCCTTGATAAGCTGGATCAGCGAGTCGGTCACCCCGTCGGGATAGGCGTACAAAAGCCTGATCCACTTGAGCTTCTCCATCTTGGCGAGTTCCTTGATCAGAAGCTCCAGGCTCGGTTTTCCCTCCAGGTCGCGGCCGTAGGCGGTGATGTCCTGGGCGATCAGGTTCAGCTCCTTGACCCCTCCCTCGACCAGCGCCTTCGCCTCGGCCAGAAGCGTCGCCAGCGGGCGCGAGCGGTGGCCGCCGCGCAGAGACGGGATGACGCAGTAGGAGCAGTTGTTGGAGCATCCCTCGGCTATCTTCAGATAGGCCGTGTAGTGCGGCGACGACTGAAGCCGCGGGACCTCGTCGTTGTAGACGAAGTTGGGGTCCCCGGTGTAGCAGAGCTGCTCCTCGGTCTGCTTCTTCTCGGCGATGATCTCCGCGATGCGCGGGTAGTCGCCGGTGCCGATGAAGATGTCCACCTCAGGGAGCTCCTTGGCGAGTTCCTGCTGGTAGCGCTGGGGGAGGCAGCCGGTGACGATGAGCAGCTTGCAGCGTGCGTCGTGCTTCCTGTCGGCCAGGTCCAGGATGGTGTCGATGCTCTCCTGTTTCGCCTCTTTGATGAAGGAGCAGGTGTTGACCACGATGATGTCCGCCTGGGTCTCGTCGGTGGTCACCTCGTACTCGTCCTGCGACAGGTAGCCGAGCATCACCTCGGCGTCCACCAGGTTCTTCGGGCAGCCCAGGCTCACCAGGCTCACTTTTTCCTTAGTCTTCTCGCTCAAAAAAAACCTCTCTTGCTTTTCTAGCTTCTGAAGTTCACGAACTGCATGTCGATGTCGAGGTCCTTCCCTTTAAGCACCCGGATCACCTCCTGCAGGTCGTCTATGTTCTTTCCGGTGACACGGAGCTGGTCGTCCTGGATCTGGCTTTGCACCTTGAGCTTGGTCTCCTTGATGACCTGGCCGATCTCCTTCGCCTTCTCCTTGGAGATCCCCACCTGCAGGGTGATGATCTGGCGCACCATGGAGCCGGAGGCCTGCTCCGCCTTGCCGTACTGCAGCGACTTGGGGGAGATGTTGCGTTTGATGAACTTGGATTGCAGTATGTCGATGACCGCCTTCAGTTTGAAGTCGTCGTCGGCCAGCACCTTGATGCTTTCCTTCTCCAGGGTCACTTCGCACTTCGACCCCTTGAAGTCATAGCGCTGTGCGATTTCCTTCACAGTCTGGTTGATGGCGTTGTCGACCTCCTGCATGTCGACCTTGGATACGATGTCGAACGATGGCATAGAACCCCCTAGAATCAGATAGAGATAAAGATAAAGATAAAGATAAAGTTAGAATCAATCTGGTTTTGCGTTATCTGCTTTTAGGCCTTTCCTCATCTTTATCTCTATCTCTATCTGTTTTTTAATCTTTATCTGTTTTTTACGATTTCAACCCCCGCGGGGACCTTGAAGCTGAACTTGCTGTCGGAGATGCCGCGGTTGGTCTTGACGCCGCTGAAATCCATCCTGGTGCTGTTTCCCGCCTGGTCGACTACGGTGGAGGAGACGACGGGGAACGGAGTCCCGGGGCGCCCCTTGGCGAGATAGGTTTCCACCGCCTTGCCGTCGATGACCAGGATGAGCTTCGCCATGGCCGGGCTTTTCCTGTTGGGGATCAGCTCCAGCTGGTAGTTCCCGTTTTTGTCGCGCTGCTGGTCGGCAAAGCTGATCTTGAAGTCCCTCGACACCTGCCCCAGCCCGGCGAGATAGTTCATGGCGATGCCGTTGCCAGCCTCGAAAAGATGGGCCAGGTCCATGATCATCACCTGTTTCTGGTCCGGGATGTAATACCAGACGGTCTTGCCGTTGGAGACGATCTGCTGCTTGGGCTTGGTGTAGTTGAAGCGGAACATGGAGTCTTTGCCGCCCCCCTTCTTGATCAGGAGCTCGCCCCCACCCTTCTCCTCGCGACGCATCGCCCTGATGAGGCTGCGCTGGCTGAAATCGGCCTGCAGGTCGTTGAGGCCAGCGTAACCCTGCTCCAGGGTCCGGACCACCTGCGAAAGTTCGGCTGCAAACGACATTGTTGCGGAAAGCGCAACCAGCGCCATGACTAGCATCGAAACTCTGATCAATTTCATGTCGACCTCTGAAAGTAGTGAAGGTCTCGGGCAAGGGCTCGGGACCTTTCTGTGTGTTGCAGTGGCAGCGATTTGACCGGGCATTCTGACACACAACCCGATGGCGCGCAACCATTTCATTGTGTTTACAGCGCCGCCAGCATCGCCTCCAGCGAGGAGGCGGCCGGTACCAGGAAGATGCTCCCGCCGCAGCAGGCGTCGTCGACGGAGAACATGGCGTCGATCATGACGATGCTCTCGCTTTCGCCTCCCTGCTCCTGGATCCGCGCGAATAGTTCGTCGCTTCCGCTCACCAGGGTCGGGACCGAGGGGAGCAGCGTCATCTTGAGCGTGTTACCCAGGGCGTTCAGGCAGGCAGATGCGAGGATGTTGCCGACCTCCATCAGGGTTGCACGCTCCAGCTCGGAGAGCGGTGCTTCGGGATTTGGTGCCTTCCCCAGTAACAGTTCCACGACGCGCAGCGCGTTCTGCTGGGGGAGGAGGATCAGGATGCTACCCCGGACGTTGCCGAGGATCTGCAGCTGCAGCGCTGTCGCCTCCTGCTCCTGCTCGATCAGTTCGGCCAGCTTCTCGCTGTCGACGAACGTCAGGCGGGGGACCTCTATGGACACCCCTTTTCCCATCAACTGCGACAGGGCGGTCGCGGCATGTTCCATCCCGAGTTTGCACACCTCGGTCAGTGCGGCCAGATCGGCCTGTTGCAGGACGGGATTGGGCATGTAGGCCTCCGTTAGACGTTGCCCTGGCCGAGGCCGGGTAACTGTTTTGCCGTTTAAGTCACAACAGGCCGGCCAGGTCGAGGATGGTCACGATTTCCCCGTCCCCGAGCGTCGCCCCGCCGGCGAGCCCGGCCATCTTGCATAAAGGCCTGCCGAAAGGTTTGACGAAGAGTTCGTGCTGCCCGAGGAAGCGGTCCACCACGATGCCGACCCGCCGCCCCTTCGCCTCGGTGACGAAGAGCGGCAGTATCCCGTTGGGGAAACGCCCCAGCGGCAGCCCCAGGACCCGGTTCAGGCTCAAAAGGGGAATGGCCTCGCCGTCCAGTTGGAACATCTGCCGCTTTCCCATGGTCTCGATCTGGTGGCGCGCCAGCTCGACGGTGCGCAGCACCCCCGTCACCGGGACAGCCCCCTTCACGTTGCCGCACTGCACCACCAGTGCGTGGATGATGGCGATGGTCATGGGGAGCCTGAGCGTGAAGGTGCTCCCCTGCCCGGGCTCGCTCTCTATCACCAGGGTTCCCCCAAGCTTCTGTATGGCCGCGTTCACCGCGTCCATGCCGACGCCGCGCCCCGAGATGTCGGTGACGACCTTGGCGGTCGAGAAGCCTGGGATGCAGGAGAGCATCAGCGCCTGGCGCGGCGACAGGAGCGCCCCTTCCTCCGGGGTGATCACCCCCTTGGCGACGGCCGCTTCGATCATCTTCTGCGGTTCCATCCCCCGGCCGTCGTCGCTTACCTGGATCGAGATGCGGTCACGGTCGCGGGAAACGGAGAGCTTCACCGTCCCGCGGGGTGGCTTCCCCTGTGCCGCCCGCTCGGCGCTTTCCTCCATGCCGTGGTCCACGGCGTTTCTCAGGATGTGGTTCAGCGGATCGACCAACTGCTCCAGCATGCCGCGGTCCATGCCGATCTCGCGGCCGGACAGCTCGAAGTTGATCTCCTTGCCGCTTTTCTTGGCGAGGCTTCGGACCGAGCGCTGGAAGCGGTCGCAGATCGCCTCGAAGGGCATCAGGCGCACCTTCATGACCTCGTCGTGCAGGGCGCGCAGAAGCTTCCCGGTCTCGGAGACCGCGTCGTTCAAGGCGGGGCTTGCCACCTCCTGCGCCACGTTCAACAGCCGGTGCTTGTTGGTGACCAGCTCTCCGGTCAGGTTGATCAGGTGATCCAGAAGCTCCGTCTTCACCCGCACCGTGCCGCTTGCCTCGCCGGCAGGCTCCTTGGCCTTCTCGGGTTCGCCTCCCGGCTGCGCCTGGGGGGCTGGGTGCTCCGCCGGGGGCTCCCCCGCGGGCGCCTGCTTTTTCGGGGGAGCCGGCGTGTACCCCCGGAGCCTCTCCGCGAAGTCGCCGGGAGGGGGGGTGCATTCCCGGTCCGCCTCCACGTCGGCCAGCATGACGTCGATCAGGTCCACACCCTCCAGGAGCAGATCGGCCACCCCGGCCTCGAAGCAAAGGGCACCGTCCCGGACCCGCGCCATCAGGTCTTCCATGCTGTGCGCTACCACCACGACGTCGCCGTATTCCATGGAGGCGGCCATCCCCTTGAGCGAATGGGCTCCCCTGAAGAGGGCGTCGACGGCGCTTCTCTCGGCAGGAGCCTGCTCCAGGGCGACCACCTGGTCGGCGATGGTCTTCAGGTACTCTCTGCTCTCGGAGAGGAAGAGGCTTTTGTACTGCGACATATCCATCCGCTATCCCTCGGCCACTTCCCTAAGGGTGCGCGCCACAAGCTCCGGGTTGAACGGTTTCAGGATGAAAGCCTTGGCCCCCGCCTTCGCGGCCGCTTCGGTCATCGATTCCTGCCCGATGGCCGAGCACATCACCACGCGCGCCTGCGGGTTCAGCGCCATGATTATCTGCAGCGCCTCGATGCCGGTCTTGTTGGGCATCACGATGTCCAGCGTGACGAGGTCGGGGCGGCATTCCCGGTACCTGGCGACCGCCTCGTCGCCGTCGGACGCCTCGGCGGTGATCTCGTAACCCTCTTCGGTGAGGATGTCACGGAGCATCTTTCTCATGAACAGCGAGTCGTCGACTATCATGACCGTCGTGGCCATTGCTACCTCCTGGTCTGCTACAAATCTTAAGCAACTCACGACTAGATGCGGGCGGGTGGCTGTTTGAGCCCGTTCTCCAGCTCGTCGATCAGTGCCTCCAGCTGCAAAAGCCGCACGCGCCCCCTTGGGGTCTCCAGATACGCCTCGGTAAGCGGGTCGTCCCCCGGCTCTTCGCCGGTCACGAGGTCGGAGGCGATGATGGCGCTCACCCCGTCCACCTTGAGCGCCAAATGGGCGAGCCTCGGGTCGAGCACCAGGAGCTTGCCGGGGAGGGGGCGGCTTTTGAGCCCGAGATAAAGAGCCAGGTCCACGAGCGCGGTGAGGTTGCCGTGGAAGTTGATCAGCCCCAGGTAATGCGCGGGGGCGCCGGCGAAGGGGTAGCTTTGCTGAGGCTCCATCACCTCGCCGATCTGCTGCAGGCTGCAGGCGAATTCCTCCCCCCCCAGTATGAAAAGGATCAGCCGTTCCGGGATCACAGACCCGGCTCCCCTTGCACCTGGAACTTCTCGACTGAGCGGAGCAATTCCTCGGCAAGCTTGGAGAGCTCCACGGTCTGGAACACCATCTCCTGCATGGCGGAATGCTGCTGCTCGGTCGCGGCGGAGACCTCCTCGGTGGAGGCGGCGTTGTCCTCTGCCACTTTGGCTATCTCGTCCACCATGCTCACCATCTTCTCCGCGCCGGTGT
Organism: Citrifermentans bremense R1; assembly: GCF_000426865.1. Taxonomy (GTDB): domain Bacteria; phylum Desulfobacterota; class Desulfuromonadia; order Geobacterales; family Geobacteraceae; genus Geomonas; species Geomonas bremensis. The sequence continues at coordinate 202,793 of NZ_KE384581.1, forward strand.
TCTGCATCTGCGACAGGTCAGCGATGGAGTTGGCCTTGCGCTCGGTGTCGATGACGGTGGCCAGGATCTCCTTGAACGACTCCGCGGTGGTGTCGACGTTCTTCTTTCCGGCGATGATGCCGCGCGAACTGTCGGTGATGGTCTCCTGCAGCTTGCGGCTTTCCATCTTGACCAGGTCGATCATCTCCACGATGTCGGTGGCGCTCTTGGCGCTGCCGTCGGCGAGCTTTCTTACCTCTTCGGCAACCACGCCGAAACCTTTGCCGTATTCGCCGGCGCGGGCCGCCTCGATGGAGGCGTTCAGCGCGAGGAGGTTGGTTTGGCGCGCCATGTCCACGATGAAGTCGGCGATCTTCCCTACCTGTTGCAGCTTGCCGTTCAGGTCCATGAACTGCATCCCGATCAGCTCGACGCTGTCGAAGAAGCTCTTCATCCGCTCCAGCGAATCGTTGGCGAGCTCGCCGCCGCGCTGCGCCGTGATGCTGGTCTCGCGGGCGGCTTTGGCCGTTTCCCTGGCCCGGCGCGCCACCAGGTCGACGGAGATGGCCATCTCGTGGATCACCTTGGAGCTGCGGACGAGCATCTCGGCCTGGGTCTCGGCGCCGCCGGAGATCTGCTCGATCGCCTGCGCCACCTCCTCGGTGGAGGCGTTGATCTCAAGCGCGGAGGAGTTGAGCGTCCTGGTGGATTCCGAAACCCTTTCGGCCGTCTCCCGGATCTGGCGCACCAGGGTCCTGAGGCTTACCAGCATGGCGTTGATGGAGACGGCCATGCTGTGGGTCTCGTCGGGGAAACGGGTTGCCGGGAACTCGAGGTCGCTGGAGAGATCCCCCTCGCTGATCGACTCGGTGGCCCCGCGCAAAAGGGCGATGTTCTTGGTGAAGCTCTTGGAGAAGAAGGAGCCGAGGATGAGCCCTATGGTGAGCGCGACCACGTAGGAGAGTATGCTGGTGAGTTCGGGGGAGTATCCCAGGGCAGCCACCCACGAGGGGACAAAGGCTACCGCCGCGACGACGGTCAAAAATCCCAGGATGAACTTGTACCCGATTTGAATGTACATTGCGGCGAGCTCCTTATTCTGCTGGTTAGGCGATGGCCCGGTAGATGCGCTCCACGGGGCAGAAGGTCTTGAAACGGTTGCGTGGGGTGCCGAAAAGCGTCTCCGACTTTCCCAGCACCAGGTAGCCGCCAGGGGCCAGGGCGTCGGCGAAGCCGTTCAGGATGGTCTCCTGGCGCTCTCTTTCGAAGTAGATCAGCACGTTGCGGCACAATACCAGGTCGCAGCGCGGCCACTGCTGCGGCTGGTTCAGGTCCGCCTGGCTGAAACTGACCAGGGAGCGGATCTCCTGGGACAGGCGAAAGCGCCCGTCCTTAGGGGTGAACCAGCGCGACATAAGCTGCGGCGGGACCTCGGCCAGCCGGTCCGGGTGGTAGACCCCTTCTCTCGCGTGCTCCAGCGTCGAGGCGTCGACGTCAACGGCGCGAAGGGAGATGCGCCCCTCTTTAAGCGCCTGGGGAAAGCGTTCCTTGAGGATCAAGGCGACCGTGTACGGCTCCTCTCCCCCTGCGCAGCCGACACTGAGGATGTTGAGCTCTCTGCGCTCGCTTATCAGTTGAGGCAGGATTTCGACGGCGAGCCTTTCGAAGACGGTGGGGTTCCGGAAAAAATGGGAAACGTGGATGGTGAGTACCCGCAGCAGGCGCTCCTGCTCGGCGGGGTTTTCGGTCAGAAGCAGGCCGTAAGCCTCGGGGGAGGGGGACTGGGTGGCGCGGACCCTTATGTGTATGCGCCTTTTGACGCACTTGTCCTTGTAGCCGTCCAGGGTGAAGCCGGAGCGCTCCTTCAGGATGCGGCCTATGACGTCGAAGGTTTCCGGGGCGATGTCCGGCTCGGTGCCGCCTTTAAAACCGTCTATCATCGTGGGTCGCCCTTTGCCGGGCACTGCCGCCTGCCTCGCATGCTCGAGGACATCTGAACCTCTGTTGGAAATTGGGGGGAACAGCACAAATGGGAAACGAATACCATAATTGGGCTGCAAAAGTCAATCAACACGCAACCTTGTCCCCTTTCACCCTCCGGCGTTTCCGGTGCATTCCCACATCCCCTTTTTCTCATCCCCAAACTGCACTCAATCTCGTTTATCATCTGGTTCCCAAGGTCACCTTGGGAACCAGAGAAAGATTCATCGGGGAGTGCCGGGGAGCCGGGGGCGCGACCTACTGAAGTGCAGGCGTGGCTATTGCGTTCCCCACTTTGCGAAGGGGGGCAGGGGGGATTTGCTTTTCAGGGGTACATTTTTGCGAAGACCTCAGATACATCAGCTCTGCCAAAGAAAAAGCCCCGCTTGCGGCGGGGCTTTTTTTATCTCCTCTAGGAGGCGAGGTAGGTGGCGATGTTCTCGGTGAGGGTCCGGTAGATCCTGCGGCACTCCGCCTCGTCCCGCTCCAGGAGGGTCACCCTGAACCCGAGGAGCTCCGTGTTGAAGGAGGAGAGGGGAACCACGCAGATCCCCGTGTGCGCCAGGATGTAGTAGACGAAACGCTTGTCCGGCGCCACTCCCGGCTGGTTCACGATCCCCTCGACCAGTTCCCGGATTTCCGGGTTCTTGATGGGGAGGGTCTGGGTGTTGTTCAGGACCCCCGGCTTGAAGGGGACCGCCATGTAGAAGGCGCCGTTGGTCCGGTTCACGGCCAGCTCCGGCACCTTCGAGAGCGCCTCGTAGGTGATGTTGCTCATCTTCTCGTAGCGGGTGATGCGCTCGTTCAGATAGTTGTGGTACTCGGGGTGCTTCATCACCGCCGGCAGGCAGCGCTGCGGCAGCGTGGTGGAGCAGACCTCGTTCATCTTGGAGGAGAGGATGGAGTTCACGAATTTGTTGAAGCGCGGGTCGCGGTCGGCGTTGTACACCTCGATCCAGCCGCAGCGGGAGCCGGGCCACGGGAGTTCCTTGGAGATCCCTTTCATGGCGATGGCGGGAACCTGCCCGATTACGTCGGAGATGGGAACCGTCTTCTCGCCGTTGTAGACGATGTTGCTGTACACCTCGTCGGCGATGATGAAGAGATCGTATTTCCTCGCGATCTCGACGATTCCCTTCAGCACCTCCACCGGGTACACCATCCCGGTCGGGTTGTCCGGGTTGATCATCATGATCCCGGCGATCTGCGGGTTGTACTTCACGTGGCACTCGAGGTCGTCCATGTCCGGGTACCAGTTGTCCTCGGGCTTCAAGCGGTAGCAGACCGGCACCGCGTTCGCGTGGGCCGCCTCGCCGATGGAGTGGGTGGTGTAGGTGGGGGAGGGCATGAGCACGCGGCTTTCGGGGCGCAGGTTGCCGTACACCTTGGCGATGGCGTCGCCCAGGCCGTTGAAGAAGATGATGTCGTCGGGGGTGATCTGCGCGCCCCCGCGCTTGTTGGTGATCTCGCAGATGAACTCGCGGGTCTCCAGGACGCCGCGGGTCGGGCAGTAGGCGTAGCTGTCGTCGTTCATCGCCTCAGCCGCCACGATCTCCTTCATCCAGAGCGGGATGTTCTCCCCCTTGACGATGGGGTCGCCTATGTTCTCCCAGTTGATCTTCACCCCTAAGCGTTGCACCTTCTCGGCAACCGTAACGATGTTCCTGATCTCGTAGGTCAGTTCTCCCGCGCCGGGAGCGACTATCTCGTTGCGCATTCTTTTTCCCCCTAGGACGTACTGCGTTTATTGCAGCCAAAGCCGGATTTTGTATAAAAAAAGGCCGCGGGGGTCCCCCACGGCCTTCAGTATCTCTTGTTTTCTGAATCAGCAGTGGCGGCTCTAGAAGGGTCTGGCCGCTGCTGCCTCGTGGACGCTGCCACGTGATGTAACGCTGTTAGTATACATGACGCCTCAAATAGCATGCAGTGCTGTCGATGTCAATGTTTTTCATGAATGGGGGAGAACTTCCGCCCGCGGAAAAGTTACTTTTCCGGCGCAAAGTATCACTTCCTTTGAAAAAACGACATTTTTTGAAGCCAAGTGTTACTTTCCCGATAAAAAATGTCATTTTTTTGATTCAAGTGGTACTTTTTTCTCCAAAAAATACCGCTTGGAAGAAAAAAACATCACTTGGGCCGAGAAAAACATCACTTGGACCCAAAAAATATCATTTGGACGAAAAAAACGTCACTTGGGAGAAAAACACGGCGCTTGGCCAGGAATTGGAAAGTGTCCGAGATGAACAAAGGCAGATGCTTTGTCTACCGCGAGGTCTTAAGGGAGACGGTGAGGCGGCCGTCGGGGTCGCGCCACCTGAACCAGCCTGAGGGACGCTCCAGCTTCACCCAGTCCTCCTCGACCTCCAGCACCTGCACCAACTGGTCCCGGGAAAGCGAGGCGAGTCCCGCCGCCTCTTCCGTGGGCGCCCCCTTGAGCTGGTACCACCCCTTCTTCAGTCCGGGGAGCACGCGGACGGTGCGGCCGGGGAGAAACTCCTCCCAGCTCGTGTATTCCCAGCCGCGCTGCTGCTCCAGCCAACCCTGCCGCCCCGCTTCGTCAAGCGAGAGCCGGGTCCAGTTGCCGCGCCGCTCGCTCGCCGCCACCAGCGGCTCGACGCCGTCGCCCGCCAGGCGGGGCAGCGCAGCGGCGCTTCTCTCGGCGATGCGCTGCACACCCGGTTCGCGGTAAAGCGGAAGGGGCGCCGCCTGCAGCGCCCCCCACTGCCTCAGCGTCAGGATGCCGCAACCGCTGTAGGGACGCGGCGCGGCAGGCGCCGGGTAGGCGGAGCCTGCGGCAAGCGCCACTATGAGCAAGGCGGCGGGAAGTCTCACATCTCCACCAGCGCAAACTCGTTGCCGTCGGGGTCGGCCACGACGGCCATCTTCCCGTAGGGGGTAACCATGAGCGGTTCGGTGAAGCGGGCGCCGCCGGCGGTAAGCTTCGCGCAGAGATCCTCGAGCCCCTTCACGTTGAAGGTGATGCCGGTGTGGCGCCCGACGAGCTTCTTCGCGTCGTCGTGCATGGCGAGCGCGACACCGAGGGCGGTACCCTCGGCGGGGAGGAACTCCATCATGTATTCGGTCTCCTGCCCGGGGGCGAGAGCGAGCTGCTCGCGGTAAAACCGGCGCGCAGCCGGGAAGTCGTTGACGAATACCACGATATTCTTAATTTTTTCTACCATTGGAACCGCCTTAGGTGATATTGTGCGAAAGCTTTCAATACATAGCAGAGTGGGCGTGCGCTGGCAAGCGGTATTCAGCCGTTTCAGAGGGCCAAAAGCCCACGGCAAGGGGGGCATGTGACGCAGCAATTCAAGCCTCGGGAGGTCTATGTCGCCTCCTCTTTCATGGCTCCGGTCGGGCGCTATAACGGGCGCGAACGCGAAGCCCTGAGCTTTTTGGAGATGGCCGAAAAGGCGGGAGAGGTTTTCGCCGGCAGCCGGCTCAAGCGCTCCGACATAAACGCCGTCGTCGTCGGCTGCCAGAACCCGGTCGCCTTCTCGGGGGTGGACAACACGGCGGCCAAGATCGCCGGCGTCCTCGGGATCTCCGGCGCCAAATCGGTCTTGATCGACACCGCCTCCTCCTCGGGCGCGTCGGCTCTCGAATACGCCTACCTGCAGATCGCCTCCGGCCGCTGCGACCACGTCCTCGCCATCGGGATCCAGAAGATGAGCGACGTCCCCACCGGGCAGGCCACCCGCATCGTCGCAGGCGTGATCGACAAGGACGAGGCGGAGTTCGGGCTCTCCATGCCGGCCTGCGGGGCTCTCGTGGCGCGCTCCCTGATCGAGCGGCTGAAGCTCTCCACCGACGAGTGGACCGCCTTCTCCGCCCTTTTGACCCAGCGGGCGCACCGCTATGCCGCGCGCAACCCCGAGGCGCATCTCGGCTTCGAGATCCCGCTGGAGGAGTACTACCGCCAGATCGTCACCGGCAAGAACTACCGCTACTGGTGGCCTTTGCGCTACCACGACTTCTGCCCCATGTCGGACGGGGTCGCCGCCGTGCTCCTCTCGGCGACGCCGCACGAGGTGATCGTCTCCGGTGTGGGGAGCGCCACCGACATCCCCACCATCGCCGACCGCCCTTACTTCCACAGCTTCCCCGCCACCGTGCGCGCCGCGGCCGAGGCCTACGCCATGGCCGGCATCAAGAAGATCGCCGACTTCGCCGGCAAGATCCACGTGAACATGCACGACCCGTTCAACGGCTTCGGGCCGATCAACATGGTGGACCTGGGGTTCGTGCACCGACGCCGGATCGTGGAAGCGCTTTTGAACGACGAGCTTACCGGCGAGCAGGGGGCCTTCCCGACCAACATAACCGGCGGGCTGAAGGGACGCGGCCATCCGCTAGGCGCCACCGGCATGATCCAGATCGTCGAGAACCACCGGCTCATCACGGGGGGGCGTTTCCAGATGGGGCTCGCCCACTCCATCGGCGGGCCGATCAACAACAACGTGGTGACGCTCCTGGAGCGTACCAGCCACTACCGGCAGCGCCCCCGCCCGTCACTCACCCCCTGGGGGCTCCCGCCGCTTGGGCGCATGAAGCCAAAGCAGATGAACGTAGGCGAGCTCTTGAAAGGGTCGGGAGAGGTGCAGGGGCGTTTCGTTGCCGCCACCACCCGCTTCGATTTCAAGACCGGCGACCCGGAGGGGATCATCATCATCGTTTCCTGCCTGGTGAACGGGACCCGCTACTCCTTCCTTTTCGGTGTCGGCGGTGAGCACTACCGGCAGGTGGTGCAGCTCAGGTCCGGGGACCAGGTGAGCCTGGAGCAAAGCGAAGAAGGGATACTGGTGAACCGGATCCCGGTCAGGAAGTTCTACCAAAGGAGCATGAGCGGCGTGCTGGAGTTCGCCGGCAGCGGCTGGAAGAAGCTCACCGGAGGAAGCTAGCTGCTTTGCCTTGACACCGGCTCCCGGGGCCGGGTATTAACGTCCGTCGCTTTGGGCCAAAACCTAAAACCATTGGCAAGGAGAACGTCTGAGGATATCTGAGAAAATCGAAAAGCTTCCTGATTGTGACAATCAGGAAAAGCTTTCACTCTTTTTTAAGGTTTTCTCCGATTTTCTCCGTGGCAAATGGTTTTGTTCAAAAAAGGAGTCTGCAGCATGGCTTTGTTGTTCAAGGTTCTCGGGGTGATTTTCGCCCTTTTCGTAGTTCTCTTCATAGCCATCGTGATCGAGGAGTCTTTTTTCGGCGGCCGCCGCAGGCGAAAGCTGGAGCAAAAGGCGCGCGAGGAACAAAAGGCGCGCGAGGAGCAGGGGCGATAGAGGAAAACATCCCGAAGGGGGACAGGCACCTGACGGAGCCAGTCCCCTCCGGCGGAGGTCGCTGCTTCATCCCGGAGGTGTCATGACGCGCAAGGCGAAAGTAGTTGCCATAGTCGGAAGTTACCGCAAGGGGGGGATGATCGACCAGGTGGTGGACGAGCTTCTCGCCACGGCCGCAAGGGAAGGGGGCGAGGTCGAGAAGCTTTACCTGTTGGACACGCAGATCGAGTTCTGCACCAACTGCCGGCTCTGCACCCAGGAAAGGGAAGGGGCGCGCGGCATCTGCCCCATCGCGGACCAGATGGCCAGGGTGCTGGAGCTGGTCGAGGGGGCGGACGCAGTGGTGCTCGCCTCGCCGATGAACTTTGGCACCGTCACCGCGCTCATGAAGCGCTTCATCGAGCGCCTGGCCTGCTATGTCTACTGGCCCTGGGGGACGGCCGCACCGAAACCCCGCAGCAAGGAGAGGCCGCGGCGCGCGGTGCTCGTCGCTTCCAGCGCGGCGCCCGCTTTCATGGCGCGGTTTCTGACCCCGATCGTGAAGGTGCTGCGTCGGGCTGCGGAACTTCTGGGGGGGAGGACGGTGGGGGTACTCCTGGTCGGGCTTGCGGCCCTCGAAGAACGCCAGGGACCTGGGCCAAGGACCCTGGCGCGGGCGCGTCTTTTGGGGAAAAAGCTGGTGTCGTAAGGGATGCTTCGGGGTGGCTACCTTCTCCCCCCGGCCATGGTGAAACCGTCTTCACGGCTCCAGAGGTGGCGCGAGCGGGTGAGCCTGTTGCGGGTGGCTGCTGCGGGGGCATCGGCCCGTCCCGTAGCGAGAAGCCGCGGCAGTGCGGCATCGGCGTCCAGCAGGGCGGTGCCTTCAAAAATCTTCACACTCTTCGTTGTTTCTTGCAGTTTCACACGAACCCTCCCGCCGGCATGGGCCGACTCAGCGTTTCATGTAAAGCAAGATGCGTTCCTTTTAGGTAACCTGCCGGAATTGCGTCGATGCGGTTCCTGTTTCGGCCGTTTATGGCGCAGGTTTTTTTGACTTTCGGTGGGGCTGCGACGGGATATTGACGTGAGGAGGGGCAAGGCCGGCTGACGAGAGCCAGGCGGCAGATAGCCCGCACGCAGGCAAGGCGCGCGGGTGCCTCAGTCTCGAAACGGCAGGGGGTTAGATGATGACCTTGCGCCAGACGTCCACCACGATGCCGATGGTGTGGGTGCCGTCGTCGGGCTGGAAGGGAGCATAAGCGGGGTTGTCGGGAGCGAGGTAGATCTCGTCGTCCTTGACGCGGTACCTGCGCAGGATCGGTTCCCCCCAGCGGTTGTGGACGATGATGATGTCCCCGCTTTTCTTCTGTTCGCTCTCCGGCCTGAAGATCACCACGTCGCCGTCACGGATGGTGGGAGACATGAAATCGCCGTAGCAGACGATGGCGTAGCACCCCTCGGGGAGGTCGGGGACGGAGATGTAGCGGCTGATGGCGCCGAGGTCGTCGGGGAAGCTGTCCGGTATCATCTCCAGAAGCGGGGCACGGCTGACATTGGACTGTTCGGTCCTGGGCGGGTTTTTGAAGCTCTCTCCGCTTCCGTCACTCAGCCACTGGGCGTTGATGCCGAAGGTGTGCGAGAGGGCGATCAGCAGCGTGTCGGAGGGGCGCTTCCTGCCGGTCTCGATGCCGCTGAGAAACCCCTGGACGATCCCCAGGGAGGCGGCGAATTCCTTCTGGGTGAGCCCCAGCGCTAGCCTTGCCTTCTTGATCCTCACCCCGGTTTCTGCATGGTATTCGGTGGACGGCATTATTATCTCCAGGGAATTGCTCTATATCACCCGCATTTGGGGACGGCATGGCGGCTTCCGCCCATGCCTCTAGTAATGCAACAGTAACAGTTCCGGCGGCTTGGGGCAATAGGAGATTTCTCTGAGATATCGGCGCGAACCCCTCCAGCTGCGGAAGCAGGCGCCTTTTATTCCCCCCCTCTGAAGGGGGGCGTTGCTCATGAGTATCTCGTTGATTTTTTGCCGGCAACTTTATATAGTGGCGCGATAGTTCTGAAGACAAAGGAAGGACCAGTATGATACGCACAATACTCACCTATCCGGACCCTGAGCTGAAGAAGCGCTCACTGCCGGTTACCGTTATCACCGACAAGACCCGCGAGTTGGCTCGGGACATGGCCGAGACCATGTACGACGCCCCCGGAGTGGGGCTTGCCGCCCCACAGATAGGGGTGCACCAGCGCATCATCGTCATCGACGTCTCCGGAAAGGACGAGACGCCCGAGCTGATCGTCGCCATCAACCCCGAGATCGTCCACGCCGAGGGGGAGGCGTTCGAGGAGGAAGGGTGCCTGTCGGTCCCCAAATTCTCCGCCAACGTGCGCCGGCACGCCCGCATCGTGGTGAAGGCGCTCAACCTGGACGGCGAGGAAGTGACCTTCCGCGCCGACGACCTCCTGTCCATAGCCTTCCAGCACGAGATCGACCACCTGGACGGCGTGCTCTTCATCGACCATCTTTCCCCGCTCAAGAAAGGGATCTTCCGCAAGCGCTACCAGCGTGCCTTGGACGAAGCAAAGGAGCTTAACCGATGACCGGTATGCGCATCGTCTTCATGGGGACCCCCGAATTCGCCTGCCCCACCTTGCGCACGCTGATTGAGCGCGGCGAGCAGGTGGTGGCCGTGGTCACCCAGCCCGACCGCCCCAAGGGGCGCGGGCAGCAGACCCTCCCCCCGCCGGTTAAGGTCGTCGCCGAGCAGCACGGGATACCGGTGCTGCAGCCGGTTAAGGTGCGGCTTCCCGAATCGATCGAAGAGATCCGGGGCCTTAACCCCGACCTCATCGTGGTGATCGCTTTCGGGCAGATCCTGCCCAAGGCGCTGCTCGACATCCCCAAATACGGCTGCATCAACGTGCACGCCTCGCTTTTGCCGCGCTACCGCGGCGCCGCGCCCTTGAACTGGTGCATCATCAACGGCGAGAACGAGACCGGGGTCACCACCATGATGATGGACGTGGGGCTCGACACGGGCGACATGCTCCTGAAGCGCTCCACCCCCATCGGCGCCGACGAGGATACGCAGAGCCTGCACGACCGGATGTCGCAGCTTGGGGCGGAACTCCTCGCCGAGACGCTGGACCGGCTGGCCCGGGGCGAACTGGTCCCGGAGAAGCAGGACGACGCGCTCACCTGCTACGCCCCGATGATGAAGAAAGAGGACGGTCTCATCGACTGGAGCCGGGACGCGCAGGCCATCAAGAACCAGGTCCGCGGCATGACCCCTTGGCCGGGGGCCTACAGCTTCCTGGACGACAAGCTTTTGAAGGTCTTCCGCGTTCAGACCGCTTCGGGGAGCGGCGCGCCGGGCGAGATCCTCTCCTTGGGCCGCGACGGCATCGAGGTCGCCTGCGGCACCGGGAGCCTGCTGATCGCGGAACTGCAGCTCGAAGGGAAGAAGCGCCTGCCGGCGGGTGACTTCCTCGCAGGGTACAAACTTCAGCCGGGGTGCACCCTCGGAAAGAAGGAGGCTTCGGTTGGGGAATAAAGGGCCGTGCCAGGGGCCTCCACAGAAGCGCCTCTTCGTGGCACTGATGGGGGTGACCTGTCTTCTGGTGGTGGGGCTCATCTACCTGGGGTGGTGGATCCCGACCATGGGGCTCACTAATATCCATCCCGGCCTGCCGCGCATAGTGGGCATGGTATTCGGCGTGCTCTCCGGCATGGCGGTCCTCGGAACCCTTCTTTTGGTGCTCACCACGGCGCTCGGGAAGGACATCCTCGGCACCAGGTTCATGCGTGGGGTGGTGATCAAGTTCCTGCTGCCGCTCATCGAGCGGATCGGCAGCCTCTGCGGCATCTCCAAGGACACCATCCGCCAGTCCTTCGTCGCCATGAACAACTCCCTGGTCATCTCGCAACGCCTCAAGGTCAAGCCGGACCGGATCCTGATCCTGCTCCCGCACTGCCTGCAGCTCTCCCAATGCGAGATCAAGGTGACCGGCGACATCAACAAGTGCCTGCGCTGCGGCAGGTGCGACATCATGGGGCTCGCCGAACTGGCGCAGAAGTACCAGGTGGAGATGTCCGTCGCCACCGGCGGCACCCTGGCCCGCAAGGTCATCATCGAGAAGCGCCCCAAGCTGGTATTGGCCGTCGCCTGCGAGCGCGACCTCACCTCCGGCATCAAGGACTGTTACCCCCTCCCGGTGATCGGGGTCCTGAACGATCGCCCCTACGGCCCCTGCATCGACACGCGGGTCGACGTGGAGAAGATAGAAGCCGCGCTACGCAGCGTCTTGGTGTAGAAATCCTATGAGCGGATCCCCCCTGGCGAAACTCCCCGCCTTTTCTCTTTTCCTGGCGCTTTTGCTGCTTTTTTGCGCCGCACAGGCCCAGGCCGCGCAGATAACGGAATACCGCGTCATCCGCGAGCCGGTGAGCGACCGCTCCGGCAAACGGCTCCTCGCGGTCCGCAGTTTCAAATGCGACGGCGTCCCGCGCCTGCTTGCCGTCGACCCGGAAACGCTTGCGAGCTACGATCTTCCGGCCGACTCGTTGAAAAAAAGCGGCGTCGCCGGCTCTGACGCTTTCCGGGCCACCAGGCTCGCCCGTGCGCTCAATAAGTACAACTCCCCGCCGTACCGGCTGCAAAACGGCGGGGCGGTCCACGCCGAGACGCAGGTCGAGGGGCTTTTCCTCACCGTCGACCTCTGCCCCTCCAAGCGCCCCTTCGAGCGGGAGCTCTTCGAGGTGACCGCCGCCCTAGGCCATGGCCGCGCCGTCCCGGTGGCCGTAATGATCTCCGGGGTGTGGCTCTCCACCCATCCGCAGGAGCTCTCCTACCTGAAAGAGGCGATAGCCTCGGGGAAGCTGGCCGTGACCTGGGTGAACCATTCGTACCACCACCATTACGACCCCAAGGTCCCTCTGGCGGAGAACTTCCTGCTCGCTCCGGGGACCGACCCGATGCAGGAGGTGCTGCAGGCGGAACAACTCCTCCTTTCCCAGGGGCTCGTCCCTTCCCCGTTTTTCCGCTTCCCGGGGCTTGTTTCCGACGGAGCCTGGATGCAGCGGCTCAAAGAGCTCTCGCTGATCCCCATCGGGAGCGACGCCTGGCTTGCCAAGGGAGAGGCGCCCCGCCCGGGAAGCTTCATCCTGGTGCACGGCAACGGCAACGAGCCAAAAGGGGTGAAGCTGCTCTTGCCGATCTTGAAGGAAAAGGCGCCGCGCCTTTTGCCGCTTGCCGCCGCCTTCGGCGCCAAGGCGGAACCCTAGAGGATAAAGAGATGAAGACGATGTTCCTTGCGCTTTTGGCGCTTCCCATATTCTCTCCCGCTGCCCATGCCGCAGATCACCCCCGCTACGCCGTCGCCGTCGCCGCCACCCCCGTCCTCAATACCCCCGACTTCGCCAAGACCTTCAGCGGCAAGGTGAAGCTAGACCCCTGCAAGGGGGTGCGCCCCGTCGAGTTCATCGCCTTTCCCGGCACCCTGTTCCGGATCGAGGGGGAGCAGGAAAGGGACGGCGTCAAGGTGTACCGGGTCACCAGCAACGATTACCCCTACCCGACGAAGACCGGCCTCTTCGTGGACGCGCGCTTCGTGGAGGCGGTGGAGGGGACGCCCCGCGAGCGGCAGCGGACCCTTCCCGAGCCCGCCGAGATACGGAAAAGGCTTCTCTCCGCGGTGGGGAGGCCCTACGTCTGGGGGGGAAACTTCAAGGAAGGTGTGCCGCTTTTGAGGACGCTCTACCCGCAGGGGGACCCGCTGTACGGGGTGGACTGCACCGGGCTTCTCTACGAGGCGACCGACGGCTATACCCCGAGGAACAGCTCGTACCTCACCCGCTACGGTAAAGGGGTGAAGGTGGCGGGGCTCTCCGCGGCGGAGATCGCCAGAAAGCTGGAACCGCTGGACCTCGTGGCCTACAAGGGGCACGTGATGATGGTTGTGGACGAGGATTCGATCATCCAGAGCGTGATGGGGTGCGGCGGCGGGAAAAAAGGGGTGGTGCTTTCCTCCAGGGAGGAGACCCTGAAGAAACTGATGCGGACCCGGGAGCCGGCGGACCGGTACCCGAAGGGCGCTGCCGGGGAGAAGAGCTTCGTGGTGCGCCGCTGGCTTCGCTAGCCCGGCCGCGGCAATCAGCAGGTAGCGGCCGGAAGCACCAGGTTGAGGGGCTTCTTCCCGCCCGCTCGGTGGGAGTCGCACTCCGGGAACTCCTCGCTCGACGGTAGCGGCCCGTCGGGGACCACGGCCAGAAACACCTTGACCACCGCCGGGTCCAGCGCCGTGCCCGCCATCTCGCGCACCATCTCGCGCGCCTTCTCGAAGCTATATGCTTTGCGGTAGGACCGGTCCGAGGTGAGGGCGTCGTAGACGTCGGCCACCGAAACGATGCGCGCCTCGATGGGAATCTCCTCCCCCATGAGTTGGGAGGGGTAGCCGCTGCCGTCGTACTTCTCATGATGGTAGTGGATGATGTTCCGCGCCACCTGGGACAGGTCGGCTTTCTCCGCCACCTCCACCCCCCAGCCGGTGTGCATCTTCATGGTCTCGAACTCGTCCTCGCTCAACTTGTCCGGACCGTTCAGTATGAACTCCGATACTCCGATCTTGCCGCAGTCGTGCAGCCAGCTTCCGTACTTGATCTGCCGCTGCATCTCCTTCGCTATCCCCATCGCCTCGGCGACCAAGAGCGCGTAGACCGCGACACGGTCGCAGTGCCCCTTGGTGCTCGGGTCCTTGAGTTCAATGGTCTGCGCCAGGGAACGGAGCACCGCCTCGTCCTCGCGCCGTATGTCATGAACGGTGCGGTAGCGCCTCAACCCCTCCTGCACCACCTCGACGATTTCCTCGTCCTTCCACGGTTTCATCAGACAGCGGTAGACCTCGGAACTGTTGATGGCGGCAAGCGCCGTCGGGAGGTCGACGTGGGAAGAGATGAGCACCTTCACCGTGTCCGGCGAGACGTTCCTGAGCTCGCGCAGGAACTCCAGCCCCGACATCCCCGGCATCTGGTTGTCCGACACCACTACCGCTATCTCGTGCTTTTTGAAGAGTTCCAGGGCCTCTTCCGCGTCGCTGGCGGCGAGGGGGTCGATGCCGTGCGACCTCAGCAGGTCGCCCAGCGCCTGGAGTACCAGCTTGTTGTCGTCCACAAAGAGTATCTCTGCCGCCATCTTCACCGCCCCCGTCTGCGCCTGACGCTGATGCGGCGCGGAACCGTCTCGGTCCGTTAGCCGCAACCAATTTGTGGCATAGTAGTCTTTCATGAAATTGTTGTCAATTTTAAACTAATGGGAAGCGGGGACGGGGGAGCCTTGGGCTATTCGGCGCAGCAGGAGAGTTGGTCCAGGTTTCTGCTGAAGGCCTGCGCGCAGAGCCGCAACCCTTCACCCATCGACGGGTAGACGTGGAGGGTGTCGGCCAGTTCGGCGACGGTCATGCGGCAACGGATGGCGAGGGCGGCCTCGTTGATGATGTCGGCCCCGCGGTGCAGGCAGAGGTGCACGCCGAGTATCCTTCCGGTCCCTGTCTCGGCGACGATCTTGACGGCGCCGGCGAGAGCGCCCGTGACGTGCGCCTTCGCGATGGCGGAGGCGGGGATGGTGTGGCTTTCTACCTCGAACCCGGCCCGGCGCGCTCCCTCTTCGCTGTAGCCGACGGTTCCGACCTCCGGGTCGGTGAAGATGGCCATGGGGAGGGTCTGGTAGTCGAGGGCGCAGTTGCAGCCGGTCTCCAGCATGTTGTCCACGGCGGCGATCCCCTCGCGGGCGCCGACGGTGGCGATCTGCATCCGGCCGGTGACGTCGCCTGCGGCCCAGATCCCGGGGGAGGAGGTGCGCATCTGCTCGTCCACCACGATGAACCCCCTTTGGTCCACCTGCACCCCGGCCTGCTCGAGGCCTAAGCCTTCGGCGGCGGGGGCGGTACCGACGGCCACGAGGAGCTGCTGCGACTCAAGGCAGGTGCGTTCCCCCCCGACCAGCGCCTCGACCCTCACGCCGTCGCCGTGCCGGCAGGCGCTCAGCACCGAGGCATTCAGGATGATGCGCATCCCCTCGGAGGCGAGGACGTCCTGCAAGGCCAGGGCGGGCTCCGCCTCGATCGCGGGAAGCACCCTCTGCCCGTGCTCCAGGACGGTTACCTTTACCCCCAGCCTAAGGAACATCTGTCCCAGCTCCAAGGCGATGACGCCGCCGCCGATGATGGTGAGCGATGCGGGGATTTTTTTCAGCATCAGCGCGCTCTTGCTGGTCAGGAAAGGGGTCTCGTCGAGTCCTGCGATGGGGGGGACGCGGGGGACGCCTCCGGCGGCGATGAGGAACCGGCTCCCGGTGAGGCGCCGCTCCCCGACCCGGACGGTGTCGGGGGAGGTGAAGACCGCCATCCCCTTGACCAGGGTGAGCCCGGGGACGTTTTTGAGCACGTCCAGGTACTTGGTCGTTCTCAGCCTTTGCACCACGTTCAGCTTGTGGGAGTCGAGAAGCGGGAAGTCGAGCGCGCCGCTTAGCGCGCCGAGGCCGAGCCGCTCGCCCAGTTGCGCCTCGTGCCGGAAGAGCGCCGCGTGGATCAGGATCTTGCTGGGGATGCACCCCCAGTTGATGCAGGTCCCGCCGAGGGCGCTTCGCTCGATCATGATGGAGGCTGCACCCCGCTCCTGCGCCCTGAGCGCTGCGGCGAAGGCGGTGGAGCCGGAGCCAACGATGATGATTTCGGGTTGCTGGTTCATCTGAAATTACCCCCACCTCAGTGTACCTTGAACGCCAGTTTCGGTAAACGGGAAGAATAAAGAGACCTTTGCACCCATGTCGCCGTCGAGCGTAGGTTTAAAGGCGCGTTTTTTGCCACTGTCTGTTTCTAGCTTCCCCTCCCGCCAGGGGAGGGGGGACTTTTTCCGCTATTGCGACATCCAACGGCAGGTTTTTGCCCTCTTGACGGGCGATATTCCTTGACAGCCGCTTCTCAGGTATTGTAATCTGGCGAGCCTAACTGTTTGGATACAGTAAACTTTTTTTGCGATGGACGCAGAGTCTGAAATAACGAGTTGATCGGAGGCGGCGTGTTGACATTCCAGGAGCTGATTCTTTCCCTGCAGGGGTATTGGGCAGGGCAGGGATGCGTGATCCAGCAACCATATGATACGGAAAAAGGGGCCGGCACCTTCAACCCGGCGACCTTCCTGCGCGTGCTCGGTCCCGAGCCGTGGAAGGTGGCGTACGTCGAACCTTCGCGCCGCCCGACGGACGGGCGCTACGGCGAGAACCCGAACCGGCTGCAGCACTACTACCAGTTCCAGGTGATCATGAAACCCTCGCCCATGAACATCCTCGACCTCTACCTGGACAGCCTGCGCGCCTTCGGCATCGACCCGGGCAAGCACGACATCCGCTTCGTCGAGGACGACTGGGAGAGCCCGACCTTGGGCGCCTGGGGTCTTGGCTGGGAGGTGTGGCTCGACGGGATGGAGATCACCCAGTTCACCTACTTCCAGCAGGCCGGCGGCATCGACCTGAAGCCGGTATCGTCCGAGATCACCTACGGCTGCGAGAGGATCGCCATGTACCTGCAGGGCGTGGACAACGTCTACGACCTCGAGTGGGTCAAGGGGGTCAGGTACGGCGACATCCACCACGAAAGCGAGGTGGAATTCTCGACCTACAACTTCGAGGAGGCCGACGTCGACATGCTGCTGCAGCTCTTCAAGATGTACGAGAAGGAGTGCGTGCGGCTGGTGGAGAAGGGTCTGGTCCTTCCCGCCTACGACTACGTGATGAAATGCTCCCACACCTTCAACCTTCTGGATGCCCGCGGCGCCATCTCGGTCACCGAGCGCGCCTCCTACATCGGCAAGGTGAGAAACGTGGCCAGGCTCTGCGCCGAGGGTTACCTGCAGATGCGCGAGCGGCTCGGTTTCCCGCTGCTGAAAGGAGGGCTCTAATGGCTAAGGACCTGTTTCTGGAGATAGGTTGCGAAGAGATCCCGGCCGGCTTCGTCCCCAAGGCGATGGCCGACATGGAGCTTTTGATCAAGAAAGAGTTCGACAGCGCCCGCATCGAGTACGGCGAGATCGTGACGCTCGGTACCCCGCGCCGCCTGGTGCTGGCCGTTAAGGGGGTCGCCGAGAGGCAGCCCGACGCGGAGCTGACCGCGATGGGGCCGGCCAAAAGCCACGCCTACGACGCAGACGGCAACCCCACCAAGGCAGCCCAAGGGTTCGCCCGCGGCCAGGGGATCGACGTCTCGCAGCTGAAGCTCGTGACCACGGAGAAAGGCGAGTATCTGGCCGCCGTGAAAAGCGAGATCGGCCGCGCAACCGCCGAGCTCCTCCCCGAGCTTTTGCCGCGCCTGATCGGGAACATCCCGTTCAAAAAGTCGATGCGCTGGGCCGATTTCGACGTCCGCTTCGCCCGCCCCATCCACTGGATCGTGGCGCTCTTCGACGGCAAGGTGGTTCCCTTCTCCTTCGGCAACATCGACAGCGGGAGCGCCTCGCGCGGCCACCGCTTCATGGCCAATACCTCTTTCCCGGTGCGCGACCTGGCCCACTACTTAGAGGAGTGCGAGCGCCATTTCGTCATCCCCGACCCGAACAAGCGCAAGGGGATCATCCGCGCCGAGATCGAGCGGGTGGCCAAGCAGGCCAAGGGTAACGTCCTTCCCGACGAGGCTCTCCTGGAGCAGGTGAGCTACCTGGTCGAGTACCCGAGCGCGGTGCACGGCACCTTCTCCCCCGACTTCCTGGTGGTGCCGCGCGAGGTGCTGATCACCTCCATGCGCGAGCACCAGCGCTACTTCTCGCTGGTGGACGACGAGGGGAAACTCCTCCCCGGCTTCATCACCATCAACAACACCATCACCGAGGACCCGCAGGTGGTGGTCAAGGGGAACGAGAGGGTGCTCCGCGCCCGCCTCTCCGACGCCCGCTTCTTCTTCGACGAGGACCACAAGGTGAGGCTGGAAGCCCGCGTCGAGTCCCTTAAGAGCGTGGTGTACCAGGCGAAGCTCGGCACCTCCTACGAGAAGATGGAGCGCTTCCGCGAGCTCGCGAAGGGGCTTGCCGAACGGCTCAACCCTGCAGTGACTAAGCAGGTCGAGCGCGCGGCTACGCTTTGCAAGGCGGATCTCGTCTCCGGCATGGTGGGGGAATTCCCCGAGGTGCAGGGGATCATGGGGCGCGAGTATGCGCTCCACGACGGCGAGGAGAAGGCAGTGGCTAACGCAATAGCCGAGCACTACCTCCCGACCCAGGCAGGGGGCGAGCTTCCCGCCTCCGACATCGGCGCCTTCGTCTCCTTGGCCGACAAGATGGACACCATCTGCGGCTGCTTCTCGGTCGGGCTCATCCCCACCGGTTCCGCGGACCCCTACGCGCTCAGGCGTTCGGCGCTCGGCATCATCAACATCATCCTGGACAAGGGTTACCGCGAGCCGCTCTCCGACTTCGTCAAGGCGTCGCTCGATCTCCTCTCCGCCAAGGCGACCCGGCCGCTTGCCGAGGTGCAAAAGGACGTCCTCGACTTCTTCCGCGGGCGCTTCGTGAACCTGATGGCGGACCGCTTCCCCTCCGACGCGGTGGAGGCGGTGGTCTCGGTCTCCTTCGACGACCTGGTCGAGGCTGCCGCGAAGATCGAGGCGCTGGCAGGCTTCCGTAACCGCGACGATTTCGGCCCTCTGGCCGTCGCCTTCAAGAGGGTCTGCAACATCGTCAAGGAAGGGGTGGATACCCCGGTTTCGGCCGAACTCTTCCAGGACGCCGCCGAAGGCGAACTGCACCAGGCGCTGACGCAGGTCTCCGGCAAAGTGGCAGCCGCGCTCAAAGAGGCCGACTACCTGGCGGCCCTGACCGAGATCGCGACGCTGAAGCCCGCCGTCGACCTCTTCTTCGAGAAGGTCATGGTCATGGCCGAGGACGAACGGGTGCGCCAGAATCGCCTGGCGCTTCTCACCGGCATTGCGAGGCTCTTCGGAAGCCTGGCCGACTTCTCGAGGTTGTCGCCCTGATGAAGAGGCTGCGG
Source organism: Citrifermentans bremense R1 (assembly GCF_000426865.1). Lineage (GTDB taxonomy): Bacteria > Desulfobacterota > Desulfuromonadia > Geobacterales > Geobacteraceae > Geomonas > Geomonas bremensis. Next base: position 222,045 of record NZ_KE384581.1, read on the forward strand.
CAAAAGCAGATGAACGGGAACTTTAAGACCACATCCGCAGCAAAGAGGACGAAAAATAACGCTCACGTAAACAGCCGTACGCGCCTGGAACCCAGGCCGGCGGCTGTTTGCCTTTCAAAAAAATAATTTGTATACTCTAAGCTCGAAACTTATTAAAAACATCTGAGGAGGGTTTCAATGGGAACGAAGTACGTGTACTTTTTCGGCGCCGGCAAGGCGGACGGCAACGCCAAGATGAAGGAGCTTTTGGGCGGTAAGGGGGCGAACCTCGCCGAGATGACCAGCATCGGCCTCCCGGTCCCCGCCGGCTTCACCATCAGCACCGAAGTCTGCACCGAGTACTACAAGAACGACCGCAACTACCCTTCCTCCTTGGCGGCCGAGGTGGAAAAGAACCTGGCCCAGGTCGAGGCGCTCATGGGGAAGAAATTCGGCGATGCCAAAAACCCGCTCCTGGTCTCGGTCCGCTCCGGCGCCCGCGCCTCTATGCCCGGCATGATGGACACCATACTGAACCTGGGTCTTAACGACACCACGGTTCAGGGGATCATCGCGCAGTCCGGCGACGAGCGCTTCGCCTACGACGCCTACCGCCGCTTCGTGCAGATGTACTCCGACGTGGTGATGGGGATGCCCAAGGACGAGATGGAGCACCTCCTGGAGCAGAAGAAGGACGCTCGCGGCGTGCACCTCGACACCGACCTCAAGGCATCCGACTGGAAGGAGCTCGTGGGCGAGTTCAAGGCGAAGATCAAGGCGACCCTGGGGGTCGAGTTCCCCGAGGACCCGAAAGAGCAGCTTTGGGGCGCCATCGGCGCCGTGTTCGGCTCCTGGATGAACCAGCGTGCCATCACCTACAGAAAGCTCAACAGCATTCCCGCCGACTGGGGCACCGCCGTCAACGTGCAGTCCATGGTGTTCGGCAACATGGGTAACGACTGCGCCACCGGCGTCGCCTTCACCCGCGACCCCTCTACCGGCGAGAACTACTTCTACGGCGAGTACCTGGTGAACGCCCAGGGCGAGGACGTCGTCGCCGGCATCCGCACCCCGCAGCCGATCAACAGGGCCAAGTACAAGCCGGGCGACCTCCCCAGCATGGAGGAGGTGCTTCCGGACTGCTACCAGCAGCTGGCCGAGATCCGCGACATCCTGGAGCGCCACTACCAGGACATGCAGGACATCGAGTTCACCATCGAGAAGGGAATCCTCTACATGCTGCAGTGCAGAAGCGGCAAGAGGACGGCCAAGGCGGCCATCAAGATCGCGGTGGACATGGTGGCTGAGAAGCTCATCGACGAGAAGACCGCGGTGCTGCGCGTAGCTCCCAACCAGCTGGACCAGCTCTTGCACCCCTCCCTCGACCCGAAGGCCGACAAGAAGGTGATCGCCAAGGGGCTTCCGGCTTCGCCTGGGGCCGCTTCCGGCGAAGTGGTCTTCACCGCCGACGAGGCAGAGACGCTGGCGAAGCTCGGGCACAAGGTGATCCTGGTCCGCGTCGAGACCTCCCCCGAGGACATCCACGGCATGCACGCGGCGCAGGGTATCCTGACCGCCCGCGGCGGCATGACCTCCCACGCGGCGGTCGTCGCCCGCGGCATGGGGAAATGCTGCGTGGCCGGCTGCGGCGACATCAAGGTCGACTACAACCAGGCGCAGTTCGTGGCCAAGGACGGGAGCGTGATCAAGAAGGGGGACGTCGTCACTCTCGACGGCTCCACCGGCGAGGTGATGAAGGGCGCGGTCGCGACCGTCGCCGCAGGGGTCGGCGGCGACTTCGGCACCCTGATGGGGTGGGTAGACAAGTTCCGCAGGATGAAGGTCCGCGCCAACGCCGACACCCCGCACGACGCGAAGACCGCCCGCGACTTCGGCGCCGAGGGGATCGGCCTTTGCCGCACCGAGCACATGTTCTTCGAAGCGGACCGCATCGCGGCGGTGCGCGAGATGATCCTCTCCGCGGACCTGGAAGGCAGGAAGAAGGCGCTCGCCAAGATCCTCCCGATGCAAAAGGGTGACTTCAAGGGGCTCTTCCGCGAGATGAAGGGGCTTCCGGTCACCATCCGCCTCCTCGACCCGCCGCTGCACGAGTTCCTCCCCCAGGAGGAGAAAGACATCGAGGCGCTCTCCGCCACCATGGGGGTCTCGGTGCAGACCCTGAAGCACAAGGTGGAGTTCCTGCACGAGTTCAACCCGATGCTCGGGCACCGCGGCTGCCGCCTCGGCATCACCTTCCCGGAGATCTACGACATGCAGGTGCAGGCCATCATGGAGGCCGCCTGCGAGCTGGTGAAGGAAGAGGGGTTCGACATCGTCCCCGAGATCATGATCCCGCTGGTGGCAACGACCAAGGAGCTCGCCGTTATGCGCGCCAACGCGGTCACCGTCTGCGAGGAGGTGATCAAGCGTTACGCCGTGAAGGTCGAGTACCTGATCGGGACCATGATCGAGCTTCCCCGCGCGGCCATCACCGCCGACGCCATCGCAGCCGAGGCCGACTTCTTCTCCTTCGGCACCAACGACCTGACCCAGACCACCTTCGGCCTCTCCCGCGACGACGCCGGGAAGTTCCTCCCCTTCTACGTGGAGAACGGCCTCCTCGAGGACGACCCGTTCGTCACCCTGGACCAGCAGGGGGTAGGCGAGCTGGTGCGCATGGGTTGCCAGAAGGGGCGCCAGACCCGTCCCGGGATCAAGCTCGGCATCTGCGGCGAGCACGGCGGCGATCCGGCCTCGGTCATCTTCTGCGACTCGGTCGGGCTCGACTACGTCTCCTGCTCCCCCTTCCGGGTACCCATCGCGCGCCTGTCCGCCGCCCACGCCACGCTGAACGCCGAGGCGAAGGCCGCCTCCGCTGCCAAGGGATGCGGCTGCGGGGGAAAGGGGAGTGACGCCTCGCAGCAGCCCGCGGCGACCGCCTGATTCCGGCAGACGGCACCCGGCAAAGGCGCCGCCTGCAGCCGGCAGGCTTGACACTTTTTCCGTAAACGTGTAATAGGGCAAGCAGCAGATGCGTCGAAGACGCACAAAGGGGGGGGCGGTTGAGCCGCCCCCCCATCCAACAACAAGCAGCAAAGGGAGAAAAAGTAATGGCAAACGGTGTGGTGAAATGGTTCAACGACGCTAAGGGATTCGGCTTCATCGAGCAGGATAACGGGGTGGACGTGTTCGTGCACTTCTCGTCGATCCAGGGAGACGGTTTCAAATCCCTCGCCGAAGGGGACTCGGTCAGCTTCGACATCGTGCAGGGCGCCAAAGGGCCGCAGGCGGCCAACGTGGTAAAGAACTAGCTAAGCCTATCCACCATCATTGGGCCCCGGATTTCCGGGGCTCTTTTTGTTTTCCCCGCAGCACTGCCGCCGCGGGGCGCGGAGTACCTCCAGATGCGCATCGACGAAAAGAGCGAATCACGCAGCGTCGCCAAGAAAGGGAAGGGGACCCCGGCCAAAAGCGTCGCCGGTTCCTCCGGGCAGCTCTTCGCCGGGCGGCTCACGGCCATCGCCAAGAGCGGCACCGAGTACGAAGGGGAACTAAAGCGTCTGAAGGAGGAGATCGACAAGGCGGGCGAGGTTCTGGAGCAGGAGCCGACCATCGCCAACTTCAAGGTGTTCCGCGAGCTGATCGGCACCATGGCTCGCAAGGTCACGGCCGAAGCCTACCGGGTGGAACTTTTGAGCGGCGGCGTGACCGGGCGCGCCCACGAGGTGATCTCGGTCATCGACAAGGAGGCGGACCTCCTCTACCACCTGGTGATGCGCGAGCAAAAAGACCACATCCGCATCGTCTCCCAGATCATCAAGATCAAGGGGCTGGTGGTCGACTTCCTCCTGTAAAGGGGATTTTCGTAAATTAACGAAAACCCACAAGTTAATGAGGGATGCGGCCGATGTTGTAAAGGTTGCCCCTCTCAAATCCGTTCCCGGGACCAGCCCTGTTTTTTTGACCGTCAGACAGTCGAAAGGAGCGCATCATGTCTCACCCGTATCTCCCCCGCGGGGTCGTTTTGGCCTTGCTCTTTCTCCTTTTATCCTGGCAGCCGGCTGCCGCGGAAACCATCAGGCTCAACGGTACCGGGTGCGGGGTAACCCTGATGAAGCCTTTGATCGCCTCCTTCCAGAAGAGCCACCCGGAGATCAGCTTCGAGGTGCAGAAAAGCGTCGGTTCCGCCGCGTCGCTCAAGGCCATCGCCAAGGGTGCGCTTGACGTCGCCGTTCCCGGCCGCGAGCTCAAACCGCAGGAAAAGGTAGCGGGAATCGCCTGGTACGAGTACGGCAGGACCCCCTACGCCGTGGTCACCCACCACGACACCAAGCTCGACAACGTGACCACCGGGCAGCTTGCCGCCATGTACTTCGGGACCCATGGAGAGTGGGCGGACGGCGACTTCGTACGCGTGGTCCTGCGTCCCAAGGAAGACATCGACACGGCGGTGCTCCGTTCGCTCTCCCCGGAGATGGACCGCGCGGTCACCGCGGCGCACGCGCGACCGGACATGCTGATGGGCATCACCGACCAGGAGACCTTCGACCACCTCAAGAAGACCGCAGGAACCATCTCCTTCATCCCCCTGATCATGCCTCTTTCCGAGCCCGGCACAGTCAACGTCGCGCGCCTGAACGGGGTGGCGCCGACCCTGTCCAATCTCTCGGATGGGAAGTACGGCTACGCCAAAAAGATCCTGGTGGTGACGAAGAAAAACCCCTCCCCCGGGGTGAAGGCGTTCGTGCAGTTCCTGGAGTCCAAGAAGGCGCGGGCAATGGCGCAGAAGCTCGGGTTGCTTCCGGCCGCAGGGAAGTGACACGGGGGAAGGACTAGCCCGCATCTAACGACAAATGAATCTCGTTCCCAAGGCGTTCCCAAGGTTCACCTTGGGAACGCAATGCCAGTTGAAGCTCCAGCTTCCGTCGGGCGCCAAGCTGGAGCTTGCGCTGCCTTGGGTTCCCAAGCTGGAGCTTGGGAACCAGAAAAATGAACTTTTGCAAAAGAATGCTGGCAGGCAATTAATGAAGCTGGAGCCGGGCGCTATTCATGATAAAATACCTCAAGCGGGAATGCCCCGGGGCCGATACGTTGAAAGGCATGTTCCGACCCGTTTCGGGCTCATTCTGAAAGGATAATCGACGAGGAGGTTGCATGAGCATGGTAGAGAAGCGGTTCATCCCCATAGCGTTGGTCCTCTGTCTGGCACTGGGACGGGGACAGGCGGCACCGGCCCAGGAGATTGTAAGGCTCAGCGGCACGGGAGCGGGAGTGGCCCTGATGGCGCCGCTCGTCGAGGCGTTCGAGAAGGAGAATAAGGGGATCAAGGTCCACCTGGAGAAAAGCCTGGGGAGCACGGCCTCCATAAAGGCGACGGGCAGGAGCGCGCTGGACCTTGCCATTTCCGGGCGTCCGCTGAAGCCGGCCGAGAGCGCGGAGGGGCTGGTCCAGCTCGAATACGGCAAGAGTCCTTTCGTGGTGGTGGCCCATGCCGGTACCAAGCAGAGGAACATCTCGCTGAAAGAGGTGATCGACATGTACTCCGGGAAGATCCCCAAGTGGCCCAACGGCGACTACGTCCGCGTGGTGCTGCGCCCCAACGAGGATGTCGACACCAAGCTCGTGCGCGCCATCTCGCCCGATATGGACATGGCCGTGACAGCCGCACAGGCGCGCAAGGACATGCTGCTCGCCATCACCGACAACGATGGGTTCGACGCGTTGAAAAGGACCCCGGGGACGATCGCCTTCCTGGCGCTCACCCTTCCCCTCTCCCAGCCTGGGAGCGTCAAGGTCCTGCGCCTGGACGGCATGCAGGGAAGCGTCGCCACCCTGGCCGGGGGGAAGTACCCCTACGTCAAGCCGCTCTACCTGGTGACCAGGAAAGAGAACTCCGCCGCGACCGAGAAGTTCGTGAAGTTCCTCTACTCTAAGAAGGGAAAGTCGCTGGCAGTCAGGTACGGGCTGCTGCCGACCGGGAATAAATGACCCAGGAAAGCCAAAACATCCGGCGCAGGACCACCTTCATCGCGCTGATCGTCTCCACGATGCTGACGGTGGTTCCCCCCGCCATCTACTTCGTCATGTCCTTCTCTCATATGAAGGGCGTGGTCGAGGCCGAAGGGGAAATCAACGCCCGCCTCGTCGGGGCGCTCGTGGTGGCGAACCCCCAGATGTGGGAGTTCGAGGAACTGCGCCTCAAGGAGTTGCTCGGGCGTCGCTCCAAAGCCGGGGTGAAGGAAATAAGAAGGATCTACAACCTGAAGCACGAGGTGATCGCTGAGAGCGGAGAGCCGCTGCCGCGGCCGGTCTTCGCCCTCTCCTTCTCCGTTCACGACGCAGGGCACGAGGTGGCCTTGCTCGAGGTCTCCCGCTCTTTGCAGCCGGTTCTGCTCAAGACGCTCCTGGCCCTTTTGGGGGGCGCCCTCGTGGGGGCATACGCCTTTTTCCGGCTGAGGACCGTGCCGCTGCGCGCACTCGACGAGGCGTACCGAGTCCTGAAGCAGAGCGAGGAGAAGTACCGCTCCGTGTACGAGTCGCTCAACGAAGGGCTGGCGCTGTACCGGGCCTCCCGTCGGGAGGACGGCACCGCCGACCTGGTCCTGACCGACGTGAACCCCGCCGCCATCAACGTGTTCGGCTTCAGCAGGGACGACATCGGCGGCTGGATCAGCGAGCTTCTGGACGGCCTCTTCGAGGAATGCGCCGAGCAGGTCTTCGGGGCGCTGCAGGCCCGGGGCGAGGTGAGCCTGGAACTGGAGCAGAACTCCACCGGCCGCATCTTCTCGCTCACCGCGTTCCCCATGGGGTACGGCATGGTGGCGACGCTCCTTGAGGACGTGACGGAGAAGAAAAGGACCGCGGAGCAGTTGGAGCGGCTCGCCTACTACGACAGCCTCACCGGGCTTTTGAACCGCCGCATGCTGTTGGACCGGATGGAGCAGGCCATCGGGACCGCGCAGCGTGAGGGGATGAAAGTGGCCACGCTCTTCATGGACCTGAACGGCTTCAAGGTGATCAACGACACGCTCGGGCACAAGGCGGGGGACCAGATACTTGTCGAGGTGGCAAAGCGCCTGCAGAAGATGGTGCGCAAGAGGGATACTCTGGCGAGGCTTGGGGGGGACGAGTTCGTGGTGGCGGCGACCTTCGAGAAGGACGAAAACGCGAGCGCCATCGCCAAGAACCTGATCAACGCCATCACCCCGGTTTACCAGGTCTGCGACCGGGAGGTCTACGTGGGGGCGAGTGTTGGGATCTCCATTTTCCCCGACGACGGGGATGTACCCGAGACCCTCTTGAAGAACGCCGACATCGCCATGTACAACGCCAAAAGACAGGGGCAGGGCGGCTTCTGCTTCTACAGCGCGCAGCTGAACGAAAGGCTGCACGAACGGATGCAGCTGGAATTCAAGCTGAGGGGGGCCGTGGAGCGCGAGGAATTCTTCCTGGAGTACCAGCCCATCCTGGACAGCAAGACCGGGCGCATCACCGCGGTGGAGGCGCTGTTGCGCTGGAACGACCCGGAAAAGGGGAGGGTGATGCCCGACTCCTTCATCCCGCTCGCCGAGGATACCGGCGTCATCCTCCCACTTGGGGAATGGGTGCTCCGCACTGCCTGCGCCAAGCTCAGGCAGTGGCAGGACGCAGGGGTCATGCCGGTGCGGATGGCGGTGAACATCTCGGGGAGACAGTTCACCCAGGGGGACCTGGCGAAGACGGTGGAAGATGCCCTGCTGCAAAGCGGCGTCCACCCCTCCTGGCTGGAGCTGGAATTGACCGAGACCTGCCTGATTAAGAACGTCGAGGAGACGGTGAAAAAGCTCTGCCGCCTCAAGGGGTTGTGCGTCTCCATCTCCATCGACGACTTCGGGACCGGCTACTCCTCGCTGCAGTACCTGAAGAACTTCCCCATCGACCACCTGAAGATCGACAGGGGGTTCATCAACAACGTCTGCGAGCTCCCGGACGACAGGGCCATCGTGGACGCCATCATCGGCATAGCGAAGGCGATGGATCTCCACGTCATCGCGGAAGGGGTCGAGACGAGGCAGCAGGCGGAGCACCTGATGCGGCGCGGCTGCGACGAGTTCCAGGGGTACTACTTCTACCGGCCGCTCCCCGAGGAGAAGCTCCTGGAGGTGCTGGCGAGCAAGGCCGCCGCGGGCCTTCCCGCCGGCGAAGACGCCGACTGGCTGGAGCTTCAGGCCTAGAGGCAAGGTCAAAGGCGCAGCACGCGGATAGGACGGATAGGACGGATAGGACGGATAAGGCGATACAGGCGGAATAAAGGCTAAACGAAAAAGGGGGGCTCTCAGGAGCCCCCTTTTTTTATTCGCCGCAGCCGCACCCTTTGTTTTTGGGGTCGAGCGGGGTTTTCTTGCCGCACTTCTGGCACCGCCAGAAGAGGCCCCCTCAACCGGGTATCAGCACCATGAGCCCCTGGCAATCGGGGCACTGTTGTTCGTTTTTCATCCGATTCTCCTTTTTCTATTTATTTGACCGAGACCTGCAGTCTCCCCACTTGGGTAATTTCGGCGACGACGCTGTCCCCGCTTTTGATCGGGCCGACGCCGGCCGGGGTGCCGGTCAGCACCAGGTCGCCCGGCTCCAGGGTGAAGATGGAGGAGAGGTAGGAGATGAGCTCCGGGATGCGGTGGATCATGAGGCCGGTCGAGCCGTCCTGCCGCTTGACCCCGTTGACGCTGAGCGTGATGGTGAGCGCCTGCGGGTCGGCCACAGCGCCTGCCGGCACGAAGTCGGAGAGGGGGCAGGCGGTGTCGAACCCCTTGGCGATCTCCCAGGGGAGCCCCTTTTTCTTCTGCTCCGCCTGCACGTCCCTGAGGGTCAGGTCGATGGCGACGCCGTACCCGGCCAGGTGGCCTAACGCCTGCGCGGGGGGGATATTGCTCCCGCCGGTGCCGATCAAAAGCGCCAGCTCCGCCTCGTGGTGGCAGTCGCTGGAGTAGGGGGGGATCACGATCTCTTCCCCTTCGCCGATGACGCTGGAGGCCGGCTTCATGAAGATCACCGGGCGTTCCGGGGTCTCGTTCCCCAGTTCCTTGATGTGGTCGGCGTAGTTCCTCCCGATGCAGAGGATCTTGCCGATCCGGTACTCTTTTGCTGCTCCCTTGACCCTTGCCGTCTTCATGTTTCTCCTCGCTTTAGCTAGCCGTTCACCGCGCGCATCTCGCAACCCACCCGGCACCCCTGCCAGCTCCCGCGCCTTTTCAGCTCGTTCACCACCGCGTACCACATCTGGTTGTTCTTCAGGTTCCAGTTGGGGGCGACCCGGATGGAGAGGGGCGCCGAGCCGTAGAGCCTCTGGATCGAGACCCTGGGCGAGAGCTCTTCCAGGAAGTCGCAGGCCGCAGCTACGTATTCGGCAAGCGAGATGGGGAGGTAGCTCCCGTCGCGGTACATGCGGGCGAGCTTGGTTCCCTCCACCGCGTGCAGTTGGTGCAGCTTTACCGCGGTCACCGGGAGCGAGGAGATGAGACGCGCCCCCTTGACGAAGCCGCTCCTTTGTTCCCCGGGAAAGCCGTAGATGAGGTGGGTGCAGATGTCGATGCCGCGCCCGGCAAGCCGGTCCACGGTCGAGAGGTACTCGGCGAAGCTGTGGCCGCGGTTGATCCCGGTGAGGATGGCGTCGTCGATGGACTGAAGCCCGAGTTCCACGCAGACGTAGCGGTCGCGGGCAAGCTCGGTCAAAAGCGCCACGGCGTCGTCGTCGATCGAGTCGGGCCTGGTGCCGACCGAGATCCCCACTACGTCCGGATGCGAAAGGGCGCGACGGTACAAATCGGAGAGCTTCTCCACCGGCGCGTAGGTGTTGGTGAATTTCTGGAAATAGACGATGAACTTCTCGCTCGCCAGGCGGGTCCGGTGGTAGGCCATCCCGGCCGCCATCTGCTCCTCGATGGGGATGACGGCTACCGTCTCCTTGGGGGAGAACGAGCTGTTGTCGCAGTAGATGCAGCCGCCGGTGCCGCGGCTGCCGTCGCGGTTGGGGCAGGTGAAGCCGCCGTCCACGTTCACCTTGGAGACGCGGCAGGAAAAGCGCCTTCTCAGGTAGGAGCCGTAGGAGTTGATGCGGAGCTCGCTATGGATGGGGGAATCGGCCATGTCAGTCGGCGTGCTCCAGGGGGGGGAGAAGGGCGATGAGCTTCTTCGCTGCCTCACGCGGGTCGGCTGCGGAGAGGACGGCGGAGATGAGCGCGACGCCGCGCACGCCGCAGCCGGCTGCCTCGGCGCAGTTCTCCTTTTTGATCCCCCCGAGCGCGAAGACCGGGACCTGCAAAAGCCCCGCCACGGCTTGAAGCTTCGCGGTCCCCACCGGGTCGCCGTAGGAGGCCTTGGAGGGGGTGTAGTAGACCGGGCCGAAGGTGATGAAGTCGGCCCCCATCTCCTGGGCGGCGATGGCCTGCGCCTTGTTGTGGCAGGAGACCCCGATCAGCTTCCGCTCTCCCAGAATCCGCCGCACCTTGTAGATGGGCATGCTGGCGCTTCCTATGTGCACGCCGTCGGCGTCGACGGCGAGCGCTATGTCGGCGCGGTCGTTGATGATGAGCTTCGCGCCGTAGCGCGAGGTGAGGCGGCGCAGCTCGTGGGCCGTCTCGTAGAGTTCCTTGCTGGAGGCATCCTTGTCGCGGTACTGTACCGCGCGCACTCCCCCCTTGAGAGCTTCCTCGACCACGTACTCGAGGGGGCGCCCCTGCGTCTCCTCCCTGCCGGTGATCAGGTAGAGGTTGAAGTCTATCCAGGGTGATTCCAGCTCTTTCACCCGATGAGCCCAGCCAAGGGGGAGGAGGCGCTGGCGTAGAGCTTCCTGGGGATGCGCCCGGCCAGGTAGGCGAGCCTCCCCGCGCGCACCGCGCAGTTCATCGCCTCTGCCATGGCGACCGGGTCCTTGGCCCCGGCGATGGCGGTGTTCATGAGGACGCCGTGGCAGCCGAGCTCCATGGCGATGGCAGCGTCCGAGGCGGTCCCGACCCCAGCGTCAACGATGACCGGCACCTTGACGCTCTCCAGGATGATCTGGATGTTGTAGGGGTTGCGGATGCCGAGGCCGCTTCCGATGGGCGCTCCCAGCGGCATCACCGCGGCGCATCCCATGTCCTCCAGCTTTTTGCAGATGATGGGGTCGTCGCTTGTGTAGGGAAGGACGGTGAACCCCTCGGCCAGAAGCACCTTGGCCGCCTTCAGGAGCTCCTCGTTGTTGGGGTAGAGCGTCTTCTCGTCCCCCAGCACCTCGAGCTTCACGAAATCGGAAAGGCCGGCCTCGCGCGCCAGGCGGCAGGTGCGGATGGCGTCCTCGGCGGTGTAGCAGCCGGCGGTGTTGGGAAGGAGCGTGTACTTCTTCAGGTCGATGTGGTCGAGCAGCGACTCCTTGCTGCGGTCCGAGATGTTGACCCTTCTCACCGCCACGGTGATGATCTGCGCCCCGGAAACCTCGATGGCGCGCACCATCTGCTGGAAGTCGGCGTATTTCCCGGTGCCGACCATGAGGCGGGAGTCGAATTCGCGTCCTGCAATAACGAGCTTGTCGTTTGTCTGGGTCATCTCGATTCTCCAATTATCTGTTTCCGGGAAGGATCCGGGGGGCGCCGGCCCGGGTGCGGCGGACGCTCGTCATCCTGCCTTGGGCAGGGAAGCCGGAAGGCTTCCTCCTCCCACGAACTGGACTATCTCCAGGGTGTCTCCCTCTTTGAGGTCCGTGGTTTCGTACTGCGCCTTGGGAAGGATCTCCAGGTTCAGCTCGACGGCGACCCGGCGCGGGTCGATGCCCAGGGAGAGGAGGTACTCTTGAACGTTAAGGGGATCGATGGATACGGCTTCGCCGTTGGTGGTGATGTTCACTGCTGCTCCGGTATTGCGCGCGGCTGTTAGCGGTTCTCCCCCGCCGGGGCCTTCTCAGGGCCCGCGGGGCGAGGGGACGAATGCCGTAAACTATCAATATGCCTTGCCGCTGTCAATCGTTTTCTTCCGCGCAGTTGCGCTGCCGCGAGGGGGAGGAAGGGGGAATGGTCGTCTTGTATACAGGGTCAGGCGCAGGGACGGGAGGAAGGTTCACCGGGGGGGGAGAGCGGGGGGAGGGGCAGGGGGGTGACCGAGGCGCGGTCGGGGAGGGGGAGGGTGACGGTGAAGGCGGTCCCCACCCCGATTTCGCTGGTGACGTCGATGCGCCCGCCGTGCTCCTGCACGATCCCGTAGGAGACGGAGAGCCCGAGGCCGGTCCCTTTGTTGGCCTTGGTGGAGAAGAAGGGGTCGAAGATCTTGGTGAGGTTTTGCTCGGAGATGCCGCAGCCGTTGTCCACGATCCTGATGAAGGCCGCCCCCTCGCCAGGTTCCACATCGGTCGTTAGGTGCAGCACCCCTTCGCCGAGCATGGCGTGCCCGGCGTTGACGAACATGTTGACCAGTACCTGCTCGATCTGGTTCGCGTCGATCAAAAGCTTGGGGAGATCGCTTGCGTACTCGCGGATGATGGTCACGTCCTGGAACAGTATCTGGTGCTGGATCAGGGTGAGCGCCGCCTCCGCGATCTCGCTCAGGCTGTGCAGCTCCTTTTGGGGGGGCGCGCAGCGGGCGAACTCCAGGAGCCCCTTCACGATCCCCGCGCAGCGCTTGGTCTCCCTGATCACCGTCTCTATGTCGTTTCTGAGCGTTTCATCGAGCTTCTTGTTGCTCTGGATCAGCGAGGCGAAGACCAGGATCCCGGTCAGCGGGTTGTTGATCTCGTGGGCGATGCCCGCTACCAGCTCGCCTAACGAGGCGAGCTTTTCGCTGCGGATCAGTTGCGCCTGCATCTGGGTCACTTCGTAGGTCCTTTGCTGCACCATCTCTTCCAGGTCCCGCCCCCATCCCTCCAGGTCCTGGCGCGCCCTTTTCAGGTTCAGGGTCATGGCGTTGAAGGAGTCGGCAAGTTCCCCCAGTTCGTCGTTGGCGAAGCCTTGCACCAGGCCGTCCAGCTCCCCGCGCGAGAGCATCTGGGTGTGCTCCAAAAGCTCGCGCACCGGGCGGTTTACCAGCTTCTGGGTGAAGAGGGTGATGCAAAGGGCGGTGAGGGTGAGGACCAAAAGGGTGAGGGCGATGCTGCGGTTGCGGAAGGCGTCCAGGACCGAGTGCATCCGGTCCAGCGGGACCACCACGTCGAGAACCCCCAGCACCTTGAAGTTCTCCGGGTGGAAATGGCAGCTCGCCGAGTAGCAGCTCTCCTCGTTGTAGATGGCGCTGGTGATCCCCAAGAGTTCGCCGCCGCTTTCGCTGAAAAAGCGCCGGCTCCTGTGCTTGGAGGAGGCGGTCAGTAGAAGCTGCGAACCTCCATGGCAGACGGCGCAGACCTCGGCATCCTTTTTCAGCAGGAACCCGGTTTCGGCGTCTTTGGTGGAAAAGATGACGCGGCCGGTCTTGTTGATCAGCCTGATCCGCTCCACCCCCTGCTGGCTCCCCATCTCCTCTATGGTTTTGTAGAACAGCGGGCGGTCGTCCCTGAGCATCTGGTTGTGGGTGGTGCGCAGTATGGTTTCGCTGATGCGGTCCGCCTCGGAGATGGCCTCCTGCAAAAGCAGGCCCTGAAGGCTTCGGAAATTGAGATAGGCGAAGAGCGCCATGGTGCTCAAGAGCACCAGGCTGGTGGCGATGGCAAGTTTGGAAATCAGGTTGAGACGCACAGGGCTCTCCGTCCTTGGGAAGCTGCCTCAGTCGTGTTGGTCCTGTTTTAAAATCGCATGGGGACATGCTTTTTTGCTGCTTGACTTCTTTAGAACATTATTCTACATTTTCACTGCATACCGAAGCTATCCCCCGTCCGTGTCGCCGGGACTGCGGTTTACGCTGTTTTGGCGGGGGAGGGCGAGGGCGTCCGGGCGCGAGTTGGCTAGCGCGAGTTTAATCACATTAAAAGCGTTTATCAAGTTATTTATTTCCTTGACAGCTTTTATTAAATATCCTAGTTAATACTGTTTGAAATTTTTTCCATAACAGAATAGGTGCAGCCAATGGCGAAAAAAGAGAAATCCGAGTACATCATCCAGGCCGTTTCGCACGCTCTCGACCTGCTGGAGCAGTTTCACGACGAAGTGGACGAGCTGGGCGTGACGGAGCTGAGCAAAAGGCTCAAGCTTCATAAGAACAACGTTTTCAGGCTTCTCGCTACCCTGGAGTCGAGAAACTACATCGAGCAGAACAGGGTCACGGAGAACTACCGGCTGGGGCTCAAGACCCTGGAGCTCGGGCAGACCTTCATCAAGCAGATGGGGCTTTTAAGGCAGTCCCGCCCGGTGTTGGAGACGCTGGTGAAGGAGTGCAACGAGACCACCTACGTGGCGATCCTCAAGGAGTTCCACATCGTCTATCTCGACGTGGTGGAGACCGACCTGACCGTGAGGGTGGTGCCGAGGGTCGGCGCCCGGCTCCCCGCCTACTGCACGGCGGCAGGGAAGGTCCAGATCGCCTACATGACCGACGAGGAACTGGAGAACTACCTTCCCACCAAGGAGATGAAGCGCTACACCCCAAAGACGGTGACCGACCGCGAGGAGCTGAAGAAGCACCTCAAGGTGATTGCGGACCAGGGTTACGCCATAGACGACGAGGAGATGGATGTCGGCGTGAAATGCGTCGGCGCCCCGATCCGCGACTACACCCGCAGGATCATCGGCGCGGTGAGCATCTCCGGCCCCTCGATGCGCTTCACCGACGAGCGCCTGGAGAAGGAGCTGATCCCGCTGGTGATTCGCTCCGGCGAGGAGATCTCCCACAAGCTCGGCTATCACAAATAAAGAAAAGGCCCCGTTCGCGGGGCCTTTTTCTTATTCAGTTCTACGGCTCGGCGGCGGGGGCTCCCTCCCGGGCCGCGATCTCCTCGCGCCAGACCCTCAGCACCTCCGCCTCCAGATCCTCCCTGCTCCCCCGGTTGTCGATCACGACCCTTCCCAGCCGCTTCTTCTCCTCCATCGGCATCTGCGAAGCGATGCGCGAAAGCGCCGCCTCGCGCGAGAGCCCGTCCCGCGCCATCAGGCGGGCCAGCTGGGTCTCGTGGTCGAGGTAGACCACCCAGACCTCGTGCACCCTGGAGGTGATCCCGGCTTCGATCAGGAGCGGCGCCACGTAGAAGGCGGTCTTCGCCCCCGCAGCCTTTAGCCTTGCGAGCTTCTCCTCGGCCCGCTCCTTGATGGCGGGGTGGGTGATCGACTCAAGCCTTCGCCTTTTTCCCGGGTCGGCGAAGACGATTTCCCCCAGGGCCGCCCGGTTCAGCGTCCCGTCCGCATTCAGGACCCCGTTGCCGAAGCTCTCCGCTATCTGCGCCAGCGCCCGCTCGCCCGGTTCCACCACCTCCCGGGCCAACTGGTCCGCGTCGATGACCGGCGCGCCGAGCCGTTCCAGGAGGTTCGCCACGCTCGTTTTTCCCGAGGCTATCCCCCCGGTGAGCCCTATGATGCGCATCGTTCACTCCGGCGCAACGATTTGCAGTCAGGTGGGGTGGGTTTCATGAGTAGATGATTCCCTGTTCACCCAGGGCGAAGGTCGGGTTGGTCAGGTCCTCCTCGATCATCAGCGCCGTCGAGCCGATCCTGATCTGCGTCCCCAGGAAGGCGTCGCGTTCCACCTCCACCCTTGCCTGCGCGTTGATCTCCATTCTTTTCTCCAGTCGCTTCTTCTCGCCGGTGAGTTCGGCGATCTCCCCCTGGTACTTGGCGTAGATCCGCTCTTTGAGGGCCAGGAGGCCGGGCTCCATTTTTCCAGGGTTCTCGCGCACGTAGGCGAGCGTCTTGGCCAGTTCCTCGATGAGGCGCCCCTTCTCGGCAAAAGCGTCCAGCACTATCTCGAGCTTCTTGTTCAGCGCCGGGTCGACCCCCACCTCGATGACGGTGGGGACCCCGGCGTGGGAGCCGACCACCACGGCATGCACCAGCGAGACGGCGCGGCAGACCCCGCCGATGAGGTGCCCTTTGCGCGCCCCCTTTTCGCCGACCGTGATGCTGGAGCCGGAGGTGAGTTCGCTCTGCATGGAGAGTTCCTTGACCACGATCTCGCCCCCGGCGTTGATGAGGGCGTTCTCGGCGAACTGCACCCAGACCGTGCCTCCCGCCTCCAGCTGCGCCATCTCCTTGCGGTTCTCCACCTTCCCCTGCGCACCTTTGCCGTGGCCGATCACCCCGCCGCTGACCACGATGTTCCCGCCCGCCGTGACTCTCGCCGCCTCGACGATCCCCCCGACGTTGATGTCGTGGGTGGCGCTCACCTCCATCCCCTCCAGCACGTCCCCCTCGATATCGAGGGATCCCTTGAAGTGGAGGTTGCCGGTGGAGAGGTCGACCCGTTTCACCTTGAAGACCGGGTCGACGATCACCCCGCGGGGAACGATGACCGGGTGCCCCGAGATGGCGGCGACCAGGAGATCGCAGTCGGTGAGATCGCAGGCGATCCCGGTGAGGTTCTCGGCGAAGGAGAGCTCGACCCCGTCGGTGGTGGGGAGTTCGACCCCCAAAAGGTTCACCCCCGGGATCCCCTGAGTGGGGTGGGTGCGGCGCAAAAGCGGGTCCCCAAGGCTTACGCTGACGATGTCCCCGAGGTTGCGGTAGTCGGCCGTGTCGTCATCGGAGAGCTGCGGCGCCTGGGCGGTTATCTCCGGGATGAGCGAGATGAACTGGGTGTCCTCGCCAGGTACCGGCGGGGTGCCCGCGGCGATGACGAGCTTCGGCGCCTCGCCCGCTTCGACGGCGCACCTGATCTCGTCGTAGAGGATGCCGCAGACTACGCCCCGGGCGGCCAGTTC
Source organism: Citrifermentans bremense R1 (assembly GCF_000426865.1). GTDB lineage: Bacteria > Desulfobacterota > Desulfuromonadia > Geobacterales > Geobacteraceae > Geomonas > Geomonas bremensis. The sequence goes on from NZ_KE384581.1 coordinate 238,804, forward strand.
CTGCTCCACCTCCTCGACCGTGATGCGGCGCCCCCCGAAGGCGGGCTGGATGGTCATGACGGCCTGCATCATGTCGTCCGGGATCTGGATGGCGAGGGTGGCGTCACGCCGCTCCCCTATCTGCAGGGAGAACGCCATGGGGGAGACTTCCCACTTCTTCAGGAACTGCCCGAGCGCGTCCCGGGAGATGAAGAGGTCGCCGTAGCCTTCCTCGGCGATCGCCTCCTCCAGCTGTTCCTGGCTGATCCCCTGCTTGTTCACCACCGGGGTGAACGAAGCGGTGAGCACCCTCTGGTCGGGGCTCAATTTGAACGCGATTCCTGTCCCTTCGAGACGATTGCTCTGCATAACTCCTCCGCCCAAGGCGCCCGCCGCTTTGTCGGCGCGCTGTCGCAATATATATCGGCATTTCGCGGGAAAGATTTAATAAATGCTGTAGCTAGGCGCTTTTGCGTCGGAAAGGGTGCAGTCGCGGCGGTCGCCAAGGCGTCCGGGGGATGTTAGGTCGGAACCGGATTAAAAACAACAATTAAATCGGGCAGGGGAAAAGTGGACGCGCGCGGGGTGCACAGCCCGATGTTGTATACGAGCTACACCGGCGATAATCCGAGCGATTTTTCACTTGATTAGAGCTGAGTGATGTGATAAAAACTGGATACTGTATACAATCTGACCAATACGATTTGCTTAATAAATGTAAACATTTAGCCGTTAAAAAGGTGAAATCTAACAGCTATTTCGGAGGCCTAAGTGGCAGAGGTTGTTTTTTCCAGCTGGGGCAGAAACATAGTTGATAACCGCAAGGGGGGCGAGGCCAAAGAGGTCAGCTTCAAGCTCCCGGTCAGCTACGACGGAGAGCGCCCGCTTTCGGCCTTTATCGGCTGGGACGGGATCATCCTGTACAACAAGGACGTCGACGTCCCCGCCATGGTCGCCGAGTACATGAAGCGAGTGCAGACCAAGTACGTCTGCGGCAAATGCACCCCCGGCAAGAAGGGGACGCGGGTGATGATGGACGCGCTTCTCGCCATCGTCGAGGGGCGCGGCAGCGAGCAGGACCTGGACACCATCCTCGACCTGGGGGAGGTGCTCAAGCACTGCAAATGCACCCTCTGCCCGAGCTCGTCCGTGCCGGTCATCGATGCCGTCACCCACTTCCGCGACGCCTTCGTCAACTACGTCCGCGGCGCCAAGAGCCTCTCGAAGGAGTTCCGCTACATCGAGAAGTACACGGCTCCCTGCATGGACAAGTGCCCGGCCCACATCGACATCCCCGCCTACATCGAGGCGGTGAAGGATTACCGCTTCGGCGACTCGCTCTCCACCATCCGCGACTCCATGCCGCTTCCCTCTGTCTGCGGGCGCGTCTGTCCGCATCCCTGCGAGACGGCCTGCCGCAGGAAGAACGTCGACGAGTCGATCAACATCATGGTGCTGAAAAGAAGCGCCTCCGACTACGAGTGGCAGCACGGCCACCTCCCCCCCATGGTCCCCAAGGAGAGGAGGTCGAAGAAAGTGGCCGTCGTGGGCGCGGGTCCGGCAGGCCTTGCCGCAGCCTACTACCTGGCGCTGGAAGGGTACCCGGTAACCATCTACGAAGCGCTTCCCCTGGGAGGCGGCATGGTAGCGGTCGGGATTCCCCCGTACCGTCAGCCGCGCCACCTCTTGCAGCGCGACATCGACATCATCTCCTCGCTCGGCGTCGAGATCGTCTACAACACCCGGATCGGCAAGGACATCACGCTGGACGAGCTGAGGCAGAAGTTCGACGCGGTCTTTCTCGCCCCGGGCGCGCACCGCTCGAAACCGATGGGGGTCGAGGGGGAGGACAAGGGTTACAAGGGTTTCCTCACCGGCGGCATCGACTTTTTGAGAAACGTCTACCTGGGCCTTCCCACCGGTATGGGGAAGAAGGTCTTCGTGGTCGGCGGCGGCAACACGGCCATCGACTGCGTCAGGGTGGCGCTCAGGGAAGGGGCCGAGGAATCGGTGCTGGTCTACCGCCGCTCCAGGAAAGAGATGCCGGCTGACGTCTGGGAGGTCGACGGGGCGGACGAGGAAGGTGTGCGCTTCGAGTTCCAGGTGCTCCCGACCCGCGTCGTCGCCAACGACAAGAACGAGGTCACCGGGGTCGAGCTGATCAGGATGGCCATGGGCGAGCCTGACGCCTCCGGGCGCCGCCGTCCCGAGCCGGTCCCGGGCTCCGAGTTCGTCATCGAGTGCGACACCATCATCCCGGCCATCGGCCAGGATGCGGACCTCTCCTTCATCCCGGCCGAGGCGGGGATCGACACCACCAAGTGGAGCACCATCGTCACCAAGCACATCCCGCTCTCCGGGCACGACGGCAAGGCGCTGAAGGACGGCATGGGGAACGATCTCTCCAGGACGCTCATCACCAACTGCGACGGCGTCTTCGCCGGGGGCGACGCCGAGATCGGCCCGCTCACCGTCGTAGCCTGCGTGGGTAGCGGCCACCGCGCCGCCAACGTGATCGCCCGCTACCTAGAGGGGAAGGGGGTCTCTCTTACCGATCAGGAGCGGATGGAGGACATCCTCACCTACTTCGGCGTCTACGACAAAAACGAGAATGTCCAGTGGCTGGACAGCGCCTCCCGGGAGCACCAGGCGGAGGTGCACGGCAAGGAGAGGGCGAGCTACAAGAACTACTGCGAGGTGGAGCTTGGTTACGCCAACAGCCAGGCGGTGCGCGAGGCGGAACGCTGCCTGCGCTGCTACCGCGTCGCCATGGTCGCGGTCTAAGGGGCGCGCCGGCAGGACCTGTTAAATTCAATTCACGGAAATATTGAGGTTTCTTATATGGTCAGCTTAACCATCGATGGCAAAAGCGTGCAGGTCGAAAAAGGTACCACCATACTGGAGGCCGCGGCCACAGTCGGGATCAAGATCCCGACCCTTTGCTGGCTGCAGAAGGTCTCTCCGACCGGCGCCTGCCGCGTCTGCGCCGTGGAGGTAGCCGGCGTGGAGCGCACCATGACCGCCTGCAACACCCCGGTCAAGGAAGGGATCCAGGTCACCACCGACACCCCGGCGCTCAGGGAAGCGCGCAAGAAGATCATGGAGCTCATGCTGGTGAACCACCCGCTGGACTGCCCGGTCTGCGACGCCGGCGGCGAGTGCGACCTGCAGGATTCCTGCTACGCGCTGGACGCGACCAAGCAGGAGTATTCGGCGCTCCTCGAGCGCCGCCCGATCCGCTACGACTGGCCGCTCATCGAAAGCGACCCGAACCGCTGCATCCTCTGCGAGAAGTGCGTCAAGGTGGACCACGAGATCGTCGGCTGCGACGCCATCGAGGTGGTGAACAAGGGTGAGGCGGCCATCATCGACACGGTGGACGGAAAGCCGCTCAACTGCGAGTTCTGCGGCAACTGCGTCGCCGCCTGCCCGACCGGGGCTCTGATCACCAAGCCCTTCAAGTTCAAGGGTCGCCCCTGGTCCTTCAGCACGGTTCCCAGCGTCTGCGCCTTCTGCGGCGCCGGTTGCCAGATCGACTACCATGCCAAAAACGGCCGCGTCGAGCGCGTCACCAGCGACGACGGCAGCTACAACAACGGCAACCTCTGCATCAACGGCCGCTTCGGCTACCGCTACCTCCACTCGCTGGAGCGGCTCTCGGACCCGATGCTGCGCGACGGCTCCGGCCGCCTCGCCAAAGCCGACTGGGAAACCGCCCTTACCGCCGCGGCCGACAAGCTGAAGCAGATCGTCTCCCAAAACGGCGGCAAGGCCGTCGCCGGCTTAAGCTCCCCCAGGGTGACCAACGAGGAGAACTTCCTCTTCAAAAAGTTCCTCACCGAGGCGATAGGCTCCGCGAACGTCGACTCCGAGGCGCGCTTGGGCTTCGCCCAAGCCCAGGCCCAGATGTCGCGCCGTTTCGGCTTCACCGGCGCCAGCACCACCATCGACGCGCTCGACAATGCCCAGGCCATCCTGGTCTTCGGCTGCGACCTGAACGCCGAGGCCACCGGCCTCGAATACCGGGTGATCAAGGCCGCCACCAAGAAGGACGCGCGGCTTATCCTGGTCAACATGCGCGACGTGAAGCTGAGGAAGTTCTCCAACGCGCAGCTGAAGCATCTTCCGGGGAGCGAGCTCTCCGTGATCTACGCGCTGATGAAGGGGATCCTCGCCGCAGGGGGCGCGCTTCCGGCCGGCTCCGAGGCGATCAAGGAGGCTCTGGACAAGCTCTCCATGGCGGAGCTCTGCAGCCAGGCAGGGGTTACCGAAAAGGCCGTGGCCGACGCCGCCTCGCTCATCGCGGGCAAAAGCCGCGTCTCCATCGTCTTCGGCGCCGACCTGATCAGAAGCGCAGACGCGGCCCAGAAGATATCGGCGCTCGCCGATCTCGCCGTCCTGACCGGTTCGGCCGCGAAGGAAGGCGGCGGGCTCTTCCCGGTCGACGCCAAGAACAACACGGTCGGCCTCCTCGACATGGGGGTCGCCCCGGGCGCCGACGGAAAGGACCTCTGGGGGATGGTCGAGGGTATCGAAGAGGGCTCGATCAAGGCGCTCTACCTTCTTGGGTGCGACCTGGCCTCCTTCCCGGACAACCAGAGGATCAGGAAGGCGCTCGGAAAGCTCGAACTCCTCATCGTCCAGGACGTGTTCCAGGGCGATTCCCTCGAGTTCGCCCACGTGGTCTTCCCCGCCTCCGCCGCCGCCGAGAAGAGCGGAAGCTTCACCTCGCTCGACAACCGGGTGCAGCCGATCTTCAAATCGACCGCCGCCCCCGGCGCCGCCCGCGAGGACTGGGCCATCGTCTCCGAGCTCTACGGCAAGGTCACCGGAACCGTCCCGTCCTTCACCCCGGCAAGCCTCATGGCGCAGATCAAGAGCGAGATCCCGGCCTACCAGCCGTTCGACGGCTCCAGGAACGGCTTCGTGAAGTCCGGTAACGGCAAGGTGGCACCCGCCCTCGCCCCCATAGCCAATCCGGCCGCGCCCGCACAGGCAACGTTCCAGCTCCTGGTCGGCCCGATCGGGTTCCACAACGGCACCTCGACCACCCGCTCCGACGCGAACCTGAGCGTCGCCCCGGCAGGGTTCGTCGAGCTGCATCCGGCCGACGCCGGGAAGCTCGGCATCGCAGAGGGGGGGAGCGTCAAGGTGATCTCGGCGAACACGTCCTTCACCGCGCCGGCCAGAATCAGCGACAAGCTGCAGCCGGGGCTCCTCTTCGCCCCCTCGCACTTCAGGGAGCTGAATGCCAACGCGCTTCTTACCGGCGGCTGCAACCTGGCCGAGGTGAAGGTGGAGAAGGGGTAGCGCTTGCGCGTACAACCGCTCATGCAACGAAAAAGGCCCCGGTTTCCGACCGGGGCCTTTTTGCTGGCAAGCCTTGACGGCACATGTTAGGCTGGCATTCGATCCGCTGTCGCAGCATCAAGCCGCATCTATCGGGAGGTGTACCATGGACGAGAAACTGGCACGTGTGGCGGTCCTGGCAGGCGCCAACAGCGAGGTCGCCGAAACCCTGGACAAGGTCCTTACCGGCCCCAACGACCGCGCCTACGTGGTCTGCGGCTACCTGGATTGCAAGCAGAACCTCAAGGGGAACTGCACCATCTACACGGTGCTGGACGTGCCGCGCATGAAGACCGGCCGCCCCTGCAGCAGCTACGAGAAGCGCCAGGTCGCCGAGAACTGAGATGAAGGGAATTACAACTCGGGGGAATCTTCCTCGGGGGGGAGACGGCCGTTTCGGTCCAGGAAGGCGAGCTGCTCGGTCCTTTTCCCGACCTGGTCGCTGCAGAAGGTCCAGATGCGGTAGCTCTCCAGGCAGAGGATGGTGAACCCGGCGCCGAAGACCGCCCAGTAGTTGTCGGCCAAGGCCTCGGCGAAATAGTAGAAGAGGTAGAAGCCGGCCAGGTAGCCGACGTGGCAAAAGCTGCTCGGGTGCCTGAGCCCGGCCATCATCCGGGAGAGGCTCAGGATGATGGCGGAAAAGGTGTAGAGCACCAGCACCAGGCTGATCATGAGCGGCGTCGGGGGCGCGCCCAGCGCCTGGATCACGGACTGGGGCGCGGGGAGGAACCAGAACTCGCGCCAGGCCAGCATGCTCAAAAGCAGAAACAGGGAAAGCGCCCAGAGTCCCCGGTTCGAGAACCTCTTCAGGCGCTTTATCTCGTCCAAAAGCCCCTGGCGCAACGCGGCCTGCGAGTCGCACGGCGCCTGCCCCATAACCCCTGTCTTATCGTTCTCCGCCTGCTCCATTCACACACTCGATTGCTGACACTGGCTTAAGTTACAGCTACTTGTTCCGGCAGGCGGCTGCGTTGTTGACCGGCTTGAAGGGTTCTTGCTCAATCTCGTTTAATTTGACTCTGATAAAGTAGTAAGATTGAGCGATCTTGTCAAGCTCGTAAGGCAGATTCGTAGGCCGCAATGCTTCCGAGTTCCTCTCACTTCTCTCTGTGTATTCCTGCAGCTTCCTCATCGGCACCAAAACGATCATCTTTAACAGAGTGATCACCCCGGCGACTGTCAGCACCAGCGTCAAGAGTGAGAAAATCAGCATCTGGATCTTGATCGATGCCAGTGCCCCCTGGGTCGCCTCCTGCGAGAGACCGATGTCGAGGGTACCCAGGACCTTCTGGCTTGCGGGGTGGAAGTGGCAGGCGGCGTTGGCGCATTCCGGGTCGTTGTAGATCGGGGCCGTGATGGCCAAAACCCCTTCGCCTGCGGCGTTTTTGAACTGCCGCGCCTTCTCCATGCTCCCCAGGGTCGATACCGGCGCCTCCTTCTCGTGGCACATGACGCACCCTTCGGCCTTCTTGTCCACCTGGCGGTTCACTTCCTCGGGCTTGGAGGAGAAGGCGACTACCCCCTTCTTGTTGAAGATCCTGACGTGCTGCACGCCGCTTTGGGCGCTGATGTTCTGGATGATGGCCCGGTTCAGTTCGGCATCGGACTTCATCATGGCGTAGCGGGTCGATTTGAGCACTATGCCGGCCAGGTTGTTCGCCTGCAGTATCGAGTCGCGGATCACCACCTGCTTTATGGCGGCGTAAAGGAGCACGAAGCAGACCACGAGAAATCCGGTTACCACTATGCCTACGGGGACCAGGGCCCTTCCTGCGATCTTGTCGAACATGGCGCCATCTCCCTTGCGCTCTTCGCGCGCCTTACCCTGGCGGCTCGCCGGACCTCGTTTCGTCCTTTGAGCCGCCGCCGGTTTCGCGAGGGTCAATCCAGTTTGGTCATTTTGCTGTAGGAGGCGACGGCCACGGGGCTCGCCTCGCGGCGGCCAGCCGCCGGCGCGGTCACCGCCTCGGTCACCGTAACCTCTTCCTCCTGCTGCCTCCACTTGTAGAGGATGGGGAGGCGGTACAGGATGAAGCGGTACACCACGATGTAGATGGCGAAGATGGTCAGGCTGATGACGACCTCGCGCCAGGGGGGGATCTCCCTTTCCGGCAGTTTCCAGTTGAAGGTGATGATGGCGGTGTTGACCCGGTTCAGCACCACGCCGAAGACGGTGGCGAAGGCGCCCAGGCGGATGACCCCCATCTTGCGGGTGTGCACGCCGTAGGTCATCAGCACGAGCGGCAGCATGAAGCCGACGATGATCTCGAGCATGAACCACTGCCCCCAACCGCTGTCGAGATAGCTCCACTTGTTGTCATGGGCGATGCCGATGAGCTTGATGGTGATGTAGGTCGCGATCCCCATGCAGGCCCCCTTGGCTAGGGTCACGGTGCAGCGGTCGAGGGCTTCCTTGAACCTTCTGTCGGTGCGCCATCCCATGAACTTGGAGGCGATGGTGCTGACGGTGATCACCATGCAAAGGCCCCCGGGAAGTGACGACACGAAGAAATGCAGCCACTGGAAGGACGAGGAGTACCAAAGCGGGTGCACCTTGCCGGGCGCGTAGGTGAAGAGCGCGCCTAACGCCCCCTGGTGCAGCGTGGAGAGGATGATCCCCGAAACGGTGAGCCCCAAGGTGATCCTGCGCACCCCGCGCTTGCCCGCCGGGAATCCGATCCACTCGAAGAAGGCGGTGGAGACCTCGGCCACCTGCACCGACAGGTAGGTGGCGACGTGCCAGGCGACCAGGAAGAGGACGGCCGCCGGGCCGAAGGAGACCACCATCGGGTAGGGGAGCCGCCAGGGCTGCCCCAGGTCCGCCAGCAGGTAGACTACCGCGAAGAAGTAGCCCAAGAGCCCGTTCAAAAGGGCGAGCCGCTCGATCGGCTCCAGGTCGTGGCGGCCGAAGATCTCGCAGGCGGTTCCCAACTGGAACCCCGAGGAGGATAGCGGCACCATGGCGAAGAGGCCGAAGCCCAGGAAAAGGCCCCAGGGGTAGTCGTTGGAGCCGCTGGTGGCCCAGGCGAGCCCGAAGACGAAGCGCCCCAAAAGGATCGGGATGCCGACGGCGAAGATGGCGGCGAGTATCCAGTTGAAGGGGTTCCTGAACGCCTGCAACAGGTACTGGCTCGGGGTGAGCCCCAGAAGGAGCTTCTGGACCACGGTCCGCTTCTTTCCGGACTCGTCATAGGGCGAATCGACGACGGCCAAGCCGTGCTTGATCATGTTTTTCATGGTTAGGGCTCCTCCTCTTTGGATTCGGTGTCATGTCCCTCTCCCCCCGAGTCGTGTTTGGAGAGGAGGTGGATCCCGGAAAAGAGCGCCGGCCAGATGGAAAGCACCATGGGCACCATGCCGAGGAAGTCCTTCACGTTGGAGATGATCGGGTCGTTGCTGAGCGACGGGTCGAAGCCGATCTTGTCGAACTCGGTGCCTGAAAGGTAGAGCCAGCTGGTGCCGCCGACCTCCTTTTCGCCGTAGACATGGTCGAGGTAGCGGTCGGGGTTGGAGCGGATCCGCTCGTGCGCGATCTTGATCAGGTCGGCCCGGTGCCCGAAGGTGAGCGCCTCCTGCGGGCAGATATCGACGCACGCCGGCGGTTTGCCCACCTTGAGGCGGGTGTCGTAGCAAAGGATGCATTTCTTGATCACCGGGTTGGTGACGCTTTCGTAGTCGTACCCCGGGACGTTGAAGGGGCAGGCGATCATGCAGTTGCGGCAGCCGACGCAGACCTTGGAGTTGTAGATGACCGCCCCCTCCTTGGTCTTCGTATAGGCGTTCACGAAGCACGAGGTGAGGCAGGCCGGTTCGTTGCAGTGGTTGCACTGCACCTTGCGGTAGACGGGGCCTCCGGGCTTTTCCTTCTCGTACTGGTTCACCACCGTGTACGCCTTGGCCGTCGGGCGGCGGGGCTCCTCGAATACCGACTTGTCGTCGAAGGAGGTGTCCGGCTCCGGCAGTTTCTGTTCCTTGTTGCAGGCAGCCTCGCAGCTGCGGCAGCCGATGCAGCGGGTGGTATCCACCAGGACCCCCATCGATTCCGGGTATCCTTCGAAGGAACCACTTGCCCACCCCTTGTTGGTCTTGCCCATCGCTATGGTGGTCCCGCCAATCAGGCACGCCTTCAGGAAGTTTCTTCGTTTCATCAGCGTCCTCCTCAAATCATGAATGAGCTGCTATCGATGTCGATTCTAGTGCTTCTTGGCATGGGCGGGTTTGGCCCCCAGTCGCGAAGAGCTGTTGAACGCCTCTCCCGCTTCCGTGCGGGGATGGCATTCCTGGCAGCCGACCGGACCGGCTCCTTCCTTCTGGTGGCAGCCGATGCAGCTTTGGTGCATGGCCCCTTTGAGCCCCATCTTGTCCTTGTGGTAGCGCTGCTTGTCGGCGTGCTTTTCGGCCAAGGTCTCCGGGGAGAAAGGCTTGGCCGAGTGGCACCCCTTGCAGGAGACCACGGCGGTGGGGCTCGAGTTCTGGTGGCACCTGGCGCACTCGGGGTCGAGCACCAGCGTGCCGGTTGTGTGGTGATGGCAGCCGGCGCATTCCTTCAACTGCTGGATGTGCTTCGCGTGGTTGAAGGCGAACGGTTTGTACAGCGTGCCGTTTTGATTGAGGGTGACGGAGTCGGGAACCGCCGCGCATTGAGCCGCGAGAGGGGTGAACACCGAAATGGCGCCCAGGGAAAGCGCAGCAACTATAAGGTGTTTATAAGAGGACATGTCATGTTCTCCTGGCTGTGAGAGTTGGGGAGGCGGACTCCCTTGAACCGTGCAGCTATCTCTAGTGATGCGTTTGCGTCTTCGTCTGCTGCTCCTTGTGGTGCAGGTAGCGGTAGAACATCGGGAACCCGATGAAGAAGGCGACGCAGATCAGGTACTCGACCCCCTTGATGTACTGGTAGAAGTCGACCAGAGTGAAGACCTCCTTGATCTGTCCTATCGATCCCAGTGATTGCTCGACCATGGTAGTGGCTCCTTTTTGACGGAAATGAAAGCCTGGCGGCTAGTGCGACTTCACGCGCGACGGCGATTTCTCCTGCTCCTTGCCCAGCCCCTTCAGCATGCCGTAAAGGGTCATCATGGCCGGGATCAACTGCACCACGAGCACCAGTGCGCAAAAGCCCAGGAAAATGAAGATCCCCAGCTTGCTGACGAAGACCTTGCTGGTAGAGGCGGCGAAAGCGTTAGCTGTCGTCATGAGAAAAACTATGGCAGTGTTGACTGCCGCCGACATACGCATTCTCGTTTTCATGGTGTTCCTCCTTTTTAGTTGATGTTGAAAAGGACGTGCCGGGCGCGGTACCCGGTTTGTTCCTGGGCTGATGTCATGCGAGCTGCGGTCTCAGGCTCTCGAAGGCGCAGCGCACCGCCTGCCTGATCTCCTCCCTGTCCTCGGCGTTCACCGGTTTCAGCGCGTGGTAGAAAATCCCTTCGCTTCTGAGCTTTCTGGAGAGCGGCAGCGACGCGCCGGCGGCGATCAGTATGATGGTCAGCCTGCGGTTGCACTGCTTTAAGAGCGGTATCAATTCGGCAGCGGTGAACTCGTCGAACTTGGTTCCCAAAAGCACTACCTGGGCCGTCTTCTTCAGTATCCCGGAGAGCGCGCTCTCAACGGAGTTGGTAACGATCACGTTGTAGCCGGACTCGATGAACATCTCTGCCATCTGCTTTCTGCAATCCATATCTTCATCCACTATGAGAAGTCCTTGCATGGCTTTACCCTCACATGGCTTGGAACGTTGCAAGCGGGCACCGGACCAAAAGACGCTCGGCCCGGCGGTTTCAGGAGTCACACCCCGGTCTTGTTCTCCTTGACCGCGTCTTGAGCTCGGCTCTCGGCCTCCGAGGAGAAAATACCTTTCACGATGTCAACGAACATGTTCAGGCCGGGGAGCAGCTGGAACAGGATCACCACGGCGATGAAGGCTATGAAAACGATGCCGGCAAGGCCGAGCCCGGACGATTCTTTCGCTCCGGAGGCTGCCAAGGCCTGGGTTCCGGTAACCAATAGTGACGCTGTAGCTGCGGATAGAAGTTTCATGATAATCTCCTTTCCTTTTTCAGGTTTCCAGACAGCGGATGACAGCTTTTACCGGCTTGCCTACCTGAATAGCATCGACCGTGCCATATGGATTTTAATTTTATACTTCGTGTAATTTCGGTGCCTTAGCGTGAGGGGGACGCACGGGAGAGGCGCTTTCAGGGGGAAAATGTATAGGCGCGGTATACACGCCATTTGCCCCCTTGAAAGCCAGAAAGAGGGCATATCAGCCAAAAATCAATGATTTCAGGTATTAAGCTTGGGTAGGGTGGTGTATGGCTAGGCAATACACCCGTTTTTCGCTCCGCCGCCTCCCCCGGCGTATAGGGTGGACCGCCGTACCGAACTGAAGAGAGCATGTGAGGTGAATGTCTTTTCATGTCTTTTTGTTGACACCAGCTTTATTGTGGGCTATTCATAGCAGCACGATGGACTGCTACTATGCCAGTAGCTCCCTCACAGCGGCAACTTCCTGGACACAGTGGCTGCACCTGGCTCAACAACCTCATCTAGCCTCATGACAACGTGGCGCATCTATAACTGAAGTATGAAATGGTGGCTTGCATGAATATTCTCGTGGTTGATGATGAGTCTGTGATCAGAGACGGCCTTGCCAGAATACTGGAGGGAGATTCTTTCACGGTGGATACGGCAAAGAGCGGTCATGTCGCCATTGAGCATCTCCAGCAAAAAGAATTCGACCTGATAATAACCGACCTGAAGATGCCGGGGATGAGCGGCTTCGAGGTCCTTGCCGCGGTGAAGACGCTGCAGCCGGATACCCCGGTCATCATGATCACCGGCTTCGCCACTGTGGAGACTGCGGTCGATGCGATGAAAAACGGCACGGTCGACTACATCGTGAAGCCCTTCACCCCGGAACAGATACTGGAAAAGGTGCGCCTGGCGCTGGAGCAGAAGAAGAACACGGTGGAAGATCTCTACGTGAAGAAGGAGATCGACTGCCATCACGGCTTCGACCAGTTCATCGGCGACAGCCGGGAGATGCAGAAGGTCTACCGCCGCATCATGCAGGTTGCCGCCACCGACAGCACCGTCCTCATCACCGGGGAGAGCGGCACCGGAAAGGAACTGGCGGCGCGTGCGATCCACAAGAACAGCCCGAGGAGGGACCTTCCCTTCGTCGCCGTCGATTGCACGGCACTCGCCGAAAACCTCCTGGAGAGCGAGCTGTTCGGGCACGTGAAGGGTTCCTTCACCGGCGCGATGCAGACCAAGATGGGGCTCTTCATGGTCGCCGACGGCGGCACGCTCTTTCTGGACGAGGTCTCCAACATAAGCCTCGCCACGCAGGCGAAGCTGTTGCGGGCCCTGCAGGAGAGGCAGGTGACTCCCATCGGCGGGACGCAGCCGGTCTCCTTCAACATACACCTCGTAGCCGCCACCAACCGCAACCTGAAGAGCATGGTGTCGGAGGGGACCTTCCGCGAAGACCTTTATTTCCGGCTCAACATCATCCCCCTGGACCTCCCCCCCCTGAGGGAGCGCAAGGGGGACATCCCGCTTTTGGTCCGCCACTTCATGAACAAGTTCATGGAGGAGGTGGGGAAGGACCTGCGCGGCATCTCGCCCGAGGCGATGCAGTTTTTGGAAAACTACTCCTACCCCGGCAACGTCAGGGAACTGGTGAACACCCTGGAGCGCGCCGTGGTGCTGGCCGAGGGGGACGTGATCCAGAAGGAGAACCTGGAACTGGGGGACTCCGCCGAGACCGAGCTTTGCACCGGGTTCGACGGTTTCGTGCCGACCAGCGCCGAGGCCTTGAAGGAGATGAAGCGCCACATCCGCGACCGCTCGGTGGAAAACGTCGAGAAAGCCTTCGTCATCAACGCGCTCAAGCGGAGCAACTGGAACATCTCCCGCGCTGCAGAGGAGACTGGGATGCTGCGCCCCAACTTCCAGACCATGCTGAAGCGGCTGGGGATCTCGGTGAAGGACTACTTCGGCAAGTAGTTCCTGCAGAGCAACTGGTTTCAAACTGGTAAGTCGATCCCTGGCGCACTCATCTGTTCCTTTCCCGCAACATCTCCCCAGTTCTCACTGGACCTGCCGTCGCCTTTGCAGGAACAGTGGAATGTCTAAAACTCCCTGCTACAGCGCCGCGTTCCTGCGTCCTGACAGAAAAAACCCCCTTCTATAGCAAGATTCGATCTCTGTGCTACACTGGGTTCCATTGTTCTTCTCTAACGGTTGTTGCCCAGACAGAGGTCAACCTATGAGCCATGCAGAGAGCAGGAGAAGATTGACCCCATTCAACATCACCATGGCCTATGCCACCTTCGGTGTCGCATGGGGCGCTGCGTCCTGTCTGTTCCCCGCGGTCCTAGCACATCAAACCTTCATGTACGACGCAGTCGAAACAGTGAACCATGCCTTCTTCGTATTCGGCACCGCCTGCCTTTTGTACCTACTGATCAAGCGCAGCGAGGGCGAGGCGTCCCGCGGCCGCGAGTCCCTCTCCAGGGTGAACCGTGCGCTCAAAACCTTCAGCGGCTGCAACCAGGCGCTGGTGCGCGCCAGCGACGAACTCCAGCTGATGCAGGAAATCTGCCGCACCATCGTCGAGGTGGGGGGGTACCGGCTCGCCTGGGTAGGGGTAGCCGAGCACGACGCCTGGAAGACGGTCCGCCCGGTGGCCCAGTGCGGAGACCGCGACGGTTACCTCACCGACCTGGACCTCAGCTGGGCGAACATAGACCACGGCCGGGGGCCGACCGGGACGGCGATCAGGACCTGCACCACCCAGATCGTGCAGAACATCAAGTACGACCCCTCCTGGGCGCTCTGGCGGGAGGCCGGGGTGCAGCACGGCTTCGCCTCCTCCATCTCGCTGCCGCTCGTCGGGAGGGACCGCGCCATGGGCGCGCTGGTGATCTTCGCCGCGGAAAAAAGGGCTTTCGGCAAGGAGGAGGTGAAGCTTCTCGAAGAACTGTCGTCGGACCTTTCCTACGGCATAGAAGCGCTGCGGATGGATGCCGAGCGCAAGAAGGCGGAGAAGGAGATCCTTCTCCTCGCCTCGGTGCTAGAGCAGTCGATGGAGGGGCTGCTCCTTTTGGACAGCGACGGCACCGTGAAGTACGTGAACCCCGCCATCGAGATCATCACCGGCCTCGATGCGGTGGACATCGTCGGGCACGACCTGGCCACGCTCGGCGTCGACGAGGAGAGCGGCGGTTTTTACCGCTACCTCTTGGACGCGCTGGAAAAGGGGGAATGCCGGAGCGGGCACTTCATCCATACCGGCGACGACGGCGACTTCTACGAGATAGACGCGACGCTTTGGTCCATCGCGGACAATTCGGGTGCGGTCAACAACTACGCGGTGCTGATCCGGGACGTGACCCACGAGGTGAAGCTGGAGCGGCAACTGCGCCAAGCCCAGCGGATGGAGGCCATCGCCACCCTCGCCGGGGGGATCGCCCACGACTTTAACAACAACTTAGCTTCGATCATCACCTGCACCGAGATGGCGCGGGACGACGTTCCCCCGGAGAGCCCGCTGCGCGAGTTGCTGGACGTGGTGCTGAAATCGAGCTACCGCGGCAGGAAACTGGTGAAGCAGATACTCACCTTCTGCTGCCAAGGAGAGCAGGAGAGGCAGCCGGTGCAGATCGACCCCATCGTGACGGAGTGCCTGAACCTGATGCGCGCCTCCCTCTCCTCCACGATCAGCGTCAGGACGGAGATGGGGGAGAACCTCGGCCTGATCATGGCGGACCCGACCCAGATCCACCAGATCATCATGAACCTGATCACCAACGCAGCCCATGCCATGCGGCACAAGGGTGGCATGCTCGACGTCGCCGTCGAGAACGTGGGGCTCGACACCGCCGCGGTATCCGGGTCCCCCGATCTCCCCTCCGGGCGCTACCTGAAGCTGACCGTGAAGGATACCGGGCACGGCATGGACCAAAAGACCATGGAACGCATCTTCGATCCCTTCTTCACCACCAAGAGCCATTCGGAGGGGACCGGGCTCGGCCTTTCCGTGGTGCACGGCATCGTGAGAAACCACGGCGGCGCCATCTCGGTGAGCAGCAAGCCGGGCGGCGGCGCCACCTTCGAGGTCTACCTCCCCCGCATCGACCAGTCCGGGACGGCACCGGGGGCGGTGGGGGAACGGGCCGACCTGTCCGGCAGCGGAAGCATCCTGTTCGTGGACGACGAGGAGGACGTGGTCTTTGGCTGCAAGAAGATGCTGGAGCGGCTGGGGTACCAGGTGACTACCGGAGCCGACGGCTTGCAGGCGCTGGAACTGTTCCGGGGGAACCCGGAGGGGTTCGACCTGGTGGTCACCGACCAGACCATGCCGCGCATGACCGGGACCGAGCTCTCGCGGGAACTCTTGCAGATACGCCCCGACATCCCGGTCATCCTCTGCACCGGGCTTGGTGCCGCGGCGGAGAAAGCGCAGTTGAAAGAGGAGGCCGAACAGGCCGGGATACGCGAGTTGGCGCTGAAGCCCTTGGACCGTGAGGAGTTCGCGTCGACGATACGGCGGGTGCTGGCGGGAAGGGCGCAGGGGTGAAGAGGCCATGGCGAAGATTCTGATTATCGACGATGAAGAGACCGTCTGCGAGTCGATGGCGCTGATAGGAAGGCGCAGCGGCCATGAAACGAGCTGCGCCCGGACCCTCGCGGCTGGGCTGGAGCTTGCCAATACCGGGGCGTTCGACCTGGTGTTCTTGGACGTGAAGCTGCCGGACGGCAACGGCCTGGAATTCCTTCCCCGCCTGACGCAGGCCCCCTCCAGGCCGGACATCATCATCATGACCGGGTACGGCGATCCCCAGGGGGCGGAACTCGCCATCAACAGCGGCGCCTGGGACTACATCGAGAAGGGGTGCTCCGCCAAGGACATCACCCTGACCCTGGCCCGCGCCCTGGAATACCGCAAGCAGAAGCTGACCCTCGCCGGGGCCAAGGGGGTGGTGGCCCTGAAGCGGGAGAACATCGTCGGGAACAGCGCGAGCCTGAACGCCTGCCTGGACCAGGTGGCCTGCGCCGCCGGGAGCGAGGCGGGGGTGCTCATCATGGGGGAGACCGGGACCGGAAAGGAGCTCTTCGCCCGTGCCGTGCACCAAAACAGCAAGCGGGCGGACAAGCAGTTCGTGGTGGTCGATTGCGCGAGCCTGCCGGAAACGCTGGTAGAGAGCATCCTCTTCGGGCACGACAAGGGGGCCTTCACCGGCGCGGAACGCGCGCGCGAGGGGCTCGTCGCCGAGGCTAACGGCGGAACCCTTTTCCTCGACGAGGTAGGGGAGCTGCCGCTTGCCACGCAGAAGGCTTTCCTGAGGGTGCTCCAGGAAAGGCGCTTCCGGCCGGTGGGAAGCCCCCGGGAGATCGAGAGCGACTTCAGGCTCGTCGCGGCGACCAACAGGGACTTGAACGCCATGGCGCAGGCAGGCGACTTCAGAAGCGACCTCCTCTTCCGTCTCAGCTCCGTGGTCATCAACCTCCCCCCGCTAAGGGAGCGCCGCGACGACATCAAGGAACTGGCCCGCTACTACATGGACAAGTTCTGCGAGCGCAACGGACTCTCCCCCAAAGGGAGCTGCCCGGAGTTCATGGCCACGCTGATGGCTTACAGCTGGCCCGGCAACATCCGGGAGTTCATCAACACCATCGAGCGCACCGTCATCTCCGCGCGCGAGGAGCCGGTGCTCTTCGCGCAGCATCTCCCCACCGCCATCCGCGCCCAGGTCGCCCAGAGCGGCGTCGGGCACCGGGGGGCGCCGCCGGCAGCCGAGGAGCAGAGCGCGCCGCCCGCGGTCGAGGGCGAGCTCCCGAGGCTCAACGACTTCCGCGAGACCATCTATGCCAAGGCCGAGAAGCAATATCTTGCCGACCTGATGTCGGTGGCCCGCAACGACATTCCCGCCGCTTGCAGGCTTTCGGGGCTGTCGCAGTCGCGGCTGTACGCGCTTTTGAAAACCCACGAGTTGCACCGCTCTCCCTAGCTTTTCGCCGATCTCCCCGGTCGTTCCCGCCGTCCCCTCACTCCCGCCATATTCTCACCTCTTTGCTCTTTCCCTCACCCCCGCCCCTCTCCCAGAGGGCGAGGGGAGACCAGCCACCCGCCTCTTTGTTCTCGTTCCGAAGGTCCACCTTGGGAACGCAATGCCAGTACGAAGCTTCAGCTTCACCCGGGTGCCAAGCTGGAGCTTGGGAACCAGAAAAAACGGCAAACAGATCGCCTGTCCATCCCCTCTCCCTCTGGGAGAGGGTGGCCGAAGGCCGGGTGAGGGAGATGCCATCGCTTCATTCTTGCGGCGCAGGAAATTCCTGTGCGGCAGGAAACCTGCCCCAACTGCTGAACCCGCCTCTCGTTGAAGCTAAGTTGCAGGAATGACAACTGGTTTTTCTGCCGCTCCTCCCCGTCGCCGGGGCTTGGCCCGATATGGGCGTTTTGTCGGCTCTTTCTTGCTAACTGGCTGTAATTGTTTGTTAAATCAACAAAATGAAGTTTCGGCACCCTCTATGCTAATACTTGGGTAACCCCACGGGGAATCAAATGAAAAAAGGAGATAGCCATGAAAAAGGAAACCGAAAATTCACTGGCAGGGAAAGTGACGAGTTGGTCGATCATAGGCGTCGTGCTGGCCGGTACCCTTCTCATCTCCGGCATAGCAGATGTATCCGAGGGGAGCGGGATCATGGCGAAGCTGTTCCTGTTCTTCATCGGCGCCATCATCGTGGTCCAGGTGATCCCGGGCGTCATGCTCTTCAGCGCCATGCTTAAGGGGATCTACGGCCTGGTCGGCAAGAAGGCGAAAGCGACGGTGGAAGAGAAGAAGTAGCAAAGCGGCGCTAGGGCGCGAGGTGAGTTATGGACGAGCGGGGAATCATGATAGCGGACCGTGACGCCGACTTCCGCAGCCAGGTGGCTGAGCACTTCAGGAAGGCGGGGTACCGGGTGGAAACGACCGATTCGGCAGTCCATGTACTTTGCAACATTCTGGAGAAACAAACGCCGGTCCTGCTTTTGGGAAACGATTTCGATCAGAAGATCTCGTCGGCGGACCTGATCCACCTTTTGAAGAAATGCAACCGCCACCTGCACGTCATCCTCGTCTCCGACGAGATGCCGCTGGCCCAGGCCCGGCAGGTGCGCCAGGAAGGGATTTTCTATCACGCCTTGAAACCGGCCGATGCTATGGACAACGAGGAACTGGGACTTGCCGTGGAATGCGCCTTCAACAAGGAGCGTGACAGATCAGCAGCAACGCCGGAGCCGGCCGTAAAGGAAGGGGGACTGCTTTCCTGGCTGGCCCCCCTGGCGGTTCTCGTTTGCGGTACCAGTCTGGTAGCACTGGCGACGGCAGCCAGCATGGAGCAGGGAAGCAGCATGGCGATCTGGTTGTTCCTTGCTTTCTGCGCGCTGCTTCTCGTGACGCAGTTGCTGCCGGTTTTCCGGATCACCCTGCCGGCGCCGATGCGCAAGCTGGGGGCGGAGCGAAAACAGGAAGCGAAGGTCGAAAAGAAATAACCCAAAGCCGCTGGGGGAAGCGACCCCCGGCAAAAGGAGGGGTACGTGAAATACAGGGAAACCGCATTTTTTCTTACGCTGTCGATTGCCGCCTGGGTCTGCCTGAGCGTCTTGGCGCAACCCGGCGCATCGGCTTTTTCCTACGGTGAGGAGGCCGGCAAGAACGAGAGTTGCCTGACCTGCCACGGCGATTCGGCGCAGGTCCCCAAAGGCTTCTTCATCGACACCAAGCACTTCAACCAGACCACCCACGCGAGGATCGGGTGCGAGGCCTGTCACGCGGCGGTCCCGGCCACCCATCCGGACGGCGCGAAGGTGGCAAGGGCTGGGTGCGGCGAGTGCCATGCCGACGTGGACCGGGAATACGCCACCGGGCTGCACGTGAAAAAGACCACCTGCAACGGTTGCCACAACCCGCACATGGTGCATAGCCCCAAGGAGGTCTCCGGGCAGGAGATCAACGCCATGTGCTCCAACTGCCACAACACGCTGGAAATGACGGCCAGGCACGGCGAGTGGCTCCCCCAGTCGGAACTGCACCTGCGGATGCTGCCGTGCATAACCTGCCATACCGGATCGAAGGAGTATTTCATCAGCATGTACATAGTGAAGAGCAAGAACGGTTCGCTGTTCGGCAAGCAGGAGGTGGCGGGGTACGACGAGTTGAAGCAGATCTCCGGGGGGAAGGAGATCGTCTCGCTGATCGACAAAAACCGCGACAACTACGTCTCGCTTGAGGAGCTGCGCGTCTTCAACCGCAGCCAGAACTCGCTGCGCCTGCACGGCATGATGACGCCGGTCTCCGTCTCGCACAAGTTCGAGATCCTCGACGACCGCCGCAACTGCACCTTCTGCCACACCTCAGGCCCGGCGCTGATGCAGACGAGCATCATCGCGGTGCCGGAAGCCGACGGCAGCTACAGCCGCGTGCCGGTGGAAAAGGGAGCGGTCCTGGACGCCCTTTACGGGACGCCGGATTTCTACATGATGGGGTCGACCAAGAACGGCGCCCTGAACAAGATCGGGCTGGCCATCATCTGCGGCGGATTGATCATGCCGGTAGGCCACGGCTTCGTCCGCTTCCTGACCCGTAAAAACAGGAATACAAAGGAGCATAAGTCATGAGCGAAAATCCGAGCGAGAAAAAGAGGATCTACCTTCAACCCTGGCCGGTCCGCATCTGGCACTGGATCAACGCCACCGGCATCATCGTCCTGATCGTAACCGGCGCGCAGATCCGCTTCCCGGAAAGCGTCGCCGTCCTGTCGAGCTACAAGAGCGCCATCGACGTCCACAACGTAACCGGGCTCATCGTCTCCATCTCGTTTTCCTTCTGGTTCTTCTATTACAAGATGGTGAAGAACACCCTGGACAAGCTCTACATCCCGGACGAGGAGGACCTGAAGCACGGCCTGGTGCGCCAGCTGCTTTACTACTGCTTCTGGTACTTCCTGGGGAGGCCGAGCCCGTACCATGCAACGCCCGACCACAAGTTCAACCCGATGCAGAAATCCGCCTACCTGGCCGTCATGTTCGTCCTGATGCCGCTGGTGGGACTTACCGGGATACTGCTTTTGAACGTCACCCCGCTGCGCATCCTGGTCCTCATGTGGGGGGGCATCAAGTTCATCGTGGCGCTGCATTTCCTGTTAGCCTGCTCGCTCCTCGCCTTTCTTTGCACCCACGTTTATCTCGCCACGCTGGGGAACTACATAAAGCCGATGCTGATCGGGTGGGAGGACGTGGAAGAGCACGAGGAGAAGCATGTCGAAGCGCCGGCCGCCATACCGGGATACCGCCCGGTGCGCCACTACCCCGAGTACGCCGAGATGCAGCATGAGCAGCGACAAGGATAGTTGTTCCATCGGGCTGCTCCCTTAGGGAAAGGAGAAACGCCATGTCAGGCCATGCCATAGAACAGATAAAGACCAAGCCGGCTGCCGCTTTGGGCCGAAGCGTAGAGAGTTCGATTGCTGCCAACCGCTGCCGCGAAGAGCTGGCCAGAAACGTCGACGAACTGCACGCGCTTTCCCGCAGGGGACTCTGGGGACTGCTACTGTTCCTTGGCGTGAGCGCCGCCGCCCTTTACCTGAGCCAGATGGAAGCGTGCAGCCTGATCCAGCTCCAGTTGAAGGAGATCTTCGGACCCCCCCCCCCTAGCGATTTGTTGCATGTGGTGCTGGCCGTTTCCTGGCTCTCGGGTTTCGTGCTGATCCTGGGGCGCCGGGGGGCGGACGGCAAACCTGGCTACAACTGGTGCAACATTGCGCTTCCCACCGCCTTCTACCCGCTCTACGTCTTCTCCGATGCAGCCGGCGCTTACTTTCCCGCGGTCTTTTGCGCCGGGCTCGTCATCTTGCTTTTGGAACATGGCTTTGCCGTCTGCTATGCCCGCAAGGTGATCCGCGAGGCCAACGACAGACTCAGCCGGCTTCCCCTATGACAAAAGCCACAAACGCAGCGACCGATAGGAAACCGGCCACTCGTCAGCGAGCGGCCGGTCTCGTTTTTACCGCTAGCCGCGCTGGTGACAGGAGTCGCAGTTGCCGGTGACCGAGAAGGCGCTCTTGCCGTCATGGCAGGCGCCGCATGACTTGGCCTTATTCATCTCCGCCATCGATACCGGCTTCCCTCCCCTTTTGGTGGGGAAGGTCCTGGTATGGCACTCGCCGCACTTGTACATCCCCAGGTGCGTGGCATGGCTGAACTTGACGTCCCCAACCCGGGAGACCCGGAATTTCACCTCCTGCACCGGGTGGCACTTCTCGCACTGTGCAACAGCGAACGCTTCCTTGGCATTGTGGCACGCACCGCATGATTTCCCCTTTTCCATGGCCGCCATGGTGACCGACTTGCCCGATCCGATAGGGTAGAGTTTGGTGTGGCAGGCGCTGCAGCTGTACATCTCGACGTGCTTTGAGTGGCTGAAGACGGTCGGTCCGGTTTCCTTCACCTTGAACACCACCTGCTTGGGAGCGGGGTGGCACCCGTCGCACTTGGCTAGGGCGAAGGCCTTGCCGCCGTTATGGCAGGCGCCGCACGATTTCCCTTTCTCCATCTCGGCCATCGAGACCTTCTTGTTGGGACCCGTCTTGTACAGGGCGTTGTGGCAGGCGCTGCACTGCATGCTCTTCAGGTGCTTGACGTGGCTGAAGAGCACAGGCCCTGTCTCCTTGATCTGGAAGGTGACGTTCTTCACCTTGTGGCAGCCGGTGCACTTGGCTACGCTGAAGGCCCGCTGGCCGTTATGGCACTTGCCGCACGATTTCCCCTTCTCCATATCCGCCATGGTGTACTTGGTCTTGGCCGTGCGCGGATTTTCATGGCAGCTCTTGCAGCTTACGTTGGGACTCTTGGCGGTCTTCTTTTTCAGGTGCTGTTGATGGCTGAAGACCACCTTCCCCCCGCCATCGGTGTTGTAGGTGACGTCCTTGATCTCAAGGGCGTACGCTCCGGATGACCCGACTGCGAGCGCGACCATGACGATGAATGCCGATCTGAATCCCATGGTTATCCTCCTTGTATGCTTTTATGAGCCACGCGTCCCTCTGCTCTGGTAGCCGAAAACATTTTCACGTCGATCTCTTTAGCATCAGTCGTGCCTAATCTGAATCAAACACTCCCTTTATGTGCAACTGTCCGTTTTTGCAGGCATTCCCTTTTCGGCGCCTAAGACGGGTCTCGCGGCTGGAGGCAAAAATGTATAGCGCCGCTATACAGCGGGGCTTTTGGCCCCGCTGCAGTCGGTTGGTAAAACGCATAAGTTCTCTATTGGTAGGCGCTTAGGGTATCGCCGGGAGATGTATAGAAAAGATATACGTGTGCCAAAAGCAGAAAATCGGGCAGGAAAAGAGGCACGTTCGCAGTCGCGGCGGGCCATTTATCTCCGGGGCACCCCTGGCCGGTCACCACCAGCACTATGTGCACCAGGATGCTCTTTCCTATGGTGGCGAAGGGGAAGACGCCGGCGTACCCCTGGTCGGCCAGGTCGTTGCCGGTCTGCTCCTTGATGTAGCCAAGCCCCGGCGTCGAGGTGTGCTAATGATTGCTTGGCAAGCCGTGCTCTAAACCAAGCGGGGTCGGGGGGGCGGGAAGGAGCGTGATGGATGGGGAGGTCAAGCGGAGTCGGTACTTCTAATGAATGAAAAAAGCCTGCGCTGGGCAGGCTTGCAAATGAACGGGAATTTGCGGTGGCGGGGCGCGGCTAACCGAAGATCCTCTTGAAGAGTCCCTTCTTCTCGGCTTCGCGCCTCTCCCGGATCAGCCGCATCCCCCCCAGGGCATGCCGCTCTTGCGGGTTCAGCCTGAGCGCCTTCTGAAACTCCCCCTCGGCGAGCCCGTCTCTTCCCTCGTCCAGCAGCATGCACCCCCGGAAGGCGAAAGCCTCGGCGCTGCGCCCCATCTGCAGGCTCTTGGAGAGGAGCATGCGGCACTTTTCCAGGGCGACTTGGGAACCGTTGTTGGCGGGGTTCTTGTAGATGGACCAGGCCAGATAGGCGCTGGTCTGCGAGTCCTCCGCGTCGAGGGTGTAGGCATCCTGCAGGGCGCGCTCGGCGTTGTTGTAGTCCTCCATCTCCAGAAAGACCTTGCCGGACTGGAACTGTATGCGCGCCTGGAGCGCGTCTTCCTGGCGCCCCCCGAGGCCGATCACGTTGGCGTTCAGCATCTCGTCGTAACGTTCCTTGGCGATGACGCTGGATAGGGTGTTGTAGGCGTTGGCGTAATGGGAAAGGACGTCCTGCGCGCGGGAGAGGGTGTCGCCGGAAAGCTGCATGAACTTTTCCGGGGAGTACTGGCGCGTCTTGAAGAAATAGGATTCCTTGAGGCTCGGGAAGCTGAAATTCGCCTGGGAGAGTCCGAAGATCTCGTAGTAGTTCTTGTTCTGGATGGCGGCGTAGTCGCGCTGGACCTCCTGCTCGAAGTCGATCTCGCTTGCCGAAAGCGGCGCGGCCATGCCGGTCTCGCCCACCGCCAGGTCTATGGAGTCGGAGACCTCGTCCACCAGGTCGTCGAAGCTCATCCCCTGGACCTCCACCTCGACCATCTCTTCGATCGGGCGGTTGAAGAGCAGCTTCTGGGGGAAACCCGCATCCCGGTCCTCAGCCGGTTCCAGGGCGAGGTTCACCATGCCCATCCGCACCAGGAAATCGAGGAACCACGCCTGCCGCGCGGGGGGGGCTGAGGCGAAGATTTCCCGGACGCTTTTACCTTGCCCCAACTGCTCCAGTACTCCGATCTCCTCGGGGCCCAGCCCCAGCAGGTTGGCCAGGCGGTAGTACGCCTCCGTTCTCAAGGGGAAGAGCGCTCCAAAACGGTTCAGGAAGCTGTCGGCCCCGAAACGGCCGCCCCCCTGTTTCGCCGCCTGGTACAGCAGGCGCGGCAACGAAAGGGGCGTGAGCGGGGGCTCGATGCCCCCTGCGTCCGGCAGAAACTGCGGGGTCTGATTCTGCAGCACCGCCTCGACGAGGACCTTGGCGAGGAACAGGCGCGACTGCTCCTGCAGCTCGTCGTAGCTCAAAAGTCCCGCCTCGCAGAGCGGCATCTTGCCCGGCCGGCTGAGCGGGTACTTCTCCAGGTCGCCGCGCAACAGGCGCCCCTCCGCCACCAGGAACGGGACGAACCCGGGCGAGGAGAAAGAGGCGGGTTCCCCGGAAAGAAAAACGACGCGCGTCCCGCCTCCCAACTGAAGTACGCCGCTTTTGCCGTTATGGTAGAGGTCGAGCAGCATGGCTGATAACTCCCTTGGTCCCGGCGGCGGGGCGAGGGCGGCGCCGACTGCCTCAAAAAAGGCGTCCTTGCCAAACGGCTTCTCCAGGTACGCCTTTACCCCAAGCTTCGCCGCTGCCCGCGCGTATCCCTCGCCGCGGAAAACGCCGGTCATGATGATTACCGGGAGCTCTTTCAGCTCCGGGTTCCTGCGCACCCGCTGCAGCAGTTCCACCCCGTTCATCCCGGCGAGTTTCAGGTCCAGGACCAGCAGGTCGAATTTTTCCTTTCCGAGGAGGGCTAGCGCCGTCTCGGCGTCGGCCAAAGCGCGCACCTCGTGCCCGAGCGACGCGAGGAAGCTGGTCAGCATCCCCGCCAGGCGGTCGTTGTCCTCGACCAGAAGGATGCGGTGTTTCACTTGGTCCCTCTCGGGGGCGCTGGCGGCGCCTTCAGGTACTTGTTCACGGCGTTGTTGTGGGAAGCCAGGTCCCGCGAGAACTGGTGGCTCCCGTCACCGCGTCCCACGAAGTAGAGGTAGGGGACGCGGGGCGGGTTCAGCACCGCCTCGATGGCGTCCCTGCCGGGGTTGCCGATGGGGCCCGGAGGGAGTGCCGGTATCTGGTAGGTGTTGTAGGGGGTCTCTTTCATGATGTCGTCACGGGAGACCTTGCCGGCGAAGGCGCGCACGCCGTAAAGTGCCGTGGGGTCGCTTTGCAGCCGCATCCCGATCTTGAGCCGGTTCTGGAACACCGCGGCGATGAGCGGCTTCTCCGCCGGCTGCACCGCTTCCTTTTCCACCATCGAGGCGAGGGTCAACAGTTGGATCTCGGAAAGCCCGCGGGCCTTCAAACGGTTCCTTACCCCGTTTTTCAGGAATTCCTGCTGCCGCTCTATCATCTCGCGCACCACCTCCTGCTCCGTTCTTCCGGGAAGGATGTTGTAGCTGCCGGGAAAGAGGTATCCCTCCGCGCTGGGTGCCTGAACCCCCAGCTGGGACAGCATCACCTCGTCGCGGCAGGCCCTGAGGAACTTTTCCTTGGTGAAGATGCCGCGCTTGTCCAGCATCTCGGCCACCTGAAAGCTCGAGTACCCTTCGGGGAGCGCGAAGAGCCGCTGGTACACGTCTCCGGTCAGCATCTTGGAAAGGATCCGGCCCGGCCGCATCCCGTTGTCGAAAAGGTAGACGCCGGCCTTCACCCTGGAGTCCCCTCCCATGAGGCGGGCGTACAGCGCGAAGAGTCGCCCGCTGGAGACGATGCCGCGGCTCTCCAGCTCCTGTGCCACGGCGCGCAGCGGGCGGCCCTTACCCAGTTCGACCATTTCGGTTCGTCTGCCGTCGCCTGCCGGCAATGACAGGAAGAGGGCAAAACGGGCAGCAGGCAGCAGTACGACTATCACAAGCAACGCAATGAACAACTTGCGGCGCGTTTTGAGGGCGTTTATAAGGCTGGAAGGTACGATGGCACTTATCCTATGTAAAAACGGGCTATTGCTGATTCAGTGACTAGGTGTAGGGGAAATCTCAAACTGTGTCAAGGGCAAATCCCTGACCGGAAAGGGATAGTACTGGATATTTCGCAAACTTAATAATAATTTTTTTAAAGACAGTCCAGGTATTCCAATGTATCATATCTGACCGTCCCGCCCTGCCGGGACCCGACCACAACCATACCGAGGCCACGAGGTGTCCGATGAAGCAGAGATTGATTAACTCCGACTATTTTCCCTTCCAGATACAGATCTCGGCGGATTGCGGCTCGAAGATTGAGCTGCGCGATCTGCTCGAGGAGCTGGAAGAGGTGCCCGGCATCATATACGCCAGGCGGGTGGCGGCCAAGCTGAACCGCCAGTTGGCCCCGCAGGAAACCCCGGTCCAGCCCGGCCTTTTGCATCTATATTCCATCCTGAGCCGGGTTTACCGCTACGTGCTCAGCCAGTACTGCTCCAAACAGCAGCCGGGCATACTGGCGGCCTTGATGGCTCAGGCGGGCTACCCGGATTTCTCCGGCGAGGCCGGCCGCGCCCTTTACCGTTTCATGGAGCTTTTCCCTTCCCGGCAGATGGTCCTGGGGAACGAAACCCCGGAAGGGCTATTGGCGCAGGACGGCGACGACCTCTCGCGCCGGCAGGCCTTGACCGCGGAGCTGCTCCTCATGCTCTTAAACGGGGAGAACCGTGCGCTGAACCAGTTTAGGCGCATCTTCGACGCTTCGGAACTGGCCTCCTCCTCCCCCTACCTCGCCGTGACCCTGGAGCTCGACCGCCGCCTGGCGAAGGCCCCCCCCTTCGAGCCGGTGGGGGTGGCGCTCACTGAGCTTCTGCGCGCCCCGCTGAAAGCCTCCCCCGACTCCCTTTCCGGCCAGATCGCCTACATCAGGGACAACTGGGCCTCTTTTCTCCCGCAGGAGCTTCTGGGCGAACTCGTTACCGCTCTCGACATCGTCTCCCAGGAAGGGCGCGCCTTCTTCGGCGGGCCGGGCGAGCCGAAAGTGCTCAAATTCGGCAGGAACGCGCAGCGCGGCGGCGACGACTATCCCGAGTATGAGCGCTTCTCCCGGGACGCCGACTGGATGGCCAACGTGGTGATGATCGCGAAGATGGTCTACGTCTGGCTGGGGCAGTTGGCGAAGACCTACCAGACCGAGGTGCGCACGCTGGACCAGATCCCGGATGCCGAGCTGGACCGGCTGTCGCGCTACGGTTTCTCGGCCCTGTGGCTGATCGGCATCTGGGAGCGCTCCCCTGCCTCCCAGACCATCAAGCGCATCTCCGGGAACCAGGAGGCGATCTCCTCGGCCTATTCGCTCTACGACTACGTAATCGCGCACGACCTGGGTGGTGAGTGGGCCCTGGAGAACCTGAGAAGGCGCTGCGCCGCGCGCGGCATCAGGCTTGCCAGCGACATGGTCCCCAACCATACCGGCCTCTACTCCAAGTGGACCGTGGAGCACCCCGACTGGTTCATCCAGCTCGATTACCCCCCCTATCCCGACTACCAGTTCAACGGGCCCGACCTCTCCCCCGACGGCCGGGTGGGGCTTTTCATCGAGGACGGATACTGGGACAAGCGCGACGCGGCGGTGGTGTTCAAGCACCTGGACCGCGGCAACGGCAGGGTGCGCTACATCTATCACGGCAACGACGGCACCAGCACCCCCTGGAACGACACGGCGCAGCTGAACTACCTGATCCCCGAGGTGCGCGAGGCGGTGATAGGGACCATCCTCCACGTGGCGCGCCAGTTCCCGATCATCCGTTTCGACGCCGCCATGACCCTTGCCAAGAAGCACTACCAGCGCCTGTGGTTCCCGCTCCCCGGGCACGGCTCCGGCGTCCCCTCGCGGGCCGAACACGGCATGGACCGCCCCGGTTTCGACGAGGTCTTCCCGGTCGAGTTCTGGCGCGACGTGGTGGACCGGGTCGCGGTCGAGGCTCCCGACACGCTCCTCCTGGCGGAGGCGTTCTGGCTCATGGAGGGGTACTTCGTGCGCACCCTCGGCATGCACCGGGTCTACAACAGCGCCTTCATGAACATGCTGAAGATGGAGGAGAACGCCAAGTACCGGCAGACGATGAAGAACGTGCTGGAGTTCGAGCCGGAGATTCTGAAGCGCTTCGTCAACTTCATGAACAACCCCGACGAGCGCACCGCCGTAGAGCAGTTCGGCAAGGAAGGGAAGTACTTCGGCGCGACGGTGCTCCTGGTGACCATGCCGGGGCTCCCCATGATCGGGCACGGACAGATCGAGGGGTTCCACGAGAAGTACGGCATGGAGTACAGGCGGGCCTACTGGGACGAGCCGGTGGACGAGCATCTGGTGGCCCGGCACGAGAGCGACATCTTTCCGCTCATGCGCAGGCGCCACATCTTCTCGGGGAGCGAGCAGTTCACCCTGTACGACTTCTTCAGCGGCAACAGCGTGAACGAGAACGTCTTCGCCTACTCCAACCGCAACGACGGCGAGCGTGGGCTGATCCTGTTCCACAACGCCTACGCCTCCACCGCAGGGTGGATCAGGAGCTCTTGCGCCGTGCTCAGGAAGAACGCCGCAGGGGGGACCTCGCTGGTCCAGACCAACCTGGGGGAGGCGTTGGGCTTCAAGGGGGACGGCCGTCATTACTACTCGTTCCGGGATTACGCCTCGGGGCTTTGCTACTTGAGAAACGGCCGGGACCTCTGCGACCAGGGGCTTTACGTGGAGATGGGGGGGTACGAGTACCACGCCTTCCTAGACTTCGAGGAGATCTACGACGACGACTTCGGGACCTGGGGCGCGCTTTGCTACCGCATGAACGGGGCGGGGGTGGAGAGCATCGAGGAGGAGGTGAAGCAGGTTCGCTACGCCTCGGCCCACGGCGCCCTGCAATCGCTGCTCGCCAAGGCGGCCGCTGCAGCTAAGGAGCAGGGCGCCACCGCGCAGATCATCCTGTCCCAGCTGGAGCCGCTTCTGGCAGCCTTCTTCAAGGCCCTCGCGCCGCAGGCTCCCGAAAAAGTGCAGCGCCTTCTGGTGAGCGCTTTCGGAACCGAAGCGGACGACGCGCTGCGGGGGGGAGCGGCCGATCCGGCACGCGCCCCCGGGGACTGGCTCCTTCTTTGCGCCTATATGGCCCTGCATCGGATCGGCGATCTTTCAGGCGAGGAATCGGCGGAGGTGGTCGATGCGCTGGGCCTGGTGCGCCCGGTGGTGCACGCCTTTCACGCGCTTCCCCCCGCCGAGCCGGAGGAGGCGGCAGACCTCTCGCCGGACGCTTACGGGAAGCTTTTGCGGGTGCTTTTGCGCCATGACTCCTTCTTCTCGCGCTGCCGCGAGCTTGGGGTGCTGAAGAGCTGTGCGGCGCTTTTCTCCGACCCGCCGGCGGCCGGGTTCGTCTACCTGCATGAAAGCGCGGGGGTGCAGTGGTTCAACAAGGAGCGCTTCGAGCTCCTGCTCGATTGGTTACTGAAGCTGGACGAGGACCGTGCGCTGCACGGGATGCTCAAAGAGAGTGCTGCGGTCGCCGGCTACCGGCTCGATGAGCTAATTAAAATCTTGGGGTCTCCTTCCTGATTTTTCGTTTTAACCTGATAAACTCGAAGGCTGGCGCTTGACCACGCGGGGCGTCCTATCTATCGGCGGTACTAACGTGGAAGGAGAAACCAATGGCGGTCATCAGTACCCAGTTGCAGGACAATATCGGGACCATCACATTCAACGATCCGGACCACAGAAACGCCTTGAGCGGCGTGCTGATAGACGAGATGCTGCAGTCGATCGGCGCACTGCAGAAGGGGAAGATGCGGGTGCTGGTGATCCGGGCGCCCAAGGGATCGAAGGTCTGGTCGGCGGGGCACGACGTGCACGAGTTGCCCATGCCCGGCCGCGACCCGCTGGCCTACAACGACCCGCTGGTCACCGTCTTGAGGTCGATCCAGTCGCTTCCCATACCGGTGATCGCCATGATCGAGGGAAGCGTTTGGGGCGGCGCCTGCGACCTGGCGCTTTCCTGCGACATCCTGATCGGCTGCCACAGTTCCACCTTCTGCATGACCCCCGCGAAGATCGGGGTCCCCTACAACGTCTCGGGCATCCTGCATTTCATGAACATCATGGGGGTCAACTTCGCCAAGGAGATGTTCTTCACGGCGGAGCCGCTCTCGGCGGAGGAGGCGGTTAGGGCGGGCCTTTTGAACCACCTGGTGGAGAGCGAAAAGCTTGAGGAATTCACCTACGCCATGGCGGCCAAGATCACCAGGAACAGCCCGCTCAGCATCGGGGTGATCAAAGAGCAGATCCGGCTCCTGGCGAGCGCCCACCCGCTTTCCCCGCTCACCTTCGAGAGGGTGCAGGGGCTGCGCCGCACTGTGTACGACAGCAAGGACTACGCGGAGGGGATCAAGGCGTTCCTGGAAAAGCGGACGCCGGTGTTCAGCGGCGAGTAGTAATGCCCGGCCCCTGTCGCCATGTAGGGCCAGGGATGTCTCACCCCTGCCTTGTGGGAGAGGGGCTGGGGTGAGGGCGGCGCCAAGGCGAGCCGCACGCATCACCTGAAACGCAGAAGGGCCAGGCAAAACGCCTGGCCCTCTTGTTTTTGGATTTCTTCCGGGATAATTCCGGATTACTCCTCTTTCTCGAAGTTCCCCTTTTCCTGGCACTGCGGGCACTTTTGAGGCTTGCATCTTCCTTCCTTGGTGAACCCGCAGCTCTTGCATTTCCAATTTGCCATGGTCTTCCTCCTATTTGTTGTTGTTCAGCTTTATTTCCTGCACCGTCCCGAACAAGGAAAGCGGCTGGTCGAACTTCTTCTCATTTCCTACCACCACCAGTTTCATGGCGTCCGGGCGCAGGTACTGCCTGGCCACCCTCAGTACGTCGGCGCGGGTGACGCGGGCGATGTTGTCGCGGTAGTGCTCCAGGTACCCTTCCGGGTAGCCGTAGAACTCGAGTCTCGCCTGCTGGTTCACCACCGTGCTGCTGCGGTCGAACCCGAAGATGAAGGAGTTGATGATGGAGTCCTTGGCGAGCTTCAGTTCCTCGTCCGAGACCTCCGCCTGCGTCATGCCGGTGATGATGGCGTTGAGCAGTGTGATCGCCTTGGCGGTCGATTCCGACTTGGTCTCGGTCTCGGCCACAAACGACCCCTTGAAGCGCCGCCCGACCTCGAAGTAGCTGTCCACGTTGTAGGCAAGTCCCTGGTTGGAGCGGATCTCCTGGGTCAGCCTGGAAGTGAAGCCGCCCCCCAGGATATAGTCCATCACCTTGATCGCGTAGAGGTCCGGGTTGTTCTTGTCGATGCCCAGGTGCCCCATCCGGATCACCGACTGGTTCACGTCCTTTTGCACGTGCAGCACGGCCGGGGTCAGCTCCTCGCTTGGTTTCGGGACCGGCGGGAAAGGCGCGGTCCGGTTGGGCCAGTCGGCGAAGAGTTTTTCGAGGTTTTGCAGCAGCTTTTCGCGGTCGAAGTCGCCGGAGACGGCGAGTATCATGTTGGCGGGGTAGAAATAACGCTTCTGGAACTCGACCATGTCTTCGCGGGTGACGGCCTTCACCGTGGCGATGGTCGGTATGCGCCCCAGCGGATGGTCTGCATAGATAGCGCGGGCCAACTCGCGCCCGGCGATCTCCTTGGGGTCGTCGTTTTGCCGGCGGATACCCTCAAAGGCGTGGCTCTTGGCGATCTCGACCCGCGCCGGATCGAACGCCGGCTCCTTGAGGATCTCGGCGAAAAGCGCCAGGGTCTTGTCCAAGTTGACGCTCAGGGTCGAGAAGGAAACCCCTGCGTGGTCGGAGTTGATGGAGGATTCGATGGAGGAGGCCATGAACTCCAGCTCGCGGTCCAACTGCTCGGGCGGGGTCTTCAGCGTCCCTCCGCTTCTGAGCACCGCGCCGGTCAGGGCGGCAAGCCCCACCTTCTCCTTCGGCTCGTAGATGCTCCCGGCGTTCAGGTACGCGGTCAGGTTTACGATGGGGAGTTCGCGGTCCTGCAAAAGGTAGACGATCATGCCGTTTTTGAGCTGGACCCGGTCGCTCTTGGGGAGCTTGAAGTTAAGAGGCGGGAAGCTCATGTTGCGTGGCTGCGCCAGCTGTTGCGCCTGCGGGGCGTCGGGTTTCGCAGCGCTTCCCTGCATGGTGCTGCAGCCGGCGGTAAAGGCCAGCAGTATCCCAAAGAGCGTCAACCTCGCTTGGCTTTTCTTGTTAAACAAGCTGTTTCCGAATGAAATCATTACTTATGGTCCCCTTGTCGAATTGCAGTGGGATTCTCTATGGCTACTGGGCCTTCGGGGTGATGAAGCCTACGTTCCTGTTCTCGCGCGTGAAGTACTGCTTGGCCACCCGTATCACGTCCTCGGGGGTGATACGGGCTACCTTCTGGCGATGCTCGATGAGGTAGCGCCAGGTGCCTGCGATCGCCTCGTATTCGGTCAGGTTTCTGGCGAGGCCGCCGTTGGACGCCATCTGGCGCGATTCCTCGAACTCCAGGTGGTTCAGGATCTGCTGCAGCTCGTCTTTCGTCATAGGCTCAGTCTTCAGCCGCTCCAGCTCCTCGTAGATCGCCGCCTCGACCTCCGCCACCGTGTGCGGCGCCCTGGGGGTAGCGTTGATGATGAAAAGGTTAGGATAGCGGCTTCCGGGTGCGCCGAAGGAGGAGACCGAGGTGGCCAGCTTCTTCTCCAGCACGAGCTTCTTGTAAAGCCTGGAGGTGCGGCCGTCGGTCAGCAGCATGTCGATCGCGTCGAACACGTAGTCGTCCGGGGCGGGAAGGGTCGGCTTGTGGAACCCGACCATCAACTCCGGCTCGGCATCCCCGACCACCTCGGTCCGCTTCTCGCCCGCCTGTTCCGGTTCCTCCACGGCAACCGGTGGGACCGGCGTCCCCGGAGGTATGTTCCCGAAGTATTTCTCCACCAGCGCGATCGCCTTCTGGGGGTCTATGTCCCCCACCAGCGCGACGATGGCGTTATTGGGGGCGTAGTACTTGTGCAGGAAGTTCTCCGCCTTGGTCCTGGTCAGGTTCTCTATGTCCGACATCCAGCCGATGGTCGGCTGGCCGTTGGGATGCGCGTTGAAGGCGTCGGCGATGAAGGTCTCCCAGAGTTTCCCCTGGGGCTCGGCGTCATACGAACGCCGCCGCTCCTCCATCACCACGTTTCTTTCGGTGTAGAACTCCCTGAGCACCGCGTTCTGCATCCGGTCGCTCTCGATGCTGGCCCAGAGTTCCAGCTTGTTGGAGGGGAGATTGATCAGGTAGGTGGTCCCGTCCTTGCTGGTGAAGGCGTTGTAGCCCGACCCGCCGTTTCGGGCGTAGATGTCGGCAAACTCCTCCTTAACCACGTACTTCTCCGCCTCCTTCTCCAGGCGTGCCAGTTCCGCGGTCAGTTGTTCGATCCGCTTCGGGTCGGCCTGATCCCTCTTGATTCTCTCCGCCATCAGCTTCTGGGCCGTAGCCTCGATCCGGTCCAGGACCGGCTTTTCAGCAGCATAGTCCCGGGTCCCGAGCGTTTTGGTCCCCTTGAAAAGCATGTGTTCCAGCAGGTGGGCCAGGCCGCGCTCGTCGCTGCGCTCGTCCACGCTCCCCACCCTGAAACGGATCCAGGCCGCGACGGTGGGGGAGGTGTGACGCTCCACCATGAGGAGCTTCATCCCGTTTTTCAGGGTGTGTTCCTGCACCCGCTCCGCGAGCCCCTGTGCGAAGCTGGTGGCGGCGCCGGCGACAATGGCGAGAACGACGACGCATCTTGATATGGTCTTCATGACTACCTCAGCTTGGTCCGTTTAATGTGAAGCGAACAAAAAGATAGCATTTGTCCTGTTGAAGCGCAAGGGGGGAGGGGGGCTTAAAGATGCTGGGAGAATAGCTTGGGGATGGCGGGGACATCCCCCCTCGCCCAACTGGGTGGGGAGGGGGGGCGATTTGTTATTGAGGAGGAGGCGCTCCCGCCGGAGTACGGGCAGAAGTGGCGGCGGTAGGAGCAGGGGAAGTGGGGTTGAGAGCCTGAACGAACACCTCGCGGATATCCTCTACGAAGAAGAATTCCAGTTCGTTCTTCACGTTCTCGGGGATGTCCTCAAGGTCCTTCTTGTTCTTGGCGGGGGCCAGCACCTTCTTCACCCCGGCGCGCCGCGCGGCCAGCACCTTCTCCTTGAGCCCGCCGATGGCGAGGACCCGCCCGGTGAGGCTCATCTCGCCGGTCATGGCCACGTCCCTTCGCGCTGCGCGTCCGGAGAAGAGCGAGACGATTGCGGTGGCCATGGTGATCCCGGCGGAAGGGCCGTCCTTGGGGATGCTCCCGGCCGGGACGTGAATGTGGAGCGTGGTCTCGTCGAACATCTTCTTGTCGATACCGAGTTCAGCGCAGTTGGCCTTCACGAAGGAAAGCGCGGCCCGCACCGATTCCTTCATCACCTCGCCCAGCGATCCGGTGAGGATCAGGTCCTCTTTTCCCTTCATCTTGGTCGCTTCCACGAAGATGATGTCCCCGCCGCTTTCGGTCCAGGCAAGCCCCGTCGCCACGCCGACCCGGTCCTTTTCCGAGGCGACCTCGTCGAAGAACTTCGGCGCACCCAAGAGCTCCGAGACGGTTTCTGGATCGACCATGGGGCGCACCTTCTTCCCTTGGGCCACTTCCTTGGCGATCTTGCGGCAGATGGAGGCTATGTTGCGTTGCAGGTTCCTGACGCCGGCCTCGCGGGTGTAGTCGTGGGTGACCCGGTAGATGGCCTCGTCGGTGAACTGGGGCGCCATGCTGGCGAGCCCGTTCTCCTCGACCTCGCGTGCGACCAGATAGCTCTTGGCTATGTTCAGCTTCTCCTCGTCGGTGTACCCGGAAAGGGTGATCACCTCCATCCTGTCCTTGAGCGGCGCGGGGATGGGGTCGAGCTGGTTTGCCGTGGTGATGAACATCACGTTGGTAAGGTCGAACGGGACGTCCAGGTAGTGGTCCGTGAAGGAGAAGTTCTGCTCGGGGTCGAGCACTTCGAGGAGCGCGCTGGCCGGGTCGCCCCGGAAATCCGCGCCGATCTTGTCTACTTCGTCCAGCATGAAGACGGGGTTGTTGGAGCCAGCCCGGTTGATCTCCTGGATGATGCGCCCCGGAAGCGCGCCGATGTAGGTGCGCCGGTGCCCCCTGATCTCGGCCTCGTCGCGCATGCCGCCCAAAGAGATCCTGATGAATTTGCGTCCCAGCGTTCTTGCGATCGACTTCCCGAGGCTGGTCTTGCCGACGCCCGGAGGGCCCACGAAGCAGAGGATCGGACCCTTCATCTTGTCCTTGAGCGACCGGACCGCCAGGTATTCCAGTATGCGTTCCTTCACCTTCTTCAGGTCGTAGTGGTCCTCGTTGAGGATGGTCTCGGCCTGGTTGATGTCACGGTTGTCCGGGGTGCTGACCTGCCAGGGGATGGTGGTCAGGTAGTCGAGGTAGGTGCGGGAGACAGTGTACTCGGGGGAGGCCGGGTTGATCCGCTCCAGCCTGCGCATCTCCTTTTCCGCGATCCTGCGCACGTCCTCGGGCATATGGGCGCTTTCGACTTTGGACCTCAGTTCGTTCGCCTCGCCCAGCCTGGAGTCCTCCTCCCCCAGTTCCTCCTGGATCTGCTTCATCTGCTCGCGCAGCAGGAACTCTTTCTGGCTCTTCCCGACCTTCTTGGTTACCTCAGCCTGCACCTCACCTTTGATCTGCAGGCGCTGGACCTCGTTGGTCAGGTGCATGTAG
Organism: Citrifermentans bremense R1; assembly: GCF_000426865.1. Taxonomy (GTDB): domain Bacteria; phylum Desulfobacterota; class Desulfuromonadia; order Geobacterales; family Geobacteraceae; genus Geomonas; species Geomonas bremensis. The sequence goes on from NZ_KE384581.1 coordinate 274,578, forward strand.
ACCTTTTTCAGCCGCTCCAGTGGATCTAAGGTTTCCAGGAGCTTCTGCAGTTCATCGATGGGGAGGTTCAGGTAGAGTGCCACCAGGTCGGAAAGGCGCGCCGGGTTGTCGATGAAGTCGATCATCTTCATGACATCGTCGGGGAGGGGGCGGCCGTAGGAGAGGGCGATCTTGAGGAGGGCGTTGAGGCTTCCTACCAGCGCCTCGGACACCATGGACTTTTCGGCGAACTCGCGCACCGGTTCCAGCCTGGAGAGCGCCACCGGCGTCTGCTGCACGATGGCCAGCACCCTGACCCTGATCACCCCTTCGAGGACGACCTTGGCTCCGCCGCCGGCCAGTTTGTTGATCTGCATCACCTTGCACAGTGTGCCGATTTCATGCAGCGCCGGAAACAACTCTCCGGTCGGCTCTTCGCGGAGTTTGACCAGTGCCACCAGGTTGTTGAACAGCACCGCTTCCTCGAATGGAGGCATGTCCTCCTGTTTGAGGAAAATGGTGAAGACCATGTATGGAAAGGCAATGATTTCCCGCAAGGGATAAAGCGGGACGATCTCCGGCATATTTATGGTGATGTTCTCTGTCATGGCGGGTTCCAGGTGTTTTTGTTAGGGGTTTTGAAAACTTAAATAGAGTACTGGAACCCTTTGCTGTGTCAACCGCGACTGCCGTTTACGCCGACTCCCATGCTTGGTACAGCGACGCGATTTCTTCGGTCAGTTGCGCGTGCCGTTCACCCGCTAGACGCGCGGCTTCATGGTCCGAGAAGAAGTCGGGTGCGGCCATCGCCTGCTCCAGTTCGGCCAGTTCCCCCTCCTTCACGGCGATCTTCTGCTCCAGCTCTGCCTGCTTGCGCTCGCGGGCGCGCTCCTCTTTCTGGCGCTGTTTGTCCTGCTCGCGCTGCTGCTGCCGTGACAGCCGGTCCCCCCCGGCGTCGCTGTCGTAAGATTCGGTCTTTTTCTGTTCCGCGGGCGAAGGGGTGAGGCGTCCTCCGCCGTCGCTAGCCGACGCCGGCGCCGTTCCGGAGGTCTTCTCCAGGTAGTATTCGTAGTCGCCGTAGAAGCTTTCCAGCTTCCCCCCGCCGACCTCGACCACCCTGGTGGCGAGGCCGTCTATGAAGTGGCGGTCATGGGAGACGAAGACCACGGTGCCCGGGAAATTCTTGAGCGCCTCGAGGAGGACCTCCTTGCTGAAGAGGTCGAGGTGGTTGGTCGGCTCGTCCATGAGGAGCAGGTTGGAGGGGCGCAGAAGCAGCTTGGCGAGCGCCAGGCGGTTTCTTTCGCCCCCCGAGAGGACCGCGACCCTCTTGTGGATGTCGTCGCCGGAAAAGAGGAAGGCGCCAAGGATGTCGCGCAGTTGCGGCACCATGTCGAAGGGGGCGTCCGCCAGGAGTTCGTCGTAGGCGCTCCTGGAGGCATCCAACTCCTGCGCCTGGTCCTGGGCGAAGTAGTCCTTGATCACGTTGTGGCCGTCCTTCACGCTACCGGAGGTGACGTCGGCGTTTGCCATTACCCGCATCAGGGTCGACTTGCCGGCGCCGTTGTGCCCAACGAGGGCGATCCGCTCGCCGCTTTCCACCGTGAGGTCGATGCCGTCCAGGACCACGTTGCTGCCGTACGCCTTGGTGATGTTGGTCAACTCCATCACGGTCTTGCCGCTTTTGGGAGGGGTGGGGAAGCTGAAACGGATCTTCTTCCTCTCCGGCGGCAGCACGATGCGTTCGATCTTCTCCAGCTGCTTGATGCGCGACTGCACCAGCGCCGCCTTGTCGGTCTTGTAGCGGAAGCGGGAGATGAAGTCCTCGATCTTCTCCACCTCCTCATCCTGACGTTTTTTAGCGTCCCTGAGTGCGGAGACCCGCTCCTCCCTGAGCACCAGATAGCGGCTGTAGTTGCAGTGGTAGTCGGAGATGTCGTGGTTCCATACCTCGGCTATGCGCGAGCAGACCTGGTCCAGGAAGAAGCGGTCGTGCGAGACCAGCATTACCGAGTACGGGTAACCCTGCAGGTACCCTTCGAGCCAGTTGCGTGCCTCGATATCCAGGTGGTTGGTCGGCTCGTCCAGAAGGAGCACGTTCGGTTTTTTCAGGAGCAGTTTGGCCAAGGCGATGCGCATCTGCCAACCGCCCGAGAACTCGCCGCACTCCTTTTCCCAGTCGGCGGGGGAGAAGCCGAGGCCGGTGAGGACGTTTCCCACCTCGCTTTCCATCGAGTACCCCCCCTTGAGGCGGAACTCCTCCTGGAGATGTCCGAAGCGGTCGAGCAACTGGTCGTGTCCCGGGGCGTCGTGGGGTTCCCGCTCCAGCCGCGTCGTGAGCTGCGCGATCTCGCTCTCTATTTCCTGCAGCTCCGAGAGCGCCGTCATCACCTCGGCGAAAAGAGGCTGTCCCTTCGCCACGATGCCGTCCTGGGGGAGGTAGCCTACCGTCCCGCCGCGCGCGATCTGGATCTCGCCGCTGGTGCTTTCCACCTCGCCAGCGATGATGCGCATCAAGGTGGATTTGCCGGCGCCATTCTCGCCGACGAGACCAACGCGCTCGCCCTTTTTCAGGTGCCAGCTGATATCAGTGAAAAGCGGTTTCCCCGCGAAGTCCTTGGAAAGCTTCTTCAGGTGCAGCATGTCTGGATGTTCCTTTTGGGATATGAGAGGTGGGGCCTAGCCCTGCACATTAACGGGGTATTGTAGGAGGAGAGGCGGGAGTTTGTCAAAACCAAAACCATTAACAAGGAGAACATCTGAGGACATCTGAGAAAATCAGGAGAGAAGCCTAAACCTGTAGCCACGGAGAAAATCTGAGGCCGTCTGAGAAAAAGCTGGAGCCAAACAACCACAGGGGAAAACCGGGAAAACAAGGGCAGAAGAAACAAAAGGCGGGGAAGCCTCTAGTTCCATGCTTCTCTCCCGCAGTGCTCAGATTTTCTCAGAAGTTCTCCTTGTGAGAGGTTTTCAGGGTTTCTTCTCTTTCCCCTCAAGGTACTCGGCGAGGATGGTGCGGCTGTGCTCGTCGTCGTGACAGTAGACGCAGAGGTTCTCCCAGTTGCTCCCGTCGGGCGGGTTGTAGTTATGGTTGCCGTCTTTATGGTGCACGGTCAAAAGGTGCAGGTTGGCAAGCTCGAACTCCCTCCCGCACTTGGCGCAGATCCAGCCGTGCAGCTTGAGCGAGCGCTCCCGGTAGTTGTCGGGGCGCTGCTGCTCGCCGCGCATCTTGCGGACCAACTCGTCTATCTCCTCGGCGCTCTTGGGCGGGACGCTCTTAGGTCCGCGCGGACGAAACGATGGACTCATCTCTGTCTCCTTTTCGGGGCGCTACAGGTTCCCTTTTAGTCCGATGGCTTCGGCCTCGGTACGCATCCCGTCGATGGTGTCGGCGATCAACTCGGGAAGTTCGACGCCGAGCATGGCGGCACCCTTCTCGATAACCGACCGGTCGGCGCCGGCGGCAAATGCCTTGTCCTTCCATTTCTTGGTGACGCTCTTCACCGGGAGGTCCAGGATGCTCTTGGACGGCCGCACCAAGGCTGAGGCTGCCACGAGCCCGGTCAATTCGTCGATGGTGAAAAGGGTCTTCTCCAACCGGGAGAGCGGCTCGACATCGCTGCAGATCCCCCAACCGTGGGAGACGACGGCGCGGATGTATTCTTCGGGCCATCCCGCTTCACTGAGGATCTCCGGAGCCCGGTGGCAGTGCTGGTCCGGGTACCGCTCGTAATCGACGTCATGCGCCAGCCCGATCACCCCCCACATCTCCTCGTCTTCCCCGTACTTCTTAGCCAGGTGCCGCATCACGGCTTCGACCGCCAGCGAATGCCTCTGCATCTGGTCACTTGGCAGGTACTCTTTGATCAGTTCCCAGGTCGTCTCCCTGGTCGGTTTATTACTCATAGGTCTTCCCTCCGCTTTCATCGATTTAGACAAAGACAAAGAAATGCGTGCGACGGACGCGAATGTAGCCAACAACGGATGAGGTGTCAATGCTCCAGCGGACGCGCCGTCTCAGTCGGCAATGGCCTGCGATCTGACATAGAGCACGAGTCCCAATAACGACAGCACGACCCCGGCGCCCCCTGCGTATCCCGGCCACGCCCCGCCCAGAAAGATGATCTCCCCTAACAGCGAGAAGACCACCTCCATAGCCTGGGTGGCATCCACCGCGGAAAGCTCGAAAGGGGTCCGCGCCAAGTGCCGCGCCTTGAAGAAAAGCGTGGTGGCGATGACGCCGGAGAAAACGGCAACGATGGCGGTATTGAGCAACTGCCCCCCGGTCGGTGCGGGAGGCCGCAGTACGACTGTCAGCACCACCCAGAAAGGGAGGGAGCCAATCACCATGATCAAGACCCTGCCGATGCTGTTGTCGAGTACGCCACTTTCCACCTTGGGGATGAACGCCATGCTCCCGTGCCGCGCCTCCCATACCAACTGGTTGCCGAGGGGGTAGGCGAATGCGGCGGCAAGGACCGGGACGATGCCGAGCATGGTTTCCCTCCACGACGCGGCCGTTGCCTGCTCGCAGGTGACAAGGACGATGCCGGTGAAGATCAAAAGCGTGAAGAGGATTCCCCGCATGGGTACGCGCTTGCGGAAAAGGAGCAGCACCAGCGGCGTGGCCAGGATGGTGGACTGCCAGGTGGTGGCTACTACCCATCCCGGCGCGAAGGACGAACTAAAGGTGAGCAGGGAGTAAAAAACGCCGAACCCGGTGCTGCCTGCGATGGTCCAGAAACACCAGTTGCGCCGGTAGGTGGCGAAAACCTCCCACAGCAGGCGCGACTTTCCGGTCAATACCAGCCAGGCGCTCAGCATGGCGAACATGTAAAGGTATCGAAGGCTTGCACTCCAGAGCCAGTGCCCACCCTGCAGGCTCATGGCACGGTTGAGGACGAAGGTGCTGCTGAAGAAAAGTGCGGAAAATACGCCGGTTATTATCAGTCGTGTCATTGGGGCCTTTACTTGGTAAACGATCAATTCTGCCGGAGGGGTAACTCTGTAACTGAAATCCCGCTCCAGGTAAAGAGAAAACTCCGGTGCTCGGGCAGGCGCAAACGCCCGAAAAAGTGCCGTGGAATGGGGCTCGGCACGGGTGTCAAAAGCGCCATTCTGCGTTGACAATAATTGTCTATAGTGATACTTTCCGACACGTTCAACGCTTTATACCCTACCGCTCGGAAAGGTTCACACGTGCATTTTTATAATATTTTCCGTGCTTCATTGTCAAAGATCCTCATTGTCCTGCTTTTGGTTGCGCTCACAGTACCGGCGCCCTCCTTTGCTCTTGATTCAGAAGATTCTCAGATCTTTATCTCAGGATTTAATGCCTATCAGAAAAAGGAATATAAGACTGCCATTGACAGTATGTCAGTGCTTCTCAAGAAGTATCCTGACACACCGCTCAAGGACATGGCGATATTTTGGCTGGCGAGGGCGCACTATAAGGCCGGGCATCAGCAGGACGCAGCAAAATACATGGCGCAGTTCCTGCGGGAATACCCGGAGAGCCCGCTCAAAGCGACGGTCGAGGATGGGCTGCTGGCGCTGGCGGACAAATATGAGAAGGGCGAGCCTCTTGAGCTGACTTCGAAGCCGGTTGAGAAACCGGTTGCGGCGCCGGCAGCAACTGCCATTGCAAAGGCAGCTGCTGCCGAGAAAGCCGCTGCCGAGAAAGCCGCTGCCGAGAAAGCCGCTGCAGAGAAAGCCGCTGCAGAGAAAGCTGCTGCAGAGAAAGCTGCTGCAGAGAAAGCTGCTGCAGAGAAAGCTGCTGCAGAGAAAGCTGCTGCAGAGAAAGCCGCTGCGGCAAAGGCTGCTGTCGCAAAGATTGCCGCCGAGAGAGCTGCCGCTGAGAAAGCCGCTGCCGAGAAGGCTGTTGCCGAGAAGGCTGCTGCAGAGAAGGCTGCTGCAGAGAAGGC